>JAWKIL010000002.1:0-460615 GCA_041394285.1 Acidimicrobiales bacterium | reverse complement strand
GGCAAACAAGATCAACCCGTTCGAACCGTGGTTGTCCCAAGATGCCGCAGACCTGGATCGACGCACGGTCGAGGCCGAGATCCATGCGCTTGCCGCCGCAGACACGCCCGCACGACTCGCCTTGGAGCTGCTGATCGACAACGACAACGGTGCACCTATGAAGGACCAGAGCTACCTCGGTCTGCTCACGCTTATCAGGGCTGGCCGGATGGGTAACACCGAAAAGGGCCGTCGCGGCTACTGGGAGCTGACCGAGACCCACCGCTGCGCGCGCGGTAATCAGGCGCTCGCCGACCGGCTGGCCGATGCCATCGGCAGCGGCCTCAATCTGAGGACGCCGGTCACGTCGATTACCATGCTGAACGATGGCGTGCAGGTCACCGCCGGCGGAGCGACCACCGACTACGACTACGCAGTGCTCGCCGTGCCGCCGTCGATGTGGGGCCATATCGCTGTCAACCCGCCATTCGATTCGGTGAAGTACGCGATTTCCCACGGTCCGGCGGTGAAGTATCTGACGCGCTACCCGACCGCGTTCTGGGCAGCGGACCACCTCGCACCTAGCGCGAAGTGGGACCGGTTGGGCAGTGTCTGGGAGGCAACTGACCAGCAGGATAAGACGCAGGCGGGATTTAGTTTGGCCGCCTACTCCGCCGGCAGCTACGTGCTCGACAGCGCCGACAAGTACCGGGAGCGGATCTCCGAGCTGTACCCGCCCGGTCCAGGGTCCGGCGACGCATGGCTGGTCGATTGGCCGAACACGCCGTGGATCATGACCGGGGTGTCGGTACCGGCGCCGGGAGAGGTGACGACGATTGCCAGGAACCTCAGCGAGCCGTACCTCGCCAGGCTCCACTTTGCCGGAGAGCAGGCATGTGTGGGGTTCTTCGGCTACATGGAGGGCGCGTTGCGTTCGGGCGCGAGGGCGGCCCGCGACATCATCCGTCAGCAGCTCCCTCAGGCCGCGCCGCGACCAATGCCCATCGCGACGCCGGTCTCGTTCCAGGCCTACGCGCCGCTCGGACTGCCGGCCGGGGCTGACGTCGCCGACCAGCGGGCCCATGCGGAGACGCTCAACCGTCGGCTGACCGTGGACCCCACCCCTTTCGCAGGGGACCGAGTTGCCCAGCGCTATACGCTCGACGCGCCGGATGGTCTCGGCGACGAACTGCGCGAGTTGGTGGCCATCTGGTCCGGGTTCCCCCAGCTGACCACGGATCAGCATGTCGCGATTCGGCTGGACGCCGCTCTGGCGCTGCAGCTGCGCGATCTGATCGGTGTGCCGTACCCGACACTCGCCACCTACGGTCCGATCGCCCTGGGAGCCCTCGGATCATCCGATCGAGTCGTCGGCGGCCAAAGGCTCGGCCGCATGGCGGGACCCCATTTCGAGGTGACGTTGCAGGACGAGCACGACTGCTACCTGGACCCGTTGGCAGTCTTCGAACGGTTCGAGCGTGCCGGCCTGTGGGCCGGGAGCGGTGGAGCACGGAACCCGCTGTTGCTGAGCGCCGACTTCGACCGACCGCTAGATGTCGCCGGTCCGAACCCGGTTCCCGCCGGTCGCCCATTCCTGCGGTTACGCGGCGGCTGGCGCGGGGCGACGATGCACAACCCTCCCGACCCGCTGCCGACGGATTACCTCTCGTTCCTATCCACTGACGCAGTGACGATCGGCGTCGGGAACCTTGGGACCGCCGGTGTCCTGACCATCGAGGACATCACTGAGCCGATGTACCGCACGGTGGCGACGAACCCGATCACCGTCACGATCAACGGCGACCACGAGTTCGTCGCCAAGACAGCGCTCCCACCGCGCGGGACCTCGTCCGGGAAGCGGGATCCGGGCGTGCCGCTGACCTACCGGATCATTGTGGAGTTACCCAACGACCCGCAGCCGTTGATGACCACGATTACCCAGGACACCCGCGACATCATCCGCCAGGAGTACGTCTTCCATGACCTGCTTGTGCCACATCGCGAACTTCGAGCTGGCCCGCCAACCGGACTTTGCCGAGCACTTCGGAGTTGAAGAATTCACGGACGACAACAACTACACAAACTCGCCGGAGAGCGTCCTGCTACACGGCAGCGAACTATTCCACGTCGCCGAGTTCATGCGTCGCCAGTACGCCGGCCTGCTCGCCGCAGCCCGACGCGATGACCCTGGGTCGATCCCGGAGACTGTCCTCTCGTACGACCTCCGTGTGAGGAGCAGCTGGCGCAACCCGGAGCGCAACGCGTCGGTGCCCAAAAGCTCGCCGACGAGTAACCACCAGTTCGGGCGTGCGCTCGACCTAAAACCTGTTCACTTTCCCGCTGCGCCGGCGACGTTGATCATGCTGCTCTTCGATGCCGGCCGTGATCTGCTCGAGCAGCTCATCGCCCTCAACGGGGTCAGCGCGCTGGGTGACATCGAGGTATTCATCGAGAAAGGTGGTCTGATGCTCTGGAGGTACGAGCACCGCCTGAACGGCAGCATCGAGTCGTTGAAGGGTGGCAGCTTCGACAAGGAAGTCGGGGGCGCTGCCAGTGTCAATCGCCGCTGCGGAGGCCACCCACGTGCACGTCGCCGGAAGCCTGCCGATCCCGAGCGGCCGTTGCTGTTGCCGGCGATCGCGCCGTACGACGCCATTCCACCGACGCCGCAGAACGTGTACCGCAACGTGATTCTGATCGCCAGCGAACACCCCGGGGTGCCGGCCGACAAGCAGCTGCCGCTCAACCATGTCGCCGATTCGATCAAGCGATATCTAGAGGCGATCGATCCGCTGGTCCGCACCGAGGTCCGCGAGGTGTCCAACGCCGTCGAGTGGCTGCGCTACTGCGGCATCTTCCGCGACGACCTCGAGTACAAGATCCGTCACTTCTTTAGCTTCAGTCACGCCTGGCCGGGCGGCCTGACCCTCGAAAATTTCCCGCCGGGCATCCCGGTCCACGACCCGAACGTGTACGACACGCTCAGCGCGCTCTACGACCCTCGGCCGTTCGACTTTAGTACCGACAATTTCGCTCTGCCGATCGGGGAGGACGACGCAGCCACCTTCAGGACGAACCAGATGCGGATCTCCAACCTACGGCTGTTGCCGCAGGAGGCCAAGGAGCGGTTGCGGCGGACTTTCACCGACGCACGAGGGGTATACATCGTCGGTTGCCGGACAGCGTTCGACGACGACGCTCCGGACCCGCCGTTCTGCCAGGAGATGGCGGATGTGCTGGGCCAGCCGGTTTGGGGCGCGGCGTACTACAGCAAGATCCTCAGCCCGGATCCCGATGGCGAGTGGCAGGAGCGCAATCTCAGCCGCTTGGATCCGACACCGGTGGAGCAGCCTGTGGTTTTGGTCCCCGGGTCTCACGGCACGTTGCAGTACATCTGGTTCTTGCTCAGCAACTTGGCCGTGCCGTCGATCCCCGACTTTCCGGACACGGTCTCGGACCTGCAGCTCGTCTACCAACGGTTCCTGACGTGCTGCCAGCCGACGGACGCACCATGAGCGCCACCATCCCGGTCCCCTTGTCGGTCGTCGCCCTCGACCTCGCCTCGGCTTTCACCGACATCGCCGTGCCCGCCGACGTACATGGCCTGCTGGCCGACCTCGAACTGAACGGCCCGATGGTCCACGGCTACCGGATCGTCGACCGGGCCGCGGGACGGGTCGTGCAACTGCTCCTCGGCGCCGGTAGCGGGCGCCAGGCCCGGATGGTGACCCCACAGCTGAGCGGCTTCGAGTTGGTCGCCGAGTTTGGCGATGGGGCGGTGCTGGAAGTCAGTGAGCCTAGGCCACATGCCCCCTACAGCGAGCTTCACGACCTGCGATTAGCGGTCCGCTTCGACCCGGCCGTACTCCGCCCGCTCGACGGGTCAGCTCGGGCAGAACTGTCCTGGACGGGATCGTTGCGCTTGCATCCCGACTGGCGCATTGCCCTGCTCGGAGATCCCGAGCTGACCTTATCGCCGTGCGAGATCGTCGGAACCGGGATCGTCGTCGAGCTGGCCGGGGTGCAGATCGACGTCTCCGGTGAATCGTCGCCGCCCCCGATCCGCGCCCTCAACCTCGATGCAGGGTTCCGAGGGGTGTACGCCAGATCGGGCAGCCTGCGGCTCCTGCCTCAAGCCCGCTTCGGGAGTTTCGACGGCATCCGCGTCGACATCCGCGATCTGGCCATCGGCAACAGTGGCGTCACCGGGACGGTCGGGCGGTATTTCGACGTGTCCAACACCGACGGCGTGCTCGATGCTGGCAACCCGTTGAACGGGCAGTTGTTCGATGGCGCATGGCAGATCGGGATCGGCGCCGTCGAGGTCTCGCTGCTCGACTCAGCGGTGACGCACTTCCTCGTCGCGGGACTCGTCCGCGTGCCGCTCATCGACGCGCTGCTCGAACTAAGCTTCGGGCTGCGCCAGATTGGTGCCGGCTACGAGACGACGCTGCACATCGGCAACAGCGGGCCACTGCGCATCGAGATCGGCGATGGCGGCCTCGACGTGGCCGGGTTCGCGCTCGACGGGACGTTCGGCGGACCCGACGCGATAGCTGTGAGCGGTGTCGTCGAGGGAATCGAGCTCGGTCTCGCGCCACTGCAGATCAGCGCTGCCCAGGTCGCAATCGCGGTGCGGCACAGCCCCGGACTCGACGAGTTGCGCGTCGAGCTGAATGACGTCCCGCTCGGCCCGCTCGGCACGCTGGACGCGATCGAGCTCGTCGTCTCCGACAAGCGTGCCGGTGCGACAATCGAACGCCGCGTCCAGCTCGAGGGATCGATCGCGTGGGACGATTTGCGCGGGCGGCTCGACCTGCCTGCCGGCGTCCCTGAGCCAGCTGGCGGCCACGCACACTTTGTCCTCTCCTGGGACGAGGACGCCACCGGGGCGAGGCGCGTCATCGTTCGTCTGTCGGCCGGAATCGATGACCTTGAGAGCCTCGTCAGCTTCGTGCCCACAGGGTTTCGCCCACAGATCGAGCAGGCAGACCTGAACGTCGAGATCGTCTACCCGAGTGCCGCCGCATTCACTGCCACCTCGGCCAGTGCGCCCCTGTCGGGGTCGGCGTCGATCTCGATGATCGTCCGCTTGCCGATGCTACCGACGCTACCAGGCGTGCTAGACGTGCGCATGGGGGATGCGACCGGCCGGGTGCGGGCGACCCTTGCGACGACGCTCGATGCCGGCAACCCGCAGATCTTGTTCGCGCTCACGGACCCAGTCGCGATCGACCTAACGCTTCCCGGCCAGCGAACGGGCGCGCCCGTCGTCACGCTCGGCCTGACGTCAATTGCCGTAGCCGCCGTCGACGGCGCCCGGCGGAGCAGGTTCTCGCTCGCCGGCCACGTTTCCGCCCCGGCGATGGATGACTACCTCACTCGCACGGCCGCCGACCTCGGCCTGCCAGCCGGGCTGACCGAGCTGCTCCAGCCGCTCGGCAGCGCGATGCCGACGGAAGGCTCCTTCGCGCTCGACGTCGAGCTCGACGGAGCGACCGTCGCGCCGTCGATCGAGCTCGCGTTCCGCGCCAGCGACTCGCCATCGTTCCGGCTCCTCGAGGCGCTGGGCAAGGTGGTGAATCCTGACGCCACCCAGATGACCGGAGCGACGCCGCTGCCGGGCCTCGGCATCCCGGGCGACTTCTTCGAAGTGTCGCCTGGCGAGCTGCGCCTCTCGGCCACGCTGACCAACCCGCCGTCGTTCAAGCTCAGCGGTTCGCTCGACACGACGGTGCTCGGCGAAACGTTCGACATGACCCTGTCGATTAGCGCCGACCAAGACGACTTCGAGATCGCCGTCACCGCAGGGATGACGGACCCGATCTTAATCACGGCGCCGATCCCGGACCCGACCGCGCTTCTGGGAGGTGCAGATGCATCGGCTATCGCGGCGGCGTACGGCCTCGACGGAGGCGCACGCGCGGAACTCGTGCGGATCGAGCAGTTGCTCACCGACGTCGCCGCCGAGCTGGGATCGCAGGGCGTCCTCGCCTTCGAGATCAGCAACCTCAGTCTGGGCGTCACGCCGACCGGCCCGAAGGTCGATGGGCAGGTGAGGTTGGTGCAGTTGCCCAGGTTCATGGAGGTGCTCACACCGCTTAGCGAGCTGCAGCTCGGGCTCGGTGCCGAGATCGACAAGATCTACGTGACAGTCGAGCGTAAAGGCGGTGATGCCAACGGGCCGCTGCTCACCGTGCCGCTGCCGGGCGACGTCAACGTCGCAGTCTTCTTCCGATCGTTCATTCTCGCCTACGCCTGGGGGCGCAACGAGCTCGCCTTCGCGCTCGACGCCAACGTCGTCCCGAGTGAGACCCTCGACATGACGCTCGGCGGCTCTGGCGTCCTGCTGCCAGCGGTTGATGCCGACATCCAGCTCGGTGCAACGGTCAGCGCACCGCCCGCGCCGCTCCCCGAAGGCATCCTCTCGTTCGTGCCGCCGGTGCGTCACGCAGGGAGTCGAGCGGTCGACGAGTTGGGGCTGCAAGCGGTGATAGGCGCCGGCGAGACACGGTTCCTCACGGCCTACGTGCGCGAGCTCGCGTTCAGCCCGACCTACTTTCTGTTGTGGCCCGGCTTCAGCGGCGACGGTGGCCTCGTGCTCGGCGGCCCCAACCCGCGCGACCTGCCGTCAGCGGAGGCATACCTCGACGTGCGCAGCTGGGACCGCGGATCGTTCTTCGCTAGGTTCACCGTGCAGCACGGCACGCTGATCTTCTTTGACTCCTTCCTCGGCGTGATGCTCAACCCGCTCGCGGCCGTGCCGCCGTTCCTCACCGCGAACCCGCCGTATTGGATTGTCCCACCGTTCATCATGGGCGACCTCTATGCGGACGAGATCGGTGTCTCGGTCAACCTGCCCGGGCTGGCCTTCTTTGACCTCACTTTCCAGCGGCCACTGCCGTCGTTCTCGTTGCAAGCCCTGCTGGAGCTGGCTGCGCTCGCCGCAGGCGGGTTCACGCACGTCATCCCTGCCGGGTCGCCCCTCTTCGGCGTGTTCTTCGCCCGGCTCCAGGTGGTGTTCGAGGTGCAGTTGCCGTTCCTGAGCGGAGCGGGCCGCGCAGCGCCGATTACCGTGGAGATCAACGTCGCTGACCTGATCAACGGCCTCATCGACGTCCTGCAGAAGGCCAAGTCGACGCTCGCCGCCGGGTCGGACCTGATCGGCGAGGTCTCCCGGGATCCGGCCGCGCTGATCCGCATGATCCCGCCCGACACCCGGCGTGTGCAGCACGACATCGTGCTCGGCGGGTTCACTTTCAGCGGTTCGCTCTACCTCCTGGCGCCCGACGAGCTGCTCGACGAGCTGGTCCTGTTCTTCGAGAACAAGCGGCGCCGCCCTCGTGGGCTTGCCGCAAACCGGACAGCGGGGTCACCCCCTCGCATTGCGCCCGTCAATCAGCGGCCGGTGCTAGTGGACAGCGAGCTCGTGCGCTGGCCAGGGATCGTCGACGCCCGCTCGCTCGAGCCCGACATGACAGCGGTCGGCAGGAAGGCGGCCGCATTAGTTGGTCCGGCAGCACGGGCCCGTACGGCGGCCCTCGACGGGCTGCTGCGCGATAGGAAGCGCAACGTCGACGACTCCGCCGCCGCGATCGCCGACGCGCTACTGGCAATCCCGGCCGGCGACGTCCGCGCCAGAAACGCAGTGCTCGTTGGCTTCGGCATCAGCGAGCTCGCCGGACGCGTCGATGCCGCGTTCTCGAAGCCGCGCCGCCCCGGTGGTCCGGGCGGGACGGGCGCTTCAGACTGTGTTGCGGACGATCATCGGCGAGGCGATGAGCGGCCGCAACGACGCGACGATCGCCGACAGTGCCTTGTCAGCACCACCGGAGGAGGTGGCCGCCGAACTCGTCGACCGCATCGTTGCCCGCCCGGAGCGGCCCCGTCCCGGCGCTTCCGTGCCCGCTGCCCGTCCGCAGCTCCTGGCCGCCGCCGACCGCACTCGCGAGATCGCCCGACTGGTGCCCGAGCATCGCTCACCAAGAGCGCGCCAGGCGCTGACCGACGCGTTCGGCATACTCGAACAACGACTGCGCACGATCGATCCGGCAACGGACGCCGGCGAGCGCGCCATCGCCGACACTACGCGGGTGATCGTCGACGCGCTCATCGAGCAGTTCGACGTGCGCTACCAGAAGGTCGACACGCTGCTGGACCACAGGATCGACCCGGCCTCCCTGGAGGCGTCGATCCGGACCGGCGCGCTGGCGACGTGGGGGCCCACGCCGCGCCGGGCCGACAGGACGCGCGATGTGCGCACGTTCGACGGCGAGCACTTCGCTGGCGTCCTGCACGGCGTGGACCGCTTCCGGCCCCGCCCGCCTGCGGCACCGTCCGACACGGTGGAGACCGTAGTCGGGTACCGGGTCCAGACGGGCGACGGGCGGTTCGCAGTATCGCTGCCAACCGCGGGGGCGATGTATAAGGTCGTCGCCGACGCTGGAACCTACCGATTGCTCGTGCGCTCGAGGGACCGACAATGGACTGCTCACGACCTTCCCGCTGCGCTGGTCAACTCGATACCCGACGGACCCTCGAAGGCCGACCTTCTGCGCGACGAGCTGCGCGTTGCGCCGCACACCGAGCGACGGCTGCGCACCAAGGCTGAGCGCGACGCGGTGGCCGAGCAGTTTGACCACGCAGATACGCTCTACCAGACATCGATCCTCGCTCGACCGGAGTACGCGGTGAAACCCTCAGGAGGGGTCCACGGGCCGTTCTTCGTTGCCGATCTCCTCCGCGACCCGACCAGCGGGGAGTACACGGTGCCCGCCGGACCGACGATGCTTGGCGGGTTCCGGACGACGCTGTTCGGCGCTGAGATCAGGCTGGGCGGCTTGATGGTCGGCGGAGAGCCACAGCCGAGCGCCTTCCTTTACGGTAACAACGTGCTCAACGTGTCATTGGGGCGGTTCCGCATCAGGGCAGTGGGCCAATTCGTGGCCAGCAGCGGTCCGATTTGGCAGACCGTCCCCATGCCATCGGGCGCGACCGCACCCGGTGACGCAATCGGCTTCAGTGGGCACGTCGTTGTGAGCCACGACGACGATAAGGTCTTCGAAGGCAGCGCCGATGGCACATTCAGCCGTGCCGCGAACGGCGCCGTATCGGCCGCCCTCAATGTGCACGTCGTCGCAGAGGGCTCCCTCGACCTCGACGTCGCCGAGACCGAGTTCGCCCGGATCCGGTGGTCGTTCGAGGGTGACCTGCAGGTGAAGCTAACACCCCAGCGGCTCACCGCCAGTGCCGACGCGACGGCCTCCATCGCAGTCGAGCTCGCCACCTACGACACTACGTGGGTCGTCGACGTTCCCGCCACGACGGCGTGCATTCCGTGGTTCTTCGTCGACTCGATCGTTCCACCGAGCGGGCACTGGGGGTCGTTGTGCACGAAGACCCCGGAGATCAGCCACCCGGAGATTGACTTCAGCACCGTGTCAGCGGACCCACCTCACCACTGCCGACTGCGCGTTGCACGCCTCTACTACCGACACCGGCGTATCCCTCACGCTCGATCTCGGCGCGCTGGACCCGGCGGTGGTGAGCACGCTTGGCATCCGTGAAGTCTCACTCCCACGCCTCACTTGACCGGCAACAGAGCGACCGTGCCGGACCGCGGTTCCCGCTCGAGACGCGAGGACACCGAGGGGCCGCTATCGTCGCCGTCTGCCCCACGACGCCGGAGATGGACACGTTGCCTACTGATGGCCAGCGGTTCGCATGGACGATTAAGGCTCTCGGGTGGACCGTGCGGCATCCCGCAGTTGGCGTGGGTACAGGTTCTCCGACAAATTCGGTTGCTATCGTGGCCTCACTGGGCGCAGGCTATAGAAGTGCCTCGCCTTGCGAGGCCTGCTCGCAGGCCTGATTTGGGCGGCAGTGCTGGCCCCGCCGGTGCGCACTATCGCCCCCCGTCTCGGTCGACAATGAGGTGCCGCCACAGCGGTGGGCCTGGCGTCGCCAGCGCGCTCCTATTGCTTGGTCTCGCATGTTGCTGTGACCGGGTCGCGACTGCTATGACCTCTGCAAGTGCGCACAGTCGAGATTGGGAATCAGAATGAACGAAAATCCGCTAGGTTACGAGGCCGCTCGACTACAGGCAGTCAGCCTAGAAGAGCTCTACGAACTCCTTATTTCACAGGACGATCGAACGGCCTATTCAAAGGCAGGACGAGTTGCGCGCGGCAAGGAGATCTTCTCAGAAATACTGCTACGATCCAGAAGCGTCATATGCCAGTGTTACGACAGGAACAAAGATGTGGGGCAGGACACGGCAGAGATGACCATGCTGTTGTCGTCGGCGCTAATTCAGGGAGTTACGCTTTTCGGCGTACCCGCTCTACCGCTCGCAGCTATTGCAGTCCGAATGGGACTCAAGGAGCTCTGTAGCGGTGGCGATTGAGGGTTCAATTAGTTTGTCTACTCTGCTTGTTAAGCTCCTCCGCACGGAGGGGTTTCCGACGGAGGGCTTGACAGCAGCCGAGCAGGACCAACAGCAGGTGGTGAGTAGGTGGGCTGATTCGATAGCCATGCATGCGTGGCCAAGCCTTGCCGACCCCGTTCCAATGAGAAACCTGCCGGCGATCCTTTCAGAGGATCTGAAATATACCCTTCTTCATGAGCGCGTTCACTACTGGCAGGCGCTCTCGCTTCCAGCACTAGGAATGCACTATCTTCGAAATCTCGAACTATACCGCAACGGTGCACGAGAGGCAAAGCTCTATAGTCGACAGATAGCGGGGCCATTGCTTGGTATGCCGCCAGTGAGCGCCCGTTCTTTGAGGCAGAACGATTCGATATCAAAGGCAAATTTCGGCCACAAGCCGTTTCGCTCCACTGACGTAAAGGCTTATAACACAGTCCCAGGAGAGCCCGATGTTGGTCTGCTATTCACCATTGATGACGACCTCAAAACTGGTAGCCCACTTGATTTTGGGCACCCAGGATACGCTGTAATGCTCCAACCGACTCCAACTGATTTATTCTTTGGAAATCAGGTTGGTGGTCCGAGCAAGTATAATTTGTCTGGGCTTAGCCTAATCGAGTCTGGAGCGTTCGTCTCTGAACATCTTGCGAGATCCGGCGTTCCTCCTCCATCCAAGTTCATTCTTACAGAGGAAGACGAAATTTATCATGGGCCATGGGAATTCTTTAGAAGAGCGCTGCGCCGGCGGTTCTCTTCTGAAATCGACCTCGCCTTCGGATTTCTAGCAGCCGTTGACTTGGCGCTTCTTATCGCCCCAAGTCCTGGCCCTGGTGATTGGAGCATAGAGGATCGAGCCCTCAACGTTAGTAGCTCATACCGATTTGGCAAAATTGTCTTTGGTTTGAGTGGCTTTGAGCATAGGGAGTTGCCAGCGTCGGGCGCAGGTCTGGATGAAATTATAGAGCGGTTCGAGGACGACTTTTGTAAGTGGTTCGGCTTGGACCCCCCAAGGTTATGTCTCGCTAGAATGACCTGCATTCTGACCACCTGTTTGGCCCAAGCGGTTGCAGATAGGGACGACCAACTTTTATCAGAACTCTACCCGTGGTTGGTCAGAAGATTCACCGCGGAGGAGGAGATTGTTCGCGAGATTCTGGAAGACCCGGACGTATTGCGTCCAATTTGGCTCATGATAGGTAAGTCGCGTGCTGCTAGGCCACCGCTATTTGGTCAGGATGTTCTCGGGGCGATGCTGAATGCGACAGTTTTTCGAATGCGTCATCGGGCAGCGTTCGCCGCTCCGCATATATCGTCCGCCTCCTTGAGGCCGCTGTTTCCGATACCTTTGATAGTATTGGATGGTACGTACTGCTGGGATGCGGAAATCGACGACTTGGAACTGGTGGTTGGTGACCCGTACCCCATTACGTCGCGCGATCTGGTCCATGACGTGATTAGTTTGATCGTACTTGATCCTCTCCGTGACGGTAGTACCGATTGCGGATTTAATCGCTTGCATCAAAGGTGCGCCTATCAAGTCCACGGCCTCGGTTGTCCAAAGCTCGGTGTCACGGATAGCGAGGACAGGCTTCGGGAGGAGAAGGGCATCAAGGATTGGTGCCACTGGAAGCTTCGTAGCCTGCTGTTGAGCCCTCGGACCGGATCAGGCGAGTAGGCGGGTTAGGCACGCAGGTTTCAGTCGAGGGGCATGGACGCGGCGGCCATCACGTCGCGCGCGTCTTCGCGAGCGGCCCCTCCTGATGGCCAGCGTAGGATGTCGTCAGGACGTGAGTGACGAACTGGGTGACACCCCCACCTAACTTGGATGGCTCTAGGCGGACGGCTATGGACGAGTGAGGGTGACCCGACCTGCGTTCTAGCTGTTCCCAGTTGGCTGGGGGTCAAGAGGCCGGGAGTTCATATCTCCCCAGCCCGACAAGAAAGTCCTGGTCACAAGCCTGGTGGCCAGGGTTTCTTGCTTCTCGGGGGACGATTCGTTAGTCACTCACCCGACTGCCAGACCTCTTGACCGGCGTCCCATCCTCGACCGCGCACCGTGGCCCGACGGAACACCCGGACCCGACGGTCGTCTCGCCGGCCTGCTCTGCAGCCTGGCCAGCTTCGCCGGCCAGCCCGCCGTCGTCGTTCCGACCATTCAGAACGGCCTGCCGGTGGCCGTCCAGTTCCTCGGCCGGGCGGGGAACGACGAGGCGCTGCTCGATCTACTGCAGCTGATTCGACCGGCCGCTCCCGCCAGCCCCTACCTTGCCTCGAGGGCGATGGTGGCGCCTACGAACTCGACGCTGAACGCTTCACACCACACGAGGGCGGTGTATGCACCGGCGGCGAGCTCCGTACCTGCCGGCAGGTCGTAGTTCTGGTCGCCGACATTGCCCTTCAGTGGCCCGAGGTGGATCGAGCCCTCGGCGAGGGAGGTCCGGCCGGCCCCCGGCACGAGGTACACCTCGAGATCGGGGCCGTTCTCGATGTCGAAGTTCTCGAAGCGGAGCACCAGCGATCCGTCGGCGTTCCGGAAGACCCCGGCGTCGCCGGAACCGGCGTGCCCGGCCAGGCCGGCGAACTGACCCGCCCCCAACAGCACGGGGCCACCGGGCGCCGGTTCCTCGTCGCTCGGCACCGCCGCCGCGGGCGGCCTCTCCGGTGTGGGCTCGTCGGTCGTAGCGGTCCCACCCGGCGCCGGGGCCGGCTCGTCGGGGGCCAGTTGTGGTGTGGCCGGGGCAACGGTGGAGGCGGGGTCTGGTGCGGGGGCGGCCTGCTGGGAGATCGAGGCCGAGAAGCTCTCGTCCACGACCTCGTCGCGGAAGTAGGGCGAGATCAACCACCAGTTCACGATGGCGAACGGCACCGCGAGCACGGTCACCCTGACGACCGGTGGCACACGGAACCAGAGCATCGCGACGAACGCCAGCGCGGCGAGGGCTGTCCCGCCGAAGGTGAACAGCATGGTCCGCTCGTTCTGAAGCGGTGCTTCGACGATGTTCGGCTCGATGACCGCCAACCCGAGCATGAACGCGGCAACCAACGCTCCGACGATGATCTCGAAGCGGGTCACACGACCGATCAGCGTGCGGGCCGCCGGAGAGCCAGGAGGCGGGTCGCCGTCGGTGCCGGTGGTGGACATGGTCGACGTCTCGGTGATCATGAGAAGGGAAACATCGCGACCTGCCGTTCCCGATCCCGGATCTCCCTTACGAAACACGAAACAATTCCGCCCCGGCCGGGGGGCTCGGCGGCGAGCGGGCCACGGTGATCCGAGCGCCGACGGCCTGGTGGTCATCCGTGGGTGGTGGCGGGGCACGAACTGTTGCTCCGCCGGCTCCCTCGTTCCTACCATGTGTGACCGACATCACCACGGAGGTGGTCCACATGGCGCCGATCGAGCCGGTCAAGGACTGGAGCGAAGATTACGACATCTTCGATCCCGGCTATGTCCGCCACCCCTACCCCGTATGGGAGGAGATCCGGGGCCGCTGTCCGGTGGCCCATACCGACCGCTGGGGCGGCTCCCATCTGCCGACCACCTACGACACCGTCAACGAGGTGGCCCACGACGTCGACCGGTTCTCGTCGATCGAGGTCACCGTGGCCCCCATCCCGGCCAGCTACGACGAGAGCGGAAACCGGCTGATCTCCGTCATCGGCTCGGACCCGCCCGACCACACCGGGATACGGCGGCTCCTGCTCCCGTTCTTCGCCCCCAAGGCGGTGGAGCGGTTCCGGGAACCGACCCGGATGTTGTGCCGGCAACTGCTCCGGGGATTCGTGGAGCGAGGCGAGGTCGACGTCGCCGAGGAGTACGCCAAGCAGATCCCGCCCCGGGTCATCGCCGAGATCCTGGGGATCGATCCGTCCATGGCCAATGACTTCGCCGAATGGGTCCGCGGGGTCCTGGAGCTGGGCCTCACCGACCCCGAAACCCGCGACAAGTACCGGGCCATCATCGAACGCTTCTTCCTCGACGAGATCGATCGGCGCCGGGCCGAGCCCGGTGACGACCTCATCTCGCACCTGCTGCGATCGGAGCTGGACGGCGAACCGGTTCCCCTCCACATCGTGCGGGGCAACGTGCAGCTCATGCTCATCGCCGGGGTCGACACCACCTGGAGCTCGATCGGCTCGGCCCTGTGGCATCTGGCCCACCACCCCGACGATCGGCGCCGCCTGGTGGAGGAACCATCCCTGATCCCCACCGCGGTCGAGGAATTCCTCCGGGTCTATTCCCCGGTGACGATGGCCCGCATCGCCCGCTTCGACACCGAGATCGCCGGTCGGCCGGTCAAGGAGGGCGAGCGGGTACTGCTGTCGTTCCCCGCCGCCAACCGCGATCCGGCCGCCTTCGATCGGGCCGACGAGGTGCTCATCGACCGCGAGGTGAACCGGCACGTGGCGTTCGGAGCCGGCATCCACCGCTGCCTCGGGTCGAACCTGGCGCGATTGGAGATGCAGATCGCCATCGAGGAGTTCCTGGCCATGATCCCCGAGTTCGAGCTGGCCGACCCGAGCGCCGTGACCTGGGCCGGCGGACAGGTGCGAGGTCCCCGCAACCTGCCGATCCGCTTCCCCCGCCGGACCGACCTCACGGCCTGACCCCGGCCGACCCCGGCCGACCTCGGCCGACGCTGGGTGTCCGGCGCGTGGCACACGGGCTCCGGCGGGCAACGGCGACTCCCGGCGGTGTCCGCCTAGGCCACGTGCCGGGACGCCTCGGGCCGAGGGCGCGGCGCCGGTGCCTCTACCGCCCCGGCGGCCGCCGGGTCCCAGGTGTTCCTGACCCGGAGGTGGAGGGCCTTGTCGAGCAAGCCGGCGCGCTGGCGGCTGGGCAGCACCGACGCTGCGTTGACGGTCCACGCCGTGCACCACAGAGCCACCGCCAACCCGAGCGGTGTGGGGGCCACGGCCCGCCCCGGCCACCAGCCGTCCGACGCCCAGATCAGCGCAGGAGCCATCCACAGAGCGACCTGCCGGACGACGAGGCGCATGGTTCCTGCCGGCCCACCGTCGCCGGTGGAGATCCGGCACAGCATCAGGTGCTTACCCAGCCCCTCGCCCCCGGTGGCGGCCGGCACGACGATGAACCACACCATGAACAGGAGCGCCGGCGCGGCGTACAGCGTCAGACGTGATCCCGCGCCCAGGGCATCGGCCAGCTCCACGAGGAGGAGCACGGACGACGCGAAGGCGACGAAGTCGATCCCGAAGGCGAGACTGCGCCGCACGACGCCGATCCACTCGCCGGCAGGACGCGGCGGGGCGTACAGATCAGGGAGGATCCCTCGCGACACGAGCGGCGACACGGCTGCCGCCGCCGCCACGCAGCCGATTGCGTTGAGGACGAGATCGCCCGTGTCGAACAAGCGGAACGGCCCCGGATAGATCCAGAAGATGCCGGTCAACTGGCACACCTCGAAGGTCAGGCTCACGAGGAAGCCGACGAGGGCCGCCACCACCGGACGCCTACCGAAGAGCCAGCGCAGGAAGCCGCCCAGCGGGGCGAGCAAGGCCAGGTTGAACAGCACCTGGAACAGGGCCTTCGAGCGCAGCGTCGCCGTCGGTGCGGTCACGATGTCCCTGATGCTGGCCGTCGGGTCGAGCTCCGGAGAGCGGAGCCTACCGAAGCGCTCCTCCCAGAGGGCGGGATCGGTGCCCTTGGCCGGAAGGTCCGGTAGGGGCAGGAGAACGAGGAAGAGGGACGCCAGGAGGTAGAAGACGAAGGCGTACAGCACGACTGCCCGCCAGGGGTGGACGCGCCCCCACCGTCTGTAGTGCAGGGCGGCGAGAGGAAACGTCACCAGCACGGCGACCGCCGGGTACACCTGCGCCGCGTCGCCTATCGGGCCGACGAATGGTTCGAGAACGCCGAGCAGAAGCATGGAAGCGGAGCCCGCGGTGACGGGCGGGGGTCCTGAGAATCACCTCCTCCAGCCACCACCCATTCGACCTCGATGGGGGCCGTGGCACCAGGGACCAAAGTCGAAACGAAGGGGGCTGCACGGGCCCCAGCCCGAGCCGGGGCCCGTGCCCACCCACCATCCTCCTCGCCTCGGCCGCCGGCTCACTGTTAGCCCTTACATGACGTGGGTAGATGTTCGGTGTGCTTGACGGGCTGTTCTCTCCTCGATCGATTGCGGTGGTGGGGGCGTCGAGGGACCGCAGTGCGGTCGGCCGCCGCATCCTGGACGCGCTGATCGAGGCACCGTTCGAGGGTCCCGTGTATGCGGTGAACCCGGCGGCGGACCACCTCGGCGCCATCCCCAGCTTCGCCCGTCTCGGCGACATCGGCCGGCCCATCGACCTGGTCGTGGTGGCGGTGCCGGCGAAGTACGTGCTCGACGTCATCCGCGACGCGATCGACGTCGGAGCCAGCTTCGGGGTGGTGGTGTCGGCCGGGTTCGCCGAGATCGGCGACGCTGGGGCGCAGCAGCAGCGCGAGCTGGTCGACCTGGCGCGGGAACACGGGCTTCGTCTGGTCGGGCCCAACTGCCTGGGCGTGCTGAGCACCGATCCCGATGTGAGGATGAATGCCTCGTTCGCCCCGTCCCTGCCGCCGTCCGGTGCCGTCGGGTTGTGCAGCCAGAGCGGGGCGCTCGGCATCGCCGTGATCGAGCTGGCCGACCGCCTGGGGTTGGGGCTGTCGTCGTTCGTGAGCATCGGCAATCAGGCCGACCTGACCGTCACCGACATCGTGGACCACTGGGGTCAGGACGAGCGGATCTCCGCCGGGCTGTTGTACCTGGAATCGATAGACGACCCGATCCGGTTCCGGACGGTCGCCTCCCGTGTCAGCCCCTCGGTGCCGCTGGTTGCAGTCAAGGCCGGGCGTACCTCAGAGGGGCGTCGGGCCGCCAACTCCCACACCGCGGCCCTGGCCGGCTCTGACCGGGCGGTCGACGCCCTGCTGCACCAGAGCGGGGTCATACGGGCGGCATCGCTTCCCGACATGTTCGGGATCGCTCGCATCCTGGTCAGCCAACCACTTCCCCGAGGCCGGCGGGCCGCCATCGTCACCAACTCCGGTGGCCCCGGTGTGCTGTGCGTCGACGCGCTGCGAGACGCCGGCTTCGAGGTCCCCGAGCTGAGCGAATCAGCCAGGGCCGAACTGGCCGCTCTGTTGCCGGAGGCAGCGTCGGTGACCAACCCGGTGGACATGCTGGCCGCGGCCGGACCCGAGACCTACGGCCAGGTCGTGGAGACCGTGGTCGCCCTCGACGAGATCGACCTCGTCATCGTGATCTACACGCCGATCGGCATCGCCAGTGACGCAGCCGTCCGCCGGGCCACCGAGTCCGCCGTGTGGCGAGCCCGCCGCGATGGGGCGACGGCGGCGGTGCTGCTCTCGGTGGTGGGTGGAGGCGCCGTGGATGGCGATGCGCCTCCTGCGGCCGCCGAAGACGTCGCCCGGCAGCCGCCCGAGACGATTCCGACGTTCGACTTCCCCGAGGATCTGGCCCGCCTGATGGGGCCGATCGCCGATCGGTGCAACTGGCTGGACGGCGATCGGGGCTCGATCTTCGAGCTCGACGAAGGCCAGGTGGACGCCGTGCGGCGGATCATCTCGGCCGCGCTGGACGAACGCAACGACGGTTGGCTCACGGTTGCGGAGGCCCGGGCGGTGCTGAGCGCCATCGGTGTGCCGGTGAGCCGCGGTGCGGTCGTCACCAGCGCCGGTGGAGCCGAGGCGACAGCCAGCGAGATCGGGTTCCCGGTCGCCCTGTCGATCGCGGCCACCGAGATCGTGCACAAGTCGGACACGGGCGGCGTCCATCTCGGCCTCGAGAGCCCGGAGGAGGTCGTTGGCGCCTACGAGCAGATCGTGTCGATGGCGACGGGCCAGGGCGTCGCCCCCGACGGCGTCCTGGTGGCGGCCATGGCGTCCGGGGTCGAGCTGTTCGTGGGGGTACAGAGCGACGCTCGGTTCGGCCCGCTCATCGGCGTCGGCTCCGGTGGCACCGAGGTCGAGATCCTCGACGACGTGGCCTTCCGCCTGGCCCCACTCACCGACCGGGACGCCCGGGAGATGTTGTGCGAGACCCGGAGCTGGCAGCTGCTCCAGCGCCACCGAGGATCGCCGCAGGCGGACGTCGCCGCCGTCCTCGACGTACTACGACGGGTGGCCGCCGTCGCCACCGCCGACAGCCGCATCCAGGAGCTCGACATCAACCCCCTCTTCGCCGGACCTGACGGTGTGATCGCCGCCGACGTGCGGATACTGGTAGCCGGGTCATGACGACCGACGACGTCACCTACCCGACCGTCGAGAATGCCGACGCCACGGGCGTAGCGGGTCCGGAGGTCGTGACCGACCCCGAGACCGTCGTCGATCGGATCCTCTCGGCGATCGGTCCGGTGCTGGTGGTCGGCGCTCCGCTGGGGTTGGGCAAAGCCAATCGGATCCTCGAGGCCATCTACGCCCGCGCCTGTGACGACCCGGCCATCGATCTCACCGTGCACACCGCGCTCGGTCTCGTGCCCCCGCGGCCATCGTCGGAGCTGGAGGCGCGCCTGCGCCGGCCCATCAATGAGAGGCTCTTCGGAACCATCCCCCGCCCCCGCCTCTTCGAGGATCTACGCGACGACGCCCTGCCCCCCAACGTCACCGTGCACTCGTTCTACTTCGAGCCAGGGTCGGTGCTGTCCAGCGGCCACGCCCGACGCAACCGCATCAACGCCAACTACAGCGACATCGAGCGGCGCCTCGATCAGCTCGGGTTCAACGTGTTCGTGCAGCTCGTGGCTCCCGGCGATCCCTTCTCGCTGTCGTGCAATCCTGACCTCTCCCTGGCCATGATCGACGGGTTCCGCCGGCGCCGGAAGGCGGGCGAGGCGGTGATGTTCTGCGGTGAGACGAACCGCCACCTGCCGTGGATGGGCGGCGACGCTGCCGTGCCGCTGGCCGAGCTCGACGTGCTCCTGGAGACCGAACCACCGGACTACGAGCTGTTCTCCACCCCGAACCTGCCGCTCGACGAGGTAGACCACTCGATCGGGGCCCACGCCGCTTCTCTCATCGCCGACGGTGGGACCCTGCAGCTCGGTATCGGCACCCTGAGCGATGCCGTGACCTGGATGCTGTGTGTACGCCATCACCGTCCCCACGAGTTCGGTCGGCTTCTGCGATCGTTGCGGGGCGACTGGCCCGAGGCCGAGGCGTTCGTCGACCGGGTCGGGGGAACGGAGCCGTTCCACGAGGGTCTCTACGCCGCCAGCGAGATGCTGGTGCATGGTTTCCTGGAGCTGATCGATGCCGGCGTTCTCACCCGGGAGATCGCCGACGGCCATTCGCCCCATGTGATCCAGGCCGGCTTCTTCCTCGGCCCCCGGAGCATGTACGAACGCCTGCGCACGATGGCGGAAAACGAGAGCCGGCTCGTCGCCATGACCGGCATCGACCGGGTGAACAGTCTCGACCACGACACCGAGCGACGGGTCGCTCAGCGGCCGCTGTCGCGCTTCGTCAACTCCGCCATCAATGTGACGCTCGACGGTGCGGTGGCCTCCGACACCCTCGACGACGGCCGCGTGGTCAGCGGCGTCGGCGGCCAGTTCGACTTCGTCGAGATGGCCCGCCGCCTCCCGGGCGCCCGCTCCGTCATCCTGCTCCGAGCGGTGCACGACAAGGGCCGGCCCACCTCGAACATCGTGCTCGACCACCGCCATGTGACCTGTCCCGGACACCTCCGAGACGTGGTGGTGACCGAGTACGGGGTCGCCGACCTGCGCCACTGTTCCGATGGCGAGGTGGCGCGCCGGATGATCGAGATCGCCGACAGCCGGTTCCAGCCCGACCTGGTGGCGGCGGCCAAAGGGCAGGGCCGGCTCCGGCCCGATTACGACGTGCCGGAGCATCGCAGGAACAACACGCCCGACGCTCTGCGGGAGCTGTGGCGGTCCCACACCGGCCTCGGCCCCGAGCTCCCGTTCGACAGCGATCTCACCGACGCCGAGGTCGTGCTGGGCAAGGCGCTGCGGCATCTCGACGGTCTCCAGCGGTCCCGCGACCCCCGGCGCATCGCCGTCAATGCGCTCCCCGCCGTTCTGTTCCCGCCCCGCCGCTTCCGGCCTCTCCTGCGGCACATGGGCCTGGAGCGGCCGCGCTCGTGGTCGGAGCGGGCACAGCGTGCCGCCCTCGCCTATGGCCTCGCCGCCACCGGCGGCCTCGACGGAGCACCGGTACGGCGACCGCCACTGACAACGCAACCGAGCGAGGAGATCACATGAAACCATCGGTGGAGCCTCTCGAACGGGTGGCCATCGTCGACGGGCTGCGGACACCGTTCGCCAAGCGCGGAACGGCCTATGCCCACCTGAGCGCGCTCGACCTCGCCTCCGCCGTCGTGGCCGAGCTCGTCGACCGCAGCGGCGTGCCCGTCGACACCATCGACCGGGTGGTCTACGGCCAGGTGGTGCTCGACGTCGAGGTGCCCAACATCGCCCGTGAGATCGTCCTTCGGACGAGGTTGCCGGCCGCGGTGGAGGCCCACAGCGTGTCCAAGGCGTGCATCACCAGCTACCAGACCGCAGCCGATGTGGCCCACGCCATCGCGCTGGGCGACATCCGCTGCGGCATCGCCGGTGGGGCCGACAGCGCCAGTGCGGCGCCGCTGGTGGTGACCGAACAGCTCGAGTCCGCCCTGAAGGCGTTCGCCAGCGCCGACAGCCTCGGTGCTCGACTCCGAGCCCTGGCCAAGCTCGACCCGCGCGCCCTGCTGCCCAGGGCCCCCGACCTGACCGAACCGTCCACCGGCGAGACGATGGGCGAAGGGGCCGAACGGATGGCGAAGATCAACCAGATCTCCCGTTCCGATCAGGACGACTTCGCCCACCGCAGCCATGTGTTGGCCGCCCGGGCCTGGAACGAGGGGCGGTTCACCGATGATGTGATGTCCCTGCCCGTCCCCCCGGCATTCGACCAGACCGTCGAGGTCGACGGCCTGGTGCGGTTCGAATCCGACAGACGGTCCTACACCGATCTCTCCCCGGTGTTCGACCGCAGTCACGGCACCATCACCGCCGGCAACTCGACACCCCTGACCGACGGAGCGGCGGCCCTGCTCATGATGTCGGAATCCCTGTCCCGGCAGCTCGGCCTGGCACCGCTCGGTTTCGTCCGCAGCACGGCGTTCACGGCTGTGGACCCGGCGGGGCAGCTGCTGATCGGCCCGGTGCACGCCACCCCGATCGCCCTCGACCGGGCCGGCGTCGTCCTGGCCGACATCGACCTGATCGACATGCACGAGGCGTTCGCGGCGCAGATGCTCACCGTGCTGCGGATGTTCGGCTCCGATTCGTACGCCCAGCAGCATCTCGGTCGGGACAAGGCGCTCGGAGAGGTCGACATGTCCCTGCTCAACGTCAACGGAGGATCGATCGCCGTCGGCCACCCCTTCGCCGCCACCGGCGCCCGGCAGATCGCCCAGACGCTGCGGGAGCTCCGCCGGCGTGGCGGTGAGCTGGCGCTGTGCACGGCCTGCGCCGCCGGTGGGCTCGGCGCGGCGATGGTGCTGGAGGCGGCATGATGACCCACTCCGGAGCATTCCACGGCGAGCGGCGGAACGGGCTGGGGATCATCTGGTTCGATGTCCCCGGTCGATCCCAGAACGTGCTGCAGGCGGGGTTCGACCACGATCTGCGCGAGGCGCTGGACGGCCTCACCGGTACTGATGGCGTCGAGGCCATCGTGATCGCATCGGGGAAGCCGCACAGCTTCTGCGCCGGTGCCGACGTCGACATGCTCGATGAGTCCAGCTCAGCGGCCGATCTGGTGGCGTTGTCGCGCCGGGCCCAGCGGGCGATGGATGCGGTGCGCTCGCTGGACGTTCCCGTCGTCGTCGCCATCGCCGGGTCTTGTCTGGGGGGCGGACTGGAGCTGGCCCTGGCCGGCCGCTACCGCATCGCCGCCGACGACGACGACACCGAGTTCGGCCTCCCCGAGGTGCAGCTCGGACTGACGCCGGGAGCGGGTGGGACCCAGTACCTGCCCCGGGTCGTGGGTGTTCGCCGCGCCCTCGACATGATGTTGAGCGGCACCACCGTCCCGCCGGGGAAGGCGAAGTCGATGGGGCTCATCGACGAGGTGGTGCACCCGTCGATCCTGATCGACGTGGCCCTCGAGACGGCGCGCACCCTGGCCGGCGGACAGTGCCAGGGGTCCCGGCCCGGTTGGCGGGACCGGTTGCAGGAGAAGATCCTGGCCGAGAACCGGGTGGGCCGTGAGGTCGTCTTCCGCACGGCCCGGTCGCAGATCGAGGCCCGTACCGGGCACCGGATGCCGGCGCCGCACCGGATCCTCGATGTGGTCCGTACGGGCCTGGAACAGGGCGTCGAGGACGGTCTGGCGGCCGAGGCCGAAGCCTTCGGAGATCTGGCCATGACACCTCAGTCCCGCAGCCTCCGCGGGATCTTCTTCGACCGCCGGGCCCTGGCCCGCGAGGCCGACGACCGTGTCGCCGCCCACGACGTTCACGTGGAACGAATCGGCGTGGTGGGTGGGGGACTGATGGGCTCCGGCATCGCCGAGGTGTCGTTGTCCAAGGCTGGGCATTCCGTGCGGCTGCGTGATGTCGACGACGCCGCCACCCGCGCCGCGCTGGCGTCGGTGCACGACGTGCTCGACGCCCGCCACGTGCGGCCGGCGCAGCAGGCCCGGAGGCTGGATCGGCTCACCGTCACCACCGGGACCTCGGGGTTCGGTGACGTCGACGCCTGCATCGAAGCGGTGGTGGAGAACGCCGAGATCAAGGGCTCGGTGTTCCAGCAGATCGAGCCGCTCCTGAACCAGGATGCGATCCTGGCCACCAACACCTCGTCCATCCCGTTGTCCGATCTGGTGCGACACGTGGCCCGCCCGGACCGGTTCGTCGGTATGCACTACTTCTCGCCCGTTGGTCGGGTACCGCTGCTCGAGGTGGTGCGGGGCGACTTCACCAGCGAGCGGACGGTTGCGGTGGCCACCGCCATCGGCCGGGCCCAGGGCAAGACGGTGGTGGTGGTGGGCGACCGGGCCGGCTTCTACACGTCGCGGATCCTGGCCGCCTACCTGGGTGAGGCCGCCCGCCTGACCGAGGCGGGGGCCGATCCGGCCGAGATCGACGGCGCACTCGAATCGCTCGGCTTCCCCATGGGGCCGTTCCGACTGCTCGACAGTGTGGGCATCGATGTCGCCCACGAGATCTCCGAGGTCCTGCATGCGGCACTCGGCGACCGGTTCCGGCCGGCGCCCCTGCTCGACCGGCTCGTCGCCGCCGGGCACAAGGGCCGCAAGAACGCCAAGGGCGTGTACCGCTACAGGTCGGACGACGGCGAGGTGGTCGGGGGCGACGAGATCGACGAGTCGGTGCGGGCCATGCTGAGCACGGCGGCGGGTGCCGGGCAGAGCGGGCCCAGCCCGGAGACGTTGGCGGAACGGTGCCTGCTGGCCCTGGTCCTCGAGGCGGTGCGCTGTCTCGACGAAGGTGTCATCGCCAGCGCACGCGACGGCGACGCGGCCGCCGTGTTCGGGCTCGGGTTCCCACCACAGATTGGCGGCCCCTTCCGCTACGTCGACGAGCGGGGCCGGGCCGCCGTGGTCGACGCCTGTCGTCGGCTGGCCGACCTCGACGGCGACCGCTGGTCGCCTCCCCCGAGCATGAGCGATACGGACGCGGCTGCGAGCTACCGGATGCCGCAAGGAGATGGACGATGACGAACCCCGAACCCGACCGGTCATTCGCTGCTCGGCTCTTCTGCGGAGAGCTGCATCAGGAGGCGGTTCTGCCGTTCCCCCGGATGGCTCCCGACGAACGGCAGCGGGTCGATGCTCTGGTGGCGGAGTTCCGCTCGTACTGCGCCGGAAGCTACGACGCCCGCCGGGTGGAGTCCGACGGCTGGGTACCCGACGACATCCTGCGTGATCTCGGGGAGATGGGGATCCTCGGTCTCTATGTGCCAACCGAGCACGGAGGCCAAGGGCTGTCCCAGACCGGGTACTGCCGGGTGTTCCAGGCCGTCGGAGAGATCGATCCCACGCTGGCGGTGGTGCTGGGGGTACATCAGTCCATCGGCTACAAGGGCATCCACCTGTTCGGTACAGACGATCAGAAGTCGCGATTCCTTCCCGACCTGGCGACCGGCCGCAAGCTGGCGGCCTACGCGCTGACCGAGACCAACGCCGGTTCCGACGCCTATCACGTCGAATCCACCGTGCGACTCCAACCCGACGGCAGCTATGTGCTGAACGGCTCCAAGCGCTACATCGGCAACGGGTCGCGTGCCGAGGTGATCACCACCTTCGCCCGCACCGACACCGGCGCCCACGTCGCCCTGATCGTCGAGTCCGATTCGGATGGATTCGAGGTCGGGCGACGCTACGAGACGCTCGGGCTGAAGGGCAACGATCTGCGCGAGCTGCACTTCCGGGATGTACGGGTGCCACCGGAGAACGTGCTGGGCCAGGAGGGTGAGGGGTTCTCGATCGCCATGGAGATCCTCAACAACGGTCGCATGTCGCTCGGCGCCGGGTCGGCCGGGTCGGCCCGGCTGCTGCTCGATCTGGCCATCGAACACGCCAGCCAGCGTCGTCAGTTCGGTCGCCCGCTCGCCGAGTTCCAACTGGTGGCCCACAAGCTCGCACAGATGTCGACCCAGCTCTACGGGCTGGAGGCGATGGGCTACCTCACGACCGGCATGGTGGACCGGGGGGCGACCAATGTGGCGATCGAGTCGGCCATGGTGAAGGTCGCCGGCACCGAGTTCCTGTGGTACACCGCCAACCGGGCCTTTCAGCTCGCGGGCGGCGAGGCCTACATGACCACGGCGCCCTACGAGAAGATCCTGCGGGACATTCGGATCTTCCCGATCTTCGAAGGCGCCAACGACGTGCTGCGGATGCTGGTCGCCCTCGAGGGGTGCCGGGAGCTCGGCAACGAGCTGGAGGGACTGCAGCAACTCGATCTGCGCCGCCCGCTGACGGCGGTGGGGGCGGTCGTCGACTATCTGGGAGATCGGGCCCGGCTGGCCGTGTCACCACCCGGGCTGACCGACGTGGCACCGAGCTTCGCCCGAGCGGCCGGGCGAATCGGCGGTCAGGTCGCCGATCTCCGCTCGGTCACCGAGAAGCTGCTCCGGGCTCACGGGTCGGACGTGAGCGACCAGCAGGCACAGCTGAAGCGGATCGCCCAGGCGGCGATGGAGATCTACGGTCAGATCGCCACTATTTCCCGGATCAGCGACGTCATGGACGACGCCAGCCCGAGCAGCGCGTTGGGTGACGAGGAATCCATCGCCCTGTCGTACTGTGAACGGTCAGCGGCCCGGGCCGAGCGGTGGCTGGCGCAACTCGATGGCAACGACGACGGCCGGATGGATCAGATCGCGTCCGCCGTCATCGAGCGCGGGCGCTACGTGCACACCATCTGATCACGCCCTGGCACGGGCGCCCGGCGACCGAGGCGATCGGGTCGTGCCCAGCAGTTTCCGCCTCCACAGCGGGGGGTATCAGCGGTACATGTCCGGCCCGCCCCACGCCGATGCGCCCGCCGTCGAGATGGAAGGGGTGGTGGTTCGTTTCGGGTCGACCGTGGCTCTCGACGGCTTCGACCTGACCATGCCTGCGGGCGAGATCCTGGGGCTCCTCGGCCCGAACGGCTCGGGGAAGACGACGGCGGTGAAGGTGCTGGCGACCCTGTTGCGGGCCGACGAAGGCCGTGCTTCGGTGTTCGGCTACGACGTTGCCTCCGAGGCGTCCGAAGTCCGCCGGCACATCTCGCTCGCCGGCCAGTACGCCGCAGTGGACGAGCTGTTGACCGGTCATCAGAACCTGAAGATGTTCGGCCAGCTCTTCGGCCTCGGTCGGGACGAAGCCGGCGACCGGGCCGACGAGCTGCTCCGGAGGTTCGATCTGGCCGAGGCCGGTGACCGGCAGGCCAAGGGCTATTCGGGCGGGATGCGACGCCGCCTCGACCTGGCGTCGGCATTGCTGACCGATCCCGACCTGCTGTTCCTGGATGAACCCACCACGGGTCTGGACCTGCGCAGCCGGCAGACGATCTGGGACGTGGTCAAGGAGCTCGCCGCCGGCGGGGCCACGATCCTTCTCACCACGCAGTACCTGGACGAGGCCGATGCGCTGTCCGACCGGATCGCCGTGATGGACCACGGGCGGGTGATCGCCAGCGGCACGGCACGCCAGCTCAAAGGCGAGGCCGGCGGGCTGGTGATCGAGCTGCGCGCCGCCGAGAACGCTGACGACGACCGGGTGCGGGAGGTGCTTCGCAAGGCGGAAGCCGACGACATCGAGGAGGTCGAGCCACTCCACTACCTCATCGGGACGGGCGACGACCCGGTGGCCGAGTTGGGTCGGATGGCGACTGGCCTCAGCCAGGGAGGCGTGGGCGTGGAAACGCTCGCCCTGCGCGGACCTGATCTCGACGATGTGTTCCTCCGTCTCACCGGCGACCATACGGCCCGGGCATGACGACGGTGAACCGCTCGTTGCGGGACACCTCGACGGTGACGACCCGCAACCTCTGGCATTTCGTTCGGCAGCCGGATCTCCTGCTGTTCTCGACGATTCAGCCCGTGATGTTCGTGCTGTTGTTCGTGTATGTGTTCGGCGGTGCCATCGAACCGTCCCTGCCGCGCCAGGTCGACTACGTGAACTACCTCTTGCCGGGCATCCTGGTGCAGTCGGTCGCCTTCCGGGCGAGCCAGACGGCGGTCGGCCTGGCCGAGGACCTGCAGCGCGGGGTGATGGACCGGTTCCGTTCCATCCCCATGAGTCGGTCGGCGGTCCTGACCGGTCGCACCTTCGCCGACCTCGTTCGCAATGCTGTGATCGTCGCTCTCATGATCGTGGTCGGGTACCTCGTCGGTTTCTCGTTCCAGAACGGGGCGCTGGCGGCCGCCGCCGCGATTGGTCTGATACTCGCCTTCGGCTATGCCCTGAGCTGGGTCTTCGCCACGGTGGCGTTCGCCGCGAAGGGTGCTGAGGCGGCACAGTCCGCCGGGTTCGTGGCCATCTTCCCGCTGGTGTTCGCCAGCAGCGTCTTCGTGCCGGTCGAGACGATGCCCGGCTGGCTGCGTCCGTTTGCCGAGAACAGCCCGGTGTCGGTGACGGCTGACGCGGCCCGCAATCTGGCGATCGGGGGGCCGGTGGCCCATGCCGCACTGGTATCGATCCTGTGGAGCATCGGCATCTCGGTGGTCTTCGGCACGTCGGCCGTGTGGCTCTACCGCCGGGTCTGACGAACGGCCCCGTCAGCCCGATCCCGACCTCCACGCCCCCCCACGGCCGGGCGTCAGCCAGCCCGCCCGGATGCGTTCAGATCACTGGCCCGGGGTGGTGGCCGTGGTCGCGCCGTCGGGCGGCGGTGAGGCGGGCGCTGTCTCGGCGACGGGTCGGGACGCCGTGGTTGTCGTGGCCGGAGGGCGGACGCAGCGCGGGCTGCCCCTCCCGGCAGGACTGCTGCAGAAGGCGATCTCACCCTTCACCTCCAGATACTTGCCGCCCTTGTAGGGGTCGGGCGGGTTGAACTCCCGGGATTCCAGGCCCTGGTGGAGCTCGCCCATGTACTGGCCCCAGATCTCGGCTGGGAGCTCGCCGCCGAATCCGCCCCGGCCGCTGGCCGTCCAACCCCGCTGGGCCCATTCGGGGAACTCGATGCGGACTTTGGCGTTGGGGTCTCCGAGCCAGGTGGCGGTGGTGTAGTAGTCGGTGAAGCCGACGAACCAGGCGTCCATGTTGTTCTGGGTGGTGCCGGTCTTGCCGGCGGCGTGCTGGCCGTCGATCCGGGCCCGACGGCCGGTGCCGATACCGCCCAGCGTCTGCACGTTGCCCTCCAGCACCTCGGCGATCATGCGGGCCGTCTGGCCCGACACGGCCTGCTGGCCGTCGGGTCGGTGCTGATAGATCACCTTGCCGTGTCGGTCCTCGATGCGTTCGACGAACCAGGGCCGGTTGTACACCCCGTCGTTGGCGAAGGCGGCGTAGGCCCCGGCCATCTGGATGGGGGTGACCTCTTTCGACCCGAGCGGCAGCGACAGCACCGGCTGCATGTCGGTGGTGTCGACGCCCAGGCGGTTCGCCACCTCGATCACCTTGTCGTTGCCCACCACCTGGCCCAGGCGGACGAAGGCGCAGTTGTTCGACTGGCGGGTGGCCACGGCGATGCTGCGCACGCCGCCGCCCCGGACCTCGTTGGCGTCGACCTTGTAGGGATCGGGCACGCCCCCGGGGTTGGGGAAGCTGCAGGGCGAATCCGTTCGCACCTGGTCTTCGGGGGTGTAGCCGTTCTCGAACAGGGCGGCCAGCACGAACGGCTTCATCGACGAGCCGGGCTGGCGCCGGCCCTGGGTGGCGAGATCGAACTTCTCGGTCTGGAAGTCGGGCCCTCCCACGAGCGCCCGCACCGCGCCGGTGTGGGAATCGAGGGTGACCATGGCCGTGGTGAACTCCGGCAGGCACTGCCCGTTCGGGTCCCCACCCGCCTTCTGGCGGGTGAAGCAGTTGAGCCGGATGTTGGGCAACAGCTCGTTGCGGGCCTTGAGGGCGGCGGCCTGGGCCACCGGATCGAAGGTGGTGTAGATCTTCAGACCACCCCGGTAGACGGCGTTGCGCCGCAACTCCTTGTCACCGCCGAGGATCGACGGGTCGTTGAGGACGAGCTCCAGGGCTTCCTGCACGAAGTAGTCGGTGGGGGCGGTGCTGAACGGCTTCTGCCGTTCGGCTGGGAGCGGGGCCAGGTCGTAGGCGTCGGCCTCTTCCTTGGTGATGTGCCCTGTGGCCGCCAGCCGGTCGAGCACGACCTTGCGCCGGGTCCGGGCCGACTCGGGGAACAGGGTGGGATCGAACCCGCTGGGGTTGCGGATGATGCCGGCCAGCATGGCCGCCTCGGGCCAACCCAACTCACTGGCGTTGCTGTACCCCCAATACGTCTCGGCCGCCGCCTGCACCCCATAGGCCCCCGACCCGAAATACACGGTATTGAGATACCGCTCCAGGATCTCGTCCTTGGTCATCTGCCGCTCCAGACGCAAGGCATAGAACGCCTCGGTCGTCTTGCGGTTCAGGTTCTGCTCCGGCGTCAGCAGGCTGTTCTTCACCAACTGCTGGGTGATGGTCGAACCACCCTGGGCGATCCCGCCCGCATTCACGTTCTCCACCAACGCCCGGAACGTGGCCCGAGGATTGATCCCGTCATGGTCATAGAAATCCGCATCCTCAATGGTGAGGATGGCATCGATCACCGGCTGCGGAACCTGATCCAGCTTGATCGGCTCCCGATTCTGCTCCTCGGCCAACACCGTCAGCAACGATCCATTGGCGGCGTACATCGTCGACCGCTCGGCCAGATCATTCAGCTCCAGGTCGGCCGCCGTGCCCTCGTGGGCATTGGCGATCCGGGCCACTTCGGGCAAGGCCACCAGCGTGGCGGCAGCGGCCACGGTCGCCACCCCCGCCAGAACCAGGCCGAGCGATACCAACCGCTTGACCAGCCGCAGAACAATCAACATCCCACGACACGTACCCCGGAAGAGACCAGCCAGTCATGTTCAGGTCACCGGATCCCGATGGCCTGCCGGGGCCGGCACCGCGCTCGGCTGGTGGTAGCGCGGCCAGCGGCCACGGCGGCGGGCCCGGGGCCTGACGCTGCCGCCCGACTCCTGGTGCTACCCACGACGGAGGAGAGTGCCACCCTCCGCCCGGCCCGCCCCAGCCGGGTGAGGGCGATCCCGGCCAGGCAGCCCACGGCGATCACGAGGGGGTAGGCCACGGTGTCCGACGTCCACCGTTCGAGCACCGGCCAGGCCTGCCAGTGGAACAGGAAGATCCACATGCTCGATGCCGCCAGCACATTCAGCGGCGTGACGACGAGCCGGGGCGCCCGGAGCCGATCGGAGGCCACCAGCACCCCGAGGCCGGCGACGATGAACCACTCCCGCTGGGGGTTGTGGAAGAAGCCGGGTACCGCGGCGGCGATCAGGGCCCCCGTGGCCAGTTGCCGCCACCGCCCCCGGCTGCGGACGACGAGCCATCCCAGTGCGAAGAACCAGGCAACGGTGTGCGCCCGGAACAGGTGGTTCCGGTCACTGCCGACGTCGATCAGGTCGAAGCGGAAGGCCAGCAGCCCGGCGGTGACGGCCAGGGCGAAGCCATAGGGCCGGCGCTGCTCCCAGCGGCGCAGGGGCGGGATCGACACCAGCAGGGATGCCGCCAGCATGATCTTCACGAAGGCCTCGAAGAACCAGTACTCCCACCGTCCGCCGGTTCGGCTGGCGGCGCCGGTGTAGTCGTTCACGAGCAGTGCGGCCCCCAGGCTGTATCCCCCGGCGGTCATCATGTTGAGGGTGATCCACAGCGAGGCCGGCAGGCCGACGTGGGCGGCGGTGCGCAGCCCGCTCCCGAGCACACCCCACCGCCCGCTGCGGTTCAGCTGGAACCGGGCGAAGTTGTAGCCGGCGACCGCCAGCATGAGGTGGGCACCACCCTGGACCCGCATGACCCCCATGTGGGTGCCGACCACGGCACAGATGCCCACCGCCCGCAGCACGGCGGTGGTGTCGATGGCCGTGGGCCGGATCCAACCGGCCCGAGCGACGCTGTCCCCAGCGGTGGCCCGGGGGAGGCGGGTTACCTCCTCCAAGGGCATGAGGTGCCATCGGGTCGGCACCTCCGCCAGATGCGACTCCAGGAGGGCCGACGCCTGCACATAGGACAGGGAATCGCCGCCGAGATCCACGAAGCTCGCCTCGGAGTCGATGTCGGCGGCCGACAGGCCCAGGACCGACGCCACACCCACCAGCAGATCGGGTGGGTCGGTGCCGGCCCCGCCCGGCTCGTCGTCGGCCACCGACGGCGCCGACCCGAGGGCCTGTACCGCAGGGTGGTCGATCTTGCCGCTGGCGGTGCGGGGAAGCGCGGTGCAGCCCACCACCCGCACACACCCGCGGGGGAGCCCGGTCACGGCGATGAACGCAGCACGGCAGCGCTGCTCGACCAGGTCGTCTCCGTGGTCTCCGGTCTCGACCGCGATCGTGACCTGCGCATCGGTTCCGGTGCAGGCGGCGGTGAGGTCGTGTTGCGCCAGCCTGTGCTCGAGCTGATCCAGATCCACCCGCACGCCGAGGGGCTTCACGAAGCGGCGGGCCCGCCCCACGATCTCCAGCAGGTCGGTGCCGGGGATGAAGCGGCCCAGGTCGCCGGTGGCCAACTCGGTCAGCTCCGCCGGTCGGCTCAGATCGGCCGGTGCCTCGGCGTAGCCCATCATCACGTTCGGCCCCCGATAGAGGATCTCGCCGGTGCCCGGGGGGTCGCCGGCGGCGGCGGGCCGCAGTGTGATCTCGCCCCCGGGAACGGGACGGCCCACCGCCGTCGGGTGCGAGCGGGCGAGATGGGGCGGCAGATAGGCCATGCGGGCCGTCGCCTCGGTCTGGCCGTACATGACGTACAGGGCCCAGCCCCGGGCGGTGCCGACATCGTGCCACCGCACCACCTCGTCGGGGGCGAGGCGCCCGCCGGCGCAGGTGACCCGCCGCAGCGCCGGCAGGTCGAGGTGGGCCAGACCCATCCGCTCGAACAGCTCGAAGCTGTGGGGGACGCCGGCCAGGGTCGACACGTCATGACGTTCTACGAGGTCCCAGAACGCCGCATCGGTGAGCCGGGCATCGGTCAGCACGGTCGTCGCACCCGCCACGAGATGGGAGTGCAGCACCGACAGGCCGTAGCAGTAGCTGAGCGGCAGCGACGTGATGGCGGCGTCACCCGGGCCCAGGCCCAGGTAGGAAGCGATCGACCGGGCGTTGGCGGCCAGGTTGCGATGCGACAACCGGACGAGCTTGGGGGAGCCCGTGGACCCCGAAGTGCTGAGCAGCAGGGCGAGATCAGGGTGGATGGGCGGCGGCTCGTCCCCGGGGCGGCGGCCGTGGTCGGCGTGGCGCTGGCCGGCGAGGGGGAGGGCCCGGAACCGCTCGAACAGCTCGGTGTCGGCTGACCGGCTCAGCAGGGCCGCGTGGCCGGCGGCGAACGTGGCCAGGTAGTCGACGACGAAGCGGCCCGTCGGCTGGGCCACCAGCCCCACCAACCGGCCCGGGGAGCACCGCAGCTCGGCCGACCGGCATCGCACCTCGTCGGCCAGCTGGGCATAGGACCATGTGCGGTCCGCTTCCACCAGAGCGACGCTTTCGGGGCGTCGACAGGCGTGAAGGTCGACCCAGTCCGTCAGCATCGACCGATCCTCCATCTCGAGATGTTAAGTACCCTTTATATCTCCTAGATGGTTAGCAGTAGAGTGGCTGTCGTTCAAGCTGAACGCGCTCCGGCCCGGCCAGTGTCACCGGCCCCGCCGGCGCCGTCCGCTACGCCCCACGGTGCAGCAACCCCCGGGCGGCGGCGGCTCCGACCGCCACCGGAAGCCACAGCTCGACGAGCCGGTAGAGGGCCACGGCGGCCGCCGCCTGGCCCACGGTCGAGCCGAACGACACGAGCACCACACCGAGCGACAGGTCGGTGGAACCGGCCCCGCTCGGTAGGAGGCCCACGATCCCGAACAGCAGACCGAGCGAGTAGCCGGCCAGGGCGACATCGGCCCCGCGAGCGCCATCGAGGGAGCCGAGCACGGCTCCCAGCTGGGCCGCCCCCAGGAGCTGCAGGCCGACGGCCCAGGCCAGGATGGGCAGCGCCGCCGAGGGCCGTCGGCGAAGCGACGAGAGTGCTTCGAACGCCTCGTCGGTCACCGTCTCGAACGAGGGACCGGAGTGCCGGCCGACCTCGAGCCGGGCCAGGATCCGGTGGGGGAGGGCCAGGAGGCGCTCGACATTGGCCGGCGAGCGGGAACCGTAGGCGATCAGGGCCAGCCGGCCGCCGAGGTACACGGCGAACACGGCGGTGGCGATCGTCATCGCTCCCGAGAACCGGCCGGTGGCCGAGGTCAGGGCGACCCCGGCCACCAGGCTCAGAGCCAGCGCCAGGTCGCCCACCGCCATGGCCACGACATAGGCCACGGCCACCCTCCCCTGGGACGCCTGTCGGCGGTGGGCATCACCCGAGTACGCCGCCAACCCGGCCATGCCACCCGACTTCACGATGGCGTTGAGGAAGTGGGCGGCCGCTCCGAGTCGGACGGCCGACGCCCGGCCCAGATCCAGACCCAGCGACCGTTGCGAGACCCGCTGCATCTGGCCCTCTCCGGCCAGACGGGCCAGCGAGAGCGCGGCCGCCGCCGCCAACGGCACGGGATCCGCCCCGCGCGCCGCCCGCCAGGCGGCCGGGCCCTGCGATCGGTTTGCCGTGAGGAACACCACCGCCAGCGCCGCTACCAGCACCACCCCCAGGCGGTGCAACCATCGGCCCCGGGGGCCCATGGCGGGAAGCAGCGGACGGTTGCTCGTCCCCAACGGTGGCCCCGCCGATCGCCGCTCAGGCGGCAGGAGTGGCGGTCCCGCCAGCCCCGGGAGGATCGTCGAGGAGCCGCCGGGCGCGGGCGATGGCCTGCCGGGCCGTCACCTCGTCGGCCGGTGGGGAGCAGCTGTCGGGCCACACGATCTGCTCCACCGCCGCTCGGGCCACCACGATCGCTTCGTCGAACAGACCCTCGGCGGCCAGCGTCTCGGCCCGCAGCAGCAGGCGCCGGGGCAGTGCCAGCTGCTCTGCGCCCGGGTCGAGGAAGGTGCCGAGGAGCTCGTTGCGGCGCAGGTGGGCCAGCGTGGCCAGCGACAGGAACGCGGTCAGCGCCACCATCCCGATGATCGTGGGCGCCCGGGCGGCGACCGCCAGGCAGGCGGCCACCACCCAGGCCAGCACGAGCCGGGTCTCGAGGCTGGCGTAGGCCTGCCCCCGGCGGGCGTGGCGGGCCCGACCCTGGATCGTGGCGTCGAGGGCCCGTCGCCCCACGCTGGCGGCCAGACCCAGCACCAGCATCGCCACCAGAACCGTCGCCGGCCCGATCAGCACCGAGCCGAGGGCGAAGCCGGCGGCCGAGGCGGCGAGGGCCAGGGTGACCATCGTCCGCTCACTGCGATGGCGTCGCAGCCAGGGGCTCACCACCGTCCCGGCGAAGCCGCCGGCAGCGTGGGCGGCGAGCACCCCGCCCAGCACCCAGGCCGGCATCCCCTCGGCCCGCAGTGAGAACGCGAGATGGAACACGGCGAACCCGACAGCGGCCCGTAGCGCCATCATGTCCAGCACGGCGGTCGACAGCTCGGGGCGTACCAGCTCGATGGCGGCGACCCGGTCGATGGGCGGGAGGCGGCCGGCGACGGCCCGGACCCGCCAGGCGGCCACCGCCCCGACGCTGTACACCGCGGTGGCGGCCCACAGAGTGGCGGCAGGCCCGGCCACCCGGTAGAGCGCCACCCCGATCCCGGCGGCCACCGCCCCCGACAGGGTTGCGCTGCGGGAGATGCGGGCGTTCGCCGCCACCAGGTCCTGCTCGTCGTCCACCACCGTCGGCACCACGGCGTTGGCCGCCACCCCTTCCGTCTTCGCCGCCACCAGCACACCGAAGGCCAGGGGGAACAGCAGGGGGGAGCGGAGCCGGGGCGCGAGGGCCGCTGCCAGCACCGCCTGGGCCACGAACGCCAGGACCATGGCTATGGGCAGCCCGCCCCGCACCCGGTCCACGATCGGCCCCACCAGCGGCGCCATGACCAGGAAGGGGGCGAGGCTGAGGGCGAGGAAGAGCAGTACCCGCCAGCGGGCGGCGTCGGGGGACACCGAGAAGAAGATCGAGCCGGCCATCGACAGGGTGAACAGGGTCGACGCCGCGTTCTGGAGGCAATGGGCGATCGTGAGGCGGGCCTGTCTGCCAGGTCCGCAGAACCAGCGGCCCGCGCCGGCGGCCGCGCTGGCCACCCGGCGCCGGCCGTGTCGATCAGGCATGGCGGGCCAGGGCTTCGGGGGTGACGGGCTCGTCACCCGTCACCTGCCAGCCGTCGCTCGTCGTGGCCAGCGTCACCAGGTGGCCCTCGATCCGGTCGGCGTTCCAGTACAGCTCGATACGGGTGGTATGCGGTGGCTCGCTGGTGACCGGGCCCATCCCGATGAGCAGGCCGCCCTCCTGGGGGGGCTTGCGGGCGCCGCGCTCGTCGATGGCGGCATCCATGTCGTCGACGAAGCGGACGTCGTAGTCGTCGGCGAAGGCGCCCACCACGTCGATCTGGGCCTGCAGGGGGAGGGCGTTGCCGTCGAGGGGGACGACGAACACCACGTCCCGCTTGTCGCCCGGGGCGGCGGAGGCCGGGCGGGGCAGGAAGGGCCGCAGGGCCGCGATGTAGGCCGTTCCATCGATCTCGGGGCTGCCCGACGGCCCGGGTGACCGGCCGCAACCGGCCACCACCAGGACAAGCGTGGCGGCGCCGAGCAGCAAACGCCCGAACCGGCTCACGGATGTGAGACTATTCGATCCAGCTCCGAGACACGATGGTGGGCTACGATTGGTCCCCCACGGTGAGCCGGGAAGTCTGGTCGGCACAAACTCTCCCTTGCAGGACTCGTAGTAGGACCCCGCGCCGTGCCCCCAGAACAGTCTTCCGCCACGCCCACCGTCGAGCGTCTCGTCCGTCGAGTGTTCGGCCGCCGGCCGCCGCTGCTCGACTTCATCCACGACGAGCTGGCCGGCGGACTCGTCCTCCTCGTCGCCACCGCACTCGCTCTCGTCTGGGCGAACCTGGCGCCCGGCACCTACGAGAGCCTGTGGGCCTGGCATCCTCCCCTCGACCTCTTCCATCTGGACCTGCACGGATGGGTCAACGACGGCCTGATGGCCCTCTTCTTCTTCGTGGTCGGCCTGGAGATCAAGCGGGAGCTGGTGGTGGGCGAGCTGTCGAGCCCCCGTGACGCGGCGATGCCGGTGATCGCCGCGGTAGGCGGCATGGTCCTGCCGGCCCTGCTGTTCCTCGTGCTGAACCTCGGCACGCCGACGGAGCGGGGGTGGGGCATCCCCATGGCCACCGACATCGCATTCGTGCTCGGTGCCCTGGCCCTGCTCGGGTCGAGGGCCCCGGCCGGCCTCCGCCTGTTCCTGCTGGCGGTGGCGATCGTCGACGACCTGGGGGCGATCGCCGTGATCGCCGTGGCCTACTCGAGCGGGCTGTCGGCCGGCTACCTGGCCATGGCGGTGGCGGTCCTGGGATTCGTGGTGCTCCTCCGGTGGGTGGGCGCCACCAGCCCGCTGGTGTACGTCATCCCCGCCCTCGTGCTGTGGTTCGCCATCCACGAGTCCGGCGTGCACGCCACGGTGGCCGGGGTGGCGATGGGGCTGCTCACACCGGCCCAGCCGGTCAACAACCGTCATATCATCGACGACCTGCAGCACAGCCTGCATCCCTTCTCGGCCCTGCTCGTGGTGCCCCTGTTCGCCCTGGCCAACGCAGGCGTGGTCATCAGGGGCGACACCCTGGGAGATCTCACCGGCAGCCGGGTCGGATGGGGCATCGCGCTGGGCCTCGTCCTGGGCAAGACCCTCGGCGTGGCCGGGGCCGCCCTGTTGGCGCAACGCCTGGGCCTGGGACGTCTCCCGGCCGATCTGGGCCGGGGCCACGTGGTGGGCGGAGCGATGCTGGCCGGGATCGGGTTCACCGTGGCCCTGTTCATCGCCGAGCTGAGCTTCGAAGGTGAGACCCTGGCCGAGGCCAAGCTCGCCATCCTGGTGGCCTCGATCCTGGCGGCCGTGGTCGGCTCGGCCGTGCTGCTGGCCGGATCGCGGCCGGGCGATCGGCCGCCCGCCTGAGACACCGCCGGGCGCGGTCGGTTCGCCGTGCGTTAGGTTGCCCGTATGACCGTCAACCTCAGGAACTTCACCCGCAGCGTGTACGGGTTCGACGCCGTGGTCCGGCGGGTGCCGGCCACTGCCTGGAGCAGCCCGTCGCCATGCGACGGGTGGACCGCCTCCCACGTGGTGGCCCACCAGATCGGGGTGCTGGACGGCGTGGCCCGGGCCGCTCGGGGCGAGGACATCGGCATGCCGGGCGAGGCGGTGGAGCTCAGCGATCCTCAGGGGGCGTGGGCCACCTGCCGGGACTCGGTGCTCGAGGCCCTCGACGGGGAGGGCGCACTGGAGCGCAGCGGCAAGTACTGGTTCGGTGAGATGTCGGTCGACACCTTCATCGGCATCGTGCAGTGGGATCCACTGGCCCACGCCTGGGACATCTCCCGGGCGGCCGGCATGGAGCCGGTACCCGACGACGAGCTGGCCCGGTCGAGCCTCGAGACGATCGGCGCCATGGCGCCGACGCTCCGCAAATGGAAGCTGATCGGTGAGCCCGTCGAGATCGGTGACGAGGCCCCGGCCATGGACCGCTTCCTGGCCCTGGTCGGGCGACGACCGGCCTGATCCAGGTCGGTCGCCGCCCGCTCGGGTCAGAGCGTCAGCGGCGGTCCCGGTCCATGGCGTCCTGGGCCGCATCCTTCACGTCGTCGACCTTGTCCTTGATGGCGCCGGCCGCCCGGTCCATCTTCCCTTCGTTCTTGAGGTCCTTGTCGTTCGTGAGGTCGCCGGCCGCTTCCTTGGCCCGACCCTTGATGTCGTCCGTGTTTCCGCTCATGTTGTCAGCTCCCTTTGGGTGGAGAACGGGGTACGTGGAGAGGGCTTACCCAAAGGAGTGGCGGTCGACCCCTGCATTCCAGCGGATCACGCATCGGGTCGTCCGCTCGTAGCCGAGCGTGCTCAGGCTCGCTGGGTCGAGCACGAATCGGGCGCCCGCCTCCGGCGGGAGCCCGCACCAGCGGGCGGCGAGGATGCGGAACAGATGGGCGTGGCCGAACACCACGATCACGCCCGGCAGGGCGGCCAGATCCTCGACGAGATCGTCGACCCGTTTGGACACGTCGGCCAGCTGTTCACCGCCGTCGATCGGATGCGTCCACACCGACCACCCGGGCTCAGTCTGTCGCAGCTCGGCCGTGGTCCGACCCTCGGCTGAGCCGTAGTCCCACTCCCGCAGGCGGTCGTCGATGACCGCCGCCGAACCGTGACCGGTGAGGGTCGCCGTCTCGCGGGCCCGCCGCAGCGGGCTCGACAGCACGGTGTCCGGGGCGAGCCGGTCCAGGACCGGGCGCAGCTCGGCGGCCTGCCGCCGCCCCGCTTCCGTCAGCGGAATGTCGGTTCGCCCGGTATGGCGCCGGCTCCGGCTCCACTCGGTCTCGCCGTGCCGTACCAGATGGATCATGGCTCTGTCCTTCCCCCTGCCCGCTCGCCCTAGCCGCCGGGTGAGCAGGGCCGCCCGGATTGGCCGATACTGGGTGCCTTCCCGGCTGCTCCAAGCGAGTGAGCCTGCCACCGAAAGAGGTACCGATGACCGACCAAGCCGATGTGGAGTTCTTCTGGGATCCGGTGTGCCCGTGGGCCTGGATCACCTCCCGCTGGGTGGCCGAGGTGGCGAAGCTGCGCTCGCTCGACGTCGACTGGCGCTTCATCAGCCTCCGCCTCCTGAACAAGGACAAGAACTACGAGACCGACTTCGCCGAGGGCTACATCGCCGGGCACGGCAGCGGCCAGAAGCTGCTCCGCGTGGCGGCCGCGGTGCGGGAGGCCGAGGGACGGGGCCGCATGGGCGAGCTGTACACCACGTTCGGCGGCGACATCCACGTGCACCGTCGGCGCAAGGAGCTGACCGAGCACTGGGAGGCCGGCTTCCCCGACTACCTGGCCTCGGTGGGCCTGAGCGACTATGCGGCGGCGGCCAACGACGAGCGGTGGGACGCCGTGCTCCAGGCGGAGACCGACGAAGCGCTGAGCCGGACGGGCAAGGACGTCGGCACCCCGATCATCAGCTTCAACCAGGGCGGCACGTCGTATTCGTTCTTCGGTCCCGTCATCAGCCGGGTGCCCCGGGGCGACGAGGCGCTGCGGCTGTGGGACGCCGTGTGGGGGGTGGCAACGTTCCCCGGACTGGCCGAGCTGAAGCGGTCGCTGCGGGAGCCGCCCCAGCTGGCCGACAGCCTCTGACGTCGTATGCCCGAGGTCACCGAGACCCACCTGCCCGGCGTCGGGGTGCGCCACGATTTCACCACCGCCACCGGCCAGCGCCTCGGCGTGATCGCCCACCGGGGCGGACGCCGGGAGGTGTTGGTGTACGACACCGACGACCCCGACGCCTGCCGCACGGTCATGCAGCTCGACGTCGATGACGCCCGCACCCTGGCCGAGGTGCTCGGCGCCTCCCGGGTGAGCGAAGCGGTGGCCGCGGTCCAGCAGCGCATCGAGGGGCTGTCGATCGACTGGATCACGGTGCCGGACGGGTCGGCCTTCGTGGGGCGCACCATCGCCGACGGGGAGATCCGCACCCGCACCGGGGTGTCGATCGTGGCCGTGATCCGGGGCGCCGACACCACACCGGCCCCGCCCCCCACGTTCGGCTTCGCCGCCGGTGACGTGGCGGTGGCCGTGGGCACGCCCGCAGGGCTGGATGCCGTTCGGGCCATGCTCGCTCCGTGACCCCGCTGCTGGCGGCGGTCGGATCCGAAACGGCGACGGCGTTCATCGAGATCGGCCTGCTGGCCCTGGTGCTGTCGGCGCTGGCCCGGTTGGCCTCTGCCCTCGGGATCACGGCGGTGCCCTTCTACCTGGTGGCCGGCCTGGCTCTGGGCGAAGGGGGTCTGGTGGACCTCGACGTATCCGAAGACTTCGTCGCCCTGGGGGCCGAGATCGGTGTGCTCCTGCTGCTCTTGGCCCTGGGCCTCGAGTACACGAGCGACGAGCTGCGGGAGGGGTTGGGCACGTCGTTGGTGCCGGGCGTGGTCGACGCACTGGCCAACGCCCTACCCGGCGTGGCCGCCGGGCTGCTGCTCGGGTGGTCGGTACCGGCGGCGGTGCTGCTGGGCGGTGTCACATGGGTGAGCTCCTCCGGCGTGATCTCCAAGGTGCTGGCCGACCTCGACCGCCTCGGGTACCGGGAAACCCCGGTGATCCTGAACCTGTTGGTGATCGAGGATCTGGCCATGGCCGTGTACCTGCCGGTGGTGGCGGCCGTGGTGGTGGGGTCCGACGCCCTGGCCACCGCGTCCACCGTCACCGTCGCCCTCGTGACGGTGGGCGCCGTGCTGTGGGCGGCCAGCCGGTTCGGGTCGGCGGTCAGCGCCCGCCTGTCCCGGGGGAGCAACGAGGCCCTCGTGCTCGCCGTCTTCGGGCTGACGCTGGTGGCCGGCGGCGTGGCCCAGCAGCTGCAGATCTCCGCCGCCATCGGGGCGTTCCTGGTGGGCCTGGCCTTGTCGGGCCCGGCCCAGGAGCGGGCCAGCATGCTGATCGAGCCCCTTCGGGACCTTTTCGCCGCCATCTTCTTCCTGTTCTTCTCGTTCCAGATCGATCCCGGCGATCTGCCCGGAGCCATCGTGCCCGCCGTGGCCCTGGCCGTGGTGACCGCGGCCACCAAGCTCGGTACCGGTTGGCTGGCCGCCGCCCGGGCCGGTATCGCCACCCGGGGTCGGGTGCGGGCCGGGACGGCCCTCGTGGCCCGGGGAGAGTTCTCGGTGGTGATCGCTTCGCTCGGCGCGGGCCTGGCCGACGGCCCGGAGCTGGGAGGCACGGCTGCCGCCTACGTGCTCGTGACCGCCGTGGCCGGCCCGATCGCCACCAAGAACGCCGACCGGCTCAGCGCCCGGCTCGCGCCGTTGGCCCGCCGTCGAGGGGCATGAGCCGAGGTACTTGACCCGGCCCCGCCGCTGGCGGAGACTGCCGCCGTGGTGAAGTTCCGCTACTGATTGCCGATGGCGCCCGGCGTGTCCGGGCCGGGAGATCCCCTGCGACCCTAGGGCGGGCCTCGAGCGTGCCCCCGAGTCGTCGGATGGGAGCACGCATGGATGACGACAACGACACGGCTCCGCCCGAGCTCGAGGTGGCCGACGGCTGGGATGCCGGCGACCTCGGGTGCGGCGAGCTGGTGATCGTGCTGCGGGCCCGGCTCGCAGCGCTCGAGCCCGGCCAGGTGTTCGAGTTGCGCGCCACCGATCCCGGCGTCCGCCACGACCTGCCCGCCTGGGCCGGTCTGACCGGGCACCGCCTGGCGGTGGCGGAACCGCCGCGCTACCTGATCATCCGACGAGAGGATTCCTGACATGGGCACGTTCTGCGTTTCCATCACCCACGCCAAGAACGACACCGACAAGGCGACGGTGGGCTTCGTGGTGGCCAACGCCGCCGCCGGCTCGGACCAGGAGACGATGGTGTTCCTGTCCACCGAGGGCGTGTGGCTGGCCAAGGCCGGCTACGCCGACGACATCCACGAGGACGGATTCGCTCCGCTCAAGGAGCTCGTCACCAACTTCGTGGCCGCCGGGGGCAAGGTCTTCGTCTGCTCACCCTGTGCCAAGAAGCGGGGCATCGAGGAGTCCGAGCTGATCGACGGTGCCACCATCGTGGGCGGGGCCAAGCTGGTGGAGTGGCTGGTCAACGGGTCGCCCTGCGTCTCGTACTGAGGCCCTGCGGTGCCCGACGTCCACCACCCGTACCCGCCGGCGGTCAGCTTCGACGGCGGGGACCTCGACTGCGGCAACGGCCTGTTGCTGTTGATCCGCAAGCACATCGATCCCCTGGACCGGGGCCAGCTGCTGCAGATCCTGTCCACCGAGTCGTCGGTGGTCGAGGATCTGCCGTCGTGGTGCCGCCTGACCGGCAATGAGCTGGTGGACGTCTGGCACGACGGAGGCCGTCTGCGCTCCTTCCTCGTGGCCAAAGGGGCCTTCGTCGCCCCGGCCCCGACCTCGGCCGCCACCCCGGCGGCGGCGACCATCGGCCAGCCGGCGGGGGCGACGGCCCGACCCGACGGGCGGGTGGCGGCCCCCATCACCCAGCCCATCGTCGAGGTGGTGGTGCCGGCTGCGCTGCCGGCTCCGGCGCCGGCACCGCCGGTGGCGGAGCGGGCGGTGTTCGGGCTCGGTTCGTGGCCCCGGCCCCGGTGGCTGTTGCGCTCGCTCCACGAGCACCTGGAGGGCCGGGCTCCCGACGAGGAGTTCGACGCCGTGGCCGACGACGCCGTCCGTCTCGCCGTGGAGGCGCAGGTGCGGGCGGGCGTCGACCTGGTGACCGACGGCGAGCAGCGGCGTGACAACTACGCCGCTTTCGTGGGCGGCCTGCTCGACAACTGCCAACTCATCCCGATCACCGACCTGCTGCCCTACGTCGACGATCCGGAGGCGTTCGAGCGGGAGCTGGCCGCCCTCGACGTGCCGGCCGGCGACATCCGTCATCCGGCGCCCTTCGGCCCCCTCGGCCGGTCCCGGCCGCTCGCCGTCCACGAGGCGGCCTTCGCCGCCTCGATCACCGACCGGCCGGTGAAGGTGGCCCTCCCCGGGCCGTACCTGCTGACCCGCACCATGTGGATGGAGTGCATCTCCGACCGGGCCTACGCCGACCGGGAGCACCTCGCCACCGACCTGGTGCGGGTCCTGCGCGAGGAACTGTTCTCCCTCCTGGCCGCCGGGGTGTCGGTGGTCCAGATCGACGAGCCGGTGTTGACCGAGGTGGTACACGGGACCGTAGGCGAAGGGGGCCGCACGTTCATGTGCGGGGCGCTGGGGGAGCGGGGCACCACCGCCGCCGAGCTGGCTTTCGCCCGGGACCTGCTGCAGGAGCTGCTGGTCGACGTGCCCCGGGAACGCACGGCACTGCACCTGTGCCGGGGCAACTGGACCCCCGACGACGCCGTGGCCCTCCACGGCGACTACGCCCCGCTGGTGGACGTCCTGCGGGCCGTGCCGGTGGGGATGTACCTGCTGGAAGGGTGCACGCCCCGGGCCGGCGACCTGTCGGTGCTGGCCTCCCTGCCCGACGACAGCCGGGTGGGGGTGGGCGTGATCGACCAGAAGCACCCCGACCACGCCGACCGGGCCGCCGTCGAGCGCCGGATGCGGGCGGCCATGGACCGCTTCGGCCCGGACCGGGTGGTGTTCCACCCCGATTGCGGCTTCGCCACCTTCGCCGACAATCCCATCGTCGACGCCGCCACGGCCGAGGCGGTGCTGCGCACCCTGGTCGAGGTCCGGGACCAGCTGGCTTGACCGGCGCCGGCCGCCGGGCGAGCATCGCCCCCATGCCCGACGCCTCCCCCTCCGGCCCCGGCCCCGACCCGGTGGACAGCACCCGCCTCCAGCGGATGGCCCGGGCCTACTGCGACTCGGCCCTGCTGTGGGCCGCCCTCGACCTGCGGGTGTTCACCGAGGTCAACGCCGGAGCGTCCGACGTGGCCGCCCTCGCCGCGGCCTGCGACATCACCGAGCTCAACGCCGACCGCCTGGTGAGCTGCCTGCTGGCCGTCGATCTGCTGCGCAAGCAGGACGGCCGGCTGGTCAACGCTCCCGACGCCGACCGGTTCCTGGTGCGGGGGGCCGACCGCTACGCCGGCCCCTGGATGCAGTTCACCCGCCCCGACGTGCCGGGCTGGATGAACCTCACCGAGCTGCTGCGGTCCCACGAGCCCCCCAAGCCCCTCGGTATGTACGCCGACCTCACGGTGGACAAGGCCCGGGCCTATCACCGGGCAACCTCGTCGATCGGGATGGGGGCGGGACGGCGGTTCTCCCGTACCGTCGACCTCGCCGGCCGCCGGCATCTCCTCGATCTGGGCGGGGGATCGGGGGCGTATTCGATCCAGGCGGTGAAGGCGTTCCCCGGTCTGCGGGCCACGGTGTTCGACCTCCCGCCGGTGGTGGTGGTGACGGCCGAGTACCTGGAGCAGCACGGCGTGGCCGACCGGGTGGACACGATCGGGGGCGACTTCACCGCCGACGAGTTCCCGGTCTGCGACGCCATCGTGATGGCGTCGAACCTCCCGATCTACGACGAGGCCGTGATCGGGGGCGTGGTGGCCAAGGCCTTCGCCGCCCTGGAGCCGGGAGGCGAGATGCACCTGGTGGGCGAGATGCTGGACGACGACGGCGTCGGCCCGCTCGACGCCGCCCTGTGGGGGATGCAGGAGATCCTCTACCACTCGGGCGGCAAGGCCCATCGCCGGGACCAGGTGCGCGGCTACTTCACCAACGCCGGCTTCGTCGACGTGCGCGACGATGAGTTCGTGCCCGACGTGCTGGTGCGGGTGTCGGGCCGCAAGCCGGCCTGAGGCCGGTCGTCGCCATGGAACGCAGCGTCGAACTGTCCCTGGTGGAGCGGGTGCTGGCCCACACCGCAGCCGACACCCGCGAGCTGGCCCCGGCCATGACCCGCCGCCCGGTGGCCGACTACCTCGATCCCGACCGCTTCGCCGCCGAACGGGCGGCCCTGTTCGGCGACCACCCGGTGGCGGTGGGCCACGTGGCCCAGCTGCCCGAGCCCGGCAGCTGGTTCACCCACGACCACACGCCGGTGCCGCTGCTGGTCACGCGGGATCACGAGGGCCGGATCCGGGCCTTCGCCAACGTCTGCCGCCACCGGGGCGCCCGCTTGTGCGACCAGCCGGCCGGTCACGGGCGGCGGCTCACCTGCCCGTTCCACGGCTGGAGCTACGACCTCGCCGGCAACCTGGCAGGGATCCTCCACGGCGAGGGGTTCGAAGGCCTGGACCGCGACGGCCACGGCCTGGCACCCGTGCCGGTGGCCGAGCGGCACGGCTTCGTCTTCGTGCGGCCACGGGTCGGGGGCCCGCCCATCGACCTCGACACCGTGCTGATCGGGCTCGACGCCGACCTCGGCGTGGCGCGCCCGGAGCGGCACCTGCTGGCCCTCCGGCAGTGGGAGGTGGCCTGCAACTGGAAGGTCCTGCTCGACAACTTCCTCGAGATGTACCACGTACCGGTGCTCCACAGCTCGAACATCGGCCCCATGTTCGAGCCCAACCGCAGCGTGTACGACGACCTGGGCCCCAACGGCCGGCGGATCGATCCCCGCCGGTCGATCCGGCGCCTGAGCGACCAACCCCGCGACCAGTGGCGGCTGCGAGACCACGCCCTGGTGACCTACCACCTGTTCCCCAACGTGCAGACGTTCTGGACCCAGGACTACTTCTCCTGGTTGTCGGTGTGGCCGGTGGCGGTGGACCGCACGGTGTGCACCCAGCACATCGTGGCCGACTGGCGGCCCGACACCGACGAGCTGCGGCGCCACCTGCAGACCAACCTCGACCTGTTCGACCAGACGCTGGGAGAGGACTTCGCCACGTCGGCCGGGGTGCAGCAGGGACTGCGGAGCGGTGCGCTGACCGAGGTGCTGTTCGCCCGCTACGAGCAGGGAGCGGCCCGGGTCCACACCGCCATCGACGCCGCCCTCGACCGATGGCACCGGGGTGACCCGGTGGACGCCTGGACCTGACGGCTCCCACCGCCATCTTCGCCTGCCGGCCATCGCCACCCGCCGTGCGATCCGCCAGGTGCGGACAGGGGGCGCGACCTCGTGTGATCCGCCTGCGGTATCGGCGGCGAACCAGGGGCGGATCCTGCCCTGAGGGGGGTGGGAAGGGACCCGAGGAGCTCGGCACCATGGCCGACAGCGCAGCCAACGACGATGTGAAGACCACGATGAGCATCATGGGTGCCACCCTGCACACCCGGGGCGACACGGTCGCGGTGCGCCGGGCCGGTGGGCCCCGCCCCGACCGCTCCCAGGTCGGTTGCTCCCACTGGGAGCAGCCCCCGTCGGCTAAGGTCGCGGGCTGTGTCCGATCGGGCCGGGGCATGGGAACAGGGGATGGTCGAGCGCATCGTGGCCGGTGACAGCTCGGCCCTGGCTGCGGTGTACGACCAGCTGAGCCCGGTGGTCCACGGGATCGCGTTGCGGTTGGTGGGCGCCGATCACGCCGGTGACGTGTGCCAGGAGGTGTTCGTCGCCCTGTGGGATCATCCCGACCGCTTCGACCCGGCCCGGGGCTCCTTGCGGGCCTTCCTGGTGACCATGGCCCGCCGCCGGTGCTTCGACCAGCTCCGCAGCCAGGGGCGGCGGGCCGCCCGGGAGGAACGGGCCCACCAGGCCCGCCCGGTGGTGGCCCCCGAGGTGGGGGAGTCGGCGCTGGCGATGATCGCCGGGCAGCGGGTTCGTCGGGCGCTGGGCGGGCTGCCGGTGGAGCAACGACGGGCCATCGAGCTGGCCTACTTCGGGGGGTTGACGTATCGGGAGGTGGCGGCGGCCACCGGGGCCAGCGAGGGGACGGCCAAGTCGAGGATCAGGCTGGGGCTGCGGCGCCTGGCCGAGGTCCTGGGCCACCACGACGAGGAGGTGGAACCGGCATGACCATCCCCGGCGGGAACGGCGACAGCGGGTGGATCGACGACCTGGCCGGCCAGCCCGGCGGGTCGGAGGTACTGGCCGCCCTGGCCGAGACGACGGCGGTGGGACCGCCTCCGGCGCTACGGGAACGGGTGCTGGCCGAGATCTCCCGCCGGCCCCGTGCCGGCGTGGAACCGGCGGCCCCGTCCGACCTGTACCGGTCCCGGGTGGCGGTGCTGCGCCGACTGCTCGACGAGCTGGAGGGCGACGACTGGTCGGCCGTGGTGGCGCCGTACGGGTGGACCACCCACCGCCTCGTCGCTCACCTGGCGGTCATCGAGGACTACACGGCCCGCCAGCTCGGCCTCACGGGCGCGCTCCCTCTCGTTGCCGGCGATCCGGCGGCGGTCGACCACCTGGGCCTGGGGGCCGCCGAGGCCGACGCGCTCGCCACCGGTGCCCCCGGGGCGACCGTGGCCCGGTGGTGGGCGGCGGCCAGCCTGATCGCCGAGCACGTGGCGTCGGCCGCCTTCGATCCGGGGGCCGCGGTAGCGCTGCACCAGTGGCCCTTCGACGCCGCCACCGCACTGGTGGCCCGGGCGTTCGAGCTGTGGACCCACGGCGACGACATCCGCCGGGCCACCGGCCGTCGCCTGGAGGAGGTGCCGGCGGCAGAGTTGCGCACCATGTCGTCCTCTTCGGTGGCCGGCCTGCCCCTGCTGCTGGCCCTCCAGCCGCCGGCCGGCGAACCGCCGGTGGTGCTCACCCCCACCCGGCTGGTGCTGACCGGGCCCGGCGGGGGCACCTTCGAGCTGGGCGGGCCGGGGCCGCGGGCCAACCTGCTGGTGGCCGACGTGGTGGACTACTGCCGGGTGGTGTCGCGCCGGCTCGCCCCCGACGACCTGGTCTCGACCCGGGAGGGGGACGGTCGCCTGTTGTCGTCGCTGTTGTCGGCGGCCCGGGCCATCGCCCTCTGACATGGCACTGGCGGTCACCATCTAGTTCTTGACTGAGTCCAGAAGTCGATGCAGACTGCAGTTCGTGTCAGTCGACCCAGCAGAGGTGCTCCGTAGCCACGGGTTCCAGGTGACCGCCCAACGTCTGGCCGTTCTCCGCGCCGTAGCGTCGCATCCCCACAGCGCGCCCAACGACGTGATCGAGATCGTGCGGGGCCAGATCGGGGCGATCTCCCGGCAGTCGGTGTACGACACGCTCACGGCGCTGGCCGAGCATGGCGTCATCCGCCGGATCCAGCCCGCCGGTTCGCCCACCCGGTACGAGGACCGGGTGGGCGACAACCACCATCATCTGGTGTGCCGGCGCTGCGACCGCATGGTGGATGTGGACTGCGCCGTCGACTACACGCCCTGCCTCACGCCATCCGAAGCCTCGGGGTTCCGGGTGGACGAGGCAGAGGTCATCTACTGGGGCCTCTGCCCCCAGTGCCAAGAGCCCGACCGTCAAGCCCAACTTCAGGAGATCCGATGACCACTCGCCCTACCCAGACTCCCGAATGGGGTGCCCTCACCTCCAGTGAGGCCCAGTCCAACGAGAAGTGGTGGCCCAACCAGCTCAACCTGCGGATCCTCCACCAGCGCCACCCCGCATCGAGCCCGCTGGGCGAGGACTTCGACTACGCCAAGGCCGTGTCGGGCATCGACTTCGACGAGCTGACCCGCGACGTCGACGCGCTGATGACCGACTCGAAGGACTGGTGGCCGGCCGACTGGGGACACTACGGCGGTCTCTTCATCCGTATGAGCTGGCACGCGGCGGGCACCTACCGGGTGCACGACGGCCGGGGCGGTGCCGGTACGGGAGCCCAGCGGTTCGCCCCGCTCAACTCCTGGCCCGACAACGGCAACCTCGACAAGGCCCGACGCCTGCTGCTCCCGATCAAGCAGAAGTACGGCAAGGCGATCTCGTGGGCCGACCTGTTCGTCTTCGCCGGCAACCGGGCGCTGGAGACGATGGGTTTCAAGACGTTCGGGTTCTCCTTCGGCCGGTCCGACATCTGGGCCGCCGAAGACGACGTCTACTGGGGGCCGGAGAACGAGTGGTTGGGCGACCAGCGCTACTCGGGTGACCGGGAGTTGGCCAACCCGCTGGCCGCGGTGCAGATGGGCCTGATCTACGTGAACCCGGAAGGCCCCAACGGGGTACCCGACGCCCTGGCCTCGGGCCGTGACATCCGCGAGACGTTCAGCCGCATGGCCATGAACGACGAGGAGACCGTGGCCCTCACCGTGGGTGGCCACACCTTCGGCAAGATGCACGGCAACGGCCCGGCCGAGGCCGTGGGGGCCGAGCCCGAGGGCGGCGGTCTGGCCGACCAGGGGTTCGGTTGGATCAACTCGAACGGCTCGGGCAAGGGGGCCGACACCGTCACCTCCGGGCTCGAAGGGGCGTGGACCCCCACCCCCACCCAGTGGGACAACATGTACCTGGAGACCCTGTTCTCCCACGAGTGGGAGCTGGTCAAGAGCCCGGCCGGCGCCAACCAGTGGCAGCCCCGGGAGGTCAAGGACGGCTTCTGGGTACCCGACGCCCACATCGAGGGCAAGAAGAACCCGCCCACCATGTCCACCGCCGACATGGCCATGATCGTCGACCCGAGCTACCTGGAGATCTCCAAGCGGTTCCGGGAGAACCCCGACCAGCTGGCCGACGCCTTCGCCCGGGCCTGGTTCAAGCTCCTCCACCGCGACATGGGCCCCGCCGCCCGCTACGTCGGCCCCCAGGCGCCGGCCGAGCAGCTGGTGTGGCAGGACAACGTGCCGGCCCAGGAGGGCCCGGTGATCGGCGAGGCCGACATCGCCGAGCTGAAGGCAGCCATCATGGGCTCCGGCCTCACCACCGACCAGCTGGTCAAGACGGCGTGGGCCTCGGCCTCCACCTTCCGGGCCACCGACTTCCGGGGCGGGGCCAACGGGGCCCGGATCCGCCTCGAGCCCCAGGCCAGCTGGGACGTCAACGTCCAGTCCGGCGTGGGTGCCGTGATCGCCAAGCTGGGCGAGATCCAGAGCACGTTCAACGCCAAGGGCGGGGCGAAGGTCTCGCTGGCCGACCTGATCGTGCTGGGCGGCTCGGCGGCGGTGGAGGCGGCGGCGGAGGCCGCCGGCTACAGCATCAGCGTGCCGTTCACCCCGGGCCGCACCGATGCCAGCCAGGACTCGACCGACGTCGAGGCCATGGGGTACCTGGAGCCGTTGGCCGACGGGTTCCGCAACTACGTGGCCAAGCAGGGCTCGGTGCCCACCGAGCACCTGCTGATCGACAAGGCGTTCATGCTCAACCTGTCGGCCCCCGAGATGACCGCTCTGGTCGGCGGCCTGCGGGTGCTGGGGGCCAACGTCGGCTCCGAGGGCCACGGCGTGCTCACCAGCCGGCCGGGCCAGCTCACCACCGACTTCTTCACCAACCTGCTCGACATGGGCGTGGCGTGGCGCGCGGTGGGCGAGGGCGAGGACACCTTCGAGGGTCGCGACCGGGCCACCGGCGAGGTCCGCTGGACCGGCACCCGGGTGGACCTGGTGTTCGGCTCCAACAGCCAGCTGCGGGCCATCGCCGAGGAGTACAGCGCCGCCGGCGGCGATCAGCTGTTCCTCGACGCCTTCGTGGCCGGCTGGGTCAAGGTCATGAACAACGACCGGTTCGACCTGGACTGATCAGAAGAGGGCGACGGGCCGCACCGGGCAGCCCGTCGCCCCTTTCAGCTTGGTCGACAGCAGCACGAAGCAGAACTCGTTGGGGCCGCGGCCCAGGGTGGCCAGCTCGTCGAGCTTGAGGTTCTCGATCAGGTAGACGCCGTTGTCGACCAGCGTGTGCTGGTGGACCGGCATGATCAGCTCGGGGTGGCGGGGGTTGGGCATGACCTCCACCGCCATGTTGTCCGCCGCGATGGCCACCACCCCCTGGGCCGTGAGCCACTCGGCGGCCTCCACATCGATGCCCGGCTCGCCCCGCACGTAGCGGCTGTTGTCCTTCATGAACAGGGCGCCCCAGCCGGTGTGGATGCACACCACGTCGCCCTCCCGGATGTCGACCCCGGCGGTGTCGCGGGCCCGCTGGATGTCGTCGAGGGTGACGGCCCGGCCGGCTTCCAGCATGTCGGCGCCGTCGAGCCCGGCGACGTCGAGCAGCACACCCCGGGTGATGATGGGCGGCACGTTCTCCACCCCGAGCTGCTTGAGGCCGTAGTCGCCCACCACGTCGTCGGTGGCCAGGCCGTTGTACATGCGCTCGCCCACACTCACGTGACCCAGGGCGTCGATGTGGGTGCCCACGTGGGTGGTCATCTCGATGCGCTCCAGGTTGGCCCCGAAGCGGTTCTTCACGTTGTGGGCGTCGAGGTTGCGGACCACGCTCTGGGCCCGGGTGGTGAGGCTCATCACGTAGGGCGTCTGGTCGGGTGGTATCCGGGGGGCACCGTCGGCGATCACGTGGCCCAGGTCAACCACGTCACCCGTCTCCACCAGCGACAGGGCGGCCAGCCGGGTGGCCGGCGTCAGCAGGTTGCCGGCCCCGATCCGGTCCTCGGCCCCCCAGCGGCGGGGCAGGTCGGCATGATCGTGGATGGTGCTCGTCTCGGACACGCCCGCCGAAGCTAGCAGCGCTCAGGGCGCCGCTCCATTGTGGCCGCTCCATCGTGGTGGTGGGCGGCGATGATGACCTGGCGGCGGACGGGGTCGGAGCAGTCGGCCGGGTCGCCGATGCGAATCACCAGCTCCTCAGGTCGAGGCGGCGCAGGAGCTGGGCATTGGCCGCCACGATGATGGTCGACAGGCTCATGGCCACGGCGGCGGCCGCCGGCGGGAGGGTGAGGCCGGCGAAGGCGAATGCGCCGGCGGCGACGGGGATGGCGATCAGATTGTAGGCCGTGGCCCACACCAGGTTCTGGATCATCTTGCGGTAGCTGGCCCGGGACAGGTCGATGGCGGACACCACGGTGCGGGGGTCGCTGGAGGCCAGGACCACGCCGGCCGACTCGACGGCCACGTCGGTGCCGGCACCGATGGCGATGCCCACGTCGGCCCGGGCCAGGGCCGGGGCGTCGTTCACGCCGTCGCCCACCATGGCCACGCTGAGGCCCCGGCCCTGGAGATCGGCGACTTTGGCGTCCTTGTCCTGGGGGAGCACCTCGGCGAACACCTCGTCGATGCCGAGGCGTCCCGCCACGTCATCGGCCACCTGGCGGGCATCGCCCGTGATCATGGCCACCCGCACGCCCCGCTGGTGGAGGGCGTCGATGGCGGCCGCTGACTCGGGGCGGACCTCGTCGGCCAGGGTCAGCGCGCCGGCCACCTCGCCGTCGACCAGAACCCACAGCACCGAGCCGCCCCGCTGGCGCCAGCTCTCGACGGTGTCCACCAGCTCGGCCGGCGCGGCCCGGCCCGCCTCGTCCAGTAGCGCCGGGCCGCCCACGCTCACCTGGCGGCCCTCCACCGTGGCCTGCACCCCCCGGCCGGGAAGGGCGCGGGCGTCGCTGGCCGGGGGGAGCGGGCGCCCGCCGGACCGGGCCCCATCCTGGGCAGCGGAAACGATGGCCCGGGCCACCGGATGCTCACTGTCGGCCTCGGCCGACCCGGCCAGGGCGAGCACCTCGTCCCCGTCCCAGCCGCCGGCGGCGGCCCGGTCGGCCAGGGCGTGGTTGCCCCGGGTGAGCGTGCCCGTCTTGTCGAACAGGACCACGTCGATGGTCCGCATGCGCTCCAGGGCGAGACGGTCCTTGACCAGGATGCCGGCCCGGGCCGAGACGGCGGTGGAGATGGAGATCACGAGCGGGATGGCCAGACCCAGGGCGTGGGGGCAGGCGATCACCAACACGGTGATGGTGCGCACGACGCCGGCCGACGGTTGGCCCACCAGGCTCCAGGCCGCGGCGGTGACCACGGCCGACCCGGCGGCCAGGTAGAAGAGGGCGGCGGCGGCCCGGTCGGCCAGGGCCTGGGCCCGGGACCGGGAGGCCTGGGCGTCGGCCACGAGGCGGTTGATGCCGGCCAGGGTGGTGTCGTCGCCCACGGCCTCGACCTCGATGCGGACCGACGAGTCGGTGGACACGGTGCCGGCCACCGCCCGGGCCCCCTCGCCCCGTTCCACCGGACGGGACTCGCCGGTGATCATGGCTTCGTCGAAGGCGGCCAGGCCCTCGACGATCCGGCCATCGGCCGGAACCCGACCCCCCGGGCGGACCAGCACCACGTCACCCACGGCCAGCGCGGCGATGGGGACGGTCTCGACGCTGGAGGCCGTCACCCGCTCGGCCGTGTCGGGCAGCAGCTCGGCCAGGGCGGCCAGCGCACCCTGCGCCTGGCCGATGGCCTTCATCTCCTGCCAGTGCCCGAGCAGCATGACCACGATCAGAGCGGCCAGCTCCCACCAGAAGTCGAGGTCGCCCCAACCGAGGGAAGCGGCCAGCGACGAGGCGTAGGCCACGGTGATGGCCACCCCGATCAGCAGCATCATCCCGGGCTGGCGGTTGCGCACCTCGGCCACGCCCCCGGCCAGGAAGGGACGGCCGCCCCACAGGTAGATCACGGTGCCGAGCACCGGTGGGACCCACGGGGCCCAGGCGGCATCGATCGAGTAGCCGAACCAATCCTGGACCATGCGGGCGAACACGACCACGGGTACCGCCAGGGCCAGGTTCCACCAGAACAAGCGGCGGAACACGGCCGGGTCGTGCCCGGCGTGCTTGTCGTGGTCGTGGGCTGATCCCGCCTCGTGCCCGGCGGCGCCGGGGTGATGGCCGGCGTGGGACGCCTGATGCTCAGTGGTCGATGATGCGGTCACGGCTGCTCCTGTTCCGAACGGTTGAAACCATCGGTCCAGACCTACACCTTCCCCATGACTGGCCTCCCCCCAACTGGCCTCCCCCCAACTGGAAGGTAAGGCATCGGCCCACCGTGACCGGCGGGCCGGCGCCCACTCACCGGCCCAGCGCCGCCTGCAGATCTCGGACGTGCTCCTGGGTCTCGGTGAGGAGCGGACGGAGCGCTTCCGCCACGTCGGGCAGCCCCATGTCGGTGGCCTCCTGTACCCGGTCCCGGTAGCGCTGGAGCTGCTCGTTCTCCAGGTCGAGATCGGCCTGCAGCGCCTCCCGGGCCGTACCGGCCGCCTCGGAGGCGGCCACCTCGGTGGTCGGGACGCCACCCAGGAATCCCACCTGCTCGGCCAGCACCGTGGCATGGCGCAGCTCTTGGCCGAGGTGGACCTTCAGCTCATCGACGGTGCTGGTGTACTCGGGGCCCGTGATCGTGGCGATGTGCCGGACGTACTGCACGATCGATTTGAACTCCAGCGCCAGGTCGCCGTTCAGGTCGTCCACCAACCGCCTGCTGTCGGTGTCGCTGCCGGCCGCGGTCGCGATGTTGTTCTCAGTCATTGGGCTCCGCTGCCCCGACACCGGGCCGATGAAACGGAGGTCGCTGGCTTCGGCTACGCCGGTGGATCGTTCTCCCTGTTCTCCCGGGCCTGGCGCTCACCGGCCGGATGCGATCCAGCCGGGGGCGGCGCGGCCGGGGACCGCTGATTGGTCTGCTCGTCCGGGTTCTCGCCGTTGACGACATCGGCCCGGCGCATGTTCTCCACGGGTGACGTCTCGGTCTCCTGGCCGTCAGGTTCGTGGGAGGAGGGGGTCGGGGGCATGGGTCGTCCTTCGGTAGGCGTCGTCCAGCCACTTCCCCATTCGTCGGCGCTCAACCACCACGGAGCGAGGGACTACTACTGCACCAGGCCGAGATCGGTTTCGCTGCAGGGCTCGGCGTGGCGGTGCCGCGACCCCAGATCGAGCCGGGACAGCTCCCGGAGCTCGGGCCGGCCGTCGCTGTCCGGGGTGAAGTTCGCCACCACCAGCTCGATGCGGTCCCCGTCGTAACACAGCTCGCTGATGTTGTTGGCGAAGAACGGACCGGCCACGGTGTCGATGGCAGGCCGGCTGTCGGGCCGGCGGGCCGCCCGCCGGAGCAGCGCTCCCACCGCCCGCCCCGGTCGGGACAGGGCCAGCTGCATGACCTTGCGCTCGTGGGGGTCGAGGGCGTTGCGAATGGGCGAGCTCACCACCTGCCACACCGGCGGCGCCCCGCCGGCGGCCGGCAGCACCCGGGCGGCGTAGCTGAAGTGGATGTCGCCCGACACGATCACCACCGACTGCGGGCCGTCGTCGTCGGCCTGGAGGTCGCCCACCAGGCGGGCGAACGCCTCGTACGAGCCGGCGAACGCCGACCAGTCCTCCAGGTCCAGGCTGCGCCGCACCCGTTCCCCCCAGCGGGCCGCCCGGCGCCCCCATGCCCCGTCGCACACGGCCTCGTTCCACACCTGGAGGTCGTGCACCCCGTCGGCCACGAACACCGGCAGGGGCGTGGCCAGCAGCAGATGACCGGTCGTGTCCCGGGCCCGGCCGGCCAGCCAGTCCCACTCACCGTTGTCGACCATCAGCCGATGCCCGTTCTCCAGCACCCGGGAGTTGCGGCAGTCGACCAGAGCGATGGTGACGTCGCCCACCTCCCGCACCGTGCTGAAGCGGTAGCCGCCGGGGAGCGGTGTGCTGCTCTCCGACTCGAAGGCCCACCGTCGGAGCAGATCGGTGCCGTCTGTCTCGGCCAGCAGGCGGTCGAGCAGGCCCTCCTCCCGAACCTGGGCCGGCGACAGATTGCCGAGGTGCTGATAGATCCAGTAGGAGACGAGTCCGCCGATGACGTGCTCGGCCCACCACGGCTCCCGCCGGATGTCGGCGACCCACGCCGCCGAGATGTTCCAGTCGTCGATCATGTCGTGATCGTCGAACAACATCATGCTCGGCACCGTGGACAGCAGCCATCGCTCCACCGGCGGTGACCACGACTCGTGGTACAGCCAGCAGTACTCCTCGAAGCCGGCCACGATCGCCGGCGGCAGATCGGAGTCATCGCCCCGCAGCGCGGTGATCCGCTCTCGCGTGCCGGGGGAGCTGTCGTCGGCGTAGATCTGGTCGCCCACGAACAACAGCAGATCGGGCCAGTCTTCCACCGGGCGGGTCTGGACCAGCAGGGCCTCGGCCCACAGCGAGTCGATGCCCCGGCCCTCGTGGTCGAACAGTCGCTCCAGGCTGAACGGCGGTTCGTGGGGAGCCGCCGCCCGGCACGACCCGGCCAGGATCGTGACCCGCTGGCCCGGCACCGGCGTGCGGATCACGCTCGGCGGCTGACCCAGCGCCGGGTCGGGCCACACCGTCCGGCCGTCGAGGGACACCGAGTACTCCACGCACCCTCCGGGTTCCAGGCCCTCCACCAGCACGAGGGCGTAGTGACGCCCGCCCACACTGAACGTGGTGGTCTTCCGGCCCAGGACCTCGGCGGTCGCCGGCCGGTCGGTTTCCATCCAGATCGTGGCCGACGTCTGGTCGGTGTAGCGCAGCATCGGCCCCAGTAGCAGAGCGGGCTCGGTCCCATCCATCGACCGAGCATAAGTGGACCGGCGGTGCTCATGCGCTACAGGCGCCCGGGCAACTCTGATCGGGTTTCGTCGCGGCTGGACCAGGGAAAAGGTCGGGACACGTTCGCCGGCCGCATCGTCACGACGGCCGGGACGAGGGCATCGGGCGTGACACGGTCACGCGAGGGAGGAACCCATATGGGTGTCACCACATCTATCGGAATCGGTCGCGGCCCGAAGCCGGCGGCGAGGCAGGCGGCGAGCCGCTTCTCCCGCTTCGGCCATGTCGGCTGGATGGCCAAGGGCCTGGTCTACGGCCTGGTGGGCGTCCTGTTCATCCAGGTGGCGCTGCAGCACGGCTCCGGCGGCGAGGAGGAGGCCAACCAGGCCGGGGCGGTGGAGACCGTAGCCGGCACGTCGTACGGTGCGGTGCTGCTGACCGTGCTTGCCGTCGGCATCCTGTTCTATGTCGCATGGCGGCTGTTCACCGTGGTGCTCCCCGGCGACTGGACGGGCAAGGCGCTGCTCAAGCGGATCGGGTACGCCGTTTCGGCTCTGGTCTACGTGTCGCTGCTGGTCAGCACCGTGGAGATCCTGCTCAACCGCAACCAGGACCCGAGCTCCACCGAGGACCGGCGGGTGGACGGTGTGGTGACCGACGTTCTGGACCTCCCGGCGGGCCGGGTGCTGATCATCATCGCCGGGCTGGCCGTGATGGTGATGGGCGCTGCCTTCATCCACACCGGCGTCACCGGCGGGTACCGGGAGTCGATGAGCGCTGGCGACAGCGGCATCGAAGGCATGGCCATCGATCGTCTCGGCATGATCGGATGGGTGGCCCGGGGTCTCGCCTTCTTCCCCGTGGGCTTCCTGCTCATCCGGGCGGCGTGGACCTACAACCCGGACGAGGCGGCCGGATTCGACGACTCGGTCCGGGAGGTGGCCTCCCATCCGGGCGGGGCGGTGGCCGCCACCCTGGTGGGGCTGGGGTTCATCGCCTACGGCCTGTTCGCCGGCCTGTCGGCCCGCTACCAGCGGCTGGAAGGACCCCGTAACCATGGCTGATCTGGATCTCGATCCTTCCTCGTCCCGCATGCGGCCCCCGGCCGAAGCCTCGGACCGGTTCGACCGGTCGGGTGGCGCACCCCGGGACCGGGACCGCCGTGACCGCGGCCGGAGCGCCGGCTTCCCGCTCAGCTGGCGCGACCTGGGCCTGGCCGTGTTGTACCTGTTCGGCGTGATCGCCGCCGGGTCGCTGATCGGCAAGGTCCTCGTCGACTGGACCGCCCCCAACGCCGTCACCGACTACGATCTCCGGCTGGCCCGGGAGCTGGTGGCCGACCGCACCAGCCAGCTCAACGATGCCGCCATGATCGGCTCGCTGCTGTCGAGCACGGTGGTGAAGATCATCGCCACCCTCATCATCGCCGCCGTCATGGCCGTGCTGTGGCGACGGTGGCACGAGCCGGTGTTCGTGATCGGCACCCTGCTGTTCGAAGCGGGCGCCTTCGTGGCCATCACCCACATCGTCCTGCGGCCCCGCCCGCCGGTCGAGCAACTGGAGGGCTCGTCTATCGGCTCCAGCTTCCCGTCGGGCCATGTGGCGGCGGCCACGGTCTACGCCGTGGTGGCCATGGTGGTGTTCTGGCACACCCGGTCCACGGTGATCAGGTTCGTCTCGGCCGCGGTGGCGGTGGCACTCCCTCTGATCGTGGGAGCGGCCCGCCTCTACCAGGGCATGCACCACCTGAGCGACGTGGTGGCCGGCATCGTGCTCGGCATCGTGTCGATCCTCATCTGCCAGTGGATCCTTCCCCCGCCCGGCGACGCCCTGCCGTACCGGCTCGGGTCCCGCCGATCGGTGGACACCCCGGCCGTGTCGTCGCCCCGGCGGGAGGTGACGCTGTGAGCGCGACCGTGGCCATCTGGAACCCGGCCAGCGGTGGCGCCGCCGACGAGGCCGATCTGCGGGCCGCCCTGGGTGATGCGGTGGACCTGCGGGAGACCACCGAGGACGACCCGGGGCAGGGCCAGACCGAACGGGCCGTGGCCGACGGTGCCGACCTGCTGGTGGCGTGCGGCGGCGACGGCACGGTACGGGCCTGCCTCGATGCCCTGGCCGGTACGGACACCGCCCTGGCCATCGTGCCCCTCGGCACGGGCAACCTGCTGGCCTCCAACCTGGGCCTGGCCACCGGGCTGGACGCCGCCGACGACGCCGGGCGGGGAACCCCGTTCCCCATCGACCTGGGCCGCATCAACGGTGAGGCGTTCGCCGTGATGGCGGGAACCGGGTTCGACGCCGCCATGATCGACGGCGCTCCCTCCGGCCTCAAGTCCCGCATCGGTTCGCTGGCCTATGTGGTGTCGTGCCTGCGCAACCTCCACAGCCGCCTGGTGGCCACCACGGTGGAGGTCGACGGGCGACCCTGGCTCCGAACCCGGACCTCGATGGTGCTCGTTGGCAACTTCGGCACGGTGAGCGGCGGCCTGGCCGTGTTCCCCGACGCCGAGCCCGACGACGGTCTGCTCGACGTGGCCGTCACCGCCGCCTCCACCCCCCGCCAGTGGCTGGCCTGGAGCTGGCGGCTGTTGCGGCGCCGTCCCGAACCCCCCGAGCTGGTGCAGCGGACCCGGGGCCGCCGGATCGTGGTGGCCCAGAACCGGGCCCGGCCCTACGAGCTCGACGGCGAGGTGCGCCCTGCCACCCGGCGCCTCGAGATCGAGGTGGTCCCGGGGGCCCTCACGATCGATCAGAAGGGCGCCAGCCCGACCGGAGAAGACCCCGAGGGCGACCAGCAGAAGGACGGCACCACGCCATGAGCGAGCTCGACGACCTGCACAACCTGCTGCGGGCCCGCCCGGCGGCGGGGGCCGTGAACCTGGCCGGGTACGACCCGGCCGACACGTCGGCCCAGCCGTCGCGCAAGAAGGCCGAAGCCGAGCTGGCCGACCTGCGAGACGAGCTGTTCGACCTCCACGGGCGCCTGTTCGCCGAGCGCTCCCGATCGGTGCTGCTCGTGCTCCAGGGCCTGGACTGCTCGGGCAAGGACGGCACGGTCAAGCACGTGGTGATCGGCTGCAACCCGACGGGGGTGAAGGTGGCCTCGTTCACCGAGCCCACCAAGGAGGAGCTGGACCACGAGTTCCTGTGGCGCTACCGGCAGTGCCTCCCGCCCCCCGGGCACCTCGGCGTGTTCAACCGCTCCCACTACGAAGACGCCATCGTGCCGCTGGCCTGCGCCACCGAAGACGCCGAGGTCGTGGACGATCGCATCGACCGCATCAACGAGTTCGAAGCCGACCTCCACGAGGGGGGTACGGTGGTGGTGAAGTGCTTCCTCCACCTGTCCTACGACGAGCAGCGCCACCGGTTCCTGCGCCGTCTGCGGCGGGACGACAAACGGTGGAAGTTCAGCGAGGCCGATCTGGAGACCCGTCGCCGATGGAACGAGTTCCAGGCCGCTTACGGCTCGGTGCTCGCCCGCACCAGCCCGGATCACGCCCCGTGGCTGGTGATCCCGGCCGACAACAAGTGGTACCGCAACTGGCTCGTGGCCCGGGTGCTCAAGGCCACACTGGCCGACATGAACCTGGACTACCCGCGGATCGACCTCGACCTCGATCGCCTGGAGCTGGTGCTCCGGGCCCCCAACTGACGGTCCGCCGCCGGTGACCGAGGCTCGCGTACCGGCCCGCGTCCGCAACCGCCGCTCGCGATGGCTGCGGCGGGCGGCAGCGGTGTTGGCCCTGGTGGCGGTGGGTGTGAGCTATGTCGGATCCACCTGGATCCTGCTCGACTACAAGCCGGGTGGGGCGGTGTTCGACAGCCAGGTGCGCCCGGTCGTGACCGCCCTGTTCGTGGTGGCCCTCGTGGTCGCCGTGTTCAAGGAGCACCTGGGCGGGGGGTTGGCCGTGTTCGCCGCCGCTGCCCTGGCCGTGTTCGCCGGCCGCCAGCTGGTCGCCTCCCAGGCTGCCGTGGTGGTGGCGCTGCTGCTGGTGCCGGCGCTGTTGTGGATCGCGGCCGAGGTGGAGGCGGTGAACGGTCGAACGGTTCTCACGTTGGGGGCGATCGCCGTGGCCGGCCTCGCCGGCTACGGGGCTGGCACGTGGCTGTACGACTACAGCTACGGGCCGCAACACCCCCAGTCGGCCCGGGCGCCGCTACCCGACTCCGAGATCGAGTGGGTGTGGTCGGGCGGCGTGACCACCGACCGGGCCGAGGTGCGGGCCAAGCCGTCGTCGGCGTGGACGTCGGCCCGGTTGGCCGTGGCCGCCGACGAGGCCCTGACCGACCCCCGCTGGTTCGACGCCGCCGACGGCACCGGTCCCGTGGTCGGCTTCGAGCTGGCCGGCCTGGCCCCCGACACCGAGTACCACTACGCGGTGGAGATCGACGGCCAACTCGACCGGGTCCGAGAGGGGAAGTTCCGCACGTTCCCCACCGGGCCGGCCAGCTTCACCGTGGCCGTGGGTGGCTGCGCCCGGGTGGGCTCCAACGGCCAGGTGTTCGAGACGATCCGGGAACAGAACCCTTTGCTGTACCTGATCCTGGGCGACTTCCACTACGGCGACAACGGGCGCAACGACATCACGCGGTACCGCCAGGTCATGGACCTGACGCTCAGCCGCCCGGCCCAGGCCGCCCTCTACCGCTCGACGCCCGTGGCCTACATGTGGGACGACCACGACTACGGGGGCAACGACGTCGACTCGTCCTATGTGGGGCGCCAGGCGGCGATGGCGGCCTACCGGGAGTACTCGCCCAACTACGGTCTGGCCGGCGACGAGAGCGCCATCTACCAGGCGTTCACCATCGGCCGGGTGCGGTTCATCGTCACCGACGCCCGCTCGGCCCGCGACCTCCACAACACCGGCGACGACGGCTTCGACACCATGCTGGGAAGCGAGCAGAAGGCCTGGCTGTTCCAGGAGCTGCTGGCGGCCCGTGACTCGGCGGCTCTGACCGTGTGGGCCAACCCCGACCCGTGGGTGGCACCCGCCGAGCCCGGGGCCGACACCTGGGGTGGCTACGCCGAGGAGCGGGCCGAGATCGCCGACTTCATCGCCGACAACGAGATCGACAATCTGGTGATGGTCAGCGGCGACGCCCACATGGTGGCCATCGACGACGGCACCAACACCGACTACTCGGCCGGTGGGGGAGCGGGGTTCCCCCTGCTCCACGTGGCCGCCCTGGACCGCCGGGGCAACTACAAGGGCGGCCCCTACAGCCATGGGGCCATCCCCGGCGCCGGGCACTTCGGCCTCATCGACGTGCAGGACGACGGCACCACGATCAACGTGAACCTGCGGGCCATGAGCTACACGGGCGAGGAGCTCATGAGCCTGAGCTGGACGCCGCCCCCGGCGGCCGACGGCCGGGGACCCTGAAACGACCGGTGGCCGTGCCGCCCGATGCGGCTCGGCCGCTCGGCGCGCGACCATCCTGGTCGTGAGCTCTGCTGCAACCCCGGGGAGCCACGACCCAGGCGGAATGGGTGTGTAGGCCATGGCTCTCCGGAGCGATCGCGGGCTACCCGCTCGCGCACCGGCCAAACCCGGGCCCGTGCCGGCCTCACGTCGCTCAGCACGACGCCGCGCCCGTGACGGGCAGGGCAGCCGGGCGGACCGGGGGGAATCGATCGAGGGTCGAGCCGGGTTCCGGTATCGACTCTGTGGTGCGAAGGAGCGAAGCGAACCGTGGCCGGCCCCGAAGACGACAAGCTCGACGACGAGCGCCATGACGACAATCCCGACGAGGCAGCGGCCGAGGGCGGAGTCGTCACCATGTACTGGCGGCCGGGGTGCATGTTCTGTGCCGCGCTGAGGCGGCGGATGCGGTCGGCGGGGATCCCGTTCACCGAGGTGAACATCTGGGACGACCCGTCGGCCGCCGCGTTCGTCCGGTCGGTGGCCGGCGGCAACGAGACGGTGCCGACGGTGTCGGTGGGCGCCACGGCGATGGTCAACCCGCCGGTGTCCCGGGTGCTGGCCGAGGTGCGGCGGGTCGCCCCCGACCTGGTGGCTGCGGCACCCGCCCGAGGTGGGATGCTCACCGCGCTGCGGCGGCTGCTGCCCGGCCCGGGGCGACGGCGGGACTGAACCACCGGCGCGGCCGGCGGGTCGGCTGAGCGTCGTCCGCCCACAACGGTGTCGACCGTGAGGTTCGGCACGATGCCGTGGGCCATCCGGGGCAGGCGGCACGCCCGCTCGGCCAGGACCAGTGCCTCCCCCCCCGACGGGAGACGGCCGGCGACGGCGGGAGCGCAGCGTCGGGGTTATGCCGACGGGACGGTGTGCCCGGCGGGTTGCATGAGAACGGGCTTGTAGTCAATATGCATACGTTCTACCATGAGCCCATGGCCCCGGCCCGCACGCCGTCCCCCGAAACCCCCGCCGACACCGACGAGGTGGCCGCTCCCCGCCGGAGGTACCGATCGCCGCTGCGGGCCCGGCGGGCCGAGGAGACGAAGTCGGCCATCCTCGCCACCGCCACCGAGCTGTTCGTGGCCCGGGGATGGGTCAACACCGGTATGCGGGACGTGGCCCGGGGGGCCGGGGTGGCGGTGGAGACCCTGTACTCCCACTACCCGTCGAAGCGGAAGCTGTTCGATGCCGTGGTCGACCGATCGGTGACGGGCGACGGCCAACCGGTTCCGGTGGCCGAGCGCCCCGAGTTCACAGCGATGGGCCGGGGCAAGCGCGCCGACCGCATGGCGGCGGCGGCCGCCGTCCTGGCCGCCATCCACGGGCGCACCGCACCGTTCGCCAAGCTCATCCGGCAAGCGGCGGCGGCCGACGGCGAGGTGGCCGAGGTGCTGCGGGCAACCCGGCAACGCCAGCGGGCCGACGTGGGCGCCGGCGTGGCCCTGGTTCTGGGCCGGCCGCCCACCGGCGACGAGCTCGATGGCGTCTGGGCCATCGCCAGCCCGGAGGTCTACCTGTTGCTGGTGGAGGAATCGGGATGGACGCCCGAGCGCTACCAGCGCTGGATGGCCGAGACCCTGGGGCGCATCCTGCCCCGCAACTGACCGGATCACGAGATCCGACCGAGCACAATGAGGGTGAACCGATGACCGCCGATCCGAACGCACCAGCCGATACGACCATGATGCGCATCGTCCACGACGCGCTGCGCCGTGACCTGGAGCGGGTCCGTATCATCGCGGTGGAGGCGGACCCTCCGCCCGATGGCCGGCAACGGGCGGCCATCGCCCGCCACCTACGGTGGATGACCGCCTTCCTGGACGCCCACCACCGGTCCGAGGACGAGGGCCTGTACCCAGTCGTCCGGGAGCGGGCTACCGGGGCACGCGAGCTGCTCGACGCCATGGCCGCAGACCACGAGGCCGTGGCGGTGGCCGTGGCCCGCCTCGACGGCGCAGCCGACGCCTACGGCTCGGGCGGCGAACCGGCCCATCTCGTCGCCGCGCTCGACGACCTGACGGCGATCCTGCTGCCCCACCTGCGGCGGGAGGAGGACGAGGCGATGCCGGTGGCGTCGGCGGTCGTGACCAACGCCGAGTGGAGCGACATCGAGCAGCGCCACAACCTCGACGGGAAGTCGCCGGCTCAGCTGGGCCGGGAGGGGCACTGGCTGATCGATGAGGCCGACCCGGCCGATCGGGCCCGCGTGCTGGGGCTCGTGCCGCCGGTGCCCCGGGTGCTGCTCCGCTACGGCTTCGGCCCCTCCTACCGCCGCTACCTGCGGGCCTGGTGGTGCCCGAGGCGCAGGATCCAACACCGGGGCTCGGTGGCAGTGGTGGTGTCGGCCGGGATCGACGCCGTGTGGGATGTGGTCCGCGACCCCACCCGGGTGGGCCAGTGGAGCCATGAATGCGTCGACAGCCGATGGGTGGGCGGAGCGGCCGAGGCCCGGCCCGGGGCCCGGTTCCGCGGCAGCAATCGCCAGGGACCCTTCCGGTGGGGCCGGCTGTGCGAGGTGGTGCGGACCGAGCCCTACGAGCTGGTGTGGCGTACCGTCCCCGGCCGGCTCTATCCCGACTCCACCGAGTGGGCCTTGCGTCTCACCCCGGCCGACGAGTCGGGAGGAGATGGGGCGGGCACGAGGATCGAGCAGACGTTCCGGGTGGTCAAGGGCAGCTGGCTCGAACCGATCTATGCCACCGTGGTGCCGGCCCACCGCCAGCGGGCAACCGCCCTCAAGCGGGACCTGGCCCGGATCGGCGACGTGGCCGCCGGCGAGGCCTCCCGGGCGGCCGTACGATGAAGCCGTGAGCATCGACCGGCCGGCGGCCGACCTGACCGGGATCGAACCCGAGCTGCAGCAGGTGGGGCTGAACCATCCCAAGGTCCGCCAGCTCCGGTCGGTCGAGCGTAACTCGGCTCCCAACCCCCACCGCCTGTTCGTGGCCGAGGGATTGTGGGCGGCCAAGCTCCTGCTCCGCCACCACGTCCACATCGACACCTTCTTCTGGTGCCCCGAGGCGGTGCTGAGCACAGAGGCGCCGAAGCTGGCGGTGGAGCTGGCCCGCCGGGCCGAGCGGGCCTACCAGATCGGGCCCAAGGTCATCGAGAAGCTCTCGGAGCGGGACCGGCCCGACGGCCTGCTCCTCATGGCCCGGCTGCCCCAGTGGCGGCCCGAGGACCTGCCGCTCGGGCCCGACGCCCTGGTGGCGGTGGCCGACGGGATGAACATCCCCGGCAACCTCGGCACCCTCATCCGCACCATCGACGCCTGCGGGGCCGACGCCCTGGTGCTTACGAACCGCAGGACCCGCCTGACCCACCCCATGGTGTTCCGGGCCAGCCAGGGCATGCTGCTCACCGTGCCGATCGTCGACTTCGACGACGACCGCCACGCCGTGGCCTGGCTGAAGGCCGAGGGGTTCGACGTCTATCTGGCCGGCACCGACGACGCCGTGGGATACCGGGCCGTGCCCTATGAGGGGCGGCGCACCGCCATCGTGGTGGGCAGTGAGCGCAAGGGCCTGAGCCCGGCCTGGGAGGCGGGGTCGTTCCGGCACATCGCCATCCCCATGTTGGGTGTGGCCGACTCGCTCAACGTGTCGATCGCGGCGTCGGTGCTGCTGTACGAGGCCCGGGCCCGCAAGGCCGGCTGGTGAGCCGACCCGGTGGCAGCGCCGGGCCGCCGTACGCCTCGTTCGGCATGTACCCCTTCCCCCACCTCGTACCGGCGTGGGAGCGGCTGTGGGCCGTCGTGCGCCAGGAGACGTCCTGGGCGCCGGACCGGTTGCGGTGGGAGGGGGAGGTGCAGGACCACTGGCGCGACCCGGCCTGCGCCGCGGCCCACGCCTGCGGTTGGCCGGTGGCGGCCGAGCTGGGCGAACTGGTGGACGTGGTGGGCGCCTTCACCCTGGCCCTGCCCGACGCCGACGGGCACCGCTACCGCAGTGTGCTCCTGGCCGCCGATCCCGGCGCAATGGCCCGGGCCACCGCCCCCGACCCGGATACCGAGCTGGTGCTGGCGGCCAACAGCGCCGACTCGCTGTCGGGCTGGATCAGCCTGCTGGCCGCCCTGGGGCTGGCATCGTGGCCCGGTGCGGTGCGGTGGACCGGGGCCCACGTGCTCAGCCTGGCCGCCCTCCGAGGCGGTGAGGCCCACCTGGCCTGCATCGACAGCCTGACGCTGGCCCACCTACGGGCGGCGGACCCGGCGGTCGACGCCGGGCTCCACGTGGTCGGCACCGGCCCCTGGATCCCCAACCCGGCGGTGGTGGTGCGCCGGGGAATGCCGGCCGCGACCCGCCGGGCGCTGGCCGCCGCGCTGCGCACAGCAGTGGGCGACCCGGCGGTGGGACGGCCGCTGTGCTACGACGGCTTCGTGGAGCTGTCGGCCGCCGACTACGAGCCCACCACCCGCCTCGTCCCCGCCAGCGCCTGAGGCCGGCCCCGGGGTCCCGATTCAGTGGCCGCCCGGTGCGGCGGTGTCGGCCTCGGCCTTGCGGCGGGGGATGCGGCTGTACACGGCAACCGCGAAGAAGCCCACCACGATCCCGAGCACGGCCGACGCCAACGTGTTCACGAACCACGCCAGCACGCCGCCCACCGCCGCCACGTCGTGCACCGGCTCCTCCAGGTGATGGACGACGTCGTACGGGGCGTGCCATCCCAGCTCGTCCGCTCCGGCCAGCAGGATGTGCCCGCCGACCCACAGCATGGCCGCGGTACCGACGATCGACAGCACGGCCAGCAGCTTGGGCATCCCGTTCACCAGGGCCCGACCCAGCCCCTCGGCCCGGCCTGTCTGCACCATCCGCAGCCCGATGTCATCCATCTTCACGATCAGGGCCACCAGGCCGTACACACCGGCCGTGATCAGGATGGCCACCAGGGCCAGGATCACGGCCCGGGCGGCGAAGCCCTCGTCGATCACCTCCTTGAGGGCGATCACCATGATCTCGGCCGACAGGATGAAGTCGGTCCTGATGGCGCCCGAGATCGTCTGCTCCTCCTGGTCGGCCCCCAGGGCGGCCGCCGGCAGATCGTGGCTCCCGTCGTGATGGGAGAAGAACTTGTGATGGATCTTCTCCGCCCCTTCGAAGCAGAGGTAGGTGCCGCCGGCCATGAGGACGATCTCCACCAGCACCGGTACGAACTCGCTGAGGATCAGGGCCACCGGCAGGATCACGAGCAGCTTGTTGCGCAGCGAACCGCGGGCGATCCGCTTGATGATCGGCAGCTCCCGCTCCGCAGCCAGGCCCTGGACGTAGGTGGGGGTGACGGCGGTGTCGTCGACCACCACCCCGGTGGCCTTGACGCTGGCCCGGCCGGCGGCCGCCCCCACGTCGTCGACCGAGGCGGCGGCCAGCTTGGCCAGCGCCGCGATGTCGTCCAGCAGACCGACGAGGCCTCCGCTCATGTGTTCGCTTCCCCTACCGTCCGGAATGGTCCCTCTGGAGAGTAAACAACAGCCGGCCCCGGAACTGGTACCGGGCGGGAATCAGATCGGCTCCGGAACCAGGATTGGGCGCTTCCCGGACCGGGCATAGACCTCGGCACGACCCACCGAGACCTCCCCATGGTGCCATGGATGACGACGCCCTGCTCCGCCAGCACGGCCTGCGCCTGACCGCCCAACGCCTGGCCGTGCTGCGAGCCCTGGCCACGATGCCCCATTGCACCGCCGACGAGATCCACGGCGCCGTCCGCGCCGATCTCGGCACGGTCTCGCGCCAGACCGTCTACGACGTGCTGGCCGCCCTGGCCGATCACGGGATCGTGCGGCGGGTCCAGACCGCCGGCTCGCCGGCCCGCTTCGAGACCCGGGTGGGCGACAACCATCATCACCTCATCTGCCGGGTCTGCGGCGAGATGGTGGACGTCGACTGCGCCGTGGGCGACACCCCCTGCCTCACCGCCGCCGACCAGGCCGGCTACGAGGTGGAGGAGGCGGAGGTCGTGTACTGGGGGCGCTGCCCCCGTTGCCGGCGCCCGGCCCCCGAGTTCCGACCCAGCCCCAGCACAACCAGTGACACAGGAGGACCACCGACGTGAGCGACACCGAGAGCGTGAGCGAGAGCGAGAACCCGGCGATTCCGGCGCCGCAGCCCCAGCGCAGCGGCCGACCACAGTCGAACCGGGACTGGTGGCCGAACCAGCTGAACCTGCAGGTCCTGCACCAGCACTCGCGCCGGTCAGACCCGATGTACGGCGACTTCGACTATGCCGCCGAGGCGGCCACGCTCGACTTCGATGCGCTCAAGCGCGACGTCACCGCCGTGATGACCGACTCCCAGCCCTGGTGGCCGGCCGACTACGGCCACTACGGCCCGTTGTTCATCCGCCTCAGCTGGCACGCCGCCGGCACCTACCGCATCGCCGACGGCCGGGGCGGGGCCGGCGACGGGGCCCAGCGGTTCGCCCCCCTCAACAGCTGGCCCGACAACGCCAGCCTCGACAAGGCCCGCCGCCTGCTGTGGCCGGTGAAGAAGAAGTACGGCAAGAAGCTGTCGTGGGCCGACCTCATGGTGCTGGCGGGCAACGTGGCACTGGAGTCGATGGGGTTCGAGACCTTCGGCTTCGCCTTCGGCCGGGCCGATGTGTGGGAGCCGGAGGAGATCTTCTGGGGCCCGGAGGACACCTGGCTCGGCGACGAGCGCTACAGCGGCGACCGCGAGCTCACCGGCCCCCTGGGGGCGGTCCAGATGGGCCTCATCTACGTCAACCCCGAGGGCCCCAACGGCAACCCGGATCCGCTGGCCTCGGCCCGCGACATCCGTGAGACCTTCGCCCGTATGGCCATGGACGACGTGGAGACGGCGGCCCTGGTCGTTGGCGGTCACACGTTCGGCAAATGCCACGGCGCGGTGGACCCCAGCTACATCGGGCCCGAGCCGGAGGGCTGCCCGCTGGAGGCCATGGGGCTGGGCTGGCACAACCGCTTCGAGTCGGGGGTGGGCGTCCATGCGCTCACCAGCGGCCTGGAAGGGGCGTGGACCAACAACCCGATCCAGTGGGACAACGGCTACCTCGACAACCTGCTGGGCTACGAGTGGGAGCTGACCACCAGCCCGGCCGGGGCCAAGCAGTGGCGGCCCGTCAACCCCGAGGCCCAGGACACGGTGCCCGACGCCCACGATTCGTCCAAGCGCCACGCCCCGATGATGAGCACGGCCGACATGGCCCTCAAGGTCGACCCCGTGTACCGGCCGATCGTCGAGCGGTTCCACCAGAACCCGGACGAGCTGGCCGACGCCTTCGCCCGGGCGTGGTACAAGCTGCTGCACCGCGACATGGGCCCTGTCAGCCGCTACGTCGGTCCGTGGGTGCCCGAGCCCCAGCTGTGGCAGGACCCGGTGCCGGCCGTCGAGGGCGACCTAATCGGCGACAGCGAGATCGCCGAGCTCAAGCAGCGGGTGCTCGACGCCGGTCTGCCCCTGTCCCGCCTCGTGCTCACCGCCTGGGCCGCCGCCGCCAGCTTCCGGGGCACCGACATGCGGGGCGGGGCCAACGGGGCCCGGATCCGGCTCGCCCCCCAGAACGGCTGGGAGGCCAACGAGCCGGGCGAGCTGGCCACGGCCCTGGCCACCCTCGAGCAGCTCCAGCAGGACTTCAACGGTTCAGGCGGCAAGCGGGTGTCGGTGGCCGACCTCATCGTCCTGGCCGGCTGCGCCGCCGTGGAGCAGGCGGCCCGGGATGCCGGCCACGACATCGCCGTGCCGTTCTCACCGGGCCGCACCGACGCCAGCCAGGAGATGACCGACGCCGCCTCCTTCGCCGTGCTGGAGCCGACGGCCGACGGGTTCCGCCAGTACCTGCAGCCGGGCGAGAAGCTGTCGCCCGAGACGCTGCTGCTCGACCGGGCCAACCTGCTCAACCTCACCGCCCCCGAGATGACGGTGCTGGTGGGGGGGATGCGGGCCCTGGGGGCCAACGTGGGCGGCTCCACCCACGGCGTGCTCACCGACCGTCCCGGGATGCTGACCAACGACTTCTTCGTGAACCTCCTCGATGCCGGTACGGAGTGGTCGGCCTCGGCCACCGAGGAGCACGTCTACGAGGGGCGCGACCGGTCCAGCGGCGAGGTCCGCTGGACCGCCACCGCCGTCGACCTCGTGTTCGGCGGCAACAGCCAGCTCCGGGGGCTGTCCGAGGTGTACGGCGCCGACGACGGCCAGGAGAAGCTGGTGCAGGACTTCGTGGCCGCCTGGGACAAGGTGATGAACCTGGACCGGTTCGACCTCCATCACTGATCGGGCATCACGGATCGGGCATCACTGATCGGGCATCACTGATCGGGCATCACTGATCGGGCATCATTGATCGGGCTCGGGCCGAGCCGGCGGTTGCCGGCCCGGCCGCCGATCGTCGGTTGCCGGGACCTCCCGGTCGGGGCGGGTGTCGGCGTCCGACGCGACGCCCCGGCGCTTCGGCGGCGCTGCGAGGCCGGTAGTAGGCTCCGGCCATGAAGCTACAGCTCGTGAACCCCTCGGCCCCCGAACCGGCGGCGGCCGAAGCCACCGCCGGTCTGGCCCGCCTGGCCCGGACCCGCGTGGGCGTCCTGGAGAATGGCAAGCAACACGCCGAGCTCATCCTCACCTCGATCGCCGAGATCCTCGGCACCAGCCACGGGGTGGAGCTGGTGACGGTGGCCCACAAGAGCGTGGCCGCCGCCGCCGACCCGGCCGTGATCGACGAGCTGGTCGAGACGGCGGACTGGGTGCTGGTCGGCTCGGCCGATTGAGGGAGCTGCACGGCGTGGTGTATCCACGCCTCCGTTGAGCTCGAGAAGCGCGGCGTCCCCACCGTCACCGTGGGTACCGACGCCTTCAGCCGCCTGGCCGCCCTCCAGAGCCGGGCCATGGGCCATCCCGATCTCGCCGTGGTGCTGGTGGAGCACCCGCTCGGTGGGATCGAGACCGACGAGGTCCGGGAGAAGGCCAAGGTGGCGGCGAAAGCCGTCGTCGACCGTCTGCAGGAGAAGCACCAGGCGCTGTGACCGACACGAACCACGTTCCCACCGTCGAGCTGGACGACGACCTGGAGACCATCCAGGCCTACTACGAGATGCGGGGCTGGAGCGACGGCCTGCCCATCATCCCGCCCACCGTGGACCGGGTGAAGCGTTTCGTGGGGGCATCGGGGCGGGCCGCCGACGACGTGGTGGCCACCCTGGCCCCCCGCAACGGCGAGGCCACCGTGGAGCGGATCGCAGCCAACGCCGTCATGGCCGGCTGCCGGGCCGAGGATTTCCCGATCGTGCTGGCGGCGGTGGAGGCGGTGGCCGACCCGGCGCTCAACCTCAACGCCATCCAGTCCACCACCCACCCCACGGCCATCCTGTTGCTGCTGAGCGGCCCGGTGGCCCCCAAGGCCGGGGTCCAGTCGGGTCCCGGGTGCTTCGGGCCCGGCCCCGGCCTGCGGGGCAACCTGGCCATCGGCCGGGCCTTGCGGCTGGCCCTGTTGAACATCGGGGGCGGCTCGCCCGGCGACGGAGACCGGGCCACCCAGGGCAGCCCGGCCAAGATCGGCTACTGCATCGCCGAGAACGTCGAAGAGTCGCCGTGGGCCCCGTACCACACCGACCACGGGTTCAAGGCCACCGACAGCGTGCTCACGGCGATCGCCTGCGAGGGCCCCCACAACATCCAGGACCACTACTCGATCAGCGGTCTGGGGGTGCTCACCACGATCGCCGGGGCGATGGCCCAGGCCGGCAGCAACAACATCCTGTCCAACTCGGGCTACCCGATCCTGGCGTTCGGGCCCGAGCACGCCCACCAGGTGGCGGTGTCGGGCTATTCCAAGGCCGACGTGCAGCGCTTCGTGTGGGAGCACGCCCGGTTCCCCATCGCCAAGCTGTCGCCCGAGTGGATGGCCGACGGCGCCTACCAGCGGCGGGTGGCCAAGCTGATCGACTCCGACGCGGCCGAGGCGCCCATCACCACCAAGCCGGAGAACATCCAGGTGATCGTGGCCGGCGGGCCGGGCAAGCACTCGTGCTGGATGCCCACCTTCGGGGGCGACACCCGGCCCGTCCACCGCCGGCTCGAGATCTGAGGCCGGTGGAGACGTTCCGGGAGCGGCTCGGGGCGGCCGTCGCCTCCGAGCCCACACCGGGTCGCGGGCAGCCCGCCGGGGTCGTGTATCTCGACGGCACCGGCCTGGGCGACGGCCTGCCGCTGGTCCGCCCCGGCGACGATGCGATCGCCGCCCACCTGGCGGCCTGGTCGGGGGCCGGGACGCCGGGCGCCGCGGGCCCCGACCCCGGAGCCGAGGCCGTGAGCGGCCCGGTGCCGATCGCCTTCGCCGTGCCCACGTGGTGGGACCTGGCGGCCTGTGCCGTGCTGGCCGGGGCCCCGGTGGGGTCGCTGCCGCTGATGGCGGCGGCCATCGACGCCCTGGTCGATCCGGCGTTCAACCTTCTCGGAGTGCAGGCCACCACCGGAGCCGCCGCCCCGCTGATGATCGTGGACGGCGACGCCGTGGTCCGCTTCGGCCTCAACCCCGGGGCCAATGCGCTCGGCCCCGGTCATCGGGCCAACGCCACCATCGGCCGGGCCGTGAGGCTCGTGCTCCAGGGGGTGGGGCAGTGCGCCCCGGGCGAGGGCGACATGGCCACCCACGGCCACCCCGGCAAGTACACGTGGTTGGTGGCGGCGAACCGGGCCGACGACCCCTGGGGGGAGCCCGGTCGGCCGGGCGGAGGCCGGGTCACGGTGTTCGCCGGGGTGGGCAACGTCGAGGTGGTGCTGCCGTCGTCGACCCCGGACGCGGTGGCCCGCCGGCTGGGGCAGGTGACCGCCGGCCTGGCGGCCCCGGTCGACGTGGTGCTGCTGCCGCCCGAGTCGGCCGGGTTCCTCGACCGTCACGGCTGGGACGGGGCCCGGCTGCGGGCCGAGGTGGCGGCGGCCGGCACCGGACGGGAACCGCTGGTGGTGGTCACGGGCGGGACCGGGGTGAAGGCCACGGTGGTCCCGGGTTGGGGCGGGGGCTCGGCGCCGGTGAGCCGGCCGGTGGGATGAACGGGGGAGGGGCGGCCATGGTCGACGTTGCGGTGCTCGGGGGCGGCCCGGCCGGGGCCACGGCGGCGGCCCGGCTGGCGGCCGACGGGTTCGTGGTCGTGGTGGTGGACCCGCTCGGCATCGGGGGAGCGCTGATCAACGTCGACCACCTGCCCGACCACCCCGACCATCCCGAGGGGATCGCCGGGTGGGACCTGGCCGCGGTGCTGGGGGAGCGGGCGCTGGCCGCCGGGGCCACGGTCACGATGGGCCGGGCCGGCACCCCGACCTGGGCCCACGGGACCTGGACGGTGCCGGTGGAGAGCGACCGGGATGGGCTGCAGGCCCGTGCCGTGCTGGTGGCCACCGGATGCCGGCCCCGCCCGCTGCCCGGCGACGCCGACGGCTCGCTGGAGGGGCGGGGCGTCTCGTACTGCGCGGTGTGCGACGGTGGCCTCTTCGCCGGCCGATCGGTGGTGGTGGTGGGCGACGGGCCGGTGGCCTTCGCCGAGGCCCGCACGCTGGCCGAGACGGCGGCGGCGGTCACGGTGGTGGTGGCCGGGCCCGAGCCGGTGGCCGATCCGTCGTGGGTGGCGGCGGCGGTGGCGGCCGGCCCGGTGACGGTGTTGACCGGCCAGCCGGTGACGGGGGTGACGATGGCCGACGACGGCCGAGGGGTGACCGGGGTGGAGACGGCCTCCGGGGCGGCGATCGCCGCCGGCGGTGTGTTCGGCGCGCTCGATCCGGTACCCAACAGCGAGCCGGTGGCGGCGCTGGTCGACCTGGACCCCGACGGGCGCCTACCGGTCGATCACCACTTCGCCGTCCATGGCGCCCCCGCCGGCCTCTTCGCCGCCGGCGACGTGCGCCGGGGTACCGGAGCCCGGGCCGCTGCCGCCGAAGCCGACGGTGCCCAGGCGGCTGCGGCCGTCGCTGCGTTCCTCCAGCGGGCCGGTCTCTGAGATCGCCCCGGACCGTGCGGCCACAACGAACTGATTTCACCCTCACGGGACGGCGCAAGCCTCTCGACGCCGTCCACCAGCCGGGGTAGCGTCCCTCTGGGGTGGAGCGATGCGCCCACTTGCGGCGGGTAGGTGTCAGCTAAAACCGCGTGCTGGCACTCCCTATCGGGCGCGTCGCTCCACTCTTGTCCAGAGAGCCCGACCGGTTGTCGCCCTGGTCGCCCGTTGGCTGGGTCGGGGGTCGGCCCCGAGGGGCCGTCTCCTGGGCCCTACTCAACGTCAGGATCGGCGCGCCGTCCAGCGTGATGCGCAGGATCGTCACATGTCCTGGTCAGAGACCATGCCGGCGCCGGGGAGGGCCGGGGTCAGCAGACGTCGGGCGGGTGGATCCGGTCGGCTGCGGCCAGGATGGCCTGTTCCACTGTCTTCACCGCGTCGAGGGCCACCTCGTAGCTGTTGGGAGCCCAGTTCTGATCGATGGGTGTGGTGCCGGCCCGCCGGCCCACCCCGGCCGCCCACGTGATCCCGTGGTCGGCGTCGATCCGCAGCGGCACCGACGGATCGAACCAATGGAACGACACCAACGACTCGGGGCCGTCGACGACGACGGTGCGCTGCCACTTGCCCCGTTGCAGCCCGACCTGGCAGGAGCCGCCCATGATGTCGGCGGCGGCCGGGCTCAACGCCAGCCACACCGGACCCCGCCAGTAGGGCGGGAAGTGCACCGCTCCCGAGCCCCGGCTGGCCCGGATCTGGAGCACGGCCAGCCGGCCCTCGGCCCCCAGCGCGTGGTCGAGCGCCACCGGCAGCATCGGATGGTGGGGTCGGCCCACGTCGGTCTCGAAGCGCCGCAGCGTGTCCCGGCTGGCCTCCAGGCCGGTGGTGCGGGCCAACCGGTCGGACAGGCCGGGCAGCGACAGGCCCCGGGCCGTGCGCAGCCGGGTGTACCGGGCCCGTTCCACGGCATCGATCCCCTCGGGAGCGGGCGGCCACAGCAGCGGCGGCTCACCCCGCTGGCCGGCCGGGCGGGCGAACCCCATGGCCGAGGCCGGGAGCTGGCCGGCCAGGCCGCCGGGATCGTCGGCATCGGCCTGGAGGCGGGCGGCCAGGTTGGTGCGGAACATGTGCATGAAGGCCCCGTCGGCCGAGCTGGGGATCAGGCGGCTGACGGCCGGAATCACCGATGCGCCGGGCACGTCGGCGGGCAGCTCACCCCAGCCGAAGTCGATCCACACGGGCTGATCGGTGTGGATGACCACCGGCGAGTCGGGCAACGACACCGGGTTGATGATGAAGGCGCCGTTGGGGCCGAGCTCGACGGTGTCCTCCATGCGGGCCACGCCCCATTCGGCCGCCAGCTCGATCCGGGGTGAGACCGACCGCACCCACATCCACACCGGAGCCGACGGTCCGGTGAACACCTTGGTCCACACCCGCCCGGGCTCGAGGCCGTCCGGGGTGCCGAACCCCCACAGCAGGCCGCACAGGGCCCGGTCGCCCTTGAGCGCGTTGTCGACATCTTCCAGGTCGAGCGAGATGGCGCGGGTGCCCCGCTCCCAGTTGGACAGCGCGCTGGGCTGGACGTTGAGACGCTCGGCGGCCTGCTGCTGGGTGAGCCCGGCGATGTCCGAGCGCCACCAGCGGAGGAGGTCTCCGTGTGAGGTCCAGACATCCACGATGGGCGTACCTTCTCCCACCGGTGGGCGGGCACCGGCGTGGCGAACGAGCGACCACCGAGTGTATACGCCCCTCAGCATCGTCGCCCGGGCGGCGGGAATCTGACCCCACGCCCGGCTCCCAACTAGCGTTTCGTGAACCGAACACCCGTCGACCAGGAGTGGGAACATGTTCGACGCAGTCATCAGGGCCGGAACCATCGTCGACGGCACGGGCGGCGAGCCCTTCACCGGTGACCTCGCCATCGCCGACGGCCGGATCGTGGCGGTCGGGCGGGTCGAGGGCCCCGCCCGGCGCACCATCGACGCCGACGGGGCGGTGGTGGCCCCCGGGTGGGTCGACGCCCACACCCACTACGACGGTCAGGTGACCTGGGACGACCAGCTCGAAGGATCCAGCGCCAACGGCGTGACCACGGTGGTGATGGGCAACTGCGGTGTCGGGTTCGCCCCGGCCCCGCCCGGGGCCATCCCCGATCTGATCGATCTGATGGAGGGTGTCGAGGACATTCCCGGCACCGCCCTGTACGAGGGCATGCCGTGGGGCGAGTGGGAGTCGTTCCCCCAGTACCTCGAGTTCCTCGACCGGCGGCAGTGGACGCTCGACGTGGCGGCCCAGATCGCCCACGGCGCCCTGCGCTTCTATGTGATGGGGGAGCGGGCGGTCCGATCGAAGGACTGCACCGCCGAGGATCTGGCCCTCATGGCCACGCTGGTGGAGGAGGCGGTGGCCTCGGGGGCCGCCGGCTTCTCCACCTCCCGCATCCGGGGCCACCGGGCCATGTCGGGCTATGCCGTGCCCGGCACGTTCGCCCCCGAGCAGGAGCTGGCCGGGATCGCCGAAGGCATCCGGCGGGGCGGGGGCGCCGTCTTCCAGGCCATTCCCGCCAGCGCCGTCGGTGAGTACATGGGACCCAAGAAGGAGCAGGCCACGGTGGCCGAGGAGGTCCGGATGCTGGGTCGCCTGTCCCGGGCCAGCGGGCAGCCGGTGGTGTTCTCCACCTTCCAGACCAACCAGCCGGAAGACGCCTGGCGCCACGCCCTGTCGATCTCGGGCGAGGAGAACGCGGCCGGGGCCCGCCTCCACCCGATGGTGGCGCCCCGGGGCGGGACCGTGCTCACGACGCTGCGGGGCTATCACCTGTTCATGCAGCGTCCCACCTACCTGAAGCTGAAGGGCCTGTCGCCGGCGGCGCTGGCGGCGGAGCTGGCCAAGCCGGAGGTGAAGGCGGCCATCCTGGCCGAGAGCGACGTGCGGGACGAGCGGCCGGGGTCGATGGAGAACGCCCTGCCCCCGCTGTTCCGGGTGGCGCTGGACCGGACGTTCCCCATGGGCGACCCGATCGACTACGAGCCCACGCTCGACCAGGCCCTGGGGGCCCAGGCCCGGGCGGCCGGCCGGGACCCGGTCGAGTACCTGTACGACCGGTTGCTCGACGACGGCGGCACCGCCGTGTACGTGCTGTTCGGGGCGAACTACGTGGAGGGCAACCTCGACGTGTGCCGGGAGATGCTGGCCGACCCCAACACGGTGTCGGGCCTGTCCGACGCCGGCGCCCACGTGAACTTCATCTGCGACATGACCAACCCCACCTTCCATCTCACCCACTGGGTGCGGGACCGGACCCGGGGTGAGCGGCTCCCGATCGAGCTGGTGGTGGCGAAGGCCACCGGTGTGCCGGCCCGGGTCTACGGCTTCGCCGATCGGGGCACCCTGGAGGTGGGCAAGCGGGCCGACGTGAACATCGTCGACCTCGACCGGCTGCACATCCAGCGCCCCGAGCTGCGCAGCGACCTGCCGGCCGGCGGCCAGCGGTTCCTGCAGCTGGCGTCGGGTTACGTGGCCACGCTGGTGAACGGTGTGGCGGTACGGGAGCACGACGTCGACACCGGGGCCCGCCCCGGCCGGGTCGCCCGCCCCACCCGCTGACCCCCACGCTTGAGCGCGGGCGGTATCGCGTCGGGCAGGACGCGATACCGCAACCGGAGATCGCTGGCGGTGGTCGCCGCCCGCAGCCCGGGCATGGGCCTGGGGCCGGAGATCTGCCAGGCTGTCGGGGTGACGACCGCTGAGCAGCCGACCCCTGGCGGGGCGCAGCCGCCCCTGCCCGATCATGATCCCGTGCCAGGACCGGAGTGGTGCTCGGTGCGCTTCGAGCCGGCCGGGGGCCGGGGCGACGTGCCCGCCATCGTGGTGCGGGAGCGGGTGCGCCTGTCCGACACGGACTCCTCCGGCCTGATCTACTACGGCGCCGTCACCGCCTGGCTCACCCGGGCCCAGGCCGAGCTGTACCTGGCCCTCGGGCTCCGACCTCGCGGACTCGGCCCGTGGCCCATCACCCCGGTGGTGAACGCCAACATCAGCTACCACGCCCAACTGGGTCTGGCCGACCCCTACGAGCTGCGGACGTGGGTGGACGAAGCGGGCACCACCAGCCTCACCATCGCGTTCGAGATCACCCGGGCCGGCACCCGCTGCGTCAGCGCCCGCATGATCCACGTCAACCTCGACCCGGACACCCACCGGCCCGCCCCACTCCCGCCCGAGCTGGCCGCCGCCGCCAGCACCACCCGGTAGCCCCCACCTTTCCGGGCACCGGCCGGTGCCCGGGCACTAGCGTCGGGGGCCATGAGCACCGTTGACGCCGTCGCCGATCTGATCGCCACCGTGTCGGTGGAGCCCGCAGGCCCCGACCGGTTCGTGGGCCGGGGTTCGAGCCGAGATGGGGTCGACGCCACCTTCGGGGGCCACTTCCTGGGCCAGGCGGTGTCGGCGGCCCAGGCCACCGTGGACCCCGAGCGCCTGATGCACTCCCTCCACGCCTACTTCCTGCGGGGCGGGCAGCCCGGTCAGCCCTACACCCACCAGGTGGAGCGGGTCCGGGACGGCCGCAGCTTCTGCACCCGTCGCGTCCGCACGTCACAGGGTGACGACGGCCCCACCCAGTTCGAGTTGATGGCGTCGTTCGCCACGGGCGAAGGTGGGCCCTCACTGGCCGCCGAGCCGCCGGGCGACTTCGGCCGGCTGCCCCGCCCCGACACGCTGCCGACCCACGCCGAGCTGATGGCCGGGCTCGACCCCCTACCGCTACCGGCCGACTGGGCGTTGCGGGACTACGGGCTCGACCTGCGTACGGTGGAGGCGCCCTGGCGCCCGGCCGCCGGCGACCAGACCGCCACCCGGGGCATACGGCTGTGGCTCCGGGCCGCCTCCCCGCTCCCGACCGACCACCACCTCCAGACGGCCATCCTGGCCTACCAGAGCGACGAGTCGCTGGCCGACAACGTGGCCGCCCCCTGGGGTGCCACCTGGGGCAGCGAGGGTGTGGTGTTCGTCAGCCTCGACCATGCCATGTGGCTCCACCGTCCCTTCGACCTGAACCAGTGGCACTTTCTCGACCAGCGGGCCGTCACCGTGGGCCACGGGCGGGGCCTGGCCACGGCCTCGTTGTGGAACGAGGCCGGTGAGCTGGTGGCGTCGGCCACCCAGGAGGCCCTGCTCCGCCTGGGCGACCAGTTCCTGCCCTCCAGCGGCTGACGTCACCGCCCCCACCTGGGGTTGTGGGCATTTTCACCCAAAGCCTCTGGATCTTGTCGCATAACCTTCACATTCACCCATTGCGCTGCTACGTTGCCCCCCGGGGCAGCCGGCCTCCGGAGAGCGGACATCTCCGGAATTGGTTTTTGGGGACGGTCCCAGTGAGTCGGTATCCCGCTGCTCGTCAGATCATCGTGTTGGTCGTCGGGCTCCTTGTAGGTGCGGTCAGCCTCGTCGCGTTGAAGGTCTCGGAGAAGGATCCCGAAGACGTCGAGACGGCGATCCAGGCCACCGGTGCCGGTGGGCAGCTCGCCCGCTTCGCCCAGTTCAGCCCGCTGGCGCTGCCGGCGGCCGACCTCGACTACTTCGCCGCCGTGCAGCCCGGCACCACCGAGGCGGCCCCGGGCACCACCGCCGCTCCCCAACCTCAGCCGGACAACGGCGGTGGCGGCGGCAACGGCGGTGGCGGTGGCGGTGGCGGTGGGAACAACAACACCGGCGACAACAACGACGGCGACCACATCCACCAGATCGACTACCACACCTACCTCGACCACGTGACGGCGGAGCTCGGCACCAAGCTGCTGGCCCCCGATCAGGGCGCCTACGGCACCTACCAGGAGGTGGCTCCGGGTCAGATCCAGGCCCGGTCCACCATCACCGGCCTCCGGGCGGTCATCGAGCAGGCCGTCAGCGACGTGAAGAAGAACGACCCCAGGGTCAAGGGCGAGGAGCTGGAGCGGCGTGTGGCCAAGCGGCTCACCGAGCTGAACGACTGGGAGAACCTCACCCCCCAGACCCAGGCCAAGCTGTCTCTGCTGGCCGGGGTGGACTTCGAGGCCATGCGGGGCAAGGAGCGGGAGCAGAAGCTCAACCACTACCTCCACTCCGTGCAGCCCTTCGGCGACATCACCACCCCGCTCAGCCCCGACACGATCATCGACATGGGCTACACCCACACCCTGGATAAGGAGTGGACCCAGGCCGAGGACAAGGGCAACGGGGTCTACAAGATCACGATGGTGTCGAACAACAACGATGGTTCACACACCGGCCACACCCTGGGCTCCTTCCTGGTGCAGATGCCCCCGGGGACGACGGCCAAGCAGGCCAAGAAGATCGGCAACGAGATGGTGTCGAACGACAACAACAACAACCGGCTCTACCTCGACATCTCGGCCCGGAACATCCTCTACGGGGTGACGCCGCCGATCGATTTCACCCAGCCGGCGGAGACCACCACCACGATGCCCCCCACCACGGTGACGACGACGGTCGAGACCACGGCCACCACCGCGACCTCCACCACCGCCTCCACGCCAGCCAGCGAGTCGACGACCACGACGGCGGCGAGCACCACCACGACGGCAGAGACCACGCCGTCGAGCACGCCGCCCGCCACCAGCTGAACCAGCCCCCCTTCCGGTGCCCGGCCCTACCGACGGCCGGGCACCGGCGCGTCCGGGGCCGGTAGGGGCTAAACCGGCTCCACCGCCACCGGAAGGGAGGTGAAGCCCCGCATGATCACCGACCGGGTGCGGGTGCCGGCGGCACGGGGTTCGAGCCGGGCCAGCCTCGTGCGCAGCACGTCGACCGCCACCTTCACTTCCAGCCGGGCCAGGTGGGATCCGAGGCAGAGATGGATGCCCGATCCGAAGCCGAGGTGATCCTGGGGCTGCCGGGTGACGTCGAACCGTTCGGCCCGGTCCCAGCGGGAGCCGTCCCGGTTGGCCGATCCGAACAGCACCATCACCAGGGCGTCGGCGGGCAGCGTGGTGTCGCCGATCGTCACCTCGTGGTTGGTGAGACGCACGATGCCCTGGATGGAGGTGTCGTAACGGAGGATCTCCTCCACCACCGGCGACAGGTCGTCGAGACCGTTCACGATGCCGTGCTGGTCGGGGTGGTCGAACAGGGCCTGGTAGAGGTTGCCGATCAGGTTGGTGGTGGTCTCGTTGCCGGCCACCAGCAGCAGGGTGCACAGGGCCACCAGACTGCGTGGGTCCATCTCCTCGCCCGCCTCCCGGGCGCCGGCGATGATCCCGCTGATGAGATCGTCCCGCGGGGCCCGGGCCCGCTCCTGGGTGATCTCGTAGAAGTAGGCCGCCATCTCTTTCAACTCGGCCTGGTTGGCCGCCGGATCGCCGGCCCCGTCGAGCAGGCCGACCAGGGCGTTCGACCATCGCTTGAAGTCCGTGCGGCGCTCGGGCGGGATGCCCAGCAGCTCGGCGATCACGATCACGGGCAGGGGCACGGCCAGATGGGTGACCAGGTCGGCCTCCCCTCGGCCGCCCGCCGTCACCAGCTCGTCCACCAGTTCCTGGCAGATCGCCCGGACCCGCGGCTCCAGGCGGGCGATCGACCGGGGGGTGAAGGGACGGGACACCAGCCGCCGGATGGCGGTGTGGTCGGGTGGGTCGGTCACGATGAGGCTCCGGGCCAGCCGGGAATCGAGCTCCCGGAGATCGGGGCGGGGCCCGGGACGCACGCTGGTGGCGTTGACCGGCAGGGCCCGCAGCGCCTTGGACGAATACGACTCCGGATTGCGGACGATCTCCCACACCGGCCGGTAGTGGGGAACCACCCACAGGTCGTCCTCCGGGAGGTAGGTGACCGACGGCCCGCGGCGAAGGTCTTCGTAATAGGGGTACGGGTTCTCCTGTACCGCCGGATCGATCGGGCAATACGTGGCTGATGAGCCGCTCCCCATGGCAATCCCCCTGGCTCCCGTACCGCTGGATGTTGGTCGGGCGCTCGGGCCGAGCTTAGCTCGCCGCCGGGGTGGGATCAGAGCCGAGGCAGCTGGCTCACCGCGGCCCGGAGGGCCACGTCGAGGGCCACGTCTCCCGAACCATCGGGCGGCGGGGGCTGGGTCACGTGGCCGGGGCTGGTGGGCGGGGCGACGTCGGGGGGAATCCCGTTGCGTTCGAGCGTACGGCCGAGCGGCGTCACGTAGGAGGCATAGGTGGTCTGGAGGGCGTCGCCGCCCGGCAGGAGGTACCGCTCCTGCAACCCGCTCCGCCCGGCGGTGATGGTGCCGGCCACGAGGGCCCGGTCATTGTCGGCCAGCGCACCGGTGAGCACCTCGGCCGTACCCGCCGTGAGGTCGTCGACCAGGACCACCAGCGGGGCCTCCGCTTCCAGCGGCGCCCCGCTGGTGCGGAACGTGACGGTGGGGCGCGTCCGGCCGACCTCGGTGGCCACGGCGGAGCCAGCGGGCAGGAAGGCGGCGGCGGCGTCGACCGCCTCGGCCATTGGCCCCCCCGGGTTGCGCCGCAGGTCCAGCACGAACGCCTCCGCGCCCTCGCTCCGGAGGCGGTCGACAGCGGCTCGCAGCTCGACGGCGGCACCGGGGATCAGCTCAGGCACGGTGATCACGCCGACCAGCCCCGTCTCCCAGCGGCGGAGCCGGGCCTCCACCGTTCCCTGCTTGAGGGTGCCTCGCTGCACCGTCACCGATACCTCCGCCCCCGGCCGGATCACCGACACGGCCAGCACCGAACCCTCGGGCCCTTCGATCAGGTCGGTCACGGCTTCGACGTCGAGCCCGCTCACGGCGGTGCCGTCGACCGTGAGCACCTGATCGCCGGGGCGGAGACCGCCGTTGGCGGCGGGGGAGCCGTCGGTCACGGCGGTCAATTCCACCGTCCCGTCCTTGGTGGCCCGGAGGCGGGCTCCGATGCCCACGTGACCCGCCGCCTCGGCGGCGTTCCGGTGGGCCACGTCGGCCGCCGGCACAAGGCGGGTGGACGGGTCGTCGAGCAGCGACGACCAGGCCGCCACCGGGGCGTCGGACAGAGGGGCGGCGTCGAACGGGCGGTAGTGGTGGGCCTCCAGGATCTCAAGCATGGCCGCCCGGCCCTCGGCCCGGCCGGCGGGCCCGGGACGGGCGCCGCCGAGCCCGGGCAGGTGCCCGGCGGCGGTGGCTCCGGTCACGGCCAGGGCCAGGGCCAGCAGAAGGCAGATCGCGGTGCGAGGGGAGGGCGCCTGGGGTCGACGCAGGCCGGGAAGGAGCCGGGCGCCGGCCCCGCGCCCAGGCCGCACCGGGGTCAGGGCCTCGGATCGCAGTGTGGGCGGCTGGGTGAGCACCTTGGTGAACCTCGGTTTCGGAGCCGGCGGGCGGGTTGGGCGATGGAGTGGACCGGTCCCGGAATGGAGGGAGCCCCTCCGGGAACCGGCCCGTCACGGAGACGGGGTGGAGCCGTCGTGGTGACGGACCAACAGTGCGACCGGCACCGGCCCCAGATACATGGACATGCCAGCTCGCGGTCGTAGTACCAAGGTCTCATGGGTACCTGTACCACCCGACGTCCAAGATCGCGTCTGTAGCGTATCTGGCGGTCCGGTGCCGTGCACTGTTGGACGCACGACTATTCCGACGGAGCACCTCCATGACCGAGATTCCCGAGCTCACCCTGCTGGTCGACCTGGCCGAAGGCCGCCTCGATCCCGCTGCGGCCCGTACCGTCGGTGAGCGGCTGGCCTCGGGCGACGCCTCGGTGGCGGCGGCCCGGGACTGGGTCGCCTGGTTCCACCGGGCAGCGGGCCCGGTGACGTTCGCCGAGGTGCCGCCCGATCTGGTGGCCCGTCTCCACGCCCTGATGCCGGTGCGGCCGTCGTTGGTCCAACGTCTGGCCGCCGCCGCCGGAGGCGTGGTGGCCCAGCTCGTCCAGGACACCGGCCTCGGCGGCCCGCTGCTGGCCGGGGCCCGGGGTGTCCCGGTGGCCGAGCCCCGCCAGCTGCTGTTCGAGGCGGGCCAGGTCGAGGTGGCGGTGAGCGTCGTTCCCCCTGTCGACGGCCGCACCCGGATCGACGGCCAGTTGTTCGCCGACGACCCGGCCCGCCCCGTCGAGCTCGTGGCCGGCGATCGGCGGCTGGCGGCGGTGGCCGACGCCGCCGGTGAGTTCAGCTTCCCCCTGGTCGAGCTGCCGGCCGGGTGGGCGGAGATCAGCCTCACCATCGACACGGCGCACGGCCCGGTCCACCTGGACCTCACGCCCCCGGCCGGCGACGGCGTCGACCCCGATCCCCAGGAGCACTCGTGATGGCCCGTACCGCCCGTTACCCCCTCCCCACCCCGTGGCGGCGACGGAACCGGCTGACGCCGATCCTGTGGGCGATGGCCCTCCTGGCCGGTGTGACGGCGCTGGCGGTCGGCCCTGCCGCGTCGGCCGACGCTGACGGGTTCGAACCGCCCGTCACCGAGGTGGCGGTCACGATCGATCCGGCGGTCACCACCGTGACCGCCATCAACGAGGCGTTCGGCACCACGCTGGTCGCCACGTCCAGCGGCCTGCCCGACACCTATCTGGTGTCGATCCCCGCCGGGGCCGACGCCGAGGCCCTGGCCGACGCCATGGCGGCCTCGCCCGGCGTGGTCGACGCCACCGCCAACACCACCCTCACCCCGCCCGAGGTGGACCAGGACCGGGTGTACGCCTGGCGGGTGTACGCCTGGGCCGAGGGCACCCCGGTACCCGCCGTGTCGGCCTACGCCCTCGACGCCATCGGCCTTCCGGCCGCGCACCGGCTCAGCACCGGTTCCGGCGTGGTGGTGGCCGTGCTCGACACCGGGGCGCAGCTCGACCACCCGGCGCTGGCGGGCGGGCTCGTTCCCGGGTGGGACATGGTCGACGGCGACGGCGTCCCGGCCGAGACCAGCAACGGCCGAGATGACGACGGCGACGGCACGATCGATGAAGGGGCCGGTCACGGGACCCATGTGGCCGGGATCGTCCGCCAGGTGGCCCCCGGTGCCCGCATCATGCCGGTTCGGGTGCTCGACGACGACGGCTCGGGCAGCCTGTGGGCGGTGACGGAGGGCATGCTGTGGGCCGCCTCCCACGGGGCCCAGGTGATCAACGCCAGCTTCGGCACCCACGGCTCGGCCAGCCTGCTGAAGGACGCCGTGGCCCGGGTGACGGCGGACGGCGTGCTGGTGGTGGGGGCCGCCGGGAACGACGGCAAGGACCGCAGGATGTATCCCGGCGCGGCCGACGGGGCCCTGGCCGTGGCCTCGGTCGGCCCGGGCGATGTGGCGTCCACCTTCACCAACCGGGGACGGTGGGTCGACGTGGTCGCTCCGGGAGAGACCATCCATGCCGCCTACGCCTTACCCGCCGGTTCCTATGCGGCCAACAGCGGCACCTCGATGGCCACCCCGTTCGTCTCCGGGGAGGCGGCTCTGGTCCGGGCCCGGCGCCCGGCGGCCTCGCCGGCCGAGGTGAGCAGGGTGATCACCGCCACGGCGACCTCGGTGGACCGGATCAACCCGAAGATGGCCGGCGACCTCGGGTCGGGTCGGATCGACGCCGCCGCCGCGGTGGCTTCGCGATAGCCCGGGCCCCATGGCACCGGTCCGCCCGCTCGGCGCGGCTACTCTGGGGGCCGCTAGGTCTGGGGGGTGGTGAGCGAGGAGCCGTAGCAGATCGTGATGGGCGACAACTCGTTGCTTGAGTCGTGCCGAGCCGGCGACGATCGCGCCTGGCGGCTCCTCGTCGACCGGTACGTCCGTCTCGTCTACTCGATCCCGCTCAATTTCGGCTTGAGCCCGGTGGACGCCGATGACGTGACCCAGTCGACGTTCGCCATCCTCATGGGCAGCCTGGCGTCGATCCAGAGCGAGGATCGCCTCGGCGCCTGGCTGGCCACCGTGGCCCGCCGCCAGACGTGGCGCCATGTGGAACGGATGCGCCGGGAGTCGCCGGCCGACGACCCGGAGGCGGCCCCGCCCGTCGACGAATCCACCGCTGCCCGGCGGGTGGAAGAGATGGAGTGGCTCCACCAGGGCCTCAGCCAGCTCGACGACCGGTGCGCCCGTCTCCTGTCGGCTCTGTACTTCACGCCCGAGCCCCGGCCCTACACCGACGTGGCCGCCGAGCTCGGCCTCCCGGTGGGGAGCATCGGCCCCACCCGGGGACGGTGCCTCGACAAGCTGCGTACCATCCTCGCTGATCTCGACCCGACATGACGGCCGACGAGCACCTCGAACGGCTCGCCGCGGCGGCCGGCGCCACACCCCCCGACGTGGGCGTGCTGGCCGCGCTGGGGCTGGGCGACGCCGAGGGGCTGAGCGCCGTGGTGGATCTGGCCCGTCGGGTGATGCGCGACGATCCGGGGGCCGGAGCCCGGCTGGCCCGCCTGGCCCGGGACGGGGCGATCGCCGCCGGTCTGGAGGCCGAGGTCGGGCCGGCGGCCGACTATGCGCTGGCGCAGGCGTCGGCCGCCGCTGGCGAGCTCCAGACGGCCCTGGTCCTCCTGGACCGGGCCCGAGCGGGGTTCGAGGCGGCCGGTGCGTGGTGGTCGGCGCTGCGAACGAACCTGGGACGCACCCACATCCTCAACGAGATGGGCCGCCACGGCGACGCCCTGGCGGCCAGCCGGGCCGTCGTCGACGCGCTGGGTCGGAGCCGGGAGCTGGCGCCCGACCGGTCCGAGAAGGAGCGGACCGAGCTCCTGGCGGCGGCCGAGCAGAACTCCGCCCTGTGCCACGAGCTGATGGGCGCCTTCGAGCAGGCCCTGGCCGCTTACGACCGGGCCGAGGACGGCTACCGGCGGGCCGGCGAGGCCCGGGCCGAGGCCGAGGTCCGCTACGACCGGGCCTTGCTGTTGCTGGACCTGGGCCGCCACGGCGAGGCCCTGGACGCCCTCGATGCCGTGACCGAGGTCTTCCGCCAGGGCGGCTTCCGGGCTCTCCTGGCCGGGGCGCTCACCCACACCGCCGAGGCCCATCTCCAGCGGGGTGAGCTCGACCGGTGCCTGGTGGCCCTGAACGAGGCCCGGGACGCCCTGGCCTCCATCGAGGCCCCCACCGGCGATCACGAGCGGTCGCTGGTGGCGGGACGGGCCTACCTCGAGCTGCGCCTGCTGCCCGAGGCCCTCGCCACATTCGACGAGGCCGCCCGATTCCTGGACGGGTCGGATCTGGTGATCGAGCAGGCCCGGGTCCAGTGGGGCCGGGGGTTGGCGTTGGCCGGCCTCGCCCGGCGGTCCGAGGCGATGGCCGCCATGGATGCCGCCGTGGCCCGGTTCCGCCAGTCCGGGCACCACGGCTGGCTGGCCGGCGCGCTGGTGGACCGGGCCCGGCTGGCCCAGGCCCAGGGCTCGCCCGACGGGGCCCGGACCGACGCAACCGAGGCACTGGACCTGGCCCGGGCCCACCGGCTGCTGGTGGCCGAGGTGCGGGCCGGCCTGGTGCTGGCCGACCTCGGGAACGGCCCCGCCGATGCGCTGCCCGGCCTGCGGGCGGCCCGGGCCGTGGCCGGGCAGTTGCCGCTACGGCCGCTGGTGGCCGAGGTCGAGCACGCGCTCGGGCGGTGTCTGGCCGCCCGGGGGGAGACGGCTGAAGCCGAACAGCACCTGCTGGCCTCGATCGAGGCGCTGGAGTCGACCCGGGGGACGCTGAGCGACGACGCCCTGCTCAGCCGCTACCTCGACGACCGGCGCTCGCCCTACGAGGACCTGCTCCACCTCCTGTTGACCGCTCCATCGGCCGATCCCGCCGTCGCTGCGGCCGACGTGGCGGAGCGGGCCCTCGATCTGGCCGAACGGGCCAAATCCCGGGCCCTGGGCGAGCTGATGGCCGGGCTCACGGTCCCGCCGTCGGCCGGGCCCGCCGACGACGACGAGCTGGTGGAGCTCCGGGCCGTGCAGCGGGAGCTGTTCGCCCAGGGGCTCACAGCCGAGCGACGCAACCGCCTCCACCAGCGCCTCGTCGACCTGGAGCACCAGGACAACCTGCGTCGGGTCCAGCGCTCGGAGCGGGCGGTGCGGCACCATGCAGCCGACGGGACGGCCCCGAACCCCGCCGCCCGGCCGTCGGGCGCCCGGCCCGTGGCGTCCGGGGCCACCTCCGGCACGGCCGTGCTCGCCTACAGCTGCGCCAACGGAGCGATCCACGCGTTCGTGGCCGGATCCGACCCCACCGTGGCGGTGACCGCCATCGCCTCCCAGGCCGAGGTGGCGGAGCTGGTGAACCGGTTGCGGCTGCAGATGGGACGGGTGGCGGCGGCCGGTGATCGCCTGGGGCGTCAGCTGGCCCAGCTGGTGGCGGCCACCGACGGCGTCCTGGAGCAGCTCCACCGCCTCCTGATAGACCCGGTGTCCCACGCCCTGCCCGCCGGCGACCGGACCACCCCGCTGGTCATCGTGCCCGACGGGCCGCTGCGGGCCGTGCCCTTCCACGCCCTGCACCGGGGAGGGGAGCGCCTGTCGGGGCGCTACGTCATCTCCTACGCCCCCAGCCTGGCCGTCCGCCGGGCGGCCCCGCCCCCGGCCGCCGGTCCGGCCCTGGTGATCGGGGTGGCCGACGAGCTCGCCCCCCAGGTCGAGGACGAGGCCCGACTGGTGGCCGACACGCTGGGCGGGGCCACGCTGCTGCTGGGGGCCGACGCCACCTGGGACCGGGTGACGGCCGAGCTGGTCGGGGCGGCCCACCTGCACCTGTGCGGGCACGCCGTGTACCGGCCCGACAATCCCATGTACAGCGCCCTCCGCCTCGGCGATCGGTGGGTGAGCGCCGCCGACCTGCTCCGGCTCGACCTGACGGGGCGGACCGTGGTGCTCAGCGCCTGCACCACGGCAGGCGACGGCGGCCATCCGGCGGCCTGGTCGGCGGCCGAGGGACACGGGTTCGTGCGGGCCGTGCTCGGAGCGGGGGCGTCGAGCGTCATGGCCAGCCTGTGGCTGGCCGACGACGCCACCACGACCCGGATCATGGACAGCTGGTACCGCACCCGACACAGCCGGGGCCCGGCCGGTGCCCTCCGCGACGCCCTGGAGGCGGCGGCGGCCGACACCCCCCATCCCTATCACTGGGCCCCGTGGGTCCTGATCGGTCGGCCCGAGGGGTAGAAATCCTGCGTCGGCACCGGATGGCAGCCGATACCGTTTGACAGCTCTCGCCCTCCCGAGACCTCTACCGCAGGGCATCCCGTCGCCCGGCTCGACCCCCTGGAGGCTTTCGTGAACCCGACCGACCCCGCCCCCCATCCCGGCGTCAGCCCCGCCATCGAGGAGTTCCTCGCCACCACCACCGCCCCCACCCCGTTCCTGGTGCTCGACCTCAACGTCGTGGCCGAGCGGTACTCGGCACTCCGCGTCGCCGTGCCCCAGGCGCAGGTCTACTACGCCGTCAAGGCCAACCCGGCCCGTCCGATCCTGCAACGGCTCCACCGGATGGGTTCCTCGTTCGACGTGGCCAGCCCGGCCGAGATCGATGATTGCCTCGCCGTCGGCGTGCCCCCGGAACGGATCTCCTACGGGCACACGATCAAGAAGCGGCGCGACGTGGCCTACGCCGCCTCGGTGGGTGTCACCCGGTTCGCCGTCGACTGTCCGGAGGAGCTGGACAAGGTGGCCGACGCCGCCCCCGGTGCGGCGGTGACCGTGCGCCTGTTCCACGACTGCGGCGGAGCCGACTGGCCCCTGTCGCGCAAGTTCGGCTGCTCCACCGCCGAGGCCCAGCGGCTCCTCGTCCGGTGCACCGAGGCCGGCATGACCTGCGGTCTGTCGTTCCACGTGGGGTCCCAGCAGCGGGATCTGGCCACCTGGCACGACACCCTGGGCGTGGTGGCCGACGTGTTCCGCCAGGCCCGACACCGGGGCGCCCGCCCCACACTGTTGAACCTGGGAGGCGGGTTCCCCGGCTCCTACCGAGACCACGCCCCCGCCATCGCCGACTACGGCCGGGCCATCACCGCCGCCCTGGACGCCTGGTTCCCGCCGGGCGAGAGCGGCCTGGACGAGGTGATGGTGGAGCCCGGCCGCTACCTGGTGGCTGACGCAGGCGTGCTGCGCTCCGAGGTGGTGCTGGTGTCGCACCGCTCGGTCGACGAGCTGGCCCGCTGGGTCTACCTCGACGTGGGCAAGTTCCACGGGCTGGCCGAGACGATGGACGAGGCCATCCGGTACCGGCTGCGCACACCGCACGACGGCGGCCCCACCGGCAGGGCCGTCGTGGCCGGGCCCACCTGCGACTCGGTGGACGTGTTGTACGAGAAGAGCGGCTACGACCTGCCCCTTGCGCTGGCCGAGGGCGACATGGTCGACTTCCTGTCGACCGGCGCCTACACCACCACGTACTCCTCGGTCGGCTTCAACGGGTTCCCGCCCTTGGCCGAGCACATCATCGGGTGAGCCGGACCCCCGCCTTCAGACCCGACTAGCCGATCTGTGGCGCCCGGCGCTGTATTTTGCGCGCTGGCGCCACAGATCGCCTTGTGTCTCAGCGGCCGCGGTGGTCGGTGGCCTGACCCACGTCCTTGGGGTGGGCGTAGGGGTGGGGGAGGAACGCCTTGCCCGACGCCGTGCGGCTCAGCTGCCGCTCGGGCTCGTAGGGCGAGCCGTCGGCGTTGTGGCGGGCCACGGTGCGCCATTGGGTCAGGGAGGCGCCGGCGTGCTCCAGCATCCGGTCCTCCCAGGCGTAGTCGAAGGTGTCGGCCATCCGCTCCTCCACCGAGGCGTCGGGGCGGTTGTCGGCATACCACCGGGCGGTGCGGGCGATGGCCTCGGCCGCCGGCACGGCGTCGGTGTAGCCCAGGTCGGCGCGGAGCTGGAACAGGTCCATCAGCTGGTGGTGGCGGCTGCCCAGCACCAGGCTCTTGGCCGACCCGGCCACGGCCCACGGCACCGCCACCGGCTCCAGCGGCGCCCCGAGGGTGGAAGCCACGATCTCCACGATCTGGTTGATCATGTACTGGTCGAGGTCGCCGCAGTTGTAGGACTTCCCGGCGCTGGCCTCCGGGTGGTCGACGGCCAGCAGCACGGCATGGCCCAGGTTGCCGGCCCAGCCGTGGGTGGCCAGCTGGTGGCCGGCGTCGGGCACCAGGATCCGGGTCCGGCCGTCGAGGATGCGGCGTACGATGCTCCACTCGCGGGGCACGAGCTGGTACGGACCGTAGACGTAGGGGTAGCGGAAGATGGTGGCCGCCGGGTGGTGGCGGAACACGGCCTGCTCGGTCTGGGCGATCAGCATCGAGAACCGCTCCTCGGTCTCGTCGTCGGCCAGCGGGCGGTCCTCCCGCACCAGGGCGGGCAGTCCGGCCGGCTGGAGCAGGCGGGGGTTGGAGAAGCCCCGGTACAGGGCGAACCCGCCCACCGAGATGAACCGTCCCACCCGCCCGGCCAGCGATTCGGCGATGAGGCGGATGCGTCCGTAGCTGGCGATCACCACGTCGAAGGTGTGGCCGGCCAGGGCCGCTTCGATGGTCTCGGTGAAATGGGGATCGCCGTGGATGTGGGCGACGTCGGCCGGGATCTCGGGGATCTCGTGGGTGCCCCGGTGGAAGATCGTCACCTGGTGGCCCCGTTCCCGGAGCCCGTTGACGATGAAGGGCCCCGTGGGCCCGGTCCCCCCGATCACCAGCGTGCGCGTGACCATGCTCGACTCCCCCCGGTTGTCTGGCCCCGACGTTAGCTGGCCACCACCGTCTGTTGGTAAAGGGCCAGCCGCCAGCCGTCGCCGTCGGGTGAGGCGACGTAGACGCTCGTCATGGCGCCCACGAAGGGCGGGTCGGTGGGGGAGCGGCGGGCCCGGGCGGTGTAGACCAGGGCCACGGAGTCGACTCCCAGCGGCACGAGCCGGGGTTCGTTGATCTCGTAGCTGGCCCACGACGGTGAGGCGGCCAGGGCTTCGACCACCTGGTCCCGCGTCATGATCTGGCCGTTGGCCAGCACCATGAGGCCACCCGGGGTCATGGTGCGGCCGTAGAACTCGGCCGCCGTGCCGTCGCACAGGGCGTCCCAGCCGGCCCGTTCGAGATCGAGAACCGTCGTCTCATCCATTCCCACCCTCTACCCGGCGGGCCCCGCCGGTCACACCGCCGTCATTCCAGAGCGCCCTCGGCCGCGGCGGCGGCCACCTCGTCGTCGGTCATGCCCAGGAGGTCGGTGAGCACCTCGAAGGTGTGCTGGCCCAGCATCGGGGCGGCGAAGCGCGGCCCGTTGCCGTACCCCTCGATCAGGAACTGGTGGCCGGCGTAGGGCACCGGCCCCACCTCGGCGTGCTCCAGATGCCGGTAGAAGCGCCGGTGCCCGTACTGGGGGTCGGCGAACAGGTCCCGGGTCCGCTGCACCTTGCCCGCCGGCACCCCGGCCGCCGCCAGCAGCCGCTCCACCTCGGCGGCGGCGCGGGCCGCGGTCCAGGCGCCGATGGCGGCGTCGAGGGCGTCGTGGGCCGCCCGGCGCCCGGCGGCCGAGGCGTGGGCCGGGTCGCGGGCCCAGGGCGGGGAGCCGACGGCGACGCCGAACGCAGCCCACGCCTCGTCGTCGGGGATGGTGATGGCCACCCATTCGTCGTCCCCGGCACAGGGGTAGGCACCCTGGGGGGCCATGACCGGGTCGCGGTTGGCCATCCGCTCGGGGCGGCAGCCGGTGCGCTGGTAGGCCAGCAGCTCGGGGGTGAGGTAGTGGAGCGCCATCTCCAGCTGGGCCCCCTCGATGTGGCACCCCTCACCGGTTCGGTCCCGACGGTCCAGCGCGGCCAGGATCGTCGGCAACAGGACCCGGGGCCCGATGGTGTCGGTATAGGCCATCCACGGGCCGTCCGGGCCCAGATCGGGCCAGCCGGTGAGATCGGTGAAGCCGGCGATGGCGGCGGCATGGAACCCGTAGCCGGCCAGGGGCGACAGCGGCCCGCCTCCGCCCAGCAGGGAGGTGGTGACCGTGATGGCCCGGGGATTGCGGGCGTGGATGGCATCGGGCCCGAGACCGAGGCGGTCCATCGTGCCGGGCCGGAAGCTGTCGATCACCACATCGGCCCAGTCGGTCATGCGGCGGGCGATGTCGAGACCGGCCCCGGTTCCCATGTCCACCGCCATCGACCACTTGGACGTGTTGAAGCTGCCGTAGAAGTTGGACCGGTTGATCCCGAACTCGGCGTCCTTGAACGGCGGCTGGGCCCGGGTGGTGTCGAGCCGCTTCTCGGTCTCGATGCGCACCACCGTGGCCCCGTGGTCGGCCAGCATCCGGCCGGTGATGGGCCCCACGCCGATCCAGCTGAAGTCGGCCACTCGGATCCCCGCCAGGGGAAAGTCGGCGGGGGGACGGTCGGTGGGTGCGCGCCGGCCCCCGGGCCGGCGCAGCGTCGCCGCCGGGCCGGCCTCGCCCAGAGCGGGGGCGGGGGCCGGTGGGGCCGGGAGGCGGACCCCGTCGATCGTGACCGGCGACCCGGGTCGGCGCACCGGCCGGCCACCGTCGGGGTGGGGGTCGGCGGGGTCGTGCAGCCAGTAGCCCCGGCGGTCGAGGTGGTCGATGGCCAGGAGGTCGACCACGGTGTTGACCGGGGCGAACGTGGCCCCGTAGCGCAACCCCCGCTCCAGCAGCTCCTGGCGGGTGTAGCGGGAGCACAGCTCGTCGACGGCTGCCGTCAGCTCGTCGTAGGTTGGGCTCACGGGCTCGCCCGACAGGGCCCGGTGGTCGTAGGTGGACCATTCCTGATCGGCCCAGTGGGGCCCGGCGATGCCTTCCTCGATCAGCCACGGCACGAACGGGCCCACGATCACCCCGATCGGCGACTGGGCCGAGAAGCCGTCCTTGGCCTGGTGGCGCAGCTCGACGGGCACGGCCAGGGGAAGCGTCATGCCGGTGCGCTCGAAATCGAACCCCTGGACGGCGTGGGCCTCCATCGAGTTGAGCAGCGTCCACGTCATGGCGGCCTGGGCCGACACGTCCACCCACTGGGCCCGCCCTGTCAGCTCCATCCGGCGCAGGGCCACCAGCGCCGCCACCGCCGCCTCGTTGCCGGTATGGCGCCACACCTGGGGGATCGAGATCTTGACCGGCGCCCGCTCCCGCACCCCCTGGAGGTTCATCGGGCCGCCCAGGGCGGCCAGCGTCAGCTCCGAGCAGGGTTGATCGGCCCGGGGGCCGTCGGCCCCGAACGGGGTCACCAGCACGTGCACGATGCGGTCGTTCACCCGCTCCAGCTCGGCCCGCCCCAGCCCGGCGGCGGCGAGAAGCCCGGGCGGGCCCGACTCCACCACGATGTCGGCTCCCGCCACCAGATCGAGGGCCTCGGCCCGCCCGCCGGCGCTGGCCAGGTCGACCACCACCGAACGTTTGCCGCTGTTGTAGGCGTCGAACTGGAGGCTGGGGCTGCCCTCGACGCCGGGGGCGACGCGGGGCTCGGCCCGGCGGGCGGCCGAACCCTCCGGCGGCTCCACCCGGATCACCTCGGCCCCCAACCAGCCGAGCAACCACGGCCCGATCTCGCCCCGGTGGTCGGTCAGGTCCAGCACCCGTACGTCGTGCAACAGCATCGGTTCCCCCTTGCCGCCCCCAAGCTAGGAGGCCCGACCGGCCCCGGACAAGGGGACGCCTACCGGGGCCGGAGGCCGTACGACTTTCCGTTTGACCGCCGGGCCGACCATACTCGTCTGTTCCCGAGAGGAGGCTGGGTGGACCACGGGGTGACGATCGAGGAGCTGGCCGCCACCTGCGGGGCCATCATCGACGAGATCGAGAAGGCGGTGGTGGGCAAGCGGCCCGTCCTGGAGCTGGTGCTGGCCGGCCTCCTGGCCGACGGCCACGTGCTGGTGGAAGACGTGCCGGGCGTGGCCAAGACCCTGATCGCCCGGTCGCTGGCCGAGGTCACCGGCCTCAGCTTCAGCCGCATCCAGTTCACCCCCGACCTGATCCCGTCCGACCTCACCGGTGCCGTGCTGCCCGGGCTCGACGGGACGCCCCCGGCGTTCGCTCCGGGGCCTCTGTTCGCCAACGCCGTGCTCGGCGACGAGATCAACCGCAGCCCGTCCAAGACCCAGGCGGCGGCGCTGGAGGCCATGGAGGAGCGCCAGATCACGGTGGACGGACGGTCCCACCCCCTGCCCAAGCCGTTCCTGCTGATCGCCACGCAGAACCCGGTGGAGACCGAGGGCACCTACCCTCTCCCCGAAGCCCAGCTCGACCGCTTCCTGGTGCGCATCCACGTGGGCTACCCGGCTCCGGCCGACGAGCGGGAGCTGCTGCGGCGCCGCCTCGACCGGGGCACCGACCGGGCCCGCCTCCAGCCGGTGACCGACGCCGAGGGGATCCGGCGGCTCCAGGCCACCGTGGAACGGATCGAGGCCGGCGACGACGTGGTCGACTACGCCGTCCGCCTGGTGGAGGCCACCCGGGCCCACGACGCCCTGGAGATCGGCTCCAGCCCCCGGGGCGGCCTGGCCCTGGTGAAGCTGGCCCGGGCCCGGGCCGGGCTGAGCGGCCGGGGCTTCACCACCCCCGATGACGTGAAGCGGATCGCGGTGCCGGTGCTGGCCCACCGGGTGGTGCTGCGGACCGAGGCCTGGGTGCGGGGGGTGCGGGAGGAGGCCGTGATCCAGGAGTGCCTCGATTCGGTGCCGACCCCGTCGAGCCTCACCGCCGGCGACCGCTCGGCCCTGGACGCCGCCCCCACCGGGCCGTGACGGCGCCGGCCGCCGGGGTGGGTGCGGGGGGCACGGCCCGGCCCCGCCGGTTCTCGGGCCAGCAGGCCAGCCCCCGGCTGCTGGTGTTGATGGCGGTGGCCGTGGTGGGGTTGTGGCTGGCCGTGCTGGCCGGCCGGCCCGAGCTGGTGGTGGTAGTGGCGCCCCTGGTGGTGCTGGTGGTGGTGGGGTCGGCCCTGCACCGCTGGCCCGATCTGGCGGTGGAGGTGAGCGGCCCCGGCCGCTGCGTCGAGGGCGACGAGATCGACCTGACCGTCACCATCGTCACCTCCACCGGGATCCCGTGGCTCCACCTGAGCCTCGATCTCCCGCCCGAGTTGGAAGCTGCGCCCGGTGCCGCCCAGGCCCTCCTCGAGGTGGGGCCCCGGCGCCGCACGGTGGTGACGATCCCGGTCACGGCCACCCGCTGGGGGGTGTCGAGCCCCGGCTTGCTCACCGTGATCGCCCGCGACCGGTTCGGCCTGTTCGTGTCGTCCCAGGTGATCCGGCCCGACCTGCGGGTCCGGGTCCACCCGCCCGACGGGAGCCGCCGGGCGGTGGTGGCGCCGAACCAGCTCCACCGCCGGGTGGGCACCCACGGCTCCCGGGCCCACGGCGACGGCTCCGACTTCGCCGAGCTGCGGCCCTGGCGCCCCGGCGACACCGCCCGCTCGGTGAACTGGCGGGCCTCGGCCCGCCGGGGTGAACGGTGGGTCACCGTGCGCCACCCCGACCGCTCGGGTGACCTCGTGCTGCTCGTCGACTCGTTCCGAGACCTCGGCCCCCTGGGCGACCGGCTGGTCCAGCGGGCGGTGCGGGCGGCGCTGGCCCTGGCCGAGAGCAACCTGGCCGTCCACGACCGGGTGGGCGTGCTGCAGGTGGGGCGCCACATCCGCTGGCACCGCCCCGGCCTGGGGCGTCTCCACGCCTCCCGCCTGGTCGACGCCCTGCTCGACACCCAGGTGGAACCGGGCCTCCGGGCCCCCCGGGTGGAGCAGTTGCCGCTGCACGAGCTGCGGGAGGGCATCCTGATCGTGGCGCTCACCGGTCTGCTCGACCCCGGAGCGGCCCAGCTGCCCCTGGAGCTGCGGGCCCGGGGCCACGAGGTGGCGGTGATCGAGGTGGCGGCCGAGGGGCACCTGCCGGAACGGCCCGACCGCACCCAGGTGCTCGGCCGTCGGCTGTGGCGGTTGCGTCGGGCGGCGCTGTCCGAGCAGCTCCGGCGGGGCGGGGTCACCGTGGTGCGGTGGGAACCTGACCAGGCGATCGAGCAGGTGGTGGCCGCCCTGGCCCGCCGGGCCACCGCCGGCCGTCGGACCGCAGCAGGAGCCAGCCCCCGGTGAGGATCCGTGTGGCCCCGGCGCCGGACCCGGCCTTCTCCCCGAGCCGGGCCCCGGACCGGCTCCGAGTGGCGAAGGTGTCGTGCCGCTCCGGCCGAACCGGATCACGGAACCCGCGCCCCGGCGGCGTTCTGCGTCGCGAGACCTCCGCTTTCCGTCGACTTCGCGACGCGCAACGCTGCGATGACGCAGTTTCCGTGGCGCCGGTGGGCCGAGGTTCGCTGGGGGGACGGGCGTGAGACGGATGTCGCTGTTGACCGGGGTGGCCGTGCTGGTGGCCGTCGGGGCGCTGGTGGTGGGCGGCGCGGTGGCCGGCGGGCTGGCCGGACGGGGCCTGGTGGCGGTGGCGGCCGTAGCCTCGGCCGCGTTCGTGGGGCTGGGGCTGGTGATCGGTTGGCGACCGGCTCTGGCCGTGGGGCTCGGTCTCGGCCTGGTGGCCGGCATCGTCCTCCCGTCCGACACCGTGCCCTGGTCGGCGGCCGCCGTGCTGGGCGCAGCGCTGGCGGTGAGCCACGAGGCATCTCGGCTCTCGATCGACCTGCGCCGCCCGTCCCGACTCGGGCCCCGGGTGCTCGGGCGTCTGGTGGCCACCGGGGTGGGGGTGGCGGCAGTGGCTCCGGTGACGGCCCTGGCCGGCGCCGCCCTACCCGACCGCAACCTCCCGGGCCTGCTCGTACCGGTGGCCCTCGTCCTGGCCGCCGTCCCGGTGGCGGCGCCGGCGCTGGCCGGAGGGGGAGCGGCCGGCGTGCCGAACCGCGGCCGGCACCCGACGTCCCCCGGGGGTGGAGCCGGGCGCGGGGCATCCCGCCTGGTCGCCGCCGCCGCCCGGGGCCTGGATGCGTTGGGCCCGACCGCCCGGGTGGCGCTGGCCGGCCTGGTGGCGGTAGTCGTGCTCGTCGCCGCCGTGCTGGGAGCGGCGGCCCGGGACGAGCTCCCCAGCACCACCAGCCCCGGCGCCTCGGTGTCCCACACCATCACCACCGATCCATTGCCCGAAGCGCCCGCCGGGGCCGACCCGGCCACCGCCGCCGACGGCGGGGCCGAGCCCCGCACTCGGGGCTCCATCATCACCATCGCGCTCGTCACCCTGGTGGCGGGGGTGATCGTGCTGCTGCTGTCGGGCCTGCGGCGCAACCGCATCCCGCTGGTGCAGGACCTGGTGGACGTGGGGCCCGACGAGCCGGGCCTGGCCATCGTCGGCGCCTCGGAGGCGGACCTGGCCGACGAGGACGTGGTGCTGGCCGACGACGTGGCGGCGGCCCTGGTGGCCGACATCACCGTGGACCTCCGGTCCGAGCCCGACGCCGGGCGGGCCGTCCGCTACGCCTACGCCCGGGTGGAGCAGCGGCTGGCGTCCCTCGGCATCGAGCGGCGCCCGGCCGAGAGCGAGCCCGAGCTGCTCAGCCGGGCCCTCGGGGTGCTGGGCGACGAGGGACGGGCCCTGGCCGATCTGACCGCTCTGTTCGAGCGGGCCCGGTTCTCCGACGAGCCGGTCCCCGAAGCGCTGCGGGCCGGGGCCCTGGGTGCTCTGGAGCAGCTGCGGGCCCGGTTGGAGCCGGCCCGGTGAGCTCCACCCTGCTGCTGGCGGTGGTGCTGGGCCAGGTGGTCCTGGCCCTGGCGGGGCTGGCCCTGTCGGGCCTCATCCGCCACCTCCAGGTCGACGCCCGCCGTCCCGGTGGGCTCATCGACCGTCCCGACCAGCGGGCAGCCGTGGTCCGGCCCCCGGAGCTGGAGGCGATGGAGCGGCTGGTGGGCGACTCGATCACCAGCGAGGCCACGGCCCAACGCCAGCTGGGCCCGGTGTTGGCCGAGCTGGGCCGCCAGGCCCCCGGGGGCCGGGTGACGGTGGAGCCCCCGCCCGGGCGGGACCGCCGCCGCTGGGTCGCCCAGACGCTCACCGCGCTCGAAGCGGCCTGGGGCGTCGCCGCCGACGGCGGCGCTCGCCGCTCCCGCCGCTCCTGATCGACGGCCCCGCCCCCCGGTCGGCGAACGGTGGCGCCTGGCGCTGTAGTTTGCGCGCCAGCGCCACAGTTCGCAGGTGGGGCGGGCTGCTACTCGAGGATCTCGGCTGCGGCCAGTTCGGCGATGCGGTCGGTGTCGTAGCCGAGGATCTCGCTCAGGATCTCCCAGGTGTGCTCACCCAGGAACGGGGCCCGCACCACCCGGCTCGGGGTGCGGGAGAGGCGGAACCGGGTGTTCTCGATCAGGCAGGCCCGCTCCGGGTGCTCGGGCCGGATGAAATGGCCCGACGCCACCAGTTGGGGGTCGGCCAGGCAGTCGGCGCCCGTGGCCACCAGGTGGGCCGCCACCCCCACCGCCTGCAGCTGCTCGGCCAGGGCCGACCCGTCGTGGTCGGCGGTCCAGACCCCCACCGCCTCGTCGAGCTCGTCGGCCCGGGCCAGCCGGCCTTGGGCCGTGGCCAGCGTCGGATCGGCGGCCAGATCGGCCCGGCCCATCGCCGTGGCCAGGGCGCACCACTGGGCGTCGTCCTGGCACACGATGGAGATCCAGCGGTCGTCGCCGGCCGCCGGGTACACCCCGTGGGGGCACAGGTGGGGATCGCGATTGCCGGCCCGGGTCATGACCCGGCCGTTGGCGGCATAGTCGAGCAGGGCGGGCGACAGGAAGTGCTGGGCCGCCTCGCTCTGGGCCAGATCGATCCGCTGGCCCTCGCCGGTGCGGCGCCGGTGGTCCACGGCGGCCAGCACGGTGGCCGCCAGGAAGTGGGTGGAGGTGTAGTCGGTGTAGGCCCCGAACGGTCCGGCCGGGGGCCGGTCGGGCCAGCCGGCCAGCCCGTAGAAGCCGGCGAAGGCGGCGCCCAGGTTGCCGTAGCCGGCGAAGTGGGCCAGCGGCCCGGTCTGGCCGGCCAGGCACGTCGAGACCATGATCACGTCGGGCTTGATCGCCTTGAGGCTCTCGTAGTCGAGACCCCACTTGGGCATGGCCTTGGGCGAGTAGCTCTCCACCACCACGTCGGCCCATGCCACCAGCTCCCGCACCACGGCGAGGGCGTCGGGGCGGGTCATGTTGAGGGCCAGGCTGCGCTTGCCGGCCGCCATCGTGTCGAACAGGGCCGAGTTCTCCAGCCCGGCGATGTTGTCGTGCACCGGCCGGTAGCCACGGGCCGCGTCCTGCTTGTGGGACGACTCGACCTTCACCACGGTGGCCCCGAAGTCGGCCAGGAGGCGGACCGAATGGGGCCCGGCGATCGACCAGGTGAAGTCGAGCACCTTCAAACCGCTGAGGGGCAACCCGGCCGCCGGCTGGGCGGCGCCCGCCGCCTCGCGGGTGGTGCCCAGGGGCCGGGCCTCGGCCGGCGCCTCGGGTCCCACCGCCGGGCGGCGGCGCCCGCCCTCGGGCCCGTCGAGCTCGGCCAGCACCTCCGTCGTGTGCTCGCCCACCACCGGGGCCGTGCCCAGCTCCCGCAGGGGGCGGGGTCGGCACTGGGCGAACGCCCCGGGCACGGCGAACGAGCGCCCGGCCGGCCGGTGCTCGACCGTTTCGAAGAATCCCCGCTCGGCGTAGTGGGCGCTGGTGACCACGTCGTCGGGCGACGAGATCGGCGCCATCAGCAGACCCCGGGCCATCGCCCCTTCCAGCAGCTCCTGCTTGGTCTTGGACGAGGTGAACGCCTCCACCGCCGCCTTGGCCCGCTCCCACTCGCTGATCGGCTCCCGGCCCGACTCCAACAGGTCGAGGTAGCCGACCCAGTCCTTGTCCCGCGTCGCCTCGTCGCAGAACCCCTCCTCGCACACCCAGGCCATCAGCCGGGCCGTGTTCTGCCCGATCGGCATGCCGAAGACGTGGGTGATCGACACGTGGCCGTCGGCCGCCGGGTAGACGAGGCGGAGCCGGATGTCGCCGGTGACGGCGCCCCCGGCGGTACGGGTGGGGTCGACCACGCCCACCCCGGTCGAGAGCAGCCCGGCCTGGGTGCCGAGGGTGGCCGTCCACTGGGCGGCGGCGTCGACGTGTTGGCCCCGCCCCGAGCGGGCCCGCTCGATGAGGGCCAGGATGGCCCCCGACGCGGCCGACACGGCACCGAAGTGGTAGCCCTGGGGCACGGCCACCCGCACCGGGGGCCGGTCCTCGTCGCCCGTCACCGACAGGGTGGCGGCGCTGGCCATCACGTTCAGGTCGGCCGCCGCCCAGCGGGCCTTGGGACCGGACTGGCCGAAGGGCGAGATCGACACGTAGACCAGGTGGGGGTGGTCGGCGGCCAGGTCGTCGGGCCCCAGGCCTAGCTCGGCCATCCGCCCCGGCCGGTCCGACTCGATGAGCACGTCGGCCGTGGCCGCCAGCTGCCACAGCCGGCGACGGCCCTCGCCGGTGGTGAGGTCGAGCACCACCGACCGCTTGCCCCGGTTGTAGGCGAAGTGGGTGAGCGAGCGCTCGGGGTCGGCGATGTCGTCCACGAACGGGCCGAGCCGGCGGGCCGGCGACCCGCCCGGCGGCTCCACCGCGATCACCTCGGCTCCGAGCGCAGCCAGCACGTGCCCGCACAGATGGCCCCGCTCGTCGGTCAGGTCGAGCACCCGGTAGGGCGAGAGCACGGGCGTCAGCTTCCGCCGGCCCAGAGGGTCAGGTCGACCTCGGGCGGCATGGGGGCGAACAGCACCTGGGCCGGCCCGTCCACCGTGCGGGTGAGGTGCCCCTTGCCGCCCATGTCGTCGGCCAGGAACATCTGGCCCGGCCCGAACCGGCGGCTGGCACCGTCGGTGGTGGTCACCTCCACCAGCCCCGACAGGATCGTCACGATCTGGCGCCGGGGCGCCGTGTGCCACGTCTGGTCCAGGCCGGCCGGTAGCTCGGCCAGCTGCACGGTGGGGGAGCCGTAGAGGTTGGAGGCGGCGATGACGTGGCCCTGGGCGTCGGCCCGTTCCCGGGGGAGGGCCACATCCAGGTCCTCGAACACCGAGCCGCCGTCGGCGGTGGCGTGGAACCAGGTGAGCGTGATCGTGCGGTTGGTGGGGCCGCTCATGGCGTGGCCGCCCCCGTCACCGGGCGATCCGGGACACGACGTCGGGATCCACCGAGATCTCGATGAACACCGGCCGCCCCGGCTGGCGCTCCTCCACCAGCTTGGCCGCCAGGGCGAAGTCGTCGAGGTTGTGCACCGCCACCGCCTCGCAGCCCAGAGCGGCGGCCACCGCCGGCAGGTCGGGCCAGTGGTGCAGCGACGACGAGGTGTCCATCCCCTTGTTGACGAGCTGTACGTGCTCGGCGCCGTAGCTGCCGTCGTTGAACAGCACCACGATCAGGTCGAGGCCCAGGTGCACGCCGGTGTGGAGCTCCTGGATGCCGCCCATCATGAACCCGCCGTCACCCACCAGGAGCACGAGGGGACGATCGGGACGGGCCACCCCGGCCCCGACGGCGGCCGCCGTGCCCAGCCCGATCGAGCCGAAGGCGTGGGTGGTGATGAGCGACGTGGGGTCGGGCACGGGGAGCGTCAGGGCGTCGAGCATGAAGCGGCCGGCGTCGACCACCACCGACCGGTCGGCCGGGAGGAGGGCGTCGAGGCGGAGCACGGCCGAGCGGGGATCGACGTGGGTGCGGGTGCTCTGGTCGGTGAACGACGAGGCCGGGTCGTACCCGGCCAGGGCGGCGGTGAGGTCGCCGGAACGGAACGACGAGGGCTGGTGCCCGGCCGCCCGCAGCATGCCGGTCATGGTGGTGGCGATGCGGGTGGCGTCGCCCACCACGCCGGCGTCGATCGGCACCGAGGACCCGATGCGGAGGGGGTCGACGTCGCACTGGATGACGGCCTTGCCGGCGAGCAACGTGCCCTCGTGCGTGGTGTAGCGGTTGAGCGACGCCCCGAAGGCGATCACGCAGTCGGCGTGGTGGATCACCTCGGACCCCACCGGCGTGGCCAGCGTGCCGAAGACGCCGACGGCACCCGCCTCGCCCCGGAAGTAGCTCGACCCCAGCAGCGACGTGGCCACCGGCGCCCCCAGCACCTCGGCCAGCTCCGCCAGGGCGTCGTGGGCGCCCGACAGCACGGCTCCCCGGCCGGCCAGGATCAGCGGCCGCTGGGCCGTGGCCAGGATGCCGAGGGCCTTGTCGAGGGCGTCGGGGTCGGCGTCGAGGGCCCGGGCCGGTGGTTGCACCACCGGGGCGGCCGCATAGTCGACCTCCTCCCACTCCAGCTCCAGCGGCAGGTTCAGCACCACCGGGCGGCGCTCGGCCCAGGCCCGCCGCATGGCGATGGCAACGTCCTCCACCATGGTGTCGGCCGTGCGGACGGCGTGGAAGCCGCAGCCGGTGGCCTCCACGAACGCCTGCTGATGCACGTTCTGGAGGTGGTGGAGGTCGGCGGTGGGCGTGTCGCCCGAGACCAGGATCATCGGCACGCCGGCCTTGGCCCCCTCCACCAGGGCGGTCATGGTGTTGGTGAGGCCGGGCCCGTGGGTGACGGTGGCCACCCCCAGCCGGCCGGTGGCCTTGGCCCATCCCTGGGCCATCATCACCGCCGAGGCCTCGTGCGTGGCGGCCACGTAGTTCACGTGGTGCACCCGCATCAGGCAGTCGCCGATGAACAGGTTGGCGTCCCCCAGCACACCGAAGACGGTGTCGACCCCCTGGTCCACCAGTGCTTGTGCGATCGCGTCGTGTCCCCTCATGCCCGGAGCCTAGGTCGACCCCCGCCCAAGGGTCAGATCCGCGCCGTTCCGAGGAGCCTGAGCCGCACTGGTTGCGGCTCAGGCTCCTGCTTTGCGCTGAACATTGGTCACGGGGCGCGGAGGGCGCCGGAGGCCTTGAGGGCGGCCACCTCGTCGGCCGAGTAGCCGAGCTCGGCCATCACCTCGTCGGTGTGCTGGCCCAGCGTGGGCGCCGGCCGGCGCAGGCCGTTGGCCCCGTTGGTGAGCCGCCACGGGATGCCGGGAACCGTGTGACGGCCGGTGACGGGATGGTCGGGCTGTTCCAGCATCCCGATGGCGGCCAGCTGCTCGTTCGAGGTCCACAGCTCCAGCGGGGGGATCGACGGCACGGCCGCCACCCCCGCCGCCTGCAGCCTCCCGGTCAGCTCCCACCGGTCCTGGCCCCGCACCCAGGCCGACAGCAGTTCGTCGATCTCGGCCTCCGCTTCCTTCCGGCCCTCCGCCGTGGCGAACCGGGGGTCGGCGAAGCGGGCATCGAGGCTGCCGTCGGGCCGCTTGCCCGCCACCTCCACCAACGCCTGCCACTCGGCGTCGGTGGCGCAGGCGATCGTGACCCACTCGCCACCCTGGTCGCTCTCGGCGGTGGCGTACACCCCGTGGGGGGCCCACTGCGGGTCCTGGTTGCCGGCCGGTCCCGGCGGCACGCCCTCGCTCATGTACTGCATCCACAGCTCGCCCACGGTGGCCCCGATGGCCTCCACCATGGCGATGTCGAGCCGGCTGGCCCGGCCCGTGCGGCGCTTGGCCACGATGGCGGCCACCGTGGCGAAGGCGGCGGTGAGGCCGGTGCCGGGGTCGCCCACCGCCACCCCGGTCTCGTAGGCCTTGTCCTCGTCGGGATAGCCGTTGGCGGCGTAGAGGCCGGCCGCCGCCCCGCCGGCCGGGCCGTACGCCATGTAGGCGGCCGATGGCCCGTTCTGGCCGTAACCGGTGCACGACACCACGATGACGTCGGGGTTGATGGCCCTCAGCTCCTCGACGCTGAACCCCAGGTCGGCCAGGGCACCGACGGCGAAGTTCTCGATCACGACGTCGGATTGGGCCACCAGCCGGCGCACCACGTCCTTGGCCTCGGGGTGGCGGAGGTCGATGCCCAACGAGCGCTTGTCCGAGTTGTACAGCTGGAACAGGCCGTTGCTGTCGGGGGTGAGGGGCAGCTCGGGCGGGTTGAACGGGAGCCGGCGGAACAGGCACAGGTGATCGGGCGATTCGAGCCGCACCACCTCCGCCCCCAGGTGGGCCAGCAGCTGGTTGCAGTAGGGGCCGGCCCACACCCAGGTGAAGTCGCACACCCGGATCCCCTCCAGCGGGCGGGCGGGCAGGGGGGCGACGCCGGCCGGAACCGGGGGTGCCGTGGGCGACAGCGGTTCGGGGGCGGCGGCATCCCAACCCTGGCCGTCGTGCTCGCCGGGGGCGGGGGCCGGGCGGCGCAGCTCCCAGGCCGGCCAGTCGAACTGGAAGCCGGGGCCGGGTAGCTGCAGCCCGTCGGGCCCGGTGCGCAGGAAGCCCCGGGCGGCGAACTGGGCGTCGTCGGCCAGCTGGTCCATCCGGTACACCGGGGTGATGCAGATCCGCAGCTCCTGACCCCGGTGGTACACGTCCTGAAGCGACTGTTCGGCCATCCACTCGGTGAGGTAGAGGTGGACGAGGTCGGCGTTCTCCTGCCGGTCGGCGTTGGTGGCGAAGATCTCCATCTGCGCCCATTCGGGGTCGCCCATCAGCTTGATCAGGGACTCCCACTGCACCTGCTCCACGCACACCAGCTGCACCAGCCCGTCACGGCAGCGGTAGATCGACCACGGCACCACGGTCTTCACCCCCAACCGGGAGGCGTCCGAACCCTGGAAGCTGGCGTTGGCCGGGGCCGTCTCGGTGAGCTTGGCCCCCGACGCCAGCAGCGACAGGTCGACGTGGTCGCCTTGGCCGGTGCGCTGGGCCTTGTCCACCGCGGCCAGGAAGGAGGCGGCGGCCACCGTGGCCCCGAGGATGGTGGCGTGATGGCCGGGGGCCTTCAGAGGAGGCTTCGCCGGATCGGTGGCCGATCCCGGCGACAGGTTGCCCCAGCTGCTGGCGTGCATGACGGCCAGCTCGCCGCCGGCGTAGTCGGCCCAGGGGCCGGTCATGCCGAACGGGGTGACCGAGCCCACCACCAGGCGGGGGTGGCGGGCCGCCAGCTCCCGGTAGGTGACGCCGGCGGCGGCCGCTGCGGCCGGGCCCAGATCGTGGATCAGCAGGTCGGCACCGTCGAGCAGGTCGCCCAACCCGCTGACCGACCGCTTCGACGTGTTCAGCCACCGGTGGACCTCGTGGGGGCGGCTCCGCACCACGTCCCGCCCGGTCTCCACCCGGAGCACGTCGGCCCCCAGGTCGGCCAGGAGCTTGGCGGCGTAGGCCGCGCCCACCCCGCCCGCCAGTTCCACCACGCGAATGCCATCGAGGGCTCCCATAGGCGGCCCAGTTTCGCGAACCGGCTCCTGGTGCGCCAGATGTCACACCGCCGCCCCCATTCTGTGCGAACTCTGACATCCGAGGCCGCCTCGGCGTCCCGGGTGTCAGAGTTCGCTCCAGAATGGCAGCCATGATCCTCGTTGATGTCGAGCGGGTCACGATGACCCGCCCCGAGCGCGACTTGTTCCGCGATGTGTCGCTCACCGTGTCGAGCGGCGACCGCATCGGGGTGGTCGGCGTCAACGGCACCGGCAAGTCGACCCTGCTGCGGGTGATCACGGGGGCCGAACAGCCGGAATCGGGCACGGTCCGGGCCGGGCGCGGGGTCCGGGTGGCGGTGCTCGACCAGGCCCCGCACCTCCCCCCGGGCACGGTGCGCCAGGCCGTGGGCGAGGGGTGGCGGGGCGAGGCGGCGCTCGACCGTCTCGGCCTGGGCCAGCTCCTCGATGCCGACGTGGCCGGCCTGTCGGGCGGCGAGGCCAAGCGGGTGGCGCTGGCCCGTACGCTGATGGCCGACACCGATCTCCTGGTGCTCGACGAGCCCACCAACCACCTCGACATGGGCGCCATCCGCTGGCTGGAGGACGAGCTGGCCGCCTTCCGGGGCGGGCTGTTGATGGTGACCCACGACCGCCACGTCCTCGACCGGGTGACCACCCGGGTGCTGGAGCTGGACCGGGGACGGGCCCACCTGCACGAGGGCGGCTACGACGCCTACCTCCAGGGTCGGGCCGACCGGGCCGAGCAGGCGGCGGCCGACGAGGCCAGCCGCCGCATCCTGGCCCGCCAGGAGCTGGCCTGGCTGCGGCGGGGCGCCCCGGCCCGCACATCGAAGCCGAAGGCCCACATCGAGCGGGCCCTGGCCGTGGTCAACGCTCCCACCGAGGCACCCACCGTCCGGAGCGGGGCCCTGGCCCTGCACCAGGGCACGCCCCGCCTGGGCGACAAGGTGATCGAGCTGCACGGGGTGGGCCAGCGGGTGGGGGAGCGGATGCTCTTCCGCCACGTCGACTACCTGCTCGACCGGCGGGAGCGGCTGGGGATCGTGGGTCTCAACGGGGCCGGCAAATCGACCCTGCTCGACCTGCTGGCCGGCCGGCGCCAGCCCGACGAGGGCCGGGTCGTCACCGGGCCGACGGTCCGCCTCGGCTACTACGACCAGACAGGCCGGGAGCTCGACCCGGCCCAGCGGGTGTTCGAGCTGTTCTCCGACGGTTCCAAGGACCTGTCGTGGCAGGTGAAAGCCCTGCTCGAGTCGTTCTGGTTCGACGCCGACGTGCAGCGATCGCCCATCGGCCTGCTGTCGGGCGGGGAGCGGCGCCGGCTCCAGCTGGTGGCGATGCTGGCGGCCCAGCCCAACGTGATCCTGCTCGACGAGCCCACCAACGACCTGGACCTCGACACCCTGCGGGCCCTGGAGGACTTCCTCGACGAGTGGCCCGGAGCGCTGGTGGTGGTGAGCCACGACCGGGCCTTCCTGGAGCGCACCGTGGCCGACGTGCTGGTGCTCGACGGTCATGGCACCGCCAGGCGCTATCGGGGCGGCTTCGCCGCCTGGGAGGCCGACCAGCACCTGCGGACGGGCCGGCGGGCGGCGTCGGCCACCTCGGCCGGGGCGACACCGACGGCCAGGGCGGCGGTGCCGGCGAAGGCCGGGACCGGGGGCGGAGCCGGGGCGGCCGGCCGGCCGGAGCGGCCCCGGGGCCGGTCGATGTCGACCCTGCGCCACCAGCTCAAGACGGTGGAGAAGGACATGGCCCGGGCCGAGGAGGCCCGGGACCGGCTGCAGGCCGAGCTGGCGGTGGCCGGTTCCGACCACGCCGCCCTCGCCCGGATCGGCAGCGAGCTGGCCACCGCCCAGTCGGCGCTCGACACCCTGGAGGAGCGGTGGCTGGAGCTGAGCACCGAGCTGGAAGGCGAGGGATCCTGAGCCGGCCCGGCCCGCTCAGGTCTCCAGCGTCATCAGCTCACCCTTGGCCACGCCGGCCGTCCCGGCCCGGGCCCGTCCGATGCGCTCGGCCGCCACGGTCAGCCGGGCCGACACCGCCAGCCCGGCCAGGAGGCCGAACCCGGCGTAGAGGGTGATCGCCCGGTCGTGGTGGGCCACGCCGTAGACGGCCCACAGCCCCGACTCGGCCAGCAGGACCAGCCAGCAGCTGCGGGAGATCCCCGTGGGCAGATGGGTCCGCCACGCCACCCACACGGCGGGCGCCATCCGGGCCCCGTAGGACAGCGGCAGCATCAGACCCATGGCCGGCCACCCGCCGGCCACGGTCACCGTGGTGAGCGCCGCCCCCCACACGATGGCGATCAGGAGCGGTCGGGGCGGCCACCCCAGCCCGGCGGCCAGCAGGGCGGCCAGCGTCAGCTCCACCAGGGCCAGGGCAGCGGCGGCGCCGGCCGAGATGGCGAGGTCCACGGCCAGGCTGTAGGCGATCCAGGCCAGGTCCGAGACGGCGCTGCAGGCCACGGTGGTGAGCGACAGGCCGGCCACGTCCCGGGTACGGGCCGTGCGCCGGAGCTGGGGTAGGGCGCCGACGACGCCCAGCACGGAGGCGATCACGCCGGCGGTGGCGATCAGGTTGTCCACCCCTGACCAGATGCCGGGCCGGTACGGCCGATACGTGAACCTGTGACCTGTTGGCCCGGCGACGGTGCCGGTGTCGGCCAGGCCCCCTACTGGGAGACCTTGAAGGTGGCCGCCCGGTCGGTGCCGGCCCCTTCCAGGTGGTCGACCAGGAAGGCGATCGAGTGGTGGAGCTCCTCCACCGGCACCTCGGGGTGGAGGCCGGGGTTGGCGTGGAGGCGCTTGTCGTTCGACGCCAGGGCATCGAACAGGGCCAGGCACTGCTCCCGGTTGAACAGCTCGTCCTCCAGCTGCATCAGGAACAGCACGGGGCAGGTGATGGCGGCGGCCGCCGCCCCCACCGTGGGGAGGTAGTGGTCGGGGCCGACGATCCCCATGAGGCCGAGCACCGCGGCCTCGATCCGCGGCTCGGCCCCCACCAGCGGCGCCCCGTAGATCGTGCCCATCGACAGCCCCCAGTAGCCGACCGGCCCGGTGCCGACGTCGGGTTGGGCCTGGGCCCAGTCCAGGGCCGCGGCCCAGTCGGCCAGCATGTCCTCCACCGTTCCCGGCCGCTTCCATTCGGGCCAGAACGACTCCCGGCCGCCCGGGGGGACCATGCGGCGGCCGTGGACGGGGCCGTCGATCGACAGGGCGAACCAGCCGTGCTCGGTCACCAGCCGGGTGGCCAGCCAGGGCAGCGGCTGCTGGTGGCGGTCGCCCGAGGCACCGTGGCCCAGGCACACCAGGGGTGCCCCGTCACGGGACTCGGCCGGTGACCACAGCACGCCGGGCACGGTGCGGCCGTTGGCGGTGAGGTCGAACTCGCGGCGGCGGATCTGGCGGTCGGTCTGGTCGTCGATGATCGTCACCGGCCCAGTCTGTCGCACAACGGCGGCGGCGGTCAGGCCTCGGGGGAGGCGGCGATCTCGGCCGCCACCACCAGGTCGTCGACCTGGAGCAGGCGGGCGGCCAGCGCCTCCCGGCCGGCGTCGGAGGGGGCCACGCCCCGGGTGAGCTGGTGCAGCACCACGGCCCGGGCCCGGCGGGATTCGAGCGACTGGTAGAACCCGGCGGCCACGTCGTCCAGGCGGGCCCGGCCGGTGCCCAGCAGGCCCACCCAGTACGACAGCCCGCCCTGGTCGGGAGCCCGGCCCAGGATCCCCTGGTACAGGGCGGTGACGAAGCTGGTGTCGGTGCCGCCCGAGCGCAGGTAGTACTCCCGGGACCCGAAGAACAGCACGCCCAGGTGCTGGACCTTCAGGCCGTTCATCACCTGCTGCACCCAGTACGCCTTGCCGGCCGCGTCGGGCGCCCGGCCCAGGGCCCGCTGGTAGAGGTCGTCGACCAGGAGCCCGATGAAGTAGTCGCTGCGGACGAGCACGCTGGTGAGGGCGAGCCGGTCGCCCCGCTGGATGGCGGCGAACCACCGGTCGATCTCCACGTCGCTCGCCGGGCGGCCCACGAGCCGCTGGTAGGAGCGGTCGATGTAGGCCCCCTCGGGGGTGGCCCGCTTCGAGTTGTCGACCACGGGCCCCACCGTGAACCAGTCGGACTTCAACCCCAGGAGGTTGCGGACGGTGGCTCCGGTCTCGGTGACCGTGCCCCGCTCGAACTGGAGCTGCACCTGTGTGGCCCGGCCACCGTCGGCCCCCAGGCCGTTGCGGCCCGTCACCGTGATGGCCGTGATCTTCCCCCGGTTGTAGGCGGCCTCCACCGCCGTCAGGTCGAGCGTCACCGTCCAGGTCTTGTGGGGGTTGGCGGCGGTGGCATCGCCCAGGTCCTCAACGGCGGGGAAGGTTCCGCCGGCCGTCCATCCGCCGGTGCTGGACGAGAACTCGGTGCGGGCCACCGACCCGTTGCCGGCCAGGCGTACGGTGCCGGCCGTGGCTGCGATGGCGGCATCGGTGCGGGCGGCGGTAGCGGCCCGGAACCCGCCGCCCCGGGTGGTGAAAACACCGTCGTAGACCTGGCAGAGGGTGGAGTCGCACGTGTCGGCGTAGGGCTGCTGGCGGCTGTCGCCGGCCAGCACGTAGGAGCGGGCGGCCACCGCCTGGGCCTCGAGGGCGGCGCTGGGCCAGCTCGACGGCATCTCGTTGGGCACCACGCCCCGCAGGTACTGCTCGAGTGGCACCGCGTTGAGGGTCCGGGTGGCGCCCGCCTCCACCACCGCCCACAGCTCGCCTTCGTACCAGGTGGTCTGGGACGGCCCGCACGCCTGCAGCAGGCGCTGGCTGCCGGCCCCCGTCGACTCGGCCGTGATCCGAACCGTGGTCCGGGGGGCGAGGTTGGCGGCGCCCGCCGTCCACGGCCCGCTGCACCCGGGTGCGGTCTGCACCTCGTAGTGGTCGGTCCGCCACACGAGCCGCAGGGCGCCGGCCCCGAAGCGGCCGAGCTCGGTACCGTCGGCGGCCCGCAGCACCATCGTGCCCTGGCCCAGGGCCACCGTGGTGATCTGGCCCAGCATGAACCGCAGCTCCACCCGCAACGTCGAGGGCGACACGACGCCGGGGCTGGGGGCGGGGCCGGCGCTGGTGCCGCCGTAGAAGTGGTCGAGGATCTGGCTCGACGACCAGCCCCGGTCGTTGGCGTAGCCGTACGCCCCCCACTGGCCCATCCCCCGGCCGTGGCCCCAGCCCCGCCCCGAGATCTGCACCGTGCGGCCGGCGCCCTGGGCATCGGCCGGCAGAGCGACCGTGGCCAGGAGCGACGCCGTCAGGGCCAGGGCCAGCACCGACAGGATGGCTGCCGTCGCCCGCCGGGAAAGGGTCCCGCGCCCGGTGTCCATGGGCGGCGAGGTTAGTGCACGCCCCCGGCTACCGGGGGTCGGGACCGGCCGTCAGCCACCGTTCGACCCGCTGTTGGAGCCGCTGCCGGAGGCCGAGCCGCCGTTCGGATGCCCGCCGTTGCCCGAACGCCACCCCCATCCCCATCCCCAGCTGGGTGGGGTCGACCGGGGCGCGGTGGTGGCGGTGCTGGACGGCGTGACCGTCGGATGGGTGGTGGCCGGTGCAGCTGTGGTGGGAGTGGCCGCTGCGGCCGACGAGGGCGGAGCCGTGACCGGGGGAACGGTCGTGGGGGTGGCGGTGGCGGTGGTGGGGCTGACGGCCTCCGCCGTGGTCTCCGACGGTGCCACCGCCCCGGCCGGGGCGGTGGGGGTGGACGCCGGCTGATCGGAGCTGTTGGCGGCCGCTGGCGTCGACGTTGCCGCAGTGTCGACCGGCGGCGCAGCGGGCAGGGGAGCGGGGGCCAGGGTCGGCGCCGGGGCCACCAGGGCGAGCTGGTCGGGCGGTTCGGGAGCGAGGCTCGCGATGCCGGTCACGCCAGCCACGATGGCCGCTGCGGTGGCGGTGGCCGCTCCCGCCGAGTTGGACAGGGTGGTGGTGAGGCGGCCCAGGGAGGGGAGCTCGGCCACCCAGGCCAGCGGTCCGCCATGCCACCGCCGCCGCACCGAGGCCGACAGGAAGGCCCGCACCACGGCCGGGTCGAACTGGGAGCCGGCGCAGCGCACCAGCTCCTGGCGGGCGGCGGCGGCCGACATGGGCTTCTTGTAGGAGCGGGCCGAGGTGATGACGTCGTAGGCGTCGGCCACGGCCGTTATCCGGCCGGCGAGCGAGATCCTGGTGCCGGCGAGACCGGCCGGGTACCCCTCGCCGTCCCAGCGCTCGTGGTGCTCGCCGGCGGCCCGGATCCAGTCGTCGAGCCAGCCCGAGAGAGGAGCGAGGATCGCCTGCCCGGCGGCCGGGTGGTTGCGGAGCACGGCCCACTCCTCGGCCGTCAGGTCGGCGTCCTTGTTGAGGATCTCGGCCGGCACGGTGAGCTTGCCGATGTCGTGGAGCAGCACACCCCAGGCCAGGTGGAGGCGCTCGCTGTCGTCGAGGCCGAGCTCACGGGCGATCAGCTCGGCGTAGGCCCGTACCCGCTCGGTGTGGCCCCGGGTGAGGCGGTCGTGGGCGCTGAGGGAGGCCACCAGGTCCAGCGCCCGGCGGGCCGCTTCGTCGGGGTTGTCGCCCAAGCCCTCCGATGCCACCTGGTCCAGCCGCTGCTGCAACCGTTTGGCCGACCCGGCCCGCAGGGCGATCCCGAAGCGCGACGGCGCCTCGTTGGGAAAGGCGAGCGACAGGTTGAGCAGGGCGGCCAGTGGGAGGAGGCGCCGGGCCACATGGTCCACCGTGGTCGACACCACCACCGACACGGCGATGGCCTGCACCAGCCAGGCGACGAGCCCGAGCGACCCCTCGGGCCGCAGATACCAGTGGGCCGTGCCCCTGACCGCCAGCCACGCCGTGAGCAGCGGCAGCACGCGGGTCGTCGCCCGCAGGACCCGGGCGGCCGCCGGGGCCCGGCTCCAGCTCCGCTCCGGCTCGGTGGCGCCGCGCGTGGGGACATCGCTCACCCCGGCGGCATCGGCACGAGCGGCGCCGAACCTGACCCCCCCTCCATCGGACCCGGCGGGCGGGGTTCCCGATCAGGCCGGCGCGACGTTGATCGTCACCGAGCCGTTGGGATGGAGCGTGCAGAACCCGTCGAACGAGGCGACCTGGCGGATCTCCTTCTCCAGGCGTTCACCGGCGCCGATGGTGAACGGGCCCACCACATGGGCCGCGCTGTCCCGGTTCTCCACCACCAGCCGGTCCCGGAGCTGGAACTCGAGGTCGGGTGGGATGATGGCCACGGCCTCGCCGGCATCGAGGCGGGCGGCGGTGCCGGGCTGGATCACAACCAACCGGTCGACGCCCGGGGGCTGGTCGATCATGTTGCTGAGGAGCACGGCGGAGCCGACGAACAGCACGGCCAGGACGCCGAACAGGGCCAAGGTGCCCCATACCTTGGTGGTCACGATCGAATTCTAACTCATCGCCGATCCTGAGTACCATGCCCGAATGCGCGGACAATACGGAGGACGGGCGACATGACCCAGCTCGACGACACACGCACCGGCCCGGAGACCCACCGGCCGCTGTCGGAGCCCGAGCGTGAGCAGCTGCAGCGGCGCACGGTCCGCTCCCTGCTGGTGAGCCAGGTCTGTGGCGGCATGGGCCTCGTGTCCGGCTACTCGGTGGTGGCGCTGCTGGCCGACGACATCACCGGCAACGAGACGCTGGCCGGTCTGTCGGCCGCCAGCCTGTCGATCGGGGCCGCCATCGCCTCGTTCCCTCTGGCCCGTCTCATGGCCCGCTCCGGCCGTCGGCCCGGCCTGCGCAACGGGTACCTGATCGGGGCGGTGGGGGCGTTCCTGGCCGTGCTGGCCGCCATCACCCGGATCTTCATCCTCCTCCCCATCGGGGTCATGGGGATCGGGGCGGGCAGCGCCGCCAACCTGGCCGCCCGCTATGCGGCGGCAGACCTGGCCAAGCCGGAGCGCCGGGCCCAGGCCATCGGCACCATCGTGTGGGCCACCACACTCGGCTCCGGGTTCGGCTCGCTGATCTCGCTCTCGGTGCTCGACCCGACCGGCCAGAAGCTGGGCCTGCCCGACTACGGCGGGTCGTTCCTCACCGGTTCGCTGCTGTTCCTGGCCGGGGCCTTCATCGTCGAGTGGCGCCTCCGGCCCGACCCCCTCGTGCTGGCCGGCGGTATCGGCAAGAGCGTCACCGAGGGCCGGCTCCCGTTCAAGGTGGCCATGGGCCGGATCCTGCGCAGCCGGCGGGCCCGGGTGGCCGTGCTCGGCATGATGATCAGCCAGGGCACGATGGTGGGGGTCATGACCCTCACGCCGCTGCACATGAAGGATGCCGGCCAGTCGAAGAACGCCATCGCCGTCATGCTGTTCGTGCACATCATGGGCATGTACGCCTTCAGCCCGATCGTGGGCCGCCTCACCGACCGTTTCGGTCGCTACCCCATGCTGTTCATCGCCGGGGTGATCTGCGTGGCCGGTGGGCTGGGCGCCGCCTACAGCCCGGCCGACAGCTTCATCGGGATCACGCTGGCCCTGTTCGCCCTGGGCATCGACTGGAGCTTCGGCATCATCGCCTCCAGCGGCCTGCTCACCGAGTCGTTCCCCGTGTCCGAACGGGCCAGCATCCAGGGGGCCGGCGACCTCTGCATGGCGGGCTTCGGAGCCATCAGCGGCATCTCGGCCGGCGCCATCGTGGCCTCCCGCAGCTACCACGATCTGTCGATGGCGGCCACTGCCCTCGGCGTGGTGCTCGTGGTGGCCGTGGTCATGTCCTGGATGGGTGATCGCGACCGCGAGCCGATGATGCTGGCCACCGCCTGAGCCCTTCCGCCGCCCCGGACCCGGCTTTCGCGCCGCGGCCCGGGCGGCGCTAGTGTCGGGCGAGGGGTGTCGAGCGGCGGTTCCGCCGGGCCGCGCCCGCCCCGTCACGAGCCGGAGAGACAGGGGATCCCATGGCCATGCGAGGTAGGGGAGCGGTGGTGGGGGTGGGCGAGCTGAAGCCCACCCGGGAGACGCCGGGGGAGACGACGCTGAGCCTGATGGCCAAGGCCGGGCTGGCCGCCATCGAGGACGCCGGCCTGTCGTTCGCCGACATCGACGGGATGGTGTGCCACCCCATCGGCGGGGTGTCGATGCTCACCCCGTCGACGGTCAGCGAGCTGATGGGCCTCAAGCTGAACTTCGCCGAGGTGGTGGACCTCGGCGGCGCCACCGGGGCCGGGATGATCTGGCGGGCGGTGGCCGCCATCGAGGCCGGCATGTGCCGGGCCGTGGTGTGCATCACCGGCTCGTCCCGCCGGCCCCGCACCCCTCGCGCCGGCGGGTCGAAGACGGCCGGGGGCTGGTCGATGCCCGACCGGTCGGCGTTCTCCGAGTTCGAGGTGCCCTACGGCAACGTCGGGGCCAACGTGGGCTACGCCATGATCGCCAACCGCTACCTGCACGAGTACGGGGCCACCCCCGAGCAGCTGGCCAAGGTGGCCGTCCACCAGCGCGACAACGCCAACCAGAACCCCGACGCCATCTTCTACGGCCAGCCGATCACGGTGGACGACGTGCTCTCGTCGCCCATGATCGCCGACCCGCTGCACATGCTGGAGATCGTGATGCCGGCCGGCGGGGCCGCCGCCCTGGTGGTGGTGGGCCCGGAGCTGGCCGAGCAGCTCCCCCAGCGACCGGCCTGGCTGCTGGGGGCGGGGGAGCAGGTGACCCACAAGACGATCACCTACGCCCCGTCGCTCACCGACACCGCCATCCAGGCCTCGGCCCGGCGGGCCTTCGACCAGGCCGGCGTCAGCCCGTCGCAGATCGGCCTGGCGTCGGTGTACGACTGCTACACGATCACGGTGCTGCTGACGCTGGAGGATTCGGGGTTCACCCCCAAGGGCACCGGGGGCCGCTTCATCGAGGAGCACGACCTGCGGTGGAACGGCGACTTCCCGGTGAACACCCACGGCGGCCAGCTGAGCTTCGGTCAGCCCGGCATCGCCGGGGGGATGAGCCACGTCACCGAGGCGGTGCGCCAGATCCAGGGCCGGGCCGAGGCCCGCCAGATCCCCGACCTGGAGCTGGCCTTCGTCAACGGCAACGGCGGGATCCTGTCGGAACAGGTCAGCCTGATCTTTGGGACGGAGCGATGATGGCGGCGAAGACCACGAGCGACCCCACGGTGCGGCCGGCGCCCCACCCGAGCGACCTCACGGCCGCCTTCTGGGCCGCCACCACCGAGGGGCGGTTCCTCATCCAGCGCTGCACCCGGTGCCGGGCCGCCATCTTCTACCCCCGGGTCAACTGCACCGAGTGCGGCTCCACCGATCTGGTCGACGAGGACGCCTCCGGTCGGGGCACCGTCTTCACCTACACGGTGGCCCGCCGGCCCACCCACCGGGCGTGGGCCGAGGCCGGGCCCTACGTGATCGCCATCGTGGAGCTGGAGGAGGGCCCGCACGTCACCACGAACATCGTGGAGTGCGACCCGAACGACGTCCGCATCGGGATGCCGGTGGAGGTCTGCTTCGCCCCCGAGGCCGACGGCGTGGCCCTCCCCCTGTTCCGCCCCACGGCCGGCTGATCAGCCACCAAATCGGTCGAACTGTGGCGCCAGCGCGCAAGATGCAGCAGCTGGCGCCACAGATCGGCAGGTTTCAGCTCAGACCGCGTCGGCGAAACCCTTGATGTCGCGGATCGTGGCCAGGTAGATGTCGGGCATGGCCTGACGGAACAGGCAGTCGCCGGCATGACAGGTACCGGCCACCACCCGGCCGACCGACGACACCCCGGCCTTCAACAGCTTGCGGTGGTGGGCCAGGCCCTCGTCGCGCAGCGGGTCGAGCTCGTTTACCGAGATCACGTGCGGGGGCAGGCCGGTCAGGTCATCCACCGAGGCGTGGAACGGCCAGGCCAGCGGGTTGGCGGCGTTCTCGCCCCCGGGATCGTAGGACTTGGCGATCCCACCCATCATCGAGCAGGCCAGGAAGTACTCGTCGTTCTCGAACTGGGACGGCAGCTCGGGGTTCTTGTCGCCGTAGGCCCCGTAGATGTACGGGCACTGGGCGTAGACGCCGGCGATCAACCCCAGCTTGCCGTCGCGCTTGGCCTTGAGCGTGGTGGCCAGCGTCAGGTTGCCGCCGCCCGACTCGCCCGACACGACGATCTTGGAGGCGCCGAGACGGTCGAGGTTGTCGGCCGTCCACTGCAGGGCCGACGAGCAGTCGTTGAGCCCCGCCGGGAACGGGTGGGGGCCGAGCTTGCCGCCGGCGTTGCGGAACTCCACGCCCACCACCACCAGGCCGGTCCGGGCCAGCTCGTCGCGCCAGCGGTCGTAGTTGGGGTCGCCGGCGGTGAGCATGGCCATGCCGCCGCCGTGGATGTGCAGGATGCAGGGCAGGGGGCCGGCGGCGTCGGCCGGCTGGTGGATGTAGAGCGTGATGTCGTTGCCGTCGACACCCTTGATCACCTCGGTGCGCTTGTCGATGCCGGGGATCGGCTCCAGCTTGTTGCCCAGGGCGTCGAACAGGCCGCCGAAGCCCTCCTCGGCCACGGTGAGGTACTCGAGCAACTCGTCGACCGAGGAGTCCTTGTCGACCCCGGCGGGCGGCGGGTGCTCCCCCATGGCCAGCGGCGCCATGGCGGCCAGCATCCGGGGGTCGGCCCGGGGGTCGTCCTTGAGCTGCATCTCCGGGGTGCCGAGTCGGCCGGGAAGCTTGGGTTCGGTCATGGTCAGTGCCTTCCTTGTGTGGTGGGTCGGTGTGCGATCACCAGGGGCGGGGTCCCCAGCGGAGCCAGTCGAAGGTCTCGATCCCGTGGTCCGAGACCTGCCAGATCGAGGCCTCGGGAGCGGCCCCGCCGTCCACGTCGATGTCGAGGAAACCGATCGTGCCGAACTGGTAGTTGAGGTTGTGGGGGAAGGTGGGCGAGCCGGGGTTGACGCAGAGGATCCCGTTGACCTCCCTGACGTCTTCCACGTGGGTGTCGCCGTGGACGATCACGTCGGGGGTGACCCCGCCGAAGAACCGCTCGCAGGCGCCGGCCAGGTTCACGATCCCCGGCGACTCGGGCACCGGCACCCAGTGGGTCAGGCCGATGGTGAGCCCGCCCAACGTGACCACCCAGTTGTCCTGCAGCGTGGGATGGTCGGGCTGGCGGGGCCGGCCCCCGGAACCGTCGTCGCCGTTTCCCCGGCAGGCGTATGTGGGGGCGATCTCGGCCAGGGTGTCGAGCACGCCCAGGTCGTAGATGTCGCCGGCGTGGAGGATGGCGTCGCATCCCTTGAAGGCGTCCCACACCTGGGGCCAGACCTCGCGGGCCTCGGGGATGTGGGTGTCGGAGAGCAGGCCGATGCGCATGGGGTTCCGTTCCCGCCTACTTGAGGGCGTAGATCTCGTAGGTTGGGCCGTCGGGGCCGACCGCGCCGACACCCACCGCCTGGACGTTGTTGAGCCAGTTGTAGCGCTCGTCGGCCACCTCGAAGTACGGGGCGGTCCGGGCCTGGCCGTCGATCAGCAGGCCGCCGTAGTACATGTAGATGGGCACGTCGTCGTCGGTCACGAGCACCAGGCGAACGTCGATCCGCAGCGACTTGTCGGGCCGCACCGTCACCCAGTCGGCGCCGGTGCTCGAGGCCACGGTGCCCCGGAGGCGGGGCCCCTCGAACGTGCCGCCGGTGATGCCGGCCACGATGCGGCGCCCGGCGGGCCCGGTGCGGATCTGGAAGCTGGCGCCGAGGTCGGCCGTGATCGTCAAGGTGAACAGGTGGTCGACCGGGAGGGAATCTGCTGCCATCAACCGGACGCTAGTCCATGCCCCGCCAGCCAGTCTCACGCGCTCGCCCGGCGGCCGCTTCATGACGGCGAAAGCAGCCGGTGACCGGCGCGACAACCAGCGGAAACAGCCCCCGGATGGCCCTTGCGGACCGGTGGGCGGTCACGGATAGTGGATCCATGACCCACCCTCTCGATCCACCCACTCTCGACGAGCTGCAGCGAGCGGTGAAGGTGGTGGGGACCTCCGGTCGCATCGGCGAACGCCCCCACGTCTGCCTCGCCTCACTGGAGGAGCCGCACAAGGACGTGGTGCTGGCCTGGCGGCCGGGTGAGCCGCCCCCACCCCGGCGGCTCAAGGTGGTGACGGTGGACCGGGCGTCGTCGCTCACTTACGAGTCGGTGGTCAACCTCGACGACGCCACGATCGAGAGCTGCGAGTCGCTCACCGGTCTCCACGCCCCGGTGCTGCTCGACGAGTTCAACGACGTCCAGAAGCTGCCCCGTGACCCGGCGGTGGCCGCCGCCCTGGCCCGCCGGGGCGTCACCGACCCCGACACCGTCTACGTGGAGCCGTGGCCGGCGGCCTGGTTCGCCCAGCTGCCCTATGACCAGAGCAACCGGCGCCTGGCCCGAGCCGTGTTCTACGTCTACGAGGGGGAGGGGGATCAGCCCTGGTCACGGCCCGTACACGGCCTGGTGGCGGTGGTCGACCGGTCCACCGGCGAGGTGGTGGAGCTGATCGACGACACCCCGGTGCCGGTGCCGCCGGTGGCGACCCGGCTGGACCCCGAGAGCCTGGCGCCCCTGCGGACCGATGTGAAGCCGTTGGAGATCGTCCAGCGCGAGGGCCCCAGCTTCACCCTGGAGGGCAACGAGCTGCGGTGGCAGCGGTGGAGCATGCGGATCTCGATGCACCCGATGGAAGGCCTCGTCTTCCACCAGATCAGCTACGACGATCCGGTGGCGGGGCGGGTGCGGCCGATCATCTACCGGGCGGCCATGGCCGAGATGGTGGTGCCCTACGGCGATCCCCAGGGCCAGCATTTCTGGCGTCACGTCTTCGACCAGGGCGAGGTGGGGATGGGCCGGGCGGCCAACCCGCTGAAGCTGGGGTGCGACTGCCTGGGCGAGATCGTGTACCTCGACGCCCCGATCATCGGCATGGACGGGCAGCCCGGGATCCTGGAACACGCCGTGTGCATCCACGAAGAAGACAACAACGTTCTCTGGCGCCATCGTGACACCCTGCGCAACGTCACGGAATCCCGCCGGGACCGCCGGCTCGTCGTGTCGTTCTGGGCCACGCTCGGCAACTACGACTACGGCTTCTTCTGGTACTTCCACCAGGACGGCAACATCGAGCTGGAGGTGAAGCTGTCGGGCATCGTGCTCACCGGGGCCACCGAGCCCGGCGCCCCCGCCAGCCCCTACGGCACCAAGGTCACGGCCGACATGGAGGCCCCCCACCACCAGCACTTCTTCAACATCCGCCTCGACCTCGACATCGACGGCCCGGTCAACCGGATCGAGGAGGTCGACGCCTCCCCCGAGCCGCCGGGGCCCGACAACCCCTGGGGCAACGCCTTCCGGCCCCGGGTCACGGTGCTGGAGTCCGAGTCGGAGGCCAAGCGCCGGGCCGATCCCGCAGCCAGCCGATGCTGGCGGATCGTGAACCCCGAGGTGCTGAACGCGTTGGGTCGGCCGGTGGCCTACCAGCTGATCACCGGCCCGGCCCCGGTCCTGTTCGCCCAGCCCGACTCGGCCGTCGGCCGGCGGGCGGCGTTCGCCTACAACCACGTGCACGTCACCGCGTTCGACCCCGCCGAGACGCGGGCCTCGGGCGAGTACCCCACCCAGATCCCGGGTGGGGCCGGGCTGCCGGCCTATCAGGCGGCCGACCGGAACCTGGTCGACACCGACGTGGTGGTGTGGGTGACCTGCGGCGTCACCCATGTGGCCCGGCCCGAGGACTATCCGGTGATGCCGGTCGAGCGCACCGGCTTCATGCTGCGGGCCCACGGCTTCTTCGATGCCAATCCGGCCCTCGACCTACCCCCGCTGTCGATGGTGAACGGCGAAGACTCCTGCTGTCACTGAGGCCTGATCGGGAACTCTGACGCCGGGTACCGTTCCAACCCCATCGGCGTCAGAGTTCCCCGATGTCCCGGCGACCCGCTAAGAATGGGGCTCCTCCCGAACCCCACGAAAGGCAGGCCCGATGACCGGTGGCGCGCTCAAGATGGCGAACATGGACGACCTCGACCTGAGGATGTCCGAGGGCGTGCGCCCGCTGTACGAGGCGGTCAAGGCCTTCATCCGCGACGAGGTCGACCCGATCACCGAGGAGTTCTACCGCCTCGGAGAGAACCGGGCCGAGCGGTGGAGCTGGGCCCCCGGTCAGCTCGAGCTACTGGAAGGGGCCAAGGCCAAGGCCAAGGCCCAGGGGCTGTGGAACTTCTTCCTGCCCAACGCCGAGACCGGCATCGGCCTGTCGAACCTCGACTACGCCTACATCGCCAACGAGCTGGGCAAGAACCGGCTGGCTTCCGAGTGCCTGAACTGCTCGGCCCCCGACACCGGCAACATGGAGGTCCTGGAGCGGGTGGGCACGCCCGAGCAGAAGGCGCAGTGGCTGGAGCCGCTGCTCAACGGTGAGATCCGCTCGGCCTACGTGATGACCGAGCCCGGGATCATGAGCTCGGACGCCAAGCAGATCCGCACCTCGGCCGTGCTCGACGGCGACGAGTGGGTGATCAACGGCGAGAAGTTCTACATCTCGGGCCTGGGCGACCCCCGCTGCAAGATCATGATCGTCATGGTCCGCACCAACCCCGACGCCGACACCTACAAGCAGCAGTCGCAGATCCTGGTGCCGGTGGGCACGCCGGGCGTGGAGATCGTGGGCCCCATGTACGTGTTCGGGGCCGACGACGCCCCCCACGGTCACATGCACGTGAAGTTCAACGACGTGCGGGTGCCGAAGGACAACATCCTGCTGGGCGAGGGCCGGGGCTTCGAGATCTCGCAGCTCCGCCTGGGCCCGGGCCGGATCCACCACTGCATGCGCTCCATCGGCTCGGCCGAACGGGCCATCGAGCTGATGGTGGACCGGGGTCTCACCCGGGAGGGCTTCGGCAAGAAGCTCATCAACCTGGGCAAGAACATGGAGGTGGTGGCCCGGGCCCGCATCGAGGTCGAATCGATGCGGCTCATGGTGCTGCGGGCGGCCAAGGCCATGGACACCCTGGGCAACGCCGAGGCCCGGGTCTGGGTGAGCGCAGTCAAGGCCATGGTGCCGGCCAAGTGCTGCGACATCATCAACGAGGCCATCCAGATGCACGGCGCCGCCGGCATCTCCCAGTGGTTCCCGCTGGCCGACATGTGGCACGCCCAGCGCACCCTGCGCCTGGCCGACGGACCCGACGAGGTCCACTACCACGTGGTGGCCCGGTCCGAGGTGAAGAACCGGGAGTCGGAGCGGCTGGCCGGCCTCAACGAGCACGGTGCCCGGGGCTCGCTGTTCACCGGGCCGTGAGGGGAGCGCCGACATGAGCGACTTCGAGTTGACTCCCGAGCTGGCGGCCGAGTTGGCCGGCATGGACACCCCGACGGTGTGCAATGCGCTGGAGCTGGTGGCCCCGAAGCGCCGGGGCTACGGGTACACCAGCGATCCGCTGGTGTGCCTCCGGCCCGGGCTGCCCCCGATGGTGGGCCTGGCCCGCACCGCCACCATCCGCAGCTGCCATCCCAGCGATCTGGCTTCGGCCGAGGCCCGGGCCCTGTCCGACGCCTACTACGCCTACATCGACGGCGGGCCCAAGCCCAGTGTGATCGTGATGTCCGACATCGATCGCCAGCGGGGCTACGGCTCGTTCTGGGGTGAGGTGAACTCGGCCATCCACAAGGGGTTGGGGGCGCTGGGCCTGGTGACCGACGGCGGCATCCGGGACCTGCCCGACATCGCCGAGGGGTTCCAGATGCTGGCCGACCGGGTCATCCCGTCCCATGCCTTCGTCCACGTGGTGGACTTCGGTCGGCCGGTGACGGTGGCCGGGATGCGGGTGGTCGACGGTGACCTCATCCATGCCGACCAGCACGGCGCCGTGGTGATCCCCCACGAGGTGGCGGGTGAGCTGCGGGCCGCCGCCGACCAGGTGATCCGCCGGGAGCGGGTGATCATCGAGGCCGCCCGCCAACCCGGCTTCGACATCCACAAGCTCCGCGAAGCCCAGGGCGCCGCCGCCGAGATCCACTAGCCCCCCCGCCAGCCCGACATTCTGAGGAGCCCGAGCGGCGCTCAGCGCCGCTCAGGCTCCTAATTTCGGCTGGGTTCGGCTTTCAGTACAGCTTGCAGGTGCTGGTGGAGGTGTCGAAGTTGCAGTTCTTCGACTGGCCGTCGAGGTTGAACAACTCGGTGCGGCTCACGTAGCTCTGCTTGGCCACGTCGTACTGCTGGAACAGGCCGCCCTCGGTGTAGTAGGCGTCGGCGTTGCCGTTGACGTGCCACACCATGCCACCCAGCTGGAACGGGTTGTTGGTGTCGAGCGTGCGGGCGGCCAGGATCAGGTTGGCCCGGTTGAGGCCGCCCTCCAGCTCACCGGCGATGAGCAGCGACTGCACGTAGGCCCAGCCGTGCATCAGGCCGAGGCCCAGCTCGGTGGAGGAGTCGGGGTCCTCCCCGTGGTCGGTCACCATCTGCCGGCCCCAGATGACCATCGGGTCCTCCTGCAGGCTGGCGTCACGGATGTCCTTGGTGCCGCCGTTGACGATCCACCAACCCTCCGAGGCCGAGCCGTCGCCGCCCACCTTCTCCTTGCTGAGCTGGCTGGAGCCGGCGCACGTGTTCGGCTGGAACAGGTACTTGACCGTCTCGTGCATCCCGTTCTGGTAGGCCTCCTGGGCCGACTGGGGACAGAACGTGGCCGCCGCCTCGGCGATGAACACCGACGGGTTCTCGGCCGCCAGCGTGGTCATCTGGTTGGTGATCGTCGGGGCCTGGGGATCCACGGTCTCGGTCACGTAGTTGATCCGGTCCTTGATCGGGCTCTGCTCCAGCCAGGCCCGGAAGCTGGCGTCGTAGATCTTGCCGAACTCGTTGTTGACCACGAGGGCGGCGATCGTGAACTTCTCGGGGAACTCGTCTGCCCGGTCCTCGATGAACTTGCCCCACAGTCCGGCCTCGGTGGCGTAGTTGAGCAGGCCGCCCGAGGTCCACGGATGGTTGGCCGGATCCCCCCAGGCCGGGTGGCCGCTCTGGCTGAACACCTGGGGCACACAGCGCTGGTTGACCTTGTCGTAGGTCTTCATGATGTTGGGCGAGCCCAGCGTGACCAGCGAGAAGACCTTGTCGGCGTTGAGCAGCTCGTCGACCAGGGGCACCGTCTTGGCCGGGTCGTACCCGTCGTCTTTCTGGATATAGGTGACCGTGCGGGTCTTGCCCGTCGAGTCGGGGAAGCCGCCCTTGCCGTTGTAGTACTGGAAGATGGCGTCCTGGCCCTTGCCGTAATTGCCGGCCACGGCGAACGTGCCCGACTGGGCGATCGTCTGGCCGATCTTGATGTCGGTGTCGGTCAGGCCCTCGGCCGAGTTCCAGCCGTCGGGGCAGGCCGACAGGTCGACGGTGAAGCCCTCAGGACCGGTGAGCGTCTTGCCGTCGGCCGACACCCCCCAGTCGTTGTCCTTGATCCGCTGCACCACGGCGTCGCGCTGGGTCTTCCACAACGCCTCCCAGCCGTCGAGGTCGGCCGGTAGCTCGGCGGGATCGGCCACCGCCTCGCCGCTGTACTCGGCGCTCGGTGGCACCGTGACCTCCGGGGCGGCGACCGATCCGGCCGTGGTTGCGCCCGTGTCGCCGCCGGTGCCCGCCGTGGTGGCGTCGTCGCTGCTGCTGCCGCACGCAGCGGCCAGGAGCGTGGCCGCCGCCAGAACGGCGACGAGCCAGCGCCATCGTGATACTCGCATGATCTCCCCCTTGTGGGCCGCGGTCCCCCCGGACTGCGGCACGTTGGGCGACAACCTAGTGGGAGATCGGCGGTTGTCGCCAGGATCAGCGGTTGGGGCCCCGATCCATGGGATAGGGCTGCCACCGGGTGAGCTCGGTGCGGGGGAGCACGGTGGGGTTGACGGTGCTGCGGGGCCAGCGCCCCTGGAGCACGAGCGACACCTCGCGGCCCACCCGGCGCCGGGTCTCGGGCCGCATGCGGGAGGTGGCCGAGGCCACGTGGGGGCTGAGGATCACGTTGGGCAGGCCGAACAGGGGATGGTCGGCGGGCGGCGGTTCCTGCTCCAGCACGTCGAGCCCGGCTCCGGCCAGGCGGCCGTCGAGGATCGCCTTGGCCAACGCGTCCTCGTCGATGATCCCGCCCCGGCCGGGGTTGACGATGACGGCCGTCGGCTTCATCCGGGCCAGCTCGGCCTCGCCGATCAGGTGGTAGGTCTCCGGGTTGAGGGGGGCGTGGATCGACACGTAGTCGCAGCGCTCCAGCATCTCGCCCAGCGAGGTCATGGGCTCGATCCCGTCGCCGGTCATGGCCAGCTCGGAGACGTAGGGGTCGTACGCCATCAGCCGGAAGCCGAAGGCCTTGGCCCGCCGGGCCGTGGCCCGGGCCACGTTGCCGTAGCTGACCAGTCCGAGCGTTGTACCGAACAGGCGGGGGAAGCGGCTCAACGCCGGCCGACCCTCGGCCCACCGGCCCTCCACCACCATCTGGTGCTGCTCCACCACGTGGCGGGCGCAGCCCAGGATCAGGGCCATGGCGTGGTCGGCCACCTCCTCGATGAAGATGTCGGGGGTGTTGGTGACGACGATCCCGGCCCGGGTGGCGGCGTCGACGTCGACCATGTCGGTGCCCACCGAGCCCACCCCGATGACCACGCAGCGCTCCAGGCCGGCGATGATCTCGGCCGTGATGGGGAACCCCCAGGAGGTGATGAGGGCGTCGGCGTCGGCCGCCACGGCCAGGAACTCCTCGGCCGTGGCCGCCGCCACCTCAACTATCTCGGCCCCGAGCGGGCCCAGCGCTTCCAACTCCCAGGCGTACCGCTGCTCGACGGGCCCGGTCTGGGCGAAAGCGGGAAGCTGGGCAACGACCTTGAACGTCATGGCCGCGAACGTAGCGCAGCGCCCGGACCAGGTCAGGTTCCTGCTGGGTCAGGGTGCAGCAGCCAGGTGCGCACGGCGTCGTTGGCGAACACGCCGGCCGGGTCGAGGTCGGCGGCCAGGCGCCGGAAGTCGTCCAGGCGGGGGTAGCGGGCGGCCACCTGGGCCGGCGTGAGCGTGTGGAGCTTGCCCCAGTGGGGGATGGGTGAGAAGGGAGCGAGCGCCGCCTCCACCTCGGGCAGCACGGCCGACACCCCGGCCCAGTCCTTCCACCAGTTGAAGTGGATGGCCACCACGTCGGCGCCGAAGGCCGGGCTCAGCCACAGGTCGTCGGCGGCCACCGTCCGCAGCTCGGTGACCCCGATCACGCCGGCCAGCGCCGGGCCGAGGGCGGCGACGGACCGGATGGCGTCGACGGCGTGGTGGCGGGCCACGAAGTACTCGCTCTGCAGCTCGTTGCCCACGGCCCCCGGCGCGTTGAGGGCGAAGTGGGGGAGCCGGTGGTGCCACGGCCCGGGCTCGTTGATGGCGGTGCGCACCCGGTCGTTCTGCAGCGTGGGCAGGTGACGGGCCTGGCGCCGGGCCCCGAACAGGTCGGCGGGCGGCTCAGGCGCCGGATCCCCCGGCGGCAGCCGATGCTTCACCCACACCGACTCCACCACCGGCTGCTGCCAGGTGGGGAACAGGCTAACGCTGTAGCCGGCCGACGTGATCTCGTCGAAGTGGCCGTACAGGGCCTCCCAGGGCAGGTCGGCGTAGACGTGCTGGACCACGTCGAAGGTCGGCTCCACGTCGAGCGTGAGGCGGGTCACCACCCCCAGAGCGCCGAGCGACACCACCGCCCCCGGGAACCGGTCGGGGTCGGCGTGGCGGTGCAGCTCCATCCGCTCACCGCCCGCTGTCACCAGCTCCAGGCCGGCCACGGCGGTGGCCAGGTTGCCCAGGCGGTCACCGGAGCCGTGGGTGGCCGTGGCCACCGCCCCGGCCACCGTGATGTGGCGCAGCGACGCCGTGTTGGCCAGGGCCAGCCCCTCGGCCTGGAGCGCCGGGCCCAGCTGGTCGTAGGTGAGGCCGGCGCCGAACGTCACCGACCGCCGGTCCGGGGCCACCTCGATGCCGGCCGGGGCCAGCCGGCCCAGCCACAGCAGATCGCCGTCGGTGTCGGCCAGACCGTTGAACGAATGCCCGGCTCCCACCACCCGCACCCGCTCGGCCCCGGCCACGATCGCCTGGACCTCGGCCAAGGTGGCCGGCTCGTGCACCCGGGCCCGGCGGAACGGCGCGTGACCCGACCAGTTCTGGCGCCACCGCCCGTCCTCGGCCGTCACCGGCCAAACTTCCCTGGAACCGCTCATGGGCCCGACAGTAACCGGGCGCAGACATCGAGCACCTCGGCCACCAGCCGGTCGAACATGCCGTCGGGCCAGGCCACCTCCGGCCGGTCGGCCTTCCAGCCGATGAGAGCCAGGCTCCGCAGCAGCTCGAACCGGGGGATGGCGGCCGCTTCGTCGTCGCTCAGAGGATGCTCGGTCCGGTAGCCGGACAGGGCCGCCTCCCACACGGCACCCGGCAGCGGATCGGCCCCGGGACGGCCCAGGGCCACGGCCAGATCGTAGAGATGGTGGCCGAAGCCGGCGTCGTCGAAGTCGATGACGGCGATGCGGTCGCCGTCGACCACGGCGTTGCCCGGGTGCAGGTCGGCGTGGATCATGCTGAAGCGCCCCGGGTCACGGGCCCGGTTCTCCAGCTCGCCCCGCAGCCGGTGCCGGGCCCGGTCCAGGAGTTGCCGTTGGCTTCGGTTCAACGCCGGGCTCTCCCAGAACCGGCCCCAGAACGGGCGCTCGCCCAGCATCCCGTCGGCGTCGAAGCGGTGGCGGGTGAACCCGGGAGGGGGCGTCCAGGCCGAGGCCTGGCGGTGGAGCCGGCCCAGCATGGCTCCCAGCTGGTGGTACCAGCCGGCGATCTCGGCCGGATCGCGGCTGGCGTCGATCAGGTCGGCCAGCACCTGACCGGGTATCCACCGGGTGACCCCGACCTGTCTCGTGTGAGCGGCCACCCCGGCCCCGGCGTCGGCCGGCACGTCGACGGCCACGTAGGCCGAGCCGTCGGTGGCGGCGAGCGGCTCGGGCACGGCCACCCCGGCGCGGGCCAGGGCGGCCAGCCACACCCGCTCCGCCTCCAGCTCGGCCCGGGTGTGGTAGCCCGGGCGGTGGAGGCGCAGCACCCAGGCCCGGCCGGCATCGTCGTCCACCCGGTAGGTGACGTTCTCGGTGCGGTTGACCAGGGTCACGGCCCGAAGGGTCACCGGGAACCGGGTCAGGGCGACCTCGGCCGCCGAGCGGAACGGATCGGGCGGAGGTGAGAGATCAGCTGTCATCGGTCTCGGCCAGCACCTCGTCGAAGGCGGCCAGGAACTCCCGGGCGTCGTCGTGGCCGAACACCAGTGGCGGCCGGATCTTCACCACGTTGCCGTGGGCCCCGGCGTTGGACACGAGGCACCCCTTGTCCTTCAGCCGGTTGGCCACATCCACTGCCCGATCCCGGTCCGGGGCCTGATCGGCACCGGGTTGCACGGCTTCGATGCCGAGGAAGAGCCCGTGGCCCCGCACGTCGCCCATCCAGGGCCGTCCCGCCATCCGCTCGGTGAGCGACCGCTTCAGCCCGGTGCCCACGCTGGCCACCTGGCTGAGCAGGTCGCGCTGCTCGATCTCGTCGATCACGGCCAACCCCACCGCCGCCTGGAGCGGGCTGGCGGCGAACGTGTTGAAGTGCCGGTGCTCGCTCCGGAACCGCTCCACCAGCTCCCGTCGGGCTGCCGTGGCCGACAGGGGCAGCCCGTTGCCCATCGGCTTGCCCGTGACCACGATGTCGGGCTCGAAGCCGCTCACCTGGTAGCCCCACCACCGGCCGGTGCGCCCGTAGCCGGCCTGGACCTCGTCGGCGATGACCAGGCCTCCGGCCTCGCGAACCATGGCGGCGGCCGCCGGCATGAAGCCAGGAGGGATGTCGGGCAGGCCCTCGTTGGCCAGGATCGAGCAGAAGATCACCGCAGCCAGTCCGGGCCCCGACTGGCGCAGGCTGGCAATGGCCTGTTCCAGCCGCTGCAGATGGGCGGCGGCCAGCGCCGACGGGTCGGCTCCGGGCTCGATGGGGCGGAACAGGCGGGGGAAGGGGATCGTGCGGATCTCGGGGTGGGCCGCCGGCTCCGTGGCGGCCCGGGTCAGCGCGTGGACCGCCTCGCTGTTGCCGTGATAGGTGGCGTCGGTGGCCACGATGCCCCGCCGGCCCGTGGCCACCCGGGCCATGGTGAGGGCCACCTCCACCGCCTCGGTGCCGCTGCAGCTGAAGACCACGCTCTCGATCGGCGGGCCCGTGCCGCCGGGGTCGGGGCCAGCCGGGTGGAGGCCGACGAGGCGCTCGGCCAACTCCACGATCCCGTCGTGCAGGTAGCGGCTGTGCACGTTGAGGGTGGCCTGCTGGCGGGTCATCGCCTCCACCACCCGGGCGTTGGCGTGGCCCACGCACGGCACGTTGTTGTAAAGGTCCAGGTAGCGCCGGCCGTCGGGAGCGAACAGGTGCACGCCCTCGCCCCGAACCAGCTCGATCGGCTCGTGGTAGAACAGCGGGGCCCCGGCCCCCAGGGCCCGGTCCCGGCGGGCCCGCAGGTCCTCGGTCAATGCCATCCCTCCTGGATCGATTGGAACGCAACAGTAATTTGATGCCCCTTGGTCCGGCCGTTACGGTGTAAGAGCACGGGTGTGGGTCTCTGGAGTCGCCCCCTGAGACCCACGCCCGTCACTTTCCGGCCTGCGGCCACGGCGGTGATCGAGGGGGTGTCCGACGGCAGCCCGCGCCAGCGACGCTACAGCACGGTCGCGGCCGCTTCTGCCAACCGTGCGTGAGGGTGTGCTGAACGAGACCTGACGCCGTCCCTGCCTCAGGGGTGAGCGGCGGGAGCGGCCACAATGGGCTCGAGCGCTGCCGCCAGCGACACCGCCCGATCGGCGCTGGTGTCGACGGTCACGGCGCCGGGCCACGGATCTCGCCGCCCGAGGGCCTGGTCCACCAGATCGGGAGTGGCGTCGGAGGCGTCGGCGGCGCCGGCCAACCGGGCTGTGATCCGCTGCCGGGCCGTGTCGGGAGGCACGGAGCATTCCACCTCCACCAGGATGGCGCCGACCCGGCGGGCCAGATCCGCCGCCGCCTCCCGATGATGGTGGCGGCTCCAGCTGGCGTCGAGCACCACCGACTCACCGCCGTCGAGGAGCACCTCGGCCTGGCCCAGCAGGGCCCGGTACGTCTCCTCGGTGATCTCGGGGCGGTAGATGCCCTCGTCGAGGCCGGAGGACAGCCGCTCGCTGTGGGCGTGGCCGGTGAGGTCCTTGCGCAGCTCGTCGGAGCCCAACACCGGCCACCGCAGCTCCTCCGACAACTGGCCGGCCAGCGTGGTCTTGCCCGTGCCCGGGCCACCCCCCACCAGCACGAGCCGGAGGGCGGCCAGGCGGAGGTGGCGCAGGCACAGGTCGTGGTAGGTGCGGGCCAGCTGGGCCGCCCCGGGCTGGCCCTGATCGTGGCCCAGGCAGGCCACCTTGGCCCTGACGTGGGCCCGGTAGGCCACGTAGTGGTGGGCCAGTGACGACGGATGGTGCTCGCCCGAGTACTCCCCGTACCACGCCATCAGCTTCTGCGAGGCGGCCGGGCCGGCCAGACGTTCGAGGTCCATGGCGAGGAAGGCGATGTCGAGCAGCACGTCGCCGATCCGCAGCCGCCGGTCGAACGCCAGACAGTCGAGTATCCGGGGACCGTCGGCGAGGCAGAAGATGTCCTCGGCCGTCAGGTCGCCGTGGCCGTCACGCACCAGCCCGGCGGCGATGCGCTGCTCGAGCAGCTGCCGACGGCCGTCCAGGTAGCGGTGGTGGAGGGCGCGCACCTGCTCCACGTCCGCCGCCACCAGCACCGGACCGACGAAGGGTGCCATCGTGGCCAGGTTGTCCTCCCAGTTCCGGGCCAGGCCGTCGGGGCCGGCGATGTCGGCCACCGTGACGGTGGCGCCGTTCGCCTCGTCGCCCCCGGCCAGCGGGGGCAGGGTGCTGTGGAAGCGGGCCACCTCCCGGGCCACCTGGCGGATGATGTCGTCCCGGTCGGGTGTCGCCACCAGGTTGGAGAGCTTGCGGTCGGCGGGCAGCCGGCGCATCACGAGCATCCGGTCCACCACCTCGTCCCCCTCCACCACGTCCGCCGTGCCCAGGTAGACGTCGGGGCTCAGCCGTCGGTTGAGGGTCAGCTCGGCTTGTACCGCCCCCAGTCGGGCGGCGGTGGTGGAGTAGTCGAGAAAGTCGTTCCGTAGCGGTTTGAGGAGCTTGTAGGCCCGCTCGCCGATGAAGGCGACGGTCGAGATGTGGGTCTCCGCAATTGCGGGAGAGGGCAACGGGGCGACCATGCAACCGATTCCACCACGGTCTCCACCAGGCCCGACAGTGGCGTAGGTCACTGCCTGCCGGGGCAGCGGGCCGCCACCGGAGACAGTGGTGCATCACGCATGGACAAGCAGCGCCATGCTTGATGATCTATTTACAAGAATTAAGCCTCAACTCGGTCAGTGATTGAACACTAGAAGATCTAGTACTATGTTCCCACTTGCAATCAATTGCGCGGGAATCAGAGTCGGCTATTTGGCTTGGACAATGGTTAGCATGGTGCGGGTCCGACCGGTCTCCATCCGGCACGGAGGACAAGTGAAGGCGGTGCGGATGCACACTCGAGACGTCAAGCCGGAGGGGGCCTGAATGAACGAGAACTGGCAGGGCCCCGATCGTGGTGAATGGGGCGATTGGGTCGACGGTGAATCCACGAACGGGTCCACCGAACCGATGACGGCCGAACCGGCGCCTCCCAGCGCGGCCGAGTTGCAGCGGCTGCAGAGCGAGTTGTGGGCCGCATTGCGCCAAGAGGACGACCCCGATGTGCGCATGGTCCTGCTTTCGCAATTGAGCGAAGCGAGGGCCGCCCTCCTGGCCATCGACGGCGGTCCGGCCCGTCCGGGGGGAGCGCCGTCCGTCGGTCCGGCCCGGTCGGCCCCCGGCGGGGCCCCGGCGCCCTCGGAGGCAGCGGGCGGCAGCGAGGGTTGGCCCGAGCCGGCCCCGGCCCCCCGGTGGCGGGTGGGGCGCCACCACCTCGGCACCGACCCGGCCGACGACCCGTTGGGGCTGGTCGAGCCGGCCGAGGGTGATCCCGTACGGGCCGATCTCGACGGGCTCGCCTCGGGCGAGGGCGAGGACGGCGGGTACGCCGCCGACCTCCTGTCGGCGCCCGGGGTCGGCGATGCCGGCCCGGTGGACGACGGGCTGCTGGCCGACCTCCGCTTCGACGAGGATCCGCTCGCCGCCGACGACGGAACGACGGCCGGAGCCGCCAGCGGAGCCCCCCTCGACTCCCCCTACGCAGCCACCCGGCCCCGTCCGATGTATCAGATCGGCCCGTCGTCGGGCGGGCTTCCCGACCTGCCTTCGGTGTTCGCCGGGGCGACCGCCTCGACGCCGCCGTCGCCCCCTCCACCCCCCGGCAGGATCGATCGGGTGCCGAATGCCACCGGCCACCGACCGCCGTCCATCGACGGCGAGGAGGAGGACCGCAGCGCCGCCAACTGGCTGTCCTACCTCGGCCCGCTGAACGGGCCGGGCACCGGCCAGCGCGTGCTGGTGCTGGCCGGAGCGCTGCTCAGCGTTCTCGGGATCGGCTGGCTGGTGCTGTCGAACCCGTTCGACCGCTCGGGCGAGACGGCGGCCACCGCCGACGGGGCATCGGTGGCCGACAGCGACCAGACCGCCGATCAGGTGGTTCGCCAGATCCAGTCGGCCATCCAGGGGCTCGGGCTCACCACCGTGACCGTGAGCGCCCAGGCCGACGGCATCCACCTCGCCGGGGCGGTCGCCTCCCAGGAGCAGGTGGCCTCGGCCGTCGCCGTGGCCACGGCCATGGCCGGCGACACCCCGGTGGTGTCGGATCTGGCGGTGGCGGCCGCGGCCCCCACCGGCACCCAGTCAGCCACGGCGAATGATGCCGCCACCGCCCGGGTGACCGCGCTGCAGAGCGAGATCAACCGGGTGGTGGCGGCCACCCCGCTCATCTTCGAGACGGGCAAGACCGACATCACCGAGCTCCACGCCCGGATCCTCAACAACGTGGCCTCCATCCTGAAGGCCTACCCCGACCTGCCGGTGCGGGTTATCGGCTACACCGACCATGTCGGCTCCGACGACGCCAACACCGCGCTCAGCTCGGCCCGGGCGGCCAACGTCAAGGCCTATCTCGTGTCCCAGGGGGTGGCCGAGGGCGGTCTGATCACCGAGGCCAAGGGCTCGTCGAGCTCCACCGGGTCGGCCGAGCTGGCCAGCCTGGAGCGACGGGTGGAGTTCGAGGTGGTGGCCGTACCGGTGGCGGCTCCGGCCAAGGGAGCGCTCCGGGTGGCCGTCGTGGCCCCCAGCGCCCGCAACGATCTCGCCTTCACCCAGTCGATGGTGGACGCCATCAACGCAGTGGCGGCCGAGCGGGGCAACGTGCAGGTGGACATCACCGACTCCACGTTCGTGCCGGCCGAGGCGGCCGCCGCCATCAGGGGCTATGCCGAGGGCGACAACTACGACCTCATCATCGCCCACGGGGTGGAGTTCGGGCCGGAGCTGGTGGAGATCGTGAAGGCCCATCCCGGCACGGTGTTCGCCTGGGGCACGGCGACCGACACCTTCGGCCTGCCCAACCTCTACGCCTATGACGCCGCCGCCGAGCAGGGGGCCTACGTGATGGGCGCCATGTCGGCCATGCTGTCGGCCAAGGGCGTGGTGGGGGTGGTGGGCCCCATCGAGGTGGCCGACGCCAAGCGCTACGTCAACGGGTTCAAGGCCGGGGCGTCGGCCCAGAAGCCCGACGTCCAGCTACCGACCACCTACACCGGATCCTTCGGCGACATCGTGCTGGCCTCGGAGGCGGCCAAGGGGCACGTGGCGGTCGGGGCCGACGTGCTGACCGGCACGGCCGAGATGGTGGTGGGCGCGGTGCAGGTGGCCCGGGACAACCACGCCTTGTGGTTCGGCACCCAGGCCAACCAGACCTCACTGGCCCCCGACATCGTGGTGGCGTCGCAGGTCTACCACTGGGAGGTGCTGCTGCGGCAGATCGTGGCCGACATCGACGCCGGCACCCCCAACGGTCGGGCCATGGTGGCCACGCTGGCCGACGGCGGCCTGGTGGTGGAGTACAACCCGGCCTACCCGCTGGCCGAGCCGGTGCGGCAGCGGGCCGAGCAGCTCGTCGCCGACATCAAGGCGGGCACCCTGGTGGTGCCGGGCGCCTGACCCCAACTAGGTTCGCGGTGTGTCCATCGTGCACCGCGAACCGATCACCGACCGCAGCGCCTGGACGGGCGCCGATCTGCTGGCCGCCTCGGCCTCCGGGGCGGCCGGCGCGCGCTCCTGGGAGGTCACGCTGGACGACGCCGGCCGGGCCGAGCTGGCCGACGCCCTGGCCCGGGTGACGGCGGCCGGCCTTCCCCTGAGCCGGATCGACCGGCGCGCCTTCGCTCTGCCCGGCTTGGCGGCCACGTTGGCCGCCGTACGGGACGAGCTGCGCACCGGCCGGGGTTTCGTGTTGCTGCGGGGCTTCCCCGTCGACGGCTACGACTTCGAATCGATCGAGAAGCTGTACTGGGGACTGTGCTCGCATCTGGGCGTGGGAATGACCCAGAACAGCGACGCCAGCCTCATCCACTACGTGACCGACGGGGCCCTGCGGCCCAACCAGGGCAAGCGGGGGGTGGGCAGCCCCCTGCGGTCGTCGCTCCACGTGGACCTGACCGACGTGGTGTCGCTGCTGTGCGTGCGCCAGGCGCCCGACAACCCGCCGAGCTGGGTGGCCAGCTCCACCGAGATCCACAACCGGATCCTGGCCCGCCACCCCGAGGCGCTGGAGGCGTTCTACCGGGGATTCGAGTGGGACCGACTAGAGGAGCACGGCGAGGGTGAGACTCCCACCACGGGCTACCGGGTCCCGGTGTTCAGCTCGGCCGACGGCCACGTGTCGTGCCGGTACAACCGCTACTGGATGGCCAGCGCCCTCAAACGCCGCCACGGCGAGGTGCCGGCCGAGGCCCAGGCCCTGTTCGACCTGTTCGACGCCACAGCCGACGAGATCCGCTTGGAGGTGGACTTCCAGCCCGGTGACGTGCAGTTCGTGAACAACTACACCGTGTTGCACGGCCGGGCCGCCCACGACGAGATCCCCGAGGAGGCCCGCAAGCGGGTCCTGATGCGGATCTGGCTCGACTTCGAGGGCCAGGCCCGCCCCATGTCCGACGAGGCGGTGGTGCGCTACGGCATCGTCCGCCACGGGGCGCTGGGCTGGACCGTCGATCAGCTCAACAACGGGGCCCACCGGGGCCGCCACACCCGGCGATCCGACGGTCGGCCCGTCGTGGCGGCGGGCTGAGAGGAGCATCGTCGCCATGGTTGCCGCACCCCCCAAACGCCTGGCGTTCAACGCCTTCTCCATGAACTGCGTCTCCCACATCCACCACGGCCTGTGGGGCCGCCCCGACACCCGCCAGTTGGAGTACAACACGCTCGACCCGTGGCTCGATCTGGCCCGGATCCTCGACAAGGGGTGCATCGACGCCCTGTTCCTGGCCGATGTGGTGGGTCTGTACGACAACTACCGGGGCGGGCCCGATACGTCGATCCGGGAGGGCATGCAGGTCCCGGTGAACGACCCCATGCTGCTCATACCGGCCATGGCGTCGGTCACCGAGCACCTCGGGTTCGCCTTCACCTCCTCGGTGCTCTCCGAGCATCCGTACATCTTCGCCCGCCGCCTGTCCACGCTCGATCACCTCACGAAGGGGCGGCTGGGGTGGAACATCGTGACGTCGTACCTGCCGGGGGCGGCCCGCAACCTCGGGCTGGAGGAGCTGCCCCGCCACGACGACCGCTACGAGCGGGCCGACGACTACCTCGAGGTGCTGTACAAGCTGCTGGAGGCGAGCTGGGACGACGACGCCGTGGTGCGGGACACCGTCCGGGGCGTGTACGCCGAGCCCAGCCGCGTCCACACCATCGACCACGTGGGGCCCTACTACCAGGTCCCGGGCCCTCACCTGAGCGAGCCGTCGCCCCAGCGGACCCCGGTGCTGTTCCAGGCCGGCACGTCGGACCGGGGCCGGGAGTTCGCCGCCCGCCACGCCGAGGCCATGTTCGTGGTGTCGAACCGGGCCGGCCTCGCCAAGATCGTGGCCGATGTGCGGGCCCGGGCCGCCCGCTACGGCCGCCGGCCCGAGGACATCAAGTTCTTCCCCGGCATCACCCCGATCGTCGGCGGCACCGAGGCCGAGGCCCGGGCCAAGGAGGCCGAGCTGCGGGAGCAGCTGTCGATCGAGGGCGGGCTGGCCCACCTGAGCGGCTCGATCGGGGCCGATCTGGGTGAGCTCGATCCCCATCGCCCGATCGGGTCGTACGACTTCAACGCCATGACGGGGCTGATCAAGGGGCTGGCCGAGAGCGCCCCCGACCGCAGCTGGACCTTCGGCGACCTGGCCAAGCGCCAGATGACGGGCCAGTTCCTGGTGGGGAGCCCGGAGCAGATCGCCGACCGCCTGGCCAGCTTCGCTGAGGTCGGGGCCGACGGCTTCAACCTCGTCTATACCACCACGCCCGGCACCTTCGTCGACTTCATCGAGGGTGTGGGGCCCGAGCTCCAACGCCGGGGCCTCATGCGCTCGGAGAACGAGCCCGGCACCCTGCGCGACCGCCTGTTCGGCCATCCCCGCCTGCCCGACACCCACCCCGGCGCCCACGTCCGCCGGGGGAACCCCAGCCGAAACTAGGAGCCTGAGCGGCGCTGAGCGCCGCTCAGGCTCCTAATTTCGGAGAGTTGGTGGGGGAAATGGCGGCGAGGGGCCGGCCGTGCTGAGCTAGGGGCCGCCGAGACCAACCCCGGGGGTTCCACCATGCTCACTGGCCAGCAGTACAAGGATTCGCTCAACGACGGGCGCAAGACCTACTTCGAGGGCGAGCGGATCGACGACCTGCCCGGCCACCCGATCCTGGGCCAGACGGCCGAGTTCACGGCCAAGGCCTACGACAAGTACTACAACCCCGAGCCGAACGCCGTGAGCCCCCTGCTCGGCGTGCCCCGGTCGGCCGACGACCTGCACGCCCTCATCCCCATGCTGCACGACGCCGGCATGATGGCCCACGTCACGTCGACCTCCATCCAGACGCTGAAGACGGCGGCCGGCCGGATGACCGACGTGAAGCCGGAATACATCGACCGGATCAGCTCCTACATCGACCACGCCCAGCGGAGCGACGTCCGCATCACCCAGTGCATCACCGACGCCAAGGGCGACCGCAGCCGCCACCCGGCCAAGCAGGACGACCTCGACGCCTACGTGCGGGTGGTGGACCGCCAGCGTGACGGCGTGGTGATCCGGGGGGCCAAGCTCCACATCACCGGCGCCTCGTTCGGCCACGACCTGCTCACCATCCCTACCAAGGCCATGCGGGCCGGCGAGGAGGAATGGTCGATCGGCTGCATCGTGCCGGTGAACGCCGAGGGCGTGAAGATCATCAACACGAGCTACGCCCCCCGCCACGAGGACACCCGGGCCTTCCCCGTGTCCAGCCGGTACCACTACCCCGAGGGGTTCGTGATCTTCGACGACGTGTTCGTGCCCAACGAGCGCATCTTCCTCGACGGGGAGACGGCCTACGCCGCCGTGTTCGCCCACTCCCTCGGCCTGTGGGAGCGCCTGGGCGGCCTGTCGGCCTTCGCCGACGAGGCCGACCAGCTCGTGGGCTTCGCCCAGCTGGTGGCCGAGGCCAACGGCACGGCCGGCATCTCCCACGTGCAGGAGAAGATCTCGGAGATGATCATCCACGCCACCCTTATCCGGGCGGCGCTGGAGGCGGCAATCACCCACTGCCAGGCCGGTCCCGAAGGGGCGGTGTTCCCTTCGGAGCTCTACGTGAACGCCGGCAAGTTCCACGCCGCCGCCAACTACAACCTGATGGTCCGCCACCTCCACGACATCTCGGGCGGGGCCGTGCTGACGGCGCCGGTGCCGGCCGACTTCGAGAACCCCGAGGTGGGGCACCTGGCCCGCAAGTACATGGCCACCCGGCGCGACGTCGACGGCGAGTACCGGGCGTCGCTGATGCACGCCATCCGCGACCTCACGGCCGACGCCTACGGCGGCTGGAAGCTGGTCACCAACCTGCAGGCCGGCGGCGGCCTGTACGCCCAGCGCATCGTGACCCGCCGCCACTACGACCTGGACGGGGCGAAGCGCAAAGCGCTCCACGTGGCCGGTATGAGCGAAGAGGACGTGCACTGATGGCAGGACGGCTGGACGGAAAGATCGCCCTGATCACGGGCGGGGCCCGGGGTCAGGGCGCCGAGGAGGGGCGGCTGTTCGCCGCCGAGGGGGCCACCGTTGTCCTCACCGACGTGCTCGACGACGAGGGCACGGCCACCGCTGCCGGGATCGACCGGGCCAGCTACCGCCACCTCGACGTCCGCTCCGAGTCGGAGTGGGAGGCGGTGGTGGACGCCGTGGTGGCCGAGCACGGCCGCCTCGACGTGCTGGTCAACAACGCCGGGATAGACCTGGTGCGCAAGCTCGACGCCACCACCCTGGAGGAGTTCGAGCGGGTGGTCTCGATCAACCTGACCGGCACGTTCCTCGGCATGCGCACCGCGGCCCGGGCCATGACCAAGGCCGGCACCGGCGGCTCGATCGTGAACATCTCGTCGGTAGCCGGCCTCCAGGCCGTGGCCAACCACGGGGCCTACTCCAGCACCAAGTTCGCCGTCACCGGCCTCACCCGCACCGCCGCGCTGGAGTGGGGGCGGCACGGGATCCGGGTCAACTCGGTGCACCCGGGGCTGATCGAGACGCCGATGACGGCCGATCTGCGGGCCTTCACCGACGCCACCGTGCGGGCCAAGGCCGAGCGCAACATCCCGCTGGGCCGGATGGGCCAGTCGGCTGACATCGCCAACATGGTGCTGTTCCTGGCCAGCGACGACTCCAGCTACTGCACCGGCCAGGCCTTCGTGGTGGACGGCGGGGTCCACCCGTGAGCGGGTCGGCCGGAGGCCCGCCGGCCTGGGTGTGGCAGCGTGGCACCGTCGAGCGCGACAGCGAGACCATCTACTGGGAGCTGGTCAGCACCGGCGAGGGCGACGACCGTCCGGCGGTGGTGCTGTCCCACGGGGCCGGCGGGAGCCACGCCGCCTGGTATCAGCAGGTTCCGGCTCTGGCCTCCCGGTTCCGGGTGGTCACCTGGGACAGCCGGGGTTTCGGCAACTCCACCAACCGGGCCGACGCCCCCAGCGCCCCGGCGGCCGCCGACGACCTGGCTGCCGTGCTCGACCACCTCGGTGTCGACCGGGCCCACCTCGTGAGCCAGTCGATGGGGGGCTGGCACATCTCGGCCTTCGCCCTCGGCCATCCCGGTCGGGTGCTGTCGCTCACGTACGGCGACACGGTGGGCGGGCTGTGGACCGCCGAGCTGCGTCAGGCCATGAAGGAGTTCCAGGCGGCCGGGGGCCTGGGCACGCCGGGCGAGACGACGACGGTGGGCGGCCACCGGGCGCTGTGGTCGGGCTCGGCCCAGAGGGACCTGGCCCATGCCTTCCTCTACCAGCAGCTCGGCTCGTTCTTCTCGCCTCCCATGCACCGTCTGGGCGACACGATCGGGTGGACGGTGAGCCACGACGCCATCGCCGCCCTGGCCGTGCCGGTGCTGTTCATCGCCGGCACCCACGACCAGATCTTCCCCGCCCGGTTGCTGGAAGGATCGGCGGCGCTGATCCCGGGCGCCCGCTTCGTGGAGATCCCCGACGCCGGCCACAGCCCCTACTTCGAACAGCCGGCGGCCTGGAACGACGCCCTCCTCAGCTTCCTGCCCTGACGGCCCCCGACGTGATGGGGCGGCCTACGGGCGGCACCGGCTGGACCGCCGCTCAGGCCAGGCCCTCGGCCACCCGGGCCAGGTGCCGGGCGGCCCGGCCTGCGACCGTCAGCCCAGGCCTGCGACCGTCAGCCGTCGCCCAGGCCCGGCGGCCAGGCTGCGGTGCTGGAAGGCCCGCCGGTCGCCGTCGGGCCGCAGGAGCCCCAGGCCGTGCGGGGCGGTACCGGTCGTAGGGAGTGGGGCGGGTCATCCTCCGGCCGCAGCCGGAGCGGCGGCCGGCCAGCGGGGTGAGCCGACCATCGGATGGGCGGCCAGCAGGCCAGGAGCTGGTCGATGGCGGCCAGGTTCGCCGGTCGGCGACGGCGTGGTGGAGCATGACGCCGGTCGGCCCGTCGCCGCCGGCCAACGACGAGGCCAGCCGCTCGGCTCGCTGAGCCGGGCCCCACGGCTGGCCCTTGGTGCAGGCCGAACCAGTCGAAGCTCACCGGGACTTCTCGGCCAGATCAGGCCGTGAACGGCTCGGCCGTGTGGTCCTGCGATGCACCCGCCAGCCCAACTCGGCCAAGAGCTTCCGCCGTCACGGCCGTGCAGCGGGTTCCACGGCGGGGCAAACACCGATCGACGAAGGGTCCGAGATGATGGGCCAGGCGCTGGCGCCGCCGAGCAGGTCTGCGTGACGTGCTGGTCGTGGCGGACCGGCCCGGCCCGAACTCGCACCGCGCCTCCGCTCGTAAGCAGTGGCACCGGCCGCGCTGGTGGAGGCGGACGGCACCGTCGCCGGCCCAGGCTCGCAGATCGGCGGCGGTCGGGTCGTCGAGGGCGCCGGGGATCACGGCCAGGTCCATCACCACGCCGTGGCGGGCCCCGGTGGACACCAGGGCGGCCAGGCGATCGTGGCCCCAGCCGGCGTCGTCGTCGCGCACGAACACCGCGGCCGGGAGGGTCCTGGCGTTCGAGCGGCGCGGATCGGGTCGAAATGAGCCAGGACACGCTCAACCGCCGGCCACCGGCGCCGGTGCGGCGGCGTCGTCGAGATCGAGGTCGAGACGGGGACCGGTGGCCAGCGCATCGGGCAGGCAGTCGGGACGGCCCACACCGACCCACTCGAAGCCGGCGGAGGCCGCGGCCGACGGATCGATCAGGTTGCGGCCGTCCACGAGGAGGGGCCGGGCCATGGACGAGGCCAGGGCCGGGCGCACCAGGTCGAGGTACTCGGGCCACTCGGTGACCACGATGGCGGCGTCGGCTCCGGCCAGGGCGTCGGCCGCCTGCGCCACCTTGACCGTGCCGGCCGGGAGCGAGCGCAGGACCTCGTCACCCACCACCGGATCGTGCACCACCAGGGTGGCCCTCGGCCGCCAACCGGGCGCCAGCACCAGGCTGGAGGCCTCCCGCAGGTCGTCGGTCCCCGGCTTGAAGGCCAGCCCGAGCAGGGCGATCCGCGCCCCTTGGAGCTGGCCCAACCGGTTGGCCAGGTGCACCACGATCCGCCGCTTCTGCAGCTCGTTGACCTCGATGACGGCCGACAGCAGCTGGAAGTAGCCCGGAGTTGCCGGCCAGCTGTTTGAGAGCGGCCACGTCCTTGGGGAAGCACGATCCGCCGTAGCCGATCCCGGGGTTGAGGAACGCGGCGCCGATCCGGCTGTCGAGCCCCATGCCCCGGGCCACGGTGGCCACGTCGGCTCCCACGGCGTCGCAGACGTTGGCGATCTCGTTGACGAACGAGATCTTCGTGGCGAGGAAGGCGTTGGCCGCCAGCTTGACCATCTCGGCCGAGGCCACGTCGCACTGCACCACCGGTGCCCCCAGCGGGGTCCAGAGGGCGGCCACGGCGTCGGCGGCGGAGCCGGGCTGGCCGGCGTCGTCGGAGCCCAGCACCACCCGTTCGGGATGGAGCACGTCGTGCACGGCCGAGCCCTCCCGCAGGAACTCCGGATTCGACACGTAGCGCACGCCGTGGCGGCCGGTATCTGCGGCGGTGCCGGGCGATCCAGGTTGGCCGGTGCCGGCCGGCACGGTGTGGACTTCATCACCATCACCAGCTCGGTGCCGGCGGGTATGGCGGCCACCACCGCCTCCACGCGCGACAGGTCGGCGTCGCCGCTGGGGCCGGGCGGGGTGTCGACGGTGACGAACACGACCGGCAGGCCCAGCTGACCTCGGCCGCGCCGGTGGTGGAACGGGAGGCACCGGCGTTACAGGGCCAGCATGTCGTCGACTCCTGGTTCGTGTGGAACGGGCCCGCCCGGCGGCGCAGGGCGGCCACCTTGACCGGGTCGACGTCGAGGCAGACCACCCGGTGGCCCAGCTCGGCCAGGGCCAGCCCGGTGACGAGGCCCACGCAGCTGGTGCCGACGATGTCACCGGTCACTTCGGTCACGGCGGAGGGCGGGGAGGTGGGATCGGTCATCGGGGCTGCTCCTGCCGGTGTGATTCGGGGTGGGCGGCGCACAGCTCGGCCACGAGCGCAGCCGAACGGTGGCGACCGTCGAGATCGAAGGGATGGATGGTGGGGCGTGCGCCGGCCAGCGCCGTCAATTCCCGGCCACGAGTCGGTCTACGGGTGAGGTCGTCCTGCTCCACCGTCCGCACCACGCCGAGGCGGGCCAGGGCCGTCGGCCTGCCTCCGCTGCTCGTCCTCCCGGCCTTCGGCGTAGGGGACGACCAGGCCTGGTCGGCGGGCCCGGAAGCGCGGTCCATGGCGGTGCCGCCGCACTGGCTGAGGGACACCGCCGAGCGGGGCGATCTCGGCGGCCAGGTCGGGCACCTGGTCGACGACGGTGAGGGCCGGCTCTCCGGCGGCCACGGCCCGGAGGTGGCCCGGTCGCCGTCGGGCAGGAACGGCCCGGCCACCACCGTGGTGCCGAGACCGGTGCGATGGGCCACGGCCGGTGCCGCCTCGGCCCGCCGCAGCAGCGGCCCGCCGGCCATGCCGCCACCGGCCGACACCAGCAACCGGTCGAGGTCGCCCTGCCGGCGACGGGAGCCCCGTCGGCGGCGGTGACGAATCCGGTGTAGCGGACCGGCACCTGCAGCGGCGTGGCGGGCCGGAACGACTCCTCCAGGGTGGCGAAGGCAGGGTCGGCGTGGACCAGCACCAGGTCGAACCACCGGTTGGCCAGCTGGGCCGCCCGCTCGTCGTGGCCGGCCTGGTCCCGGCGCTGGTTCACCAGGATGTCGCGCAGGCTGCACACCACGCGGGGCCGGGCCCGGGGGCCGGGGGCGTGGGCCGCCTCCAGCAGCGGCTCGAGCTCGAACCGGAACTTCTTGCGGCCGAAGGGGAACATCTCCACCAGCAGCACGTGGGGGTCGACCCGCTCCAGCTCGGCCAGCACAGCGGCCCGGCGACGGACCATGGCCTGCTCGACCGTCAGCTCCGGATCATGGCTGACGAGTGAGTAGTCGGCGTCGTGGCCCAGTGGGTCGAGGTTGACCACCTGTACCCCGTCGGGCACGGCGGTGCCGGCCGGGAAGCGGCCGCCGTTCAGCAGCGTCACCTCGAAGTGGTGGCGGAGACCGTTGGCCAGGGCCAGCGACCGGGCCAGGTGGCCGAGCCCGAGGGCGTGCTGGCAGTGGAGGAGCAGGCGCCTCACGGCCGACGCTCCAGCTGCCGGTCGGTGAACAGCCCGCCGTCGAGCACGGCGGTGGCCAGGTCGACGAGCGCCGGGAGCTGGGCCAGGCCGCCGGCGTGCAAGCGGTTGACGGCCCGGACCGCCCGTTCCACCAGGAGCGTGGCGGCCAGGTACCAGCGGATCTGGGCCGGGCCGGGAAGGTTGCGTCGCTGGCGGTACCCCTCGAGGAACGCCTCCGACAGGGCTGTCGCCCGGGAGCGGTCGTGCTCGCCCACCAGAGCGCCGAGCTGGATACGGGCCAGCATGCTGGCGATGTCGCACGCCGGCTCCCCGATGCCCGACTGGTCGAGATCGATCAGGCTGATGGCGGCGGGACCCGGCCCCAGCAGGGTGTTGCCGGGGTGGCAGTCGCCGTGGAGGAGGACGACCTCCCCCGCCGCCGGCCGTGCCGTGAGCCGGCGGGCCAGGCCGCCGACGGCCGAAGCCACGTCGGGCCGGGCCCGGGCCACGAGCTGGGCGCTGCCGGCCACACGGTCGGCCCGGAGCCGGGTGAAGGGCCGGCACAGCCCGGTGGTGGCGGCCACCGGCAGCTGGTGGAGGTGGGCCACGGCCTGGCCCATCAGGTGGAGATGGTGATCGGCGGCGCCGGCGGCGTCGTCGGCCCAGGGGGTGCCGGCCAGGGCCTCCAAGGCCAGCAGGTCGGGGGCCGAGCCCAGCACCTCGGGTGTGGTGAGGCCGGGGCGGCGGGCGAACCACCGGTTGACCAGCTCGTAGCGGCCGGCCAGGCGGTCGGTGTCGAACGTTCCCGGGGCGTAGCACTTGACGTAGCCCAGGGGGGCGCCGTCGGCCCCGACGGCCCGCACGGTCAACGAGCGCTCCGGGGCGTACTCGGCCACCTCGCTGCGCAGCCAGCCGTTCAGGCCGAGCCGGCCGGCCAGCCCGGGGTCGGCCGCCATCAGGCGGCTGGCCAGCCGCAGCCGGCGATCGTGGGGGAACACCCACCAGCCGGCCCGCCAGTCGGGGTCGCCCGCACCCCGACGCCGCCCGTCCGGGCCGGCGGCCGGGCCGAGGTTGGCCGGGCCGGTGCCCCGGGCGTAGGACCGGACGCTGATCAACAGCGGCGGCGCCGGGGTCCGGTCGAGGCGCCACGCCACCCGCAGGCTCTCGCCGATCCGGTACTTGGCCCGAACCAGCGACGCCCCAGAGACCGGGCCGTCCACCAGCCCGAGACGCCGGGCCCGATCGACCACGGCGGTGGCGTCGAGCAGCTCGTCACGCCAGGGGAGCAGGTCGTCAGGGGCCAGGGACGGGAGTTGGGCCAGGTCGGGATCGGGCCCGAGGCGGGTTGACGGGGTTCCGGTCAGCACGGTGCTACCTCGGTGATGAAGCGGGTGGAGGCCGCGTGACGGGCGGTGACGACGATCACCGGCGCCGGGTGGCGGATTCCGTAGGCGGGTGAGACCCAGCCCGGGGCGATGCGCACCGGGCCGGGCGGGTCGACGATCGTGATCCGGGCCCCGGGCACGGTGAGCTCCACCCGGCCGGGCAGATCCCGCCGTCCGATGGCGCCCCAGGCGTCGGGGGCCAGATGCCAGCGGAGGTCGTAGCGGTGCGACGAGCCGACCGGGGCCGTCAGCTCGTCGAGCACCAGCCAGGAGCGCGTGATCCGGCACAGCTGCAGGGTGCGGCGGTGCGTGGCGTCGTGGCTGGGGCTGGTGGCCTCGGCCACCACGGTGTCGTACCGGCCGTCGTCGACTCGCTGGACGAGCCGGGCCTGGGGGAGAGGCCCGCGCGGCTTGCCCGGCCGGTAGGGCACCTGGTCGAGGCCGTCGACCGTGACGGTGTTGTGGGCGGCGGTGCCCTTGAACCAGTGGCGCCACGGCCCGTCGTGCTGGTCGTAGGTGAAGCGGCCGGGGTCGACCACGACCGTGCGACCGCCGGTATGGAGCTCCACGCTCAGCTGGTCGTAGTGACCGTGGCCGCCGTCGCCCAGGGGACCGCAGTCGAGCACGGCCCACGCCTCGTGGCCGTAGGCGACCGGCCCGTCGCCCCAGCCCGAGCGCTGCACGGCGTAGCCGCCGGCGGCGAAGGTGGCGCCGAGGTCGGCCGGGACCCGGCCCGCTCGGCCCCGCGTCGCACCCCACCGGAGGTCGGCCCGATCGAGCACGTCGGCGGCCAGGGCCAGCAGTGCCCGGAAGTCACCCTGATCGCCGTCGGACAGGGCCGGCATCGTGCCGTCGGGCCGTTGGAGGTGCAGCGCGACGGTGGCCGCCCGGTTGGCCCGGTCGATCAGCGCCGCCGGTACCGCCAACCCGGCGCCGGCGGCGCACGCCACCGCCCCCACCAGGGACCGCAGGACGAGGCAGTGGTAGTCGCTGGAGCGCTCCCGGTGCACACCGTCGTCGCCGATGTCGGTGGCCGCGTTGTCGGCCAACAGGTCCAGGGCGGCCGCGGCGTCGCCCGGGCGATCGAAGGCCAGGGCGGCCAGGACCAGCGTGTAGATCTCCAGCGTCCGGTGGTTGCGCTCCGGCGTGAGGTGGGCGGCCAGATGTTCCACGTCGGCTTCGATGCGGGCCGTCAGGCTCTCGGCCAGCCCCTCCCGGAGGCCCGGGTAGTGGGGAGCGGCGGCGAAGCGCTGCCAGGCGTAGAGCCAGTTCTGGATCCGGCGGGCCGACACGTCGGAGGTGTGATGCCCCACCGGGACCTGGAGGGAGAACGACTCCACCAGGTCTTCCCAGGTGTCGAGGTAGGGGCGGTGGCCGGTGGCGGCGAAGGCGGCACCGAGGTCGAGGCCCTCGTAGAGCTTCACCCACTCGATGCCCCACTCCTCGTCGATCCCGTCGGCCGCCCGCAGCCAGTCGGGCCGCCGGCCCGGGTTCAGCTCCCGCCCGGCATGGGTGAAGCGGCCGGCCACGGCGGCGTCGGCCACGGCGGTCGAGCGGTGCAGGTGGTCGATGACGCACAGCACCGGTAGGAGGGCAGCGGCGGCGATCGCTGGCGGCATCAGGAACCCCGCGGCCCGGCGGGATGGGCCGCTGTCGTTGGATGGGCCGCGGTCGTCGGATCGGTCGCCGTCAGCGGTTGCCGCCCGGCGAACAGCTCGACGAGCTGATGGGCCAGGCGCTCGCCGTCGAACCGCTCGTGCACGGCGGCGGTGCCGGCCCGGCCCAGCCGGCCGGCCAGCGCCGGGTCCCGGGCCAGACGGCGCAGGGCGGCGGCCAGGGCCCCGGGATCGTCGGGCGGTACGAGCAACCCGGTGACGCCGTCGGTGATCAGCTCGGGAATGCCCGACACCGTGGTAGACACGGCCGGCAGGCCGGCCGCCATCGCTTCCACCAGCACGTTGGGGATGCCATCGCGGTCGCCGTCGTCGTCGACCCGGCAGGCCAGGGCGAACACCGACGATCGGCGCAGCTCGGCGAGGAGCTGGGCCTGGCTGATCGTGCCCCGGAACTGCACCACGCCGTCGAGGCCGAGATCGCTCACCAGATCGGCCAGGGCCACCGCCTCGCTGCCGGTCTCGCCCGCCACCACCAGCTCGACCGCTGTGCCGCTCCGATGGAGCTGAGCGACGGCCCGGATCAGCACGTCGAACCCCTTCTTCGGCACCAGGCGCCCGACGCTCACGATCCGGAGATGCGGGGGCCGCTCGGCCGCCGGGGCGGCGTCGAGCAGGGAGGTCAGCTCGGCGTTGAGGCCGTGGTACACCAGGTGCACGCGGGCGTCGGGGGCGATGGCCCGCAGATGGTCGAGGTTGGCGCCGGTGCAGGTCACGGCGAAGGCGGCCTCGTCGAGCTTGCGGCGGAGGAGGCCCGCGGGGTTGAGCGACTCCCGGTAGATGTCCTTGGCGTGGCCGGTGAACGAGAACGGGAGCCCGAGGATGCGGGACGCCAGCCAGGCCACGGTGGTGGTGCCATGGGCGAAGTGGGCGTGCAGATGGTCCACGCCCGGTCCCCGGTCGATCTCGTCGGACAGGGCCACCGCCCACAGCAGCTCCTTGAGGTAGACCCGCCGGGGTCGCCAGCCCAGCCGGGCCCGCACGGCCTGGCCGAGGGCGGCGCCAGCGGCGTCGGCCAGGCCTCGAGGATGCCGGCGGGCCACCCGGCGCAGGGCGGGGACGAAGACCGGCAGGTTGCGGGCCAGCCAGCGGGGCACGGTGGTGGCCGACAGCGAGGTGGTGGCCGGGAGCCAGGTGGGCTCGGCCTTGATCCGGTCGACGATCGGATGGCGGGTGTCTTCGTCGGGAGGGCGGCACACGTAGAGCTGCAGGTCGAGCCCGAGCTGCTCCAGGCGCCAGATCTCGCTGGCGATGAACAGCTCGGAGAGGCGGGGATAGCCCTTCAGGACGTAGGCCACCCGGGGTGGTGTCGGCGTGCCGTTCACGGTGTCACCCCGGCCAGATGGTGGGCCCCGGCCAGCAGGTCGACCCAGGCGGCCGAGCAGCGGCTGAGATCGAAGTGGACCTCGGCCCGGTGGCGGGCGTTGCCGCCGAGCTGCTGGCGGCGAGCGGGATCGAGGCACAGGGTGCGCAGCGCCAGGCGGAGCGAGGCCGGATCGGCCGGGGGGACGAGCAGGCCGGTGTCGTGGTCGCCGCCGTCGGCCACCACGGCGCAGGGGATGGCGGCCACGGTGGACGCCACCACCGGCCGCCCCGCGGCCATGGCCTCCAGCACCACGTTGGGCAGGCCGTCCCGGTCGCCGGCCTGGTCCACCACGCAGGGCACGACCACGGCGTCGGCCCCGGCGTAGAGGGCGGGCAGCTCGTCGTGGGTCCGTCGCCCGATCAGCTCCACCGTGCGGCCGAGGCCGAGCTGTTCGATGCGGGCTTGCAGCTCGGGCCCGAGCGGCCCGTCGCCCACGATCCGGAGGCGGGCCTCGGCGTCGAGGCCGGCCATGGCCTCGATCAGGTGGACGAATCCCTTCTTCTCCACCAGCCGGCCCACGGCCAGCAGCTCCACGGGGCGCCGGTCGGGCGGGGGCGGTGCAGGCCGGAAGCGGGCCAGGTCGACCCCGTGAGGCAGCTCCACCGGGCGGCCGCCCACCCGCACGATGGTGTCGGTGGTGTCGGCGTTGCAGGTGGTCACCAGAGCCGCCGCCCGGCAGCGGCGCCGCAGCTCGGTGGGCTCCACCTTACGGGCGTCGAGGGCGTGGACGCTGAAGCTGAACGGCAGGTCGAGGGCGTCCGCGGCCCGTTCGGCCACGTCGGCCGGCTGGTGGGCGAAATAGCCGTGCACGGCGGCCACGGGGCGGCCGGCGGCCCGCAACCGGGCGGCGACCTCGGCTCCCTGCGCCTCGGGGGTGCCGGCGTCGAGCAGCGTCACCCACGGCGCCAGCCGTTCGGCGTCGGGCTGCACCAGCGACGCGTCGCCTGGCTTGGTGGCGAACACTCCGGCCAGAAGGCCCCGCTCGGCCAGGGCGGTCATCTCGTTGACGGCGAAGGTCTCCGAGAGCCGGGGCCAGCCCGACACGACGACGGCGACGGCTGTCACGCCGACGCCCGGGCCGGGAGCGACGGCTCGGCCGTGGCGGTGGCCCAGGCGAACTGGGAGGCCAGCCCTTCGGCCAACGTGGTGGTCGGGGCCCAGCCCAACACGGCTCGGGCGAGCGAGGTGTCGGCTCCCGTGCGGCGGACGTCGCCCCGCTGGGCCGGCCCCCACTCGAGGGGCACCTCACGGCCGGCGATCGAGCCCACCAGGTCGATGACCTGGCGCAGGGTCGCTTCCTGGCCCCCGCCCACGTTCAGCACCGGCGGCAGATCCCGGGTGCTGTGGGCGGCCCGGAGGGTGGCGTCGACGGCGTCGGCCACGTAGGTGAAGTCCCTCGACTGGCTGCCGTCGCCCATCACCGGGAAGGCCGGCCCGCCCAGGACGGCTCGGCACAGGCGGGTCATGGCCATGTCGGGGCGCTGCCGGGGGCCGTAGACGGTGAAGTAGCGCAGGCCCACGGTCTCCAGGCCGCCGGCCCGGTACACGGTGGCCAGATCCTCGCCCATGCTCTTGGTGACGCCGTAGGGGGAGCGGGGGGAGCGGGCTGTCGCCGTCTCGCTGCAGGGGTAGGCGGCGGCGTCGCCGTAGACCGACGACGAGCTGGCGTAGACCACCCGGCGGCACCCGGTGGCCTGGGCGGCCTCCAGCATGCGCTGGCTGGCCAGCACGTTGTCGCGGACGTAGCGGTCGAACCCCTCGCCGAAGCTGGCCCGCACCCCGGCCTGAGCGGCCAGATGGATGATGGCCGGCCGGTCGGCCAGCAACCCCGGGAGATCGATGTCGACCAGGTTGCCCTCCACCAGGTCGAAGCGGGGCTCGCCGGCCAGCGGGACCAGGTTGGCCCGCTTCAAACTCGGATCGTAGTAGTCGGTGAAGGCGTCGACCCCGGTGACCCGCCAGCCGTCGGCGACGAGCCGCTCGGCGAGATGGGAACCGATGAAGCCGGCACAACCGGTGAGCACCACTCGCATGTGATCTGTCTCCCCGGGAACGGTGGGAAGGCATTGGAGTTCAGGGTCCGTTCCCGTGCCGTTCAACTCTCCGGTGGCCGTGGGGACGGAGGCAATTGGCCATGGGTCCTAGTACCCAAAGCCGGGCGAATGGGCTGCTCCCGGCCCACCAGGAAGCGGAAAGTCCTGGTCGGACAGGGGTGCTACGACCATCGGGCAGTACCAGGACCTGACCCCCCGATGTCAGACTCGACACGATGAAGTCATGGCGCGAAACCGAACCGGCGGCCGCCGATTCCGACGCCGCGCCCCTGAGCCTGCGTCACATCCTGGGCGCACCCCCGACCGAGACCTGGTGGGATCGGCACCGAGACCTGTTGTGGTCGCTGTCCGGCTGGCTCACGTCGGCCGCCGTGGTCGTGTCGGCCGGGTACATGTTGTGGGCGATGATGTTCCGCCACGCCAGCGACACCGATCCCTTTCTCGGCCTGCCCCGTCCCCGGGCCACATCCACCACGGCCCCTCCTCTCGACGATGCCCGCACCGGCGCCGTCGCCGCGGTGGACGTGGTCAAGGTGGCCAGGCCCGAGCCGCTGTCCGTGGCCACCACGGCGAACGGGTCGGGTGCCCGGAGCACAACGGTGTCGGGCGCGGCCGGCACCGAGGGGTCCGGGGCCGGCGGGGGGTCGAACCGGGGCCCCGGTGGCCCGGCCTCGCCCACGACGGTGACGTCGGGCTCGGGGGGAACGACCGCCACGACCGACGACAAGGGCCGGACGGGCGGGGGCAATCGGGGGCCGGGCGGTGGCTCGTCGGCCTCCTCCGGCACCAGCACCACCTCCACGACCTCGGCCAAGTCATCGTCCACCACCTCCTCCTCCTCCTCCACGAGCAGCAGCCCGTCGTCGTCTGGTACCTCGTCGGCGAGCACCACCCGGGTGACGTCGAGCACCTCGACCGCCGCCACCGATGACGACAAGGGCGGCGGCTCGGGTTCCGGCTCCGGCTCCGGTTCGGGTTCGGGTTCGGGTTCCGGTGGCCCGGGCAAGGGGTGAGGCCGTGCGGCGGGCCGGTTCTACGACCATCGTGCACTAGCGGGCCCGGCCCAGGCCCGGGGCACGATCTCGGGTATGCCCCGCTACCTCTTCTCCTCCCACGACGGCTTCGGACTCGGGCATGTCAAACGCAATGCCACGATCGCCCGGGCGCTGCTGGCGGCCGAGCCGGAGGCCGACGTCACGCTGGTGACGGGAGCGGCCCGCCAACCTCGCTGGCTGGGCGACGACCCCCGCCTGGCACTGGTGGCCGTGCCGCCGCTGATCAAGGACTCGACGGGGGCGTACCGCAACGGTGAGCTGAGCTTCGAGGAAGCGGTGCGGCAGCGGGCGGCCATCTTCGAGCGGGCCGTGGCCGACATCGGGCCCGATGTGATCGTGGTCGACCGGCATCCCTACGGCACGGCGGGCGAGTTGCGGCCGGGCCTGGAGATGGCCGCCGCCCGGGGAGCGCGGCTGGTGCTGGGGTTGCGCGACATCCTCGACGAGCCGATGCAGGTCCGCCAGGAGCTGGCGGGCGACGGCTGGGCCGGCGTGGCCGAGATGTTCGACACGGTGCTGGTGTACGGCGAGTCTGCCCTGTGCGACCACGAGGCCGAGTACGGCCTGCCGGTGTCGCCCACCTACTGCGGCTGGGTGGTCGAGTCGGTCGACCCGGCCCATCGGGATCCCGCCGTGGTCGCCGTGGCCGCCGGCGGTGGGGGAGATGGTGACGCCGTGTACGCCCTGGCCGGGCAACTGGCCGGCCTCCTTCCCGAGCGTCGGGTGGTGGTGGCGGCCGGGCCCTACGCCAGCCGGAGCCTGCCCGTGGCGGCCGGGGGCCGGGTGACGGTGGCCCGGGACGTGCCCGGGTGCGCCGGGCTGTTCGCCCGGGCCGGGGCCGTGGTGCAGATGGCGGGCTACAACTCGACGGTCGAGTCGCTGGCCGCCGGCGTGCGGCCGATCCTCGTGCCCCGCCGCAGCCCCCGTCGGGAGCAGGCCATCCGGGCCACCCGGCTGGCGGCGATGGGGCTGGCCGACGTGGTCGACGAGGGGGCGCCGGCCGAGGAGGTGGCCTGGCTGCTGGGTCGGCCCCGTCTGCTGGCCGAGGGGCAGGTCGAGGCCCACGGCCTCCGGCTCGATGGCGCCGCCACCGCCGCCTCCCACCTGATGGCGCTGGTGGGGGCCGGCGCCCGATGATCCGGGCGGTCGCCCGGTTCCGGAGCTCGATCCGGCCGTGCCGCCGGGCTCTGGTGCTCGGGGCGGTGCTGACGCTCCTCCAGGTCGGCTTCGACCTGGCCCAACCGTGGCCGTTGCGCTGGGTGGTGGACGGGGTGCTGACGGCCGACCCCCGCCCGCCCGACGCCAACCTCCGGGTGGGGCTGGCCGTGGTGTCGCTCGTCGCCCTGGTCGGCGTGGGGGCGGTGGTGAACTACTGGGCCACCCGGCTCCTCAGCTCGGCCGGGCTCCACATCGCCGCCGACCTGCGGCTGCGGGTGCTGGCCCACCTCCAGAAGCTGTCGCTGTCGTACCACGGGCGCCAACGGGTCGGGGACCTGACCGCCCGGGTCACCAGCGATGTGGCCTCGACCCAGGACATGATCGTCCAGGTGCTCTCCGTGCTCCTGCCGTCCACCGCGCTGGTGGCCGGCATGTTCGTGGTCATGCTGGCCATCGACCCGCTGTTCACCGTCCTGGCCCTGCTGGTGACGCCGGTGCTGGCCCTGATGACCCACCGGTCCCGGGGCGAGCTCCGTCTGGCGGCCCGCCAGGTGCGCAAGAGCGACGGGGCCATCGCCTCGGCCGCCGCCGAGGATCTGTCGGCGGTACACCTCGTGCAGGCGTTCACGCTGGAGCGCGATCGTATGAACCGATTCGTCTGGCTGACCCAGGACAGCCTGGCCGCCGGTCTCCGCTCGGTCCGGCTCCAGGCCCGGTTCGGCCCCATGGTGGAGCTGGCCGGGGCCTGCTCGGTGGCCATCGTGCTGTGGTTCGGGGCCCAGCGCGTGGTGTCGGGGCAGCTCAGCCTGGGTGTGCTCCTCGTGTTTCTGAGCTACCTGGGCTCCCTCTACAAGCCGATCAAGGCCCTGTCGAAGCTGGCTCAGGTGGTCACGAAGGGGGCGGCGGCGGCCGAGCGCATCGGCGACGTGCTCGACACCGAGGCCGAGATCGACGACCAGCCAGGGGCCGTGGCCCATCGCATCCGGGGTGGTATCGAGCTGCGGCACGTGGGGTTCTCCTACGGCCGCGAAGCGGTGCTGGAAGACATCTCGTTCACGGTGGCGCCCGGCGAGACGGTGGCGCTGGTCGGGCCGACCGGAGCGGGTAAGAGCACGGTGGCCTCCCTCATCCCCCGGCTGCTCGACGTCGACGCCGGAGCGGTCCTGGTGGACGGACTCGACGTGCGTCGCCATGAGCTGGCGTCGCTCCGGCGCCAGGTGTCGATGGTGCTCCAGGACACGGTCCTCCTGGAAGGCACCCTGTGGGACAACATCGTGTGCGGTCAGCAGGCCACCCGGCGCCAGGTGGAGCGGGCGGTCGATCTGGCCCTGGTGAACGAGTTCGCCTGCCGCCTGCCCGACGGCCTCGACACCCGGATCGGGGAGCGGGGGGCCAACCTGTCGGGCGGGCAGCGCCAGCGGGTGGCCATCGCCCGGGCCATCCTGCGCGACGCCCCGATCATCATCCTCGACGAGCCGACGTCGGCCCTCGACGCCAACTCCGAGCAGCTCCTGGTGGCGGCGCTCGACAACCTCCCCGCCGGCCGCACCCGCATCATCATCGCCCACCGTCTGTCCACCGTTCGAGACGCCGATCGGATCATGGTGCTCAGCCAGGGGCGTCTGGTGGAGTCGGGCCCTCACGACGAGCTGGTTCGCCTGTCCGGCGGCCTCTACCGCCGCATGGTCGGCTTCCAGAGCGGCGACCAGCGCCTGGCCGACGTCAGCTGACGGGTCTCAGGCCGGCGCGAGGCCGGTGCTCTCGCTGCCCGGAGCCGGCCCGGCCCCGCTCGGCGGCCGGTGGAACTCGATGGCGAACGTGACCGGACCCTGATCGAAGTCCACGTGGTGCCGACGGGCGGGAGGGATCACGACCGCCTCACCCGCCGTCACCGCAACCGGCCGATCGGGGTCGTCCTCGAACACGAACGACAGTGCGCCGTCGTGCACAACCAGGCGGGCCCACACCCCGTCGGCCACCCGGTGGGCCCGGCGGAGGCCGGCCGGGGCCGAGTGCTCGTCGAACACGTCGGTGGTGCGGACGTGCTCCAGATCCGGGGGTAGGCCGCCGGCGCCGGGCGTCGCCGCCGCCTCGGGGGTCATCGGGCGGGGTCGTCGCCCCGGCCCAGCACGGCCACCAGGAACTCCGATGCCGGGGTGAACGGGCGGAGATCCCAGCTCGACAGCCGCACCTCACCGGCCAGCCCGGCTGCCGCCGCATCGGCCTCGAACTCGTCGAAGGAGTAGTCGCGGTCGCTCCCGAATCCCACCACCAGCCGGCCATCGGTGGCCAGGTGGGCGCCGAGGCGCTCCAGCACGGTGCGCCGGGTGGCGGGATCGAGGAACGTGACGACGTTGCCGGCGCAGACGATGGCGTCGAACCGCTGGTCTCCCAGGTCGAGTTGCGACAGGTCGGCCACCAGCCAACGGGGCCCGGGGTGATCGTGCTCCGCCGCCTCGATCAGCGCCGGGTCGATGTCGACCCCCACGACGTGGTGGCCCAGCTCGGCCAGGCGGCCGCCCACCCGCCCGGGCCCGCAGCCGGCGTCGAGGATCGTGGCCCCCCGTTCCACCATGGCGTCGATCAGCCGGGCCTCGCCGTGCAGGTCCCGGCCCTCGGCCGCCATCGTGCGGAACCGCTCGATGTACCAGGCCGAGTGGCCCGGGTTCTCCTCGATCCTGCGCAGCCAACGGTTTCCGGTCATCGCTTCGACGCTACCCCCAGTCCGAACTGTGGCGTCACCTGCTGGATTCTGCGCGCTGGCGCCACAGCTCGTCATGAGGGATGGGCCGGGCGGCGGACGCCCGCGATCAGGCGAAGGTGTAGGGCTCCAGCGTCTCCTGGGCCTTGATCCGCCACTTGTGCCAGTTGCCGCCGCCGTAGTACCCGAGGCTGCCCGGCTCGGCCCGGCCGTAGCCGTTGAAGTTCGACAGGCAGTCCCGCAGCGGAGCGGTGGCCAGGTCGGCCTCGGCGCAGTGCTCGGCCCACCGCTCCTCGTCGTCCTGGCGCACGTCCACCACCTGGTGGCCGTTGTCGCGCATGAGGCTGAGCAGCCACACCACGTAGTCGCTGTGGTCCTCGATGCCGTCCATGAAGTTGAAGCTTCCGCCGCCGCCCTGGGGGCCGGTGATCACGAACAGGTTGGGGAACCCGTTGGAGTGCAGCCCGAGGAAGGTGCGGGTGCCCTCCTCCTGCCACTTGCCGCCGAGCGTGCGGCCGTTGCGTCCGGTCACCACGTTGAACGTGGCGGGGGCCATGAAATCGAACCCGGTGGCGTAGATCAGCACGTCGAGGTCGTACTGCACCCCGTCGTGCTCGATGCCCGTCTCGTTGATCTGGCGCACCCCCAGGGGCGCGGTGTCCACCAGGTGGACGTGGGGCAGGTTGAACGTCGGCAGGTACTCGTCGTGGAACGTGGGTCGCTTGCACCCGTAGGGGTAGTAGGGCTTGAGGGCCTCGGCCGTGGCCGGATCCTCGATGATGGCGTCCACCCGGTCTCGGATCTGCTCCATGATCCGGTAGCTGGACTGCAGCTCCCGCTGCGTCCGCTCCTCCCGGCTGGGCCGGGGAGCGTCGGGCCGGCGCTCCCGCCGGGCCGGCGGCTCGGCCTTGCCCGCCAGGTAGTCGTCGTTGGCCTGCAGGGCCCGGCGGCCGATCAGCTTGGCGAACCGGGCCCGGCGGGCCCGGGCCCACCCCGGCTGAGCCCGCCATTCGTCGATCTCGGCCTGGCTGGTGCGGCGCTGGTCCCGCACGTCGATGGTGGACGGGGTGCGCTGGAACACGTACAGCTCGCCCACGATCTTGGCCAGCTCGGGGATGGCCTGCACGGCTGTGGCCCCGGTGCCGATGATGCCCACCCGCTTGCCTTCCAGGGCCACGTCGTAATCCCAGCGGGACGTGTGGAACGACTCACCCTGGAACCGCTCCATGCCGTCGATGCGGGCCAGGCGGGGCGTGGTGAGCACGCCGTTGGCCAGGACCACGAACCGGGCCTTCATCTCGTCGCCCCGGTCGGTGCGGACGGTCCAGCGCTGGGCCGCCTCGTCCCAGTCGGTGCCGGTGACGGCGGTGTGGAACAAGCAGTGGTCGTAGAACCCGTACCGCTCGGCGATCTGCTGGCAGTATTCGAAGATCTCGAACCCGGAGGCGAACTTCATGGTGGGCACGTAGCCCGTCTCGTCGAGCAGCGGCAGATAGGAGTACGACTCGACGTCACAGGCGATGCCGGGATACCGGTTCCAGTACCAGGTGCCGCCCACGTCGCCGCCCTTCTCGCAGAAGCGGACGTCGCTGAAGCCGGCCTGGCTGAGCTTGTACCACAGCAGCAGCCCGGAGAAGCCGCCCCCCACCACCAGGACCTCGCACTCGTCGTTCAGCGCCTCCCGGGGCACGGGCGGGGCCGAGTAGTGGTCTTCCAGGTACCGGGCGAACGTGCCCTCCATGGCCATGTAGTCGTCGGTGCCCTTGCGGACCTCGTTGAACTGGCGGTACCTGGCCCGGGCCTCCTCGTTGAAGGTGGCGTCGGCCTTGAACGCCGGGAGCGTGACGAGCTCGGCGTCGGTGACGACGTCGTAGCCCTTGCCCTCGATCCGGTCCGACGCCTTGGCCGCCCGGGTGTTGAACAGCTTGTGCCCGGTTGCCGGATCGACCCGGACCGGTGGTACCTGCTCGGCCATGTGAGCGCCTCCCCTGTGTGGTGTGCCGGTGGGCGAGGCAAAGGCGCACGCCCCGCGCACACCCCCGGCACCTATCGCCTGCGGGGGTGAGACTACCGGCCCTGGTGCTCCCGGAGCCAAAGGGCGGCCTGCACCCGGTCCGACACCCCGATCCGCTGGAACACGCTCGTGAGGTGGGCCTTGACCGTTCGCTCGCTGATGCCGAGGCGGCGGGCGATCTGCTTGTTGGCCAGCCCCTGCCCGACCAGGGAGAGCACCTCCAGCTCCCGGTCGGTGAGGCCCGACCCGGCGTCGGCCGGTGCCCGCCGCTGCTCCAGGAGCACCCGCCCGGCCCGGGGATCGAGGGGGGCGTCGCCCTGGGCCGCCGACCGCACGGCATCGAGCAGCTTGTCGGGGTCGATGTGCTTGAGCAGGTAGCCCTGGGCCCCGGCGTTGAGGGCGTCCACGATGCGAGACTCCTCGCCGAACGAGGTGAGGATCACCACCCGGGTGGACGATCCGGCGGCCACGATGCGCCGGGTGGCGTCGACGCCGTCGCCGTCGGGCATCGACAGGTCCATGAGGATCACATCGGGCCGGGCCGTCTCCACCAGGTCGACCGCCTCGTTCCCGCTGGCTGCGGTGCCCACCAGCTCCATGTCGCCGGCGGTGGAGAACAGCCGCTCCAGGCCCTGGCGCACGATGGCGTGATCGTCGGCCACCGCCACCCGGATACGGGCGGCCCGTAGCGGGCTGTCGGCGCTGTCCGCGCTGTCGGCCACGAGTGGATCGTTCATCGGATCGGCACCTCCAGGGTGAGCACGGTTCCCCGGCCGGGGGCCGACGACAGACTGACCGTGGCCCCCATGGTGGCGGCCAGGCCGCTCAAGGTCTTGAGGCCCATGTGGCCGTTGCGCCCCTCGATCTCGGATTCAGGCATTCCCCGCCCGTTGTCGATCACCTGTAGCACCACCGTCTCGCTGTCTCCGTTGACCCGGACCGCCACCTGCGAGGCGCCGGCATGGGCGGCCACGTTGCGCAGGCCCTCCTGCGCCGCCCGGTACACCAGCTGGGTCTGATCGGTGGCCAGCCGCTCCACCGGAGCGTCGACCACCAGGGAAGACACGATACCGCGGGCCTCCACCTTGGCCGTCAGATCTCCCAGGGCCGCCTCCAGCCCCTCCTCGTAGAGGTTGGGCGGGTAGATCTCGACCAGCAGCGACCGCAAGGCCCGCACCGAGTCCCGAACCTGGTCGCCGGCCTCCCGGATCTCGTCCCGGCTGGGGGGATGGTCGGCCCGGGCGGCGGCGCTGAGGGAGAACGCCACCCCGGCCAGGTCCTGCACGACCCCGTCGTGCAGGTCGCTGGCGATCCGGCGCCGTTCGGCGTCGGTGGCCTCGATGGCCGAGCGCAGGAGGTGCTCCCGCTGATCCTGGGTCCGCCGGAGGCGGCGGGCCAGCGACGTGGCCAGCGGCACCTGGAGCAGCTCCAGCAGCACCAGTGAGCCGAGCGTGACCGGGGCGAACCGGAGCCAGGCCCGCCGGCCGGCGTCCTCCACCCCCGAGTAGCGGAAGTAGGCCTCGAACAGCACGGGCTTGTTGCCCGGGTTCGTCTCGAGCAGCTGGTAGATCTCCAGCAGCTTGTCGGCCTGCTCCTCGAAGCGGTTCTCGGGATCGGCGAGGTCGCTCACGTGGGCGTGCACGTTCTCGCCGGCCAACGCCTCCAGCTTGTCGTCGTCGAGCTCGAAGCGCTCGCCGATCAGGCGGGGCTCGTCGGAGTACAGGATCGTGCCGTCGGCCCCCCAGATCTTCACCCGGACGAGCGAGCCCCGCCGCACCTGGTTGCGCACCACGTGGTCGATCTCGGCCAGCACGGCCGGATCCATGTCGACGATCCCGTCGTGGAGGAGTGGCTCCACCGCCGACTCGGCGGCGATGGAGGTGACCCGGTCGGCGTCGGCGATGGCGTCCTGGGTGCCGACCCGGCGGCTGACCCAGGCGGTGGCGACGGCCACGATCATGAGGGTGACCAGGCCGGTGGTGGCGTATCGCAGCACGAGGCGCGAGGTCGGTAGCTCGTCGTTGTAGGGCGAGGCCGACCGGGAGGACGACAGGATCAGTAGATCGTCTCCCTCAGGCGCTGGGGATAGGCGGCGTCGTAGGCGGCACCGTCGATCTCGCCGTCGGTGATGGCGGCCATGATCTGGCCCACCGAGGGCAGCTCGTCGGGGCTGCGGTGGCGGGCCGGGTCCCACAGGTTCGAGCGGACCAGCGCCTTGGGGCACTGGGTGTAGACCCGTTCCGCCGTGATCTCCACCACCAGGGTGGGGAGCTTCCCGTCGATGGCGAAGCCGGCCCGCAGCGCGGCGTCGGTGCGGAGGCGGGCCCGGCCGTTGACCCGCAGCGTCACCCCGAGGCCGGGTACCAGGAACAACAACGCCACCCGGGGATCGGCCACGATGTTGCGCAGCGAGTCGAGCCGGTTGTTGCCCCGGCGGTCGGGGAGCAGGAGGGTGTTGCGATCGGCCACCCGCACGAAGCCGGCGGGATCGCCCCGCGGCGAGCAGTCGAGGCCGTCAGGGCCGGCGGTGGCCAGCACCATGAACGGCGACGCCTCGATGTACGCCTGGTGCAGGGGGGAGATGTGATCGATCTCCTTCACCACGGCGGAGGGAACGGGCTCCCCGTAGAGTGCTTCGAGGGCGGCGATCGACGTGATCGCGTCGTCACCGCTGGGGGTGTCAGGGGCGCCGGCCGCGACCCGGCCCGCTGCGTTGGCCCGGTCCATAGCGCCATGGTAGCCCTGCGGCCGACCCGGCGTCCGGACCATCGGTATGGGTAGCGTTGCGCCGTGGCGCTGAGCCCTATGGCCTCCCATTGGGGCCCGTTCCTGGTCGAGAGCGACGGCCGGTCGGTGCGGGGCGTGCACCCCCACCCGTCCGACCCCGATCCGTCGCCCATCAGCGGAGGCCTGACCGCCGTCACCCGCTGCCGGGTGGCGCGGCCCGCCATCCGGCGGTCGTGGCTGGAGGGCGGGCCCGGAGCCGCCACCGACCGGCGGGGCGGTGAACCCTTCGTGGAGGTGGGTTGGGACGAGGCGCTCGACCGGGTGGCGTGCGAGCTGGCCCGGGTGCGGGACGAGCACGGCCACGACGCGGTGTACGGCGGTTCCTACGGGTGGGGCTCGTCGGGCCGGTTCCACGATCCGACCACCCAGACGGCCCGGTTCCTGCGCCTCTTCGGCGGGTGCACGGTGAGCCGGGGCACCTACTCGGGCGCCGCCGCCGAGGTCGTGGTGCCCCACGTCCTCGGCCTCACCTACCACGAGGCGGTGGCGGCCCAGACGTCGTGGTCCCGCATCGCCGCCCACACCGAGCTGTTGGTGAGCTTCGGCGGGCTGCGCCTCAGCAACACCGACGTCACCTACGGCGGCCAGGGTCCGCACCTCACGCGCTCCTGGCTGGGCGAGGCGGCCCGGCGGGGCCTGCGGGTGGTCAACGTCGCCCCGGTCGACGACGACCTGCCGGCCGGTCTGGCCCGGCGGTGGTGCCCGATCCGGCCCGGCACCGACGTGGCCCTCATGTGCGGTCTGATCCACACGCTGGTGGAGGAGGGGCGGGCCGACGTCGGCTTCCTTCGCCGGTGGTGCGTCGGCTGGGACCGTCTCTGGGCCTACCTGGCCGGCGACGGGGCCGGGCCCGCCCGCTCGGCCGACTGGGCGGCCGGGATCACCGGCCTGGCGGCCGACGAGATCCGGGCCCTGGCCCGGGACATGGCAAACCACCGCACCTTGGTGAACCTGACCCTGTCGATCCAGCGGGCCGACCACGGCGAGCAGACGTGGTGGATGGGCATCGCCCTGGCCGCCGCCCTGGGCCAGATCGGTCTGCCCGGTGGGGGCATCGCCTTCCCGTTCGGAGCGGCCGGCAACGTGGGGGCGGGGCAGGCCCGGGAACCGGTGCCGGGCCTGCCGGTGCCGCCGCTGCCGCCGGGCCCCGTGATCCCGGTGGCCCGGGTGGCCGACATGCTCGAGCACCCGGGGGAGGGCTTCCATGCCGACGGCGGCTACGACCTCTATCCCGACGTGCGGCTCGTCTACTGGACCGGCGGCAACGTCTTCCATCATCACCAGGACCTCAACCGCCTGGCCCGGCTGTGGCGCCGGCCGGAGACGATCGTGGTCCACGAGCCGTTCTGGACCGCCACGGCCCGGCGGGCCGACATCGTGCTCCCCGTGACCACGCCCCTGGAGCGCGACGATCTGGGCGGGGCCGAGACGATGCTGGTGGCCATGGTGAAGGCCATCGACCCGGTGGGCGAAGCCCGCCACGACCACGACGTGTTCGCCGCCCTGGCCGAGCGGCTCGGGTTCGGTGCGGCCTTCACCGACGGGCGCACGGCGGGGGAGTGGATCCGCCACCTCTACGACCGCTACCGGCGGGCCAATCCCGACGCTCCGCCGTTCGACCGGTTCTGGGTCGAAGGATCGGTGGCCCATCCGACCGCGCCGATGGGCCGCACCGACCAGGTGTTCCTGGAGCGGTTCCGGGCCGACCCTGAGGCCAACCCGCTGCGCACGCCGTCGGGCCGGATCGAGCTGTGGTCGTCCACCATCGACGGGTACGGCTACGACGACTGCGCCGGCCATCCGCAGTGGTACGAGCCCTTCGAGCGCCTGGGCGGGGCCGGCGCCGACCGGTGGCCCCTCCATCTCGTGTCGAACCAGCCCCGGTGGCGGCTCCACAGCCAGTACGACCACGGCCCGGTCAGCCAGGCGGCCAAGGTGGCGGGGCGGGAGCCGGTGCGGATCAACCCGGTCGACGCCGCACTGCGGGGGATCGCCCCGGGCGACGTCGTGCGCATCCACAACGACCGGGGGGCGTGCCTGGCCGGAGCGGTGGTGAGCGGGGCGGTGGCCCCGGGGGTGGTGGAGTTGGCCACCGGCGCCTGGTACGACCCCGGGCCCGACGGCACCTGCCGCCACGGGAACCCCAACGTGCTCACCGCCGACAAGGGGACGTCGCAGCTGGCCCAGGGCCCGAGCGCCCAGACCTGCCTGGTGGAGGTGACCCGCCTCGACGGCGAGCCGCCCCCGGTCCAGGCGTTCGACCCGCCCGAGTTGATTCCGCCCCCGATCTGATGCCCCGGGCCGTCACCCGTGACGCCGTGGGGCATCAGATCGGGGCTTCGGCCTTCTTGTGCCCCGGGCCGTCACCACTGACGCCGCGGGGCATCAGATCGGGGAGGGTCAGGAGCTCTTCAGCCTCTCGACCTCTTCGGCCAGGCGGGCCTCGTCCATGTCGCCGTACTCGGTTCGGTCGAGGATCGTGCCGTCGTCGTTCACGAACAGGAAGGTGGAGCGGCCCGTGGCGCCGAAGCGGGGCCACAGCTCGCCGGTCTCGTCGTTGAGATGGGTGATGGCGCCGGTACCGGTGTAGTCGACGAACTCGCCGAAGTCGGCGCCGGGGGCGAGGCCGGCGATGCCCACGAACTGGACGTCGGAACCGGCGTTGGTGTCAGCGACCGCTGCGACCGCAGGGCCTTCGGCTCGGCACGCCCCTCACCACGGGGCCCAGAACCAGACGACCAGGTCCTTGCCAGCCAGCGAACCCAGGTCGAACGAGGTGCCGTCGATCGTGACGGCCTGCCCCTGGAGCGCATCCGCATCGAGCCGGGGCGCGTTCGGATCGGCCGGGGCCTTGGTGGCCGTGCTCCCGGCGGCGGAGGCCGACGTGGCCGTGCCGCCGGGCAGGGTGGGCGGCGTGGCCGACGACGAGGGGGCGGCGCCGCTGCCGGCCTGCGGGGTGGCCGACGGCGCGGGGGCTGCGCCGGTGGTGTCGGTGCCCGAGCCGCAGGCGGCCAGGGCGAAGGCCAGCGCCAAGGCGCCGGCCACCGACCGGCCACGGCCCGGCGGGGCGGAGGTGCGTTGCATGGGGGCAGAGTCTGCCACGGCGGGCGCCGATACGGGCGGCGGACAGCGCAGCGGGATCGATCCACCGGGGGTGCCGTCGGTCGGCACGCCCCGAGGACTACGTTTGACCGGCCAGCGGGGCGGCACGTCACAACCGAGGAGAGCGAGCGATACATGGCGATCAGGGACAAGATTGCGACCGGCATCCAACCCCATCTCGAACCGGGGGAGAACGTCCAGGCCGTGTTCGTCGGCCAGACGATCAGCCCCTACTGGGTCGTGCTCACCTACCTCGTGCTGTTCTTCAACAAGTACCGCGTGGTGGTGGCGACCGACCGCCGGATCCTGGTGTGCAACACCGCCACGTTCACCAGCGCCAAGGTGAAGGACGTGCTGGCGACCCATCCCCGCCAGACCCGGATCGGCCCCCCGTCGGGGTTCTGGTGGCGGTGCGAGAGCCTGGGCGAGAAGATGTATGTGCACAAGCGGTTCCACAAGGACGTGGAGCAGGCCGACGCCGTCCTCGGCTTCGCCTCCTGAGCACGCCGGCCCGTCGGCCCCGACCGACCGGTTGCCCGGGTGGGCCGGGCCGGCCAGACTCATGGGCCATGGACTTCGACCTCGCACAAGTGGACCACCTGTTGAGCACCACCCGGGCGGTGCGCAAGCGGCTCGACTTCGACCGCGAGGTGCCCGACGACGTCCTGCTCGAGTGTCTCCAGCTCGCTGTGCAGGCCCCCACCGGCTCCAACCGGCAGGGCTGGCGGTGGATGGTGATCCGGGACCAGGACAAGAAGGACCAGCTGACCGAGATCTACAACCGCACGGCGCTCGGCTACCTCACCGAGGCGGCCAAGACCGCCGACGAGGGCAGCCAGACCGGACGGGTGATGGACTCGGCCCTGTTCCTGGCCCAGAACCTGGCCCGGGTGCCGGTGATGGTCATCCCCCTGATCATCGGGCGGGTCGAGCCCGGCACCAGCGCCGCCGGCCTGTTCGGCTCGATCATCCCCGCCATGTGGAGCTTCCAGCTGGCCCTGCGCAGCCGCGGCCTCGGGTCGTGCTACACCACCCTGCACCTGAACCACGAGGCCGAGGCGGCCGAGCTGCTGGGCATCCCGGCCCACATGACCCAGGCCGGCCTGCTGCCGGTGGCCTACACCAAGGGGACCGACTTCAAGCCGGCGGAACGGCCGCCGGTGGAGGAGATCACCTACCTCGACACCTACAAGAACCCGATCCGCTGAGAGGCGGCGCCCGAAGGAAGTAGACAGGCGGGAGCGGGGCACGGTGGCGGCGGGCGGAACCGCGGACCGAGCCGGGGCGGTGGTGGCCGCCCTGGCGGCGCACTTCGGCGACCTGGCCGGAGAGCTGCGCCTGCTGACCGGTCCCAACCCGCCCCTGTATCCCTCGGCCAGCGCCTTCAGCTTCGCCTGGGAGCCGGCGCACAGCGGGGAGACGGCGGTCGCCAGCGCCCTGGCCCAGGAGCTTGACCTCACGATCGGGGCGATGACCGAGGGGGTGGATCTCCAGTTCGGTCCGGGCCCGGTGGCCGATCCGGCCGCCGGGGCCACCCTGGCCGAGCTACTGGCCGCTCCGGCCACGATGGCGGCCCACGAGAAGGCCGAACAGGGCTGCCAGGCCCTGGCCCGGGGATGGTTCGAGGAGGCCGAGCAGCTGTTCGTGGCCGGTGCCCGGCTCGATCCCACCGATCCCGGCCTCCGCTTCGGAGCGGGGCTGGCCGCCTGGCGTCAGCGCTCCGTTCGGGCCGCCCTCCATTTCAACCTGGCCAGCCGCTACCTGGCGCCGACCGACCAGGCGGGCTCGGCCTACGTCGCCATCCTGGCCGCGGCGGTGCAGGAGCGGCTGGGGGATGCGGCCGTGGCCCACCAGTGGCTGGTCGAGGCGGCGGGCCGGCTCGACCATCCCTGCCCCGCCATCACGCTCCACCTGGCCCGCCTGGACCCCGATCGGCGTTCGTGGGGTGAGGCGGCACTCACCGTGGACCCCATGGTGGAGGCCGACCTGCTGGCCCTGGGCCTCCAGCCCGACCGGGAGGTGAGCACCGAGCACCGGTTCCGCATCGAATGGGAGATCAACCAGCTGGAGCGGGCCGTCGCCGAGGTCCGCCGGCTCGACCGCGGCGCGGTGTGGCCCGATGCCGCGCCGTCCCGCAGCTTCGGGCGCGACGTCGACCACCTGCTGGTGGCCCAGGGGGAGGTGGCGCTGGCGGCCAAGGTGGCGTCGTGTCGGGCCGCGGTCGACGTCGCCCGCTCGATCCTGGAGGAACGGGCGGCCCAGCGGCGGGCCCGGGAGGCGGTCTGGCAGCAGGAGGCCGACGAGGCCCGGTTCGAGCTCCGCCACCGCACCGTGGCCCCCGTGTTCGCCGCCTGCCTGGTGCTGGCCGTGGCCGGTCTCGTGGTGGCGCTGGGTGGTCGGTTGGCCATGCGGGCCGTGCCCACCGCCGACTCGCTGATCGCCGTGCTGGCCCACCTCGTGCTCGTCGGCCTGCTGGCCGTCGCCGGATGGCTCTTCGCCACCACCTGGTGGCCCCACCGGCGCTACCGCTCGGCCCGGAGGGCCGGCCAGGAGCTTCCCCACCTCCGTTTCGAGGCCGCCGTACTGCGGGAGGAGGAGTTCGACCTCCGGCGCCGCATCCGGCGGGCCGCCCACGACGTGGAGACGCGCCTGGCCCGGATCGCCGAGCGGCGGGCCGCCGTGGTGCCCCGGCGGCCGGAGCTGCTCATGGCGGCCTCGTCCGATGCGGCGTCGGGTCCGGCCCCGACCCCGGCTCCGGCGTCGAGCTGACGGTTTCGGCGGCGCCGAGGGTCGGTCCCGGGTGTACCCAGGCAGTACCGTGCGGGGCATGTGTGGACGGTTCGTGTCGGCGTCGCCTCCCGACGAGCTGGCGCGCTATTTCCAGGCGGCCCAGCCCGATCACGACCTGGAGGCCAACTACAACGTGGCACCCACGGCCGAGGTCTACGCGGTGAGGGCGGCCGACGGCCACCGTCAGCTCACCACCCTGCGCTGGGGGCTCGTGCCGTTCTGGGCCAAGGAGGCCAAGGTGGGGGCGAAGATGATCAACGCCCGGGCCGAGTCGCTCCTGGACAAGCCGGCGTTCCGCAACGCCGTGCGCCGCCACCGGTGCCTGGTACCGGCCGACGGGTTCTACGAGTGGGCCAAGGTGGCCGGCCACAAGACCAAGCAGCCGTACTTCATCTACCGGCCCGACGGCGAGCCCCTGGTCTTCGCCGGTCTGTGGGAGCGGTGGCGGGGTCCGGGGCCCGACGGTGCCGAGCAGTCCCTCGAGACGTGCGCCATCGTCACCTGCGGAGCCAACGCCACCATGTCGGCCGTCCACGACCGGATGCCGGTGCTGCTGGCCCCGGCCGACTGGGACCGCTGGCTCGACCCGGCGGCCGGCGACGACCCGGCGGAGCTCGACCGTCTGGCCGGCCTGCTCGTGCCGGCCCCCGACAACCTGCTGGCCCTGCGGCCGATCACCACCGCCGTCAACCGGGTGAGCAACAACGGGCCCGAGCTGCTGGAGCCCGAACCCGAGCCGTTGGCCCCCGAGCGTTCGACGGGGGCCGCGGCGAACTCTGCCGGCGTACCCGAGCCACCCGACGGGTCGCCCCGATGAGCGAGCTGCCGATCCGGCGGCGCTTCACCCGACTGACCGTGCGGACCCAGGCCCGGCTGGAGGCCGGGGTGGGCGACCGATGGATCCCCACGCTGATCACCGTGGCGTTGGCCGCCGCCCTGATCCAGGCCAGCCTGTCCCGCTTGCGCTCGCTCGGCACCGGTATCGACCTGGCCGGCTACAGCCAGGCCCTGTGGCTGATCAGCGAGGGGAAGATGCCGACGGCCAGCCTGTTCGGCTCCGACGTCCACCTCCTGGAGCTGCACTGGGCGTTCATCATGTATCCCCTCGCCCTGCTGGGGCGGTTCTTCGCTCCCACCCGGGTTCTGGTGGTGACCCAGGCGCTGGCCCTGGCATCGGCCGTGGTGCCCCTGTGGCGCCTCGCCCGCAACGTGGCCAACCTCCGGGTGGGTGCCGCCACCTGCCTGATCCTGGCCTACGCCCTGCACCCGGCCACCCACACCCTGGCGGTGGAGGACTTCCATCCCGAGTCCCTGGCCGTGCCCGCCCTGATCGGCATGGCCTACTTCGGCGCCCTCAAGCGGTGGCTGCCCTATTGGCTGTGCATCGCTCTGGCCCTGGCCTGCCGGGCCGACCTGGGTCTGGTGGTGGCCCTGTGGGGGTTCGTGGTGATCGGCCACCGGGAGCGCACCGTGGGCGTGTGGACCCTGGGCGTGGGGCTGGTGTGGACGCTCGGCCTGCTCCTGGTGGTACAGCCGATCGTGGGGGAGGCCAGCGTCCCGTCCGGCCTCTACACCTACGACAGCGCCTCGCTGGGGGAGGTGGTGATCACCTTCCTGACGCACCCGCTGAGCTCCGGGGGCGAGCTGGCGTCGCGGGAGAACATCGCGCTGGTCGTCGGCCTGCTGACGCCGGTCATCTTCCTGCCCCTGCTGTCGCTGCGGTACCTGGCCCCCGCCGTGCCCCTGGCGGTGCTCTACCTGCAGGCCGATCTGCCCGGCACCGGGGCCTTCGCCGGGCGGGGGTCGATGCTGCTGGCGGTGGTGATGATCGCCGCCGCCTACGCCCTCAACCGGTTGGGCACCATGGGGGTGGACCGGGTCTTCCTCGACGGCCGCATCCTCACCACGGTGCTGGCGGCGGCGGCCCTGTCGTTCGTGGCCAGCTCCCCCCTGTCGCCCTACGAGCGTCCGTGGGAATGGGGCCGCCGGGATGCCACCGACGCCGCCGTGCTGGCGGCGGTGGGCCGCCTCGGGCCCGACACGCCGGTGCGGGCATCCCCCTCGGCCCTGGCTGAGCTGTCCGACCGGCCCTGGCTGTTCGCTCTCGACCCTACCCAGCAGCCGTCGGCCGCCCAGGCCAGCTTTCCCGACTTCACCCGGGCCGTGCTGGTGGTGGACCGGGACCAGCCGCCGCGCACGGCCGAGGAACGCGAGGAGTTCGACCGGGCCATGGAGACCCAGGGCTTCGCCCTGGCCCTCGACGACCGGGCCAGCGGCGTCGCCCTCTACTCCCGGGGCGACCCCGACCCGCTCACCGGCGGTGCTGTGGGGCCGGTGACCGGCGGTGCTGTCGGACCGGTGACCGGCAGTGATGTCGGGCCGGTGACCGGTGGTGATGTCGGGCCGGTGACCGGTGTGGGAGCCGCCTCGTGACCGGGTCGGCTCCGGGACCGGCGTCGCCGGTGCCGGCCACCGTGCCCTGGCGGGCCCAGCTGGCCACCTGGCCCAACCTGTTCACCCTGCTGCGCCTGGTGGCCATCCCGGTGTTCGTGTGGCTCCTGTTCGGCCGTCACAACCGGGCGGCGGCCGCCTGGCTCCTGGGCGCCCTCGGCTCCACCGACTGGGTCGACGGCTGGCTGGCCCGCAAGCTGGGTCAGACCACCGAGCTCGGGGCCATGTTCGACCCGGTGGTGGACCGCCTCCTGTTCTTCGTGGCCGTGCCCAGCCTCATGATCGACGGCTCGGTTCCCCTCGCTGTGGCCATCGCCCTGCTGGTCCGGGAGGCGGTGGTGGCGGTGGTGGCGGTGGCCCTCAAGGCGTCGGGGGCGCCCCGGCTCGTCGTCACCTGGGAGGGCAAGACCGGCACCTTCCTGTTGATGTTCGCCTTCCCCTTGTTCCTGGGCTACCACTCGACGCTCTCCTACGCCCCGGCCCTGATCTATCTGGCCTGGCTGTTCGCCGTCCCCGGCATCGCCTACAGCTGGTACTCGGCCCTGTTCCAGTACCTGCCGACGGCGGCCCGGGGCCGGTAGCGTGTGGCCATGCTCACCCCCACCGAACTCCGCTACTCGCAGGACCATGAGTGGGTCCGGGTCGACGGGAACCGGGCCCGGGTCGGGATAACCGACTTCGCCCAGGACGCGCTGGGCGACGTGGTCTACCTCGACCTGCCGGCGGTGGGCACCACGGTGGCCGCCGGCGAGAAGATCGGCGAGGTGGAGTCGACCAAGACCGTGTCCGAGATCTACGCCCCGGTGGCGGGCGAGATCGTGGAGGTGAACCCCGATCTGGTCGACGCCCCGGAGCGGGTCAACGCCGATCCGTACGGTGAAGGCTGGATCTGTGTGATAGAGCTAAGCTCCACCTACGACCCGAGCGATCTCATGGATGCGTCGTCCTACATCCAGATGACGGAGGCCTGACGTTGGATCCGATCTGCACGTCCTGCGGCTACGAGAACCCACGAGGGGCACGTTTCTGCAGCTCGTGCGGCACGCCGATGGCGGCCAGCGCATCCAGCGACCACCCCACCGCGCTCCACGAGACGATCTCGATCGATGTCGATCCTTCGGAGTACAGCGAGCCGATCTCGCTCGACGGAGTCCCGGCCGGCACGCCGGCCATGCTCGTGGTCCGCCAGGGTCCGATGCGAGGCACCCGCATCCACCTGGACCGCGACACAACCACGATCGGGCGTCATCCCGACAGCGACATCTTTCTCGATGACGTCACGGTGTCCCGGCGCCACGCCGAGGTCCGTCGCATAGACGGCGGGTTCGAAGTGGCCGACGCCGGTAGTCTCAATGGTACGTACGTCAACCAGGCGAGAGTGGAGCGGGGCCGCCTCAACAACGGCGATGAGCTCCAGGTGGGCAAGTTCAAACTGGTCTACATCGCGCTGGGTGGGAGCAGCTGATGACTGTCGAGATGGAGCTGGTGGGCATCCGGGTGAAGATGCCGACCAACACCCCGATCCTGCTCCTGAGGGAGCTCACCGGTCGGCGCCGGGTGGTGCCGATCTATATCGGCGGGCCGGAGGCACACGCCATCGACCTTGCCCTGTCGGGCGTGCCCACCAGCCGCCCGATGACCCACGACCTGCTGGCCCACGTGATCGAGAGCCTGGGCGCTGCCCTGGAGCGGATCGTGGTCACCGAGCTGCGGGAGGGCACGTTCTACGCCGAGCTGTTCCTGCGGGACGGGAGCGGTGGTGTGCAGACGCTGTCGTCACGGCCGTCCGATGCCGTGGCTCTGGCCGTGCGCACCGGCAGCCCGATCTTCGCCGAGGAGTCGTTGATCGACGAGGCCGGGATCGAGGAGACCGAGACGGCGAGCGAAGGCAACGAGGAGCAGATGGTGGAGGAGCTGCGCAAGTTCCTCGATCAGGTGAAGCCCGAAGACTTTCAGCCCTGAAGCAAACCCGGGAACTCTGACGTGGGGTGGCGCCCGGCGCCATCCCACGTCAGAGTTCGCGCTGTCGGGTGATCCCGTCGCTCAGGCCAGCTCGAGATCGGCCACGGCGGTGGCGATGCGGCGCAGGCTGGTGGCGATGAACGCGGCCGTGCGCTCGGAGTCGGCCACCCGCTGGGCCAGGAGCAGCACAGCCAGGCCGGGCAGGAGCAGGCCGGTTCGATAGTCGTCGAGCGTGCACCCTCCGGCGACCGCCAGGTCGTTGTCCAGCGTCCGTCGTATCCCGGGGGTGAGGCTGGTGGCGGCGAGCCAGGCGACGTCGGCTGCGCCGAGCTGAAGGGCGGGTTGCTGCCAGTCGAACAGCACCGGGCCCGATGGGGCGAAGACCAGGTTGTCGGCCCGGGGATCGCCGTGGCACACGGTGGCTGGTGCGGCGGCGAAGGCGGCCACCAGCTCCGCCCGGCGGGCGACCAAGCGGGCGAACACCGCCCGCTGGGAGGCGTCCACCACGTCACCCCATCGCTCGTAGAGGGCGATCAGGCCCCGGGACAGGGCCTCCGGATCGATGGCGGCCGGCACGGCCCGCCGCAGCGGCAGGTTGCGGTGGCGGTCGGGACGGGCCCAGTGGCGGTGGAACCGGGCCAGGGCCCCGGCCGCGGCCAGGGCGTCGCCCGCCGGCAGCCCGTCGAGCTGGTCGACGGCCCGCAGCCCCGACAGGTCCTCGAGCACGAACGAGGCGGCGGCGCCGGGCCCGTGATGCACCAGCCAGGCCCGGGGGGTCGTGATCGGGCTGTGGGGAATGAGGCGGGTGTAGGCCAGCGCTTCCCGCCGGCAGGCGCCGGTGGCCGCCGCCGCTTCGCCGTTGGGGCCCGGGGCCGGGAGCTTCACCGCCACCGATCGGGCGCGGTCGGCGGCCGGCCCGCTCCACGCCAGCTGGGCCCGGACCACCCGGCTGAACACCCCCCGCCCGCCGTTGAGGTCGGCGGTGTCCACCACCTCGCAGGCGGGCCCGAACGCCAGGCGGATCAGGCGGGGGATCGGGTCGTCGGGCTGGCCATCGGTCACGGGGCGACGGTAGCGCAGGTGGCCAACTCGCAAAGCGTTGACGGGAGCGCGCAGAGTGATACGATCGCTCACGAATCGCGGCGGCGTAATTACGTCGCCGCGTCTTGCCCGTGGCGCCGCAGGGAGAAGTTGGATGACAGTGGAACAGAGCTTTTCGGGTCGCCGGGCGGCCGAGATCGTCGGGATCACCTACCGGCAACTCGACTACTGGGCCCGTACCGACCTGGTCCGCCCCTCGGTGACCGACGCCGCCGGCTCCGGCTCCCGCCGCCAGTACTCCTACCAGGATCTCCTGCGGCTCAAGGTCATCAAGACGCTGCTCGATGCCGGCATCCGGTTGGAGTCGGTGCGCGAGGTGTTCGCCTACATGCAGGATCAGCTGGGCGAAGACATCACGTCGGCCAACCTCGTGGTGTCGGGCAACCGCTCGGTGCTGGCCCGCAGCGGCGAGGAGTTGATCGACCTGGTGCAGAAGGGCCAGGGCGTGCTCAACGTGCTGCCCCTGGCCGGCATCAAGGACGAGGTCGACGCCCGCATCGTCGCCCTGCCGCTGGCGGCCGACGAGCCCGTGCCCGCCACCCGGCCGGCCAGCCGCCAAGCCTGACGGGCGCCCTGCGCCGCCCCTCCGCGTTCGTCAGCGGCGAACGGTCGCAACGCCCCCGATCCGTGTAACGAAAACCGCGCCTCGCCGACGATCTGCGTTGCGAAACCTCCGGAATCCGGGGGATTCGCGGCGTCGGTTCGCCCGTGGGCGCGGTTTCCGCACTCAGACGGGGCGCGGGGTGCGGCCGTTGGGGGAGGGACGCCCTCCCAGCCCGGCGTACCACATGTGGGCCCGGTTCTTGCCTGCGCCCTTGGCCTGGTACAGGGCCTGATCGGCACGGTCGAACGTGATGGACGGCTCCACCTCGGGGTCGTGGAGGGCCACCCCGGCGCTGATCGTGGTGGACCGGCCGCTGTTGGACCAGCCGATCAGGATCCGGTCGGCCACCGCCAGCGGGTCGGCGAAGGCCCGGCGGGCCACGATGAGGAACTCGTCGCCCCCGAGGCGGGCCGAGGTGTCGGAGTCTCGCAGGCAGTGGCGCAGGTGGGCGCTCAGGTCCTGCAGGACCTGATCGCCGGCGGCGTGGCCCAGCGTGTCGTTCACTTCCTTGAACCCGTCGAGGTCGAGCAGGATCAGGGCGTCGCCCTCCTCCAGCGACTGGATGAGGGCATCGGCGTGCTTGCGGTTGCCGATGCCGGTCAACTCGTCGCGCGTCGTGGCCCGTTCCAGCTCGTCGATCACGAACAGGTGCTCGATGGCGATGCCCACCTGGGTGCCGAACAGCCGGGCCAGATCGAGGCTGAACTCCGGATCGTCGGACTCGAGGGGGTGCACCACCACCGCCCCGGCCGGCACGTCGGCCGCCGGCAGCGGCAGCACCAGCATGTGCTGCTTGGCCCCGGAGGGGACCAACCGGGGTTCCTCGCCTCCGATCGTCTCGGCCACCAGGCGGGCGGTCTCCTCGTCGGGCTCCTCGTCCGACGACGGGCCCAGCGTGACCGGGATCAGGTTGCCCCGGGTGTCACGCAACACCACCGTGGCCCGGTCGACGTCGAAGATCTCGATGGCGGCCTCGGCCACCTCGTTGGCCGCCTCCCGCAGTGATCCGGGGCGGGAGAAGCGACGCAGGACGTCCTCCAGGCGGGTGAGGCGTTCCTTGCGCGACGAGAACCGGTGGGCGGTGCGCAGGCTGCGGTCGACCAGCGCCGACACCAGCTCGGCCAGCAGTGCCGCCACCGGTACGGCCACCAGCGGCACGGCCAGCGGCACCCGGAACTCGTCCTTGAAGTAGGCGCCGAGCAACACCAGCACCACCAGGGGGCTGAAGAACAGGGCCGATCCGGGGGGCAGGGCGAAGCCCACGTAGGTCAGGATGAGCACGGCGGCGGCGGCCAGGCCGGTGCCGGCGTAGGCGGTGCTGGCCGTGCCGGCCCAGAAGATGGCGCCCAGCACCCCGAGCAGGGCGACCAGGGCCGGCAGCAGGCGCCACAGTGCGCTCAGCCGGTTCCAGTCGGTGAAGGCGGCGTAGGCCCCGCTGAGGAGTAGCGCCAGGGCCAGGTACAGGACGCTGGTTCCGGGCGGGTTCTCGTCGGTCCGGGCTACGAAGTCGAGCACCGCCAGCAGCGCGGTGCTCACCAGGATCCCGCACGCCGCTACGCGATAGCGCTCTCGCCACAGCAACTTACGACACCATCCTCAGGAGAGGGACCGGACAGTCGGATGTACGTTCCACCACGATGCATTCCACCACGATGGGTGCCTGCAACAGTACCCTACGTGGTAGTCGGTCCAAGGCTATCCCTGGCAAGTCGGCTCCCCCTCAGGGTGAAATCCTGGTTCGTGTGGCCCACCTTGTCGGTGCTCAGGCTTCGGGCCCGGCCTCGGCCAGCGTCTGGTGGTCGGCGGTCAGGGAGCCGGCGTGGGCGGCGTCGTTGAACGACCGCAGGACCCACCGGTCGTCGGTGCGGCCCTCGGCTTCGGCCGCCACCGAACCGGTGGTGGCCAGCTCGGGCTGATTGATCACCAGGTGGGAGATGCTGGTGTGGCGGGCCCCGTGGAAGGTGAAGGGGTTGGCCCCCACGGCGTGGGCCACCAGGGCGCCGATCACACCGCCGTGCACGAACACGGCCACCATCTCGTCGGGATGGGTGGCTGCGATCCGCTCCACGGCGGCCACCGTGCGCGCCTGGAGCTGGGCGTTCGTCTCGGCCTGGGGGATCTCGCCCCACTCCCGTCGGGCCCGCATGGCCAGCACCGCCGGATGGTTGTCGGCCGCCATCTCACGGAAGGTGCCGCCCTCGCCCACGCCGAGATAGATCTCCCGCAGATCCCGCTCCACGGTCGGGACCAGCCCGAGCCGGGCGGCCAGGGGGGCCGCCGTCTGGTGGGTGCGGGTGAGGCTGCTGACGTAGATGGCGCTTATCGGCTCCGAGGCCAGGCGACGGCCCACCAGCTCGGCCTGGAAGAGCCCGAGATCGGTCAGCGGCGGGTCGCCGTGGCCGTCGACGAGCGGGAAGGGCTGCCCCGCCACGAAGGCCATCGACTGGCCGTGGCGGACCAGGAGCACCTGGCAGGCGCCCGGATCGGGCTGGAACAGGAGCTGGGGGAACGATCGGGGGGAGGTCGTCGCCGTCGGGTCGGTCATGGCGTTCGAAACTAGCGGCCCCCGGTACGCGGCGCCCAAGGGGGTGGGACCCCGGGGCGCAGCCCGGGAACGGCGCTGGCCGGGCCCGCCGTCGGGGCCGGTGCCGCCAATAGGCTGCACGGCGATGACCGCTCCGACCCGTCAGCCGCCAGAACCCGACGCCCCGGACCCGGCCGCGGTGCCGCCCTTGCCGCCCACGGCCGAGCGCCGGCCGGTGGAGCGGGTGCTGTTCGGCGACACGGTGGTCGATGCCCTGGGTTGGCTGCGGGACCGCGACGATCCGGCGGTGGTGGCCCACCTCGAGGCGGAGAACGCCTACACCGAGGCGGTGCTGGCCGGCGTGGCCGATCTGCGGCGTTCGCTCTACGACGAGCTGAAGAGCCGGATCAAGGAGACCGACCTGTCGGTCCCGGTCCGCAAGGACGGCTGGGCCTACTACAGCCGCACGGTGGAGGGGCTCGACTACGGCATCCACTGCCGCCGCCCGGTCAGCCCCGACGCCACCCCGGCCGAGATCGCCGCCCTCGACCCCGACGACCGGGCCGACGAGGTGGTCCTGCTCGACGAGAACACCGAGGCGGGCGACGACGAGTTCTTCGACATCGGCCCCTATGACGTGTCGCCCGACCACCGGTGGCTGTTCTGGGGCTGGGACCGCACGGGTGACGAGCGCTACACGGCCATGGTGCGCGACCTCGGCACCGGCCGCGACGGCACCGAGCGGCTGACCGGGATCTCACCCGGCTCGGCCTGGGCGCTCGACAACCGCACCCTGTTCTACCTCCGCCCCGACGCCACCAACCGCCCCTACCAGGTGTGGCGCCACGTGGTCGGCACCGACCCGGCCGAGGACGCGCTCGTGTTCACCGAGCCCGACGAGCGTTATTTCGTGGGCGTGGGGCTGGACAAGGACCACTCCTACATCCACATCTCGGCCTCGTCGAAGGTGACGGACGAGGTGTGGATCATCCCGGCCGACAACCCCACGGCCAACCCCCGCCCGTTGGCCTCCCGCCGCGAGGGGGTGGAGTACTCGGCCGCCCACCACGGCAACCAGTTCGTGATCCTCACCAACGACGGCGATCCCGACCGGTTCCGGATCATGGTCACCCCCGACGACGACACCTCGGCCCCCGCCTGGCAGCCGCTCGACATCCCGCCCGCCCCCGGCGACGACCCCGAGTCGGTGATCATCAGCGACTTCGACGTGGCCGAGGACCACCTGGTGCTGTTCGAGCGGGCCAACGGCACCACCCGGATCCGGGTGCGGCGCTGGGCCGACGGGTCGGTGGTGCCGATCGAGCAGCCGGAGGAGGTGTCCACCGTGTGGCCCGGCGCCAACCCCGACTACCGCACGGGCACGCTGCGCTACGGGTACTCGTCGATGGTCACGCCGGCCTCGGTGTTCTCGGTCGACCTGGCGACGGGGGAGCGGACCCTGCTCAAGCAGCAGGAGGTGCTGGGCGACTTCGACCCCGCCCGCTACGCCACCGAGCGCCTGTGGGCCACGGCGGACGACGGCACCCGGGTCCCGATCAGCATCGTCGCCCGGAGGGACCGCCCGGCCGACGAGCCCGGTCCCTGCCTGCTCTACGTCTACGGGGCCTACGAGGCGTCGATGGACCCCACGTTCTCCTCCGGCCGCCTGTCGTTGCTGGACCGCGGCTTCGCCTTCGCCATCGCCCACGTGCGGGGCGGCGGCGAGATGGGCCGCCGCTGGTACCTGGGGGGCAAGCTGGAGGCCAAGGCCAACACCTTCGGCGACACCGTGGCCTGCGCCCGCCATCTGATCGAGGCCGGTATCACCAGCCCCGACCGCCTGGTGATCCGGGGCGGCTCGGCCGGCGGGCTCACGGTGGGGGCGGTGCTCAACCAGGCCCCCGAGCTGTTCGCGGCGGCGGTGGCCGAGGTGCCGTTCGTCGACGCGCTGAACTCGATGCTCGACGCCACCCTTCCCCTCACCGTCACCGAGTGGGACGAGTGGGGCAACCCGGCCATCGAGCCCATCTACCGGGCCATGCGGGCCTACGCCCCCTACGAGAACCTGGGCGCCCGGCCCTACCCGTCGGTGCTGGCCACGGCCGGCCTCAACGACACCCGGGTGGGCTACTGGGAGCCGGCCAAGTGGGTGCAGGAGCTGCGCCGGGTCACCACCGCCGACCGGCCGATCATGCTGTGGACCGACCTGGGTGCCGGTCACGGTGGCCCCTCGGGCCGGTACGACGCCCTGCGGGAAGAAGCCAGAGTTTTGGCATACATCCTTTGGGTGGTGGGTTTAACCACCTAGTCTGAGAGTCCACCTACTGTATGGTTGACCCTGGAGGCGACTCCCGCACACGGCCGTGCGGATCGCGAGTCAGGGTCGGCGCTGGAGCCGATGCAGTCGCCAGCACCCGGCCAGCCGGTCGGGCACCCCGCACGCCGACTTCCCGTAGCCCATGACCCCGCCCATGACCACCACGACTCGAGTCACTTCATCGTCCGCTTCCGATCGCAGCCGAAAGGGCTGTGATGCCCGTCGCACCTCACTTGATCCGTGCGGCATCGGGCCGACGGTAGGTGTAGGGTCCACTGCGAAGCAGCTCACCAGGAGGTAGAGCCGTCAACACCCCCGAGTACGAACGTCGGCTGACCGCCTATGAGAGCGGTATGGCCGAGCTGCAGGAGCAGCTGAAAGTGATGGAGGAGGAAGTTGTCACCCTCCGTCGCCGACTTCAGGACGCCCCCAAGCGTGTCCGCACCCTGGAAGAGCGTCTGCTCGACACCAAGGGGCAACTGGCCCAGGCCATCTCCCAGAACGAGAAGCTGACCTACACCCTGCGTGAGGCGCGCGAGCACATCGCCGCCCTGCGGGAAGAGGTCGACAAGCTCACCCAGCCGCCCAGCGCCTACGGCACCCTCCTCGGCATCAACGAGGATGGCTCGGCCGACGTCTACTCGAGCGGCCGCAAGATGCGGGTGGAGATCCATCCCGCCATCGACGCCGAGGTGCTCGTGCGAGGGGCCGAGGTGGTCCTCAACGAGTCGCTGAACATCGTGAAGGTCCGCTCGCCCGAACGCTCCGGCGAGGTGGTCATCGTCAAGGAGATGCTCGAGGGCGGCGAGCGCGCCTTCATCGTCGGCCGGGCCGACGAGGAGCGCGTGGTGGAGCTGGCCGAGCACCTCATCGGCACCGGTGTGCGGGCCGGAGACTCGATGCTGCTCGACACCCGGAGCTCGATCCTGGTGGAGAAGCTGCCCAAGGCCGAGGTGGAGGATCTCGTGCTGGAGGAGGTGCCCGACGTCTCCTACGAAGACATCGGCGGCCTCGATTCCCAGATCGAGACGATCATGGACGCCGTCGAGCTCCCGTTCCTCCACTCCGACCTGTTCGCCGAGCACGAGCTGCCGGCGCCCAAGGGCATCCTGCTCTACGGTCCTCCCGGCTGCGGCAAGACCCTCATCGCCAAGGCGGTGGCCAACTCCCTGGCCAAGAAGGTGAGCGAGATCTCGGGCGACGCCAAGGCCCGCAGCTTCTTCCTCAACATCAAGGGTCCCGAGCTGCTCAACAAGTACGTGGGTGAGACCGAGCGCCAGATCCGGCTCATCTTCCAACGGGCCCGGGAGCGCTCCGAAGAGGGCTACCCGGTCATCATCTTCTTCGACGAGATGGAATCGCTGTTCCGCACCCGGGGCAGCGGTATCTCGTCCGACATCGAATCCACGATCGTGCCCCAGCTGCTGGCCGAGATCGACGGCGTGGAAACGCTGAAGAACGTGATCGTGATCGGCGCCTCCAACCGGGAGGACCTGATCGATCCGGCCATCCTGCGCCCCGGCCGCCTCGACGTGAAGATCAAGATCGAGCGCCCCGACGACGTGGCCGCCCGTTCGATCTTCCGCAACTACCTCACCACCGGCCTGCCCATCCACCCCGATGAGGTGACCAAGCACGGCACGGCGGAGGCCGCCATCGAGGCGATGATCGATGCCACGTCCAGCTTCATGTACCGCACCGAGGACGAGACCCGGTTCCTCGAGGTGACGTACCAGAACGGCGACAAGGAGATCCTGTACTTCAAGGACTTCTCGTCGGGCGCCATGATCGAGAACATCGTGCGGCGGGCCAAGAAGCTCGCCATCAAGCGCTTCCTGTCCGACGGCGTGAAGGGCATCTGCCTGCCCGACCTGCTCGAGTCGGTCACCCAGGAGTACAAGGAGCACGAGGACCTCCCCAACACCACCAACCCCGACGACTGGGCCAAGATCTCGGGCAAGAAGGGCGAGCGCATCGTCTACGTGCGCACCCTGGTGGGTCCGGCCGGCGAGAAGCACGGCGGGCGGGCGATCGAGCAGGTCGCCACCGGCCAGTACCTGTAAGACCGACCGGAGCGGGGACCCACACCGTGGCGATTACGAAGATTGTTGGCATCGAGACCGAGTTCGGGATCATGGTCCGGGGCACCCTGGACTGGAACCCGGTCTCGGCCTCCTCGCTCCTCATCAACGCCTACGTCGGCACCGACGTGGGCAGCCTCGACGATCGGGCCACCCCGATCGCCTGGGACTTCATCGACGAGATGCCGGGGGCCGACGCCCGCGACATCATGCCCGATTACGCCATGCCGCCCGAGGTGGAGACCCACCTCGTCAACGCCGTGCTCACCAACGGGGCGCGGTACTACGTCGACCACGCCCATCCCGAGCTGTCCACGCCCGAGTGCCGTGACGCGCTCTCCGTGGTGCTCTACGACCGGGCGGCCGAGCTGATCCTCATCGAGTCGATGCGGGCGGCGGCCGAGGCCATGGCGCCGGGCCAGGAGATCGTCATCTACAAGGACAACTCCGACCGCAAGGGCAACGCCTACGGCTGCCACGAGAACTACCTGCTCGACCGGGCCCTCCCGTTCGGCCAGATCATCACCGCGGCCACCACCCACTTCGTCACCCGCCAGATCTACACCGGGTCGGGCAAGGTCGGCTCCGAATTGCCCGGGGTGAGCCGCCGGCAGGTGCCGTACCAGATCACCCAGCGGGCCGAGCACTTCGAGGAGGAGGTGGGCCTCGAGACCACGCTCAAGCGGCCCATCGTCAACACCCGGGACGAGCCCCACGCCGACAGCCAGAAGTACCGCCGGCTCCACGTGATCGTGGGCGACGCCAACCTGTCGCAGGTGGCCACGCTGATGAAGGTCGGCACCAGCGCCATCATCTTCGCCATGCTGGAAGACGGGGCCCTCGAGCTGATGCCGATCTCCGATCCGGTGCGGGCCATGCACCACGTGAGCCACGACCTCACGCTGGCCTCCCCGTTGGAGATGGCCGACGGGCGCTCGATGACGGCCCTGGAGGTCCAATGGGAGCTCCTGCGCCAGGCCAAAGACTGGGCCGACCGGTTCGGGCTCGACGCCGTCGGCGAGACCTGCGGCAAGATGGTGCTCGAGCGCTGGGAGGAGCTGCTCACCGGGCTCGAGTCCGATCCGATGTCGCTGGCCACCCAGGTGGACTGGATCGCCAAGAAGCGAATCCTGGAAGGGTTCATGGAGCGGCACGGCTGCGGCTGGGACGACTCCCGCCTCAGTGCGCTGGATCTCCAGTACCACGACCTGCGGCCCTCGAAGTCGCTGGCCTCCCGGGCCGGGCTGGAGCGCCTGGTGTCCGACGAGGACGCCACGGTCGCCATCAGCGAGCCCCCGGGCGACACCCGGGCCTACTTCCGGGGCAAGTGCCTGCAGAAGTTCGCGGACCACGTGGTGGCGGCGAACTGGGACTCGATCGTGTTCGATGTGGGCGACGATCCCCTGCGGCGGGTTCCCATGTTGGAGCCCTCCCGGGGTACTGTCGAGCATGTAGGTTTGATCTTGGAAGAGTCCGAGACCGTGACCCAACTTCTGGATCGGCTCGGGGCCTGAGACCACGAAACGGCGGCGACGCCCGATCGATGGTCGAACGCCCGGAGCCGGAACAGGCCACCGAGGAGGCATTCCATGGCCGATAGGGAGCAAGTTCGCAAGACCACCTCGCCCCGCAAGGACGAGGTGACCGAGGATGCCCCAGCTGTGTCCGAACAGGGTGAGGCCCTCAAGGCCGAGCTCGACGACCTGCTGGACGAGATCGACGAGGTCCTCGAGACCAACGCCGAAGACTTCGTCAAGAGCTACATCCAGAAGGGCGGACAGTAGCAGGGCCGCTTGCGGCCCGTTCGCCTGGTGGCGACCGGGTGACCTTGGCCTCCTGCCGAGCCGATAGAGTCGGCCCGGTATGACGCTACCCAGCTTCTCGCCGGGGGATGATCCCGGCCCCAGCTTCACCGGCCTGCTGGCACGTCTGGACCTCCCTCATGGGGTTCCGGCCGTGCCCGCTGCCGCGTCCGGCGCCGGCTCCGCCGGCCCTGGTCATGGGCTCGACGTGCCCCACGGCACCACGGTCGTCGCCTCCAAGTTCGTCGACGGTGTGATCATGGCCGGCGACCGCCGGGCCACCTCGGGCAACCTGATCGCCCATCGCACCATGCGCAAGGTGTTCGCCGCCGACCGTTGGTCCGGCGTGGCCATCGCCGGGGCGGCCGGCCCGGCGCTCGACATGGTGAAGCTGTTCCAGCTCCAGCTCCAGCACTACGAGAAGGTGGAGGGCCACACCCTGTCGCTGGAGGGCAAGGCCAACCAGCTGTCGCAGATGTTGAAGGGCAACCTGCCGGCGGCCATGCAGGGCATGGTGGTGGTGCCGATCTTCGCCGGCTTCGATCGTCATCGGGGCTACGGGCGGCTGTTCGCCTACGACGTGACCGGCGGCCGCTACGAGGAGGAGGACTTCGTCGCTTCCGGCTCGGGCAGCCTGTTCGCCCGCACCGCCATCAAGCTCGGCTACGCCGAGAGCAACACCCGGGACCAGGCGGTGGACCTCCTCATACGGGCGCTGTTCACCGCGGCCGACGACGACTCGGCCACCGGCGGCCCCGACGCCGTGCGCGGCATCTACCCAATCGTCGCCGTCATCACCGAGCAGGGGTACGAGGAGCTCACCGACGACGAGGTGGCCGCCCGGTTCGAGGTCATCCTGGCGGAGCACGCCTCGCGCAGCAACGGCGGCACCGCCGGAGGGAGCAGCGCATCATGAGCATGCCGTTCTATGTCGCCGTAGACCAGCAGATGAAGGACCGGGCCGACTTCGCCCAGAAGGGCATCGCCCGCGGTCGCAGCCTGGTCGCCGTCGAGTACGGGGCCGGGGTGCTGCTGTGCGCCGAGAACCCGTCACGCAACCTGCACAAGATCTCCGAGATCTACGACCGGATCGGCTTCGGTGGGGTCGGCCGGTACAACGAGTACGACCAGCTCCGCATCGCCGGCATCCGGCACGCCGATCTCAAGGGCTTCACCTACAGCCGGGATGACGTCGACTCCCAGGCCCTGGCGAACCTCTACGCCCAGATCATGGGCCAGATCTTCACCCACGAGACCAAGCCGTTGGAGGTGGAGATCCTGGTGGCGGCGGTCGGCTACCGGCCCGAAGGCAACCGGCTGTTCCACATCCGCTTCGACGGCTCGGTCACCGACGAGGACGGCTTCGCCGTGCTCGGGGGTGAGGCGGAGTCGATCCGGGAGCGGTTGAACGCCACCTACGCCGCCGGCCAGGAGTTGGGCGGCGCCCTGCGGGTGGCGGTGGCCGCTCTGGCCGGCCCCGACCGCACGCTGGCCGCCTCCGATCTGGAGGTCGCCTCGCTCGACCGCCTGCCCGAGGGCCGGTGCTTCCGGCGCCTCGACGACGACGAGGTGGCCGGCCTGCTCGGTTCGGCTCCGGCTGCGGCCGCCGCCCCCGAGGGGTCGAGCCCTGACGCTGGCGGATCCGACGCCTAATACCGCCACCGATATTCGTCGGGCCGGTGGGTACCGCTAGGTTGGGTACGTGTACTCCCGTCGGATCTATGGCATCGAGACCGAGTACGGCGTCACCTGCACCCTGCGGGGGCAGCGCCGTCTGAGTCCTGATGAAGTCGCACGCTACCTGTTCCGGCGGGTGGTCTCCTGGGGCCGCTCGTCGAACGTGTTCCTGGTCAACGGGGCGCGCCTGTACCTCGACGTCGGCTCCCACCCGGAGTACGCCACCGCCGAGTGCGACACGATCGGCGAGGTGGTGGTGCACGACAAGGCGGGGGAGCGGATCCTCGAGCAACTGCTCGACTCGGCCGAGGAGCGCCTCCAGGACGAGGGCATCCGGGGCACGATCCACCTGTTCAAGAACAACACCGACTCCGCCGGCAACTCCTACGGCTGCCACGAGAACTACCTCACCACCCGCAACGACGACCTGAGCCACTACGCCGAGGTCCTCATCCCGTTCCTGGTCAGCCGCCAGATCTACGCCGGGGCGGGCAAGGTGCTGCAGACGGCCCGGGGCGCCATGTACGCCCTCAGCCAGCGGGCCGAGCACATCTGGGAGGGGGTGTCGTCGGCCACCACCCGGAGCCGTCCCATCATCAACACCCGGGACGAGCCCCACGCCGACGCCGAGCACTACCGGCGCCTGCACGTGATCGTGGGCGACTCCAACATGAGCGAGTACACCACCTACCTCAAGGTGGGGGCCATGGCCATCCTGCTGCGCATGGTGGAGGACCCGAGCTGCGTGCTGCGGGACATGACGCTGGAGAACCCGATCCGGGCCATCCGGGAGATCAGCCACGACCTCGCCCTGGAGCGCAAGATCCGCCTGGCCAGCGGCCGGGAGATCTCGGCCCGGGAGATCCAGGCCGAGTACCTGAACCGGGCGCTGCGCTACGCCGACACCAAGGGCTTCCCCGAAGACGAGATGCGGGCCCTGCGGATGTGGGAGCACGTGATGACCCAGCTGGAGAGCGACCCCATGAAGCTCGACCGCGAGATCGACTGGGTCATCAAGTACAACCTGATCGAGGCGTACCGGCGCAAGCACGACCTGAGCCTGGGCAACGCCCGGATCTCGCTGCTCGACCTCCAGTACCACGACATCCGCCGGTCCGAGGGCCTGTTCTACAAGCTCCAGGGCCGGGGCCTGGCCGAGCGGACCCTCACCGACGACGAGATGATGGAGGCCATCAACCTCCCGCCCCAGACCACCCGAGCCAAACTCCGGGGCGACTTCATCCGCCGGGCCAAGGAGCGCAAGCGCGACTACACGGTGGACTGGGTGCACCTCAAGCTCAACGACCAGGCCCAGCGCACGGTGCTGTGCAAGGACCCGTTCAAGAGCCAGGACGACCGCGTCACCAAGCTCATCGAGAGCCTCTAGGGATCGCCACCCCGCCCGGTAACCTGGGGCGGGCCATGGTGAACAAGCTGGAGCGCCTGCTGAACCTCACGGCCGTGCTCCTGGCCACGCGGCGTCCGCTGTCGGCCGAGGATCTCCGGGACCGGGTGGAGGGCTATCCACCCCCAGGGCCGGCGTTCCATCGGGCCTTCGAGCGGGACAAGGACGACCTGCGGGTGATGGGGATCCCCATCCGGGTGGAGCGGGTACCGGCCACCGATCCACCGGTCGACGGGTACCGCATCGACCCGGCCGACTACTACCTGCCCGACCCCGGCCTGGAGCCCGACGAGCTGGCCGCCCTCCACCTGGCGTCGATGGCGGTACGGGTGGATGGGCTGGCCGACCAGGAGGCCCTGTGGAAGCTGGGCGGGGTGGTCGACACCGGGGCCGTGGTGGCCGAGCAGGCCGTCACCAGCATCCCCATCGACCCTGCCCTGGTACCCCTGTTCCAAGCGATCGTCGACCATCGCCAGGTGCGGTTCAGCTACCGGGGGGAGGCCCGCACGGTCGACCCGTGGCGCCTCCAGTTCCAGCGGGGCCGCTGGTACCTCACCGGCTACGACCACCTCCGGGCCGACGAGCGCAACTTCCGCCTCGATCGGATCGACGGCGACGTGAGCGACACCGGGGAACCGGTCGCCAGCCGCCGCCCCGAGGCCCCGGTCGGCGGCGGCCCCCAACCCCCGTGGGAGCTGGGCGACGACGAGCCGGTGCCGGCCCGCCTCCTGGTCGACGCCGAGGCGGTGGCCGGCGCCCGCCGCCAGCTCGGGCCGATGGCCACCGAGGAGCCCCGGCCCGACGGGTCGGCCGTGTTCACGGTGCCGGTGGTCAACGTGGAGGCCTTCCGCACCTTCCTGCTCGGCTTCCTCCACCGGGCCGAGCTGCTCGAGCCCGAGCCCTGGCGTCACGACCTGGTGGCGTGGCTGGAGGCGGTGGCGGGCGGGGCCCCGGACCGTGGCTAGCCGTCCCACGGCCCCCGATCGGATGCGCCGGGTCCTGGCCGTCATCCCGTGGATCGTGGCCAACCCGGGCCAGCCGGTGCGCTCGGTGGCCACCCGCTTCGGGCTCACCGAGCGGGAGCTGCTCGACGATCTCAACGTCGTGTACCTGGTGGGCCTCCCGCCCTACTCGCCCGACGCCCTGATCGACGTCGACATCGACGACGAGGGGCGGGTGACGATCCGGCTGGCCGACTTCTTCTCCCGCCCGCTCCGCCTCACCCCGGCCCAGGGCCTGGCCCTGCTCGCCTCGTCCGACGGGCTGCTGTCGGTGCCGGGCACCGAACCCGACGGGGCCCTGGCCCGCGCCCTGCACAAGCTCGGCGCCTCGCTCGGCGTCGGCCCCGACGACACCCTCGACGTCCATCTGGGCGATGCCGAGGCCCTCGTGCTCGACCAGCTGCGGCGGGCCGCATCGGAAGGCACCGAGGTCGAGATCACGTATTACTCCTACGGCCGCGACGAGCGGGGGGCCCGCACCGTCACCCCGTGGCGGGTCTTCGCCGAGGCCGGGGCCTGGTACCTCCACGCCTGGTGCTCCCAGGCCGAGGGCGAGCGGGTGTTCCGGGTGGACCGCATCGAGCACCTGGAGCCCCGGGGCACGCCGTCGGCCCATCCCGCTCCCGGGGCCGACGGTGGGACCGACGGCACCGCTGCGGTGGCCGTCTTCCAGCCCCGCCACGACGATCCCCGGGTGCGGCTCCGGTTGTCACCCGAGGCCACCTGGGTGGTCGACGCCTACCCGGCCGAGGTGCTGGAACGGGGCGACGACGGCCACCTGGTAGCTGAGCTGGTGGTGACAGCCGTGCCCTGGTTGGAGCGTCTCTTGCTGCGCCTGGGGCCCGAGGCGGAGGTGGTGGGCCACGACGGCCTGCCCGAGGCGGGGGACCTGGCGGCCCGGGCCGCGAACCGCATCCTCCAGCGCTATCGGCTAGGCTGACCCGAGATGTCGTTCGATCCGTCCCGCCCTCAGCTCCCGGTCCGGGAGCCGGCCCCCGGGTCGCAGCCGAACGGACGGATCCCCTTCCCCGCCACCACCCGATCGTCGGTGTACTTCGGCCAGACGGTGGCCGATGAGGAGGGCATGGACGAGCCCGCCACCAGCGATCGCCGGCTGCTACCGGGCGTTGCCGCCGACCCGTTCGGGGTCGAGGGCCCCGGTGGGACCGCCGCCGACGACGACCTGTTCGAGAAGGCTCTCGGCGGCGGGCGCCCCCCCGGCTCGTTCGACGGTGGCGACGATGGTGGTGGGGGCGACGATGACGACGACGATCTCGAGCTGAGGTCCGACGCCACCCGCAACGCCCTGGAGTGGGCCGTCGTGCTGGTGGGGGCGGTGCTGGTGGCCCTGGTCCTGCGGGCCGCCCTGTTCCAGGCCTTCTGGATCCCGTCGGAGTCCATGGAGACCACCCTGCTCATCAACGACCGGGTGCTGGTCAACAAGCTGAGCTACAAGCTGCACGACGTCCACCGGGGGGATGTGGTGGTCTTCGTCCGCCGGGACGACGAGCCGGGCGAGTACCGGGATCTGATCAAACGGGTGATCGGGCTGCCGGGAGACACGGTCGAGTCGCGGGACAACGTGGTGTACGTGAACGGCTCCAAGATGGTGGAGCCGTACCTCGACCCCGGGATCACCACCAGCAACTTCGGCCCGGTGGTGGTGCCCGAAGACCAGATCTTCGTGATGGGCGACAACCGCAACGAGTCCTTTGACTCGCGCAACTTCGGCACGATCGAGGAGGACCGCATCGTCGGTCGAGCCTTCGTGCTGTTCTGGCCGGTCAACCGGATCGGCTGGCTGTAACCCGCCTACCCGTACTGCGCCGGGTAGTAGAGCGCAGCCACGGCCATGAGGCGTTCGACCTGGGGGCTGGAGACGCCGTCGATGCCGATGTCGAACACGGCGGCCACCTCTCGTTCATGCTCCAGGCCCCGGGCCACCGTGAGGCGCTCGAACCGGTGGGCCAGGGCCACCAGACCGCCCGTCCAGTCGCCGTGGAAGGCGCAGAGACCATCGATCGAGCGGGCCGTCAGATGGGCCACCCACTGCTCGGGCCCGGCCGGTAGCGCGGTCAACTTGACCGTGTGGACCAGGCGGGCCGTGGTGGTCTGGCGCCACCGCATCAGGTCCTCGACGCGGGACGAGCAGAGCCACAGCCGCTCCTCCAGGGTGGGACTGGCGGCTCGGGCGACCGCCAGCACGGCGGCCAGGGCGCGGTCGTCGGCGATGTCGAGCAGCAGGGAGCCGGCGGCTTCCTGACGGCGGCACAGGTCGTCGAGGGAGACGACGGTGGCCGGGAGCTGGGCCCGGTCCAGGGCGGAGAGAGGCTTGCGCCGGAGCCGGGACCCGATGGAGTCGGCCGGGTGGACCACCGCCGCCCCGTCGGCCGTGAGCCTCACCGGGCCGTCGAAACCGCTGGCGCCCAGGGAGTGGGCCACGTCGAGGCCCTCCAGGGGCCGTTCGGGGTCGGGTGAGGCCCCTGCGACGTGGGCGAAGGTCTCGGCCGACCCGTGCAGGGAGCGGTAGCGGGGTGGCACCCGCCCATGATGGCGTGGGAGGCCGCCCGGTCCAAACCTTGGCCGAAGCCTCAAGACCCCGGGACCCGGTGCCGAACCTAGGGGGGACGCAATTCCCCGCGGCCCATCCGGGTAGGAGGTTCCGAGTCATGGCCACAATCCGTGCCAGCTGTTCAGACTGCGGTGACGTTGAGCTCACCACGGCCGACGTCCATGTGCGGATCTGTGACGACAACAACGCCGGTACCTATTCCTTCCGGTGCCCGTTCTGTCGCATGACCGTCGTGAAGCCGGCCGAGACCCGCACCATCGATCTGCTGATCGCCTCCGGTGTCGCCTTCTCCACCTGGCGCCTGCCGGCCGAGCTGAGCGAGCGCCACGCCGGCGAGCCGATCAACCACGACGATCTCCTCGATTTCCATGATCTGCTACAGGACGACCTCCGCCTGAGCGAGATCATGGCCGCGTTCAGGTAGGACCGGTCTCTTCGGGGGCTGGCGCCCCCGACGGCCGCAGGCGGCCTCCCCCCGTGCCCGTCGGGGCCCCATCCCCACCGGGCCGGCTTCGCCGGTCTCTTCGGGGGCTGGCGCCCCCGGCTGCTGCGCAGCCTCCCCCGTGCCCGTCGGGGCCCCATCCCCACCGGCCGGCTACGCCGGTGGGGACATCACCGGCCGTGAGAGACCGGCTACCCTGGTGGGCGTATGTTCTTCAACGTCGGCGGCTACGAGATCCTGGTGATCGCCGTCCTGGCCCTCATCTTCATCGGGCCGGAGCAGCTGCCCACCGTGATGCGCAAGGTCGGGCGGTACGCGGCCCAGATGCGCTCCATGGCCCAGGGGCTCCGTGAGGAGTTCATGTCGGGGCTCGACGAGATGCCCGAGCTCAAGGAGCTCACCAACCTCGACAACTGGACCGGCAAGACCGACGCCTGGCTGGGCAAGGGCACCGACGCCGACCCGATCGTGCCCCGGGGCTTCGCCGAGCGGGAACGGCAGCGGGAGGCGGCGGCGCTGGAAGCTGCGGCCAAGCCGGCCGTAGAGCGCCCGGCCGAGCGCCCGGCCCCCGACCCGCAGCCCGACGGCGGCCTCAACCAGGGCGCCGGCGTGGCCGCCGAGCTGGTCACCCCAGCCGACGCGGGGCCCGTGGACGCTGCGCCGGTCGACTCGGCACAGGCTCCGGCCGCAGAGCCCGTCGGTGGTTCGCCCGGCCCCGAACCGGCGCCCTTCCAACCCCGGTCAGGCGCCGCCGAGTGGAACCGGCCGGCCCCGGCCGCCGATGAGGGCACCGGGGCATGAAGCTTCCCCTGCGGCGGCGCAGCCGCGCCAAGGCGGCCGTCGGCTCGGAGATGACCCTGGTGGGTCACCTGAGCGAGCTGCGGACCCGCCTCATCCGGGCCGTGCTGGCCATCGTGCTCGGCTCGGTCCTCGTGTACCTGCTGAACAACCGGATCATCCACGTCCTCCAGGCCCCGTACTGTGACCTGCTCGAGTCCCGGGGCCGGACCGACTGCGAGTTCCTGATCCGCAAGCCGTTGGAGAACTTCTCCGTCGTGCTGTCCATCTCCGGCTACGGCGGTCTGATCCTGGCCATGCCGGTGGTCCTGTACCAGCTGGCCCGCTTCGTGCTCCCGGGGTTGTACCCGCAGGAGAAGCGGATGCTGATCCCGTTCGTGACGGCCTCGTTCGCGCTGCTCCTGGGTGGGATCACGGGGGGCTATTTCCTGATGCCCAAGACGTTGTCGGTCCTGGCCAGCTTCGGTCCCGACTCGTTCGTGCCACTGTTCGAGCCGGGGGAGTACTTCAGCTTCTTCATCAAGATGCTCCTGGCCTTCGGCCTGGCCGCCGAGACGCCGTTGGTGCTTGTCTTCCTGCAGCTGATCGGCGTGCTCAAGCCCCAGACCCTGCGCAGCAACCGGCGCATCGCCGCCGTGGTGGTTGTCTTCCTGGCCGCCATCATCACCCCCACCGGCGACCCGTTCACCCTGCTGGTCGTGGCCATCCCCATGTACATCTTCTATGAGATCTCGATCGTGATCGGCTGGCGGCTGGTGAAGGGCCGGCACGTGCGGATCGAGGCCTGATGGAGGCCGCGGCCGGCGCCGCCGCGGCGGCGGCCGGCCCCTCACCGGTCCGCAAGGCGTTCCTGGGCCGGCTCGGGTTCCGGCCCGACGAGTTCCAGACGGAAGCGTTCGACCTGGTCGAGGCGGGCCAGCACGTGATCGTCGCCGCCCCCACCGGGGCCGGCAAGACCCTGGTGGCCGACTACGCCGTGGCTCTCACGCTGGCCGCCGGGCTGCGCATCTTCTACACCACGCCGATCAAGGCGCTGTCCAACCAGAAGTACCACGATCTGGTCGCCGATCACGGCGCGGCCCAGGTGGGCCTCCTCACCGGCGACAACGCCATCAACCCGGAAGCTCCGGTGGTGGTGATGACCACCGAGGTGCTCCGCAACATGCTGTACGCCGGCAACGCCCTCACCGGCCTCGCCGTGGTGGTGCTGGACGAGGTGCACTATCTGCAGGACGCCTACCGGGGCCCGGTGTGGGAAGAGGTCATCATCCACCTGCCCCGGCCCATCCAGCTCCTGTGCCTGTCGGCCACCGTGTCCAACGCGGAGGAGCTCCAAGAGTGGATCGAGACCGTCCGGGGGCCCACCGGGCTGGTGATGGAGCGCAAGCGCCCGGTCGACCTGGAGAACCTGTACCTGATCGGCGAGCGGAGCTCCAGCCACCTCCACCTCATCCCGATCGCCCGGGGCTCGCGCCCCAACCCCAACGGCTTCCGCTACGACGCAGACCTGAAGGCGATGGCCGGGGCCCGGGGCCGAGGCTACAAGCGGGCCGGTCGACCCCGCCCCAAGTGGCGGACCCCCTCCCGGGGCGAGGTGGTGGACCTGCTCTCCCAACGGGATCTGCTTCCCGTGATCTACTTCATCTTCAGCCGGGCCGCCTGCGACGAGGCCGCCTCATCGGTGGCCGGCTCGGGGCTCGTGCTCACAACGGGCGACGAGCGGCGCCAGATCCGCCAGCTGGTGGCCGACCGGGTCGACGGGCTCAGCGCCGACGATCTGGAGGTGCTGGGCTATCCCCGCTTCCTGGCCGCCCTGGAAGCCGGGGTGGCGGCCCACCACGCCGGGATGGTGCCCCCGTTCAAGGAAGCGGTGGAGGCCTGTTTCGTGCGGGGCCTGACCAAGGTGGTGTTCGCCACCGAGACCCTGGCCCTCGGGGTCAACATGCCGGCCCGAACGGTGGTGATCGAGAAGCTCACCAAGTTCACCGGCGACCACCACGAGGTCCTGACACCGGCCCAGTACACCCAGCTCACGGGCCGGGCCGGCCGCCGGGGGATCGACCTCCACGGCAAGGCGGTGGTGCTGTGGTCGCCCTACGTGCGCTTCGAGCAGCTGGCCGACCTGGCCCTCAGCCGCCAGTTCGTCCTGTCGTCGTCGTTCCGGCCCACGTACAACATGGCGGCCAACCTGGTACGGCGGTACGACCAGGAGCGGGCCCGCCAGCTCCTCAACCTGTCGTTCGCCCAGTTCCGGGCGGACGCCGGGGTGGTGCGAACCGAGCAGCGGGCCGAACGCCTCATGGAGCGGCGGGGCCAGATCCGGCGCCGGATCGAGAAGGAGTTCGGGCCGCTCGACGAGCTCCAGGCGGCGCTGCGCACCGGCCGGTCGGGCGACGACGACCCCGACCGCCACGACGTGGCCTTCGCCCTCAGCCAGCTGGCGCCGGGCCAGGTGATCGAGGCGCCCGGTCCGCTGACCCCGCCCGTGGTGGCGGTGCTGGCCGTGTCCTTCCGCTCTGGTGGGCGGGTCAAGGCCCGGGTGGTGGACCGCGACGGCGACACCTACGAGATCGGTCCGGCCGACCTCGACGCCGTACCGGTGGTGGTGGGCCAGGTGGAGCTGCCCGACCCGTACCTGCCGAACAGCGTGACCTTCGCCTACGAGGTGTCGCAGCTCCTGGCCCGCACCCGGCTCCTGGCCCCGGCCCGGCGCCGGCCGCTGGGGCCCACCGGCGCCGTGCGCCGTGGCGAGGACGTGCCGCCGCAGGCCCGCAAGGCTCTGCGGCGGCTGGAGCGGATCGAGTCCGACCTGGAAACGATGACCGGGGCTGCGGCCCGCCGGGCCGATTCCCTGGCCGGCCAGTTCGACCGGGTCATCTCGTTGCTGGAGGAGCGGGGCCACCTGGTGGTGGACGAGCCCCAGGGGCGGCGGCGGGGCGGGGGTGCCACCAGGGACGGGGCCGAGGAGCCGGCCTGGTCGCTCACACCCTCGGGCCAGCGGCTGGCCCGCCTCTACCACGAGTGCGACCTCTTGGTGGTGGAAGCGCTGGAGGACGGCCTGTTCGACGGGCTGGAGCCGGCCGAGGTGGCCGCCCTGGCTTCCACCTTCACCTACGAGGAGCGCCGCAGCGGGTCGGGGGCCGGCGGCCTCCAGCTCCGGTACCCGTCGGATCGGCTGCGCCGCCGGTTCCTGCGACTCCAGGGCCTGCATCTGGCGCTGGTGGCCGACGAGGCCGACGCTCGGTTGGCCGTCACCCGGGCCCCCGACGCCGGGTTCATGAGCATCGCCCACGCCTGGGCCGCCGGCGGCGACCTGAGCGACGTGCTGGCCGACGAGCAGATCACGGCGGGCGACTTCGTCCGTACGGCCAAGCAGCTGATCGACCTGCTCCGCCAGCTCGGCCTGCTGGCCCCGGTGCCGGCCACGGCGGCCGCCGCCCGGCGGGCGGCCGACGCCGTCTTCCGGGATCTGGTGGCGGCCTCCACCCTGGTCGACGCGGAGGAGCCCGGCGGCGAGGATGACGACGGACCCGACGCCCGGGAGGCCGATCGGGAGCCCGATGACGTGACCAGCGGTGGGGGAGAGGCCGGCCCGTGACGATCTCCCGGGGTGCGCCCTGGGGCGACGCGGGAGTGGAGGCGCCCGCCGATCTGGTCCGGGCCCACAGCGATGCCGACCTGGCCCGGCGGGCGGCGGGGGCCGAGGCCGAGGGGCATCGTCTGGCGGCCGAGGTGGGCCCGGGCGACGTGCTGCGCACGCTGGGCCTGACGGCTTCCCGGGCCCCGGCCGACCGGCTCCGCTACAGCATGGACCTCGGCTGGGCGTCGCTCGACGGCGGCCCGCCACTGCCGTTCGTCGCCCATCTGTGCGCCCACCGGGCCCTGTGGCGGGGGCCGTTCGCCGTGGCCATGAACTGCGCCTGGCTCGGTCCCTGGTACCTCGGTCCCCGGGCCCACCCCAACGACGGGCTGCTCGACGTCACGTGGAGCGCCGGGCTGCCCGCCCGCCAGCGCCTGTTGGCCCGGCGCCGGCTGCCCACCGGTTCCCACCTGCCCCACCCCGATCTGGGGGTGGAACGGACCGCCCGTTGGCGCCATCGCTTCGCCCGTCCGGTCCCCGTGGCCCTCGATGGCCAGGGGTATGGCTCCCACCAGGAGATCGAGGTGTGGCTGACACCCGACTCGTTCTGGCTGTTTGCCTGACCAGCGACAGGCTTCGCAGCGCGGTCCCCCCACTGACCCCCCTCACGGCCTACGCTGGTCCGTCGTGACGCCGTACCTGGTCGAAGAGTTCACACCGTCCGAACAAGACGTGCTGCGTCGCTACTTCACCAACCTCGACCAGCCGGTGTTCGCGCTCGTGAACCTGCCCGAGGTGGTCAAAGGGGCCCTGTTCGCCCGCTACTCGCGGTCGTCGAAGAGCCTGCGGCGGCTCTTCCTCGACGAGTTCGTGGGCGAGCTCGACATCGAGGGAGACGCCTCGGTGGACGCCACGATCGGCATGCGCCGGGCCGAGGACCTCTACGAGAAGGTGTTCGTGGAGTACGGCGACGACTCGGTGGCCCAGCTGGGCGGCGTGCACCTGGCCTGCGAGCAGGCCTCGAACCTGCTCACCAAGGTCCTGGAGTGGGGTCGGCTGGCCGCCTACCTGGAGCAGTCGACCCGGTACATCCCCTACGACAGCCGGTTCGGGGGCCGGTACCGGTATTTCCGGGATCCCTCGGTGCTGTCGTCGTCGCTCGGTACCCGTTACGTCGGCGATCTGGACCGCCTGTTCGACACCTATGCTGCGCTCACCCCGCTCATCGGCGAGCACATCCGGCGGGTGTCGCCGAAATCGGCGGGCGACAGCGACTTCGTGTACCGCAACGCCGTGCGGGCCAAGGCGCTCGACGCCGTGCGGGGCATCCTGCCGGCGGCGGCCCAGTCGAACGTGGGCATCTACGGGTCGGGGCAGAGCTACGAGCAGCTCCTCCTGCGGATGCGGGCCGATCCGCTCCCCGAGGCCCGCTACTACGCCCGGCTGATGCTGGCCGAGCTGCGCAAGGTGATCCCGTCGTTCGTGCGCCGGGTGGACCTGGAGGACCGGGGCGGCGCCGTCAGCCGCTACCTGGCCGAGAACCGCTCGAACATGGAATCGGTGGCCGACGAGCTGCTCGGCGTGTCGGACATCTACGACGACGAGGCCCGGGTGGAGCTGGTCGACTTCGACCCCGATGCCGAGGTCAAGATGGTCACGGCCATGCTCTACCCCTACTCCCATCTCTCGGAGCGCGACATCGAGCACCGGGTGCGGGCGATGGGGGTGGACGACCGGCTGCGGGTCATCCGGGCCTACACCGGCCGGCGGGAGAACCGCCGCCACCGGCCCGGCCGGGCCCTGGAGCGGCCCTTCTACCGGTTCGACGTGCTGGCCGACTACGGGGCCTTCCGTGATCTCCAGCGTCACCGGATGCTCACGGTGGAGTGGCAGACCCTCAATCCTCACCACGGGTACACCCGGTCGCCCCTGGTCGACGAGGCGGGTCTCACCGAGCCGTTCGATCAGGCCATGTACCGGTCGGCCGAGCTGTACGAGGCGATCCGGTCCGAGTTCCCCACCCAGGCGCCGTACGCCGTGGCCCTGGCCTACCGGGTCCGGTTCAACCTGAACGTCAACGCTCGCTCCGCCATGCACACGCTCGAGTTGCGCACCACCCCCCAGGGGCATCCTGCGTATCGACGTGTGGCGCAGCAGATGCATCGATTGATCGCAGAGAAAGCTGGACACAAGGCTGTCGCAGCTATGATGCTGTTCGTCAACCACTCATCAGAGGCGGATCTGGAGCGGTTGGAAGCAGAACGTAGGGCAGAAGCAAAGCGGGCAGGTAGCACTGCCTAGGCCTTTCGGGGCCATTGTTTCCTGGCCTGACCTCACGCGGGCCTCCCTACTGCCGAAGGAGGGGCCCTATGGCCTACATCCCTACCGCTTCCCGGATCCTCGGTGCCGCTGCAGTCAGTTTGTCCATGGCGATGACGGTGGTGGTCGGCTCCGCCGCTCCGGCGGCGGCCGACGCCGAGTACGTGGTGCAGCCGGGCGACACGCTCTCGGTGATCGCCAAGCGCAACGGCGTGTCCACCCGGGACCTGGCTGCGGCGAACTCGATCACCAACTACCAGCTGATCCGGATCGGGCAGAAGCTGACGGTGCCGTCCAGCACCACCCAGTACACAGTGCGCTCAGGCGACACGCTGAGTGGCATCGCCAAACGGATGGGGGTGCGCTCGGCCGACCTGATGGCGTTGAACAACCTGAGCGACCCGCACCGCATCCGCATCGGCCAGAAGCTCCAGGTGCCATCGGGTAAGGCGCCGGCGGCGCCGGCCGCCCCGTCGACCCGACGCTACCCGTCGCTGCCGGCCCGGATCGTCAACAATCCCGACCGCCTGGGCCTGGTGGGGTCGTTCGAGAAGTGGTCGGCCAAGTACGGGGTGCCGACCGACCTGCTCATGGCCGTCTGCTACCAGGAGTCGGGGTGGCAGGCCGGGATCGTGTCGAACAAGGGTGCGGTCGGCGTGGGACAGTTGCTGCCGCCCACCGCTTCGTGGGTGGCCAGAGACCTGATCGGGCAGCCCGGGCTGGACGTGAACAACCCCGACGACAACATCCGGGTGAGCGCCAGGTTCCTGCGTTGGCTGCTCGGGTACCACGGTGACGAGAACCTCGCCATCGCCGGGTATTACCAAGGGCCGACCTCGGTGGCCAACCGCGGCCTGTTCGCCGACACGGAGGTCTACGTGGAGGCGGTGCAGGCCGGCCGGTGGCGGTTCAGATCGAGTTGACCAACCCGCTTGTTTGTTGACAGGGTGCAGCCAACTGGCTCCATGAATGGCTAGAGTCCGGCCGTTCTCTAAGGGTGTGACGACGAGGCTTGCTGGATGACTGACGACAAAGACGACGACGTCGAAGACGTTATCGACGACGACTTCACCGAAGAGGAGTTCGAAGCCGAGGAACCCGACGACTTCGAGGACGAGCCGGACGAGTTCGAAGGCCCGGCCGATCCCGGCGAAGAGGATCTCGATCCGGAGCTGGACATCGACGGCGAGATCGACGAGTACGTGGTGGGCGACGACGTCGACACCGACGTCGACGAGGAAGAGGAACCGGCTCCTGCCCCCCGGGCCCGCAAGGTCGCCGATGACGACGACGACGAGGAGGAACAGGACCCCGACGACGTCGAAGCGGACCTGGAAGCGATCCTCCGGGATCGGATGGCGGCGGCGGACGACGAGGACGACGACGACACCGAGGAAGCGGGCGGCGACAGCCTCGACGTGCCCCCCGGCCCCCGGGGCGACGAGTTCGTGTGCACCAACTGCTTCCTGCTCGTCAACCGCAGCCAGTTCGGCAGCGCCAAGGACCCGCGCTGCCCGATGGGCGAGCCGGAGTGCCCCTCGATCGCCCGGATCTTCGGCGGCTGATGCCGGGCGAGACATCGTCGTCGAACCCGCTCGACCAGCTCGTCGAGCTCTTCGTCTACGCGCCGGTCGGCCTGCTCTACGAGTACCCCGAGGTCATACCGAAGCTGGTCAAGCGGGGGCGCAGCCAGGTGCAGCTGGCTCGCCTGCTGGCCCAGATGGCGGCCAACCAGGCGCGGGCCGGCGGCGCTGCCGGTCGGCCCGGCGGCCTTCCTCCGCTCGACACGTTGGCGGCCGTGCTGGCCCCGGGGCTGGGTGAGGCGGCCGGAGCGGCCTGCAACCTGCTGGCCCGCCTGGCCACCGACCTGGGGACGGCCGTGGGCCTCGCCCCCCAACCGCCGCCGTCCGATGAACCGGCCCGCCCAGCCGGTCCTTCCGAGCCGGCGAGGTCTGCTGGGCCGGTGAACGAGGCCGCTGCCGACCGCGACGATCCGGCCGAAGCCGCCGGGCCCCGGCCCTCGGGCGGCCCGGAGGCCGCCACCCCGGCCCCGCCCGCTGATGGCGGTGGTGGACCGGGGCCGTTGCCGATCGCCGGCTACGACTCCCTGACCGCCCGGGAGGTCATCGGGCTCCTCGACGATCTCTCGCCCCGCCAGCGGGAGCAGGTGAGGGCCCACGAGACGGCCAACCGGGGGCGCAAGACCATCCTGGCCAAGCTCGACCAGCTCGAGAGCTCGGGCTGATGGAGGAGGCCCGGGCGGCCGTGCCGGCCGATCTCGACGCGGTGGAAGCTGTCGCCCGCCGGGTCCTCGCCGCCATGGCCGACCAGCGGGGCGGTGAGCTGTTGCTGGCTGGGGAGGCCGGTCGGGGCCCGGTGCGGGACCGGATGGCCCGGGCCATCGACGCCCCCGACGCCTGGGCAGTGGTCGGCTGCTACGACGGTGTGGTGCTGGGATGGGCGCTGGCGGTGGTGGAGCCGCTTCCCGACGGCCGGCGCCTCGGCGTGATCGAGGCCATCGCGGTGGATCCCGAGGCCCGGGCGGCCGGCATCGGCGAGGCGATGATGGACCTGGTGCTCGAGGAGTTGGAGCGGGCCGGCTGTATCGGGGCCGACGCCCGGGCCCTGCCCGGCGACCGCGAGACGAAGAACTTCTTCGAGTCGTTCGGGCTCAAGGCCCGTCTGTTGACGGTGCACCGGAGCTTCGCCCCCGACCCGGCGCCCGATGGGCCGGACGATGGCGCTGCCGCCCCCTGAACACCGGTCACCGCCGTCCCGACCCGAGATGGCGGTGGGGGCGGTGGTCGTGCACGACGGTCGCCTGCTGCTGATCCGGCGGGGGCGGGGCCCGGCGGCGGGGCAGTGGTCGGTGCCCGGGGGGCGGGTGGAGTGGGGGGAGACTCTGGCCCAGGCGGTGGAACGGGAGGTGGCCGAGGAGACCGGACTGGCCGTCCGATGCGGGTCCTTCGTCGGCTGGGTGGAGCGGATGGGGCAGGGTCACCACTATGTGATCATGGACTTCCGGGCCGAGGTGGTGGGCGGTCCGGGGATGGATCTGCGGGCCGGCGACGACGCCGCCGAGGCAGCGTGGGTCCCGCTGGAGGAGGTGCCGTCGGTCGATCTCGTCGAGGGCATGCTCTCGTTCCTCCGCATCCACCGCATCATCGTCTGACCCTCCCCGCCGATCACGGCGGGTGCCGATTTCATGGTCTCAGCCGTCACCGCTGACGGCCGTGGACATCAGATCGGGGCAGGGGCGGCGGAGCGCCGTTCGCACGATCCGGCACAGCTCGTCGGGCTCATCGACGAAGAAGGCCCACGTGAACGGGTAGACCTGCCAGCCCAGCGCCGTGAGCCGGTTCCATCGCAACGGGTCGGCTTCGAAGCTGCGGGCGTTGAGGTGCCACCGTTTGCTCTGCAGCTCGATGGCCACCCGGTGGGCCGGGTAGGCGAGGTCGACCTGGGCCACGAGCTGGCCCGACCCGTCGGTTATCCGAAACTCCAGCGCCGGCGGTGGCAGGCACCGGTCCAGGAGCAGGTGGGCCACCTGGCGGCTCCAGTTGCTGAGCGGCACGTCGGTGTCGCCGTAGCGCTCGGCCAGCAGCGTTCGCATCGGGCCGCAGCCGTTGCGGCCCCGGGCCGAATGGTGGAGCACCGTTGCGAACAGCTCGGTCCAGCTGGTGCGGCGCAGCCGCAGGGCGTCGTCCACGGCCGACTCGAGGCGTCGGGACGGCACCACGGCGGCCAGGTCGAGCAGGGTGCGAGCGACGCCGGTGCTGGGGATACCGTCGATCGTTGTCACGTCGGCCCGGTCCATCTGCGCGCTGTGGTGCACCACAACGCCGCGGCGCCGCGAGCCCGACGGCCCGGCCACCGTGATCTCCACGATCCCACCGGCGATCGAGCTGAGCTGCCACAGGATCGCCGCGCTGCGGTGGCTGGCGATTCCACCGGTCGACAGGCAGGCGGCCAGCAGCCGGCCCCGCCAGGTGTCGGGATGGGCCCGATGCCGGACCACGCCGGGTTGGACGTCGACGAGCTCACCCGCCAGCCGCCGACGTCGGACGGTCGCCTCCGACATGCCCAGCTCCAGCAGCTGATGCCGCTGGACCACCCCGTGCTGTGCGGCGGCCAGCGCCGCCATCTCCACTTCCCCGCGAGCCATGGGCTCTCCTTCGTTCGCTCCGGCTCCTGGCCGGCTCGCTCCTGGTTCGGGGGAAGGGGTTGTGCCCGGACTGATGCCCCCGGCCGTCACGGGTGACGGCCGGGGGCATGAGATCGGTGTGATCGTGATCTGATGCCCGGGACCGCCAGGGGTGACGGCCGGGGGCATGAGTTGGGTGTGATCGTGTTCTGGTGCCCGGGACCGTCACGGGTGACGGCCGGGGAGCATGAGATGGGTGTGATCGTGATCTAGTGCCCGGGACCGTCACGGGTGACGGCCGGGGGCATCAGATGGATTGGCTAGGCGTCGGCCGGGGCCTCGTCGGCCGACGGCACCGCCTCAGCCTCAGCCTCGACGGCTGGAGCCTCGGCCCCGGTTTCGGCAGCCGGTGCCTCGGCCTCGGGGGCTGGAGCGTCGGCCGCTTCCGGCTCGGCCGGAGCCTCCTCCGCAACGGCGGCATCGACCGCGGCGCCACCCGTGGACTCCGCCGCCGGAGTCTCCTCGGCTGCGGGTGTCTCGGCTGGTGCCAGGGTGTCGGCCTGTGGGGCCTCGGTGGACTCCGTCGCCGGAGTCTCCTCGGCTGCGGGTGTCTCGGCTGGGGCCGGCGTGTTGGCCGGAGCAGGGGAGCGAGGGCCGCTGCCGGACTGGCCGCCGCCTCCGCCACCGGAGCGGCGGGCACCGCCGCCTTCGCGGCGGGGGCCCCGCTTGCGGGCGGCCTTGGCCGCCTCGGCGGGGTCGATCCCGAACAGGGTGGCGATCGCCGGGATCCGGTCGGCCAGGCGCCGCACGGCGGTGAGGAGATCGGCCGACGGCTCCGACGGCACGCCCACCGGGGTGACGGCACCCCGCACCGGCGAGTAGGCCAACGCATCGATCACGGTGGCCCACCGCTCCTGGGCGGTGTCGGGAGCCAGCGCGGCCGAGGCCTGCCCGGCCAGCGTGGTGGCCAGCTCGGCCGGTAGCGGAGCACCGGCCTTCACCGGACGCGAGCTGAGGCGCAGGGCCCGCACCACACGGCCGTCGGTGACAGCCGATTCGAGATCGTCGAGCCAGGCCGAATGGTCGGCCTCGACCCGCTCGTCGAGCGCGGCCCGGAGCTGCTCGGCGATCTGGCGGCTCTCGTCGTCTCGGGCCAGGTCGTTCCCGGCCACCACGACCGAGCGGAGGTCGCGCAGATCGAGGTCGGCCTTCATGGCCAGGGCGGCATCGGCCCGGTCACGCCATTCGGCCAGGCGGGCCTTGGCCAGGTTGCGCTCGGCGATGGCCAGGATGGGGGCCGCCTCCAGCTCGGGCTTGCCCGCTTCCTTGGCTTCGAGGTTCTGCTTCTCGATGGCGGCCCGTACGCCGGGCATGCCGTCGCGGATGAGCTGCTCGACGATGGGCTTGTGCTCGTCGGCCACCTCGGCCAGCAGGGCGTCGCGGTGGGTGCGGCGGGGGCGTAGCCGCTTGGGCTTGGGCCGCAGATCGGCCTCGGACGGGCCCGACCGCTCGCGGCGGTGGTCGTCGTCACGGCGGGGCCGGCGATCTCCCCGGGGACGGTCTCCGTCCCGCCCCCGGCGGTCCCCGCCCCGACGGGGGCGATCGTCTCGCCGGACGCGCTGGGTGGTGACGAGCTCGTCGTCCCGGATCGGGCGCGACTTGAGCTCGAGAAGGTCTGTGCGCTCCTTCTTGCCCTTGGGGGCGAACACCTCCACGACCTCTATGCCGTCGACGTGGAACTCGGCCTCGACCCGCACCACATCGCCGACCTTCGCCCCGGCGTACAACAACGACCCGACCAGCTCACCCTTGGGCTGGCGGGCGCCCGCGGCGCGCCAGGTCCACAGCCCGTCCTCACGAGAGCTGGTCAGCTCTACCTCGATCCTGCGACCCATACGACCAAGAACCCTATCTGCGTCAAGAGGCTCCCCGGAGCGTGCCCGGAATGCCATGAAACCGAAACGTGAGCCGGTGGCACCGGCCCGCGGTCAGCGAAGCGGCTGGACTTGTAGTCTGCCCCCGCCAGGGCCGCGAAACGCAAGCTGGGACAGCCAACCTTCCGGGTTTCAGCCCTCTTCGGACTCCATCGCCCGCAGGGTGATGTAGGCCTCGTTGGCCCGGGCGGCGGCCCGGACCTCTCTGGCGCTGGCGTCGATGTAGCGCTGGGTGGTCGCCAGCGACTCGTGGCCGAGGAGCCGTTGCAGCTCCACGCCGCTGGCCCCGTTGCGGGCCAGGCTGGTGGCGAACGTGTGGCGCAGGGCGTGCACCAGCGCTCCCCGGGGCACGCTGGTGCGGATCCCGGCCTCCCGGTACAGCTGCTCCACCAGGTACTGCAGCCCGCCCCGCTGGAGGGGCTGATTCTTGTTGTCGACGAACAGCGCGGCGTTGGCCGCCAGCCGACCGGGAAAGCGGCGCAACCGGCTCTCCAGGTACTCCACCAGGATCGACTCCACCTCAGGTTCGAGGGGAACCGTACGTTCCTTGTTGCCCTTGCCCCGGACGCCGACCACCCGGTCGCCGGCCGGCCCGTCGATGGAGCGGATGGAGAGGCCGAGCAGCTCCGACAAGCGCAGGCCGCAGGTGAGCAGGGTGACGATGACGGCGAAGTCCCGCTCCGGCCACGGGTCCCGCGCCCCCTGGCGGCCCCGGGCGGCCGAACGCAGCAGGCGCTCCACGCTGTCGCCGCCGGCGATGGCCTTGGGTCGGCTGCGGGGGAGGCGGGGCTTCTCCACCGCCGCCATCGGGCTGCCCGGCACCACCTGCTCGGCCACCAGGAACGAGAAGAGCTGGTTCCAGGTGGACCAGGTGCGGGCGATCGTGGCTTCCGACTGATGGGCGATGGCGGCGAAGGCCCGGCGCAGGGCCCGCACGTCGAGGTCGGCCACCGTCACCTCGGCCCGGGGTCGGCCCAGCACGGCGGCGAGCTCGGCGGCGATCGTGTCGAGGTCGCGCCGGTAGGCGGCCAGTGTGTGGGGGGAGTGCTTCTTGGGCATCCGGGCCAGGAAGAACTCTTCGATCGCCTCGTCGAGCAGCATCGGTACCCCCAACCTAGCGCGCCGGCCGCATCCAGGACCGCGATCCGTGACGCCGGGACGGTGCCAGCTAGCGTTGCGCAGTGAGGAGGCACCGCCCATGATCGACGAGCTCACCACCTCCCTGGCCCGGCTCCGGTTCGACAACCGCTTCACCCGGGAGCTCCCGGCCGACCCCGAGGTCGGCGGGCGCACCCGGCCCGTGAGCCGCGCCGCCTACTCCCGGGTGCAGCCGGTGACGGTCCCGGCCCCCCGGATCATCGCCTGGTCGCCGGAGATGTCGGCCCAGCTCGGCCTGGACGACGACGTCTGGACCTCGGCCGAAGCGGCCGAGGTGTTCAGCGGCAACCGGCTTCTGCCCGGGAGCGATCCCCACGCCGCCAACTACGGGGGTCACCAGTTCGGCCAATGGGCCGGCCAGCTGGGCGACGGCCGGGCCATCGCCCTCGGCGAGGTCATCGACCGCGACGGCAACCACCAGACCCTCCAGCTCAAGGGGGCCGGCCCCACACCCTACTCCCGCCGGGCCGACGGCCTGGCTGTGCTGCGCTCGTCGATACGGGAGTTCCTGTGCAGCGAGGCGATGCACCACCTGGGGGTGCCCACCACCCGGGCCCTCAGCCTGGCCCTCACCGGCAACGAGGTGATGCGGGACATGCTGTACGACGGCAACCCCCGGCTGGAGCCGGGTGCGGTGGTGTGCCGGGTGGCGCCGTCGTTCATCCGCTTCGGCAACTTCCAGCTCTTCGCCGCCCGCAACGAGATCGAGGAGCTGCGGCTCCTGGCCGACTTCACCATCCGTCACCACTTCGCCCACCTGCTGCCGCCGGGCGCCCCGGCCGGCGATGCCGTCACCCCAGAGGTGTACGCCGCCTGGTTCGCCGAGGTGTGCCGCCTGAGCGCGGCGATGGTGGTGGAGTGGATGCGGGTGGGGTTCGTCCACGGCGTGATGAACACCGACAACATGTCGATACACGGGCTCACCATCGACTACGGCCCCTACGGCTGGCTCGACGACTACGACCCGGAGTGGACGCCCAACACCACCGACGCCGCCGGCCGCCGCTACCGCTTCGGCCATCAGCCGGCGGTGGTGCAGTGGAACCTGCTGCAGCTGGCCAACGCCGTCTACCCCCTCGTCGGCGAGGCCGCCCCGCTGGAGGAGGCGCTCAACGGGTTCGGTGAGGACTACACCGGGCGCTACCGGGCCATGTTGCGGGCCAAGCTCGGCCTGGTCACCGATCGGGGCGACGACGACGACCCCCTGCTCCACGGCCTGCTGGAGGTGCTGCGGGCCACCGAGACCGACATGACGATCTTCCACCGGCGCCTCGGCGAGCTGCCGGTGGCCGAGCTGGCCCGACTGGGCGCCGAGCCCGGCGCCCTGGATGCACCGGGAGCCCTGGGCGATGCCTGGTACACCCCGCACGCCGTCCCGGCCGAAGCCCGGGCCGGGATCGCCGCCTGGCTGACCGACTACGCCGTGCGCCTGGTCGAGGAAGCCCGCCCCGACGGCGAGCGGCGGGCGGCGATGGAGCGGGTCAATCCCCACTACGTGTTGCGCAACTACCTGGCCCAGGAGGCGATCGACGCCGCCGAGCAGGGCGACGCCAGCCTGATCGGCAAACTGGCCGAGGTACTGCGCCGGCCGTATGAGGTGCAGGCCGGTATGGAGCGCTTTGCCGCCAAGCGTCCCGACTGGGCCCGGAGCCGGCCCGGTTGCTCGATGCTGTCCTGCAGTTCCTGACAGTTCTGTCCTGCAGTTCCTGACAGATCTGTCCTGCAGCTCCTGTGCTTGGTCTGACAGTTCTGAACTGACTCTGACAGTTCTGAACTGTGACCGTTGGCACGGCGTGACTGGCCATGTTGCCCCGGCATGTCCGTTTCTCCGCTGAGCGGACCTACCCAGGGCCCATCTGACCAGGGTTTATGCCTAGTGTCGAGGCCATCGGCGGCCACCTGGACATCGGTAACATCAAGCTTGTTCAAGACGGAACACGGCACGTGTGGTTCCGGGCGGCGAGATGGAAAGGTGCCACAAGTGCGGGATATCGGGGCGGGCAGCGGGGAGATCGTTCCCCTTCCAGCAGGATCAGGCGTGAGTGTGTCGGTGGTGATTCCCACCCTCAACGAGGCCAAGAACCTGCCCCATGTGCTGCCGAAGATCCCGAGCTGGGTTCACGAGGTCGTGCTCATCGACGGCGGTTCGACCGACGGCACCGCCGCGGTGGCCAAGGAGCTGTGGCCCGACGCCGTGGTGGTGCAGGACCTCACCCCGGGCAAGGGGGCCGCACTGCGGCGGGGCTTCGAGGTGGCCACCGGCGACATCATCGTGATGATCGACGCCGACGGCTCGATGAACCCCGGTGAGATCCGGGCCTTCGTGGGCGCGCTGGTGGGCGGGGCCGATTTCGCCAAGGGCTCGCGGTTCTGCCACGGCGGCGGGACGGCCGACATGGAGTGGTACCGCAAGCTGGGCAACGCCACCCTCACCTGGATGGTGCGGGCCGCCTTCGGTGGGCGCTACTCGGACCTGTGCTACGGCTACAACGCCTTCTGGCGCCAGACGATCCACTCGCTCGATCTCCAGGCCGACGGCTTCGAGATCGAAACCCTGATGAACATCCGCGCCCTGCGGGCGGGGCTCACGGTCACCGAGGTGCCGAGCTACGAGGCCCGGCGCATCCACGGCACGAGCAACCTGAACACCGTGAAGGACGGCTTCCGGGTGCTGCGCACGATCGTGCAGGAGCGGTTCCTCACCCGCTTCGATCCGGTGCCGGTCACCATCGATCTCCGGGACCAGATGACTCCCCTCGCCGCCCAGAGCGGCGAGATCAAGTCGCTCGCCGGTTGACGCTGTGACGGTCACCGTTTCCGTCGTCATCTGCGCCCACACGTTCGACCGTTTCGACGACATCCGGGCCGCGGTCGCTTCGGTGCGGGCCCAGACCCGCCCGGCCGATGAGCTGTTGCTGGTGATCGACCACAACGACAAGCTGCTCGACGCCCTGAGCGGCATCGACGCCAAGGTGGTGCCCAACACCGGTCCCAAGGGGCTGTCGGGCGGCCGGAACACCGGCACCGACCTGGCCTCGGGCGACGTTGTGGCGTACCTCGACGACGACGCCGTGGCCCGCCCCGACTGGCTGGCCCACCTGGTGGCGCCGTTCGAGGCGGATCCCCGGGTGGTGGCGGTGGGGGGGTGGGCCCACCCGGCATGGAACACGGCGGAACCGGCCTGGTTCCCGCCCGAGTTCTACTGGGTGATCGGCTGCAGCCACCGGGGCCTTCCCACCCGGCGGGCCGAGGTCCGCAACGTGATCGGCTGCAACATGGCCTACCGCCGTCGGGCCGTGATCGAGGCCGGCGGCTTCGACACCGGCCTGGGTCGCACCGCTGACCGCCCGCTCGGCTGTGAGGAGACCGAGCTGTGCATCCGCATGCGCCAGCTCGACCCCCGGGCCGTGATCCTGCTCGAACCGCGGGCCGAGATCACCCACCGGGTACCGGAGGGGCGGACCCGCTGGCGGTACTTCGTCAGCCGCTGCCGGGCCGAGGGGAACTCCAAGGCCCATGTGAGCTCGCTGGTGGGATCGGGCGACGGCCTCGGCAGCGAACGGGCCTATGTGGCCCGGGTTCTCCCCCGGGCCGTGCTGCGCTCGCTGTTCCGCTTGCCGCGGGAGCCGAAGGCCAGCTCACAGCGTATCCTTGCGGTCGTGGCCGGGCTGGCCGCCACCACCGGCGGTTACCTCGAGCACTCCTTCAAGCACCGGACCTAGCCCACCGGAACCCACGTGACAGCCTCAACCGAGCCATCACCCGTATGGAGCCGGACCGGTGCCGCTCTGCGGGGCCTCGCTGCGTTGCCACTGATCCAGAGTGGCCTGTCGCTGGTGATGAGCTCGGTCGTCGCCTCGGCGCTGGGGTTCCTGTTCTGGTTGCTGGCCGCCCGCCAGTACGACTCGGCCGACCTCGGCGTCGGCTCCGCCGTCATCACGGCCATGATCCTCCTGGCCGATGTGAGCCACCTGGGCCTGCGTACCGGCCTGGTGCGGTTCGTGCCCACCGCCGGGCCCGACACGAGGGCGCTGATCGCCCGCTCCTACGGCCTGTCCATGGGGGTGGCCGGGCTGGGCGCGCTGGTGTTCGTGGCCGGCCTCGGGTGGTGGATGCCCGAGTTGGCGGTGCTGCGGAGCTGGGGGTTCGGCCTGTTCTTCGTGGCCGCCACCATGTGCTGGGTGGTGTTCCAGCTGGAGGACAGCGTGATGCTGGCGCTCCGCCTGGCCCATTGGGTGCCGGTGGAGAACGGGGTCTTCGGTGCGCTGAAGATCGTGCTGTTGTTCCCCCTGGCCGGTCTCGCCGGCCGTTCCGCCCAGCTCGGCGTGTATCTGGCCTGGTCGCTGCCGGTGTTCGCCGTGGTGGCCGTGGTCACCGTGGCCATCGCCTCCGCCCTGGCCCGGATCGAGACCGCCCAGGTGGCCGAGGGCACGCACCGGCCGCCCGGCGTCCGGGGGCTGCTGGCGATGCAGCTGCCGATGCGCCAGGTGCTGTCGTACTCGTTGGTGGACTGGGCCGCCACCATGAGCCGCAGCGCCGTGATCGGTGTGCTGCCGATGCTCGTGCTGGCGACCCGGGGAGGCAGCGTGGCCGCCTACTGGTCGATCGCCTGGACCATCGCCTTCAGCGTCTACATGCTCAGCGCCAACGTGGGCGATGCGCTGCTGGCCGAGGCCTCCTACGACCAGGGCAACGTGGACCGCCACACCCTCCACAGCGGCCTGTTGAGCATGGCGATCTCGGCCCCTGTGGTGGTGGTGGCCATCGTCGCCACCCCCTGGGTGCTGCGGGCCTTCGGCCAGGAGTACGCCGACGGTGCGGCCACCGCCCTGCGCCTCCTCCTGCTGGGCTCGATCCCCAACGTGGTCACCCGAACCTACGTGGGCCGGCTGCGGGCCGACGGCCGGATGGTCGCTGTCTTCGCCTACGAGGCCACCATCTCGGTGGGGGTGCTGGTGCTCGGTTGGATCCTGCTGTACGCCATGGGGATCGCCGGCCTGGCGGTGGCCTGGTTGATCATCCTGGTGCTGGCGGCCGCCTACGTGCTGGCCGTCGAGCTGGTCGGCTGGTGGGGTCCCCGCCTCGGCCCCCGGGGGGCGGGTCGCATGCGGTCCCTGCTGCGTGTGGTTGAACGAATGGACCGGCGCCGGCCCCGGCCCGCCCTGGATCGGGCGGTCGACGCCACGTTGGCCTCCCGCTACGCCACCCGGCCGGCCTGGCGGCGGCTGGAGCTCAGCGCCCACAGCCAGACCGTGCAGGTGTCGGGCCACGAGGGCCGTCCCCCCTTGCGCATGGAGTTGGCGATCACCCCTTGGGGGGCCGAGGTGCTGGGCCGCCGGGTGGCCGCCATCGCCGCCCTGGGTGACATGACCGGTCTGCCGTCGTTCCGGGCCCTGGTGCCGTTCCCGATCGAGCACCACGCCGGCACCGACCCCCACTTCCTCATCGAGTCCGGCCTCTCGGGTACCCCGGGTACGGCGGCCGTCGGGGGCGGTGGCCGGGCCGGTACCGCCGGGCGGTCGGTCGACGATCTGGTCCAGGCCATCCACGACCCCCTGACCGCCGTCCACCAGGCCACCGCCGGCTGGCTCACGTTCGGGCCCGACGAGCTCGACGTGTGGGTGTCGCAACCGCTGCGCCAGCTGGGTGAGGCGGCCGCACTTCCCCCGCACGACGTGGTGAGCCTGGGGCGGGTGCTGTGCGACGGCCTGGCCGGACAGCGGGTGCCGTCGGCCCGGATCCACGGGAACCTGGGGCTGAGCCGGGCGCTGTTCGACCCGTCGGGCCGCCTCACCGGGCTCGTCGACTGGGAGTGGAGCGCCCAGGGCCCGGTCTTCCTCGACTGGTGTTCCCTGGCCCTCAGCGCCCGCGCGGTACACTCCGACCAGGACATCGGCGGAGCTGCCCGCGAGATGCTGGAGGACCCTGAGGTGTTCCGAACCCACCCGGGGCTGGCCCGCCAGGCGCTGCCCGACATAGACATCCGGGTGCTCGTGCTGTTCACCTGGCTCCATACGATCGTGCCGCTGTTGCGTTCGGCCCCGGAGCACGGGTGGGGGCGGTACTGGATGATCCGCAACGTCGAGCAGGTGATCGACTACCACCGCCGCCACCTGGCGGTGGCCGGCTCGTGACGATGGCGCCCGAACCCGTCACCGGCCGCCCCGGCACGGTGACGGTGGGCGAGGTGCTGCGCGCCCTGGGCACGGTGCCGGGAATGATGCGCTTCGTGGCCGGCTTCGGGGTGGTGACCGCAGCGGCCCTGGCCGCCGGGTTCGGCAACGTCGGCGGGCTGCTGGCCCTGGTCCAGCTGTGCGGCCTGGTGGGGGCACCGCTGGCCATGATCCTCGACCGCCACGTCCGGTCGGCCAGCGTGGTGGTGGCCCTCTCGATCGCCCTGTCGATGGCGCTGTCGGCCCTCGCCGTGCAGCTGCTCATCTGGTTCTCGTTGGCCTACCGGGTGCTGCTGGTGATCACGGCCACCGCCTACGGGCTCGGCCTGGCCAGCCTGCTGGTGGGCGAGCGGGAGCCCGACGATCGGGCCCTGCCGGAGCGATGACGGCCACCCGCCCCCGCCGCAGCCCGGTGCCGGCCGAGAGCCGCTGGCCCCTGCCCGAGACGGCGTCGGGGTGGCTGGGCCTGGGCCTGGCCCTGGTGGCGGTGGTGGCCGGCTGCATCGGCGCCCGGCTCACCCAATCGGCCGACGTCGACGGCTACGGCATCATCCGGGCGCTGCCCCCCCTGTACTGGACCGGGATCGTGGTGGGGGCGGTGGCCACCTCGCTGCTGGCCCTCGCCGTGGTGGCGGGGCAGCGTCAGCTCGGGTGGTTGATACCGGCCGTCTGGCTGGTGCTGTTCCACCTCGCCCCCCAGCTGGCCCACGCCCACGCCCGCTTCTCGATCGTCTACATCCACATGGGCTTCATCCGCCTCATCGACACCCAGCACACCGGCGACGTGCTGGTCGACGCCCGCTTCGCCTGGCCCGGGTTCTTCGGCGCCTTCCTGTCGTCGCTGGCCCCGATGAGCCAGGGCGTGCTCGAGATCGTGATGCGGCTGTGGCCGGCCACCATCACCGGGGCGTCGGCCAGCCTGGTGGCGGCGCTGGCCCGTCGCTCCTATCCCACCCAGCCCCTCATCGGCCCGCTGTCGGCGCTGGTGTTCATCCTCGCCTCGTGGACCGGGCAGGACTACTTCTCGCCCCAGAGCGTCGGCTTCTTCTTCTACCTGTCGATCATCGTGGTGGTGGAGGGCGGGCCGCTGCGGGCCCGGGGGGCGTGGAGCTCGGTGGCCCCCGTCCTCAGCCGGTTCGCCACCGCCGGCGGTGACCGCACCGAAGCCCGCAGCGTGCCGAGCTATGTCGCCCTGATCGTGTTGTGCTTCGCCGCCGTAGTGTCCCACCCGCTCGCCCCGTTCTTCATCTGTGCCGGCCTGGCCATGCTCGGCCTGTACGGCCGGCGGGTGGCGTGGCGGCTGATGCTGATGGTGGCGGTGGGCTACGTGATCTGGGTGCTGGTGGCGGCCGAGCCCTGGTGGTCGACCCAGCTCGACGACCTGAAGCAGCAGTTCGGCAGCCTGTCCAACGTGGCCACGGCGTCGGTGGAGCGGGGGGCGGTGCCGTCGGTGGCGCACGCGTTCGTCCTGCGGATCCGGACGTTCTTCGGTCTGGCCGTGTTCGTCGGCACCCTGGTGGTGGGATCGGCGATGGCCACGAAGCGGTTCAGCCACCTGCGGCCGACCCTGCCCCTGGCCCCCCTGGCCGGCATCCCCGTGGTGGCGGCCGCGGTGCAGAGCTACGGCGGCGAGATGATCATCCGGGTCTTCCTGTTCACCCTGCCGATGGCGTCGATCCTGTTCGCCCGGGTGCTCCTCACCATCCCCCGCAGGGCCCTGCCCATCAGCCTGGCGGCGTCGGTGGCGGGCCTCACGCCCATCTTCCTGCTGGCCCGGTTCGGCAACGAGGCCTTCGAGATGACCACGGAGGCCGACTGGCAGGCGGTCGAGGTGCTCTACGCCAACGCCGAGCCGGGCACCCTGATCATCGCCGACAACTCGTTCCTGCCGTGGGGAGACCGGGGGCGGGAGAACCAGAGCCTCGAGCCCCGCTACAGCGTGGCCCAGACGTCGGCCCGGTGGCTCCAGGGCCTGCGGGGCCAGGCCCCCCTGGAGCTGAACGACGGCGGCCACGACGGGTTCGTCGAGGTCGAGACGTCGCAGGAACCGTACCTGTCGGACCAGGTGATCGTGGTGTTCACGCCGAGCCAGTCGGCCTGGCTGGAGCATGTGGAAGGCGAGCCGGCCCGCAAGCTCGACGTGGTCGGGGCGTGGATGGCGCAGCAGCCGGGGGTGACGGTCCTCTACCAGAACAGCGGGGCCTGGGTGCTCCAGGTGAAGCCCTGATCGCAGTGGACATCCGTACCGTCCTGCTCGAGCTGCTGGCACTGGCCGTGGTGCTGCTGCCGCTGGTGGCCATCAAGTGGAACCTGTCGGGTGGACCCCGGGCCCGGCGCCAGTCCCGGGTGCTGGCCCCCGAGAACCCGCGCCTGCGGTGGCGCCTGGAGATCTACTCAACCGACCCCGACGTGTTGTCGGCCCTGGTCGACCCGGCCGATGTGCCGTTCCCGGTGAAGCGGGTCCGCACGGCCAAGGCCGACCGGGCTGAGCGGGAGCCGGAGACGGCGTGGGCCCTGCCCCGGGTGGAGCTCGACGTGGAGGTGGACGACCCTCTGACCGACGAGACCCTGGCCGGCCTGTTCGGCCACGATCACCGCGTGCGGTTCGTGACCGGCAACGAGGCCGTGATCGACACCCGGTCGAAACGGCTCCGGGTGCGCGCCCTGCGCTTCACGTAGCTGTCCCGGGGGCCTGACGCCCCCGCCGGCCGCGGCGAGCGGCCTCCCCCCATCGGGCTGGCGCCCCATCCCTGGCCCCGCTACGCCGGTGGCTGACCCTCGCCGCCCAGGAGTCGGCCGTAGGTGGCGGCCATGTGATCGCCGGCCATCTGGATGAACACGGCGGTGGCCGAGGCGAAGCGGCCGTCGGGGCCGGTCGCCTCGGCCTCGACGAAATGCTTACGGCCCTCCACGTTCACCAGCCGGGCCCGGAACTCGAGCTCGACGTCCAGCGGGGCCGGTGCCTCGAAGCGGACGTTGAGCGAGCCGGTGAAGGCCGATGGCAGGGCCCGGATCCGGAAGACCGTGCCCATGACCTCGTCGAAGATGCTGGCGATGGTGCCGCCGTGGACGCGTCCGGGCGGGCCCTCGAAGCCCATGTCCACCGTGACCCGGGCCACCGCCTCGTCGCCGTCTCGGTAGTAGCGGGCGCCGGCCGAGAACGGGTGAACGGGTCCCCCGATGTAGGACATGGCATCGAAGCGGATCTCGCCGTAATCGGCCGACGGGGCCGGCCAGTGCCCGGTGGTGAGGAAGTGACGGGCCCGGGCCACGCCGGTGTAGCCGAGGAAGGCGTCGACCTTCGTCCGCTCGGGGCTGGCCGCCTCCACCTCGGCGGCCAGCGCCGACACCTGGGCCGCCACCCGGGAGGCCATCTCGGGGCTGACGGTGCGGCCCAGCAGGGCCATGCCCAACCGGCGGACGGCCTGGGCCGCCTCCCGCTCGGCCGGCGGGATCGGCGGGAGGTCGAGCTCGTCGCCGGGGTCGGCTGCCGCGTCGCTCACGAGGCGGCGGGGGAGTCGTCGAGCGGCACGAACAGGCACTTGCGGGGTTCGCCGTTCACGTTGCGGCTGATGTGGCCCTGGCCCGTGGTGTCCTCGGCCAGCAGGATCGAGCCGGGGCCGAGTATCCGCTTGGTGCCGTCGCCCACCTCGATCTCCACCGAGCCGGTGAGGTTCACCACCAGCTGGCGCCGGGGGGCGGTGTGGAAGTCGAGGTCGTAGCTCCCGTCGACCTCCCGGAAGATCACGCCGGGACCCCGCCACAGCTTCGACAGGCGCCCACCGGCACCATGGTCGTTCAAGTCGACCGTCACGTCCTCGAAGTGCGACTGGCCGTCGTCTCCGGTGTACACCCGCACGAGCTCCATGCTCACTGACGGTAGCGACCGGGGCCAGGCTGGGCAAAGACCGCCGGCCTGCGCTATCACTGCGGGCATGGCTCGCACGCTCGACACCGGTACCCCAGAGCTGACGGCCGTCGTCGGAGACGACGGCGTCGGCATCATCACCATGAACCGCCCGGAACGGCGCAACGCCATGACCGGGCCCATGCTGGCCGGCCTGGCCGGGGCCCTGCGGGACTTCGAGACGGCGTCGGACGTCCGCTGCGTGGTGCTCACCGGGGCCGGCGGCGCCTTCTGCGCCGGGGGCGACGTGAAGGGCTTCGCCGAGGGCGACGGGGCCGGGGGCGGCGCCGAGAGCTGGGACGTGGGCGTGCACGAGCAGCGCCTCAGCCACCGGGCCACCTCGGGCGTGCTGTTCAACATGCCCAAGCCCACCCTGGCCGTGCTGCCCGGCCCGGCTGCCGGCGCCGGGCTCTCCCTCGCCCTGGCCTGCGACCTCCGCCTCGCCGCCGACACCGCCGTCATCACCACCGCCTTCGCCCGGGTGGGCCTGGCCGGCGACTACGGCGGCACCTGGTTCCTCACCCGCCTGGTGGGGCCCTCGAAGGCCAAGGAGCTGTACTTCCTGCCCGAGCGGATGGACATGGCCACCGCACTCGACCTGGGCATCGTGAACCGGGTGGTACCGGCGGCCGAGCTCGACGCCGCCGCCACCGACCTCGCCACCCGGCTGGCATCGGGACCGCCGATCGCCCTGCGGTACATGAAGGAGAACATCAACCGGGCCGTCACCGCCGACCTGTTCACCCTGCTGGACCTGGAGTCCACCCACCACCGCCACACGGGGACCACCGAGGACCACAAGGAAGCGTCCCGGGCCTTCGTCGACAAGCGGGAGCCCGTCTTCAAAGGTAGGTAGGGGCCGGGTTAGGGTTTGGGTATGTCGCGACGTGACGAGCTGCTCAGCCTGACCACCGCCTTCATGGAGGCGTTCAACACCAACGACCTGGCGCGGATGCTGTCGTTCTTCGCCCCTCACGGGGTGTACGACGAGTTCAACGGCCACGTCAACGAGGGCATCGACGCCGTGCGGGCTGCCTTCGCTCCCCAGTTCGAGGGCGCCTTCGGCGAGATGAAGTTCCTCGACGAGGATCTCTTCATCGACGCCGACACGGGCAAGGTGATGGCCTCGTGGCGCTGCACGCTCACCGTCAAGGGCGAGCCCACCAGCTGGCGCGGTCTGGATCTGCTGCACTGGGAGGGCGACAAGCTCGTCCGCAAGCTCACCTACGCCAAGGCCAAGGTCCCCCTGTTCGGATAAACCCTTCCGATCTCGATCTGTGGCGCCTGGTGCTGGATTCTGGGCGCTGGCGCCACAGATCGCCGGTTTCGGGCTACAACGGGGTGCCGTCGGGGCCGAGGTAGTCGGGGGAGAGGTGGCCGTCGGCGGCCAGGGCGGCGTACTCGCTGTCGGTGAGGCCCACCACGCCCTGGAACACGGCCTGGTTGTCGCCCCCCAGCACGGGGAGCGGGTCCCACCGCAGGGGCGGGCCATCCCACCGCCACAGATGCGTGGGGTGGAGGTGCTCACCCGTCTCGGGGCTGCCGTTGGGGGCGAACAGGCCCCGGGCCTGGAGATGGGGGTCGGCCAGGGCCTCCAGCTCGTGGAGCACGGGCGCCGCCGGCACGCCCTGGGCCTGGCACCGCTCGAAGACCTCGTACGGGGTGAGCCCCGACGTCCAGGCGGCGATCAGCCCATCGAGCTCGTCGTGGTGCTCGCGCCGGCCGGCCTCGGTGGCGAAGCGCTCGTCGGCGGCCCAGGCCGGATGGCCCAGAGCGGCGGCGAAGGGGGGCCAGTCGTCGGGACCGACCGAGATCACGGCCCAGGCGTCCGCGCCCTGGCACGGGTAGCAGCCCTGGGGGGCCCGGGTGGGATGGCGGTTGCCGAGCCGGTCGTGGACCGTGCCCGAGCGGGCGGCGTCGATCAGCAGCTCGCCGATGTGTCCCAGCATGTTCTCGCTCTGGGACACCTCCACCAGCTCGCCCACTCCCGTCTGCTCCCGGCGGCGCAGGGCCATGAGGGCGGCGAAGGCGGCGGCCGACCCGGTGGCGGCGTCCATGTGGAACACGGCCTCGTTGTCACTGAGGTCGGCGTCGGTGTAGCCCCGGATGGCGCCCAGGCCGCACAGGGCTTCGAAGTTCACGCCGAACCCGAGGTAGTTGCGGTAGGGGCCGGTGAGCCCGACCGACGGCAGGCGCAGCAGGATCAGCCGGGGGTTGCGCTGGTGGAGCTCGTCCCAGCCCAGGCCGAGCTTGTCGAGCAGCTCGATCGAGTTGTTCTCGATCATGAGGTCGCACTGTTCCACCAGCCGCAGGAACGTCTCGCGCCCCAGCGGCTTGCGGGCGTCGAGGGTGACGCTGCGCTTGTTGCGGGCGTGGGCGTTGAACAGCGCCATCCGGTTCCAGGGCCGCTCCCCGGGGTCGGCGTCGGGGTAGCCGCCGAAGATGCCGCCCACCCCGGCCACCAGCTCCTTGGGCGGGCGGGGCAGCACGCCCCGGGTGGCCGAGGGGAACACGTACGGGTTGTCGACCCGCACGATGTCGGCTCCGAGGTCGCCCAGGATGCAGGTGGCGTAGGGTCCGGCCCACACCACCGTGAGGTCGAGCACCCGCAGCCCGGCCAGCGGCAGCGGAGCATCGGCCGGGGCGATGGGCACCGGGGGCGGGCTGGCCGCCGTCGCCGACGAGCGGGCTGTGGCGCCGGCCCGCAGCTCGGGGCCGTGCTGGTCGAGGGTGGGGGCGGGGCGGGCCAGGCGCCAGCCGTCGGCCATGCGGATCGGGGCGCCGGGCTGGCGCACGGTGCCGGCCACCGGGTGTTCCACGTCCACGAAGAAGCCCCGCTCGGTGAAGTGGGGGTCGGTCAGCAGGTCGATGGGCCGGTTCACCGCCGTGATGGGCCACCCGCCGGCCTGGGCCTGTTCCATGGCCTCCTGGCGGCTGCGGCTCACGGTCCAGGTGAGGAGCTGGCCGTCGGCCAGGGCCGGCAGCTCGGGGTTGACGAACCAGGTTGGGTCGGCGTAGAGCTCCGACATGTCGGGGTCGTCCATCACGGCCAGCATCCGGGGGATCCAGTTCATGAGGGTCGACACCTGCACGTGGCCGTCGGCCGCCGGGCGGCAGCCACCGGGGAAGGGCGACACCGAGTAGCCGCCGAAGCGGGGCACGTTCTCGCCCCGGTAGGTGGCGTACAGCAGGTAGGTCATGCGGCGGTCGATCGAGGTGACCTGGGTGTCGATGTTCGACAGGTCCACGTGGGGCCCGCCTCCGGTCTGGGCGGCCACGGCCAGGGCGGCCAGGGCGGCCACGGCGGCCACCGTGCCGCACTGGTACTGGCCCACGGCGGCCCCCATCTTCACGGGCTCCCGGTCGGGCATACCCGAGGCCGACATGGGCCCGCCCAGGGCGATGTGGACGATCTCCTCGCCGGCGTAGCCGGCGTAGGGTCCGGTGAGGCCGAACGAGGTGACGCTGACCACCGGGGCCTGGGGCCGAAGCGCCCGGAGCCGGTCCAGGGGGATGGCGTCGTCGGAGCGCAGGATCAGGTCGGCCTGGGCCACGAGGTGGTCGATCAGGGGATCGTCGGGGGCGGCCACCACCGAGCGCTTGGACGTGTTCAGGTGGAGGAAGAGGGCGCTCTGCTCGGGATCGCCCTCGGCGCCGGCGGGGAACGGCCCGGCGGCCCGGGAGCGGTCGCCGCCCGGCGGCTCGACCTTGATCACGTCGGCCCCGAAGTCGGCCAGGAGCTTGCCGGCGTAGGGCCCGGCGATGCCCTCGGCCAGCTCTACCACCGTCAGTCCAGCCAGGGGTTGGGTCATGGGCGTCGATCCTACGCCGGGAAGCCCTCCCAGTCCCGGAACTCTGACGTCCCGTCCCTGGTCCGGGCCGCTGGTGTCAGAGTTCGCCGGCGGAGATGCCGCCACTCCCGGAACTCTGACGTCCCGTCCCGGGTCTGGGCCGCTGGTGTCAGAGTTCGCCGGCGGGGGCGGACCACTGGCCGGCGTCGATCTCGGCCCGGATCTCGTCGCTGTGCTCGCCCAGCAGCGGGGCCCGCTCGAGGTGGGGGCCGGCACCCCCTATCAGCTGGCCGAACATGACCACCGGGCCGAGGCGGGGATGGTCGTACGTGACGCACAGGTCGTTGGCGTCGGCCAGCTCCGTGCCGCTGAGCCCCACCGTGCACACCGGCACCTCGAGCTCGCCGTCACGCCACGTGTAGCCGCCACCCCCGTCGGACTCGTACCAGGTGTGGTCGTCGTCGGGGCCGGGATAGTCGAACCCGCCGCCGGCGGTGGGGGGCCGGCCGGCGTAGCGGGTGTACTCGGCGGCCTGCATGGCCATCGTGCTCTGGGCCAGCGAGGTGCGCACCATCTGCGCCTCGCCCGTGCGGTGCCGTTCCCACAGGGCCATGGCCAGGCCGAACGCGCCGATCATGGGCGTGACGACGTCGTGCACGGCCACCGACAGGAACACCGGTTCCCGCCCCGGCACGGCTTCGCCGTCGGGGCCCTCGATCCCACCCTGGGCCGCCATGAACCCGCCCAGGGCCTGGACCAGCGGGTCGAAGGCCGGGCGCTCGGCCATGTCGGGATCGAGCCCGTAACCCGGTGAGCTGAGGAAGATCAGGCGGGGGTTGATGGCGGCCAGCCGCTCCCGGTCGGCCCCCAGGCGGGCGGCGACACCGGGCCGGAAGTTCTCGATGACGATGTCGGCCCCGGCGGCCAGCTGGTGGAGCACGGCCTGGCCCTCAGCAGTGGTGAGATCGCAGATGATGCTGCGCTTGCCCTGGTTCCACGACTCGAACGGGGGGCCGATGCCCCGGAACGGGTCGCCGGCCGGCGCTTCGATCTTGATCACCTCGGCCCCCAGCATGGCCAGGTGGCGGCTGATCACCGGCCCGGCGATGAACGAGGCCAGGTCGATCACCCGCACCCCGGCCAACGGTCGGGTCGGGTCGGCCGCCGGCGACGACGTCGCGTCGTGCACCTGGTGCCCGGGACGGTCACCGGTGGCGGAGGGGGCCAGCAGATCGGGGTTGGGCAGCCAGTCGGCCAGGATCTCGGTGTGGTGCTGATCGAGCAGGGGAGCGGGCCGGCGGATCGATCCGGGTGCCGACTCCAGCGTCACCGGCAGGCCCATCATCCCCACCGGGCCCAGCTCAGGGTGCTCGACCGTCACGTCCATGGCGTTGGCGGCCACGATCGAGTGACGCAGGAACTCGGCCCGGGTCAGGACCGGCTGGGCCGGTACGTCGGCCTCGGCCAGAGCCGCCAGCCAGTGGTCACGGGGTCGGGTGGCGAACACCTCGTCGAGGATGGGGGTGAGCCGGGCGATGGGCTCGTCGAACATCAGGCCCCACGGCGGGTTGGCCAGCACCGGGTCGTCGGCCAGGTCGGGCCGGCCGATCACCTCCAGCATGCGGTGGTAGAAGCGGGCCGTGCCGCAGGCCAGGAAAAACCACTTGCCGTCGCCCGCCTCCACCAGCCGGTAGCAGGCCACCCGGCCTTTGGAGCCGAGACCGGAGTCGCCCGGCCGCTCGATCGGCGGCCCGGCCGGGCGGCTCTCGCCCAGCTGGAGGGCGGCCGCTCCAGCCACCTGCGACACCTCGTAGGTGGGCGCGGCGCCCCGTTGGGCCCGCACCAGCAGCCCGGCGGCGGCGGCCAGGGCGGCCAGGACCCCGGTGCCGTAGCCCACGATCGGGACGACCAGGTCCACCGGCACCTCGGCGTAGCTCTGCTGGTTCCAGGCGATGCCGGTGGCGGCGTGCAGCAGCGCCGGGCTCCACTGGTCGTCCCGCTTGGGGCCCCGCTCACCCCACGGCGGGCAGGCCACGATCACCGCCCCGGGGCTGTGGAGCCGCATGGCGGTGGCCAGGCCCGGCCGGTCGACGATGATCACGTCGGCTGCCGCCGCCAGGGCCCGCCGCTGGTTCTCCCCATCGCGTGCATGGGCCCCGTCGGTCCCGCCGTCCAGCACGATCGAGCGCTTGTTGCGGGCGATGGTCTGGAAGCCGGGATCGGCCCGGTAGGGATCGCCCTCCGGCGGTTCCAGCTTCACCACGTCGGCCCCGTTGTCGGCCAGGAACATGGCGGCGTAGGGGCCGGCCACCCCGGTGGCCAGCTCCAGCACCTTGATCCCGGCGTAACAGCCGGGGCGTGGCCCGGCGGCGGGCATCAGAGACCCTGTTCCTCCAGGATGGGGACGAGATGACGTCGCAGGAGCTTGCCCGTCGACGTGCGGGGCAGCTCCTCGGTCACGTGGAACGCCTCGGGCCGCTTGAACGACGCCAGGTGGGCCTGGACGTGCTTCTGCAGGCCCTCCAGCGAGGCACCCTCGCGCAGCACCACGGCGGCCACCACCCGCTCGCCCCACGTCTCGTCGTTGAGGCCGACCACACAGGCGTCGAGAACGTCCTCGTGCTCGTACAGCACGGCCTCGACCTCCTCGGGGGCGATGTTCTCGCCGCCCCGGATGATCATGTCGCCGGTGCGCCCGCTGAGGAACAGGTAGTTGTCGTCGTCGAGGTAGCCGAGGTCACCGGTGTGGACCCAGCCCTCGTTGTCGATCGTGACCCGGGTCTTCTCCTCCGCCCCCCAGTAGCCGTCCATGGCCCGGTAGGTGCGGAGCTGGACCTCGCCCGGCTCGCCCGGGCCGAGCACGTTGCCTTCGGCGTCGACGATGCGGATCTCCACGTCGTCCAGCACCTGGCCCACCGAGCGGAGGCGGGCCAGCTTGATCTCGGAGTCGAGCTTGTGGTCGTCGGGGCCGAGCACGGCCACCGTGGAGGTGGTCTCGGTCTGGCCGTAGGCACCGGAGAAGCCGACGGTCTCGGGGAACACGTCGATGGCCCGGCGGATCACGGCTGGAGGCATGGGAGCGGCGCCGTAGGTGAGGGCCTCCAGGCTCGACAGGTCGGTGCTCCCCACCTTGGGCGACTCGAGCACCTTGGCCAGCATGGTGGGCACCAGGAAGGCGTGGGTGGCGTGCTGGCTCTGAACCAGATCCAGCCACTGGTCGGGCTCGAACTGGCTCATCATGATCGTCACCCGGCCCGAGTACAGGGCGTTGAGCAGTGAGGTGAGGCCGGCGATGTGGTACAGCGGGGCGGCCAGGATCATGCGGCCCATGTCGCTGCCGTCGGCGGCGTCGTTGGCCCCCATGATGTAGCCGCTGAGAGCCCCGTGGGTGAGCTTCACCCCCTTGGGCAGCGAGGTGGTGCCCGACGTGTACAGCAGGGCGGCCAGCTCGTCGTCCTCCACCTCGACCACGAGGGGGAACTCCTCGGCGGCGTCTCGCTTGGCGGCGTAGTCGTCGGCCACGTCGAGGTAGACGACGTGCTCCAGGCTGTCGGGCCGGCACCGGTCCACCAGGTCCTTGTAGCGGGTCTCGGTGAACAGCACCTTGGCCCCGGAGTCGGCCAGGAGGTGGGTGACCTCCTCGTCGGCCGCCCGGTAGTTCATCGGCACCATCGTCGCCCCCACGGCGGCGATGGCGAAGAGCGACTCGAGGGCGGCGCAGGAGTTGGTGGCGAAGACGCCGACCCGGTCGCCCTGGGTGACGCCGAGCTCGGTGAGCAGACCGGCGGCCAGCGACACCGCTTCCCGCAGCTCCCCGTAGGTCACCTCGCGGGGACCGCCAGGGGCCGTGGTGTCGATCAGGACCAGCGAGTCGGGAACGATCATGGACGGCAGGTCGAGCAAGCTGGCCAGGTTCACGAATCCCCCATTCAGGAGTGGGTAACGAGGTTGGAAAGCGCCGGGAACGGCGCGGCGGTGAGGCTGAACGGACAAGGTAGACCGACAAGGGCGACCAGCGCAGGTTGAGCGCCTGGCCCACCTCCCGGGACGGGACTGGACTGGGCCCGGCGGGGCGTCCATCCTGGCTCCGGCTCTCCTGTACGGAACCCCGAAAGGACGCACCGTGGCCCTCCCTCTTCCCCTCGACGATGTGACCGTGGTGGAGATCGACTCCTGGATGGCGGCGCCCAGCGCGGCCGCCATCCTGGCCGACCTGGGGGCCACCGTGGTGAAGGTGGAGCCGCTGACGGGCGACCCGATGCGGGACAAGACCCGATCGGTGCGCCTGCCCGACGGTTCCGACCCGGCCCGCTCCGCCTTCGACTACCAGTTCGACGTGACCAACCGGGGCAAGCGGTCGATCGCGGTGGACCTCGACACCGCCGCCGGCCAGGAGGTGGTGCGGCGCCTGTGCTCCTCGGCCCAGGTCTTCGTGTGCAACCTGTTGCCCCACCGCCAGCAGCGCTTCGGGATGGATCCGGCCACCCTGCTCGCCGTCAACCCCCAGCTGGTCCACGCCACCCTCACCGGCTTCGGCACCGACGGGCCCGACGCCGGGCGGCCCGGGTTCGACGTCACCGCCTTCTTCGGCCGCTCCGGCCTGTACGACGCCATGCGGGAGGGGCCCGATGGGGTGGTGCCCATGGCCCGTCCGGCTCAGGGCGACTACACGACCGGGCTGGCCCTGGTGTCGTCGATCCTGTCGGCCCTGCGCCTAACCGAGCGCACCGGCGAGGGCCAGGTGGTGGAGACCTCGCTCTACCACACCGCGGTGTGGACGCAGGCCTGCGACTACTCGGTGTCGGTGATCGACCAGGCCCCGCTGCGCCCCCGGGCCCGGGGCCAGCAGATCCTGGCCACGGCGAACCGGTTCCGGTGCGGCGACGGCAAATGGGTGGTCGTCAACATGCCGGAGGAGAAGGCGTGGCCCCTGTTCGCCCGCACCATCGGCCGGGAGGACTGGTTGACCGAGGAGCGCTTCGCCACGGTCCGGAGCCGCTTCCAGAACATGGCGGAGCTGGTCGACGGCATCGACGAGGCCCTGTCGCTCCACAGCCGTGACGAGTGGGGTGAGATCTTCGACGCCGCCGGGGTGATCTGGGGCCCGGTGCTCGGCCTCCACGAGGTGGTGGCCGACCCCCAGGCCGAGGCGGCCGGCCTGTTCCCCGAGACCAGCCATCCCGCCATCGGCGCCTACCGCACGGTGGCCAGCCCCATCCGGTTCCACACGGCGCCGGTGGGTCCTCGCCGCCCGGCTCCGGCCCTGGGGGCCGATACCCGGGACGTGCTGGCGGCCGCCGGCTACCAGCCGGCCGAGATCGACGCCCTGGTCGAGGCCGGGGTGGTGGCCTCACCCCCGGCGTCGGCTCCGTCCGGCCCCTCCGAGCAGGGCTGATGTGCCATTTGGCCCGCCGACTATGGCCTTCGGGCGATCTGGACCATACTGAGGGTCGCGTGATGTCGGTGTCTGACCATCGAGGCCATGGGAAGGGGATCAACTGAAATCCCCTTGCGTTCTGCCGACTCCCGGTGTGGTGCTCGATTCCGGACCCGTCACGCGGTTCCCACCGCCGGCAAGGCTGTCGGCGTGACCCACCCACCCGTGAGGTTGGCATGAAACGTAAGGTGTTCGTCCTCGACACCTCGGTGCTGCTCAATGCGCCGACGTCGCTCGAGTCCTTCGGGGCCCACGACGTCGTGCTCCCCATCATCGTGCTCACCGAGTTGGAGGAGAAGCGCCACCATCCCGAGCTGGGGTGGGCCGCCCGGACCGCTCTGCGCAAGCTGGAGGCGATCCGGGAGCGGCACGGCGGTCTCACCGAGCCGTTCCCGGTCAACTCGGCCGGGGGTACGGTGCGGGTGGAGCTGAACCACCGCTCGGAGGACGTCATCCCCGAGACCATGCGGGGCGCCTCCGGCAACGACCACCGGATCCTGCTGGTGGCCCTGAACCTCCAGGCCGAGAACCACGACGTGGTGCTGGTCACCCAGGATCTGCCGCTGCGCCTGCGGGCCGGCGTGCTCGGTCTGGCGGCCGAGGAGTACCACCACCAGATGGAGGCCGACCTGGAATGGCGGGGTCTGGTGGAGCTGTCGGTGGCCCCCGAGGCCATCGACCGCCTCTACAAGCACCAGGTGGCCCTGATCGAGGAGGCGGCCGAGCTGCCGGTGAACGCCGGCCTCATCCTGGAGGGGGCGGGCCACTCCGCCCTGGGCCGGGTGCAGGCCGACGGCAAGGTGCGTCTCGTCTCCGACCGTCACGTGTTCGGTGTGCGGGGACGCAACGCCGAACAGCGCATCGCCATCGACCTCCTGTCCGACGACGCGGTGGGCATCGTGTCGATCGGGGGTCCGGCCGGCACCGGCAAGTCCGTCCTGGCCCTGGCGGCGGGGCTCGAGTCGGTGCTGGAGCACAAGACCCACCGCAAGATCATGATCTTCCGGCCCCTCTACGCCGTGGGTGGCCAGGAGCTGGGCTTCCTGCCCGGCAACGAGGACGAGAAGATGCGGCCCTGGACCGACGCCGTGGGCGACGCCCTGGAGGCCATCGCCAACCCGATCGCCCGCGACGAGATCCATCGCCAGGGCCTGATCGACGTGCTGCCGCTGACCTACATCCGGGGCCGCACCCTCACCGACGTGTTCGTCATCATCGACGAGGCCCAGAACCTGGAGCGGGCGGTGCTGCTCACCGCGCTGAGCCGGCTGGGGTCGGGGAGCCGGGTGGTGCTCACCCACGACATCGCCCAGCGGGACAACCTACGGGTGGGCCGGCGGGACGGCATCGCCTCGGTGATCGCCTCGCTGCGGGGCCACGAGCTGTTCGCCCACGTCACGCTGAGCCGCAGCGAACGCAGCGCCATCGCCGCCCTGGTCAGCCAGGCCCTCGACCAGGAGTGAGCGGCCGGTGAGCGGCGGGCCCCGGGCCGAGCTGGACGCAACCCTCGCCGACGCCGAACGGGCGGCGGTGGCCCTGGCCCGGGAATGGGCCCAGGTGGCGGTGGCCCCCCAGGCCGAGACGTGGGAGACCGAGCGCCGCTTCGCCCGCGAGGCGTTCGCCTCGGCGGCCGAGGCCGGCCTCACCGGCCTCACCGCCCCCGGAGCCGATGGCGGGCGGGCCCTCGGCCCGGTCGCCCTCACCCGGGTGATGGAGGAGATCGCCGCGGTCGACCTCGGTGTGGCGTTCTCCCTGGCCGTGCACAACAACCTGGTGGGCGCGGTGGCCCGCCGGGCCGCCTACGAGCTGCGGGAGCGGTACCTCTACGACCTGGTGGCTGGGCGCCGGCTGGGCGCCTTCCTGCTCACCGAGCCCGGTGTGGGCAGCGACGCCGCCGCCATCACCACCACCGCCCGCCGGGAACCCGACGGCGGCTGGGTGCTCGATGGGGCCAAGGCCTGGGTGTCGAACGGGGCCGAGGCCAGCGTGTTGTCGGTCTACGCCACCACCGAGGCCGGGGCCGGGCACCGGGCGGTTGCGGCGTTCCTGATCGACGCCGACACGCCCGGGGTGGAGCGGGTGACGCCGTATCCCCTCATCGGGGCGCACTCGCTGGGCACGGCCGAGTTCCTGTTCGACAACTGCCGGGTGGGGCCCGACGCCCTGTTCGTGCCGGCCGGCCACGGGTTCCGGGCGGCGATGGAGGGAATCGACCTGGCCCGGGTCCTGGTGGGCGCCATGTGCTGTGGGATGCTGGACGCCGGCCTGGACGTGGCCCGCCACTACGTGAGCGGGCGCCACGCCTTCGGCCAGGCCCTGTCGGGGTTCCAGGCGGTGCAGTTCTCCCTGGCCGACGTGGCCACCGACCTGGAGGCGTCCCGCCTGCTCACGTACCGGGCGGCCCAGTTGCTGGCGGCCGGGGAGGGGTCGGCGGCGGTGGCGGCGGCGCACGCCAAGAAGTTCGCCACCCGGGCCGCCGAGCGGGGTCTGGCGGCCTGCATGCAGGTGATGGGAGCGGCCGGCGCCCGCCGCCACCACTGCCTCCCCCGGCACCTCACCGGGGCCCGGCTCACCCACTACCTCGACGGTGCAACCGAGATCCTCGACGTCGTCATCGCCCGGTCGCTCTTTCCGGCGCCCGCACCCGACGCCTGACCGTCCGTCGCCCGCCTGAACGTCCGCCGCCCGCCTGGCCCACGCCGTCCACCCCGCCCATCCCGGAACTCTGACATCCCCTCCCGCCCGGCGGTTCTCTACGTCAGAGTTCTCCTGTTGATGGCTGTCGACTATCGATGTCACACGTCATCTCTAGTTTCAGCTCATGGCTGATCACGACCTCCACCGCTTCCTTCAACTCGCCGCCGGCCAGCACGGGGCCGCCACCCGTCGGCAGGCCTCCCAGTGCGGGCTGAGCGCCAACCGGGTGTCGCGCCTGGTCCGCCAGGGACTGCTGGACGAACCGGTGCCCCGCGTCCTGCGGGTCGGGGGATCGGTCCCCACCTGGCATCAGCGGCTCTCCGTCGCTGTGCTGGCGTGCCCGGGAAGCGCCGCATCTCATCGGGCATCGGCCCGTCTGGCCGGGCTCGACGGCTTCGAACGGGCCGGGGTGGTGGAGGTGTCGACCCGGAGCTCCCGCCGCCATCGGGTGCCGGGGGTGGTGGCCCACCATGTCGGTCCGTTCGATCCGGTGGATCTCACCGTGATAGACGGCATTCCCTGCACCACCGTGCCCCGAACGTTGGCCGATCTCGGTGCCGTCGTGTCCGACGATCTCGTGCAGCGGGCGTTGACGGCGGCCCGCCGCCGCCGGATCGAGCTGCTCGAGCTCCGGGCGGTGGTCGAGCGGCTCCACCGGCCGGGCCCGAGCGGTACCGGGGCCCTCCGCCGCCTGCTCGACCGGATCCCGTTCGAGGGGCGGGTGCCGGACTCGTGGCTCGAGGAGCTGCTGGCGGTCTGTGCCGCTGACCCGGATCTCCCGGCGGCGATTCCCCAGTACCAGATCGTGGACGACCGGGGCGTCGTCGTGGCCCGGACCGACCTGGGCATGCCGTCGGTCCGGCTCGGCCTGGAGGGGCACAGCCGTCGGTTCCACTTCGGCCCGCTGGCCGAGCCGCTCGACGAGGACCGTGATCTCCGGGTGGCGGCCTGCGGCTGGGAGCTGCTGTATCTGGGCTGGTATGCGGCCCAGCGACCGGCCGAGGTCGCCCGGGTGCTCCGCCGGGTGGTCAAGGCCCGGCGGCGAACTCTGACAGGAGCACCGGCGATGCGGTACGCCGTGTCAGAGTTCGCTGGCGGGAACGGAGCCGGAGCGGAACTCTGACGTTCCGTGGGTGATGCGGGGAGCTGGTGTCAGAGTTCGCCGGGTGCGTCAGGGGGTCAGGTGCCGGTGCCGGTGCCGGTGCCGGCGCCGACCGGTTCAGGGGCGGGCGGCGCCGGTGGCGGCGGGGGCGGGTTCCCGCCACCCGACGACGGGCCGCCGGGGCCCGACGGACCGGCTGGGGAGGCGGGCTGGGCCGGCGCCGCGGGGCCGGCGGCCCGGCGCTGGCGGCGCAGGGCCCACCAGACGGCGGCGGCCAGCGGGGCCAGGATCACCAGCATCGGCAGGAGGAAGCCGAGGGTCACGGTGACGGCGGTCCACAGCGCCGCCAGCACGGTGCCCCCGGCCGACCAGCCGTCGCCGAAGCCGGGATCGCGGTCGGGCTCGAACGTGTCGAGGTCGAACGACGCCTGGGCATCGACGGGAGCGCCGGTCGGCTCGGGATCGACGCCGTTGGTGGGCTGGGCCGTCACCCGGGTGCGGAGCCGCAGGTCCCGTTCCGGCTCGGCCTCGTAGGCCACCAGGGCCGACTGGCCGGGGGCCAGGCTGTCGAGCGAGCCGAACACCTCGATCAGCTCGGTTTCGCCGTCGATGCCGAGCACGGTGTCGGTGACCGTGATCTTCGTGAGGGTCTGGTCGCCCTCGTTGGTGATGTCGAAGCACACGGTGGCGGCGTCGCCGGCCGGGATCCGGGTCTGACCCTGGCCGGGGCAGCCGACGCCCTGGTCGTGGCCCTCGTAGGCCGTCACGACCACGGAGATGTTGTTGGCCAGCCGGTCCTGGGTGAGGGTGAGGTTGATCGTGGCCAGGGCCACCTGGTCGGCCAGCGTGCGCTGCTGCCCTTTCATGACCTCCAGGTCGCTCTCCCGCTGGAGCAGGAGGGCCTCGATCTCGGCGTAGTCCTCGAGATTGGTGGTCTCGGCCAGCGCAGCCCGGAGCCGGTCGACCCCGGACTGGGCCACCTGGATGCGGCTGTCGAGGTCCACCACCCGCTCGGTGACGTCGTCGGTGCTGACCGTCTGGTTGCGCAGCTTGCCCACCTCGCCCAGGGCGTCGAGGGCCTGGTCGAACACCTCCGGCTTCACCTTGAACGTGAGCTTCGAGCTGGCCTCGGCCCCGCCGGTGGTGCTCTGGCCGAACAGGAAGCCGCCGACCTGGGCCACGGCAGCGGTGGCGGCGTCGGTGGCGGCGGCCACGTCGTCGACCTCCACCTCCACGTCGGCGGTGAAGATCAGCTGCCGGCCGAGCTCGGCCGGGTTGGGGAGGGCCGGGCCGCCGCCGGCCCCCAACCCGGCGGTGGCCGGTGTCTCGGCCGCCGCCGGCGCCGCGCCGCCCGTGTCGGCGGCGGCCCGCGTCTCCCCGGTGGTGGCTGTGGTGGTCGAGGGGCCGCCCAGTGCGACGCCTCCCCCGGCCGGCCCGGCGTCGGCGCTGGCGTTCTGCTCCTGCTGCTGATCGACGATCGTGGCGTCCGTCTCGTCTCCGAAGGTGGCGCTGTCGCTGCTGTCGCTGCTGTCGCTGCTGTCGCCGCAGGCGGCGAGCAGGAGCGCGGCGGCCGCCAGGGAGGCGGCGACCCGGGGCGCCGCTCGCCCCCGGCCCGGTGGTCGGACGCCGTGGGCGGGCGGTGTGGTGGGCATCGTGCGAGTCACGGTGCGGGTTGTCATGCGAGTCGTGGTGCGAGTCATGGTGGCTGTCTCCCTCCCCTGGATACAGGGACCACGGTTAGACGACGCGACGCTCTGCCTGGGTTCCAACCAGCCGGTTCGTCATCGAACTGCCACCGGCCGGCAACGGGGCCGACCGTATGTGAACGGCTCAGCGGCGGGGACGGCGCAGGGCGCGGGCCAGGCGGCGCTCGTAGGCCAGCCCCGCCTCCAGGGAGAGGTCACCGGCCGCTCGCAGCAGGCGCCGGGCCGCTCGCAGCAGGTTGGCGTCGAGTTGGGCCAGCTCCTCGGCCCTGGCCCGGGCCGCCGCCTCCACATCGTCGGCCACCTCGCTCACGATGCCCCGGTCCAGCGCCTCCCCGGCGCCCATCGTCGTGCCCAGGGCCACCACCGGGACGGCCTGGTGGGGGCCGACGGCACGGGTGAGGCTCTGCGTGCCCCCGGCCGCCGGCAGCATCCCCAGCTTGGTCTCGGGCAGGCCGAGCACCGTGTCGGGGGCGGCCACCCGCAGGTCGCACAGCATGGCCATCTCCATGCCCGACCCCACGGCGGTGCCGTGGAGGGCCACCACCGTGGGCACCCGCAGGTCCCACAGCAGGCCCCAGGGGTCCCGGTCCCAGCGGATCCGGCGGGCCTCCATGATCGACTCGGCAGTACCGAACTCGCTGAGATCGGCGCCGGCGCTGAAGTGGCGGCCGTCGGCCCGCAGCACCATGGCCCGCACGTCGTCGATGTCGTTCACGGCCCGCAGGGCTTCAATCAGCCCGTCCCGCATGGCCAGGTTGAAGATGTTGAGCGGCCCATTGTGCAGGGTCACCACGGCCAGCGGGCCGTCGAGGCTGAGGTCGACCACGTCGTCAGCCACGGTCGGTCTGGCCTTCCCCGTGGGGGGCGGCGTCGGCCACGGCCCGGGCCACGATCGGCGCCAGCGCTCCGGACAGGCTGACCTCGCGGTGGGGGAGCGGGCCGCCCCCCGCCACGGCTCCCACCAGCTCGGCGGCCACGGCGAACGCCTCCAGGCCGGCCAGGGCGTCGGGGTAGGCGATCGGGGCGGGCTCGAACCGGCGCCGCCCGGCCCCGTCGAGGTGGGTGCCGAGCCCGGAGACGGCGTGGGCACCGGGGCCGTAGGACACCCAGGACGCCTCCCGGGTGCCGGCGGGGAAGGCCACGATAGACAGCGTGGCCAACCGGGGGTTGAGACGGCGCAGGTCGTCGGGGCCGTAGCCGAAGTTCGGCATGACACGGCGGGAGAACGAGTCCACCACCAGGCTGGCCCCGCCGACCAGGGCCTCGAACCGGCTGCGGTGGTCGTCCCGGCGCAGGTCGAGATCGACGATCTCCTTGGCCCCGTTGAGCTGGGCGTACAGCACCGGATGCTCCCGGAACCCGTCGGGCCGGACCCCGGGGTCCACCTTGACCACCCGGGCCCCCATATCGGCCAGCAGCGAGGTGGCCAGGGGCCCGGCCCACAGGGCGGTGAGGTCGACCACGAGCGGTGCCGGCCCGTCCCAGCCGGGGCCGCCCGGCGTGCCGGTGCCGGCGGCCGGTGCCGGCGGGGCCATGGTGGGCAGGTCCCGGTAGGGCGTGACCGGCAGGCGCCAGTCCTGGGCCTCGGCCGCCAGGGTCTCGGCGTCGACCGGGCCCACGTCGGCCAGGATCGAGCGCAGGATCGCCAGGCGGTCGTGGTCCTCGTCGATCAGGTCGGCGTGGACGGCACCCTGGCCCACGGCCAGCGGCGCGCTCGGCCCCGGCCACTCGTCGACGGCCAACAGGGGCCGCACGTGCTGGGCCGCCACGGCGTCCGGCTCCGCCCACGAACCGCTGTCGTCGAGCCGCCCCGCCGTCGCCAGCCCCCGCCGCAGCGAGGCCGTCGCCGCCTCGACGACGCCGGCCGGTAGCTGGCCCAGCACGTCGCCGGCCCGGGCCGGCCAGCACCCGCGGTCGCTGCTCATCGGTCCGCCGCGGGAGACGCCGGGCACGCGGGGCGGATCGCGTTGCGGCAGGCGCCGCCGGTGGTGCGCGGCGCGACGAGATCGGGTCGGGGTGCGATCTCGTGGCCCCGCCCGTCGCCGGTGACGGGCGGGAGCATGAGATCAGCGAGGGCCATCAGGCTCATCGCCCGGCGAAATCGGGGGGACGCTTGTCGAAGAAGGCGGCCAACCCCTCGGCCCGGTCGGCCGTGGCCGCCAGCTGGTGGTTGAGGTCGCCCTCCAGGCGCAGCCCGTCCCGCAGGGGCAGCTCGGCCCCCCGGTGCACCGCCTCCTTGGCCAGCTCCAGCGCCAATGGCCCCCGCTGCAGCAACGTGGCCACCAGCTCATCGGCCAGGGCGGACAGGGTGGCCGGCTGGAGGTCGGCGGCGACGGCGTGGACCAGCCCCAGCGCCGCCGCCCGCTCGGCCGCCACCGGCCGCCCCAGCAGCACCATGGCCGACGCCTCGGCCGGTCGCACGGCGCGGGCCAGCCGCTGGGTGCCGCCCCAGCACGGAAGTCGGCCCGCCGCCAGATCGGGTAGGGCGAAGACGGCCTCGGGCCCGCAGACCCGGATGTCGGCCGCCAGCACCACCTCGAGGCCGACCGACAGGCAGTCGCCGGCCACCACGGCCACCACCGGTGGCCGCAGGGCGGCCCAGGCCGCCGCCGGATCGGGGTCGAAGCCCGTCGTCGGATCGAGATCAGGGTCGGGGCCGGCGCAGAACGGCGCCTCCCGGGCGGCCAGCGTCACCACCCGGGCGGAACGGTCCTCCCGCAGTTCGGCCGCCACCGCCACCAGCTCCTGGGCAGTACGACGGTCCCAGGCACCGCCTGGGACCGTGACGTGGTGGACCGAGCCGCCATCGGAACGACGGTGCTCGATCCGGTTCAGCTCCATCGGGACGACGGTACGCCGCCATACGGCGGATGCGGTCGATCCCCGGCGGCGGTGATCCCGCTAGCCGCCGCAGGCGAACCCGGGGCGCTCGCCGCCACAGGCGAACCTGCGGGTCGCACTCAGTCGGCCGACTTGGTCTTCTTCGGCTCCTGCAGCGCCATGGGCTGACCGTTGCACTGGAGGGTGGCCGCTCCCGGCTTGGTCACCAGCACCTGGATGCCGGTGGCTTCACACTCGTAGCGCTTGCCCACCTTGAGGCCGTCGCCGCCGGCGGTGGCCGAGACGTCGCCGTCGCCTCCCTTGGTGACGATGATCTCGACACCAAGGTCTTCGAACTTCATCTTCTCGCCTGCCTTGGTTGCCACGAACAATCTCCTTTGTTGACCGCGAACCGGCGAGCGCCGGCCCCTTCCACGTCGTTGGGGTACGAAGTTACTTCGTCGGAGCGGGGGACCTGTAGTTGAACGCTCAGTGACGTGCCGGGGGCGCCCCGGTGGCGGCCAGCGCGGCCCAGATCCGCTCCGGCGCGAGAGGGATGTCGAGGTGCTCCACCCCCCGGGCCCGGAGCGCGTCGAGCACGGCGTTGTGGACCGCCGGGGTGGCGCCGATCGTGCCCGACTCGCCCACCGCCTTGAACCCCAGGTCGTTGAACGACGACGGCACGGCCGACGGTGCCAACTCGAACGAGGGGAGCAGGTCGGCCGTCACGATCTGGTAGTCGACGAAGGTGGAGGTCAGCAGGTTCCCCTGGGCGTCGTAGACCATCTCCTCACCGAGGGCCTGGCCGATCCCGGCGGCGATTCCGCCGTGGAGCTGGCCCTCCACGATGGCCGGGTTGACTCGCACGCCGGCGTCGTCGACCCCCACGAAGCGCACCACCCGCACCCGCCCCGTCTCGGTGTCGACCTCCACCACGGCCACGTGGGTACCGGATGGGAACGTGTTGCGGCCCTCGTTGTCGTACACGTCGCCGCACGACACCTCCTGGCCACGGGTGTCGGCCTCGGCCGCCACCTCGGCCCAGCCGACCGAGCGGGCCGGGGTGCCGACCACGTGAAACGCGCCGCGGGCCCGGTCGAGCACGATGTCGTCGACCGACGCCTCCAGCAGGTCGGCGGCCAGCAGGCGGGCCTCGGCCACCACCTCGGTGGCCGCCCGGTGCACGGCGACGCCCGCCGTCTGCAGGGAGCGGGAGCCCACGGCCCCCACCCCGGTGGCGGTCAGTTCGGTCGACCCCTCCAGCACCTCGATGCGGTCCACCGGCATGCCGAGGACGTCGGCTGCGATCTGGGCCCAGGTGGTGGCGTGCCCGTGCCCCTGGGAGGTGGAGCCGGTCACCACCCGGGCCCCGCCCCCGGCCACCAGCGTCACCGCCGCCTCCTCGCCGCCACCCCCCACCGTGAGGTGGTTGTAGCAGGCGATGCCCACGCCGATCTCCACCGGATCGCCCGCCTCCCGCCGCCGGGCCTGCTCGGCGCGCCAGCCGTCGTAGCCGGCCAGCTCGAGCGCGCGGTCGAGATCGCCGGGGTAGTCGGCCTGGTCGTAGGTGGCACCGGCCACGCTGCGGTACGGCATCTGGTCGGGCCGGACCAGGTTGCGGCGCCGGACCTCGGCCGGGTCGAGGCCCACCCGGGCGGCATAGAGGTCGACCACCCGCTCCAACGCGGCCAGCCACGGGGCCCGTCCGGCGCCCCGGAAGGCGCTGGTGGCGGCCCGGTTGGTGGCCACCGAGCGGGCCCGGAACTCGATGTGGGCGACGTCGTAGCAGCCGGCGGTGCCGGGGGCCGTCCACGCCCCGGGCAGCACGGCGCCGGTGATGGGGTAGGCCCCGGCGTCCTTCACCAGGTCGCCCCGTAGGGCGAGGATGCGACCGTCGGCCGTGCCCGCCAACTCCAGATCGACCCGCTCGCCCCGTCCCTGGTTCGACGCCGCCATGTACTCCGAGCGCGTCTCGACCCAGATCACGGGCCGCCCGATCCGCCGGGCCAGGAACGGCATGATCCGCTCCTCGGGGGTGCGGCTGGTCTTGCCCCCGAACCCCCCGCCCACGGCCGGGGCGACGACGGTGACGCGGGCCGGGTCCACCCGGTAGAGGGCGGCGAGCTCGTCGCGGAAGCCGTGGGGGCGCTGGGTGGCGGTGTAGACCAGCAGCCGGCGGCTGTCGCCGGCGGAGTCGCCCTCGTCGGGGCCGGGGAGCCAGACGCACGCCACCCCCCGGCATTCGATGGGAGCGGGCGACTGGCGGGGGTTCATGACCCGCTGGCGCACCACCACGGGGGCGGCGACGAAGGGGTCGGGCTCCCCCTGCGCCGGCAGGCCCCGCCACCCGGTGTCGATGACCACGTTGCCCCCGCCGAACGGCTCTTCGGCCGGTGCCGTGGGCTGGAGGCGGGCCGCGGTGGACGGGTCGAACAGCGCGGTGGCGCCGGCCAGCGCGTCGTCGAGGTCGAGGACCGGCGGCAGCGGCTCGTACCGGGCCTCGACCGCTTCGATCCCGTCTTCGGCTGCCGCCCGGGATTCGGCCACCACCACCGCCACCGGCTCGCCGGCGAACCGCACCCGCTGCTCGGCCAGGAGGGGCTGGGCGAACAGCGAGTGGATGGCGGCGGCGAAGCGGCCGGCGGGGAACACGTCGAGGTCGGCCGCGCTGAAGGCGGCGATCACCCCCGGGACGGCGAGGGCGGGGGCGGTGTCGACCCCGAGCAGGCGGGCGTGGGCGTAGGGGGACCGAGCGAACCCGACATGGGCCGCCCCGGCCAGGTGGTCGTCGTCGACCTCGGCGATGAAGCGGGCCACTCCCGGAGCAGGGGCGGGTCGTCCCTGCGGACCAGGGCCTGACCGATGGCGGAGGGGGTCGACGATGCCATGGGGGCACCGTATCGCCGGAGCGTCAGGGCAGCGGGAACGGCGTCAGCGCATGCAGCGCCGGGTCGAGGAACCGTCGGGCCCGACGTAGGTCAGCCCGGCCATCGGGGCCCGGCGTGGCGGCGACGGCCCGGGCCGGCCACAATCGGCATCAGAGGCTGCCCGAGGAGAGTGCCACCATGGAAGATGCCGTGATCGTAGCCACCGCCCGCACCCCGATCGGTCGGGCGGTGAAGGGGTCGCTGAAGGACGAGCGGGCCGACGACCTGGTTGGCTTCATCATCGCCGATCTGCTGTCCAAGGTGCCGCAGGTGGACCCGGCCGAGATCGACGACGTGGTGGTGGGCGTGGCCAACGCCACGGGCCAGCAGAGCCGGAACCTGGGTCGCCTGGCCGGCCAGCTGGCAGGGCTGCCCCAGTCGGTGCCCGGCACCACCGTGCAGCGGGCGTGCGCCTCGTCGCTCCAGGCCATCCGGATGGCGGCCCACGCCGTGAAAGCCGGCGAGGGCGACATCTTCGTGGCCGGGGGCGTGGAGTGCGTCTCCCAGTTCTACGAGCCCCAGGACCCGGGCAATCCCCGGTTCATGGACCCCGGGCGGGCCGACTACCTGGACGACTTCTACATCCCGATGGGCATGACGGCCGAGAACGTGGCCGACAAGTACGACGTGTCCCGCCAGCGGATGGACGAGTTCGCCAAGCTGAGCCAGGACCGGGCGGTGACGGCCCAGGCCAACGGGTTCTTCGAACGGGAGATCACCCCGTACACCCGGGCCGACGGCTCGGTGGTGGCCACCGACGACGGCCCCCGCGACGGCACCACGCTGGAGGGCCTGGCCAAGCTGAAGCCGGCCTTCAAACCCGACGGGCGGGTGACGGCGGGCAACGCCTGCCCCCTCAACGACGGAGCGGCGGCCGTGCTCGTGATGTCGGCCACCAGGGCCGAGGCCCTGGGGCTCACACCGCTGGCCCGGGTTGTGGCCTCCGCCGTGTCGGGCCTCGACCCCAAGATCATGGGCGTGGGCCCGATCGAGGCCGTCACCAAGCTGCTCAACCGCACCGGCATGAAGATCGGCGACATCGACGTGTTCGAGCTGAACGAGGCGTTCGCCGCCCAGGTGCTGCCGATCTGCGACGAGCTGGGCGTGTCGATCGAGGATCAGCTCAACCCCCACGGGGGAGCGATCGCCCTCGGTCATCCGTTCGGCATGACCGGGGCCCGGATCATGACCACGCTGATCAACGATCTCCAGACCCTCGACCGCACCTACGGCATCGAGACCATGTGCGTGGGCGGGGGCCAGGGCATGGCGATGCTCATCGAGCGCCTGAGCTGAGAAAAGAGCCACACCGGCCGGGTCGCAGGTAGGCACAGGCGGCGGCATAGAGTGGTTCGTTCGCCCCGGAAAGGTCACTCATGACGATCGACGACAGCACCGCCCCCGCGGTGGACGCCAAGCACGGCGACTGGGTGCCGGGCCAGAGCCATCCCCGCCAGGGTCTGATCCTCGCCATCATGTGCCTCTGTCTGGTGCTGGTGGTGGCCGCCGTGTCGTCGCTGAACGTGGCCATCCCCACCATCGTGCGGGAGCTGGATCCGAGCAGCACCGAGCAGCTGTGGATCATCGACGCCTACGCCCTGGTGTTCGCCGGCCTGCTGCTGCTGTGCGGGGCCCTGGGCGACCGGTTCGGCCGACGCTACGCCCTGATGACCGGTCTGGTGATCTTCGCCGGTGCGGCCATGGTGGCGGCCTACGCCAACGACCCGGTGCAGCTGATCGCCTTCCGGGCCGTTATGGGCATAGGGGCCGCTCTGATCATGCCGGCCACCCTGTCCACCCTCACCGTGGTCTACGCCCCGCAGGACCGGGCGAAGGCCATCGCCACCTGGGCCGGCTTCGCCGGTGCCGGCGGGGCCATCGGTCCGCTGGCCAGCGGTCTGCTGCTGGAACGGTTCTGGTGGGGGTCGATCTTCTTCGTGGTGGTGCCGATCGCCGCCCTGGCCCTGATCGGGATCATCGCCGTCGTGCCGAACTCGGCCGACCAGGCCCGCCACCGGCTCGATTTCGGCGGCGCCGCCCTCAGCGTGGTGGCCCTGGTCAGCATCGTGTTCGCCATCATCGAGGCACCGGAGCAGGGCTGGACGGCACCGATCACGCTGGGGGCGTTCGCCCTGGGCGTGGTCACGGCCGTGGTCTACGTGCTGTGGGAGCGGCGGGTGGCACATCCCCTGCTCGACCCCCGGTTCTTCCTCATCCCCCGCTTCGGGCTGGGGGCACTGACCGTCACCGCTTCGTTCCTGGCCATGTTCGGCATGTTCTTCCTGTTCACCCTGTACCTCCAGTTCGTGCTGAACTACAGCCCGCTCGGGGCGTCGGTGAGGTTGCTGCCGTTCTCGGCCATCATGGTGGTCGTCGCCCCCCGCAGCCCGAAGTTCACCGCCCGGTTCGGGGCGGCCAACGTGGTGTCGCTCGGGTTCGTCATCCAGGCCGCTGGTTTCGTGCTGGCCAGCAGGCTCGACGTCGGCTCCAGCTACTGGATGGTTCTGGCGTCGGTGGCGCCCATGGCGCTCGGGATGGCGCTGATCATGCCGCCTACCACCAACGCCATCGTGACCTCGCTGCCCCAGGACAAGGCGGGGGTGGCCTCCGCCGTCAACGACACCACCCGCGAGGTGGGCGGGGCCGTCGGCATCGCCCTGCTGGGCACGATCGCCACCATCGGTTACCACAGCCAGGTCGACCAGATGGGGGCCGGCCTGCCGCCCCAGCTCCAGGAGATGGCGCGGGACTCGATCGGGGGCGCCGTGCTGGCCGCCAGCCAGCTGCCCGACCAGGCAGCCGCCGGCCAGCTGCTGGCCGAGGCCCGGGCCGCCTTCGTGGACGCCATCGGCCCGGCGTTCCTGCTGGCCGCCGCCGTGGGCCTGGTGCTGGCGGCCGTGATCGCCAAGTTCTACCCCCGGGGGGCCACCCCGCCCCCGGTTGGCCATCAGCAGGACACCGATCGGGCGGACGCTGCCCGGGCGGACGCTGCCCGGGCGGACGCTGCCCGGGCGGACGCTGCCCGGGCGGACGCGGCCCGGGCCGATACGGCCGCCGAGGTGGACTGACATCGGGCGGAGGCTGCCCGGGCCGACACGCCCGCCGAGGGGACCGACATCGGACGGACCTGGGCGCTATGGCCGTCACCGGTGGCAGCCCGGAGCCCGGCAGGTCCATCAGCAGCCGTCGGTGACCTGGGGGACGGGCCACGGCCCGAGCAACACCCCCTGGATGGACCAGCTCAGCACGTGGGTCACCGGGAACTCGTCACCCACGGCCAGCTGCTGGATTAGGCCGCTGGCCGGGTCCCATGCCATCACGTTCGCCGGGCCGGCCCCGTTCGTGACGGCGCGGAACGACGTGACCCGTCGGGAGTCGGCGGTGTCGCCGCAGGCCAGGGTGGCGCTGGCGGTCCAGGCCTGGTCATAGCCGGGCACGGGAGCGGTGACGCTCGTGGGCGGCACCGTGTAGTGGGGGGGAACGGTGGGGGTCGGGATAGCGAGGGAGCAGGAATCGGAGATCGTGTCGAGATCCCACGGCCCGAGCTGGACGCCGGTCACGGCCCACGCCAGGCGGGCGCCGGCCGGGAACTGGTCGCCCACACGGAGGGGGTGGAGCCGCCCGGCCGGCTCCGCCCAGTAGAGGGCCGACGGTCCGCCGGCCGCCGGCTCGGCCTCGAACGCCGTGACCTGCCGGGTCTCGGCCGTGTCCCCGCAGCCGAGGCTGACTCGGGCCGTACCGATCGGATCGTTCGTGGTGGCGTCGACCGTGGTGCCGTGCGGTTGGGGAGGCGGGGGCGTTCCGGCGGTCACCGACTGGGCGCCGCCCGTGGTCGGTGGGGCTGATGTCCCGACGCCCCCGCCGTCCACGTCGTCGGCGGATGGGCCGGCGCCGACCTCGGTGCGGGAGCCGGGCCGGTCGAGCCGGGTGGCCAGCCCCAGGCCGGCTACCGCCAGCAACCCGACCATGGCCAGCAGCGCTCCTCGGCGACGGGGCGGCTGCGGCCTCGCTGCGGCCACGAGCGTCGAGTCGTCGTCGGGCATGGCGGTACCTCCTCGACCGGCCGAGGCAGGGGCGCCATCCGCCGTCATGGTTCTGGACGTCTGCCGGAGGCATCTGGTTCCCGACCACCGTCAGCCGGCGGCGGCTGTGTGTGACGACCGACATAGTTTATCGTTATGCTCCGGCTCGGCGGGGACGGTCGACGAGGAGACGAGGAGACGAGCATGGGAACCAGAAGAACGAGCGTCAGCCGGTGGCGGGCGGGGGTGGTGGCGGCCCTGGTGGCCGGTTCGCTCTTCGCCTCGCCGGGGGTGGTGGCCGGCGCCGCAGGGCGCCACGGGGCTCCGGAGGTGATCGCCTCGTACTCCGACGAGATCGCGGTGGAGGGCATCGCCGTGGGTACCGACGGCACCGTCTACGTGTCCACCCTCACCGGCGGCGAGGTGTGGCGGCTGGAAGCCGGCGGTGGCCACACCACCCTCGGTCGGTACCAGACCGGCGAGGCCTTCGGCGTGCTCGGCCTGTACCGGTACGACCCGACCCATCTCCTGGTCGCCGTGAGCGGATCTCCGGGGAGCGCCTGCAACGGTGTCTACCTGCTCGACATCGCCGCCGGCCCCGGGGCCGGGCCCTGCTCGGGCGCCCTGGTCCCGGGTACCGGGGCGATGGGTCTGCCCAATGCGGTGACGGTCGACAGTGCCGGTCGGATCTACGCCACGGACTCGGCCGCCGGCGCCGTGTGGCGGGCTGCCGGCCCGTCGGCGCCCGCCTCGGTGTGGATCAGCGACCCCCTCCTGGCCGGCACCGGCGAGCTGGTCGGGGCCCCACTGGGGGCCAACGGCATCGACGTTCGAGGTCGTACCGTCTATGTGGCGGTGACCGAAGGCGGGCGGGTGGTCGCCGTTCCCATCGGTCGCAACGGCGCCGCCGGCAATCCTTCCGTCGTGTCCGACGATCCCGCTCTGGCCGGTATCGACGGGTTGGTCGTCGGGCCCGACCGTCAGCTCTACGCCGTGATCAACCAGCAGAACACGCTGGTGCGGATCTCGCTCGGGGGATCGGTGACGGTCCTGGCCACCCCCGATCAGGGCCTCGAGTACCCGGGCAGCCTCACCTTCGGGCCCTCCGGCGGTGGCCGCGGCCACGGCCGGCCCCGTCCCGCCGTCTACCTCACCAACATGTCGATCGGTGAGCTGTTCGGCCTGGATCCCGTGTTCGGTCCCAGCGTGATGCGCCTCGACGTGGCCGGAGCCAGCTGACGGATCGGGGAGTGACCGGCGGGTGGGTGTGCCCCCCGTCGGTCACGAAGGCGTCGGGGCGCTCACTGCATCATGTCGTTGACCCGGGTGACGGCGTCGATCAGCTCCTCCACCATCTCCAGCACCACCCGATCGGCGTGCTTGGACTCGTTCATCGAGCCGACGATCTGCCCCACGAAGTAGTTGGCCAGCTTGACCGCCCCCTCGTTGGTCGGGTTCATGGCCGCCCGGTCGATCCGCCGAGACGCCTCGGTGATCAGCATCGGCTGCAGGGGCATGCCCAGCGTGCCCGGTGAGTTGGGCCCCTCCCACTCGTCGGTCCAGGCCGAGCGGAGCTGGCGGGCCGGCTTGCCGGTGCGGGACCGCGACCGGAGGGTGTCCGACGATGTGGCGGCGAGGAACTTCTCCTTCACCGCCGGGTGGGTCTCGGCCTCCTGGGTGGTCAGCCACACCGATCCGCACCACACGCCCTCGGCCCCCAGGGCCAGAGCGGCGGCCATCTGGCGCCCCCCACCGATCCCGCCGGCGGCCAGCACCGGAACGGGGGCGACGGCATCGACGATCTCCGGTACCAGCACCATGGTGCCGATCTCGCCGGTGTGGCCCCCGGCCTCGTGGCCCTGGGCGATGATCACGTCGACCCCGGCGGCCACGTGGCGCACGGCGTGCGACTTCTTGCCGGCCAGGGCCCCCACCTTCACCCCTTGGGCGTGGGCCCGCTCGATCATGTCGGGCGGGGGCGGCCCCAGGGCGTTGACGATCAGCGAGATCGGGTGGGAGAAGGCGACGTCCATCAGCGGCACGGCCTGGGCGTAGGTCATGGGGGCGGCCGCTTCGCCGCCCCGGCCCGCCGGGCGGGCGTCGGCGGGGATGGGGGGCACCCCGTAGCGGTCGAGGAGGTCGTCGACGAAGGCCCGGTGACCGGCCGGGATCATGTCCTTCAGGGTCCGGACGGCGAGCTCGCCCTGATCCTTCCCCTCGTACTTGGCCGGCACGATGATGTCGACCCCGAACGGCCGGTCGCCCACCTGCTCGGCGATCCAACGCAGGTCGATGTCGAGCTCCTCGGGGGAGTGGCCGGCCGCGCCCAGCACGCCGTAGCCCCCGGCTTTGGTGACCGCAGCCACCACGTCACGGCAGTGGGTGAAGGCCAGGATCGGGAACTCGATTCCGAACAGCTCGCAGATCTTGGTGCGCATGGCCGAACCCTAGCCGTCACCCGGGGGGCTCGCCGCCCCCGCCGGCTGGCGCCGGCTCCCCATCGTCGTCGGGGGCCCTACCCCGCCGACCCGCCTTCGGCGGCGACCCGGGGGGCTCGCCGGGATCTGTGACGCCTCGTGCTGCATTGTGCGCGCCGGCGCCACAGATCGCAGTCGGTGGTGGTGCGGGCGGGGGTGCTACGAGCCGAAACGGGCCCGGCACAGGGGGAGCAGGGCCTCGCCGATCAGGGTCGTGTTGGCTTCGGTGTACTCCGGGGGGCAGCCGTGGCTGAACATGACGGCGCTGGCCCCGGCCTCCACGTACTGGGCCAACCGCTCGGCGCAGTCTTCCGGGTTGCCGGCGATGGTGTACTTCTCCACCAGCTTCGAGAAGTCCTGGTTGTACTGCCGGCTGAGCTGGGTGTTGGCCAGCTCGAGGGCCGTGTCGCGGTCTTCGTGGACGCAGGTGAAGATGAACAGCCCGGGCCGCACGGTGTTGGCCGGGCGGCCGGCCTCGGCCGTGAACTCCTCGATCTTGGCGATGGAGTCGGCCAGCATCTCGGGGGTGTACATGTAGGGCAGCCAGCCCTCGGCGTAGCGGGCCACCCGGCGCATCGCCGCCTCCTTGCGCCCCGCCACCCAGAACGGGATCCGTGGCTTCTGCACGCCGCGGGGCGAGATGGTGAAGTTGTCGAGTTGGGTGAACCGACCGTCGAAGGTGACGTCGGGCCCCGACAGGAGCTTGTCCAGCACCTCCAGCGCCTCGTTGGTGCGGGCCCCCCGCTCCTTCACCGGCACCCCGACGGCCTCGAACTCCTTGGGGAACTCGCCGCCGACACCCACGCCGAGGTGGAAGCGCCCGTCGGACACCACGTCGAGCACCGACGCCTGCTTGGCCAGCAGGGCCGTGGGATACAGCGGGACCAGCACGATGCCGCTCATCAGCTTGATCCGCTCGGTGGCCCCGGCCGCCGCAGCGAGCGACACCATGTTGTTGGCCGTGCCGGTGTGGAACATGATGTGCTCGCCGGTGAGCAGGAAGTCGAAGCCCAGCTCCTCGGCCCGGCGGGCCTCGCCCTTGGCGTTGCGGAGCAGGCGCATCGAGATGCCGTACTCCACGGGGTGGGCGGCGGCAGGGGCGGAGGAGGCGTCGGACATCGTGGACCTACCCGGGTCGTCGGTTGGGTGCGTTCGTCCGGAAGCTTGGCACACGGCCCGGTGCGGGGCACGTGGGCGTGCGCGGTGCGGGGCCCGTCAGTTCTGGGACGGCCCGGCCGGGTGGGCGACCGGCGGTTCGGCGCCGTCCACGGTGAGGGTGGCGGCCAGCTCGTCCAGCCCGTCGAGCGGGTTGGCGAACACATGGCCGAGGTCGGGGTCGTTCCACCGGGTGTAGATGTCCCGCCGGAGGCCCCGCCCGTCGGGACGGCGGGTCGGCTCGACGGTCCGCTCGTTCATGGCCAGGGCCTCGTCCTGAACGAAGTAGAGCTCGGCCACCCGGTCGATCATCTCGACATCGAGCAGGGTGTCCCATCCTTCGTAGCGGCACACGGCCAGGGTGAGCTGGCAGAAGTCGACGGCCAGGTAGGGGCGCAGCTCACCCAGATGGGCCAGCGACACCGCCACCAGGCGGTCGGGGGCGTCGGCCCCCACCTCGATGCCGTAGCGGTAGGCGGCATCGGCCAGCACCCAGCGGAACCCCTCCTCGTTGATGGGGCCCACGAAGACCTTGTTGCGCAGCCGCCGCAGGAAGGCGTCGTCACCCAGCGACGTGGGCTCCAGGTTGGTGGAGATCACGAGCTTGAGCTCGAAGGGCACCGTGAACTTGGTTCCGGTGTTGGCTTTCAGGTAGTCGACGCCCCGGCCCAGGGGCACGATCCACCGGTTGAGGATCTCGTCGGGGCGGAAGCCCTGCCGGCCGAAGTCGTCGACCACCAGGATCCCGTTGTTGGCCAGCATCCCGATGGGGGCCACGCTCACGCCCGATACCCGGTCGTAGCGCAGGTCGAGCATGGTCAGGTCCATCTCACCGCCGACCAGTATCAGCGGCCGGTGGCACAGCACCCAACGGGGGTCGAGGGTGGCCGGCTGCTCGTCGAGCGCGTCGTGGAGGGCGGGGTCGTAGACGGCGATGATCTGGCTGTCGACCTCCACGTAGCGGGGGATCAGCACCGGGTCGTCGAACATCCGGTTCATCCGCTCGGCCAGGCTCGTCTTGCCCGTGCCGGCCGGCCCGTAGAGGAAGATGGCGCCGCCGCTGACGAAGGCCGGGCCCAGCTGGTCGAGGAGGGCCTCGTCCACGTACAGGTCCTCGAACGCATTGTGGACGCGCAGGCGGTCGACGGCCTGGTCGGCCCGTTGGGCCACCACCACCTCCTGGTAACGGGCCAGGGGGACCGGGATCGGGCCCACGTGGCGGCCGCTCGTCATCCGCTGGTGGGTGGAGCGCGCTCCCCGCTCGGTCAGCTGGATGCGGTAGTCGCGCCCGTTGGCCCCCAGGAACTCGACGAGCGCCTTGTCCCGCAGCGACAGGGCCAGCTCGTCGGCCACGGCGTGGGTGATGCACAGGCTCCGGGCCGCCTCGCCCACCGTGGTGACCCGGTCGGCCAGCACCCGCCGCATGAACAGATCTTCGGCCAGGCCCAGCGGGACGCCGAGATCCTCGAGCCGGCTGGGAGCACGCACGCTGTCGACGGGGCTGAAGGCCATGGCTCTCTATCGGGCCGGGCCGGGGCCTGCTTTACGGTCTCGAGAAAGCGTCAGCCGCCCGCCCGGGCCCGGTGGAGTTGCTCGGCCAGGCGTTGCTCGTCGGCCGGATCGATGGGGCCCGGGCGGGCGTGGAGCAGGGCCAGGCGGGCCAGGCTGGCGTGCACGGCGTCGAAATGGTGGCGGTTGGCCCGGGGCAGGCGTCGCCGGGACCGGAGCATGGCCCGCCACTGGGCGTAGAGCTGGGCTTCGTGAGGGGGGATGGAGTACCGGGCGGCCAGCATGGGCACCGAGCGTTCGAACTGGCGGCGCTGGTCTCGACGGATCACGATCACCGTCACGGCGGCGGCGAGGAACAACAGCACGAAGCAGCCGAACGCGAGCAGCACGTTGGCCGCGCTCTCGGAATCTTCGGCGGCGGTGAGCGAGCCGTTCCAGGCGGCGTGGGACAGCACGGAAAGCGGGTAGCCCCAGGCGATATAGGCCGCCACCGGCTTGCGGCGGGCCACGGCCAGACCGATGGCCAGCCCCGTCCACGAGGTGAACAGCGGGTGGGCGAACGGCGTGATCAGCGCCCGCAGTATGAACACCGGCAGCAACATCCCGCCGGTGGCGGCGTTGGCGAAGTACGTGAAGTCCTCCACCACGGCGAAGCCCAGCGCCACCCAGCCGGCGTAGACGATGCCGTCCATGACCCCGTCCACCTCGCGCCGGCGCAGGGCCCACACGACGCCCAGGGCTTTCATGCCCTCCTCCACCAGCGGCGCCGACACCACGGCGGCCACCGTCTCGCTGCTGGCGGCGGCCACGATCGAGTTGACGACGGCGGCCACCAGCCCGGCCACGGTGCCGCCCCACAGCACGGCGTGGAGGCGGCTGGACCGGGGCTCCGGCTCCACCCGATCGAGCCAGGCCAGGGTGGGTAGCACGATGGCCAGGGGTACCAGGCCGGCGGCGATGGCGAGGGGCTGGGTGATGGCGATGTAGACCACGAACGGCAGGGTGATGATCGAGCCGAGCACCACCGGCACGCTCAGCCAGGCCGGTAGGCGGGGCTTGCGCTCGGGGGTGGCCTGGGCCACGTGGGCGGTCCATGTGCGCCCGTCCCACCATCGCCAGGCCGCGACCCGCCAGGGATCGGGGTACCAGCCGGGCTGGGCGACCGCCGCCGAATGGAGGGGATAGCCGCTCACGCCGAGCTCACGGTCACCACCGCGCCATTCTGGCCAGCCGGTGGGTCGTCGACAACCTTCTACCGTCGAGCCGGGCCCGGTGTCAGCTGAGGATGCTCTGGCTGGCGCCCGGGGCCACCAGCAACTCCGAGACCGCCACCCAGACCAGGACGGCGAGGATCACCAGAGACAGCAGGACCATGGTCTCGCGGCGGTGGCGACCGAACGGCGACACCAGGAGGTCGCCGAGGCGGGACAGGGCGCTCTGGGTCGGCATCGGCGTGCGCAGGGGAGCGGCCGGAGGCTGATCCCACCCGTCCGGCTCGGCGGTGGCGGCCATCGTCGGTGCGGTGGTCGGCACCGTCTCGTCGCCTGCCGGCTGGGTCGTCGGGCCGTCGGAGGCATCCCCCGAGCCGGCGCGCTCAGCCTCGGCCCCGTCGCCCGGATTGCTCCTGTCGTCAAGATGGGTGGTCACCGTTCCGCCTTCCGCGCGCCGAGCGGTCATCAGGGCTGACCGTACCGGTCGGCCCCCGGGCCGACCAGGGTCGGATGGCTCATTTGCGCAGGTGGCGGCGTCAGGACGGACAGCGCGATGTCGCGTCCGGTGAGCACGAAGTAGAGGCTCCAGGCGACGATCCCGAGGAACTTGCAGGAGTCCTCGGCCACCAGCGCCACCGATCCCGGCGGCACGCCCTGATCCACCACAACCGACAGCGACAAGGCGGCGACGGCGGCCGCCGCCAGCGGCCACCGGGTGCGGCTGAGCTCACCGGCATTGGTCCAGGCCCACCAGCAGCCGAGCACGACGTAGCCGGCGTAGAAGGCGGCCTTGGGTGTCCCGAGGGCGTGGGTGACCACCACGTGGAGCTGGAAGAGGTCGTCGAGGAGCAGCAGCGACGAGTACAGCGCCCCACCCCGCAGCAGTGCCCGGGCGCCGGGCCGGCCGGCCTGGCCGGCCAGCCAGCCGCCGGTGGCCGCCACCACGGTGGCCGACGTCCATCCCAGGATCCCGAGGTTCGAGACCAGGCCCGTGTACCACTCGATGTCGCCGTAGGCGTTGGGATCGAGCACCAGCTGCTCGTAGGGGATCACCCGCTGGGCCGCCAGGGCGCCGAGGAAGACCGATGCCACCGCCCACACGGCGGCCAGAGGGAGGAGGGGGCGGAGGCTGGCGGAGAGCAGGCGCCGGGCCCGGCGTTCGGTCACCGCCTCCCTGTCGGCAGCGGGCCACCCGGCCTGAAGCCGGCCGGGGCGGCCCCCCGTTCACCGGGGTGGGATCAGCTGGAGACCATGGGCCAGAGCACCAGGGCCACGACGCCCACCACGACCCCCAGGAAGGCCAGCTTCACCAGCTTGCGGAGCAGACCCATGAACACGAGGAGAAGACCCAGCAGCACCAGGAGCACCGGCCAGTTCTCGGAGAACCATTCCATGGCGGCACAGCGTAGGGGGGGTCCGTCACGATGTGGGGGTGGGTCACCGGCCGGCGTACACCACCCGGTCACCGAGCTGGACGGCGGTCACCGTGCACGATCGGACCTCCCGGCCGTTGAGGGTGGCCGGCAGCGAAGCCGTGACCCGACCCTGGGCGTCGGCCGCTCCCGACGGCACCAGGTGGGAGTGGCTCGCCCCCGCGTCGTCGACCAGCTCCACTGCCACGGTCACCTGGTCGCCGGGCTCGGCTCCGGCCGCCGTCACATCGAAGCCCCGGCCGGGGACGGCTCGGCAGGTGGCACCGGGCCCCGATCCGAGGCCGACGTCGGTGACGGCGTTCCGGGCCCCGCCGTCACCGGCCGGGCCGCCGTCGGCCCGGCCCGGGATGGCCCCGGTGGGGGCCACGGCCGAGCCGTTGCCACCGCCGGGGCGGAAGACCAGCAGGGCGGCCACCGCCAGCACCGAAGCGACGAACAGGAGCACCGAGGCTCCGACCGCTATGACGATGCTCAACACCCGAGCCACAGGACTGCCGATCCTCCACCGCTGACCGGTGTCGATGGATGTAACGTCGGCACCATAGCCAGCCGATCGACGCATCTCGAACCCTCGCCGCATGGTTGACGAGCGGTCGAGGCGCGGGGTGGGCCGGGTGGTCCTGGCGGTGGCCGGCGACGACGACGACTGGCTCGGGCTGAAGGACTTCGTGTCGTCGCTGGGATGGTTGATCGACCTGGTGGAGCTGTCGGTGGCCGACGACGAGCTCGATCTGGGGGCCCTGCTGCCGCCGCTCGACGGAGTGGACGCCGCCCTGGTGGTGCTGTCCCGGGCCCGGGGCCGGTCCGACGTGGGCGGTCCGGGACGGCTGGGCCACCTGAGCATGGCGGTGGGGCTGCTGCACGGGCGGCTGGGTTCGTCCCGCGTCCTGGTCCTGGCCGAGGCCGACGTGGCCGAGCAGGTGGCCGAAGGGGGCATCGAGGCATCGGTCTACGGGCGGGGCGCCATGGACGCCCACCATCTCCGGGTCGAGGCCCTGCTGGCCGACGCCGCCCGCCACGACGGCGGCCCGCTGCCCTTCGCCAACTCCCGCCTCGGTCGGGCCCTCACGTCGCTCGCCCCCGAGCTGTGGCTCGTGCTCGGGCCGCTCCTGGTGCTCGGTTCGGTGCTGGCCGTGCTCGGTCTCGGCATCCTCAACTGGCGGTCGTCGGGCGGCGACGAACCACCGGCGGTGCTGGCGCCCGCCGCCCCCGGGGCCGACGCCTCCTCGTCGGCCCCCGGCGTGCCGGGCACGGTGGCCCCCGACGCCACCGCGCCGGCCGGGATGGCCATCGACCTGCTGCCCGTCACCTGCGTGATCGACATCCCCGACGGCGCCAGCCTGCCCGTGGTCGTGCCGTGCGAGGATCGGGGGCAGCTGCGGGTCGACGGCTACCTCGGCCCGTGGCGGGACGAGATCGCCTCGGTGGGCCTCGGGTCGGGGGTGGTGGGCACGGCCCAGCTGGAGGCCGTCGGCGGCACGGCCGGCGCGGTCCAGCTCGCTCCGGGGCGGGACCAGGCGCTGGCCTCGGAGCAGGGAGGGCGGCCCCGGGTGAACCGCATCGAGCTGATCTTCGGGGCCGACGGCCAACAGGTGGTGCTGCGCCAGGCGGAGACCCGGGGCGGGCGTTCGGCCACCTTCACCTTCAGCCTCGGTTGACGGGCCTGGCTGACGAGCCGGGTCGACAAGTCTGGTTGGCAGCCCGTCGCCGGGCTCTGACCAGCTGGTATGTGATCGCTGTCACCCTTGATTTCTGTTTGGACAAGCAGTTGCATGGATACCGAGGCGGCGGCGGACAGGGAGGGATTGATGGCCAGGCGCAGGGCGTGGCGGGGAGCGGCGACCTCCCCCGGATCAGGTAACCGGGCGAAGAGCTTCGTGGTGGGTCTGCTGGATCTGGCCGGTGTCACGGTGAACGGCCCGGCCCCCAGCGATATCCAGGTGCACGACGACCGGTTCTTCGAGCGGGTGATCCGGGACCGGGAGCTCGGCCTGGGTGAGAGCTACCAGGACGGCTGGTGGGACGCCGAACGGATGGACGAGCTGCTGGCCAAGCTCATGGCCGCCGACCTTCGGGCGGCGATCAAGCCGGGCCGGGAGCTGCTGTCGATCGCCCTGCGGGCCAAGCTGATCAACCACCAGACCGTGCGCCGGGCCGCCCGCAACGCCTCGGCCCACTACGACATCGGGAACGACCTGTACGAGCGGATGCTCGACAAGCGGATGATCTACAGCTGCGGCTACTGGCGCTACGTCGACGATCTCGATGCCGCCCAGGAGGCCAAGCTCGAGCTGATCTGCGCCAAGCTCGGCCTCGAGCCGGGGATGCGCCTGCTCGACATCGGCTGCGGTTGGGGCGGTCTGGCCCAGTACGCCGCCGAGCGCCACGGGGCCCGGGTGACGGGGATCTCGCCCGCCATCGAGCAGGTCAAGGTGGCCACGAAGCGTTGTGCCGGGCTCGACGTGGAGATCCGCCAGTGCGACTTCCGGGAGGTCACCGGGCGGTACGACCGGATCGTCTCGGTGGGGATGCTGGAGCACGTCGGCCCGAAGAACTACGCCGACTTCTTCGACGTCAACGCCCGCCTGCTGACCGCCGACGGCATTGCGCTCCACCACCTGATCGGCTCGAACACCCCGCGCCAGAACACCGATCCGTGGTTCGACCGCTACATCTTCCCCGGAGGGGTGGTGCCGTCGCTCGACCAGCTGGCCAAGGCCACCCGGGGCCGGTGGGTCATCGAGGACGTCCACAACTTCGGGCCCGACTACGACCGGACGTTGATGGCGTGGCACGCCAACGTGGAGGACGCCTGGAACGAGCTGCCGGCCTACGACGAGCGGTTCCGGCGGACGTGGCGGTACTACCTGCTCGCCTCGGCCGCCGCTTTCCGGGTCCGGGAACTGCAGTTGTGGCAGATCGTGTTCACCCGCACCCGCCGCTACAGCCCGGTGTACCAGTCCGTCCGGTAGGGGGCGCGCCCGGCACTCCGGGTCCCGGCGGCGGGCCGGTTGGGCGGCACGGTCAGCCGGGGAGCTGCAGGATGGTCACCTGGCCGGTGTCGCCGTCGACCTCGATGGTGGCGCCGTCGGGGATGCGGCGGGTGGCGTCGGTGGCCGAGACCACGCAGGGGATGCCGAGCTCGCGGCTGACGATGATGGCGTGGCTGAGCGGGGCGCCAACGTCCACCACCACGCCGGCCGCCGGCACGAACAGGGGTGTCCACGACGGATCGGTGATCGGCGCCACGAGGATGTCACCCGGATTGAGGGCGCCGGGACGGTGGCTGCTGGTGACCACCCGGGCCACACCCCGGACCACGCCGGGGCAGCCCGGCACCCCCTGCACCACCTCGCCGGCCGTCACCGGGACGACGGTCACGGCGTCCCGGCGGGGGTAGGCCGACATCGGGCCGGGCTCGCCCACGAACAGGAAGGGCTCCTGGAGGCCGGAGACCTCGGCCATGAGGGCCTCCCGTTCCACCAGCTTGTCGTGATAGCCGGCGGGGTCGTCGATGAAGGCGAACATCTCCTGCTTGGTCAGCAGGCCGAACGACGCCACCTGGGGGAAGGTTCCGGCGGCCACGCACCGCCGGCCCCACTCCTGGAGGGCCATGCGGGCCTCGTGGATGAGCTTGATGCAATTCGTCTTGGTGCGTTCCCGGCCGGGAAGGAAGACGGTGGCGGAATGGAGGGCGGCCTGGAACTGGCCCTGGGTCTCGGGGTCGGCGGCCAGCAGGGCGTAGATCTCGGCCCCCAGCGACTCCCGCTCGGCGCCCCGGGCCGCGTTATTGGCCGACGGATCGGCCGAGGCGTCGGTCAGCCGCATCCGGTCGATGGCGGCCAGGGCGAGGTCGGGATCGGTCTCCCAGGTGGGGGAGCGAGACTCCCACTCGTTGGGGCCGCGGCAGCCGTAGGCGTAGAGGAAGTCGTCGAAGGCGGCCACGAAGGCCGCCGCGTCGGGTTCGGTGCTGGCCCGCAGCCTGGCGTCGAGCCCGGCCACGCCCGCCTCGAACAGGGCGGTGATGGCGGGGGAGGCGGCGGCCCGGCGGCCGAGGGCCCACATCGACATCGACGGGGCGGCCGACTCCACGTCGCCCACGCCGGCGATCAGCTTCAGGGCCGCTGTGGGCTGGCCCACGGCGGCGGCCACCTTGGTGATGATCCCCACCGGCAGCGTGGCCAGGAAGCTGATGAAGATGTGCTGGCCGAACAGGTGGCGGAAGTGGGCGTCGAGCGTCTCCCACACGAAGGTGATCAGCTCGCGGTCGGTCATGGCCGAGAGATCGGGGCGGTTGGCCCGCAGCTCGTTGACCATCTGCTCGTCGGCCGCCACATCGGGCAGATCCGGGGTGGTGAGCACCCAGCCGAACGTGGCCCCGATCTTCTCGGTCAGCTCCGGTCGGTCGTCGGCCGGGCCGGGCACGAACTCGGGGACGCCGGGGGCGTCGCCGAAGAAGGAGTCGTCGATGTCCTTGTAGGTCATCCCCGGGGCCCGGTGGCCGAGCAGGCGGAGAGCCGACGCGTTCAGGTAGCCGTAGCCTCCGTTGACGCCGAGGAACACGGCCCGGTCGTCGGGCAGCTCGTCGGGCGTCATCACCCCGATGAGGTAATAGGCGTCACGGAACCCCTGCTCGGCCCCGCCCACGCCGTCGGGGTTCTCGAACCAGTTGAACGACAGCGGCGCCACCGGGTCGGGGAACACCTCGCCGATGTTGGCCCGGGTGTAGAAGGAGAACCGCTCGTGGGGCGTCGTCTCGACCAGCCACTTGTCGACCATGGGGTGTGCTCCCGTGTTGAGGACTGCAGCGCATGGTACGGCTGGATGTGGCATCTGTCACGTGTTAGGAGGGTCGCTCGCCGCCATCCCGGGGGCCGTGCCGACCAGGGGGAACGGTTGGCGGGCCACCCAACCGGGCCCGAAGGCGGCGTCGGCCGCCGCGGCCAGCGCTCGGGCCAACGCCCCCGGGGTGGGGGGCCGCCGGGCGGGATCGGGGTCGGTGGCGGCGTCGGCCACCGCCGCCAGGGCCGGGGCCAGGCTCGGGGCCAGCTGGGCCAGGGAGCGGGGGTGCTCCCGGGCCCGTTGGCGGGCCAGCGCCCCCAGGCTCGTCACCGGCGGGAAGGGGAGCTCGCCGGCCAACAGCTCGAACAGGAGCAGGCCGACGGCGTGAACGTCGGTGTAGGGCCCGAGCGGTGCGCCCTCCAGCTGCTCGGGGGCGAGCCACCGCCACGAACCGGGATCGGTGGGGGCCCGGCTGGTGCGCACGTCGCTCGACAGGGCGGCGGCCAGGCCGACGTCGGCCACCACCAGTCGCCCGGCGCCGTCGAGCACCACGTTCCCCGGCTGCAGGTCACCGTGGAGCACGCCCACGGCGTGGGCCGCTCCCAGCCCGGCCAGAACCGACAGGGCCACTGCGGTGGCAGCCGGCGGGGTGAGGCGGACCTCGGCCGCCAGGGCGGCCAGGCTGGCCCCGCTGCGGGGGATCACCAGGGCCACCACGGTGTCGGAGGCGGCCACGTCCAGCACCGGGAGGAGATGGGGGTGGCGGAGCCCGGCCAGGATCTCCACCGTGGCCAACAGGCGGGCCCGCACGGCCCGACCGGCGGCCAGTGCGGTGTCGACACCCCGAACCAGCACCGCCTCGCCCTCGGCGGTGGTGGCCTCGTGCACCGGGCCCCACGGGTCGAGGCGGACCGGCCGGCCCACGGCGAGGTCGGGGAGCAGGGTGGACAGCTCACCCTGCCGGCCGGCGGTGGCGACGGGGGTGGTGGAGGAGGAGGGGGTGGCGGTCGGTCGATCGCCCCCCGGGCTGGCGCCCGGCCGGGGCGACGCGATCTCCCGGACGTTGGCCGCGGCCGCCCACAGCGCGGTCTTCACCTGGAACGGCCGGAGGCCGGGATGCTGGGACTTGATGAGGGCGGCGAAGGCGGCCACGTGGGGGGCGGCGAAGGAGTTCCCGGTGGTGACGATCGTGCCCCCGCCCCGCCAGGCGACCTCCAGGTTCATGCCCCGGGCCAGGAACTCGGTGGGCGGGTGGGGGTTGGCGTGGAACCGCCACGGGTCGGTGGCGTGATTGGCCGCCACGCTGGTGACCGATGAGAACAGCGAGGGGAACGACTCCTGGTGCTCGTTGTTGGCCGCCGTGACCAGGAAGCTGTTGGCGAAGTAGGCCCGGTCGCACTGGTCGTGGAAGGCGAGGGCCCAATCGGCCCGGGTGGCCCCGAGCGACAGGTTGATCACGTCGAAGCGCTGTTCCACGGCCCACGCCAGCCCGGCCAGGAAGGCGGCGGCGGAGCCCTGCAGCGATCGGTCGAGCACCCGTACGCTGACGATCGTCGCTTCCGGCGCCAGGGCGTGGATGATGCCGGCGCACGCCGTCCCGTGGCCGTAGACGTCGTCGTGGGGGCCGTCGAGGCGAGCCACGTGGCCGCCGTCGTCGACGCTGAAGGCCACACCTCCTGCCTCGTCCACCATGCCGCCGAGCAGGGGGTGGCCGGCCTCGACACCGGAGTCGATCACGGCCACCCGCACGCCCCGGCCGGTGGCGCTCCCGAAGGGCCAGCGGGGCGGGAAGAAGCCGGCGCCCGCGTCGGCCGGATCGTCGAGGGCGAGCACGGCCGAACGGCGGGACCAGGCGGGAGCTTCGGCGCTCACCGGGGGCCCAGCACCGCCCGGAGCATGACGACGAGGGCGTCGTAGGCCGTCGGGTCGCTCCCGGCCAGGTGCTCGAGAGCGGCGGCGACCGCCGCCGGCGACGGGGGGCGAGCCGCGGCGGCCGTCGGCGCCGGGCCACCCTCGAGCTCGGCCAGGGCCGCGGCCGCTACCGGTGCCAACAGGCCCACCCGGCTGATGTCGTCGAGCGTGAACGGCCGGGCCCCCTCCTTGCCCGCCGCCTCCAGCAGGCCGACGGCACCAGCCGGGCCGTCGGGGGCGCCCACCACCGGGACCAGGAGGACCGACACCGGTGCCCCCGCGCTGCCACCGAGGCCGATGCTGTCGGGATCACCCGGTTGGGGGACCAGGGCCACCGCCTGGCCCGACGACATGGCGTAGGCCCGGGGCCCGCCCGGTGCCAGGATCGTCCCCGGCGGCGCCGCCACGGGCCCTGAGCCGGCCGCGACCATCAGACCGGCCGGGCTGGCGGCGAGCAGCCAGGCGGTGGTGGCACCGGTGGCCCGGCGGGCCTGGTCGACGATGGACTGGATCGTGAGGTGGGCGGCGGGTTCCCTCATGACGGTATGCGATAGGATGGTAACCATCCCGGGATCGGGCTTGGTGGATACCGATTGGTTCCGTTCAGATCCGGGCAGAATTTCCCGGTAGAGGCCGAGGCGACAGGCCAATTCCAGAAATCGCCGTCGTGGTTGTTGTTCGCATGCTGCTCACGGAGGGTAGTGACGATAGTGTTAGGCGGCGGTTGTGTTAGGGGGGCGACATAACGCAGATAGTTCCAGAGTCAGACGCCCAGCCCCCAGGAGTAGAACGCACGGTGGACAAGAAACGGCAGCTTCTCGATGCAGCAGAGCGTGTGTACTGCAGCCACGGCAACCTCGGCCTGACCGTCCGCCGCCTGGCAGCGGAGGGAGACACCACGAGCCAGACGATCTACACCTACTTCGGTAGCCGTGACGCGGTGATCGTCGCCATGTACGACCGCTCGATGGCCGGCGCCCAGCGCCTGCTCGACCAGTTGAGCGAGAACCTACGGTCCGCTGCCGGCGGCGAGGATCCCCGGGCCCGCCTGGTGTCGACCGCGCTGGCCTACCGGACCTACTGCCTCGAGAACCCCGCCCATTACAAGATGCTGGCCGAGGGCAAGGGCCCGGAGGGCACCGAGCCCGACGAGGCGCTGCGCCTCCAGGCCCAGCTGGTGGACATCGTCCAGCAGGCCCAACTGGCGGCTGGCGTCATGACCCAGGGCATGGACGACTCCGGCGCCCGCCAGGCGCTGGCCGCCCTCCACGGCCTGGTGCAGGCCCAGCTCGACGGCTTCGTCAGCGCCGATTCGCTCGACGAGGCCACGCTGTGGGATCGGGTGGCCTGCCTCATGGGCCTCGACACCAAGGTGGAACGGGCGGCCGAAGGGGTCTGACCCCGGCCCGGGTCCTCACTCAGGCCGGCGGCCCGGCAGCCAGTCCGTCGAGCCGCCACGAGCGGCCGTCGTGGCCGGCCGCCATAACCTCGATCGACGCCCGGGCCGGCTCGTCGCCCGCCCCACCCGACGGGCGCGCCCACACGACCACGGTGGCCCGTGACCCGCCGGGCTGCTGGTCGAGGGCCAGCACCAGGTGGCCGTCGATCACGGCCGCCCCCGCCCCCCACACCCGATGGAGCCATCCCGGGCCCACGCTGAGCGCCACCGAGCGGCCCGGCCCGGTCGCGGTTCCCTCCACCGACACCGTGTCGTCCCCGGAGGCCACGGTGATGGCCAGCGGCACCAGGGCGGCGGCCCCCCAGGCGGTGAGCCGGCCGCCGATGCTGTCGACGAAGGATCGACGCAACCGATGGGCCACGGCCTGGGCCACGAGCTCCGGGGCCAGGCCGCACCGCACCCCTGCCCCGTCGACCACGGCGGCCGAGACGGCGCAGGCGGCCCGGTCGAGCCAGGGCCGGGGGAACCGGTGCAGGAACTGACCCATGCGCTCGGCCCGCCCCGGTGGGAGGTGACGGAGGAACTCGTGGAACCCTTCCAACCGGAGCCGTTCGAGCGCCATCCCCAGCCAGGAGAGGCGGGCATCGCCCAGGTGGGCCTCGTCCACCCATTCGGCCAGGAAGCCGCCGTCGACCACCGCGTCCTGCCACAACTGCAGCCGGGCCAGGCAGGCCGGTTGCGGGCCGCCCAGCGCCACCAGCGCCCGTTCGGCGGCCAGGTCGGGGTGGTGGCTCAGCACCATCGCACCCCGCTGCCACACCAGCCGGTGCCGGTCCGCACCGCAGACCACCTCCAGGTGCAGCTCCGGTGCCGTGGCGGTCCAGGCGGTGGCCGGGTCCAGACCGGGCGGCGGGATCTCCGTGCCGCTCATCGAGGGGCGGGAATGACGACGACCCGGGCCCAGGGCGGGGGATCGGGCGGGCGGGGTAGCGACCGGTCACCCTCCAGGAGGCCCACCACCACCTCGGCCCGGGGCGGGCGGTCCGGCCACGGTGTGTGGCCGTCGGTCAGCACGACCACCGCCTGCACCGGGGGTCGCAGCGCCATGGCCTCGTCGATCGCCACCGTCAGGTCCGTGCCGCCCCCGCCCAAGAGGTGGACCTCGCGCCCGGGCGAGACCCGGCTCACCGACCGTACGGCGTCGTCGCAGGCCAGCAGGCGCACCGAGCGGGTGCCGGTGGCCCGGAGCACGGCGTCGACCTCGCCCAGGGCCGTGCCCAGCTGGGCGTCGGTCACCGAGGCGCTGGTGTCGCAGACGACGGCCACCTCCACCACGGGCTGTCGTAGCGACGGCAGTACCACCCCGGTCACGCTGGCCGCCCGGCGGGACGGGCGGCGGTAGCTGTAGTCGACCGCCCCGCCCACCGAGGCCAGCGAACGCCGGACGACGGCCGCCAGCTCCCGGCGCCAGTCGGCCGGCTGGTGGAGCCGGTTGCGGGCCCAGGTCCGCAGGCCCGGCGGCACTGCGCCCTCGGCTCGGGCCACCTCGTCGGCCACCCGCCGGCGCAGCATCTCCTGCTGCTCCCGGCTCACGCCGGGGCGGGTGCGGTCATCGGGCGGGGGTTCGTCCAAGGCGGGCTGACCGTGGGCGCCGCTGCCGCAGTCGGCCGTCGACCCGGGCCGGACCGAGCCCGATCGGTAGTACTCCTCGGCCAGCCGCCCCGGCGGGCTGTCGAGGTCGCCCGCCCCGATCCGGGGCCGGATCCGGGCCAGATCGGCGGGAAAATCGTCGTCGATCTCGGCGTCGGCCGCCTCCACCCAGTGGTGGAGCTCGGCCGGCTGCCCGAGTCCGGCCCGATCGGCCCGCTCGGCGTGATCCCGCAGGACGTGGGCGCACAGGTGCAGGAGCTCACCGCCGAGGCCGGCCACGTCGGCCCCGGCGACCACGGACGGGTCGGCGTGGACCCGCCACCAGCGGTCGATCGACACCTGCCCCGACCCGGGGGCGGCCACCACCGGTGAGGCGAACAGAGCGGTGGCCAGGTAGGGGAAGCGATGGGCGGCCCACAACCGGGCCGCCGCCAGCTTGGTGGCGTCGAGATCGACCGGGCCGGCCAGGGTGTTCGGGTCCGCCGGCTCGGCTGGCACGTTCAGCCGGCCCCGGGCTCGTCGCCGGCGATTCCGGCCTGGATCAGGAGAGGGAGCAGGAGGCCGGCTTCGGGTGGGGCGGCCGCACCGTCCGGTCGGCATCGCACGAGGATCCGGGCCGCCAGCGCGGCCACGTCGGGCACGGTGCGGGCCGCCGCCCCCAGCACCTGCCACCCGGCGGCCCACCGCTCGGGGGTGGCCTGGGCGGCCACTGCGGCGGCCACCGCGGTGAGGGCGGCGTACACCTGGTCGCCCCGCTCGGGCAGCACGAACGAGGCCGGGTCGGCCAGCAGGGCCTCGGGATCGGGGAGGTCGAGATCGGCCAGCCACGTCACCAGCTCCAGGCCGGCGCCAGGGCCGACGCAGCCGATCAGCAGGGCGGACACCACCTCGGGATGGGCGCCGGCTCCCCGGGCGGCGGCCAGCAGGGTGGCCGCCATCTCCCACGTCCGGGGGCTGGGCCAGGCCCGACCGGCCAGCGACCGCTCGGTGGGCGGGGCCGACACCAGGCTCGGGCGGAGCAGGAGGAAGGCGGCCACGTCGGCCCGGGCCCGGGTGCGGGCCGCGTCCCATGCCGGCCCCGGTTGGGGCGCGTCGGGGCGGGGGAAGCCAGCGGCGATCCCGGTGGCGATGTCGGCGGCGTCGACCGACCAGTCGAGATGGCAGAACCGGTTGGCCAGCGGGGCCGAGAGGTCCCAGCCGTCGGCGGCCAGCTCGGGCGGGTTGGCGGCGGCCACCACCACCACGTCGGCCGGGAGCACGAGGTCGCCCACCGTGCGCTCCAGCACCACCCGCAGCAGCGCCGCCTGGACGGCGGGCGGAGCGGTGGAGATCTCGTCGAGGAAGAGCACCCCCCGCCCGGCCTCGGCCAGCTCCCGGGCCCACGACGGTGGGGCGAAACGCACCCCGTCGCCCGCCACCACCGGCAGCCCGGCGAAGTCCGACGGCTCCCGGATGGAGGCGATGACCACCTGGCAGGGCCAACCCAGGGTGTCGGCCAGGGCCCGCACCACCGAGCTCTTGCCCGTGCCCGGCGCCCCCCACAGCAGAGCCGGGACCCGGGCCCCGAGGGCCACGCCCAGGGCCTGGGTGGCGGTGCGTGAGGTGCTCATCGCCGGCCCCGCCGCCACCGGGCGAACCGGGTCGCGAACTGCGCCCTCGGCGCCACCACCGCGACGTCACCCCGAACCGCGTCGCGGTGGGTGCGGCCCGTCCCGTGATTCAGCGTCGTTGCTCGCGCCACCACGCCACGGTACGCCCCAGCGTGGCCAGGCGCTCGACCGCCCACCGGGGCGGATCGGGCTCCTCGCCGTCCTGCACCCGGCGAGCCAGGTCGCCCTCGGCGTCCCACACGTGGCACGTGTTGAAGTTGAACGTCATGGCTTCCAGCCGCTGCTCGGTGGCCGACTTGCCCACTTCCACCGGCACGCCCTCCAGGGCCCGCATCGACCACCGGGACTGGATGGCCACCGGGGCCATCGCCTGCAGCAGGGCACCCACGTGGGTGCAACCCCGGGGCCCGCCGAACAGCTCCTGCACCTTGCGGGAGAACCCCCGGGTGACCGACACCCCCACCAGCTGGGCGTAGGTGGGCTCGATCGAGGTGCACCCCTCGTGGGGCGTCACCTCCATCACCACCTCGGCCGCCGAGACCTGCAGCGACGGGTAGTCCACCAGCAGGTCCACGACCATGCGGTGGACCGACAGCGGATCGGGATCGCCGTCGATGATCATCCCCGGCGGCTTCTGATCGTGCACCATGCCCCGGATGCGCATCCGGCCGGGACCGGCCCGGTAGGAACGGACCACGTACTCCCGCTGATGGAGCAACGGCTCGTCGCCGTCGGGCTCGGGGAGCAGGTGGGCGGAGGCGCTCGGTGTCATCAGTCCGGCGACGATAGAGCCGCCCCGGCGGGGTCGTCGAATCGCTGTTCGGTTCCGGGCCCGGCGTGGCCCGGGCAACGAGGGGGGTTCCCGCTAGCTTCGGGGCCATGAAAACGCTGAGGGAACTGGCCGCCGATCTGGCCAGCGGGGCGGTGACCGCCAGCCAGCTGGTGGGGGAGAGCCTGGAGGCCGTCGCCGATCCCACGGGCGAGGGCGGGCGGGCCTTCCTGACCGTGGCCGCCGACCGGGCCCGGGCCAGCGCCGCCGCCATCGACGCCGCCCGTCGGGCCGGTGCCCTCCTCCCGCCCTGGGCCGGGATCCCGGTGGCGGTCAAGGACCTGTGCGACATCGAGGGCGAGGTGACCACCGCCGGCTCCGTGGTGCTGGCTGATCGGGCCCCGGCCACCGCCACCGCCCCCGCCGTGGCCCGCCTGGTGGCGGCCGGCTTCGTGGTGGTCGGGCGGACCAACATGACCGAGTTCGCCTACTCCGGCCTCGGTCTGAACCCCCACTACGACACCCCCCGGAGTCCCTGGGACCGGGCCACCGGCCGCATCCCGGGCGGCTCGTCGTCGGGCACGGCGGTGGCGGTGGCCGACGGCATGGTGGCCGTGGGCCTCGGCACCGACACCGGCGGCTCGTGCCGCATCCCGGCCGCCTTCTGCCGGATCGTGGGCTGGAAGCCCACCGCCCGCCGGGTCCCTCTCGACGGCATCGTGCCCCTGGCCCCCTCGCTCGACTCGGTGGGGCCGCTGGGCCGTTCGGTCGACTGCTGCGCCATCGTCGACGACGTGTTCGCCGGCGGCGACGGCCGGGTCGGCTCCGATGCCCGCCCGGCCCGGAGCATCCGCCTGGCCGCCATCACCGACTTCGTGCTCGATGGGCTCGACCCGGAGGTGGCGGCGGCCCACGAGGCGGCACTGGCCAGGCTGCGGGCGGCCGGGGTGGCGGTGGAGGAGATCCCGTTCCCCGAGCTCACCGAGCTGCCGACGATCAACTCCGGTGGGGGGCTGGCCACGGCCGAGGCCCACCACTGGCACCGGGAGCTGCTGGCCGCCGCCGGCGACCGCTACGACCAGCGGGTGCGGCTGAGGATCGAGCCGGGAGCCCTGCAGACGGCGGCCGACTACCTCGACCTGCTGGCCGCCCGGCGCCGCCTCATCGGGGCGGCTGCGGCCCGGCTGGCCGGCTTCGACGCCTTCGTGCTGCCCACCGTGGCCCGCATCCCGCCTCCGGTGGCGTCGTTCGACTCCGACGACCCGGCGTACTACTCGACGACGAACCTGGCCTGCCTGCGCAACACGGCGGTGGGGAATTTCCTCGACGCCTGCGCGCTCAGCGTCCCGGCGTCGGCTCCCGGCGAGGCGCCGGTGGGGTTGATGGTCATGGGGCCGCCCATGGGCGACGCCGCCCTGTTCACGGTGGGCCGGACGGTGGAGCGGCTGCTGGCCGACACCTGGCGCTGATCAGGCGGCGGCCAGCTCGAAGGCAACCTCCACCGAGGCGAGGGCACCAAGGACCACGTCCTCCATGTCCCGGCCGAAGCGGCCCAGGCGGGCCAGGTCGTCCAGGGTGTCGTCGACCAGGGCGATCAGCTGGGGGTCGACGGTGGTCCGCTGCAGCGCCCGCAGCCACTGCACGCAGCGCTCGACCGAGATCGAGGTCGGATCGTCGCACAGGTCGTCGTCGTTGGCCACGGCCCAGAAGGCGTCGGCGGTGCTCAGGGGAGCGAAGGTGTCGGCGGCGGTGGTGTCGATCAGGGACATCGGAGGTTCCTCCAGCGGGGTCATCGGGTCTGTCGTCGGTTGTTGTCCCTGAACCTAAAGCGGCGTTGCGAACGGCGAATCGGGGACATCCCCCACCGCGGGACGCCGTCCTCGGGGGCCGTTACCATGCGGCCATGTCTGACATCGTGTCCTTCCCCAGCAACGGCCATTCGGCCTCTGGTCACCTGGCGGTCCCCTCCTCGGGCCAGGGGCCGGGTGTGATCGTGATCCAGGAGTGGTGGGGCCTGAACCCCCAGATCAAGCGGACGGCCGACATGTTGGCCACCCACGGCCTGGTGGCCCTGGCCCCCGACCTCTACCACGGGGAGCTGGCCGCCCACGACGAGATGGACAAGGCCGGGCACCTGATGTCGAGCCTCCCGCCCGACCGGGCGGCCCGGGACATGTCGGGGGCGGTGGACTTCCTGGCCGACCACCCGGCCGTCACCGGCAGCGGCATCGGCGTCATCGGGTTCTGCATGGGCGGGATGCTCACGTTCATCCTGGCCGCCAACCGGGGCGACAGGATCAAGGCCGCCGTGCCGTTCTACGGCTTTCCCCAGGGTGACGGCCAGCCCGACTATTCGGGCCTCACGGCCGTGGTGCGGGGCCACATGTCGGCCCACGACGACTTCTTCCCGGCCGAGACGGCCAAGGCGCTCGAGGCCCAGCTGACGGGGATGGGCAAGGACGTGACGATCGAGCTCCACGAGGCCGGCCATGGGTTCATGAACGAGGAGAACCCGATGGGGGCCTACGACGAGGCGCTGGCCGAGCGCCTGTGGCCCGAGGTCATCAGCTTCTTCAAGACGACGCTGGCCTGAGTGTCCCCTTTGGGGACCTGGAGTTCGCCTGCGGCGAACATCCCTGAGTGTCCCCTCCGGGGCCGGGTCGTTCGCTTATGGCGAACATCCCGGGCGGGGCACGGCCGTCAGATGTAGGCCGTGTCCCGCTGGCGCAGCGCCATGGGCAGCAGGAGGCCCACCATCACCGCGTCGGGGATCCGGTCGATCGAGCCCATGATCTCGGAGTAGAACGCCTGGTAGACCACGTGGATGCCGAGGTCGCGGCCGAAGGTGGAGCACCGGCCTCCCACGTCGACCCGGTACTTCAGCTTCTCCTGGCCGGCCATCCCCTCGAAGTCGACCGCTCCGCCGGCCACCGTGGCCTGGCCCGTCACGGGCTGGCCCATCACCAGGCCCGAGACGGGCAGGGCCCGCACCCGGCGCAGACCGAAGTTGAGCTTGCATGCGTCGCCACCGACCGACGCCGAGACGGTCATCTGGCGGAAGTTCTTCTTGCTCTCGCCCACCATCGTCTCCTCGCCGATCCAGCCGTTCAGCTCCACCTCCTCGCTGAACGAGAGGCGCACATAGGCGGCGATGTACACGGGGAAGCGGCCCCCCGACGACGGACCGGCCGGCGAGGGGTAGACGAACTCACTGGTGGGCATGGCTGGACACCCCGGCGGTTGGCAGTTGACGGCTGCAGGGCACGATGGTGTCATACTGCCCCCGGAGCGGGCGCGCGACAAACCGTTGATGGCGCGCCCGTGCTGAAACTGGCCCTCGACTCGACCCCCGGAGCACCGACCGGATGCCCTCCACCGACTCGGACGACCTGATCCACGCCTTCGACGCCCCACCGGCCGTCGAGCCCGCCGACCTGGCCCTGGTGCTGGGCGGCAAGGGGGCCGGCCTCACCCGCATGCGGGCCATCGGCCTGCCCGTTCCCCCCGGGTTCACCATCCCCACCACGGTCTGTCGCCGGGTGCTGGCATCGGGCTGGTTCGGCGAGCTCGACGACGCCATCGCCGCCGGCCTGTCCACCCTGGAGGCCGAGCTCGGTCGCCGCCTCGGCGACCCCGAGAACCCCCTCCTGGTGAGCGTCCGGTCGGGCGCCCCGGTGTCGATGCCGGGGATGATGGACACCGTGCTCAACGTGGGCATGTCGGCCGCCGCCGCCGATGGGCTGAGCCGCCGAACCGGCGACCACCGTTTCGGGTGGGACACCTACCGGCGCTTCGTGGAGGGCTACGCCTCGATCGTGGCCGGGGCCCCGGCCGCCATGTTGGAGGAGACGGCCCGGGCCGCCACCGGCGGCCGGGCCTGGGCCGATCTCGGGTCGGCCGAGCTGGCCGCCGCCGTGCCGGCCTGGCGGGCGGGCCTGGCCGCGGCCGGCCATCCCGTGCCCGACGAGCCGCGGGAGCAGGTGACGGCGGCGGTGCGGGCGGTGTTCGCCTCCTGGCACTCCGATCGGGCCGAGGTGTACCGCCGCCGGGAGGGCATCAGCGCCGAGTTGAACACGGCGGCCACGGTGCAGGCGATGGTCTTCGGCAACCTGGGCGACGAGTCGGGCACCGGCGTGGTGTTCACCCGCGACCCGTCCACGGGCGAGCCGGGCCTGGTGGGCGACTTCCTGGCCCGGGCCCAGGGTGAGGATGTGGTGGCCGGCACCCACCAGACCACGCCCATCGCCGAGATGGAGCGGCTGTGGCCCGATGTGGCGGCCGAGCTGGAGCGGGTGGCCGGTGTGTTGGAGCACGAGCTGGCCGACATGGTCGACATCGAGTTCACGGTGGAGAACCGCCGCCTGTGGCTGCTCCAGAGCCGGGTGGGCAAGCGGTCGCCCCGGGCCGCCCTGCGGGTGGCGGTGGCCATGGCCGAGGACCCCTCGTTCCCCGTGGACCGGGCCGAGGCCGTGCGCCGGGTGGCCGACCTGCTCGACGCCCCGCCCACCGAGGCCGGTGACGGGCCCGAGCCCGATGCCGTGGTGCTGGCCCGGGGGCTCGGCGCCTCCCCCGGTCGGGCCGTGGGGGTGGTCAGCCTCGACGCCGACGACGCCGTCACCCGGGCCGCCGCCGGCCAGGACGTGATCCTGGTTCGCCCCGAGACCTCGCCGGCCGACGTCCACGGCATGGCCGAAGCCCGGGGTCTGGTCACCCGGTACGGGGGGTTGATGTCGCACGCCGCGGTGGTGGCCCGCTCCTGGGGTCTGCCGGCGGTGGTCGGGGTGGCCGAGCTGGAGATCGGGGCCGATGGGCTGGTGGCAGGGGGCCACCGGGTGGCCGCTGGCGAGGCCGTCACCGTCGACGGTGACCGGGGCCTGGTGCTCCTGGGATCGCACCCCGGCCAGGGGGCCGAGATGCCCGAGGTCCGGCTGCTGCGCCGGTGGCAGGCCGAGCTGGCCGGCGACCCACCGGAGGCCGGCGGCGCCGACCCGGGCGGGTCGGGCTCCGCCGGCAGCGGGCCCGCCCCCGGCGGTGACGAGGTGGGCGACCCGGGCGAGGAGCTGACGCCGGATCTGTGCCGCCGGCTCCTCGTGCTCAAGGGCATGGCCACGGCCGAAGCGCTGGCCGGTCTGGCCCGGGTGGAGGCGGAGGCCATGGCCGCCGCTCTGGAGGCCCTGGTGGCCGAGGGCCACGCCCAGCCCGGCCCGGGCGGTCGGGTGCTGCTCACGGCCGACGGCACGGCGGCGGCGGAGGCCGCCTACGCCGCCGAGGCGGCCGTGGCCGGCCCCTACATCGAACCCCACCTCGACCGGTTCCACGAGCTCAACCACCGGTTCAAGCAGGTGGTGACGGACTGGCAGATGCGGACGGTCGAGGGCCAACAGGTGCTCAACGACCACACCGACGCCGCCTACGACGCCGGGGTGCTGGCCGCCCTGTCCGACGAGGTGCACGCCGGGATCTGCGAGGTGATCGACGCCGTGGCCCAGGGCGTGGCCCGGATCGGGCGCTATCGCCACCGGCTGGGCGACGCGGTGGCCGCCATCGGCGCCGGCAATCTGGAGATGGTGGCCCACCCCCTCAAGGAGAGCTACCACACCGTGTGGTTCGAGCTCCACGAGGAGCTGATCCGCCTCAGCGGCCGCAACCGGGCCGACGAGACCGCCGCCGGCCGGGCCTGACCCCTTACCGGAGCGGGCCGTTCGCCGGGCCGGGCCCGTCGGGGTCGGGCGGCGCCTACATTGTCCCCAGTCCGAGCAGGAGGTAGAGCATGCACGCGATCCAGGTGGCGGAACACGGAGGCCCCGAGGTGCTCCGGTGGGTGGAGCTGCCCGACCCCGAGCCTGGACCGGGCCAGCTCCTGGTCGACCTGGCCGCCGCCGGGCTCAACTTCATAGACACCTATATGCGCAGCGGCCTCTATCCCCGGCCCCTGCCCTTCGTGCTGGGCAACGAGGGCGCTGGTACGGTGAGCGCCGTCGGATCCGAGGTGACCGGTTTCGCCGTGGGCGACCGGGTGGCCTGGACCGGCGTGATCGGCTCCTACGCCACCAAGGTGCTGGTGCCGGCGGCCCAGGCCCTGCCCGTTCCAGCCGGGGTGGACCTCGATGTGGCCTGCGCCGCCACCCTCCAGGGCATGACGGCGCACTTCCTGGTGACCGACTGCTTCCCGCTCCAGCCCGGCCACACGTGCCTGATCCAGGCCGGCGCCGGCGGGGTGGGCCTGCTCGCCATCCAGATGGCCAAGATGCGGGGCGCCGAGGTGTTCACCACCGTGGGCTCGGCCGACAAGGTGGACCTGGCCAAGGGGGCCGGCGCCGATCATGTGATCCTGTACCGGGACGAGGACTTCGGCGACGCCGTGGAGCGGATCGCCGGACCCCGCCCCCTTCACGTCATCTACGACGGGGTGGGCCGCGAGACCTTCGAGCGCGGCCTCCAGGTTCTGCGGCCCCGGGGCATGATGGTCACGTTCGGCAACGCCTCGGGCCCGGTGGAGCCCATGGCTCCGCTTCGGCTCATGCAGGGCGGCTCCCTGTTCCTCACCCGGCCCACGCTGGGCGACTACACGCTCACCCGCTCTGAGCTGGAGGCCCGGGCCGACGACGTGTTCGGCTGGATCGCGGCGGGCACGCTCGACGTCCGGGTGGGGGCCCGGGTCCCGCTGGCCGAGGCGGCCGACGCCCACCGCATGCTCGAAGGCCGCGGCACCACGGGCAAGGTCCTGCTCGTCCCCTGACGCCCATCGCGGCCCCGGACGTCGCGACCCCGATCTGCGCGACGAAAAGCGCGCCCCGCCGGCGTACTGCGCCGCGAACCCCCCGTCTTCCGGGGTGTTCGCGACGCAGTTCGCCTGACAGGCGCGGTTACCGTCGCGCAGATCGGGGGTGTGAGGCGCCCGACGGGCGGCGCCCTCAGTCCTCGATCCAGGCGGTGAAGTCGCAGGTGATCATGGGACGGCCGCCGCCCGGCGTGATCTGCGTGTGGCGGGCCGGCCGGGAATCGGGATCGGGGAACTTCTCCACCCACGACGGGTTGATCTTGCCCCGGGCTTCGGGATCGTTGGCGAAGAACGTGATCTTCACCACGTGCTCCCAGCCGCCCCCGGCGGCCTCCAGGGCGTTGCCGATGTGGACGAACAGGTTGGCCACCTGGTCCTCCAGCTTCTCGGGCAGGTTCCGGGTGCCGGCGTCGAAGGCCGGGATCACGCCCGACATCAGCAGCGGCCCCATCCGGCTGGCCACCGGGATCGGGTTCTCGTGGGCGAACGAGCTGGTCTCGATCGACTTGCGCTGGGCCATGGAAAGCTCCTTCTCTAGGTCTGGGTCTCGTCGAGCAACGGGCCCGATCAGCCGCGGGCGGCCAGCCAGGCTTCGAACTCGGGCCGGCGCTCGGCCGACAGGGGGAACAGGCCGATCGTGCTCTCGCCGGCGTCCACCCGCTCCAGGGCGAAGGTCTCCTCCTGCTCCTGGGCGTGGCAGGCCCGGGCCACCTCTTCCACGATCGCCGGAGGGATGACCACCACACCCTCGCCGTCGCCCACCAGGATGTCTCCGGGGAACACACTGACCCCGGCGCAGGCGATCGGTACGTTGCAGGCCAGCGGCATGTGGTGGCGGCCCCACGTGGCGGCGTGGGAGGCCTGGTGGTAGACGGGGAAGTCCATCTTGGAGATGGCCGGCGTGTCCCGCAGGGCGCCGTCGGTGATGACCCCGGCCGCGCCCCGGCGCTGGGCCCGCATGGCGAAGATGTCGCCGATCGTGCCGGCGTCGGGCACGTTGCGGGCCTCCATGATGATGATGTCGTCGGGGCCGCAGTACTCCGACGCCTGGCGCTGGGGGTTGATCCCGCCGGCCAGCTCCTTGAGGCGATCCTCCCGCAGGGGCAGGTACCGCAGGGTGAGCGCATAGCCCAGCAGGCGGAGGTCGGGCCGGGTGGGCTTCAGGCCGGACAGGAAGCAGTTCCGGATCCCCCGCCCCTGGAGGTGGCCGACCAGGGTGGCGGTGGCGCAGGAGTTGAGCATGTCCCGGATCTCCTGGCTCAGCTCTACCGGGTGGGGGTTGAACGGTTCGGACGGGGTGTCGGTCATCATCGCTCCTGGAGAGAGGTTGGGGCGGGGGTCGGTCGGCACCATACCTGATCAGCCTCAGGTGCGCCGTCGGCGCCCGGTCCCAGGGTCCCGGCGGAGCGGTGACCGTTCGCCGCGGCCGACCTGGGCGGGGCCTTTACAACCCCCGGGCCGTACTCGAAACTAGGCGCCACCATGGCTGATTCCTTCACCACCGCAGACCATCTGGCCCAGGTTCTCGCCGCCTACTCCAAGAGCGACAATCCCCGCTACAACGAACTGGCCCAGGCCGCCATCCGGCACCTCCACGCCTTCGTCTCGGAGACCGGGCTCACCCGGGAGGAATGGTTCGCCGGGATCTCGTGGCTGGTGGCCACCGGCCAGAAGAGCGACGACAAGCGCAACGAGTTCATCCTGGCGTCGGACACGCTCGGCGTGTCGATGCTGGTGGAGATGACCAACCACCAGGCCGCCGGGGGCACCGAGCCCACCGTGTTCGGCCCCTTCCACCTGGAGGGTGCTCCCGAGCGGGAGCGGGGGGCGTCGATCGCCGACAAGGACTACGGGGCCCCGCCCCTGCTGTTCACCGGCACCGTCCGCTCCACCGCCGACGGCAGCCCGATCGCCGGCGCCCGTCTCGACGTGTGGCAGGCCGCCCCCAACCTCTGTTACGACGTGCAGGACCCCGAGATGCCCCCCATGAACTACCGGGGTGTGTTCCGCTCGGCCGACGACGGCAGCTACGCCTTCGTCACCACCCGCCCCCCGGCCTACCAGATCCCCGGCGACGGGCCGGCGGGGGCCATGCTGCGGGCCATGAACCGCCACAACTGGCGGCCGGGCCACACCCATGTGGTGGTGGAGGCCCCCGGCTACAAGACCGTCATCACCCACGTGTTCGACGCCGCCAGCGACTATCTCGACTCCGACGCCGTGTTCGGCGTGCGGGACTCGCTCATCGTCGACATGAGCGGTGAGCAGGTCACGTTCGACTTCACCCTGGAGCCGGCCGGCCTCTGAGCGGGCGCCCCAGCCATCCCCCCCACCACCCGTATCTGAGAGGCATCGACCGTGGCACTCGTCGAGTTCAAGCTGGAAGACCGGTACAGCCGCCCCGAGGGGGAGGTGGCGATGTCGGGGGTGCAGACCCTGCTGCGGGTCCTGCTCGATCAGCTGGCGGCCGACCGCCGGGCCGGGCTCAACAACGCCGCCTTCGTCAGCGGCTACCGGGGCTCGCCCCTCGGTGGCGTCGACGCCCTCATGAACGGGGCCAAGCGCGAGCTGGAGGAGAACCACGTCACGTTCATCCCCGGCCTGAACGAAGACCTGGCCGCCACCGCGGTGTGGGGCTCGCAGCTGTCCAACCACAACTGGACCGGCCGCTACGACGGCGTGCTCGGGCTGTGGTACGGCAAGGCTCCCGGGGTCGACCGCTCGGGCGACGCTATCCGCCACGCCAACGTGTGCGGCGTGGATCCCCGGGGCGGCGTGCTGATGGCGGTGGGAGACGACCCGTCGTCGAAGTCGTCCACCCTGTCCTCGGGCTCAGAGTTCGCCCTGCTCCACTTCGAGACGCCGATCCTCTATCCCGGCAGCGTCCAGGAGATGGCGGACTTCGGCCGCTGGGCTTACGCCCTGTCCCGCTTCAGCGGGCTGTGGGCGGCCATGAAGATCGTGACCAACGTGGCCGACGGCTACTCCACCATCAAGGTGGGCCCGGACCGGGTGCAACCCTCCACCCCGGAGCTGGAGTGGGACGGGAAGCCCTGGCGCCCCACCCAGGAGGACCGGCTGGTTGGCCCGGTGGCGGTGGCCATGGAGCGCGAGGTCTACGAGGGCCGGCTGGCCGCAGCCGAGGCCTTCGTGGCCCACAACACGCTCAACCGGGCCACGGTCGACCCTGGGGACGCCCGCCTGGGCCTGGTGGCCGCAGGCAAGACCTACTACGACCTGCGGGCGGCCCTGGACCGCCTGGGCCTGAGCGAGGGGGAGCTGGAGCGTCGGGGCATCCGGATCTTCAAGCCGGCCGTCCTGTGGCCCATCGATCCCGGCTCGGTGCGCCACTTCGCCCGGGGCCTCGACACGATCGTGGTGGTCGAGGAGAAGCGGGCCTTCGTCGAGATGTTCGTACGGGAAGCGCTCTACGGGCTGGCCGACGCCCCCCGGGTGCTGGGCAAGCGCGACGCCGCCGGGGCCCTGTGGTTCCCCGGCCACGGCGAGATGGACGTCGACCTGATCGCCCAGGCCATCCGCCCCTACCTGGTGGAACGCCTGGGCGACGACACGCTGGCCCCGGCCGTGACCGATCGGCCCCGGATCCCGGTGACGGCGCTCACCGAGCCGGGGGCCATCCGGGCCGCCGGCTTCTGCTCCGGCTGCCCCCACAACACCTCCACCTGGGTACCCGAGGGCTCGGAGGCCGGCGGCGGCATCGGCTGCCACGGCATGGCCGGCCTGTCCGACCTCCGCAGCACCCGGGGTACCACCCAGATGGGGGGCGAAGGCATGCAGTGGGTGGGAGCGGCGCCCTTCGTCACCCTCGGGCACCGCTTCCAGAACATCGGCGACGGCACCTACCACCACTCGGGCAGCCTGGCCCTGCGCCAGGCCGTGGCCGCCGGCACCAACATCACCTACAAGATCCTCTACAACGGCGCCGTGGCCATGACCGGCGGCCAGGACATCGACGGCCAGATGGCGGTGCCCGAGCTCACCCGCTCCATCCACGCCGAAGGCGTGGCCAAGGTGATGGTCGTCACCGACGACCCCGACAAGTACCCGGAGTCGGCGATGTTCGCCCCCGACACCGAGATCTGGCACCGCGACCGCCTCGACGAGGCCCAGCGGCTGCTGCGTGACACGCCCGGCTGCACCGTGCTCATCTATGACCAGGCCTGCGCCGCCGAGCTCCGGCGGGACCGCAAGCGGGGCAAGGTGGTGGATCCCGCCCTGCGCATCTTCATCAACGAGGCGGTGTGCGAGGGTTGCGGCGACTGCGGCGTGAAGTCGAGCTGCATGTCGGTCCAGCCGGTCGACACCGAGATGGGGCGCAAGACCCAGATCCACCAGTCGAGCTGCAACAAGGACTACTCGTGCCTGGCCGGCGACTGCCCGGCGTTCGTGGAGGTCATCCCCGATCCCAACGCCACCCGCAAGCCCACCGTGGCCTTCACCCCCATCGGGGCCGACGAGGTGCCCGAGCCGTCGAACCGGATCGACGTGGGCGACATGCTGATGATGGGCATCGGGGGCACCGGCGTGGTGACGGTGAACCAGCTGCTGGCCACCGCCGCCCTGCTCGACGGCAAGCAGGCCCACGGCCTGGACCAGACCGGTCTGTCCCAGAAGGGCGGCTCGGTGATCTCGAACCTCAAGATCCGCCGGGTGGGCGACGGCGAGGGCGCCGCCGACCCGATGAACGAGGGCATCGCCGAGGGCATGGCCAACAAGGTGGCCTCGGGTGAAGCCGACGCCTACCTCGTGTTCGACGTGCTGAGCGGCGTGTCGGCGGTCAACCTGGACAAGGCGTCGCCGGAGCGGACGGTGGCCGTGGTGTCGTCGTCCAAGGTGCCCACCGGGGCCATGGTGCGCGACACCACGGCCCACTTCCCCGATTGGGCCGCCATCCGGGGCACGATCGACGCCGTCACCATCGCCAGCCGCAACGTCTACTTCGACGCCGGCAACGTGTCGGACAACCTGTTTCGCTCCCACATGCCGGCCAACGTGATCGTGCTGGGCGCCGCCTACCAGCAGGGCGTGATCCCGATCTCGGCCGCCGCCATCGAGCAAGCCATCGAGCTCAACGGGGTCTCGATCGACACCAACACCCAGGCCTTCCGCATCGGGCGCAAGATCGCCCACGACCCGTCATGGCTGGACTCCCTGCATCTGGAGCGGCCCGGGGCGGTGCGCAAGGCGGCGGCCAAGCGGTCGAAGAAGGCCGACTCGCTGATCGCCACGGTGCCCAGCCCGTCGCCCGAGCTGCGGCGCCTGCTGGAGATCCGGGTGGCCGACCTGATCGACTACCAGGACGCCGCCTACGCCAAGCGCTACGTGGACAAGGTGGCCGAGGTCCGGCGGCGGGAGCAGGCGGTGGGGGCCGACACCCGGCTCTCGGAAGCCGTGGCCCGCTACCTGTACAAGCTGATGGCCTACAAGGACGAGTACGAGGTGGCCCGGCTCCACCGGTCGGCCGCGTTCAAGGAGGCGCTGGCCGAGCAGTTCGGGCCCGAGGCCCAGATCACCTACAAGCTGCACCCCCCGATGCTCCGGCGCATGGGGGTGGACCACAAGATCGGCCTCGGTCGCAGCGGCGAGGCGGCGTTCGCCGCACTGGCCCGGATGAAGCGGCTGCGGGGCACCGCAGCGGACCCCTTCGGGCGCACCGGCCACCGCCAGATGGAACGGGCCCTGATCGGGGAGTACGAAGCGATGGTGGACAAGGCGCTGGCCGGTCTGTCCCCCGATTCCTACGACCGGGCGGTGGAGGTGGCCGAGCTGCCCGACATCGTGCGGGGCTACGAGGGCGTCAAGGAGGCGAACATCGCCCAGTTCCGGGAGCGGGCCCAGCACCTGTTGTTGGGTCAATGATCCCAGCGTGACTACGCTCCACGGCCGGGGCGTGGGAGGATTGGTCCATGGAGGTCTTGGGCTGGCGCTCGGACGCGGAGCTGGTCGACGGCATCCGACGAGGTGAGGATTTCGCCTTCGGGCGCCTCTTCGAGCGCTGGTTCGGCCGGGTGTTGGGTGAGGCCCAGGACATCCTGGGCGATCCCCAGGCCGCAGCCGAGGTGGCAACCGACACGTTCCACGCGCTGTGGTACCACCTCGACCGGTTGGACGACCCCGAAGGCTTCGGGGCCTGGGCGGTGGAAACGAGTCGCACCTTCGCCCGGGAGCGGCTGGCCACCCCTCCCGACCGGGAAGAGGCGGCGCCGGTTCCGTTGCTGGCCACCGCCCCTGATGCCGCGGCGGCCGTTGCCGTCGCTCTCGTGGCCCGGGGTCTGCCGTCGGCCGCCGGCCTCACCGAGGCTCTGCACGGTGCCGCCGGCGCCATCGGCTCACCCTTCGGCCCGGCCGCCGCCGGTGCCGCCGGTTCGGCCCCCGCCCCCGCTGGATTCGCCGGCGCAGTACCAGCCTCCCCGGCACAGGCCGGATTCGCCGGCGCCAGCCTGCCCACCCCGCCCCAGGCCCCACCCGCCGGCTTCGCCGGGGGGGTTCCGGGCTCCGGTTTCGCCGGCACACCGGGGTCGGGTTCGATCCTGGGCGGGTCGGTGGGCCAGGCGGCCGAGATGGCGACCCAGGCCATGCCGTCGCTGGGGGCGTTCGGGGCCGCAACCGACGAGCCGCCACAGCGGGTGCACCGCTACGAGCCGCCGCCTCGGGGTGGCCTGCTGGGCTCGCCCCAGGTCCTGGCCGGGATCGCCGCGGTGGTGGTCCTGGTCCTGGTGGGGGCGCTGCTTTTGACGACCCGGGGCGACGACACCGAGACGGCCACCGATGCGGTGTCCACCACGGTGCCGCCGGCTGCGCCGTCCGCCTCGGCTCCCTCGTCGGCTCCGGCCGCCCCCGAGGAGTCCACCACCGCCACCACGGCCAGCACCACGTCGGCGTCGTCCGAGACGTCGATCGCCCAGTCCTCCGTCACCTCCACCACCCGCCGGGCCACCACATCCACCACCCGGGCCACCACCACCAGCACGGCCACCACCCGGGCCACGACCACGGCCACCAGCGCCAGCACCACGGGGTCGACCACGGCCACCAGCCCCTCCACCACAGGGACCACGGCCACCACCGCGAGCACCGAACCGACCACGGCCACCTCGTCGGTCACCCGGACCACGCCGACCAGCGACACCACCACCACTTCCTCGACGGTGCCGAAGCCGGTGATCACCACGTTCACCGTGGCCGCCAACCCGAAGGGCGCCTGCGGTGTGGTGGAGGCCAACCTCCAGCCGTATACGGCGGCCTGGTCGGCCAGCAACGCCGACACGTCGTCGCTGGCCGTCAACGGGGTCACCTACGACGGTGCGGGCAAGGGGAGCAAGAACTTCTGCGCCACGGCGGGTACCCGGGTGGCGCTCACGGTGACGGGCCCGGGAGGCCGCGCCTCCCAGGCCAAGACCACGCCCTGAGCCTGCCCGCACCCGGGGCGCCCTGTCTGTCCCTGGTGTGACATCGGTTGCATCGCTCGGCCCGGCGTGCCGACAGGCACCCCCACTATGCTGGGCTCCAGGCGCCGGGCCGGGCGCTCAGGGCGCAGGAGATCGACATGGCGGATCGGGCGGACCGGAACGATGCGGACCTCGTCGCCGATGTCCGCGCCGGCACCACGGAGAGTTTCGCCCTCCTTTTCGACCGGTGGTTCGGGCCCGTGTTGGCGGCGGCCCAGGATTTGGTGGGGGAGCGGGCGGAAGCGGCCCGGGTGGCCACCGACACCTTCCAGTCGGTGTGGCTGCACCTCGGCGAGCTCGACGACCCGGACGGTTTCGGCGCCTGGGTGCTGCTGACGAGCCGGACATTCGCCCGCCAGCGCCAGGCCGAGCGGGATCCGTCGGCCGTTGCCCCGTCGGGGCCCCTCTTCGACGACGAGAGCGAGCTGCGTCGGGCCGTGGCCAAGGTCCTGGTCCGCCGCCAGGTTCCGGCGCTGGGCCAACCGGTTGTGACGCCATCCGACGCATTCACGCCCGGCCCGGCTGCCGGACTCGTGGTTGGGGCCGCATCGGCCGCCCCGGAGCCGGTCATGCCGGCTGCTGCCGGGGAGGAGGCCATCGATCGGCTACACCGCTACCACTGGTCGCCGGCTGAACCGGCATCGGATATGACGGAGCGGATCCTGTCGTTCCGGCCCTCGCCGGGGACGCTGGTGGCCCTGGCCATCGTGCTACTGGGCAGCGTCATCTGGCTGATGAGCCGGGGTGAATCGTCCGAGATCGACGGGAGCCGGCCAGCCCCGCTGTTCTCACCGGCGGCGCCCACCACGATCGACGGCGCCGCTGCCCGGGCCCGCAACGGGGCGGCCACGCCCGGAGCGGTGGGGATCGCTCCCAGCTCCCTGCCGCCCGACCCGGCCACCCCCGCTCCGACCGAGGCGTCGGCGCCGGCCAACAGCCGGAAGGTGAAGGTGGCCACGGTCGTGCCCCGGTCGGTGGCCACCTCGCCGGCGCGGCGGGGGACCACCGTCGGTACGCCCGGTCGGGTGACGCCTGTGGTCACGGTGACCACCGCAACCCGGGCTGATCAACCGTCCACCACGGCCCCGGCGCCGCCGTCGTCGGCCACCACGTCGGCCTCCTCCGGCCGCATCACCACCACCACGGCCGAGTCCACCACCGCCTCCTCCGGCCGCATCACTACCACCACGGCCGAGTCCACCACCGCCTCCTCCGGTCGCACCACCACCACCGCAGAAGCGGCGACGAGCACCACCGGCCGCACCACCACCACCGGCCGTACCACCACCACGGCCGACGTCACCACCACGACCGTCCGGGTCTCGACCACCACCACTACCCGGGCTGTCACCACCCAGACCGTCGCTCCCACCCTCCCCGCCACCACCCGGGCCACGACCGCCCCCTCCATCACGGAACCCCCGCTGGTGATCGGCGGCCCACTGACCGGCTGAGCGGGCGGCTCCAAAAGGGTCCTTGCCAACAGGTGCCTGATCAGGCGATGCTTGGCGTTCCTTGCGGCTCCATCCAGTGCGATGGGCCGTGTCGACCCGCCCCCTGGAGGTGCCTCCGTGCTGCATCCGAAGCGACCCCGCCGTGTCCGGCTGGGTGTAGGTCTGCTGATCGTCGGGTTGGTGCTGAGCCTCCTCGGCTCAGGGACGGCCGACGCCGACCACGGCCCCGGCCGGCGGCCGCCCCGGACGGTCGACGTGCAGATCCTGTCGTTCAACGACTACCACGGCTGGCTGGAGACGCCCGGCGGCAACGACGCCACCCTGGGACCGGCCCTCGATCCGGGTAACAACCTGGTGGGCGGCGGCGCCTACCTGGCCACGACGCTCGACAAGCTCCGGGCCGGCAAGACCCGCTCTCTCACCGTCACCGCCGGCGACCTCATCGGCGGCACCCCGTTCCTGTCCGGCCTGTTCCACGACGAGCCGTCGGTCGAGTCGCTGGAGGCCATGGGTCTCGACGTGTCGAGCGTGGGCAACCACGAGTTCGACGAGGGGCTCACCGAGCTGCTGCGCATGCAGAAGGGCGGCTGCCACCCGGTGGACGGCTGCTACTTCCCCCAGACCCCCTACGACGGGGCCGACTTCCCGTGGTTGGCGGCCAACGTGTTCTACGGGTCGTCCAAGCGCACCGTGCTCCCACCCACGTGGGTCAAGAAGGTGGACGGCGTGAAGGTCGGCTTCATCGGCATGACGCTGGAGGACACCCCGGTGCTCGTGGCCCAGAAGGGGATCCAGGGCCTCGAGTTCCGCGACGAGGTGGCCAGCGCCAACCGGGCGGTCCGGCGGCTGAAGGAAGACGGCGTGAAGACCGTGGTGGTGCTGCTCCACGAGGGGGGCCTGCAGACCGGGACCTACAGCCAGTGCGACGGCATCTCCGGTCCCATCGTCGACATCGCCAAGAACCTCGATCCCGAGATCGATCTCGTGGTGACCGGCCACACCCACCAGCCCTACGTGTGCAACATCCCCGATCCCAAGGGCAAGCCCCGATGGGTGACCTCGGCCTCCTCGTTCGGCCGGGTGGTCACCGAGACCAATCTGGTGGTCGACCGCCGGAGCGGCGACGTGGTGCGTGACCAGGTCACCTCCACCAATCACCTGGTGCTGCGCACCGTGACCCCCGACCCCACCCAGCAGGCCATCCTGGCCAAATGGGAGGCCCTGGCCGGCCCGAAGGGGGGCGCGGTGAAGGGGGAGGCCACCGAGGCCATCACCCGTTCGGCCAACCGGAACACCGAGTCGTCGCTGGCCAACCTGATCGCCGACGCCCAGTTGGCGGCCACGAGCGCGGTAGCCGACGGTGGGGCCCAGATCGCCCTCATGAACCCGGGCGGGGTCAGGGCCGATCTCGACGCCGGGCCGATCACGTTCCGGGAGCTGTTCGACGTGCAGCCCTTCGGCAACCTGCTGGTGACGATGGATCTGACGGGTCAGCAACTCCATGACGTGCTGGAGCAGCAGGCCGTGCCGGGTCGGGCCGGTGGGCGCGACATCCTCATCCTCGGTGTGTCCGAGGGCCTGCAGTTCGAGTACCTGCCGGCGGAGGCCTTCGGTAACCGGGTGCCGATCGAGACGATCACCCTGAACGGCACGCCGATCGATCCCTCCGCCACCTACCGGGTGACGGTCAACAACTTCCTGGCCGACGGGGGCGACGCCTTCACCGTGCTCACCCAGGGCACCAACCGGCTGGGCGGCGGCGACGATCTGGCGGCGTTCGTGAGCTACGTCGAGGCCAACTCCCCGGTGTCGCCTCCCCCGACCGACCGGATCCTGGAGGGCGCGGCGCCAGCCCAGCCCTGAGTCGGCCCGGTGGAGGATCGGTGGCCCACCGGCCGCCGTTCCTCCACCGGTACCCTCCAGACCGTGCAGCCGATCCCCGAGGAGGAGTTCGAGGCGTTGGTGGCCGACGCCATCGACGAGCTGCCCGACGAGATCCTGGCCCTGCTCGACAATGTGGTGATCCTGGTGGAGGACGCCCACCCCACCGAGGACCTGCTCGGCCTGTACGACGGCGTGCCCCACACCGAGCGGGACGACTACGGCGGGATGGTGCTCCCCGACCGGATCATCCTGTACCGGCTACCCCTGTGCGCCGAGGCGGCCGACCTCGACGAGCTGTCCGACGAGGTGATGGTCACGGTGGTCCACGAGGTGGCCCACCACTTCGGCATCGACGACGATCGCCTGGAGGAGCTGGGCTGGGGCTGACGGCCCGACCGTCCGCCCGGACCGGCCGCCAGGCTGCGCCGTGCCGCCCGGCGTGCCAGGATGAGCCCATGCTGGAGCTCGTCGCACTGGGAACCGATACCGCCACCGCCACCGCCGTGGGGGCCCGACTGGGGGGCACGGTCTACGTCAACCACCCCGACGAGAGCGAGGCCCGGCCGTTCTCGGCCGTGGTGCGGGTGCCCACCGACGAGATCGAGGCCGTGGCCTCGGTGGCCGACGTCGGCCTCTACGTGGCCTACGCCCGCCCGGTGAAGGCGCGGTCCGGCCCGGCCCCGGCCGGACGGGTGATCGCTGCGTTCGGCATGGTCGGCCACCCCGACCTCACCCACCGGGAGTCGGACGACCACTGGCGTGACGTGCACGGCCCGCTGGCCCTGCGCATGCACGCCGCCATGTGCGACTACACCCAGCTGTCGGTGGTGGCCGTGCTGTCGGGTCTGCCGCTCGACGGGATCGCCCTGTGCGCCTTCTCCTCCCGGGACGACCTGAGCACGAAGTTCTTCAACGACGACGAGGCCAAGGCCGCCATCCAGGCCGACGTCGCCTCCTTCGCCGACCTTCGCCGGTCGATCCGCCGGGTCGTCGTGACCGAGGTCTGATCGGCGGGTTCCCGCCGGGCCGCCGCCGCGGGGCGGAGGCTAGCTGTCCTGGATCAGGCGGCAGGCGGCGGCCAGCCAGCCGGCGCCGTCGCCGCCCCGACCGTCGATCGGCGGGTACACCTGGCTGCCCTCGCCGTCGCTCAGCCGGAGGTCCTGGTCGGTCTCGGCCAACGCATCCTGCACCCGGATGGTGCGGGACCAACCCGGGAAGCCGCCGTCGCCGAAGTCGAAGGTGGCGTCGACGTGGCCCCACGGGAACTCGTGTGGGCCCTGGCACGAGGTCGGGTCGAGCAGGAGGTGGAGCCACACCGTGGCCCCCCTCGGGACCGTGAGCGGCAGGGCCGACAGGTCGGTCGGCCACGGCCCGAACTGGCCGTCCTCCACCGGGACGGCCGGGCCCACACAGCTGGTGACGGCCCCCTCGGTGGTGCACTCCTGGTTGTCGGCCGGGAACTCGGGCTCCAACCGGGCCCCCACGTCGACCAACCGGATCCCGGGTGCGTCGGCCAGGGTCACGCCGGTGAGGCGCACCGTGCGCTTCGACTGGTTCGGCAGGTAGACGGTCACGGCGATGGCGTTGCGCTCGGCGACGTAGGTGGGCTCGCTGCCCCCGCTGTAGCTGACGGTGCCGGTGGGATTGGGGGCGATCACGCCCATCGTCCACGACAGGGCCCCGAGCACCACCGCCACGGTGAGGCCGAAGGCGATGGCGAAGCGCCGCCACGGGGGCCCGGGCCGTGGGACGAGCTGATCGAGGAGCGCCTCGATCCGGTCCGCAGGGTCCGTGGGGGAAGAGAACGTGGTTGACATATGCTTGTCACACTGTACTGTGACAATGGGTCAAGTCAAGGGCTCATGTCGGCAGGCTTCCAGGTCGGAGGTCGGCGCACGGAGGTGGCATGGCGATGGGGTGGGCGATCGGATCGGTGCTGGCGGTGGTCGCCGGGGCCAGCCTGTTGGCCGGTGTCTGGTCGGCCGACCGCAGCGAACGGGCCGGGCGCACGGGCCGGTGGGGACGCGTGCTCGTGCTCCGCGGCTATCCGCTGCTGATCGTCGTCATCGGCCTCGGCGTGCTGTTCGTCGTCCCTGCCTCGGTAGTCGAGGGCGAGGGCGGCTGGAGCGGATCGAACATCGTCTCGGTGCTGGTGGCCATCGTCGTCACCCTGCTGGGAGCGTTCGCGCTGTTCGTCCTGGGGCGCAACCTGGCCGGTCACGACCCCGATGCCGGCCGCATCGCCGCCCGGTTGAGCGGCGACGAGCCATCCCGGCTCCTGCTGACCCGCTGGCTCCAGCGGGTCAGGTGGCGGCGCTGGCTGGGCGGCTTCCTGGGGGTGCTGTCGGCCCTCCTGCTCTCGGTCGACGGCTCGGGTCCGAACATCGTGCTGTCCGGGTTCGCAGGGATCATGCTCGGCTCCCTGTCGGCCGAGCTCCACCACTGGCGCCGCCCCGACGGGGGAGGGGCCCGTGCCGCCGACCTGACCCGGCGCCGGCTCAGCGACTACACATCCCCGGGTGAGCAGTGGCTGCTGGGCGCAGCGGCGATGGGGGCCGTGATCCTCGCCGCTACCGACCTCGCCGGCACCACCGCCCACACCACCGACCGGGGCCCGGGGTGGCCTTGGGCCGGTACCGCTCTGGGCGTCGTGGCCGGTGTGGTGGCGATGCAGTGGCGGATCGTCACCCGGCGCCGACCGGCCCTCCCGCCGGAGCTGCGACGGGCCGACGACCTCGCCCGTCGGTTGGCGGTGTCCAGAGGGATGGCACAGCCCGGCCTGGCGCTGGCGCTGGCCCTGCTGGCCGAGGCGTCGACCCGGGTTGGCCTGGGGCTGGTGGCGGCGGTGTGCTGGCTGCTCGCCGTCGGGGTCTGGCTCGGTACCCGGCGTCTGGGGCTCGACAAGCTCCTGTCGGCCCCGCCGGCGAACGCCGCCCCGGAGCCGGCCGGGGCATGATCCTCCGGGTCGATCCCAGCCAGGCGCTGCCCGTCTACGAGCAGATCCGCCAGCAGGTGACCCGGATGGCGGTCACCGGTACCCTGGCCCCCGGCACCCGTCTGCCCACGATCCGCCAGCTGGCGGCCGACCTCGGCCTGGCCAAGGGCACGGTGGCCAAGGCCTACGAGCTGCTGGAGCTGTCGGCCGTGGTGGAGTCGAAGGGGCACAAGGGCACGTTCGTGCGCGACCTGGGCCCTGCCCCAGGCGCCAGCGCCGGCGAGGTGGCCGACGGCCTCCGGGAGGCGGCCGAGGCCTTCGTGGTGGCCGCCCGCCAGCTCGGCGCCGACCTCGACCAGACCCATGCCGCTCTCGACGACGCCTGGCGCCTCCTCTGAACGCCGAAACCCGCCACCTTTTCGTCCACGACGTCGCCGGTGACGCCCTGGATGAAAAGTGGGAGGGGAGCGGGGTGCGGGTCAGCCGGAGACGGGCCAGCCGGGGCGGGGTTTCGGCAGGGGAGCAGCGAAGGCGTTGAACTTGGACGTGCGCAGCCCGAGGTGAACGAGCCCCTCGGCCATCTTCACCGCCGCCTCGATCCCGTCGACCACCGGCACGCCCAGCTCGTCGGTCAGCCTCCGGGCCATGCCGGCCATGCCCCCGCACCCGAGGCACAACACCTCGGCCCCGGCGTCGAGGGCCCGGCGGGCGGCGGCGGCGAAGGCGGCCACCGTGGCCTCCTCGCTCTCCTCCAGCTCCAGCACGCCCAGGTCGGTGGCCACGATCGCCTTGCATCGTTCCAGCAGGCCGGCCAGCCGGAGCTGGTCCTCGATCTGGGGGCAGGCCCGGCGCAGGGTGGTGACCACCCCGTAGGAGTGGCCGAGCAGGCAGGCGGCCATGGCCGCCGCCTCGGTGATCGTGATGACGGGCACGTCGAGCAGCTCCTGGGCCCCTTCCCGCCCGTGCTCGCCGAAGCCGCCCCACACCACGGCGTCGACCTCGGGCCCGGTCCAGGTGGCCAGCGTGTCGAGCACGGCGGCGGCCGAGATGTAGCTCTCGTAGTACCCCTCCACCGACACCGGCCCGAAGGCCGGGGTGGCGCTCAGGATCTCGGTGCCGGCCCCGGCCACGGCCGCCGCCGCCCGGTGCATGGTCTCGGTCATGGAGGCGGTGGTGTTGACATTGCAGACGAGGATGCGCATGGCCGGGCCCCTCCGCGGGCCGCTGGGGGTTGGGGATCAGCCCGGGGTGGGCCGCCGGGCGAAGCGGGCCCCGCCCTCGGCATGCTCCCGGGCCGCCTTCACCGCCCGGGTGACGTTCCCCGACGACAGGGCGGCCAGGAGCTGCATGTGCTGGCGGTACGAGGCCTCGGGGTCGGCGTCGTAGCCCGGGCCCACCGACACCGACACCTCGATGTAGGCCAACAGGTGGTTGTCGAAGAAGCCCGACATGCGGGGGCTGAACCCGAGGGCGTAGATGGCCCGGTGGACCCGGAGGTGGGCCTGGGCCAGCTCGGCGGCGTCAGCCGCCGTCCGCATGGCCTCGATGCGGGCCGCCACGTCCTCCCAGTCGGCCTTGGACGCCCGCTGGGCCGCCAGCCGGGCGGCCAGGCCCTCTATCTCCACCCGCAGCAGGCCGATGTCGCCGATGTCGTCGGGGCCGCTCGGCGTCACCACCAGGCCCCGCCCGCTCACCCGCTGGGCCAGGCCGTCGCTCTCCAGGCGGCGCAGCGCCTCCCGGATCGGGGTGCGGGACACCTCCAACTGCTCGGCCAGCTCGGCCTCGACCAGGCGGGAGCCGGCGGTGATGGTGCCGTCGAGCACGGCCCGGCGCAGCCGTTGGTACACCACCTCGTAGGTCGACTGCTTCGGCGGTACCGCGGTGAGCTTGTCCATGGTGGCCACCGCCCTATTGTGCTGCACCCGACGGCGCCCGCAGCGCACGGCGGGGGATAGCACCCTGTTGACGGAACAACACGACCAGGATCAGCACCACGCCCAGGATCCAGTAGCGGTCCTGCTGGTCGAGGAAACCGAACGTGCCGTCGTCGCTCCAGGGGAACCGCAGGAGCTCCTGCAGCCACCACACGCCAACGGCGCCGGCCACCGCCCCCCACGGCGTGGCCAGCCCGCCGATCATGAGGAAGATGAAGAACAGAGGCTCGCTGGCGAACGACAGGTCCTTGGGTTCCACGATCCCGTTGTTGTGGGCGATCAGTGCGCCGCCCAGGCCGGCCAGGGCCCCGCCGCCGGCGAAGCCCCACAGGCGGGTGGCCAGCACCGAGATGCCGAGCGAGCGGGCCACGGTCTCGTCGCGCCCCACGGCCAGCATCGACAGGCCCACCCCGCTGGCCCGCAGGGCCAGGGCGGCGGCCAGGGCCACGGCCAGCGTGCCGGCTGCCCATCCCAGGCTGGTACGGGTGGGGATGCCCGACAGGCCCTGGGAGCCGCCAAGGCGCAGCCCGAAGGCGGTGTCCAGGTTGCGCATCAGCACGGCCAGCGTCTGGCCCACGGCGATCGTCACCGTCCCCAGCAGGATGCCGCTGGTGCGGGCGAGGGCGGCGGCCAGGATCGCTCCCGCCACCAGACCCGTGGCGGCGCCGGACGCCAGGGCCAGGGGGAACGGCCAGTGCCCGTCGATGCTGGCCAGGCCGGCGGCGTAGCCGCCGAGGCCGGCCAGGGCGGCATGGGCCACCGAGAACTGGCCCGAGGCCAGCGTGAGCTGGAGCCCGAGGGTGATGACGGCGTAGGACATCGCCACCACCAGCACGCTGTCGACATAAGGGGTGATCACGGCCAGCATCGATCAACCCACCCGGTTGTAGCGGCCGAACAGGCCCTGCGGTCGGAACAGGAGGACGGCCACCATGGCCAGCAGGCCGATCACGTTCTGCCAGGTGGAGCCGACGTAGGCCACGGCCAGCGACTCCACGATGCCGAGGGCGAAGCCCACCAGCATGGCCCCGCCCACCGAGCCGGCGCCGGCCACGACGGCCACGGCGAACATCTTGAGCGACACGTCGTTGGCCACGAACGGGTTGATGCCCTGGGTCTTGTTCGCCACCAGCAGCCCGCCCAGGCCGGCTATGGCCGAGGCGATCACCACCGACAGGCCCATCATCCGGCCCGTGTCGATGCCCACCACCTCGGACAGCTGGGTGTTCTCCGACACCGCCCGCAGGAGCTGCCCGGTGGACGACAGCTTGAGCCACGCCAGCAGCCCCAACCCCATGGCCAGCGTGGCCACCAGCACGGCCACGTCGGAGTTGGTGATACGCAGTCCCGCCACCTGCCAGGTGGTGGTGGTGAACAGGGGCGGGACCGACCGGGCCCGGAACTCCACCAGCTTGGCCACCAGGTTCTCGATCACATAGCTCACCCCCAGGGTGCCCACGAACAGGGCCAGGGGAACGGCCTTGTCGACCCGGCTCAGCACCACCACGAAGATCAGCCAACCGGCGGCCACGGCGGCCACCACCCCGAGCACGAAACCGGGGGCGGTACCCAACCCGGCGTCGGTGCCGAGCCACAGGAAGCTGAACACGGCGAGCATGTAGAGGTCGGCGTGGGCCACGTTCATCATCCCCATCACGCCGAACACGAGGGTGAAGCCGAGAGCCAGCAGCACGTAGAGGCTGCCGGTGGCGAGGCCGTCGATCAGGTACTGGATCACGTCGGGATGCTCCCTTCCGGGGCGAGGTCGGCTCCGGCCCCCACCGGCGCCACCGGGATGCCGAGGGCATCAGTGGCGCCGAGGTAGGCCCGGCGTAGGCGGGGGTCGTCCCGCAGCTCGGCCGACGGGCCGCTGGCCACGATCCGGCCGAACTCGAGCACATAGCCGTCGGCGGCCAGCTCGAGGGCGATCGCCGTGTCCTGCTCCACCAGCAGTACCGACACCTCATGGCGCTCGAACACGTCGGCCATCACGGCGAAGATCCGCCGCACCAGCAGGGGAGCGAGGCCCATCGACGGCTCGTCGACCAGCAGCACCGAGGGCGACATCAACAGGCTGCGGGCGATGGCCAGCATCTGCTGCTCGCCTCCCGACAGCACCTGGGCCCGGTTGTCGGCCCGCTGGGCCAGCACCGGGAACAGCTCGAACGCCTCGTCGAGGCTGAAGGTGGCGGCCACGCCGGCGGCGGCCCGGGCCCGCCCCACCCGGAGGCCGAGGTCGAGGTTCTCCCGCACCGTCATCGTGGTGAACGCCGACCGTCCCTCGGGCACGAGGGCCACCCCGTGCTCCAGCAGGCGCTTGCGGGCCGGCAGGCGGGTGACGTCGACGTCGCCCACCAGCACCCGCCCCGCTCTGGCCGGGAGCAGGCCGGCGGCGGCCCGCAGCACCGAGCTCTTGCCCGCCCCGTTCGAGCCGACCAGGGCCGTCACCCGGCCCCGGGCCACGGCCAGCGACACCTCCTGCACCGCCCGGATGGCGCCGTAGGCCACGTCGAGGGACTCGATGGTCAGCGCGGCCTGGGAGCCGGCGTCGTCCTTCGGGGGCCGGGCGCCCGGCCCGGCGTCACTGGCCAAGGTAGATCTCCTGCACCACCGGATCGGCCGCCACGTCGGCCGGGTCACCGGCGGCCACGACCTTGCCGAAGTCGAGCACCACGATGTGGTCGCTCACCGCCATCACGAAGGGCACGTTGTGCTCGATCACCACCACCGTGGTGCCCGCCGCCCGGAGCTCGCCGATGATCACCGCCAGCTCGTCGCGCTCGGCCACGGTGGCCCCGGCCGTCGGCTCGTCCAGCAGCACCAGGCGGGGCTCGCACATGAGGGCCCGGGCCACCTCCACCTTGCGCTGGGCCAGCAGCGGGAGGCTGTCGCACACCCGGTCGGCCAGCTCGGCCAGGCCCAGACGGTCGAGCACGGCCCGGGCCCGGGCCCGCCGGGCACCGGCCGTGGCGCTGCCGAGGCGGGCCGCCGGCAGCGACTCGTAGACCGTCAGCCCGCCCAGCATCCGAATCGACTGGAACGTGCGGACCATGCCCAGGCGGGCCACCCGGTGGGGGCCAGGCCGTGCACGGCCGTGCGGCGAAGGTGACGGTGCCGGCATCGGGCCGGCCGAAGCCGGTCATGGCGTTGAACAGGGTGGTCTTGCCTGCCCCGTTCGGCCCGATGAGGGCGGTCACCGTCGCCTCGGCCACCTCGAAGGTGACGTCGTCGACAGCGGTGACCCCGCCGAAGGTCTTGGTGACCCCCCGGACTTCCAGCAGCGTCGATCCCATCGGCCGGCCCCTTCCCGTTGCCTGCTCCGCCCGGTCCTAGGTGGCCGGCTCGAAGCCCTTGTCGGTCAGCTCCACCAGGTAGAACTGGTCGGCCAGGAAGGCGCCGTTGGTGGCGCCGCTGGCGGACAGGGTGAAGCAGATCGAGTAGCAGGGCTTGGTCTGGGCGGCCAGGGCCTCCTGGATCTTGGCCCGGTCCGACGTGGACCCGGCCGTCTCCATGGCCGCCGCCAGGTTCATGAGGGCGTCGTAGCCGAAGCCGGTGTAGGTGGGGTCGTCGAGCGGCTGGCCGTTCTTCTCCTCATAGGCGTCGAGGAAGGCCTGGAAGCTCTCGATGTCACCGGCCGACTGGGGGGTGGAGGCCAGCAGACCCACGGCCGCCCCGCCCGACAGCTCGGGGATCCGCTTCGACGTGAGCTGGCTCACCGGGTCGAACCACGTGCCCTCGTATCCCTTGTCGGCCGCCTGCTTCATGAAGCGGGCGGCGTCCTCGATGGTGAAGAAGGGGAACGTGGCCTGGGGGGCACCCTCGATCAACTGGGTGATCTGGGGCCCGAAGTCGGTGGTGCCGCCGGGGACGCCGATCTCGGTGATCGTGATGCCCACGTCGGCCGCTGCCTTGGCGATGTTCGGCCGCTGGAAGGCGACATAACCGTTGTCCTGGTCGTAGACCATGGTCAGCTCGGTGAGGCCGAGCTCTTTCAGCGCATTCAGCGTGAAGGTCACCTGCGGCACCGGATCGGTGGTCATGGTGAAGCAGAAGTTGGCCGTGTTGTTGGCCGGATCGGCCGGGCCCGACTGGGCCGACACGATCGGTAGCTCCGCTTCGGTGGCGGCCGAGCAGGCGGCGTTGAAGTTGGGCTGGTAGGTGGGCGGGATGATGGCGCCCACCGAGTCGTCGGCGGCGAACTTGTTGACCAGGGTGGTGGTCTGGGCGTTGTCGGAGGCGTTGTCCTCCACCTTGAGCTCCACCGTGTTGCCGAGGATGCCGCCCTTGGCGTTCAGCTCGTCGACGGCCACCTCGAGGCCCTCCTGCACCGCCTTGCCGTAGAAGGCGCCACTGCCCGAGAGCATCTCGATGGCCCCGATGGTCACCGTGCCGCCGCCGGCCTCGCTGCCGGCGGTAGCCCCGGCTTCGGTGGTGGCGCTGGCCGCCGTGGCCTCGGTGGAGCTGGCGTCGGTGTCGGTGGCCGAACTGCTGCTGCTGCCGCAGGCGGTGGCCACCAGGCCGGCGGCGCCGATGGCGGCGGCCAGGGAACGGGTGAAGCGCATGGTTCCTCCGTGGTGAGGTGCTGACGAGATGCTCCTGATGGGACGCCTCAGGATTGCATACCGTATGCATAATGCGACAAGCATGGCCGTGAACTGCTCGTTAACGCGAGATGAGGCCTCGCTGTCAAGGTAGAAGGCTTGTGTACGGTATGCGAATGGGCACGGCACACTCGACCTCGACAGCGGGCGGAATCCCGGTTGTGGACCTCGGTCCGTTCCTCGACGGCAGCGACCGGCCGGGAGTGGCGGCTGCCATCGGACGGGCCTGTGAAGACCTCGGCTTCCTTGTGATCGGGGGCCACGGGGTGGCACCGGAGGTGATCGACCGGGCGGTGGCCGCCTCGCTCGACTTCTTCCATCTTCCCGGGGCCGACAAGGCGCGCTACCGGCCGGAGCACAGCTGGTTCTTCCGGGGCTATGAGGCCCTGGGCGGTTCCGCTCTGGCCCGCAGCCTCGACCACGAGACCCCACCCGACCTGTGCGAGCTGTTCCGCCTCAGCCGTTTCGACCCGCCCGCTCCGGTTCCGGCGCCGGGCGAGACGGGGCTGTCGGCGCTCGAGCACCAGTACTTCTTCGGCCCCAACATCTGGCCCGAGCGGCCGGCGGACCTGCGGCCGGCGCTGCTCGCCTACTACGGCGCCCTGGAACGGCTGGCGGCCGACCTGATGCGGGCCTTCGCCCTCGCTCTCGGTCTGCCCGAGGCGTGGTTCCAGCCCTTCATCGACCGGCACATCACCAACCTGTGCGTGAACTGGTACCCGGCCCAGAGCCGCCCGCCCCGACAGGGCCAGCTGCGGCGGGGCGCCCACTCCGACTACGGCTCGATGACCATCCTCCACCAGGAAGACGCCCCCGGTGGGCTGCAGGTGCTGACCAAGGCGGGGGAGTGGGCCGACGTGCCCCACCGGCCGGGCACGTTCGTGGTCAACATCGGCGACCTGATGGCCCGCTGGACCAACGACCGGTGGGTGTCGACCATGCACCGGGTGGTGAATCCGCCGGCCGAGGTGGCGGGCCGGGAGCGGGTCTCGATCCCGTTCTTCCATCAGCCCAACTTCGACGCCGTCATCACCTGCCTACCGGGCTGCAGCGGCCCGGGAAACCCGCCCCGCTACGGCCCTGTGACCTCGGGAGAGTGGGTGCTGGGCAAGACCCGCAAGCAGGTCGGCGCCTGACTCCCGATCTGGTGCCCGGGGCGGTCACCGGTGACGTCTGGGGACATGAGATCAGGCAGGTCCGGATCTGATGCTCGGCGCCGTCACCGGTGACGGCTGGGGGCATCAGATCGGACCGGGATCAGACCTGGGCCGGTTCGGCCGGGGTGTCTCGGGGCTCGGCCGGCTCGATGGCCGCCGTCGTCTGGGCCACCGCTCGCTGGCGGAACCGGACCCGGCCGGTGAGCCTGGTGGACAGGGCGTCGAGCCCGGCCGCCACGACCAGGGCCAGACCCCGCACCACCATCTGCACGAAGGGCGACACATTGAGCAGGGTCAGCCCGTTCTCCAGCACGCCCAGGAACACCAGCGCCAGCAGCACGCCGGTCAGGCGGCCCCGACCGCCGGCCCAGGCCACCCCGCCCAACAGCACGGCGGTGAGGGCCTGCAGCTCGAAGCCGAGGCCCTGGTCGCCGGGGGAGGCGCCGTTGAGCCGGGCCGCCAGCAGCATCCCGGCCAGGCCGGCCCCGGCCCCGGTGGCCACGTACAACAGGAACGGCAGGAGGCGCACCGGCAGGGCCGACAGGTAGGCCGCCTGCCGGTTGATGCCGATGGCGTAGACGTAGCGGCCCCACGGGGTGAGTGTGAGGAACACCCCGCCGGCCACGAACACGGCCGCCGCGATCCAGCCCTGCACCGGGAGACCGAGCCACCGGCCGGCTCCGATCGTGCGGAACGTGGGGCCGAGCTCGAACACGGGCGTGTCCCGGATCAGCTCCAGCGCGCCCCGCACGAAGAGCTGGGTGCCGAGGGTGACGATCACCGGGTTGAAGTCGGCCAGGGCAACCAGGGAGCCGTTGACGGCACCGATGGCGGCCCCCACGCCCACGGCGAACAGGATGGCCAGCGCCGCCGGCCAGTGGTGGTCGTGCACCATCAGCGCCATGAGGGTTCCGGTGGCCCCCACGGTGGACCCCAGCGAGAGGTCCACCGGGCCCGAGATCATCAGGATGGCCATGCCCACGGTGGCCACGGCGATCACCGAGTAGTTGGCCACGATCACCTGGAGGTTGCCCACGGTGAGGAACCGGTCGGACCGGGCGGTGAAGTACACGCACAGCGCCACCAGGGCCACCGTCAGCACCAGCGACGTGGCCGATTCGGCGTTGCGGAACCGCTGCAGATGGCGCAGCATCTCAGTCTCCCTCTCCCTGTAGATCTCCCTCGCCGACGTGGCTGAGCTCCAGCAGCCGGCCCTCGGTGGCCTCGGCCCCCGGCAGCTCGGCCGCCACCCGGCCCCGGGTCAGCACCACCACCCGGTCGGCCAGTTGGCGCAGCTCGTCGGGCTCCGACGACGTCACCACAACCGCACTCCCGGCGGCGGCCACCGCCCGTAGCGCGGCGTAGAGGTCGGACCGGGCCCCCACGTCGACCCCCTGGGTCGGTTCGTCGAGCAGCAGCACCCGGCACCGGGTCGACAGCCACCGGCCCACCACCAACTTCTGCTGGTTGCCGCCCGAATAGCTCCGCCCGGGGATGGTGCCGGTGAGGGGGTGGAGCGCCAGCTGCCGGGCCAGGGCGGTGAAGCTGGTGCCCTCGGCCGCCCGCCGGCGCAGGAGCCGGAGGTGCGACAGCCGACGGTAGGTGGGCAGGAGCACATTGTCGGCGCCGGGCAGGGTGAGGAACACCCCTTTGCGCAGCCGGTCCGATGGCACCAGGGCCACACCGTCGGCCACGGCTTCGGCCGGGCGGCGATAGCGCACGGAGCGACCGTCGATGCGGACGTCGCCCCCAGTGCGGGGCTGGGCTCCCAGCACCGTCTCCAGCAGCTCGGTGCGGCCCGAGCCGAGCAGCCCGTACACGCCCACCACCTCGCCGGCCCGGGCCTCGAGGTCGATCGGCCCGATCCCGGCCGACACGAGGCCCTGCACCTCCAGCACCGGAGGACCGGCGCCGGCCGCCGCCTCGGCGGTCAGGGTGCTCACCGCCCGCCCGGCGATCGTGTCCACCAGCTGGGCCGGGGTGGTGTCGGCCACGGGCGCGGTGAGCGTCACGGCACCGCCCCGCAGGACCGTCACCCGGTCGGCCAGCTCGAACACCTCGCCCAGGCGGTGGGTCACGTAGACGATGGCCAGGCCGGTATCCCGCAGGCGGCGGCACTGGTCGGCCAGCGTGGTCGCCTCCTCGGCGGTGAGGGCGGCCGTGGGCTCGTCGAGGATCAGCACCCTCGGCTCCGACACCAGGGCCTTCATGATCTCCACCAGCTGCAGCCCCGCCCCCGAGAGGAGGCTGACCCCGGCGTCGGGGTCGAGATCGGCGCCCAGCCGGGCCAGCCACTGGCGGGTGAGCCGGCGCTGCTCCCGGCGCCGCACGAACGGCCCCCGGCGCAGCTCCTGGCCGAGGAAGACGTTCTCGGTGACGTCGAGCGAGGCGGCGACGCTGAAGTCCTGGTAGATCACCGCCACCCCGGCGGCCCGGGCCGAGCGGGGGGAGTGGGAGCGCACCTGGCGGTCGCCCACCCGGATCGTGCCGGCGTCGGGGGTGACGGCCCCCGACACGCACTTGATCAGGGTGGACTTGCCGGCCCCGTTCGCGCCGAGCAGGGCGTGGATCTCGCCGTCGTTCACTACGAGATCCACACCCGACAGGACGGTCACGCCGCCGTAGCGCTTGGTCAGCCCCCGGACCTCGAGACCCATCGAGGGATCAGCCCAGGTCCTCGATGTACTTCGCCAGCAGGTCCGGCGTCTCCGGCGTGACCAGCTCGAGGGGTACCAGGTAGTCGCCTTCGGTGCCCTCCTGGAGCTGCTTGGGCAGCAGCACCATGCCCTTGCCCACCTCGGTCAGGCTGAGGGCGGCCGACGCCCGGTACATGCTGCCCTGCTCGATCAGCTCCAGTGCCCGCAGCGTGCCGTCGATGCCGGCCAGGAACAGCGTCGGGTCGTCCTCGGCCTTGCCCCCGTTGACGAAGGCCTGGAACGCCCCTTCGGTGGCCGTCTCCTCCACCGCCAACACCACGTTCACATCGGGGTTGGCCTGCAGGATGGTGCTCATGGCGGTGAGGCCCTCGGTCTGCGACAGGGCGTCCTGGCGGGCCACCACGTCCATGGTGGCGCCGCACGAGGCCAGACCCTGCTCGATCCCCTCGCGGCGCTTCTGGGCCCATGCCCCCTTCTCGAAGGTGAGGATGGCGACCTTGGCCGCCCCGCCGTTGCTGGTCTCGGCCCACTCGCAGGCGGCGGCGCCGATTGCGTTGCCCCCGGCGATGTGGTCGAAGCCGAGGGTGGCGTCCTGGTTCTCGATCTCGTTGGCGTAGGTGATCCACTTGATCCCGGCGGCCCGAGCCTTCTCCGCCGTCGATTCGATCGTCTCGGGCGACACCGGCTGGGCGATGATCGTGCCCACGCCCTGCTGGATCCAGGTGTCGATCGTGTTCACCTGCTTCTGCTGGTCGTTGCCCGGGTCGTCGATGATCAGCTCGTAGCCCTCGGCCGCCGCCGTCTCCTTGGCCACGTCGAACTCCTTGAGCACGGCGTCCTGCTTCGAGCCGTTGGGGAAGCTGATGGCGATCGTCTTGGTGTCGAGCGAGGAGTTGGCCGCCTCGGTGGCTTCCGCCCCGCTGGACTCGGTGGCGCCGGCGGTGATGGAGGCGTCGCCTCCGGCCGCGGTCGTGGTGTCGGCGCTGTCGGAGCTCGAGCCGCAGGCGCCGAGCAGCGCCGTGGCGGCCATCGCCAGGGCGACGGGTAGACGGACTCGCATGGGTGTACCTCCCGGTCGATGCGGTGCCGAATGTATACCGTATGCCCGTCACCGACTTCGAGCGGCGCCGGTTAACTGCGCGTTACCGTCGTCCTACCTGGACTCACATATGCAGTTGAACGACGCTCTCGGGCTCTTTTCGTCCCCTTCCGCCCTCGCCCCGCCCTCGCCGGTGTTGTATACAATCAACACGCACCCGGAGCACCAAGGAGCCGCCCATGCGTCGACTGTTCCTCAACGGCACCGCCATGAGCGGCCAGAAGGACCACGGGGCCATCGCCGGCGCCACGTTCCTCGGCCCGGTACGGACCGCCCCCCGCTACCGATTCGTCGCCGTTCGAGACGAGTTCCCTGGCCTGTTGCCCGTGGTCAGCGACGGCTGCTCGATCGAGGGCGAGCTGTACGAGGTGTCGGACGAGACGCTGTTCAACTCGCTGCTGCCCGGCGAGCCGGCGGAGCTGGCGTTGTCGGAGATCGAGCTGGAGGACGGCCAGACCGTCAACGCCATGGAGCTGCGGCCCGAACGGCTGGACCCGGGAGACAAGATCGTCGACATCGCCGCGCTCGGCGGGTGGCGGGTCTATCAGGCCCATCTGGCGGCCAACGCCGCTCTCCGCTCCGTGCTGGGGCTTCCGCCGGCGTGAGCCAGGCCGCCCCGGCCGGTTCCCCCCGGAACGATCCCGGGCTCGACGGCCCCCGGCTGCTGGCCCGGCTGGCCGAGCTGGCGGCGGTGGGGGCCGAACCGTCGGGCGGGGTGAGCCGGCTCGCCTACTCGGCGGCCGACGTCGCCGGCCGCGACCTGGTGGCGTCGTGGATGGCGGCCGCCGGGCTGGTGGTGGAGGTCGACGCCGCCTGCAACCTGATCGGTCGGCTCGAGCCACCCCCCGATGCCGGCGCCGGCCCGGCTCGGGCGAAGCCGCTGGTGGTCGGGAGCCATCTCGACACGGTGGTGGACGGCGGCCGCCTCGACGGCGCCTACGGGGTGGTGGCGGCGGTGGAGGCCGTGGCCGCCCTGACCGCCGCCGGGCACCGCTGGCGCCATCCGGTGGCGGTCGTGGCCTTCGCCAACGAGGAGGGGGCGGGCGGCACCGACGGGTTCGACGGCAGCCGGGCCATCGCCGGCCGGCCCAACCCGCTGGACGGCACCGATCGCCACGGGGTCAGCCTGGGCCGCCGACTCGACGGCGCCGGCGGCCGGTCCGGGGAACAGGCGTCGGCCGCCTGGCCCGGACCGGTGGCCGCCTTCCTCGAGCTGCACATCGAGCAGGGCCCCGTGCTCGACGAGGCCGGCATCCCGCTCGGCGTCGTCACCGGGATCACGGGCCGGCGCAGCCTGGACGTCGTCATCGAAGGTCGGGCCAACCACGCCGGCACCACGCCCATGGACCTGCGGCGCGACGCGCTGGTGGCGGCGGCCCGGGCCATCCTGGCGGTGGAGGCCGTGGCCGGGCCGGGCCAGATGGTGCGGGTGGCGACCACCGGGACGGTCGAGGTGTGGCCCGACGTCCGCAACGTCGTGCCCGGCCGGGCCCGGCTCGGGGTCGACCTGCGGGACCTCGACGACACCGCCCTCGACCGGGCCGTCGCCCACCTGAGGGAGGTGCTGGCCGGGATCGCCGCTGCCACCGGCACCGACATCACCGTCACCGTGGACGGCATCCAGCCGCCGGCTCCGGCCGACGAGGGCTTGATGGCCGTGCTGGAGGAGTCGGCCGGGGAGCGGGGCCTGGCCCACACCCGGCTCGCCTCCGGCGCCGGCCACGATGCCCAGGTGATGGCGGCCCTGGGGCCGATGGCCATGCTGTTCGTGCCCAGCCGGCACGGCGTGAGCCATTCACCCCGGGAGCACACCGACGCCGCTCATCTGGTGGCCGGGGCCGAGGTCCTGGCCCTGGCCCTGGCCCGCCTCGACCAGCGGGCGGGCTGACCCGATCGAACCCAGCACGAAGAGAACCGGAGCATCCATGACATCCCCTGCGGCCGACGGCTACCCCCGCGATCTGATCGGCTACGGCCGCACCCCGCCCCACGCTGCCTGGCCGGGTGACGCCCGGGTGGCGGTGAACTTCGTGCTGAACTACGAGGAGGGCGGGGAGAACTGCGTGCTCCACGGCGACGAGGCGTCGGAGGCGTTCCTGTCCGACATCATCGGCGCCGACCGCCGGCCGGCCCGCCACATGTCGATGGAGTCCCTCTACGAGTACGGCTCCCGGGTGGGGGTGTGGCGGGTGCTCGACCTGTTCGAACGGCACGGCCTACCCCTCACCGTGTTCGCCGTGGGCATGGCGGCCGAGCGCCACCCCGACCTGATCCGCCATATGGTCGATGCCGGCCACGAGATCTGCAGCCATGGCTACCGATGGATCGACTACCAGTACGTCGACGTCGAGACGGAGCGGGCCCACCTCCGCCAGGCCATCGAGGCCCTGACGGCCGCCGCCGGCCAGCGGCCGCTCGGCTGGTACACGGGCCGCACCAGCCCCAACACCCGGGCTCTGGTGGTGGAGGAGGGCGGCTTCCTGTATGACGCCGACGACTACAACGACGAGCTTCCCTGGTGGTCGGTGGTGAACGGCACCCCTCACCTGGTGGTGCCCTACACGCTCGACGCCAACGACATGCGCTTCGCCACCGCCCAGGGCTTCAACTGCGGCGACCAGTTCTTCACCTATCTCAAGGACAGTTTCGACGTGCTCTACACCGAAGGGAAGCGGACGCCCCGCATGATGTCGATCGGCCTCCACTGCCGGCTGATCGGCCGCCCGGGCCGGTTCGCCGCCCTGCAGCGGTTCGTGGAGTACGTGGGCGGCCACGACCGGGTCTGGGTGTCGCGCAAGGTCGACGTCGCCCGCCATTGGCACGAGACGCATCCCTTCTCCGGCTGACCCGGCTGACCCTGGCCGCCCCGCCGCCGTCACTGCGACTAGCACCGCCGTCGGCGGTGGTTCGGGCCCTTCTGTGCGCCAGGATTGCCCGATGCGACGAGCTGACCGACCAGAGCCGGCGCCGGTTTCGGACCCATCCGGTCACGAGGCCGGTCTGCGACGCACGCTGGGGCCGGTCCGGGTCACGGCCAGCGGGGTGGGGATCATCATCGGGGCCGGTATCTACGTGCTCATCGGCTCGGCCACGGCCAAGGCCGGGGCGGCGGTGTGGCTCTCGTTCGTGCTGGCCGGCGTGTTGTCGGCCCTCACCGCTCTCAGCTACGCCGAGCTGGCATCGATGTTCCCCCGCTCGTCGGCCGAGTACGAGTACACCCGCCAGGTCGCCCCGGCGTGGGTGGCCTTCCTGGTGGGCTGGATGATGATCGCCGGCATGCTCGTGGCGGCGGCCGCCATCGCCCTCGGGTTCGCCAGCTACGCCTCCCAGTTGCTGTCGGTGCCGCACCGCCCCACGGCCATAGCCCTGCTCGGCATCGAGACCCTGATCGCCGCCGCCGGGATCAACCGCTCGACGGCGGTCACGGTGGCTCTCAGCGTGGCCCAGGTGGGCGGGCTATTGTTCGTGATCGTCATCGGTGTTCCTCACCTCGGTCAGGTCGACCTGCTGGCCGGTGCGAACCTCGACGGCGTCCTCGGGGCCTCGGCCCTGGTCTTCTTCGCTTTCATCGGGTTCGACGAGGTGATCACCCTGGCCGAGGAGACCCGGGACCCCACCCGGGTGGTGCCCCGGGCCCTCCTGCTGGCCCTGGGCGTCTCCACGGTCCTCTACGTGGCGGTGGCCGCGGCCAGCGTGAGCGTGATCGGAGCCGACGCGCTCGGGGCGTCGGCCCGGCCCCTGGCCGACGTGATGGCGCACAGCCTGGGATCGACGGCGTCCGACGTGGTGGCCCTCATCGCCGTGCTGTCCACGTTCAACACGTCCCTGCTGGCGCTGACGGCCGGCTCCCGTCTGCTGTACGGCATGGCCTCATCGGGCGCCATGCCGCGGGCCCTCACCTTCGTCGAGCCCCGCACCGGGGCCCCGGTGGTGGCGGTGGTGGTGTCGGCCGTGACAGCCGGCGCGTTCGTGCTGGTGGGAGACCTGACGCTCGTGGCCAGCGTGACCGACTTCGCCATCTACGTCGTGTTCGTGGCGGTCAACCTGGCTGTCGTCGTGCTCCGGCGGCGCCAGCCGGCGACCCCGAGGCCCTTCCGGAGCCCGGGGGCGGTCGGTTGGGTCCCGGTCCTGCCCCTCCTCGGCCTGGTCGCCGTGGCGGTATAGCGCCCCGGCTCGATCTCGCCTCGATCGGCATCGGTGTCGCCATGGCGGCCGTGGGGGCGGTGGCCTATCCGCTCGTGGGTCGGCGGCGCTGAGGTCGGTAGCAGCGGTCGGAACCGGCCGCCGGACCGGGCGGGCTCAGCCGGCTTCGGAGTGGGTGACGGGCTGCTCGCCCATCCACTCCCGCAGGGTGTTCTTGAGCTTCGTCTGCTGGATGAACAAGTCGTGCTCGGACTCGAGCTCGGTGGCCGGCTGGGGGGCCTTGAAGTAGAAGCTCAGCCACTCCTGCACGTCGCTCTGGCCGGCCCGGGACGCCAGGTCCATGAACAGCGCCAGGTCCAGCACGATGGGGGCGGCCAGGATCGAGTCCCGGCACAGGAAGTCGATCTTGATCTGCATCGGGTAGCCCAGCCAGCCGAAGATGTCGATGGCGTCCCACCCCTCCTTGTTGTCGCCCCGGGGCGGGTAGTAGTTGATCCGCACCACGTGATCGATGTTGCCGTAGAGGTCGGGGTAGTCGTCGGGCTGGAGGATCGTGTGGAGCACGCCGAGCTTGGAGGACTCCTTGGTCTTGAAGTTCTCCGGGTCGTCGAGCACCTCGCCGTCCCGGTTGCCCAGGATGTTGGTGGAGTACCAGCCCCGCAGGCCGAGCATGCGGGCCTTGAGCCCGGGGGCGATGAGCGTCTTCATCAGCGTCTGGCCGGTCTTGAAGTCCTTGCCGGCGATCGGCACGCCCCGCCGGCGCGACAGCTCCCGCATGCACGGGATGTCGACGGCGAGGTTGGGGGCGCCGTTGGCGAACGGCACCCCGCTCTGGAGGGCGGCGTAGGCGTAGATCTGGCTGGGGGCGATGTTGGCGTCGCTGGCCTTCAGTCCGGCCTCGAACGCCTCCACCGACTCGTGGACGGCGCTCGCCTCCTGATAGGCCTCGGTGGAGCCGCACCACACCATCACGAGACGATCGCATTCGTTCTCGGTGCGGAACCGCTCGATGTCGTCGATGAGCGCCATGGCCATGTCCCACTTGGAGGGCAGGTCCTTCACCCGGGTGCCCTCCAGCCGGCTGACCCAGCGCTGGTCGAACACGGCGTCCATCGCCACCACGCCCTCCAGCTCGGCGGCGATCGACGACAGGTCACCCTGCTCCAGCACCCCCGCCACCCGGGCCGCCTCCAGGGCGTTGGCCGAGATGGGGTCCCAGCCGCCGAACACCAGGTCGTCGAGCGAGGCGAGGGGCACGAACTCCCGGATGAGCGGGTTGCGGCCCTCGTCGCGGTGGCCCAGGCGGATGTGGGCCATCTGGGTGATCGAGCCGATGGGGGCGGCCTGCCCCGAGCGGGCGGCCAGCACCCCGGCGATGAAGGTGGAGGCCACGGCGCCGAGCCCCGGCGTCAGCACGCCGAGGCGGCCGGTGGCGGGGGCGATCGACAGGGGAGCGGGGGCGGTGGAGGTCATGCCTCCAAGATAAGCTCTGATGCAGAACATGTCTTGACTATTAAGATACTCTGAACAATATGGCATCGGCCCCGGCCCCGGCCACCTCCCCCTCCACTCCTGCCAGCCTTCACCTGACCACCCAGCAGCTCGAGTACCTGGTGGCGGTGAGCGAGGCCCCCACCTGGGCCGAGGCCGCCGCCTCCCTCGGCGTCACCCAGTCGGCCCTGAGCCAGGGGTTGAGCCAGCTGGAGCGGCGGGTGGGGGTTCCGCTGTTCGATCGCTCGGGGCGCCGCCGGGTGCTTCAGCCGGGGGCCGAACCCGTCCTCCGGTATGCCCGCCGCGTGCTGGGCGAGACCCAGGACCTGGCCCGCTGGGCCCGGGCGGTGGGTTCGGGGGAGGCGGGCCAGCTCCGGGTGGGGATGATCGACCTGGCCGCCGTCGGCCCCTTCGGGCCCACCGTGCAGCGGTTCCGGCGGGAGCGGCCGGAGGTGGAGCTCCACCTGGCGGTGGCGCCCTCGGCCGTGCTGAGCGAGCAGGTGCTGGCCGGCGATCTGTCCCTGGCGGTCATGGTGGAACCAAGCCCCAATCGGGGTGATCTCGAGCTGGTGCCCCTGTGGCGGGACGACCTGGGGCTCTACGCCCCCGAGGGGCGGCCGGCCGGTCCCCCCTCCACGTGGGGTCCGTGGGTCACCTTTCCCGCCACCTCGCACACCCGCCGCCTGATCGGCCGGCGGCTGGCCGACGCCGGTGCCGGCTTCGAGGTGGTGGCCGAGAGCCACCAGCCCGAGGTGCTGCGCTCGATGGTGGCCCTCGGCCTGGGGTGGACGGTGCTGCCGGTGTCCCAGGCCGAGGCCGCCCCCAATCCGCTGCGCCGGGCCCAGCCCGAGCCGTTGATGAGCCGCCAGCTGGTGGTGGCCCGCCGGTTCGGGACCGCCCCCGACGCCGCCGCCGAGGCCCTGGTGCGCCTCCTGGCGGAGCGGGCCGCCGAGCTGCGGCCCCCCACCGTCGCCCAACCCACCGTCGCCCCCCCCCCCCTCGCCCCCCCCACCGTCGCCCACCCCACCGTCACCCCCGATCTCTGACGCTGCAGCCCACCGTCGGGCACCCCATGTCAGAGTTCCGAGGGCGGGGCGGCGGCCGGCGTGATCTCTGACCGCCCGTGGCGGTTGGCGGCACGCCACGTCAGAGTTCCGGGGGTGCCTAGAGTTGGGACACCGTGGTCGATCACCGTAAACGCAACCGCTTCATCGACCGGACGGCCGAGGCGCTGAACCTGGGTCGGGCCGAGGTGGAGGAACTGTTCCAGGGGGCCCGGGCCACCACGGCCCGGATCAACGTCCTCCACCCCACCCGGAGCGCAACCGGGATCGAGGCCGATCTGCGCGCCGTGGTCCCGTCGCTGCAGCCGGTTGGCTGGTGCCCGAACACCTGGCGCACCGACGGTCCGGACGGGTTCTCCCCGGCGGCCCCGGCCCTGCTGGAAGACGGTCGGGTCTATCTCCAGAACGCCTCCAGCCTCCTGCCGGTCGTCGCCCTCGATCCCCGGCCCGGCCACCGGGTGCTCGACGTGGCCGCCGCCCCCGGGGGCAAGGCCTTCCACATCGCGGCCCGGACGGGCAACGAGGGAGAGCTGTGGCTCAACGACGGCAATCCCCAGCGGGCGGCCCGCCTGGGGGAGTTGGCCGGCGTCTACGGCGTGCGGGTGACCTCGCTGACATCGCACCCGGCCCAGTACCTCGACAAGTACCTGGATGCGGGCGAGACGTTCGACCGGATCCTGCTCGACGTCCAGTGCTCGGGGGAGGGTCGGATCGACCTGCGCCACGGCGATGCGCTGCGGTTCTGGAGCGAGGCCCGGATCGAGAAGTACAAGCACCTCCAGACGAAGATGCTCGACACCGCGTACAAGCTGCTGCGTCCGGGCGGGGTCATGGTCTACTCCACCTGCACGGTGGCACCGGAGGAGAACGAGTACCCGGTGGACAAGGTGCTCGGCCGTCGCCCCGACCTCGACCTGGCGCCGATCGCCGTCGATGAGCCGGCGATCGTCCCCGGGCGCACCGCCTGGCGCGAGACCCGGTTCGATCGGCGGCTGGCCCGGGCCGTCCGGGTTGTGCCCGACGGCACCTTCGAGGCGTTCTTCGCCGCTAAATTAGTGCGTTCTTCCTGATCTGATCTCCCAGATAACTGTAAATAGATCAGAGATCAGCCTTGGACATGGATCCAAAATCCTGCTCCATGAACCACTCTGAACTGGGAGAACGTAGCTGATTGAGCGGACAGGTCGCTACTTGATTAGATCCCAATTATTCAAGGATCTGGGTTCTTTTTCCTAGGCGTCCCCTATCATTCCGCCCAGCACTTCAGATCGACCCGCAGGGTCGAGGTGCCATGAGGAGGTAACGAGTGATGCCGAGTTGTGGGGAGGATGTGGCGTTCTCAGGCCGACGAGACCGGAGCCGGGTGGCAAGGGTGCTGGCAGGTTCCCTGTTGGCCTGCGGGCTCTTGCTGCTCGGTCAGACGTCGACCGCGAGCGCCAGCACGGACGCCGGGACGTCGATGTCCATGGCATCGACGAAGGAGAAGGACGCCCTGATCGCCCAGGCGTTGTCGCAGGGGCTCATCACGGAGGCCGATCTCCTGCCCGACGCCCCGGGCACGATCGTGGCCTTCGCCGTCCCGACCGTCACGGCGGTGGCCCCGACGGGCGGTCCGCTCGACGGCGGTCAGGTCGTGGCCATCACCGGGACCGGGTTCACCGGTGCCACGGCGGTCAAGTTCGACACGGTCGACGCCACGTCGTACGCCATCGTGTCGAACACCCGCATCGTGGCCACGGTGCCGGACGGGGCGGCTGCCGGGGCCAAGATCATCAAGGTCACGAACGTCGACGGCACGAACTCCACCGGCTCGGCCTACACCTACGGCGCCCCCACGGTCACCAGTGTGTCGCCCGCCTTCGCCGACCCGGCCACGGAAACGGTGGTCACCATAACGGGCACGGGCTTCCTGGGGCTGACCGATCCGGCCGATGTGTTGTTCGGCGTGGATGAGGCCCAAGAGGTGTTCGTGGTCTCCGACAAGCAGATCGTGGCGACTACGCCCGATACCGACGTCGATGCCGGGCTGGTGGAGGTGACGGTCACCCGCAACGGCGTGGCCAGCAGCACGGCCGGCACCGGGTCGGACTTCCTGTTCAGCGACAGCCTGCCGGAGATCACCTCGCTCGGTGCCACCACCGGCGCCGCCAACTCCACCAGCCTCCCGGATCTGGTCATCACCGGCACCGACATGTTCGGTGTGCGCAAGGTCAACTTCGGCCCCACTGCCGTGACCACCGGCATCACGGTGAACGGCACCGGCACCACGGTGACGGTGAAGCCGCCGAGCCGGCCCTCGGGCCCGGTCGAGATCACGCTGGAGACGGCGATGGGCACCACCATCGCCAACCTGAACTCCAGGTTCAGCTACATCGGCTCCGTGGCCCCCACGGTCAGCTCGATCAACCCGGCGGCGCTCGATACCGCCACCGGCGGGAGCTTCCTGGTGGTCGGTACCGGCTTCGGCGGCATGACGGCAGCCAAGGTCACCCTCAAGTGCACGGCTGACATCACGCCGGACGCGGTGGTGGTGATCAGCGACACCCAGATGATCGTGACCGTGCCTGACGACGAGGACGGCCCCGAGGACTGCGATCTCGAAGTGGTGAACCCCACGGACAACACCAAGAAGGTGACCGTGACCGACGGCATCCACTACCTCGAGTAGCGGTACGGCACTCGGGGGGAATGGGAAGTAGCAAGCAAAGCCGATCCGGCCGTCGATCCGACGGCTGCACTGCGAGGCTCGTCCGGGCCCCGGGGCCACAGCCGCCCCGGGGCCCGGACGCGTCCCGGGTCGGCTTGGGACGGGGGCCGGATAGGGCCTAACGTCGAGCCCCGAGGTGGCAACGATGGACATCGCGTATTCAGCCGAAGCCGAGCAGTACCGGGAGAAGATCCAGGCGTTCCTGGCCGAGCACCTACCGGCGGGATGGAGCGGGCTGAGCGGGCTGCCCGAAGACCAGCGGGCCGGCTTCGTGGCCGACTGGCGCCAGCTGCTGGCGGCGGAGGGTTTGGTGGCCCCGGCCTGGCCCAAGGACTACGGCGGCGGCGGCCTGACCCCGATCGAGCGGGTGGTCCTGCACGAGGAGTTCGCAAGGGCCGGGGTCCCCACCGGAGGCCCCAACGACGGCATGGGCATCTCCATGATCGGCCCCACGCTCATGGTGCTGGGCACCGAGGAACAGAAGAAGCACTTCCTGCCGAAGATCCTTTCGGGCGAGCACCGCTGGTGCCAGGGCTACTCCGAGCCGAACTCCGGGTCCGACCTGGCGTCGCTCAGCACCAAGGCCGTGCTCGACGGCGACGAGTGGGTGATCAACGGCCAGAAGATCTGGACCTCCGAGGCCCACACCGCCAACTGGATCTTCATCCTGTGCCGCACCGCCCCCGAGCAGATCAAGCACAAGGGGATCACGTTCCTGCTGGCCCCCATGGACCAGCCCGGCATCGACATCCGCCCCATCGTCAACATCGCCCGCACCCACGAGTTCAACGAGGTCTTCTTCACCGACGTGCGCACGGCGAAGGAGAACGTGGTCGGTGACGTGAACGAGGGGTGGCGGGTGGCCAACCAGCTGCTGGCCTTCGAGCGGGGCGACGACGCCACCGTGGTGTCGATGCGCATGCGGGGCATGGAGAACCGGTTGGTGGAGATCGCCCGGGCCCAGGGGCTGCTCGACGATCCGGTGGTGCGCCAGGAGCTGGCCTGGGTCCACTCCAAGGTCGAGATCCTTCGCTTCCTCGGCTATCGCACCCTCACTCAGCTGCTGGCGGGCCAGGTGCTGGGCTCGGAGAGCTCGATCAACAAGCTGCTGTGGACCGAGCTCTACCAGCGGGGCACCGAGCTGGGCGTGAACTGGTGGGGGGCGAACGCCATGGCCCCCAGCGGCGAGTCGCCCCTGTCGGCCGTCTTCTCCGAGGCGTCGGGAGATCCGTGGACGTCCCAGGCCCTGGTCGAGCATTTCCTCGGCGCCCGCCCGGCCTCGATCTACTCCGGTTCCAACGAGATCCAGCGCAACATCGTGGGTGAGCGGATCCTCGGTCTGCCCAAGGAGCCCCGCTCCGACGCCGGCCCCTGGAACGAGACGCTGCGGTGAGCGGGCGCGGAGCGCTGGTCAGCTGAAGCCGGGCCAGCGGGAGAAGTCGGTGTAGGTGTCGTCCCGCACCACCTTCCCGTCGGCGATCGTGAGCACGACGCAGAACGGCAGCGTCCAGTCGGGCCCCTGATCGGGGTCGGTGAGCACGCCCTCCACCACGATCACGTCGTCGCCCGAGGGGTGCGTCCGCCGTACCTCCATCCGCCGCTTCGGCGCCGCGGCCAGCACCCGTTGCTCCAGCCGCATGAGCTTCTCCGGCCCCAGCACCGCGCCCATGAGCTTGGCGTCGGGCGCGTACAGCGCCACCAGTGCCTCGATGTCGTCGTTGTATGTGGCGGCCCACTGCTCGACCAGCGCCTGGTTCTCGGTTGCTCCCATGGCGGTTCCCCCTGTTTGTGTCGTGAGAGGTGATCCTAGGAGACCCCGACGTCCACCGCCGTTTCCTGGGACAGGGAGAAGCCGTTGCCCAGCAGGATCCGGTCGCCGCTCCAGAACCGGCCGGGGTCGTACCAGTTGGGTGGCTTGGTCTGATCGAGCAGGCCCATCCGCTGGTAGGTGGTGGCGATCAGCTCGGCGCAGAAGATCTCGTCGGGGAAGGCGGAGCGCCGCACCCGGCCCAGCAGCCACCGCTTGGCCAGGCCCTGAGCCGACGGGAAGCGCCGCCCGCTGTATTCGTTGATCACCCGCAGCAGCTCGTCTTCGGCCTCGGCCCCGATGGCGGGGGAGAGCTGGCGGACGAAGGGCTGCTGGTTCCAGCGTTCGCTCCACACCCGCACCGACTCGTCGAGCCGCTGGAGCTGCACCCCGGCGTGGCGGGTGTTGGTCCACACGTCGGTGGCCGACGGGCTCGACTCGGTGTGCCACAGCAGCGGGGGCAGGTCGCCGATGGCCACCGCCATGGCCACGTGGTTGACCGGGCTGTTCGTGGTGACCTGCACCATCCGATCGTTGACCTTGCGCCCCCGGAACAGCCAGATGTCGCCGGTGGTGGCGGCGTCCATGGCGCTGGTGAGCGAGATGGAGTCGGCCACGGGGGTAGTGTAAGGCCGATGCGCCTGTGGAAGTGGTTGGGTCTGGCGGCGGCGGTGGGCATCGCCGCCACCGGCACGGCGCTGGTGGTGCGCAAGCGCCGCTGGCGCGAGTACGACGCCGACGAGCTCCGGTCCGAGCTGCACCGGCGCTACGGCGAAGCCACCGGGCGGGGCTGAGGCCGAGCCGGGCGGACGGGGCCACCTCAGGCCACGGTGAAGGTGGCGCTGTAGGCGATGGTCGTACCGTCGGTGCGGGTGAGCAGGGCCGAGATCGTGTGGGTACCGGCCCCGAGGCCGGCGGTGTAGGGGTTGGCGGTCAGGGTGGCCCCGCCGCCGAAGTCCCACGGGGCCAGGTTCTCGATGCGGAACGGTGTGCCCGTGATCGGCGTGTCCAGGAAGAACCGCACGTTAACGGCCGGGGTGGTGACGTCGAGGAACACGTAGACCTGCTCACCCACCGTCCACACGTTGCCGGCCAGCGGGACCGCCGGCGATCGCGTGGCCGACCGGGACACCTGGAGCGAGGCATCGATCGGCGGGGCGGCGGCGGCGGTGGTGAACGTGGTCGACGAGGGAGTAGCCAGTGGATTCCCCACCAGGTCCTGGACCGCCCCCGACGCCACCAGCCGGTAGGTGGTCGCCGGGGCCAGGGGCTGGCTGGGGGTGAGGATCAGGCTGTTGCCCGACGTGGCGATGGTGGCCGGTACGGTCGCACCCCCGTCGACGGCCAGCGTCACCCCGCCGTTGGGCAGGACCGGCTCGGAGAACGTGATGGTCACGGTGGTGCCGGGGGCCACGCTGGTGGCGCCGGCGGCCGGGTTGACCGTCACCACCGTGGGCGCCGTGGTGTCGGGCGGTGGGGGAGTGGCGGCGACGGTGAACGCCGCCGAGTAGGTGGCCGTGGTCCCGTCGGGCCGGGTCAGCAGGGCGTTGATCGTGTGGCTGCCGTTGGCCAGGGCGTTCGTGTACGGAAAGGCTGTGGTGGAGCCGCCGCCCCCGAAGTCCCAGGGCGCCGCCCCCTCGATCCGGATCGGCGAGCCGGTGACCGGGCCGTCGAGGAAGAACCGGACGCCCACGGCCGGATCGGCCACGTCGAGGAAGACGTAGACCCGCTCACCCGGCGCCCACGTGTTGCCGGCCAGCGGCACGGCCGGAGCCCGCGAGGCGGCCCTCGACACCTTGAGCTCGCTGCCTCCGGGGGGCGGGGGCGGGGCGGCGGCGGTGGTGAAGGTGGTGGCCGAGGTGGTGGCCAGTGGGTTGCCGGCCAGGTCCCGCACCGCGCCGGACACGGTGACCCGGTACGTGGTGCCGGGGGTCAACGGGGTGGTGGGCGTGAGGATCACCGTGTCACCGGACCCCGAGACCGCGGTGGTGACGGCGGCCCCGCCGTCCACCGCCAGGGTCACGCCGCCGTTGGCGGCGACAGCTTCGGAGAAGCGGACAGCCACGGTGGTGCCGGTGGCCACCGCGGCGGCGCCCGGGGCGGGCGTGACCGACTGGACCGTGGGGGGCGTGGTGTCAGGTGGGGGCGGGGCGGCGGCGGTGGAGAAGGTGGTGGCCGAAGTCGTGGCCAGTGGGTTGCCGGCCAGGTCCCGCACTGCGCCGGACACGGTGACCCGGTACGTGGTGCCGGTGGCCAGCAGGGCCGACGGGGTGAGGGTGACGGTGTTGCCGCTGACGGTCGCCGTGGCGGCGACGGCGGCGCCCCCGTCGACGGCGAGCGTCACCCCGCCGTTGGCGGTCACCGGCTCGGAGAAGGTGACGGCCGGCGTGGCCGTGGTGGGCACTCCGGTGGCCCCGTTGGCCGGGCTGACGCCGTTGACGACGGGCGGGGTGGTGTCGGGCGGTGGGGGAGTGGTGCCCACCGTGAACGTGGCCGAGTAGATGTCGGTGCCGCCGTCGGCCCGGGTCAGGACGGCCGTGATCGTGTGGGATCCCTCGGTCAGCCCGTTGACGTAGGGGAAGGCCTCGATCGAGCCTCCGCCGTTGAAGTCCCACGGCGAGAGGCTCTCGAGATGGGCCGGCGTGCCGGTGACCGGTGTGTCGAGATGGAAGCGGACCCCCGCCGCCGGCGTGGCCACGTCGAGGAAGACGTAGACCGGCTCACCCGGTGCCCAGGTGCTCCCGGCCAGGGGAACGGCCGGGGTGCGGGTGGCGGCCCTCGACACCTTGAGCTCGGTGTTGGCCGGGGCGGCGCCGGTGCTGAAGGTGGTGACCGACCCGGCGGCCAGCGGGTTGCCGGCCAGGTCGCGCACGGCGGTGGTGACGTTGAGGCGGTAGGTGGTAGCGGCCCCCAGCGGTCCCGACGGGGTGAGGGTCACCGTGTTGCCGCTCACCGTCGCCGTGGTGGGGACGACGGCTCCGCCGTCGACGGCCAGCGAGATGCCGCCGTTGGGCGCCACCGGCTCGGAGAACGTGACCGAGACGGTGGACGAGGTGGGAGCGCCCGACGCCCCGCCGGCCGGCAGCACGGAGACCACGGTGGGAGCCGTCACGTCGGCCGGGGGTGTGCTGGCGGTGCTGAAGGTGCTGGTGGCGGCGCTGGCCAGCGGGTTGCCGGCCAGGTCCCGCACCGCGGTGGACACGGTGACCCGGTAGGTGGTCCCGGGGCTCAGCGGCCCGGCGGGCACGAGGGTGACGGCGCTGCCGCTGGCGGTGGCCGTGGTGGCGACGGCGGAACCGCCCACCGCGGCCAGCGTCACGCCGCCGTTGGCGTTCACCGGCTCGGTGAAGTTGACGGTCACGGTGGTGCCCGTGGCCACGCCGCTGGCGCCGCCGGCCGGGGTCACCGACACGACCGAGGGCGGAGAGGTGTCGGCCTCAGGGGTGGCCTGCCACACCCGGATGCCGCTGAAGTTGGAGGCGCCGCCGGTGGCGCTCAGCTGGATCCGGTTGGCCGTCACCACCACCGGCACCGGGCCCACCTTCTGCCAGGCGCCCGTCCCGCCGGAGATGATGGTGGGCTGGGCGACGCCGTTGATCGACGGGGTGAACGTCTCGGAGTTGTTGTCCTCCCAGACCCAGTACTCCACGGTGTAGCTGCCGTTGGGGACGTTGGTCATGGTGGTGACGGCGTTCCCGAAGCCGTAGGTGGAGCACCGGATCATCTCGGTCTCCGTTGCGCCGGGCGGCGGCACCAGCGGAACCGACTGGTCGCAGAAGCCGGTGGGACCGGAGCTGAAGTTCGGGGCGCTCAGGCCGTCCTCGAACGCCACGCCGTCGATCACGAGGGCCCGGCCGTTGATGTTGACGGCCCGGTACAGCTGGGGCCCGCAGGGGCCGCCCGAGGTGTAGGTGGCGCTGAGCGCCGGGTGGTTCTCGACGGCGGTGAGGGTGTGGGTGCGGGGGGCGCCGCTGCTCCACCCGGCGAACGTGCGCAGCACGCCGGCCACACAGGCCTCGGCCGGGGCCGAGATCACGTGCTGGGCCCCGACCGCGGTGTCGAGCACCGAGGGGACCGGCTCGGTGATGCCGTCGATGGTGATGTTCACCGGGGCGTCGGCGGTGATGTCCACTGCGGTCTTGACCGGATCCAGGTCGAGGACCTCGGTGTCGGTCAGGCCGTCGGAGTCGGTGGCGGTGAGCGTGACCCGGTAGCCGGTCGCCCCCTCCCAGCTGTGGCCGCTGGAGTTGGGTACCGGCAGGCTGATGCTCGATCCGGTGCCGGTGGCCACGGGGTGGGTGTGATCGTCGTGGCGGAACACGATGGTCCAGGCCAGGGCGCTGGCCGGCAGGGGGCCGTCGTCGGGGTCGGTGGCCGACCCCTCGACCACGATCGTGTCCCCGGCGCGGAAGGTGGTCGTGGTCGGGGCGGTGATGGCGGCCGTGGGCGGTTGGCCCACCTGGATGGTGATGGGAGCGCCGGTGGTGCTGTCGCCGTTGGCGGTGACCGTGAGCTGGGCGGTGTAGACGCCGGCGCCGGCGTATATCTTCGTCGGGTTGGCGGAGGTGGCCGACGTGCCGTCGCCGAAGTCCCACCGGTAGGTGACGGCGTCGCCGTCGAGGTCGGTGGCCGAGGCGGCGAAGGCGACGCTCAGGGGAGCGGGGCCCGACGTGGGGGTGGCGGTGGCCTGGGTGACGGTGGGCGGGTGGGTGACGGTGCCGGTGTAGCGGAGGCGGCGGAGCTGCCCGCTGCCGAAGCCGTAGTGCATCCAGTAGATGGCGCCGTCGACCGGGCTGACACCGATCCACACCGGCGTGCCGCCGGCCAGCGCCGGCTGCCTCAGCTCGCCCGATGTGACGGTGCCGCCGTTGCGCTCCAGCCAGAAGAAGGTGCGGGTGGCATAGTCGGCGTAGACATAGGTGCCGACGAACGACGCCGGGAAGGCAGAGCCCCGGTAGACCTCACCCCCCGTGATCGAGCGGTTCTGGCAGCAGCCGCCGGCGACGTCGTGGCTGTAGGTGTGGAGCGGACCGGTGATCCCCGTCGGGCAGCTGGCCCCGTTCTTGGGCTGCCCCAGCGGGCCTTCGCACACCGGCCAGCCGTAGTTGGCGCCGGCCTGGATGAGGTCCACCTCCTCGTAGGCGGTGGCGGCGTTGTTGCCGCCCACGTCGCCCATCCAGTACTCACCGGTGGCCCGGTCGAACGAGGATCGGAACCCGTTGCGGATGCCGAGGGCGTAGATCTCGTCGATGTTGGGGCCCGAGCCGTCGAAGAACGGGTTGTCGGTGGGGAGCGTACCGTCGGGGGCGAACCGGAGAACCTTGCCGAACACGGTCGTGAGAAGCTGGGAGTTCCCGCCCACCAGGTTGTCGCCGGTGGACAGGTAGAGCATCCCGTCGGGCCCGAAGTTCAGGGAACCGCCGATGTGGTAGTTGTCGACCCCCATCGACGGGCCGGGGTTGATCCAGATCAGCGTGCGGCTGGCCAGGGTGGCGGTGCCGGTGCCGGCCAGGGTGAAGCGGTCGACCCGGAGACGGCGCGAGGACAGCTCGCTCGAGTAGGTGTAGAAGTAGCTGTTGGTGGCGAAGTCGGGGTCGACCGCGATGTCGAGGAGGCCCGACTCGCCGCTCGACAGCACGCCGGGCAGGGTGAACAGCTGGGTGGATGCGGCGGTCACCGGGTTCACCAGGTACACGTTGCCCGCCGTGGTGATCGTGAGCAGCCGACCGTCGGGCAGGAAGTCGGCGCTGACCGAGCCGGTCCAGCTGCCGCCGGCCACGTACTCGTCGACGATGTCCGCCGGGTTCAGGGCCGGGGCCGCTGCGGTGGGGGTGGGCTGCACCGCCGTGCCCACGAGCACGGACGCGCTGAGTACCACCAGAGATGCGAAAAGGACTGCAAGCCGCCTCATTGGAGGCACACGGTACGCTTCGGTCTGAGCGCCGACATTGAGTCGTTTACCCACGTTCACATGCCGCAATTAGGTAGATATAACGGGAAGACGAACGGTAGATGATCGGCACTCAATCGGCATGTTCTTGCAGGTCATGGGGCCGATCTGGTGCCGGCAGTGATCGCTCTTTCATTCGATGTTCAAGGTGGGATGTCTCAGGTGGGAACAAGTAGCAAGCTGCGTGCTCTTGCAGTTGGTTGCATGGTGTCGATGGTCGCTTGCTCGGGCGGCGGCGGCTCGGCGGGTGCCGGATCGGAGGGCTCGCCGGCTTCGTCAACGGCCCCGGCCGCAGCGGCGGCGGCTGGCGCCGAGGCCCCGCCCGCCGCCGACGGCGGTGCCGGCGGGGCGCGCTCGCCCGAGGCCTTCGCCGAGTACTACCGCAAGCTCGGGGTCACCGAGCCGGTGGTCACCTGCTACGTCGACGCCTTGACCGAGCTCGGTGTGGCCTCGCTCGATCAGCTGGAGGCCGACCAGGCGCTGGGGGTCCAGGCGGCCGACCGGTTCGACCGGTGCGTGGCCGACGCCGACGCCGGTGCCGCGGATCCGGCGGCGACGACGACCCCCTGATCGCTCGCCCGCTCAGGGGCGCCTGGCGTCGGGTGGGGGGTCGAAGCGGAGGCTGCTCTCGTGCTCCTGGGCCAGGCGTCGCAGGGCGTTGGCGATGACCTCGCCGGCCAGCGTGCCGATCACGATGTACTCCACCGCCTCGGAGCGGGCGACGTCGGTGGGGACGGCCTCCAGATCGGCCCGGGCCCGGGTCTGGGCGGCGGCCGCCGCCGGGAGCAGATCGTCGGGCGACGGGCCCAGGTCGCGGCGCGACAGCATCACCAGGGCGTCGGCCAGCAGCTCCCGGGCCTGGCTCTCGTCCCGCACCTGCCAGCCGACGGTGTCCACCAGATCGTCGATCACCTTGTGGGCGGCGGCCCGCTCGCCGTCGTCGCCCAGGCCGTGGCGGGGGGTGATGGCGTCATGGGCCACGCCGAAGGCGGCGTGGAGCGACAGCGACTCGTCGTCGACGGCCGCCACCACGGCCCGGACGTCGGCGATGGCCAGCCCGCCCACCTCGATCAGGGTGCGGATGAGCCGGAGGCGTTCGACGTGCTCGTCGCCGTAGTCGGCCTGGGTGCGGCCCCGGCTGGCCCCGGGCGGCACCAGGCCCTCCCGTAGGTAGTACTTGATCGTCGGCACCGGCACGCCGGCCCGCTGGCTCAGCTCGCTGATCCTCACCGATCGATCCTTGACATCCGGCTCTGGATAGTAGCACTATCCAAGTTGGATAGTGAAGCTATCCAACGACGCATCGACGACGGAACGGACGGGAAGCAGATGGGTGAGCGGCCGAAACGGTCGACGGCGATCCAGAAGGGTCGCCACACGGCCGAGATCGACGGTGACTTCGTGATCTTCACCATCGGGATGCGAATCAACCGGGTGTGGAAGGTGCACAAGTGGGTGCCGGTGTTCCGGGCCATGCGGCCCATGATGGTGACGCTGGCCCGGAATCCGGCCAAGGGGCTGCTCGGCTCCCGGGCGGTGCTGGAGGGGCGGACGCTGTGGTTGATGCAGTACTGGCGGAGTTTCGAGGATCTGGAGCACTTCGCCCGCAACCCGGAGGATCCGCACCTGGAGGCCTGGCGCCGCTTCAATCGGGCCATCGGCGACAGCGGTGACGTCGGCATCTTCCACGAGACGTTCAAGGTGCAGGCGGGCGGCTACGAGTGCCTGTACGGCAACATGCCCCGCTACGGGTTGGCCGAGGCCGGCCGGAGCGTGCCCATCGGGGGTGGGCGGAGCGAGACGGCGCGCCAGCGCATGGACGGACCGGGGGTCGACACCGCAGTGTGACCGGGGGGCGCCGCCCTGGCGGTCGTTGTGGCTCCAGTCGGCGGAGACAATGGGGGAGTGGATCCCCAGCGCATGTTCCTGTCGGTTCGGCCGCCGTCGCCGGCATCGGATGTCGTGAACCGCCTGGACCGGACGGCCGGTGCTGTGCGCTGGGAGGACCCGGATCACTGGCACATCACGATCCGCTTCTTCCCGCGGGCCCCGGCCGATGAGGTGATCGCCGCCATCGCCGGGTTGGAATCGCTGGCCGCACCCACCGTGGTGTTGGGGCCGGCGGTGGCGATCCTGGGCAAGGGAGTGGTGATCGTGCCGGCCGCCGGGCTCGACGGGTTGGCCGCCGCAGTGGACGGGGCGACCCGTCGGTTCGCCGCGGCGGCCGGAAGCGCCAACCGCCCGTACACCGGGCACCTGACGCTGGGCCGGCTCCGGCGGGGGAACACGACCTGTGCGCTGGTGGGCCAGCCGGTCCGTGTCGCATTCCTGGCCCATGAGCTGGAGCTGGTGGTCAGCACGCCACAGGCCGGCGGCGGCCACCGGCACGACGTCGTCCACCGGTGGGGGCTCCCGTCGATAAGTGCTGCATAATGTCGGTTATGTCTGAAACTTGGGGGGATCTGGTTTCTGATGCCCGAGGACGTCATGGGTGACGCCCTCAGGCATCAGAACGGGGTTCAGGGGGCCCAGACGTCGTTGGACAGGGCGACGATCTTCCAGCCGTCGGGTTCCCGGTCCAGGTAGACGTACCAGGTGGACCAGTCGAGCCCGTCGGCCGCCGGGTCGTCGCCGGGGTCGAACACCGTCACATGGTGGAACCCGGCCAGCTCGGGCCGGACGATCGACTCCGGGATCCGGCTGCTGGGTCCACTGGCCAGGTCGTCGACCGTGACCGTCGTGTCCGTGTCGTCGTAGGCGCTGAGGAACGGCACGGCGATGTGCTCGGCGAAGGTGGCCGACAGGCACGGTGAGCCGCAGGCCGGGCCGATCCACGAACGTACCGTTGTGTCGGTCAGGATCCCCGCCAGCTCATCGGTCGTGAACCGCAGCAGCCGGGGCCGGTCGTCGACGTACAGACCGTGGGCCGACACCAGGGGTCGCAGGTCGCCCCGAGCCTGGAGCACTCCGGCGAGCTCGTCCACCAGAGCTTCGGGTTCCGGATCGGCGGCGAACTCGGCCGCCGTGACCTGCGGCGTCAGGTACGCGGCGTTGACCCAGCCGGCGGTGCTCCCCGTCGTGACCTCGTACCACGGCTGGCCGTTGTGGGAGCCGGTCTGCCCCGTGGTGGTCACGCCCTCGGCGTCCCAGGCCAGCTCGCCGATCTTGGTCGACGCCGGATCGGCCTGCTGCCGAACGGCCAGCGTGTCGTCGTCGGCCACCAGCACGACGCGCCAGGTCTCACCGTCGAGCGCCGCCGGAGCCGACGTGGTGCTGGCGCCGCTGCCGGTGGTGGCACCACCGCTGGTCGGGCTTCCTCCGCCGTCGGTGGTGGCCGGCGCCGTCACCTCGGTGGCCGGCGTGCCGGTGTCGCTGACGGCGGACCCGTCAGCCGTCCCCTCCTCGTTGTCGCTGCAGGCGGCCGCCAGCAGCAGGCCGGCGGCCAGGACGAGAACGGTGCGGGGGTTGCGGCGTCGTTGCCTCATGAGTCACTCCTACCCCGGAACCGGCGCCGCCACCAGGGGCGAACGCCACCACTCCCCCGCCGCGCTCCCCCGCTGACGGCCTGTTCTGCAGCCACGAAAATCGCGCCCAGCCAGGCAACTGCGTCACCTTCTCCACGGATCTCGGCGAGAACGTGACGCAGTTCGGATGGAGGGCGCGGTTCCGGCGCGCCGATCAGCTGGTGGTGCCGACGCGCTGGCGTTCGGCCACGTAGAGGGCGCTCCAGTCGACATCGGCGGGAGCGGCGGCCCGGACGGCAGCCAGCAGGCCCAGGCGGGCCCGGCGCACCTCCTCGTCTGGGTCGTTCACCAGCACCTTGTCGAAGAACGTCTCCACCGCCTCGGCCAGCCCGGCCCCGTTGGCGGCGAACTCGCTCAGCGACGTGGCCTCGCCGGCTGGCATCGATCGCACCAGCGCCAGCAACGCCGCCTCCTCCGGCAGCGTCAGCTTCGACTCGTCGAAGACCGGCTCCGTGCCCTCGGGCACGATCCGCGCGATCCGCTCGACCGCCCCCACCAGGGTGCGGAACGACTCGACGGGCACGAGCTGCTGCAGCGCCTCCAGGTTGCGGGCGGCCCGCCCCGGCACGTTGGCCGCCGGCAGGACGGCCGAGATGATCGTGGGCGCCGTGCCCTCCTCCCGCAGGAGCTGGGCGAAGCGGCCGGCACACAGCTCGGCGGCGTCGGCCACCGTCGTGTCGGGCACATCGAGGCCCTGGGCCACCAGCTGGTCGATGGCGGTGCGCAGCACGTGCTCCACGCTGAACGACTCGAACCCGGGGCAGTCGCGCAGGATCCGCACCAGCCCCAGGGCGGCCCGGCGCAGCCCGAACGGGTCGGACGAACCCGACGCCTTGGCCCCCACGGCGAACATGGCGGCCAGCAGGTCGCCCCGGTCGGCCAGCGCCAGCAGCGCCCCCGGGGTGGAGGCGGGCAGGGCGTCGGCCGAGGTGCGGGGCTGCTCCATCTCGGCCAGGGCCTGGGCCACCGCCTCCGGCTCGCCCGCTTTGCGGGCGTACTCCCGGGCCATGTGGCCGGCCAGCGCCGACAGCTCCACCACCATCTGGGTGGCCAGGTCGAACTTGGCCAGCTCGCCCGCCCGGGCCAGGGCGGCGTCGTCGTCGGCCGACATCGCCACGTCCTTGGCCAGCCGGGCGGCCACGTCGCGGATGCGCTCGGCCCGCAGGCGCACCGAGCCCACCCGCTCCTCGAACGTGAGGCGGTCGAGCCGGGAGCGGAACTCGTCGAGCCCGGTGGCCAGGTCGGCCTGGTAGAAGAACAGCGCGTCCTCGTAGCGGGCCCGCAGCACCGACTCGTTCCCGGCCCGCACCACGTCGTGGTTGCACGGGCCGTTGGCGAACGTCACGAAGTGGGGCAGCAGGGAGCCGTCGGCCCGGCGAACCGGCAGGTACCGCTGGTGCTTTTTCATCACCACGGTCAGCACCTGCTCGGGCAGGGCCAGGTAGCGCTCGTCGAAGCTGCCCAGGATGGCCACCGGCTCCTCCAGGAGCTGGGTGATCTCGTCGACCAGCGCCGCCTCACCGTCCACGTCGACCATGCCGCCCCGCTCGGCGGCCAGGGCCGCCGCCCCGTCCACGATCCGCTGGCGACGATCGGCGGCGGCCAGCACGATGCCGGCCCCGGCCAGCGCCGGCAGGTAGGCGTCGGCTTCGGTGATCTCGATCTCCGACGGGGTGGAGGTGCGGTGGAGCTGGGTGACCCGTCCGCTGTGGAGCTCCGACACCGCCACCGGGATCTCGGTGCTGCCCCACAGCGCCACCAGCCACCGAATGGGGCGGCTGAAGGACAGCTCGGGATCGTTCCAGCGCATGTTGCGGTCCGACCGCAGACCGGTCACGGTCTCGGCTACAACGGTGCTCACCAGGTCGACCACGTTGCGGCCGGGCTCGGTGATCTCCACCGCGGCGTGCTCGGCGTTGCCGGCGTCGACCTTGATCACGCTGTCGGCCGTGGCCCCCTTGGACCGGAGGAACCCCTCCAGGGCCTTGGTCGGGTTGCCGTCGGCGTCGAAGGCGGCGGTCCACCGGGGCCCCCGCACCGTCTTGGTCTCGTCGCGGCCCCAGGCCGCCACCCGGTCGACCACCACCGCCACCCGGCGGGGCGTGCCGAACACCTGGACGGCGCCGTGGTCGAGCGACCCGGACAGCCCCTTGGCGACAGCATCCTCGATGGCGTCCACCGTGGCCGGCACGACGTCGGGCGGGAGCTCCTCGAAACCGACCTCGATCACCAGCGTCTGCGGCTCGGCGGAACGGTCGGGCACCGCCGCCGCCCGCTCCCCCGCCGGCCGCTCGGGGGCCGGCCGCAGCAGGGGATGGCCGATCTCGGCCCGCCGTTCCACCCACAGCTTCGACACCTCGCGGGCGAGGCGGCGCATCAGGGCGAAGGCGGTGGCCCGCTCCGTGGTGCCCACGGCCCCCCGGGCGTCGAGCACGTTGAAGGCGTGCGACGCCTTCAGCACATAGCTGTGGGCCGGGACCGGGAGGCCCCGGTCGATCATCGACTGGGCCTCGGTGGTGTAGGCCTCGAACAGCATTCGGTTGGCCTCGACGTTGGCGTCGTCGAGGTAGTAGCGGGACATCTCGTACTCGGACTGGCCGAACACCTCGCCGTAGCTGATCCCGGGGGCGTACTCGATGTCGGTGAAGTGGGTGACCCCCTGGGAAGCCATCAGGATGCGCTCCAGGCCGTAGGTGATCTCCACCGCCACGGGGTCCAGCGTCAGCCCGCCCACCTGCTGGAAGTAGGTGAACTGGGTGATCTCCAGGCCGTCCAGCCACACCTCCCAGCCCAGGCCCCAGGCGCCGATGGCGGGTTGGGCCCAGTTGTCCTCGATGAAGCGGATGTCGTGGGCCTGCAGATCGATCCCGATGGCCTCCAGGCTGGCCAGCAGGAGGTCCTGCGGGTTGCCCGGCTCGGGCTTGAGGATCACCTGGTACTGGGTGTGGGTCTGGAGGCGGTTGGGGTTCTCGCCGTACCGGCTGTCGTCGGGGCGGACCGACGGTTCCACGTAGGCGGCCCGCCACGGCTCGGGCCCCAGCACCCGGAGCACGGTCGCCGGATTCATCGTTCCGGCGCCCACCTCGGTGTTGAACGGCTGGACGATGAGGCAGTCGTGGTCGCTCCAGAAGCTCGTGAGGGCTCGGATGGCCTCCTGCATGGTCACCATGGGGGGCAATGCTACCGGCGCCCGGTGCGGCCGAGCCGGGCCGGAACCCGCTGGGACGAGCCGGGGCCCGGGCTCGGCCCGGCGTCAGCCCAGGGTGAGCACAGCGTCAGCGCAGGGTGAGCACAGCGTCGGCCCGGGCCAGGGCGACGGGCCGGTTCGACGCCGCCAGCACGGTGAAGCCGGCGGCGGCCAGCCGCTCCCACAGGGCGTGCTCGGTCTCGGCGTCGAGGGCCGACGTCAGGTCGTCGAGCACCAGCAACTCGGGCCGCTGGGCCAGGGCCCGGGCCGCCGCCGCCCGCTGGGCCTGGCCCCCCGACAGCCGCACCCCCCGGGCCCCGATCCGGGTGCCGAGACGCTCGGGGAAACCGGCCACATCGTCGTCGAAGGCGGCCAGGGCGATGGCGTCGGCCAGTTCGTCGTCGCCGATGGCGTGGCCGAGGCGGAGGTTGTCGGCCAGGCTCTCGGCGAACAGGCGGGGCACCTGGGCCACGAAGGCGCACTGGGGCGGTACGAAGAAGGCGGCCCGGTCATCGATGGCCCGGCCGTTCCACCGCACCTCGCCCCGGTCGAGGGGCAGGAGCCCCACCACGGCCCGCAGCAGCGACGTCTTGCCCGCCCCCACCGCGCCGGCCACCACCACGAGCTGGCCCCGCTCGATCGTGAGGTCCACGCCGTCCAGGCCCCGGGCCGCCACGGTGACGTCGCGCAGCTCGAGGTGCTCCAGCGGGATCCGCTCCGGCCGCTGCGGCGCCGCCGCCGGCCCACCGCCCAGGATCGGGAGCTGGCGGTGCACCGTCATGGGATCGGGTTGGGCCGGGTCGGGCTCCGGCAACAGCACGTCCATCCGGCCGGCCGACACCTGGTACCGGCGGCGCCCGACCACCAGGCCGCTGATCCGCGACGGGAGCCACACCATCCCGGTGAGCAGGGTGGCGAACAGGGTGATCTCGCCCGTGTCGAGGCCCCGGCGGGCCGCCACCACGAGGGCCAGGCCCACGAAGAGGTCGGCCGTGGCCCGGTTCACCGACCACAGCACCTCGTTCCAGGTCTGGTCGAGCACAGCGGTGCCGGCCCGCTGCTCGTTGAGGGTGTCGAGGCGGCGGAGGACGTCGTGCTGGGCGCCGGCCACCTTCACGGTGAGCGAAGCGGTGATGGCGGCGGTGAGGAAGTCGCTGACGGCGCTGGCCGAGTCCCGGGCCCGGATCCGGTAGCGGCGGGCCAGGTTGCCCACGAACCGGTTGCCCACGCCGAACAGCACCATCGGTCCCACCCCGGCCAGCGTGGCCCAGGGGTCGATGCTGGACAGGACGGCCACCGTGCCGGCCGAGTAGAACAGCAGCCCGAAGAGATCGATCCAGTTGTCGAGCAGGAACACCATGTCGAACGGGTCGTCCCGGAGGCGGACGAGGACGTCGCCCACCGGCACCGAACGGGGCCCCGCCTCCGCTCCCCCGCTGGCCAGCTGGGCGTTGAGGGTGTTCACCCGCATCAGGCCCTTGGCCGACTCCACGCCTTGCATATAGATGACGTGGGCGATGCGGATGAGCAGGGCGGTGGCGATGTAGGCGGCCAGCAGGCACCCCAGGAGGAGCCAGAACCGGCCGGTGGCCCCGCTCGCCTGGAGCCGGCCGAACACCCGCCCGGCCAGCCATCCGGTGCCGAGCGGCGTGACGAACCACACGGTCCAGCCGGCGGACCCCAGCCAGTACCAGCGACCCCGGTAGCCGACCAGGCGGACCATGCGGCGCTCGCCATCGAAGAAGTGGGGGAGGAAGCGGGACAGGGCGCGTGACAGCACGGCGGTCATGCCAGCAGCTCGTTCTCTTCGACGGGGCGGCCGCTGGCGGTGCCCTCCCCCATCGCCCGGAGCCTCGTGTACCGGCTGTTCGGATCGGCGGCGAGGGCGGCGCGGGGCCCCTGCTCCACGATGCGGCCGCCGGCCAGCACCACGATGTCGTCGCAGGCGTCGAGGGTGGCCAGGCGGTGGGCGATCACGATGGCCGTGCGGCCCGCCACCAGTCGGGCCACGGCGGCGCCGATGGCGGCCTGGGTGGCAGGGTCGATCCGGGAGGTGGCCTCGTCCAGCACCACCACGTCGGGCCGGCGCAGCAGGGCCCGGGCCAGGGCCAGCAGCTGGGCCTGGCCGGCCGACAGCCCCACCCGGGCTCCGTCGTCGTCCCGGTCGTCGGCGGCCAGGCGGGTGTCGAGCCCGTCGGGCAGGCCCCGCAGCCAGGGGCCGAGGCCGACGTCGTCGAGGGCATGGGTCAGCTCCTCGTCGTCGGCCGGGCGGAACAGCGAGACGTTGTCCCGCACGGTGCCGGGGAACAGCTGCACGTCCTGGGGCACGGCCGTGATCCGCCGCCGCAGGTCGTCGTCGGCCACCTCGGCCAGATCGACCCCGCCCACCAGCACCCGCCCCTGGGTCGGGCCGACCAGGCGCAGCAGCAGGCGGGCCAGCGACGTCTTGCCCGACCCGGTGCGCCCGATCACGCCCACCAGCCGGCCCGGCTTCAGCGTGAGATCGAGCGGGTGGAGGGCGGCGTTGTTGCCCTCGTCGTCGTCGTAGACGAGGCCCACCCCGTCGAAGCGGACCTCGAGCGGGCCGGCCGGCAGGGTGCCGGAGCCGGACGACACCTGGCGCTGCTCCCCCACCAGCTCGGCCACGCGCTGGGCCGCCCCCGACGCCCCCTGGACCTCGGTGAGCCGCCAGCTCAGGTGGTCGATCTTGTCCGCCACCAGCTGCACCAGGCGGAACCCGAGCAGCACGGCGGCCACATCGATCCAGCCCCGGCTGAGGGCGAAGGCGCCGTAGCCGACCACCCCCACCAGCGCCCCGGCCACGGCGATGCGGATGTCGGCCTGCATCCGCATCTGGGCCCGGGTCCGCTCCCGGGTGGCGATCACCATGTCGGCCACCCGGTCGGCCAGGCGGGCCGAGCCGAAGGCCCCGGCCCCCAGGGTGGCCACGTCGTCCGCCCCGGCCAGGTACTGCTCGGCCTCGCTCATGGCCGCCGCCTCGGCCGCCCGCTCGATCACGGTCTCGTTCACCGAGATGTCCCGCACCAGCCAGGTGACGGTGGCCAGCAGGGCGACGCCGGCCGCCACCCCCGGCAGCAGCGCCGGCTCGGCCACGGCGGCCACCACCACGGTGCCGGCGGCCAGCACGGCGATGGCGATGACCTGGGCCACCACGGTGGCCAGGAACTGGGTCATGAGGTTGATGTCGCCGTCGACCCGCGTCACGAGCTCGCCCGGGGTGCGGTCCCGGTGGAAGCCGAGGTCGGCCCGCAGCACGTAGTCGGCCAGGTCGTGGCGCAGGCCGTTGGTGATCTGCCAGGCCAGGACCGTGCCCCGCCAGGTCACGAGCACGGTGGTGGCCGACGAACCCAGCCCGGTGGCGGCGAACGCCGCACCGGTGGCGGCCAGGGGCCCCAGGGTCGACCCCTCGGCCGCCAGCCGGGCGAACCGGGCCAGCAGCAGCGCCCCGGCCAGAGGCAGGGCGGTGGCGGCGGCCAGCGCGCCGCCGTAGGCCGCGACCGACCGGCGGTGCGGCCGCAACAGGGACGCGAGAAGCCGGTTGGGAGACGACGGGGTCACCGTTCGACGGTAGCGGCCGCCGCCCGACCTGTCGGCCGTATTGCTGCGCCGTCGCCCGGCCGGGCGGTGGGCCACGCGCCGGTGAGCGGGGCCGGTCCCCCCGAACCGGCCCCGCAGATCCGTCCCCCGGCGGTCAGGCCATGCGAGCCTTGGCCCAGGCCCCGAGCTTGGCCACGGCGTCGTCGGCCTCGGGGGCCCGCCCGGCCAGGAACTGGAAGACGTGCTGCATCTCGGGATACACCTCGACGCTCACGTCGATGCCGGCCTCCTGGGCCCGGGCGGCGAAGCGGTGGGAGTCGTCGAGCAGCGCCTCGTCGCCTCCCACCTGGATCAGCACCGGGGGCAATCCGCTGAGGTCGGCGTACAGCGGGTTGGCCAGCGGGTCGGCCGGCGACGCCTCGCCCAGGAAGGTGGTGGCCATCCCCATCAGGATCTCCCGCTGGACCAGCACGTCGACCGTGGCGTTGCCGTCGATCGAGTCGCCCTTGCCCTCCATGTCGTACCAGGGCGACAGGGGCATGATCCCGGCCGGTAGCGGGAGGCCCTCGTCGCGGGCCTGGAGCACCATGGTGGTGCACATGCCGCCGCCGGCCGAGTCGCCACAGGTGACCACGTGGCCGGCCTCGATCCCCTGGTCGAGCAGCCACCGGTAGGCCCGCACGGCATCTTCCACCGGCTGGGGGTGGGGGTGCTCGGGGGCCCGGCGGTAGTCGATCACCAGGGCCCGACAGCCGGCCGCCTTGGCCAGGTGGCCGCCCAGCTTGCGGTGGGTGTGCATGGAGCCCACCACATAGCCGCCGCCGTGGGTGTAGAAGATGACCCGGCTGTCGTCGCACCCCACCGGGGTGCACCAGATGGCCGGCACCCCGCCGGCGTCGACCTCGGCGTAGGTCACGCCCTCGGGCTCGGCCGTGGGCAGGTGCCATTCCTCGAACAGGTCCCGCATCTCGTCGAGGCCCATCTCTGGGTTGGCCGACATGCGGGCCACCCAGCTCTTGTACAGGTCCTTCAGCATCTCGGCCTGTGCGCTCGCCATCAATCTGCTCCTCGTGTCGTGTCGTGTGGGATCCGCTCAGTCAGCGGTCACGGCCAGCTGGTTGACCTCGGGCACCAGCTCCACGGTGCTCTCGGGGTGCTCGGGGCCGCCGCCGCATTCACGGCGTAGCACCGGCATGATCTCCTCGGCGAAGCACATCATCTGCTCTTCGATCTCGGTGGTGCTGAAGCCACCCATCTCGAACCAGGCATTGAACATGAAGTCTTCGTAGCCGGCGATCTCTTTGATCTTCAGGATCTCCTCGGTCACGTAGTCGACCGAGCCGTGGATGGCCACCTTGCGGTCACGGAGCTCCTGGAAGGAGACCTTGCGACCCATGTCGACATCCTCCCCCGGGTCAGCCAGCACGCCGGCGAATCCGAACGGGCCGTAGTAGTCCCATTGGACCTCGAGACCGCGGGCTGCCCGGTCCATGTCGCCGATGCCTTTGTCGGCGATGTGCAGGTAGCGGCCGGTGATGATGCCGCGGCGCTTGGTGGCGTCCCAGCCGTAGCGGAACTCGCCCCGGTTCAACCGGTCGGGCCAGCCCGCCTTCTCCGCTGCGTCGTAGTACATGCGGATGTTGTCCCGCAGGCGCAGGTTGGGCTCCACGATGAAGTAGGCGTTGACCCCGTTCTGGGCGGCGAACGCCACCGAGCGAGGGCTCGTGACCGGCTCCCACATCTGGGGGTAGGGCTTCTGGACCGGCTGGGGGTAGACCTGCAACTCCCGCAGCTTGGTCGTGGTGGCCAGCACCGGTGAGCCCATCGAGTACATGTCGGGTGCGCCGAGCTTGATCACGTCTTCCAGCGACCGCCCGGTGTCGGGTTCGGAGAAGTAGGCGATGGTCTGCTGGTGGTTCCAGCGGGTGTACGAGGGCGGGATCGTGAAGAACTCGCCGTGATGGCTGAACGAGTCCTGCGTCCAGCACTTGAGGATGATCTCGTACGCCTCCTCGAAGTAGGCCCGGTTCCGCTCCTGGTCCTGGATGGTGGCCCCCATCTGGCCCCCCAGCACCTCGGTCTCCCGGGGCTGGTAGCCCCGGCCCATGCCGAAGTCGAGCCGGCCCCCCGAGATCACGTCGAGCATGGCCGCCTGCTCGGCGATGCGCACCGGGTGGTGCCAGGTGAGGATGTTGGCCGCCTGCCCCAGCCTGATGCGCTTGGTGAGCGCGGCGATCGCCATCTCGGTCATCAGCGGGTTGGGGCTGTACTCGGCGCCCTCCGGCTGGAAGTGGTGCTCGGTCATGAAGAAGGCGTCGAAACCGAGCTTCTCGGCCAGCACACCCTGCCTGACCTGGCCGATCTGGACCCGGGCGGCCGACTCCTGCGTGGCCCTGAGGTCTCCCTTGTTTATCGCTATGCCGTCCTTGGTGACCATCGTCGGAAGGTCAGACGCGCCGTTGTGGAATACGCCGATTTCGATCATGAGATCCTCCTCGGGGATTGATGTATTCAGTTGTCGGTCCCCTACCGACAAACCCTAGACGTGCACCCCTGTCCTGTGCCATCAGGTCTAGGTGAATATCCCCGGAAAATTGTTAGCCAATAGTCTAATTAGCGCGCGCCAAAATGTGTCTATTTAGCATTGTGTCCTGGTCAGGAGAACAGGACGAGGCTGCCGTAGGGGGCCAGATCCACCTCTTGGCCGGCCCGGTAGGAGACGCCGGTGGCATCGATCCCGTCCCGGGTCACGGTGACGGTCCGGACCTCGGCCGACGGGTTGGTCTCCACGGTCACGGCATCGGCCAGCCTCGTTGCCGAGCCGTCCACCGGGACCGCCGACACGTCGTCGAGCCAGGCCTGGTCGCCCGGTGTGGCGAGCTCGAAGATCAGCAGGCTCGATCTGTCGCTCCGGTGGGCGGTGAAGAACAGCTCGTGCCCGGTCCCCCCGGGGGCGAGCAGCACTCTCGTGGCCGGTGCCAGCTCGGCAAAGGGCCAGTCGGCCTGGCGGAGGTAGACCCGCAGGGAGGCGCCGGCCGCGCCCCGCGACGAGAACCGGACGCGGTAGGTGGCGCCCGCCGTCACCGGCCCGATGTTCGTGTCGACGTGGACGATCGGGCCGCCTCCGCCGTGGGCCACGTGCAGGCCGGGGGAGCCGTCGGTGCCGCCGCCCTCGTCCCACGACGCCTGCAGCTCGCCCTCGGGCCAGCCGAACCAACCGTCGATGCCCCGGTCGAACCGGCTGTTGCCCACCCGCTCGGGGCCGGCCTCGCCGGTGACGGTGAACGGCTCCCGGGGGGCCGGGGCACAGGCCGAGGTGAGATCGTAGCCCGACAGGCGCTGCCAGTCCCCGAGGAGACCCAGGGCCACCGTGCCCGGCTGGCGGACGCCGAACTGGGGCTGGCCCGTCACCCCGCAGTAGCGGTTGGCGTCGATGTCGCCGAGCCCGGACAGGAAGCCCGGGTTGGGTGGGTTGGCCGTGGTCGAGGCCGACACGGCCATGGCCTGATGGCCGTCGACCACCACGGTGTTGTCCCGCACCTCGAGCCCCGACACCACCACGTCGCCCAGGTCGTCGTCGCCCAGCAGGATCCCCTCCTCCCGGGGGCCGACGATGGTGTTGCCGGTGACGGTCACATCGGCCGCATTGTGGAGGTAGATGCCCGACGAGCCGACGTCGAGCACCGTGTTCCCCGTGATCGTCACCCGCCGTGACTGGTCGTCGACGTAGATGCCGTGGGTGCCCGGGGTCCGCAGCGGCGTGCCGGCGAGGGTGCCGGGGGCGTCGGCCACCAGGTTGTCGGCTATGACCACGTCGCTGGCCCGGTAGACGTAGATGCCCCCGCCGTCGGACTTGACCTGGTTGAACCGCCGGATCGTGTTGCCCCGCACCGTCGCCCGGTCGCGGACGTCCACTCCCAGATAGCCGGTGCCGTCGATGGTGTTGCCCTCGAACACCAGGTCGGCCCCGCCGATGCGGGCCCCGAGGTAGTGCCCGTCGCCCCCGCCGCCCATGCCGGCCAGGAGGGCCACGCCCGAGATCGACGAGCCGGTGATGGAGCAGTCGATACAGGGATGGGCGTCGAGGCCGATGTCGGCCACGTTGGCGACCGACAGCGCCGTGATCTCCGCCTCGACGCATCCGGCGAGGTCCACGCCGGTGGCGGCGTCGGCCACCGCCAGGTCACGTAGCGACAGCCCCGTGCAGTCGCGGGCGGCCAGCGCTGTCCGGGCTCCCCGCAGTGCCAGGTCGGCCACCGCCACCCGGTGGCTGCCGGCCAGGTCGAGCACGGCGGGTGCCGCCACCGCCTCCACCGATCCGGGGCCCGGCTCGGCGGTCGAGCGGATGGTGACGGACCGGTTGGCGGCGTCCCACACCCATTCGCCCGGCTGGTCGAGCGCCGCCGGGTGGTTCTGGAGGAAGTAGCCGAAGCCGGCGTAGAGGGGGTACGACGCGGGCTGGGCCAGCGTGAGGCGGTTCCCGTCCTGGGCCGCCACGGGAAGCCGGTCGAGCACCCAGGGCACCGAGCGGATCACGAGCTCGGCGCCGACCCAGTCGGCGGTGGGCGACGCCGCCGCCAGCCCGTCGTCGATCACCACCCCCTGGCCTTCCTGGGCGGTGACGTAGCGGTAGCCGTCCCCGTCGTCGGGGTTGGGCCAGCGGGCCAACGGGGCCAGGCGGCCCTCCACCAGCAGCAGGGGCTGGATGTCGTCGCAGGTTGTGCAGTGCGCCGTCCACTGGTCGGCACCGGTGGGCTCCCAGCTGGTCAGGTCCTCGGCGGCGTCGAGCACGGGGGCCGGCCCGTCGCCGAAGGCGCCCAGCGTCGGCGGCCCGGCGTCGGCCGGGGTGCGGCGGGCAGGCGGTAGGCGCAGGGTGCCGGCGAACACGTCGCCCCGCCGGAACAGGATCCGGCTGCCGGGAGGCACCCGGCCGTCCTCCAGCGCCGACTGCAGCCGATCGAGCGTCTGCCAGGCATGGCCCGGGCTGTGCCCGTCGGCGCCGTCGGACCCGTCGGCCGACAGGTAGAACGACGACCCATCGGACCCCAGATAGCGGTGGTAGAGGGACCGCACCGCCACCAGCCCGGCCGCCATCAGCGCCATGGCGGCGCCGATGGCCAGAGCAACCCTCGCCTTGCCCACCATGGGCCCGAAGCGTAACGCCGGCCGGCCGGCTCGCTGGCTCAGGGGTCGATCAGCACGCCGGCGTTGAGGATGCCCTTGGGGTCGAGGGTGCGCTTGACCGCCCGCAGCGACTCGGCGAACAGCTCGGGGCGCTGCAGGTCATAGGCGCCGGGGCGGTGCATGCGGCCTACGGCGTGGTGGTGGGTGACGGTACCGCCGGCTTTCACCACCACGTCGTTGGCCGCGCTCTTGACCTCCTGCCACATGGCGATCTCCGAACCCTGGCGGCCCATGCCGGACCACGTGTAATAGGGGGCCGGCCCGTCGGGGTAGACGTGGGTGAAGCGGCAGCTCAGCTCGCCGGCCTGGCACACCTCGCCCAGCACCTTGCCCATCTCGGCCCGCACCGTGGCGTCGAACTCGGGCCACCGGTCCCAGGTGATGGCGGTCTCGAAGGTGTCGGCCAGCAGGCCGAGGCTGGTGGCGGTGCCGGGATCGACGCCGATGAAGTTGCGCCGCCACTCCCCCACCGGGCCCTCGTGGCCGGTGGGCGCCCCGGTGCCGTTGTCGACCACCACGTTCTCGTCGGGGATGTGCCCCCCACAGTCCCGGGCCAGCCCGACGGCGGCCCAGATGTTGGCGTCCTGGGGCAGATCGGCCGATTCGAAGGCGATGATCACCAGCGCCTGGTTGCCGTCGAGCCCGGCGGCCCGCTTGGCCTCGGCCGGATCGAGGATCCGCAGGTTGGCCGGCCACAGCTTGGCCTGGACGATGTGGCGGACGGCGTCGGTGCCGGCGGCCCAGGAGTCGAAGACCACACCGGCCGTGGCCCGGTAGGTGGGCCGGGCCTGGATCCGCATCCAGGCCTCGGTGATGATGCCGAGGATGCCCTCGCTGCCGATGACCATGCGGTCGGGGCTGGGGCCGGCCCCGCTCCCGGCAGCCGGCGGGACTCCCACCACCCCTGGGGCGTCAACATCCGTACCGACTCCACGAAGTCGTCGATGTGGGTGTGGTTGGTGGCGTAGTGGCCCCCGGACCGGGTGGCGATCCAGCCCCCGAGGGTGGAGAACCGGAACGACTGGGGGAAGTGGCGCAGGGTGTGGCCGGATGCCTTGAGCTGGTTCTCCAGTGCCGGACCGAACACGCCGGCCTGGATGCGGGCGGCCCGGGAGGTGGCGTCGACCTCCAGCACCTGGTCCAGCCGGTCCAGAGCGATGGTGACACAGGCGTCGACCCCGTCCGGCGGGTCGACCCCCCACACCACCGAGGACCCGCCCCCGTAGGGAACCACGGCGTGGCCCTCCTCGTGGCACCAGCCCAGCACCGCCTCCAGCTCGGCCTCGGTCCGGGGGTGGGCCACCAGGTCGGGCGGGTTCGGGAAGTCGAGGTTGAAAGCCCGGGTGCGGTCGGTGAAATGGGCCCCATAGGCGTGGCGGGCCCGCTCGTAGACGTCGTCGAAGCAGAATCCGGCCAGGGCGTCGGGGGCCGTGATCCGGGGGGCCCGCATCTCGGCGTCGGCCAGATCGGGCACCGGCCTGGCCATCACCTCGGTGCCGTACCGCTCGCTCAGGTCCCGGGCCAGCGCGGCCCGGGCGGCATCGGTGGGCTCTTCCGACTCGAGGCCCCAGGCCCAGAAGCTCATCCGGTCAGCCATGCTCGATCCTTCCTCGACGGGTCCGTACCGACTCGGGGCGAACCCTACACCGGCCGGCGCCGGGTGGCCTCAGGACACCCTCAGCACGCCGTCTTGCCGCCGTAGCTCCAGATCTTCACGTAGTCGAGCTGCATCCACACCGGCGACGGCACCGAGCTCTTCCACGCGTCGAGCTGGATGGCCATGAAGTGGGGGTTGTCGGGGATGAGATCGGCGCTGGTCTCGTTGATGGTCTTCACCGCCACCCCGTCGCGGTAGAGCACGAGTGAGTCGGGGGCCCACTCCATCACCATCGTGTGCCACTGGGAGGCGTCGACCGGGTGCACGGTGTAGTCCTGATCGTGCACGGTACCGAAGGGCTTGTGGATGAACGAGTAGAACTCGTGACGGTCGCCGGGGGTGCCCAGCGTCTCGTAGATGTTGTTCTCACCGTCGCGGGGATGCACGCCGGAGCTGGGCCAGGTGAGCACGACGCCGCTGGTGGCCTGCGACAGGTCCTTGTCGGTGCGGACCCGGAACTCGTAGCGGCCGTACTTCTGGCTCAGCTTGTGCGACAGGCCGCCGCTCACGATCGTGCCGCCCTCCATCGAGGCCCGCAGGTTGAGCGTGCCGCCCCACTGGGACAGGGCGCTGGGGCGGCGGAGCCCGTTGCCGGCGTTGCCCGTGGAGTTGTAGGCGCTCCACGAGGAGCCGAGGGCGGCGCCGTCGCCGCTGAACTGGTCGTCGAAGACGAGGTTCCAGATCGGCTTGCCGGCGGCGCAGGCCGGGGCGGGAGCCGGTGCCGGTGCTGCTGCCGAGCCGCCGCCGGTACCGCCGGTGCCGTTGAGCCGGGGGCTGATCCAGTCCGTGGCGGCGCCGGCGCTGAGGCACATCGAGCGCTGGTACCAGGCCGTGCCGGTGGCGTTGAACGTGGCGCCGGCCGGCGCCACCACGGTGACCACATAGCATCCGTCGCCCGGGCGGAACTGGTAGTTGCCGGCGGCGTCGGTGCGGATCTCGCTCAGAAACGTTCCGCGCGACCCGTCGGCGTTCGCCCGGAACAGGTCCACCTTCACCCCGTTGACGCCGGCTCCGCCGGCAGCGGTGACCGTACCCTGGATCCCGATGATGGCCGCACCGGCCGGCGTGGCCGACACCGCCGCCAGGGCCGAGAGCAGCACCAGGCTGGTTATGGCCGCGGCTGATCGCCAGCCGAGCCTCGTCTTGTTCCGCACCGACATGACCGTTCCTCCACGGAGGTTCTCGGCTGCCCCGGGTGGGCACTCTAGCCCATGGTTGGCCATATATGACGAATGGGTGACGTCTTGGGTCCCGAAGGGTCTCCCGAACCGCCGAGATCCCGCCCGGGGGGCGCATCGTCCCTGGCCAACGGCCCGCTCTGCCGGCTAGCCTGAGCCGCGTGGTTAGCGTGAACAGGGTCGACAAGGCCGCCTGGCGGGATCTGTTCGTCGTGCTCCTCCTGGAGGCTGCCCTGGTGGCCGCCCTGCACTGGGTCGGCTCCGACGTCTACGACGTGCCGCTGCGGTCGCTCGGTTCCTGGTTCCAGACCACGGAGCCCACGGTGGCGCTGGTGGCCCTGGCCCGCCTCGTCGGTCTGGCCATCGGGTACTGGCTGCTCACCACGACCGTGTTGTACGCCCTGTCGTACCATCTCGGGCTCGAGTCCCTCACCCGGCTCCTCCACTGGATCACGCTGCCGGTGGTTCGCCACGTGGTGCAGGGTGTCACCGCCCTGTCGCTCACCGGGGCCACGATCCTCGGCCCCTCGGCCATGTCGACCCTTCCCGCCATGGCCCAGCACATGGCGGTGGCCCAGGGCGACACCACATCCACCACGGGAGGCGACGGTTCGTACACGCCGGGGGCGGCGGGTTGGCCGGCGAGCCCGGAGGACGGGAGCTTCTGGCTGCCCAACGCCGGTCTCCCCCCGGCGGCGGTCGGGGCCCAGGTGGGAGCGCAGACCTACGTGGTGGTCAAAGGCGACAACTTCTGGACGATCGCCGAGAGCCGGATCCGCGCCGCCCGGGGCGGCACGGTCACCGAGCGCGAGGTGGCCCGCTACTGGCTCGAGGTGGTCGAAGCCAACCGCACGTCGATCCGCTCCGGAGATCCGGATCTGATCTTCCCCGGCGAAGAGGTCCAACTCCCCGCCGTCGAGTAGCGGAAACCCGCTGCCGGCGAACCCTGTGTGATCTGATGCCGGGGGGCGTCACGGGTGGCGGCTTGGGGCATGAGATCGGGGGGTGGTGGGCCCGCTCAGTTGGCGCGGCCCCAGGAGTCTTCGCCGGGATCGGCCCGGCTGCCGGGCAAGGTGCCGCCCCGCTCGACGGCCTCCCAGTAGCGGGCCGCTTCCCGGTCGTTTGCCTCCGAGTTGAGGGGGTCGGGGGTGCCGGGGGGCAGCAGCGGGTCGTCGGCATCGACCTGTTGGGGTTGGCGCCGGGGGGGACGGGTCCACGGCCGGGAGCCCCGCCCCCAGCGGCGGCCGGAGTCGGTGGCCGGGCCGCCACCCCCTCCTCCCCCACCGCCCTGCACCCGGTGGCGCAGGGACTCGTCGCTCTGCCACGGTCGCAGGGTGAGGCTGAGCGGGGGCAGCTCGCCGTGGAGCAGTACCGCCTCCCCGTCCTGCAGGACCGGGATCCAGGCGCCGCCGTCGCGGCTGATCGAGCTGAGGTAGCTGAGGGTGGGGGTGTCGTCGAGCGACGGCAGGGCCAGCCGGGCCCGGTGGTTGTCGGCCGTGCGCAGGGCCTGCTCCCGGCCGAAGGCCCGCTCCAGCTGCAACAGCCCGGTGAACAGGCTCAGCACCTGCACCCCGGCGCCCGACGAGCCGGCGTTGGCCAACTGGTCGAGCACGGCGGGAGGCGTGCAGTGGACGGTGCCGTCGATCACCACCAGCAGGGGCGGGTTCAGGGCGCCGCCGGGGGACGAGGCGGCCCGGGCCAGGGCGGCGTCGGCGGCCTGCGACAACAGGGTGGCCAGCAGCGGCTGGAACCGCTCCCCCTGGTCGGACGCGGCGTAGAGGTAGAGGGTGTTGGGCCGCCCGTCGAGCAGGTGGCGGACGTTGATCTGCGCCTGATCGTCGCGGGGCAGGCCGGCCAGACCGGGGTCGAGGTAGGGGGCCATGGTGAGCGACAGGGTCTGGGATGCAGCGGCGGCGGTGGAGGGGTCCAGGGCCCGCCCGCTCTCCCAGGTGGCCATGGCGTCGGCCACCCCCACCCGGGCCAGCCCGGCGGTGACCGCCCGCTCGTCGCGGCGGTCGAGCCAGTCGGCCACCTGGCCCATGGGCTGCTCGGCGGCCACCGCCGCCAGCACCATCGGGGCCAGCAGCTGAGCCGCCGCCCGGGTGCCGGACTCGTTGCCTCCCCGGCCGGTGGCGTGGCCGCTGGCCTGCACCATCATCTCGGCTGTGCGCCGGGCCAGGGCCCACTGCCGGGTGCGCCACGACAGCTCCGTCTCGCCCGGTTCCCGGGGCAGGGCGGCGATCGCCTGGAGGGGCGACCAGCCGTAGCGGCGCATGGGATGGCGGCTACCGGGCCCCGATCCGGGGCGTTTCATGGTGGCCGACGGGTCGAACAGCCACGTCTGGCCGCCCCGGTCGCACCGGCCGTCCCAGCTCAGGTGCACCAGGTCGGGCTTGGATGTGCACACCAGGGCCGGTCCGTCCCACTCCAGGATGGCGGGCACGGCCAGCGACGCCGTCTTGCCCGATCCCGTCGGCCCGAAGGCGATCACGGCCTGGCCCTGGTCGGCCGCCACCAGCTGGCTCCCGGCCCGGCCCAGCACCAGCTGGCGGCCAGGGGGGCGTTCGACCATCAGGCGGGAGGCGGCCGGGGCCACCGGCAGGATCGGGCCCTCGTCGGCCGCTGCCTGGGGGCCGGGCCGGTCGTCGTCCGGGGGGTTCTCCCGGAGCGTCCGCTGGTTCTGGCGGTAGTCCCGCCGGGACCGGGTGCGTACCGTCCGGGGATTGTTCTGGGGCGTGGGGTAGATCGCCACCGGCATGGGCTCGGCCGGGCGGGGGCCGATGATGCGCCACGCCGGCCAGAACAGGAGGCTGAACAGGGCGGCTTCGGCGACGAAGGCGCCCCAGAACCAGCGGGGACCGGCCAGGGCGTCCCTCGTCTCCGGGCTCCAGGCCCGATCCCAGTCGAACTTGTAGGCGCCGAGGCGGGCCATGGCGATGGCCGCCTCGCCCATGCCCACGTTGGCCCGGGCCCCGTTGCCGAGCCACGACGACAGCTCGGCCGCCCCCCACACCATCACCAGCAGGCCCAGCACGATGAGGACCAGCGTCCAGATCGCCACCTCGGTGTGGACCCCGGGCAGCCCGTCGAGGTACACGACGGGCCGGGCCCGTCCCCCCTCCTGCACCCAGCCCTCGCGCTGCCTCATCCCCGCGACCTCATCCTCGCGACCTCATCCTCGCGACCTCATCCCGCCGACCTGACCCCCGTTCACCGCCCGCCGCCTCACGTCCGGGCCCGCTCCGGCGGGGCGTGCACCGTCGCCACCGGCGCCCGCTCGAGGAGGTCGATGTTGGCCCGCATCGAGTGGTCGGTGTCGATGATCTCCCACTCCCGGTCCCCCACCCGATGGTCGACGATGAACGTCTGTTGACGCACCTTCCACAGCGCCACGCCCCGCCCGAGCCGGGGCAGCACGTCGGCCTCGGCGCTGGTGAGGCCGAGCAGCCGCTTGGCGTCGGCCACCTCGCCCTCGGCCTGGGCGTAGACCACGCGGGTCTCGGTGTCGCTGAGGAGACCCTGGGCGATCCGGGTGGCTTCCGAGCCTTCGCCGCCGGCCGCCTCCAGGTCCGACATGCGGTGGACCACGATGATGTTCGACAGCCCGTACTGGCGGGACATCTTGAACATCGAGCGCAGCCAGCGGGCCAGGGCCACGTTGGACAGCAGGTACCAGGCCTCGTCGAGCAGCAGGATCCGCTGCACCCCGTCCATGCGGGCGATGGCGTTGTGGAGCCAGGCCATGGTGCAGGCCATCACCAGGCCCAGGGCGTCGCCCGTGCCCCCCAGCGCCGACAGGTCGAGCACCACGATCGGGCCGTCCCAGTCGATGTCGACCGTGGTGCGCCCGTCGAACATGCCCTTCAGGTCGCCCTCGCACAGCCGGCGCAGCTCGAGGGCGGCGTCCCGGGACCGTTCGGCCAGGCGCGCGGCCGTGGTGTTCACCGTGGCCGCCAGCTTCTCCGGCGGATCCAGCAGCACATCGACCACGTCGATGATCGTGGGTTCGCCCAGCCGGCGCACCGCCTCCTGGCGGGCCAGGCTGATCGCCGTGCGCTCCTCGGGCTGGAGGTCCCGGCGCAGGGCCGACTCGGCCAGCGACATGAGGATCTGGTCCTGGCGGCGGTCGATGTCGTCGGCGTCACGCCCGGCCGACACCAGGCCCCGGTCGAGGGGGTTGAGCCGCACCGGCGAGCCGGGGTCGAGGCGGATCACGGTGCCGCCCATCTTCTCGGCCAGCGGCCGGAACTCGCCTTTGGGGTCGATCACCACGGCGCGGCGCCCGAACGCCGACTGCCGCCAGATGTACGTCTTCACCAGTGACGACTTGCCCCGACCGATCTGGCCCGCCACCACCATGTTGGGGTTGGTGACCTTGTGCAGCCGGTACAGCTCCCAGGGATCGAAGCAGAACGAGCCGCCCAGCACCTCCTGGCCGATGTAGACCCCCCGTCCGCCCAGGCCGGCCGGCGACTGGAAGGGGTAGATGGCCTGGAGGTGGGCGGTGGTGGAATGGTGGGGCGGGGTGGCGGGCGACTTCGACAGCAGCCCCACCAGGAGGATGATCGCGCTGTAGAGAACCAGTGCCACCCCCAGGACCACCAGCGCCGCGATCAATGCAGTCCCTTGGCCAGGGGCATGGTGCAGTAGAAGGCGGTGTCCTGCTCGCCCCACAGGCGGCGCAGCTCCACCGGGCACTGGTAGGCCATCTGCTCGATCTGGGCCGCCGCCTGCTCCACCTCGTCCAGGTTCGACCCCGACACCGTCACGTAGCCCGAGTAACGGGCCTCGGCGTGGCCGTCGGCCAGCTCGTTCTCCCGCCGGTCGAGTGCCTCGCCCTCCCGGCGGCGGCGGGCCCCCAGGCGGTAGCCGGCCCGGCTGCGCAGCTCGTCGTCGGACAGGCGGGCCGTCTGGGCGTGCTCCACCTGGCGCTGGGCTCGGGCGGTGTTGATCGGCTCCGACACCACCGACACGGTGCGGGTGGCGCCGCTGTTCATCAACAGCAGCGGGGCGAGGAAGCTGGGCCGGACCCCCAGCTTGGGCCACTCGGCGATCCAGTAGGTGATGTGGTACATCTTGTCGGTCCGGTAGTGGCCCCAGGACGCCTCGGTGGCCAGCGGCCAGGCACTGCGGGCCGAGATCAGGGGCTCGGAGCCGCGGGTGCGCCGCGTGGCCAGGGCCAGGGCGTCCTCCGGGTCGAACTGGGTACGCAGCAGGAGGGCCAGCTCGTCGCCCGACAGGAAGCCGCTCACGTTGAGGTCGGACTCGCGGAGCTGGCGCTGGAGGTGGTCGAGCTCCCGGTAGAGCACGGCCACCGCTCCCTTGTCGCCCCCGCCGGCCTGACGGATGGCCCGCCCTGCCTTGGACTGCGAGATCTGGAGCACGAGGTAGGTCTCGTGCTGCTGGGTGACGGGCTGGGCCGACGCCAGCAGATCGGTGTAGGAGGCGTGGGCCGGCGTGCCCTCGGCGGTGCGGGCCCGCTCGGCGAAGAACGAGCGCATCTCGTCGCCCACCTCGGTGAGCGTGCGCTCCAGCCACTGGAGGCGGGAGATGGGGCTTCCCTGCCGGGCCATCGACGCCTGGACGGTGGCCCACGACGACAACCGCCGCACCTGCTCGCCCTCGTCGAGCAGCATGAACGACTGGCCCTGGACGCCGATCACGGCCACCCAGCTCTTGTTCTTGCGGTCCCGGAGCACGCCCATGGGCTGGCCCGACACCGAAGTGTAGATCAGCTGCCAGTCGGCCACCGGCGGCGGGGGCGACGGCTTGCCGGCCCGGCGCACGCTGCGGGCCCCGGCCCCGTTCCCGGAGGGGGTGCCGTTCCCGGAAGGGCTGCCGTTGCTGGCCGGGCCCGCGCCCCGGGGGGCCAGGGTGGTGCCGTTGCTGGCCGGCGGGCCGGTGCCGTTGGCCGACGACCGGCCGGCGTCCTGGTCCGACGGGAGGGTGCCGTTCGGCGACACGGCGTCGCCGCCCTCGGGCAACAGGGTCGAGCCGTCGGGCATCGGGGGCTGACCTGGTCGGGGCGCGGGGGCGGTGGCCACCGGGGGCACCGTGGCCCGCTCACCCTGCCCGGGGGCGGGTGAGAACCAGCGGCGCCGGCCTCTCATCACGAGCAGAGCGTAGTGGGAGAAGGCGGGGAGCCAGTCATCGAACGGCCGACCCTCGATGGTGCCGAAGGCGGCGGCCACACCGGCCATGGCCAGCATGATGGCCACGCCGACGCCGATCTGGCCGGGGACGAAGCGGAGGAAGGCCACGCCGGTGCCGATGGCGGTGACGAGGAAGCCGACCTGGGCGTGGCGCAGCCCACCGAGGAAGATGGCCCGGACCGGCGGCCCGAACTGGAACCGGACGTCGGTACCGTCGCTCACCGGCCCGCCTCTCCGGCCGTGGGCGGTGCGGCCGAGCCGGAGGCCAGGTCACCACCCGAGGAGGAGCCTCCGGGGACGTCGGCCGCCGGGGCCGACCCGCCGGCTCCGGCCCCCCCGTTCCCGGGGTAGGTGGCCACGGCGCTGGCCGGTGAGGCATCGTAGCCACCGCCGCCCCAGGGCTCGTCGGGGCCCGACGGCTGGTAGCCGCCCGTGTCCGATCCCCCCGTCTCGCCGCTGGAGCCGCCGCCGTAGGCGTCGGTGCTGGCGCTGAAGGGAACCACGCCGCCCCCTCCACCGCTGCCGCCGCCCGAGGGAGGCGACTGCTGGGAGCCGGCCAGGAAGGTGCCGAAGCGCTGGGCGGCGAACAGGCCGCTGGCCGTGGCCACCACGCGGCCGTGGGGGCGCCGGGCCTGGGCCTCCATGGCCGTCAGGGCCTCGTTGTGCACGAACGGCAACAGCTTCATGAGGGCGAAGGGGGAGAACGCAGCCAGGAAGAACAGGGCCGTGGCCTGCATCATCGACACCAGCGCGTTGTTGTCGTCGTTGAGGGTGGCCGCTCCCAGCGACAGGAACGCCAGGATCACCGGCTTGGACAGGATGAACGACAGCTGGACCTCGAACAGCCGCCGGATCCAGGACCGGGTGGCAGGGAAGATGAGCCCGGCGAACGCGAGGGGCATGAAGGCGTAGGTGACGAGGATGGCGGCCGCCCGCACCAGCATCACGAACCACAGCAGTAGCGAACCGGCCATCAGGATGAACGAGAAGATCACGAGCAGGATGGGGGCGGTCACCCCGATGCCGCCGGCGATGTTGCCGCCCAGCTGGTCGAGCCAGGTGGCCAGGCCGTTCTGGCCGTCGTTGATGTACGCCGCTCCGAGCTCGTCGGTGGCGGCCAGCAACGCCGTGATCACGTAGCCGGACAGGATCATCCCCAGCACGGACCCCGGTAAGTAGAACAACGCCGATTTCACCACGATCTCGGCGTCGCGTTTTATCAGCGAGTACAGGCCGGCCAGGAACAGCAGCGGTAACGCCAGCGCCTTGGCCGCCTGTAACGACGTCTGGAACACCGACGACGACGCGTTCACGTCGGGCGTGGTGGTGCCGTTGATGCCCACCCATACCAGGTCGGTGGCCCCGATGGCGCCCACCGCCACCCAGCGGGCGAAGTAGTCGAAGGCGCCGGCCACCACGTTCTCGGTGACGTCGGCGGTGCAGTCGCCGACGCCGTTGACACCGCAGTTGATGGCCCAGGCGGCCCCGTCGAGCAGCTGGTTGCAGGCCTCGGAGATCACGGGCAGGTTGCCGCAGCCCGGGTTGCCCTTGTCCTGCTCCTGCTGCTGGGGGACGGTGGGCGCGGTCTGGGCCGAGGCTCCCGGCACCGGTTGGGACACGGCGTAGACGAGGAAGCCGACGACCAGGGCCCGGATCAGACCCCGCAGGATCCGCCGGCCGGTGCCCGGTCTCCGCCCAACGGGTGGTGGCGTGTGCTCAACGTGTGACATAGCGGTACCCCTCGAGCTCGTCGACGGCGGTGAGGAAAGCGTCGGTGGCGGTCACGGGAGCCTGGGACCAGGCCGGGCTGGGGCCCGGGGTGGAGTCGGCCGACCACACCTTCCAGTCGTCGCTCTCCCACACCACCTCGACACTGGCGGTCTCCCAGCTGGCCAGCGGCTGGGTCATGCCGGCCGCCGCCACGAGGGTGAGGGTCCACACCTCGACCGTGGCCCGGTCGTCGCCGTAGCGGATCACCTCGTGGCCCACGGGAACGGTGCGCAGGAACAGGGCACTGGCGTTGGGGCCGTTGGCCGTGATGCCCTGGTGGAGCGCGTCCCAGCTCGCCCCCATCTCGTCGGCCAGCGACTGCTTCGACGCCTCGGCGCTCAGCACCTGGTAGCTGCGCACGGCGCTGGCCCGGTCGGTGTTGCCGGCCTGCTCCAGCGTGAGCACGAGGTTGGTGGCCGCCGCCACCGCCCCGTCCTGGCTGTGGGCGAAACCGACGCCCACCCCGTCCACGGTGGCCGTGGGCCCGGCCGAGCTCGCTCCCACCCGGATCTCACCCACGTCGGGGCCGATGGCATCGGCCGCCGTGGTGTCACCGGCCCGGTTGAACCCGCCCGACAGGAAGGCGCCGACCAGCATGCCGAGGGCGAGCGCAACGACCGTGAAGCCGATACGCCACAGACGAGCGGTCTGGTCAGCCACCGGCCTGGACGCGGTTACCGAAGGCGAACGCCCAGTTCACCAGGGTGGGCCCGGCCCCGATGAACGCCACCGCCACCAGCGAGTACATGACACCCCGCTTGCCCCGGGTGGCCTGACCAGCGTTGTCGGTGCCGACGCCGAGGGCCCACAGGAGTCCGGACAGCACAAGCGAGATCGTCCCGACAACGATCGCCCATCCCTGCAGGCCGGTGGCCAGCTCCTGGAGAAGGTTCGTTCCCGGAAGCGACTGTGCGATTACTCCGTACACGCTGCCTCCCTACGGCTGAGTTCGCACCAGGACATTAGTCACTCCATCTAGTGAGAGACAATGAGATGACGTCTAATCATTGTTAACCAGCACTAATGGTGGTCTAGGCTGTCCAGCGATGAGCCGACGGGCCCCAGACCACGGTTCAGCGCCCCTCCCCCGGGCGTTGCCGGCCGCCCTCGCTGGCGCGTGCCTCGCCACCGCCGTCTCGGCCGGCGCGCTCTCCGCCTGCGCACCGAGCGGCACCGTATCGGCTCCGCCGGCGACTGCCTCGCCGTCGACCCAGCTCAGCGGTGGTGGTGGCCCTGGGGTGTCCATCGGTCCCGCATCCACCCTGTTGCCCGGAGGGAACGGCACCGCAGCACCGTCGAGCGTCGTCGCGGGGAGCGCACCGTCCGCCTCCGGCACCGGGCCGGCCAGCTCGGTGGCCGCCGCCGACGGCGTCGGCGCCCGCATCGTGGGCACCGACTCCGACGTCACCTCGGCCCCGCCGGCGCCGGCCGATGCCGCCCTGGAGGCCGCGCTGCGCGAGTTCGGCCGCCTCTACCTCGGCTTCGACTACCGGGTCGACACCGCCGCCCGGGCCGAGGCGATGCGGCCCTACGTCACCCCCGAGCTGTTCGCCCAGCTGTCGGCGCCGATGCCGGCGGCCCTGGTGGCCTCGCTCACGGCCGAGCAGCGGGTGACCGAGGCGACGTTCTCGGACATGGCCCCGATCGACGCCGGCGTGTTCCGGCTCCGCTTCGACGTCCACACCACCATGGCGTCCGGCGGCCGCACCATCGACGCCGGGCCCGACCAGGCCCGGACCCTGACGGTGACCGTGGACGCGGCCCGGCTGGTGAGCGATGTCCGATGATCGGGCGGTTCATGGCGGCCTTCGCCGCGGTGGTGGTGGGCGGTCCGATGCTGGCCCTGGGGCTGGTCATGCTGTCGCTGGGGGCGATCGTGCAGGCCGTGTCGAACCCGGTGAACCCGGAGCCCTCCGAGTTCGCCCGGGAGGACATCCCGCCGCTGCTGCTCGACCACTACCGGCGGGCCGGCCTGTCCTGTCCCGGCCTGCCGTGGACGGTGCTGGCCGGCATCGGCAAGGTGGAGTCGGACCACGGTCGCTTCGGCGGGGCGGCCATGGCCCCCAACGGCGACATCTCGCCCCCCATCCTGGGGCCGGTGCTCGACGGCTCGCTGGCCGGTACCACCGCCATCGCCCTGCCCGGGGGCTCGCCCTGGCACAACAACCCCGGCTACGACCGGGCCCTGGGCCCGATGCAGTTCCTCACCGACACCTTCCGGGCCTACGGGGTCGACGGCAACGGCGACGGCATCACCTCGCCCCACAACGCCATCGACGCCATCTACAGCGCCGCCGCCTATCTGTGCGGTGGGGAGGGTGAGGTGACGAGCGTGCGCGACGCCATCTTCAAGTACAACCGCTCCGACGTGTACGTGAACCAGGTGCTCGACTACGCCTCCCGTTACGGTGTGGCGCCCATCTACGCCGGCGCCGACCCCCAGGCCCTGCTCGGCCACCCCAACGTGTCTATGGGGCCGGCTCAGCGCAACGATCTCGAGAGCGGGCAGATCGACCCCCAGATCGTGGCCATCCTGCTGTCGCTGGCCCAGGAGCACGAGATCTACATCTCGTCGTTCGTCACCGGGCACTCGATCTGCATCCACAACACCGGCACCTATCCCAACTGCCGGGTCTCCCGCCACACCTCGGGCCGGGCGGCCGACATCGCCATCTTCGACGGCCAGGCGGTCACCGACTCCAACCGGGCCGCCCGGGGCCAGGTCGAGCGGTGGCTGGCGATGAACCGGGAGACCGATTTCCTCCGCCCCTGGGCCTTCGGCCATCCATTCGGTGATTTGGCCGGTGCGGCTCCGGGCAGCTTCAACGACGGAGACCACGAAGATCACATCCACATCGAGGTGACCGGCACCGTGGCCGGCGCCTGAGAGATCGTCCACCCCAGCCAAAGGTGGGCCGGGGGTGGGTCTCGAACGAGACCCACCCCCGACTCTGTCGGCCGGCATCCGGGGGCCCGGATCGTCATCGGCGGGGCCACGGGACACCCGCAGGCTCCGCCTCTACCCTCGTCGTGATTACCCTCGTCGTGATGGTGTGGGCCGGGGCGGTGATCGGGCTGGTGACGTCGGCCGGGCTGATCGTGCTGGCGGTGCGGGACGCCCGGAGCGAACGCGTCCCGGTGCGCTGGGGCCAGGCGGTGACGGCGGTGGCCCTGGGGGGCCTGGCCGTGGCGGGCGTGCTGGGCCGGGAATGGGGAGCGCTGGCCGGCGCAGGGGCCGGCGCGGCGCTGGTGACCGGCATCCAGCTCGTGCCCTACGGGATCCAGGCCCGCTCCGGTCGGGAGGCGATCGGCCGGGCCGACGTCCGGCTGGGGGTGCCGTTCGGCGCAACGCTCGGCTGGTTCGGGCTCGGTTTCACCGTGGTCGGTTTCGCCCTGGCGCTGGTGGCCGGCCTGGGGGCGTCGGCCGCCCTCCGGCGCCGCCGGGTGCCCTTCGTGCCCTTCCTCGCCGGAGGCCACGCAGCGGCCCTGATATGGGCGCTGTGGCGGCTGTGACGCCTACTGCTGTGATGCCTACCGCTGTGATGCCTACTGCTGTGACGCCCAGTGGCGGCGTCAGCCGGCGGCTTTGAGGTCGGGCGGCTCCTCGTCCGTGCCGTTGGAGCGGTCCTCCACCAGGTGGGCCAGATCGCCCGGCTGCAGGGCGGCGCGATCGAGGAACGCCTGGAGGTCGGTGCGCATGATCCGGTACACCCGCCCGATCCGGTAGGCGGCGAGCTTCCCGTCGTTGATGAAGCGGTAGATCGTCCGCGTCGTCACCTCGAGCTCGGTTGCCGCCGCCTGCACCGACAGCCACCGCCCAGCCGGGGCGCCGCTACCGTCGCCGTCGTTGATGTACCCGTTCTCGAGGGTCACGAGGTGCCTCCGTTGCTCGTTTCCAATGCTCCGACGAGGTCGAACATCCATCCTTCGGCGGTGGCCCGGAAGGGCACGATGGCTGTCGGCTTGCCGTCCACGATGAGCGACGCCACCACCCGGTCGGCGTCGACCTGCGTCCATGACGCGAGCTGCCCCGTCACCAGCGCCCGGCGCTGATCGGCGTTGAGCAGGGCCAGCAGCGCGTTGTCGGGCGAGGCCGCGTCGGCCGCCCTCACCCGGGCCACCAGCTGCTCGAACAGGGCGGGATCGGTGATCGGCCCGTCGGCCGGGGCACCGCCTCCCGTTCGGGCCGCCGTGGTGACCTGATCGACCAGCAGGCGGGTGGGCTCGCTGACCACGGCCGAGGCACCCTTGGCGTCACCGATGGCCAGGGCCGACGTGAAGCGGCCCCAGTTCTGGGTGGCCGAGTCGATCACCGCCTGGGACGGGGGCAGGGCCACCGTGCCCGGGGCCCGGCGATCCACCACCGTCCACGCCTTGAGGCTCTCGCCCCGGTAGACGAAGTCGTAGAGGTACACGTCCTGGCCCTGGGGGCCGGTGACCGCCAGCTCCATCGACACCGTGGTGAGCCCGTCGGCCTCGGTCTCCACCGGATTGCGGGGCTCGAACGTGATGTCGTCGGTGCCGGCCGCGCCGGCCGCCGCCGACTGGCGGAACAGGGCGAACTGGGGGCCCGCCTCGTCGAACCAGGGCCGGACGCTGTCGAGATCACCCGACCGGGCGAAGGTCTCCCACGCCGACACCGCAGCCAGCGACGCGTCGATCGTGGGGCTGGCGGCCGCCGACCCGATCGTGGTCGAGACCGACGGGTCGGTCGCCCCCTCGTCTCCGTTCCCGGCGGCCCGTGACCGTCCCAGCAGGTAGGCGCCGAGCATGATGGTGGCCAGGGTGCCGAGCAGGATGACCACGACCGCCTTGAACCAGGGCGGCAACCAGTTGTTGCCGCCCAGTACCCGTACGGGCGAATTCAGACCGTCGTCGTCTGGGACGTCGATCTGAATATCCAGATCTGTCATGGGTGCACTGCCTCTCGAAGAGTCACGTCGACGCTCGCCCGAACCCCAGCCAAAAGTTCCTGGTCGAGTGCCAGCTGGTGACCAGCCGGCAGTCTGCCCGCATGCTCGATTTGTCTCGCTACCTGTTCAACTCGCCTAGCCCGTTGCGCTCCTCACGCTGTCACCACCGCGAACCAGTGGTGTACGTACTTCTATCACGTCGTAGTCCCGGGCAGTAGCCAGAACGGCCTGGCCCAGGTCCACCGTGATCCCGCCGGCGGGGAGGCCGGGCCCGGTGAGCACCGAGCTCCCGGTCCAGGTGATCTCGTGGGTGATCACCACCGGCCCCGGCCGGGCGTAGGTGTGGGTGGCCGCCGGGTCCTCGGGCGATCCGGCCCGGCCCGATCGGTGCACCCGCTCCCCCGTGCGGGTGTCGCTCCCCATGTCCCAGCTGAACTCGACGGCCTGGATGGAGGCGGTGACGCCGTAGCCGTTGAGGGTGATCGCCACCGTGTCCGCCGTGGGGCCCTCGTACCACATGTAGGTCTCGAGGCCGGTCAGCCCTCGCACGTAGGGATCGAGGTTCACCTCGGGGGTGAAGGTGAGGGCGGCGCCCCAGATCTGGTCGGCGTTGGGCAACGGCGGCGGCAGTGGGGGCCGGGGCCGGCCGGCACCGACGCACGAGATGTAGCCGCTGTTGGTGCCCCCGCTGGCCGGGTCCACCAGCTCGCCCACCCACAGCACGCCGGGCTCGCCCGGGGCGGGGCCGCCGGCCAGGAACGAGAGATCCAGGATGGCGGACGACAGGTCGGTCATGGGCGTCCAGCCCCCGTTGCCGGCGGCGTCACAGGCCAACAGGAGGTTGAGCCACACGAACTTGGGCCCCGGCGGGGCCGAGCTCCGCACCACCACGTTCCCCGGGCTCGGTTGGGGCGGGTTCAGCTGGTCGGACAGGTTGCAGGTCGTGCCACTGCGGTCGAGGGCCGAGCACCCCTGGGCCGCAGCGGGAACGGCGGGACCGCCGCCCACCAGAGCGCCACCGGCGGCCAGCGCCACCGCCACCGACGCGACGAGCGCCCGTAGCCGGGGGGGAGGGTGCGGGGTGCGGCGGCGGCTGCTCATTGCGGCTCCTGACCCGTGGTGCGGCTGCCCACGAGAAGCTCCGTGACCGAGTGTATGCGCCAGGCGTCGTCGGGCCCCCGGCCGAGGGTGAACAGGCCCCGGTGGGTGCCGCCCGGGAGCACGCCCCGGGGCAGGTCGTCGTCCTCGCCCCGCACTGTGGCCGGGCCGGCCTCCAGCACGACCTCCAGCTCCACCAGCTCGCCCAGGTCACGGGTCCTGGTGACCGACACCAGTCGGGGCAGGGGCTCGTCGAGGTAGACCCCGAGGGTCAGGTTCTGGTCCTCGTTGGCCTGCGCCACCTCGGCCGCCTCGTCGCGGTAGATCCCGGTCAGGTCGTAGCGGCCGGGGTAGCGGGTGGCCAGCCAGCTGCGGGCCCGGAGCTGGCTGAACACCTCCACCCAGTCGGCGTCGCCGGTGGCGGTGGCGGCCAGCGAGGCGGCGAGGCGGCTCACGTCGGTGACGTCGCCGTCGCGGGGGGATGCCGGGGCGGTGGCCACGGGGACCTTGCCCGGGCCGGCACCGCCATCGCCACCGCTGGTGACGGGGCCAGGGGTCGCCGGGGCGTCGCCCGCCGTGGCCGGGCCGGTGCAAGAGGCCAGGGCCAGGATCGTCACCAGGGCCAGGGGTACGGCCACCGGCCCGGTGACCCCGCGGCCACCCGGGCGGTGCCCGACCGCCGTCATGGCCCGTCGCCCAGGCCGATACGGGGTGCGGCCCGGGCCGTGACACCCACCCGGAGCGGCGCTTCGCCGCTCAGGAACACCTTCACCAGGGTGAAGTCGACCTCGCCCTCGAGCGTGACGGCCACTTCCTGGGTGGCCGGGTCCACCGTGACCCGGGCGTCGTCCACCAGGTCGGCGTCGCCCTGGGCCCTCAGGTTGGCCCGGGCCATCTGGTCGGCCAGGCCCGGGTCGATGACCACGTCGCCGGTGCGTCGGAACGTCTCGGCGTCCACCGCATTGGCGCCGGCCGACGCCGCTGCCTCGGCCTGTTCCACCAGGCTGCGCCGCACCGACACGCCGCGCCACAGGTCGAGCCCGAAGCCGGAGATGAACAGCACCGACATCGACCAGTACAGCACCCACAGGGTCACCGAACCCCGTTCGTGGGCCGGTGCCGGTGCCGGTGCCGGTGCTGGTGCCGGTGCCGGCTTCCGGCCGTTCTCATGCCCCCGACCGTCACCGGTGACGGGCGGGGACATCAGATCCGCCGGCGCCCGATCCGTCGTCGCCTGTCGCCCAATCACTCGAGGCCCCGGTAGTCCTCGATGTGCTGGGTGGACGAGGCCGACCAGCTGGTGACGCTCCACGAGCCGACGCCGGGCACGTCGATCGAGGGCATGTCCATGGTGACGGTGACCGTCACGTCCTGGCCCCAGTCCCACGACGGGGCCGACACCTGTACCTGGTACTCCCCGCCCGGCACCCCGTAGTTCGCCGCCACCTGGTCGGCCACCGCCTGGGCGTTGGCCAGGGCTTCGGCCTCGGTGCCCGACAGCACCGCCGCCCTGGCCGCCTCGGCCGCCGCCGCCCGTGCCACCTCCTGGCGCTCGGGCCAGCGTGACACCCCGGCCCCGATCAGCACCACCGGCAGCAGCAGGAAGACCATGGCCGCCACCCATTCCACGGCCACGAACCCGGCCTCGTCGGCGCGGGAGCGTTCCGGTGGCGGGCGACGGGGGCGGTCAGGGAGCAACGAGGCCATCCTCGTCGAGCTCGCGGGCCACCACCGAGGTGGTGTCGAACTGGGCGTCGGGCAGGGGCGGCAGCGACCGGAGGGTGGCGTTCGCCGTCACCTGGACCGTTGTCCCGTCGGCGCTGCAGCTGAAGGTGATGCCGGCCGCCATCGGCCCGCCCAGCAGGTCGTCCACGGCGTCGTTGGCCGCCGCCAGGCAGTCGTCGGCCGTGCCCCCCTGCACGGCCCAGGCCCGGGCCCCCTCGTCGGTGGCCTGGCGGATCACCGCCTGGGCGTAGCGCTGAACGAACAGGTCGGCGAAACCCGTCACCAGCACCAGGGTGACGGCCATGACCCACATGGCCGAGGCGATGGTGAAGCCGTGCTCGGTCTCCTCCCCCGCCGCCTCGGTCGTCTCCGGCCCGCCCGACATCGGATCAGCTCCCGCCCGCAGTCCTGCCCTAGAGGCCGAGCTCGCTGCGGATGCGGTTGATGATGTCGACGCCGAGGGCCTGCAGGGCGGTGGCGAAGGCGGCCGCCACCACCAGGCCGAGCAGGGCGATGCCCATCGATTGGGCTATCTCGAAGCCATCCTCGTCGTCCTCCCGGTGGTCGGCCAGGCGGGCGGACCAGGTGAGGTAGGCGGCGGTGAGCTTGGCCATGGTTTCGGTGATCACGGGTTCGGTTCCTTGCTGTGCGGGCGGACAGGGTGGGTGAGGGGGACGGGGGGCATGGCGTCGGCCGGTCAGGGGCCGAAGATGAAGCGGGGAATGGGGGCGACCACGTAGAGGAACACGACCGGGGCCATCACCAGCAGGGTGGGCAGGATCATGGCCCCTTTGCGCCGGGTGCCGAGCCGTTCCAGCTCCTCCCGGCGTTCGGCCCGCAGCGTGTTGGCCACCGTCATCAGCGACTCGGCCACGTCGGATCCCTGCTGCGACGCTTCGCCCAGGATGCGGTAGATGCGGGCCGCCGCCGGCTCCACCGTCTCCTGCGACAGGCGCTCCATGGCCTGGGCCAGGGTCAGGCCGCCCGCCACCCACGACTGGGCCTCCCGCAGCTCCTCCACCACCGGGCCCCGCCCCCGGGTGATCACCTGGCGGATGGCCATGGCCGGGGTGTGGTTGGCTTTGGCCAGCATGGTGAGCAGATGGGCCACGGTGTACAGCTCGAGCCGCATCGTCTGGGCCCGGGCCTCGATGGCGGCGTTGAGCTTGCCGCGGGCCGACGTGAGGCCCCACCCCACCCCGAGGGCGACCCCCACCACCGCCCAGAAGCTCTGGGCTCCGAACACGGCCCCCACCCACAGGCCCACCAGCACCCCGCCGACCACGCCCAGCAGGGCCCGCCCGGCCTGGGAGATGCGGTACTCCCGGGGCGACACGTCGTTCAGGCCGGCGTGGTGCAGGCGGCGGGCGATCTCGTCCTCGTCGCCCGAGTCGACCAGGCGGGACACGAAGCCGGCGAACCCGTCGATGATCGGCCCGAAGATGCGGCGGAACGGCCCGTAGGACAGGTTGGCGTTGATGGCCAGGGCGGCGCTGACGTCGGCCCGCTGCCCCAGGCGGGTGCGGCGCAGCTGGACGTAGGGTCGCAGCCGGGATTCGAGAGCCGGACGGGGCCGCACCACCAGACCGGTCACGCTGGCCGCCAGGTAGGCGGCGAGCAGGGCGACGAGGACCGCCCGGGTGTCCATCAGCGGTCCCTCCCCCGGTCCACGGCGAACACCCGGGGCTCCTCGGGCAGCCGCCCGAGGCGGCGAACCAGCACCATGCCCATCAGGCTCAGGCTGGTGCCGAGCAGGATCACGGCCACGCCGGCCCGGGAGGCGTAGAACTCACGGCCCGGCCCGGGCCGGAACGTGAGCAGGATGAGGAACAGGAACGGCAGCACGAACACCGCCCGGGCGTTGAGCCGCTGCTCCAGCTGGGCCGTCTCCACCCGGTCGAGCACCTGCAGGTCCTCGATGGTGGAGCGGGCCAGCTCGGCCATGATGTCCACGACCACTGCCGGGCCCTGCTCCAGGGCCAGCAGGAGGTCCTCGATGATACGATCCGACACCGGATCGGCCAGCTCTTCCCGGATCACCTCCAGCGCGGTGGCCGAGTCGAGCGTGAAGCTGAGGCTGGAGTAGCGGGCGAACACCGGCCGCAGCTCGTTGGGCCCGGAGGTGGCCAGCACGAGCAGAGCCTGGTGGAGCGACATCGACGACGACACCGAGGCCACGATCGAGCGCAGGGCCTCCGGCCACGCCTCCAGACGGGCCCGGGCCAGCTTGCGCCGCTGCTGGGCGAACCACCAACGGGGGGTGACCGCCACCGCCACCGCCGGGGGGAGGGCCACCATCGGGATCGACGTGATCACCCACACCAGCGCGAACATGGCCGCTCCGGCCAGGATCGACGTCGTCCAGAACTGGGTGGGGGTGACGGGCAGACCGGCCTGGTTCAGCCACTCCTGGCGCCGGGCCCGGTTCGGTCGGGCCGGCTGCTCGGCCAGCGGAGCGAACCGGAGCCGCTGGGGCATGTAGCCGACGGCCATGCCGACGGCGAAGTAGACGGCGATGCCGCAGAACAGGCCGGCCAGCAGGATCATCGGCTCGCCGGCCCGGGTTCGGTGCTGAGGCTGACCGGCACCACCGGTGCCGGGTAGGGATTGCGGCGGAACGGCCGCCGGCCGGGGCGGGGGGCGAGGCCCGTCTCCGGCGGCAGGTCGGCCAGGGCCACGACGTTGGCCGGGTTTCCCCGCAGCAGCTCGGCCGTGCTCGAATCGTGCCGCTTGAGCGTGGCGTCGAGGCGGGCCATGGCAGCATCGGACGGGTAGGCCTCCGACCAGCGCAGGGGCTCCCCGATGCGGTCCCGCACGAACAGGGGCTGGAGGAGGAAGTCGTCGCCTGCGGCGTTGGGCATGAGCGCCGCCACCTCCATCACCTGGCGTCGGATGGGGGCGCCGCCCTGGTCGTCGAAGGCGAGCTCCTCCCGGTCGACGAAGACCACGAGGTGGAACATGCGCTGGAAGGTCGACTGGACCTGGGCCGGAGCCACGTTCTCGCCGGCCATGATGGCCGTGTCCCGCAGGGCCGACAGGGCGTCGTAGGGGTTGTTGGCGTGCACGGTGGCGATCACACCGCAGCCGGCGTTGCCCGCCCGCACCAGCTCGAAGGCCTCGGCCCCCCGCACCTCGCCCACCACCAGCAGGTCGGGCCGCATGCCCAGGCACGTCTTCACCAGGTCCCGCAGGCTCACCTCGGCCGCCACGTCGCCGTCGGCCCCGGCCGGGCGGGTCTGGTAGTAGGAGCCGGCCATCACCGGCGCCGACAGCTCCCGGATCTCCTCCACGCAGCGCACCACCATGGTGGGCGGCACGGCCCGAAGCAGGGCGTTGAGCAGCGTGGTCTTGCCGGCACCGGGGCGACCGCAGACCAGGATGCCGAGGCCCGACCGCACGGCCGCCCACAGCAGCTCGGCCACCCGCTGGTCCATCGAGTCCCGGCCCACGAGCAGCGACAGCGTCTCGTTGCGCATCGTGTACTTGCGGATGGTGACCGACAGCTTGTCGGCGATGGGGGGGATGACCACGCCCATGCGCACCGTGCCCCCCAGCACCCGGGCCTGCACCATCGGCTCGCGCTCGGTCACCTCCCGCCCTGAGTCCTGCAGGAGGCGGCGCACCACGGCCAGGTTCTCCTCGGCGGTGGTGACCTCGCTGACGCCCCGCATGTAGCCGCCGCCGTCGATGAAGAAGATGTCGTCGCCCTCGATGAAGATCTCCTCCACACCGGGGTCGTTCAGCGGTCCGGTGAGGGGGCCGTACTCGAGGACGTAGCGCAGGATGCGCTCGGCCATCTCGTCCGGCCGGGCCAGCAGTTCCTTGCCGTCGAGACCCTGGCGGGCCACGGTCTGCCATGACTCGATGGCGCTGCGCACGAAGTGGTGGACGCCGTCGGGATCCACCTCGGGATCCAGGCGGGCGGTCTTGATGCCGTCGGTGACCTCGTTGCGGAGGACCTCGTAGGGCGAGAGAGGGCGGCTCGTCGTCCGGCGGCGGGCGGTGGCGGGCTCACGGCTCATCAGACCGGCTGCTCCCGGCGGCCTCGACGGCGCCGGGCCGGCGCCGGGGCCGGCAGCAGCTCGGCCGCCAGCTCCTTCATGGCTTTGGTGAAACGGCCCCGGGACGGCACCCGGGCCTCCCAGCAGGCCCGTTCGACCTCGGGGCCGACCGGGGCGAACATGACGCCCGAGATCAGCTCGCTGCCCGCTTCCCGGGAGATCGTCTCCACCAGGTCGGCCCGTTGGGTGGCGCTGCGGGGCCGGCCGGCGAAGACGATCCAGACCGGGGCGCCGTTGCGGAGCCGGCGGGCCTCGATCAGCCAGTCCAGGGCCAGCAGCACGCCGGTGGGCGTGGGTTCGCACACGCCGATCACCCGGTCGCCCACGCTCACCGCGCCCTGGGACGCCCCGTAGCGGTCGATGCCCTGGGGCATGGAGCCCAGCCGGGGTCCCGAGACGGCCACCACGTGGTTCCACTGCTCGGCTGCCCGGCGCAGGAGGTCGGTGCAGCGGTCCCGCCCAAGCAGCGACCAGTCGTCGGGGTTGGCGATGCCGGCCAGCACGTGCATGGGGGCGAAGCCGCTGGCCCCCTGGGCCGGTTCGGTGATCGTGGTGCTGAGGTCTCCGTCGCCGTAGTAGAGGCGCTCCATGGCGTCCAGCACGGTGGGTTCGAGCCGGTAGCCGAGGCGGGCCGAGAGGATGGGAGTGGTCTCGTCGACGTCGACCAGCAGGGTGGTGCCCCGCTCGGTGGCCAGCTCGGCCGCCAGCCCTACCGCCACCTCCACCGCCACCAGCGAGGCCGGGCCGCCCACGGTGATGATGGCGCCCCGCTCGGTGGGGAGCTCGGCCCCGTTGACCCGGGCCATGGCCGACACCGCAGGTGATGGGGCCAGGGTGGCGGCGAGGTCGGATTCGATGTCCTCGTCGAGATCCTTGGTGACCTCCTGGATGAGCTGCACCAGCTGGCTGGCCATGAGCTCGGCCGAGGCCACGTCGGCGATGCCGAGGCGGTTCAGGTGGGCCTGGCCCTGCCCCTGGTGCTCACTGGGGTCGTAGATGCCGATGATCTGGACGCCGGCCTCCCGCAGCTGGCGGAGGCTCTCCCGGTTGAGGAAGGTCGAGGAGTCGTCGATGACGACCACGTCGATCGAGTCGTCGATGGCCCGGGGGTCCCGCAGCACCCGGACGCGGAGCCCGGTGATGTGGTCCTGCACGTAGCGGGCGAACTCCGTTCGCCACGCCCGGTGGCTGGCCACCAGCCCGACCGTGCGCACATCCGAGGGATGGTGGAGCTGGGTGGGATCAACCATCGTTCGACGGATCCGTGCCCGGGGTCGTCGAACGGGCCGAGGCGGGCACCGACGACGTCGGGCCCGAATCGGCGGGAGAGGAGGAGCCGCCGGTGGGGCCGGCGACGGGGCTGGCGGCCAGCACCCTGTCTTCGGCCGGAACCGGCGGGGCCCCGGTGGAGCGCAGGATCGACACCTCACCGGTCTGCTGGGCCAGGGCGATGGCCAGCGCCGTCTGCCCGTCGACGGCGACGGTGACGTAGTAGTCGGTCAGGGCCGACGACCCGAGGGCGCCGGTCCCCTGCTGGTTCTGCGTCTTGAGCACCTCGAGATTGGACGCCACGTAGGTGGCCGAGGAGCCGGTGACCGAGATCACGTCGATCCGGTCCCCGGGGGCGAGCTCGCCCCCCACGGCCTGGGCCCGCTCGATCGGGATGCTCATGGCCCGCAGGCCGTCGTTGTCGGTCCGGGGGGCGATGGCGGTCAGCGTGACCGGGTCTCCGGCCTTGATCCGCTGGGCGGCGATGGCCCCGCCTCCGGCCAGGTCGCCGAGGCCGGCCATGGAGGCGGCGAGATCGCTGCCGGCCGGCATCGCCACCTGGCGCACCTGGTCGGGTGTGATGGCCGACCCGGGCTGGATGTCGGTGCGGGCCACCAGCACCTCGGTGGTCTTCGAACGGTCCTGCAGCACCGAGACGACCAGCACGAACGCCAGCAGGGCGGCCGCGATCATGAAGAGGTGGCCGAGCGAGATCCGCTCCCGGGCCTTGCGGCGACGGGGGGCCACCGGGCGCGGGCGGGGCCGCGCAGCTTCGGACGAGGTCTCCTGTTCGGCTGTCAGAGAACTCGTCATAGGACGCCACCATTCTTCCCCATGGATAACCTCGCCTGCCCGCGCGCCACCAAGGAGACCAGGAGCGAAAGATAACGAGTATTCACTCCAGTCGCAAGTACACCGATAGTAAGAATGCCCACCCGGCATTACTGGGCACAGCTCAGCTGTGGCGTAGTATCGTCGGGCTTCAATCCGCCGGCGGCCGGGCAGGGTCTTGGCCGTACATCCATCCGTTTCGACGACCAGGATTGAACAGACAGTGACCTACACATCTGCGACCGGCGACCTTCCCGAGCTGATCACGGTGGCCGACGTGGCCAACTACCTCAACCTCACGCCGCAGACCGTGATCTCGTTCATCAAGCGGGGCGAGCTGGTGGCCACCAAACCCCCGGGCATGCGGGGCTATCGCATCCCCCGCCAGGCCTTCGAGGAGTACCTGGCCGCCGGCTACCAGGCCGTGCAGCGCGAGGTGGCCTCCTCGGTCGAGGTCTGAGGCGCTCCCTCCGGGTTCCTCTGATCTAGCGGGGCGGAGGCCGCCCCCGGCGCCGGGCGGGCGCCGCCGGTGCTCGGCCGTCACCCGGGTGACGGTGCCGATGGCGTCGATCGGCACGATCGACACCTGGCCGGTGGTGTCGATGAGCGCCAGGTGATCGACGTTGACCGAATCGATCGTGCCCCGCAGGGCCCATGAGCCGCGGGCCGAGGCCAGCTCCACCATCTCCACCTGTTCCAGGTCGAGCAGGCGGGCCCGGAGCGTGGCCGGCCGTAGCGTGGCGGGGGCTCGGCCGCTAGCTGGCTCGACGGCCACCACCCGGATCAGTTCCACCGCTCGATGGGCGACGTCGTGGCGGTTGCCGGCCCGGTCGGTCAGGGCGGTGAAGTCGAGCCCCACGTGCACCACCTGGCCCTCCACCACCCGGGCCCCGGCCGACAGCTGCCACCGCTCGCCCTCCATCATCCCCCGCAGGGACCGGGCCGACAGATCTTCCCGCTTCAGCTCGGCCCGCTCGGTCTCCCACTCGATCTCGGCCAGCTCCTCCTCGGCCGTCTGGCGGACCCGTCGGGCCATGGCCCAGAAGTCGGCGTCGGACCAGCTCGACACGTCGGCGGCCCAGTCCGGATCGGGCCCGGGGCGGCTCTCGGTCATGGCTGGGGGCCTACCGTCATGCTCCAGACCTACCACAGCCCGGCCAGCCAGGGGCGCCCCGGGCCGGCCACGGCGGCCATCGCCGTCAGGGCCGCCATCTCCGCCAGTTGCTCCACCGCCCCGGCCACGTCGCCGGTGAGACCCCCTATCTTGCGCCGCGACAGCGCTACCACGGCCAGGGCCGCCACCGCTCCGGCGGCCAGGGCGGCGACGGCGGGAACGGGGCCGGCCACCAGGACGGCGATGACCACCCAGCCGGCCAGCGCGCCGGCCAGGGTCGACGACGTCCGCCGGCTCCCGGAGGCGGCCGCTGTCCGCCCCAGACCGTCGCCCCGGGCCGGCGGGGTGGTGACCAGAGCGCCCACCGCCCAGCCCCGGGCCAGCAGGTGGGCCACGGGGACGGCGATCACCACCGTCCAGGGGCCGGCCGACCCGGTCCGGTCGCCGGCCAGGTGGGCCACGGCCGCCACCCGTATGGCCACGCTGGCCACGACGGCCAACACCCCGAAGGTGCCCTGGCGGGAGTCGTCCATGATCGTGAGGCGTTCCTCGGGCGTCCAGCCACCCCCGAACCCGTCGGCGGTGTCGGCCAGGCCGTCCTCGTGGAGCCCGCCGGTGACCAGGGCACCCACGGCCACCGCCACGGTGGCGCCGGTGAAAGGATCGACGGCGGCGGTGACGGCGGCGGCCACCAGGCCCACCACCAGGCCCACCAGCAGGCCGACAGCCGGGAACCAGGGCAGGGTGCGGGGCAGGGGCACCCGCTGGGCCCGCTCCCCCACCGGGACCCGGGTGAGGAACCCGATCGCCCCGGTCAGGTCCCGCAGCGGGGTCAGGGTCGTCCCTTGCCCGGGAGCCGGGCGCCGAGGATCTCCGGGCCGACGAGATCGGCCGGATCGGCCAACGGCAGGGCCCGGCCGGCGACCACGAGCAGGGCCCGGCCCGATGCGGCCACCGCCGCCTGGTTGACCCGGCCCAGGAGGTCCTGATAGCGACGACCCAGCTCGGTGGGCGGGTGGACGCCCAGCCCCACCTCGTTCGTCACGGCCAGCGACAGGCCGGGGCGGGCCGCCAGGGCGGCGGCCACGGCCCTGGCTTCCGCCTCGACCTCGGCGTCGGATCGCTCGGCGAACACCAGGTTGGCCACCCACAGGGTGAGGCAGTCGACGATCACGGTGGCGGCCGGGTCGATGGCGGCGAGGGCCGGGGTCAACGCCAGCGGCGCTTCCACCAGACCCCACCCGGCGGGCCGGTCGGCCTGGTGGCGGGCGATGCGGGCCGCCATGTCGGCATCGCCGGCCGTGGCGGTGGCCACGAACGTCACCGCCGACCCCGTGTGGGCCGCCGCCTCCTCGGCCAGACGCTGGGCCAGGCTGCTCTTCCCACTGCGGGCCCCGCCCACCAGCACGACGAGTCGGTTGGCGGAGCCGGCGCCTAGCACGGATCGAGGGGGGCGGCGGCCGGGGTTGTCCGGTAGGGGGTGAAGGTGGTGTCGAGCACGGTGGCGCCCGAGGGGTTGAGCACGGTGAGCTGGCCCCGCTGGGGTCCCACCGCTCCCTTCACGGTGTAGCCGAAGTCGTTGTTGGTGGCCTCGTAGACGTCCCGCCCGGCGGTGCAGGCCGTGATCGTGATGCCATCGCCGTTCGCCCGGGAGGCGCCCTGGTACTCGACCGCTCCCCTGGTGTCGGTGCAGATGGCGACGTCGAACCGGTCGACGGCGTGGCCCCCCACCACCAGGGTGTAGCCGGGGCTGCAGACGGCGAGGCCCACCCCGCCCGGGGCCCCGGTGTCGGAGGGCTCGACGATCACGAAGTCGCTCACCCCGCTGCCGGCCCAGTGGACGGCCACGGTGGCCCGCAGGCGACCCGACCCGTCGAACACCTCCACGTCGCACACCGACCCCGCCCCGCCCGGGGGGTTGTCGCAGGCCGGCCCGATGGGGCTGGCCGGGTGGGCCGTGGTGGAGGGTCGAACATCGGGGCGGCCCTCGACCAGCCCCGACAGGTCGGCCAGGCGGGGGGTCAGGTAGGCCGGCGTGTAGGGGGCGCCCAGGGCGGGATCGTCGACGGGGTCCGGGGCCAGGTAGCCCGACGCATCGCCGCCGGCCACGGCGGTGGACACGAACTCGATCGTGGCCACCTCGGCGTTCGACGATTGGGCCGCACCCGCCACGCTGGCAGCCGACGCCGCGCCGCCGGGGGCGCCGTCGACCGTGAGGCTGCCGCCGGCCCCCGATCCCGACCCGCTCGTCGGCGCGGGGACGGTGGTGGCGGCGGGGGCGTTGGAGGAGGCACAGGCGCCGGCCGTTGCCGCCACCACCAGGAGGAAGGTGCGGACCGCGGCCCGGGGCCCGGGACGGGGGCGGAACGAAGGCGCCATGCGCCGGCCACGGTAGCCGGGGTGGGGCCGGAGGCGAACGTCGACCCGTTCCCGGCCCGGCGCTCGGGAAGCGACCGGTGGGCCCGCCGCCCCTGCTTCCCTACGCTGGCCAAGGTGCTGTCCCGACGTGTTGCGGCCTGGTTGACTGGGGGGATGGTGATGGCTGGGATCGCGGCGGCCGCGGTGACGACGCAGGGTGGCGGCGGCGTAGCGCCCCGACCCGCGCCCGGTGCCGGCCACCCGGACCTGCCGGCCGAGGCGCCGGCCAGCGGGGCCTCCTCGTCATCCCCCGCCGCCGGTGGGGCCGGCCCTCCAGCCGACGGCTCGGTACCTCTGGGCGGAGCCCAGGCCACCAACCCGGCGTTCCTGCCCCGGGACTGCCTGGAGGGCGACGGTGGGGCGGTGTTCCGCCTGGCCGCCCTCGACGACTTCGACGACGACCAGGTCGACACCGATGCCTGGTACCTCTACGACAGCGAGGGCAACGCCGGCTACGGGTTGCGGCGGCCGTCGGCCATCACCGCCGGCAACGGTCGGCTCGTGATCACGGCCCGGATGGACGGCGACACCCTGGTGTCGGGGGGGATGGCCCACAACCTGGCCCAGACCTACGGCCGCTGGGAGTTCCGGGTCCGCACCGACCCCGACCCCAGCGCCGCCACCAGCGGGGTCGTGCTCACCTGGCCCGCCTCGGGCAACTGGCCGGTGGACGGCGAGAACGACATCTACGAGACCGAGACGTCACCCGACCGGTTCCCGTTCTCCACCTTCATCCACTTCGGAGCGGACAACGATCAGGAGCACCTGGCCCACGCGGCCGACGCCACCCAGTGGCACGAGATGGCCATGGAATGGACGCCCGACGCCATCGTCATCTTCCGCGACGGGCAGCGGGCGGGACGCATCACCAACCCCGCTGCCATCCCCCACGTCAACCATCATCTGACCGTCCAGCTCGACGCCTGGAGCGATCAGATGGGCGATCCCGTGTCGATGGAGGTCGACTGGGTGCGGGTGTACCGGTACGACGGCGGAGGTGGGGGCTGTTGAAGACCGGGGGCCCGAACCCCACCCACTACGAGCTGTTCGGGGTGGAGCCGGGGTGCACCCTGCACGAGCTGCGTTCCGCCTACCGGCGGCTGGCTCTGCGGCACCACCCCGACGTCGCCGCCCAGGCTGGTCTGGGGCCCACGGAGTTGGCCTTGGCCCAGGCCAGCATGGCCCGCATCAACGAGGCCTGGCGCGTGCTGTCGGACGCCGGTCTGCGAGCCCGCTACGACGAGCATCTGGTGGAGGTCGGCCCGGTGCGCCTGGCCCGGGAGCCGGTGGCCACACCCCAGCCCTCCCCCCAGACCCGGCTGTCGCGACGGCGGGCCTGGGCCATGGGGGTGCAGGGACAGATCGCCCGTATCGCCCGCCTGGCGGGTCGGTCGGCCACCCAGGCCCTCCTGATCCGCCAGCCCCGGGGTACCCGGGCCGACTACGAGGCCCTGGTGGAGGTGCTGGTGAAGGGGCTCATCGAAGACACCGAGAGCCGGGTGCGGGCGGCCCGGGCCGCCGGTGCCGCCCCGCTCGACCTGGGCGTGACGGCCACCCTGGTGGGCATCCGGACCCTGGCCGACCGGCTGCGGCGGGAGGCGTCGCTGGGGGTCACGCTGGAGGCGGTGATGTCGGCCGAGCTGCTCGACCGGATGTGGGACATCCTGGCCCACGAGCTGCCGATGCAGCTCACCAATGCCCTGGGGGGCAACCCCCGGGTGGCTCGGGCCCTACTCGAACGCTGACGCACTGATCTGATGTCGGGGGGCGTCACGGGTGACGGCCTGGGGCATCAGATCGGGGTTCGGCCGATTTGATGTCGGGGGGCGTCACGGGTGACGGCCTGGAGCATCAGATCGGAATGGGCGCGCCGTCGGCGGCGGCCGAGCGGTAGGCGGCATCGGCCAGGCGGTGGGCTTCCAGCGCCACGGCGAAATCGGGGTAGGCCGGCTCGTTCCGGCGCACGGCGTCGAGGAAGGCGGCGTCGGGGTTCTGCCCCAGCCCGTCGAGCCGTTCGGCCGCCTCGCCCAGCGCCGGCCCCTGCAGGGACTCCGGGACGGCGGCGGCCGGACCCTCCACCGGTTGGCGCTCGGCGCTCACCGGGCCCGACCAGTCTCCCTCCAGGGCGAACACGGCCCGCTGGCAGAACGCCTCCACCCGCCGCTGGGAGGGCCGGGACAGCACGTCGTGCCAGACCGAGATGAGCGTGGCGTGCGCCCCCGACTCGGCTTCCAGCAGCACCGAAGCCTGGTCGTCGATGCCGTCGAGGCCGTGGAGGCAGCGCATCCGGGCCGACACCGAGCGGATCGGGCCCATCATCCAGCGCAACAGGTCGAGGTCGTGGATCGAGTGCTCCAGCAGGGTGCCGGCGCCGGCCCGGGCCCGGTCGGCCCGCCAGGTGGAGCCGTACAGGCCCTGCACCGGGAGGTACTGGTCGTCCCGGAACACCACGTTCATCAGGGGCCCGGCGTCCGGGTCGGTGACCTGGCGCTGGAGCCATCGGAACGACGGCGAGTTGCGCAGCACCAACCCCACCTGATTGGTGACGCCGGCCCGGGTGACGGCACCGGTCATGGCGGCGGCCGCCTCCAGGCTGGTGGCCAGGGGCTTCTCGCAGAACACGGGCTTGCCGGCGGCCGCCACCGCTTCAACCAGCGCCCGATGCTCGGAGGTCCACGTGCAGACGTAGACCACGTCGGCCGCTTCGATCACGGCCTCGGCCGACGGGGCGACCGCGCCGGGGCCGGTGCCATGGTCGGCGGCGAAGGCAGCGGCCCGGGCCGGGTCGAGATCGTGGACGGCCACAATGTCGGCTCCGCCGGCGGCCTGGACGCCGCGGGCGTGGCTCCGGCCGATCAGCCCGCAACCCACGAAGCCCACCCTCAGGTCGGCCGCCATCTATTTGTGCTGCTTCAGCTCGGCCATCTGGCGGAACAGGTCCATCACGTCGGGCCGGGGGTGGTTCGGGTCCAGCTCCCGGTAGATCGAGTCGACGTTGATCACGATTCGCTCCCAGTCGAGCCAGTTCTCGTACTGGCCGAGCTCGATGTCCCGGGCCGCCTCCTCGGCCCGCATCCCGGCCTGGTAGCGGGCCGTCGCCTCAGCCGTGACGTAGGTGAGGTAGTCGGCCACGGCCTGCACCCCGGCGGCATCGGTGAGCGGCCCGTGCCCGGGCACGATCACCGAGCACCCGAGGTCGATGATCGTACGGCAGGCGTCTATCCAGTTCTGCACCGGGCCGGCCCACACGATCGGGGTGCCGCCGATGAACAGGATGTCGCCGGTGAAGATCACGCCGGCCCCCGGCAGGTGCACCAGCACGTCGCCGGCGGTGTGGGCCGGGCCCACCTCGATCAGCTCACCGGCCCGCCCGGGGGCGTCCACCGCCAGCCGGCCGGAGAAGGTCCGGGTGGGGTGGGGCGGGTCGATGCCGGTGAAGGTGAACGCACCGAAGGCGTCCTGCAGGTAGGCGTTGGTGGTCTCCCCCAGGTCCACCTCCATCATGCGGGCCAGGCGGCTGGGCGGGAGCTCGCTCATCTCGGCCGCGGTGGCGGCCGAGGCGATCACCTCGGCCCCGGTCACCAGCTGGTTGCCGAAGCAGTGGTCGCCGTTGGCGTGGGTGTTGACCAGCGTGCGGATGGGACGGGGCCCGGTGTGGGGGGCCATCGCCTCCAGCATCTCGGCCGTCAGCTCCAGGTCGAACAGGGTGTCGACCAGGAGGCTGTCTTCGTCGCCCACCACGAGCCCGGCGTTGCTCCAGCCCCAGCCACCGTCCGGCTGGAGGTAGGCGAACACGCCGTCGGCCACCTCCTGCAGCCCCTTGTCGTACGTCAAGATCTCTCCCGTCGCGGCGGAACATCTCGTGGGGAGAGACCTTAGCCCCGCGCCGGCGGCGGAGCTATCGCAATCGGCCGATGGGGCTGGTCGCCGGCGTCGGTCGGGAAGGGGCCGCCGGGCCCGACGGGGGCGCGCCGGCCCCCGGCAACACGCTTCCTCAGACGTCTAGTATCTCGGTGCGGTTGCCGCCCTGGGCGGCCCGGGCCGCAGCCGCCTCCAGCTGGCTCAGCGCCTTCTGGATCGACGCCCGGCGCGCGGTGATGGAGGCCACGGCCACGCTGGCGGTGAACGAGGCCAGACCGTTGTCGACCTCCACCGGGAACGCCACCTCGCCCCGGAGCCGCTCGGCGATCTCGGTGAGCTGGGACGGCGGGGCCTCCGACCCGAGGAGCGCCAGGAAGCCGGAGTCGTCGAACCGGCCGAGCACGTCGGGGCTGCGGAGGCGGGCCTGGACCCGCTGGCCGACCTCCCGTACCACCCGCTCGGCCGCCCGCTCGCCCCGGATGGCGGCCAGCTTGGGGAGCTCGTCGACCCACAGGCCCACCAGGGCCAGCGGGTTGCGGTCGGCCGAGGTGATCCGGTGGTGGAGCAGCGCCAGCAGGTGATGGCGGTTGGCCAGACCGGTGACTGGATCATGGGTCAGCTCGGCCCCGGCCAGCGCCGAGTAGTGGTGCTCGGCGGCCATTGCCCGCAGACCGACGATCAGCCGGTCGTCGCCCAGATGGCGCAGGCTCAGCTCCACCGGCTCCATGGTGGCCCCCAGCCGGGTGCGGACGCGGGCCACGGCCGGCGTCAGCCCACCGGTCTGGGCCCGGCGGACGCCGTCGTGCCAGGCCGGCTCCAGCTCGGGCAGCAGCAGCTCGGCCAGCGGGATCCCCACCAGCCGGTCTTCGGGGATCCCGGTGGCCTCCACCGTCTCGGCGTTCACGGCCTCCACCACGCCCCCCGCCACCAGGAGGCACGCCCCCGGGGACAGCCGCACCAGGTCGGCGAATCGCTCAGCCTCGGCGCTCACCGGCCGGGCCTCCGTACTCGTCGCTCGTGCGCTTCATCACCCCGTGCTCATCGGACGGTTCCCCCGCCCGGTTGAGGAACCCGCTGAGCGAAGCTCAGCACCGGCGGGGGCGCAGCCTCCGAACGTTCAGCTCAGCTGCTCGAGCCCGTCGAGCAGGGCGTTCTCGACCACCTCGGTGAGCGCCGGATGGATGTAGAAGACCTCGTGGGCCAACCGGTCCGCCGGCTGGTCGAACTGCATGGCCTGGATCAGGGGCTGGACCAGGGTCGACGCCTGGGGCCCGATCACGTGGGCGCCGAGGATCCGCCGGTCGGCCCGGCCGATCAGCACCTTGGCGAACGACTCGCTGTCCTCCAGAGCCCAGCCGTAGGCCGTGCCCCCGTAGTCCCGCCGGCCCACCACGAAATCGAGACCGGCGGCCCGGGCCGCCTGCTCGGTGAGGCCCACCCCGGCGACCTGGGGATGGCCGAAGATGGCGTGGGGCACGGCCCGGTAGTCGACCCGGTGCTGGTCGTCGGGATGGGCCAGGTTCCAGAAGGCCACCTTGGCCTCGGCGTTGGCCAGGTGCTTGAGCTGGTAGTCGTTGGCGATGTCGCCCAGGGCCCACACCCCGTCGACCGGGGTGGCCATCGTGTCGTCCACCACCACCCGGCCGTCGGGGGTGGTGGGAACGCCGCCGGCGGCGGTGTCGAGCAGGTCGCTGTTGGGCCGGCGGCCGGTGGCCACCAGCAGCTGGTCGACCACGGTGACCTCGCCGTCGGCACCGTACAGGGCGATGGTGCCGTCGGGCCGGGTCTCCACCCGGCTCGGCAGCAGGCCGGCCCGATGATCGACCCGCCGGGCGAACACCTCGGTGAAGCGCTGCGACACCTCTTCGTCCTCGAAGCCGAGCATCCGGGCGGAGCGGGTCCACATCGTCACCTGCGAGCCGTAGGCCGAGAACACGTGGCCCAGCTCCACCGCGATGTAGCCGCCCCCGATCACACCCAGGCGGGCCGGCAGCTGCGGCAGGCGCATGATGGTGTCCGAGGTGTGGAACGGGGCGTCGGCCAGGCCGGGGATGTCGGGGATGACGGGGCGGGCCCCGGCGGCCAGCAGCACCTTGGGGGCGGTGATGGCCCGGCCGTCGACGTCGAACGTGCGGTCGCCGGTGAACCGGGCGGTGCCCGTGATCAGCTCGAGGCCCGGCGTGCCGCTGGCCCGGTACTCCTTACCCCCGGCGGCGATCGGGTCGATCCGGCCGAAGATCCGGTCCCGGATGCCGGCGAAGTCGACGCCGTCGACGCGGCTGTCCACCCCGACGTGGCTGCCGTGGCGGGCCGACTCGGCCAGGTCGGCCGGTAGCACGAACATCTTCGACGGGATGCACCCGACGTTGAGGCAGGTGCCCCCGAAGATGCCCCGCTCCACCAGGGCGATCTTCCAGCCGGCGAGGTGAGGTGGGATCGAGTTGCCCGATCCGCTGCCGATGATGATCAGATCGAAGGTGTCCACGGGTGCGCTCTCCGCTGGCGGCCCGGGGCGGGCCGGCCAGATCAGGTTGTGACGGTTCAGGCCTTCACCCGCGTCCAGTCGACCTCGTGCGGTTCCAGCGGACGCATGGCGATGTCCAGGCCGGTCCACAGGGTGCGGCTGAAGGGATAGAAGACGAGGGGCACGATAACGGCCACCGCCACGTTGAGCAGGATCAGCGGCAGCACCGGGAAGTTCGGGAACGTGGCGATGAGCCCCACCGCGGTGGTGAGCAGGAAGGCGCTGAAGCTGACGATGGTGTTGATGCCGATGGCACCGATCCAGTGGCCTTCGATGCGGGCGAAGCGGAGCCCGCAGCGGGGGCAGGTGTCGGCCATCGTGATCCAGTGGCGGAAGAGGTGGCCGCTGGCGCAGGCGGGGCAACGCAGCCGCGCCCCCCGGGCCAGCAGGCGCACCCAGGACGGGGTTCGGCCCACGATCTCGGGCTCCTCGCTCGTCATGGGCCTATCCTGCCAACGGAGGTACGAGTCGTGGCAACAGTGGCATTCATCGGATTGGGCGTGATGGGGTATCCGATGGCCGGGCACCTGGTTCGGGCCGGCCACCAGGTGACCGTGTACAACCGCACGGCGGCCAAGGCTACGGCCTGGGCGGCCGAGCACGGCGGGGCCACGGCGCCCACCCCGGCCGAGGCGGCCCGCGGGGCCGAGCTGGTGTTCACCATGGTGGGCAACGACGACGACGTCCGCTCGGTGGTGCAGGGGCCCGACGGGGCCCTCGGCGCCATGACCCCCGGCACGATCCTGGTCGACCACACCACGGCGTCGGCCGACCTGGCCCGCGAGCTGCACGGGGTGTGCGAGGCGGCCGGCATCGGCTTCGTGGACGCGCCTGTGTCGGGTGGGCAGGCCGGCGCCCAGAACGGCGCCCTCACGATCATGTGCGGCGGGCTGCCCCAGCACTTCGAGCCGATGGCGGCGGTGGCCGACTGCTACGCCGTGGCCGTCAGCCTCCTCGGCGGTCCGGGCAGCGGCCAGCTCACCAAGATGGTGAACCAGCTGTGCATCGCCGGGCTCGTCCAGGGCCTGGCCGAGGGCCTCCACCTGGGTATGAAGGCCGGGCTCGACATCGATCAGGTGGTCGACGTGATCGCCAAAGGGGCGGCCGGTTCGTGGCAGATGGCCAACCGGGGCTCCACCATGGCCCGGGGCGAGTTCGAGTTCGGCTTCGCCGTGGACTGGATGCGCAAGGACCTGGGGATCGCCCTGGCCGAAGCCCATCGGTTGGGGGCGCGCCTCCCGGTGGCGGCCCTGGTCGACCAGTTCTACGCCCAGGTGCAGGCCCGGGGCGGCAACCGCTGGGACACCTCCAGCCTCATCCACCTGCTCACCAACCCCTGAGCGGCGGCGACCGGCCGGATGTTTCGCCGCAGGCGAAACTCTGAGCAATCGAAGGGGTGCCGTCCCCGAAGGGGACACTAGCATCGCCGCCATGTCGGTGGCGTTGGGTGCCCATGTGGGCCAGCAGAACATGTCGATGGACGAGATGCGGGCCCTGTGGCGCCGGCTCGACGGAGCCGGGATGGACTGGATCTCGGCCTGGGACCACCTCTACGAGGCACCCCCGGCCGGGGGAACGGTGCCCCACTTCGAAGCCATCGCCACCCTGGGGGCCATGGCGGTGGAGACGACCCGGGCCCGCCTGGGCTGCCTCGTGTTCTACGTCGGCTACCGCAACCCGGGCCTGCTGGCCAAGGCCGCCGTCACGCTCGACCATCTGTCGGGTGGCCGGTTCGAGCTCGGCCTGGGCGCCGGGTGGCACGAGTGGGAGGCGGCCGCCTACGGCTACGACTTCCCCGGGGTCGGCACCCGCCTCGACATGCTCGACGAAGCGGTGGAGCTGATCTCCTCCATGCTCACCGTGCCGGCCGATGGCTCCATCCACCGCACCACCTTCCACGGCACCCACTTCCGGGCCGACGACGCCAGCTGCCTGCCCCGCCGGTGGGCCCGACGTTGCCGCTGTGGGTGGGCGGGGTGGGTGAGAAGCGCACCCTGCGCACGGCCGCCCGCTGGGCCGACGGCTGGAACGCCGCCTACATCTCGGCCGCCGAGCTGGGCCGGCTCAACGGCGTGCTCGACCAGTGGTGCGAGACCGAGGGCCGGGATCCGGCGGCGGTGGAGCGCTCGGTCAACCTGATCTTCGCCATGGCCAGCGACGAGGCGTCGGCGGCGGCGGCCGCCGCCCGGTTCGAGGAGCAGTGGGGCCCGATGGTGCCCCGGGTCCGCAACGGCGCCCTCACCGGCACCCCGGCCCAGGCCGCCGAGCAGATCCAGGCCTACATCGACGCCGGCGCCGGGATGGTCAACATCGCCCTGCGGGCCCCGTTCGACTCCGACGCCCTCGACGCCTACCTCACCGAGGTCGTCCCCGCCCTGCGCTCGGCCTGAGCCGCCCCCGCCCCGGCCCCCGCCCGGAGCGGCTCAGTCGTCCTCGCTCAGCACCACGGCCTGAGCGTGCCCGAGCCGCAGCCCCCCGGCCGTGGGGGCCGGGCCGTCCGGGCCCGTGTCGTAGAGCACCCGGCCCCGGAGCGGGACCTCGAGCGGTCCGGGGGCGAGGTTGGCCGCCGCCACCTGGCCGCTGCGGCGCAGGGCGATGACGTCGTCGCGGCCGAGATCGACGACCTCCACCGGCCCCACCCGGCGGGGGCGCAGCTCATGGCGCAGCCGGATCAGGGCCCGGTACCGCTCCAGCGGGCTTGCCGGTCGGCCTCGCTGGTGGAGCACGGTGTCGGACCGGTGGCGGCCGCCGAGGGGCAGCCAGGTGTGGGAGGTGGCGGAGAAACCGAGGCCCGCTCCCGGCCGCCACGGCATGGGGGTGCGGGCGCCGTCGCGACCCCCGCTCCGGTCGTGGGCCACGGGATCGATCTCACGGTCCGGGGGCACCCTCCCGTCCACCAGGCCCAGCTCCTCCCCCTGGTAGAGGAAGGGGATGCCAGGAAGGAAGAACAGGAGGGTGGTCAGGGCCAGCGCCCGGCGCCGTCCGAGGTCGCCGCCGCCGAACCTCGTCGCCGGCCGATGCTCGTCGAGCGTCGAGGTGGCCCAGGCGATGGTGTCGGGATCGGCCACGGCCCCGAGCGGGGCGGTGAGGGCTAGGCGGAGAGCCGGGGGATCCCAACCGAGGCGGGCCGGCGGCAGCCAGAACCCGGCGTGCAGGCCGGTGCCGGCCAGGAGCCGGGCCAGCCCGTCGGGCGTGCCCACCGACGTCTCGCCGATGAGGACGGCGTCGTAGGGGGCGCACAGGGCGCGCCAGGAGGCGAACACGTCGTGGGTCTCGGGCTGCACGATGTCGTGGCGGTGGTCGAAGGCGTCCCACTGCTGCACCCGGTCGTCGGTCGGCCGGAGCGGCCGGCGTTCGGGGTTGGAGCGCAGCTGCCGGTCCTTGACCAGACCCTGGGCCACGTCGATCCGGAACCCGTCGACCCCCCGGTCGAGCCAGAACCGCAGGATCCGCTGGAACTCCCGGTGCACCGCCGGGTTGCGCCAGTTGAGATCGGGCTGCTCGGGCAGGAAGAGGTGGAGGTAGTACTGGCCCCGGACGGGATCGAAGGTCCAGGCCGACCCGCCGAAGTAGCTGACCCAGTTGTTGGGCGGCCCGCCCCGGGGTGAGGGGTCGGCCCAGACGTGGTAGCCGCCGTACTCCCCTGCCGGCCGGCGGCGACCCTGCTGGAACCAGGGATGCTCGATGCTGGTGTGGTTGGGCACGAGGTCGATCAGGAGGCGCATCCGGCGCCGGTGGATCTGATCGATCAGCTCGTCGAACGCGTCGAGGTCGCCGTAGATCGGGTCGACGGCGGTGTGATCGGTGATGTCGTACCCGCCGTCTACGAGGGGCGACGGGTAGAACGGCGTGATCCACACCAGGTCGACGCCCAGGTCCTGCAGATGATCCAGATGGTCCCGGACCCCGCGCAGGTCGCCCACCCCGTCGGCGTCGGTGTCGGCGAAGGAGCGCAGGTAGATCGAGTAGCCGACGGCGTCCCGCCACCAGGGCGCCGGCTCGCCCGCCGTCATCGGGACCACGTCTGGCGGGGCGGCAGGTTGGCGGCCAGGCACCGGTAGCTGTTCTCCACGTCGCCCAGGTAGCACCCACCGGTGACCGTGGGAGCGGTGCGGGCGATGAACTCGACGCTCTCGGAGAAGTACAGCACCATCGCTCCCCGGCTCAGGCCGTGGGCCAGCTGGTCGACCCAGTAGCCGAACCCGTCGGGGTCGGGCTCCCGATCCAGCACCTGGCGGTAGACGAAGGTCACGAGCTCGGCGTCGGTCCTACCCCCATCGAGGTTGAACTCGGCGCTGGCGGCGAACGACCAGCTGATGTCGGTGAGGGGCACCCACGACGAGTAGACCCGGTTCCAGTACTCCCAACCGGCGGCGTCGGGTGGGCGGTCGAAGTAGGCCCGGTACAGGCGGGCGATCTGGAAGCGGTGCCAGTACTGCGGGCGGTTGTCGTCGAAGGCCGGCTCGCGCAGCACGCCGCCGCAGCCCGGCAGCACCCGGAACTCGAACCGGTCGTGGTTGGCGGCCAGCCACTGGTCGAGCACGGCCAACCCCTTGCTCCGGTCGATGGGGCCGTCGTGGAGCAGGACGGTGTCGCCCGCTCCCACCGTGGCCAGCTGGCGGAGCATGTCGGCCGCCGTCCACCCCGAAGCCGGGTCGTCGAGCTGCCAGTCGCGGGAGTCGACGTCCCACAGCCCCCAGTGGGTGCCGGCTGCGGTCCAGTCGGCGTTGGGCAGGCCGACGCCCACCGCCGCCGCGTGCACCCGGGCATCGGTCTCTCCGTAGGGCGGCCGGTAGCACGCCACCCGCACATTGCTGGTGGCGGCGATGGCGTCGGTGCCCCGGGTGAGCTCGTTCACGATGGCGGAGGTCGACAACGTCGGCAGGTGGGGATGGTCCCACGTGTGGTTGCCGATGACGTGGCCCCGTCGGATCATCTGGTGGATCACGTCCTCCCGGCCGGCGATCCGGTCGCCGACCACGAAGAAGCTGGCCGGCACGCCGTTGCGAGCCAGCAGGTCGAGGAACGCCGGCGTGCTCGGTCCGGGGCCGCCGTCGAAGGTCAGGTACACCACGGGCCTGCTCTGGGCGGCGGCCGCGTCCCCGCCCCCGGGCGCCGGGCCGAGCAGGCTTCCGACGAGGAGGAGCGGGGCCACACCCATCAATACTGCCCGCCAGGACATGGTGCACCTTCTTGCTCGGGGCTTCTCGGGGACAGGGAGGCTGGTCGGGAACAAGGGGACCTCACTCCCAACGGAACAGGAGCAGCCCCAGGGCGCCACTGACAGCGGCCATGGCGATGAACGCCAGCCACGACCAGCCGGGGGCCAGGCCGAGCCAGGGTTGGTGGAGCATGCGGACGGTGTGGAGCATGGGGGTGGCCAGCGATACGGCCCGCATCGGCCCGGTGAGCACCTCCTCCGGTGGGCCGGCCCCACCCACAAGCATCATGACGAACCACAGGATCAGACCGATCGACTGGGCGGCCCGGGCCGTCGGGGCCAACGCGCTGAGCAGGAGCCCGATGCCGGTGTAGCCCACCACGATGACCAGGAAGGCCAGGCCCGAGAGGAGGGGTCGCTCCGGCCACCGGAAGTCGTAGACCACGGTCGCACCGGCCAGGAGGACCATGGCGCTGGCGACCGACACGGCCAGGGCCACGGTCAACTCGGCGCCGGCGATGGCCCACGGTCCAACCGCCGAGGCCCGGTACCGCCGCAGCACGCCCCGCTCCCGGTCGCCGGCGAGGTGGGTCGGGATGCTGATGAGGCAGACGGCCACCGCCGCCAGCACGAGATAGGCCGGCACGTAGTACGACATGGGTCCCTGGCCGCGCCAGACGACCTCTTCCCCGGGAGCCGACGGCTGGTCGCCGAACACGCCGCCCAGGATGAACAGGAGCACGAGGGGGAGCGCCAGCGCCGTCACCACGGTCATGGGCTCCCGGAGGAACAGCTTGATCTCCAGCCAGCCGAGGCGAAGGACCGTCCCCATCACGTCACCGCCTTTCCTGCGGGCCTGGCACGGCTCCGGCCCGGTCGTCGCCCGGGTCGCCGGTCAGGCGGAGGAAGACGTCCTCCAGCGTCGGGCGCCGGGCCCGGAGGTCGACCGGGGCCTGGCCGTGGGTCACGAGGGCCGCGGCCACGTGGGCCAACACGGCACCCGAGCCCGTGACTGTCACCTGGCGGCCCAGCGTCCGTACCTCGTCGACGTCGGGGGTCCGAAGCAGGAAGTCGGTCGGTCCCTCGGCCGTGAACAGCACCTCGGTGGGGCCGAAACGGTCGGCGAGGCTGGCCGGGGGGCCGACTGCGGCCACACGGTGGTCGGCGAACACGGCGACCCGGTCGCACAGCGCCTCGGCTTCGTCCATGAAGTGTGTCACCAGCACGACGGTGGTTCCCCGCTGGCGGAGGCGGTCGACCAACTCCCAGGCCACATGGCGGGAGACCGGATCCAGACCGGTGGTCATCTCGTCGAAGAAGACCAGCTCGGGTTGGTTGACCACGGCCAAGGCCACGAACAGTCGCTGGCGCTGCCCGCCCGAGAGGTCGGCGAAGCTTGCGTCGCGCTTGTCGGCCAGATCCCAGTCGGCCATCACCTCCTGCCACGGCGGTCCCCCCGGAACCAGGGAGGCGAAGAAGGCCAGGGCCTCCCCTACTTTGATCCGGTCGGGCAGGGCCGACTCCTGGAGTTGCGCCCCGATCCGGCGCCGCAGCTCCACCCCGTGGCGGCCGGGGTCGAGGCCGAGCACGCGGAGCTTGCCGCCATCGGCCCGACGGAGGCCCTGCAGGCATTCGACCGTGGTGGTCTTGCCGCAGCCGTTGCGGCCGAGCAGGCCGAAGATCTCGCCCCGTTCCACGTCGAAGGTGACCCCGTCGGCGGCGACCACCTCGCCGTACCGTTTCCGCAGCCCCTCGACCGAGATCGCCAGGTCGCTCATGCCCTGATGGTCCACCCGGGGACCAGCAGGTACCAGGGGACAAGGTCGTCAGTTACAGGGAAGGCCGGGCGAGAGGGGGAGGGGGAGAACTTAGCTGGGGGGTGGCTCATGGCCACCCCCCAGCCGAGGATCCATCCGTGAAACCGTTGCCCAACCCGCCAGAGAGCAACTGGTTCGGTATGGATCCCGTACCCGCACTATTAGTGAACCACGCGCCACGTAGAGTGGCAATGGCTCGTACGGCTCAACCTGGGGACGGGTCGGGTGCCTCACCGGCGCCCGACCTCAGAGCTCCCCGAGGTAGGCCTCCCGCATCATGGGGTTGGCCAGCAGGTTGGCCGCGGTGTCGGCCAGCACCACCCGGCCGGTCTGGATCACGTAGCCCCGATCGGCAATGGAGAGAGCCATGTTGGCGTTCTGCTCGACCACGAACACGGTGCGGCCCAACGATCGGATTGTCTTGATGATCTCGAAGACCTGGTCGACCAGGATCGGGGCCAGGCCCATGGACGGCTCGTCCATCAGCAGCACCTTCGGATCGGCCATCAGGGCCCGCCCCATGGCCACCATCTGCTGTTGACCGCCCGACAGGGTGCCGGCCTTCTGCTTGAGCCGCTCCCCCACCACCGGGAAGGTGTCGAGCACCATCTGGCGGTCCCGCTCCACCGCCGCCTTGTCGGTCCGGGTGTACGCCCCCAGCAGGAGGTTCTCCTCCACCGTCATCTCACCGAACAGGCGCCGGTTCTCGGGCACCATCGACACGCCCCGCCGGACGATCTCGGTGGTGGACTTCCCCGAGATGACCTCGCCGTCGAACACCACCTCACCCGACGATGGGGTGACGTAGCCCAGGATCGTCTTCAGCGTGGTGCTCTTGCCGCTGGCGTTGCCGCCGAGCAGGCACACCATCTCGCCCGGGTAGATGGCCATGTCGACGTCGCGCAGCACGGCCACCAGGCCGTAGTGCGTGTTGACCCGGCGCAGCTCGAGAACCGGCTTGCGTTCCTCGGCGTCGACACCCTCGCCCGCCATCACCCCACCGCCTTGGTGCCGAGGTAGGCGGCGATCACCTGGGGATCGTTGGCCACCTCGTCGTAGGTCCCCTCGGCGATCGGCTTGCCGTAGTCCATGGCGATGACCCGGTCCGACACACCTTTCACCACCCGCATGTCGTGCTCGATCACGAGCAGCGTGAGGCCGAGCTCGTCGCGCATCCGGTTGATGTTGTCCCGCAGCTCCAGCGTCTCCCGGGGGTTCATCCCGGCGGTGGGCTCGTCGAGCAGCAGCACCGTGGGCTCGGTGGCGATGGCCCGGGCCATCTCCAGGCGGCGCCGGTTGGCGTACGACAGCACGTAGGCCGGCTGACGCTGTCGGTACCCGGCGAGACGGGTGCCGAAGAAGTCGAGGGCGGCCACGGCCCGTTCCCGGATCCGGGCTTCCTCCCGGCGGGTGGAGCCGAACGGGAACAGCGCCCCCACGAGCCCGGCCTTGGTGCGGCAGTGCTGGCCCACCATGGCGTTCTCCAGCACGGTCATCTGGGGGAACAGATGGACGTTCTGGAAGGTGCGGGCGATGCCGAGGGTGGTCACCTGGAACGGAGCCAGACCCACCACGCTGCGGCCCCGGAACAAGATGTTGCCGGCGTCGGGGGTGTAGACGCCGGTGACCACGTTGAACAGCGTGCTCTTGCCCGCTCCGTTGGGCCCGATGACCGACAGGATCTCGCCTTCGTTGAGGTCGATCGTCACCCCGTCGAGGGCCTTGAGCCCGCCGAAGGCCTTGTCGACGCCCTGGAGTTGGAGGATGGCCGTCATGTCGCTGGCTCCACGGCTGGTTCGCCCGCTGGTTGGCCGGAGGTGGCCGATCGGGCCCAGGCATCCTGCTCCCGGTCCTCGTCGGCGATGTCTTCGCTGACCCGCACGTTGGGCAGGATGCCCTGGGGGCGCAGCAGCATGATGGCGATGATCACCGCACCCAGCGCCAGGGGGCGGAACTCCTCGAACTCCCGCAGGAAGCCGGGCAGGCCGACCAGGGCGAAGGCGCCCACCACCACGCCCCGCAGGCTGCCCAGGCCACCCAGGATCACCACCGCCAGGGCCAGGATCGACACGTTGACGTCGAAGCTGCGGGGGGTGAGCGAACCGAGCTGGATGGCCAGCAGCGCCCCGCCCAGTGAGCCGATGGCGCCGCCGGTGGCGAAGGCCAGGAGCTTGTACCGGGTGGTCGAGATGCCCATGGCGTCGGCCACCTGCTCGTCCTCCCGCATGGCGTTCCAGGCCCGACCGACTCGCGAGTACTGGAGCCGCCACGACGCGTACAGGGCGAGCAGCACGAAGAACAGCGCCAGGTAGTAGAAGTGGCGGGGATTGTTCTGGAAGTCCGTCGGGCCGATGTCGCCGCCCGTGATGTCTCGCATGCCCTGGGGGCCGCCCACCAGCCCCTCGGCCCACTTCGACGTCACCAGTGTCGACACCACCTCGCCCAGACCCAGGGTGACGATGGCCAGGTAATCGCCCCGCAGTCGCAGGACCGGCGAACCGATGAGGAGCCCCAGCCCGGCCGCCAGCAGCACCACGAACGGGACGGCGACGTAGAAGTTGAGGCCGAGGCTGAACGCCGGGTCGGCCGCCCCGTCGGTCGTGTTCACCTGGGCCCCGGTGAGAACGGCCGTGGTGTAGGCCCCGAAGGCGAAGAAGGCGACGTAGCCCAGGTCGAGCAGGCCGGCGAACCCCACCACGATGTTCAGGCCGAGGCCGAGCAGGATGAAGATCATGACCGTGCCCACGGTGCCCGACAGTGCGGTCCCGATGACCCAGGGCAGGGCCAGGACCACGACGATGGCGATCAGGCCCTGCACCAGCTGGCGGGTGCTGAACCCCCCGAGCCCGGCGGCGGCCGCTCGGGGCGCGCCGACCGGCGACGGCTCGTCGCCGGGACGCGACCGGAGGATGTCGCGTCCCACCACGGCCAGGGTCACGATCACGGCGGCGGCGATGCCGCCCACCCAGGTGAGGCCCGACGTCTTGGAGTCGTAGAGGAAGGTGGGGCGGTAGCCGAGCTCCTTGATGGCCGTCGACACCACCCGCTGGAGGATGGCCAGCACCCCGATGGTCAGGGGACCGGCCAGCACCACCCGTCGGGCCCCGGGCGACAGCGCCCGCACCACACCGCCCAGCGCGCCCATCAGCGCTCCCAGCACCAGCCACAGCACGATCCCGGTGCCCAGGCTCTGGTCGAAGCTCACGATGCCCAGCAGCTTGGTCGACACCGCGATCAACACCTCGCCGACGGTGTCGGGGTCCACGGCGTCGACCACCAGCAGCACCGCGCTGACCATCGCCCCGCCCACCAGGCCGGTGACGGCGCCGCCGGTGGCGGCCTGGGGCATCGTCAGCACCCGGCGCTCTCCTCGTTCCACCCGGGGCCGGGTGGAGAGCCAGCCGGCGAGGAACAGCGGGAGCAGCAGGATCACGCGGGCCAGGCTGACCTGGGTGCCGATGGCGTACACATCGGCGAACTGCTCGACGAGGCCGACGGCGGAGATGTAGACGACGGTGATGGCGGCGATGAGGGCCGGCTTCCAGGCCCGGGCCAGCGGGGCGGGCATCACAGCTTCTCCGCCGCGGCGCTGCCGAGGAGGCCGCCCGGCCGGTAGAGGAGCACGAACACGAGAACGAGGAAGGTGACGGCGTCCTCCAACTGGAACACCGACGGGATCTCGAACCCGACGAGCAGCGCCGGGCCGAGCGAGCGCAGCAGGCCCACCAGGAGTGCCCCCAGAGCGGCACCGCGGATGCTGCCGATGCCGCCGAGCACGGCGGCGGTGAACGCGGCGATCCCGGGCCGGAAGCCGGTGGTGAAGCTGATCTGCTGGAACCGCATGGCGAACATCACCCCGGCCACCCCGGCCAGCACGCCGCCGATGGCGAAGGTCGTGACGATGACCCGGTCGACGTCGATGCCCATCAGCTTGGCGATGTCGGCGTCGAGGGCCACGGCCCGCATGGATCGGCCGGTCCGGGTGGAGGACACGAAGTAGTCGAGGATGGCGACGAGCACGATCGAGACGAGGATCATCACCAGATCGATCCGGTCGATCTTGAACCCCAGGATGTTCCACGACCCGACGAGGAAGTCCGGCCGGGGGTAACCCCTGGCCTGGGGACCGAAGAAGCCCCGGGCCGTGTTCTGGAGGAACAGCGACGCCCCGATGGCGGTGATCAGCGGCACCAGCCGGGGGGCGTTGCGCAGAGGCCGGTAGCAGACCCGCTCCAGCAGGATGGCCACCAGCACCGAGACGCCGATCGCCACCGCCAGGATCACGATCATGGCGACGACAGGGTTGGTGGCGAGAAGATCGTTGTCGCTGAACCGATCGGCGACGAAATAGGAGGCGAACCCGCCCATCATGAACACCTCGCCGTGGGCGAAGTTGATCATGCGCAGGATGCCGTAGACGAGCGAGTAGCCCAGGGCGATGAGGGCGAGCACCGCTCCCTCGGACAGGCCGCCGATGATGAAGGCGCGCCAGGTTGCGGCCGTGTAGCGGGACAACTGGCCGGGGCCGGCGTCGGCCGGCAGGGTGAATGTCTTGATGGCGGCGACCACGACCAGCACGACCAGCGCCGCCAGGATGACGCGACGTATCCAGATGCCCCACGGGAACGCAAGTCGCAGCGTCCTGTCGGTGTGCTCCGAGGATGTGAGTTCAGTGGTCAATGGTCATCACGCTGCGAAAACGTACCGCATCGGGTAGGCCCCGACCACAGGATCAGGGCCCACCCGATGCGGGAACGGACAGGGGCTGCTCAGCCGCCGGCGTCAGCCGCCGATGTCGGCCAGGCTCTTGGTGTCGCTGTAGACGGCCTTGGCGTCGGGCGTGCCGCCGTCGACCGGCCAGGCCGGACCCTCGAACACGCCGATGGTCACGTTGGTGGCGCAGTCGCCCGAGGGCAGGCAGGTGATGGTTCCGGTGATGCCCTCGTAGTCCTTGGTGGCGAACAGCGCCTCGCGCAGGCCGTCCTTGGGGATGCTCAGGCTGCCGTCGCTGTTCTCAACCGCCACCTCGTCGATGGCAGCGGCCAGGATCTGCACGGCGTCGAAGGCGTGGGCGTGGAACACCGAGGTGGGGGCCGAGCCGAACTGCTCCTGGTAGGCCGGCAGGAACTCGCCGGAGTAGAAGTCGCCGGAGGCGAACACCGACAGGTCCGGCGACGAGGCGAACAGGCCGTCCACTGCGTCACCGGCGGTCTCGATGGTGCCGGCCGACAGGCAGCCGTCGGACGAGATCAGCAGGGTGTCGGGCATGATCTCGGCCGCCTGCTTGGCGATGAGCGAGCAGGCGGCGGTGAACACCGGGAAGTACAGCACCTCGGGGTTGGCCTGGGCGATGCTGTTCAGCAGGTTGGTGAAGTCGGTGTCGTCGCTCTTGATGGCTTCGACCGAGGTGATCGTGCCGCCGTCGGCTTCGAAGGCGGTACGGAACGCGGCGGCCAGGCCGTCGGCGTAGGGGCTCTCGTCGTTGATGGTGGCCGCCGTCGTCAGGCCCTTCTCGCCCTGCACGAAGCCGGCCACGACCGCGCCCTGGATCTTGTCGTTGTGGGCGGTGCGCAGGTAGAACGCCTGGTGATCCTCGCCGGTGAGGGCGGGGCCGGTGTTCGACGGCGAGATCATGGGGATGCCGGCATCGGACATGATCTTGTCGGCCACGCCCAGGGCGGCCGACGAGCAGCTGGTGCCGATCCCGGCCACGATGTCGCTGTTGGCGGCGAGGGCCTCGCCGCCAGCCTGGCCGCCGTCGGCCGAGCAGCCGTCGTCCTCGTGCTGCCACTGCACGTCGTGGCCGGCGATCTGGCCGGGTGTGCCGTCGAGCGTGCCGTCGAGGTAGTCGACGCCGAGCACGGCGCCGTTCTGGCTGTCCTGGCCCAGCGAGGCGTCGGATCCGGAGATCACGAGCAGGGTGCCGAGCTGGATCGGATCGCCTTCGGCCACGGTGACGCAGCCGACCGGGTCGCTGCACTCGCCGTCCGCCGCGCCCCCGGCCTCGGAGCCCGAGGTGTCGCTACCGGCTCCTTCGGTGGTGGCCGACGATCCGCCGGTGGTGTCGGTGCCTTCGGTCGAGTCGCTGCCGCAGGCTGCGGCCCCCAGACCGATCGTCAGCAGCAGCGCGGTCATCCTGCGCCATGGCGTCGATGTACTCATACGAGTCCTTTCTCTCCCTGACCCGAAGGAGCCTCGTGCCCCCGGCGAGCCGCGCGTCACTGTAGCGGGGGCGATTCTCAGGCTGGGCCATGGTTGGGCACTCGTCACACGGTGGAAACGGGCAGGCCGTTCACCAGGGGAAACGCTGCCCCTTCAGAGCCTTCGGAGCCGCACTTCGGTGACGGAATGGCCTGGTCCCTTGCGCAGGATCAGGTCGGCCCGCTCCCGGGTGGGGAGGATGTTCTCCAGCAGATTGCGCTCGTTGATGCGCGTCCAGATGGCAGTGGCGGTACGGGCCGCTTCGTCGTCGTCGAGGTCGGCGAAGCGCCGGAAATACGACTGGGGATCCCGGAACGCGGTTTCCCGGAGGGCGAAGAAGCGCTCGACGTACCACTTGCGGATATCGGCGACGTCGGCATCGACGTAGATCGAGAAGTCGAAGTAGTCCGACACGAACGTGGGGTGACCGCTGTCCACCAGGCCGGTCTGCAGCACGGTGAGCCCCTCCACGATCAGGATGTCGGGCTGGTTGACGACGACCTCCTCGCCCGGCACGACGTCGTACACGAGGTGGGAGTACACCGGGGCCACCACGTTCGGCTTGCCCGACTTGATGTCGGACAGGAAGCTCAGCAGGCGGCGCCGGTCGTAGCTCTCGGGGAAGCCCTTGCGCTCCATCAGCCCCCGCTCCAGCAACACGGCGTTGGGGTGGAGGAAGCCGTCTGTGGTGATCAGGTCGACCTTGGGGTGGTTGGGCCATCGGGCCAGGGCCGTCTGGAGCACCCGGGCGGTGGTGGACTTGCCCACCGCCACCGAGCCGGCGATGCCGATCACGAACGGCACCTTGGCCGGAAGCTTGCCCAGGAAGGTGTCGGTTGTGCGGTACAGCTCCTGGGCCGCCGCCACGTGGAGGTTGAGCAGGCGGGACAGGGGCATGAAGATCTCGACCACCTCGTCCATGCTGAGACGGTCGCTGAGGCTCCTGAGCCGAGCCAGGTCTTCCTCACCGAGCGAGATCGGCGTGGACTCCCTGAGGGTTCCCCACTGCTCGGCGGTGAAGGTCATGTAGGGGGAGAGGTTGTCGCAGATTGGGGTCATCTTCGCTCGGGCGCCGGATCCCTGTTCGGGACGGGGTCCGGGTGCCGACGCGATGGTGGCACCTCCCTGGCCGGGAAGCGAGTCCGCAGCAGGAATATCCGCGGGGCGCCGACTGGGGCCGGGGCTCGGGCCGCCGGTAGCTTTGGCGGGCATGAACGTTCCCTCACGGCGCCGCCAGGCGGCCAGGGTGGTCCTGCTCGACGCCGACAAGCGGGTGCTGCTGATCGAGTCGGTCGATCCGGCCAACCCCTACGGCCCCCCGTGGTGGGAGATTCCGGGCGGTGGGATGTTCCCCGGCGAGCCGTCGGCCAACACCGTGATGCGGGAGCTACGGGAGGAGGCCGGGGTGCGATCGGCCCTGATCGGGCCGGTGGTGTGGACCCAGAGCGTGCAGTTCACCTTCGCCGGGCTCTACTTCGACCAGGACGAGTTCATCCACGTGGGCTGGACCGAGGACACCGAGCTCGACGAGCCCGAGCTGGAGCTGTTCGAGGCCATGGCCTTCCAGTCGATCCGGTGGTGGACCCTCGACGAGGTGGTGAGCCACACCGGCCGCTTCCTGCCGCCCCGCCTGCCCGAGCTGCTGCCCGCCCTGGTGCGAGGCGAGCTTCCCGACCCTCCGCTCGACATCAGCCCGGGCTGACCGTCTGGACGCAGGGGTCAGTAGGAGCTGTTCACGCCGAGGATGGCGATGACGTTGGCGTCCTCGATGGCGATTCCGGGATCGGTGGGCATGGGAGCGATCTTCGTCGGCTCCAGACCCAGCACCACGGCCACCGCCGCCGCCTCGGCGGCATAGCCGTTGGCGTAGTAGACGACACTGTCGTCCATGGTGGGGCCGTTCTTGGGGGGCAGCGCCGGATAGCCGGCGGCCTGCAGCTTCTCGGTTCCGGCGCCGGCCACACCGGGCCGGCGGGCCCCGTTGCCCACCCGGACCTTCACCTCGGCCGGGGGCCGGGCGGCCGGCAACGTGGTGGCGTTCTCCACCACGGGCAGGCTCGACGCCGTGGCCGACGCCGGGCCGCTGGTGGAGGTGGGATCCTTGGTGGCGGTGACGTAGCCGTCGGCCCCCACCAGATCGTTGACGGCGCTCACGATCCCGAATCCGAGCAGCAGCAGGACCACGGCCAGCAGCACGGCGTTGATCACGTCGTGGCGTTCGATGCGGTCCAGGAACATCGCCGGACAGGCTAGATCACCTCACCCCCCAAGGCGTGAATCGCCCGGGTTGTTCCCGGTCGGCCTGATCGCCGGGTGGGATGGCGTGCGGTGGTGGCCTCCCCTACGATCAGGGCCCGACCGGTGGCGGTCGGGACCCGCCGTCACCCCGACGAGCGAGGAGATCCCGTGGACTTCGCCATACCCGCCGAGTTGCAGACGCTGCTCGGCCAGCTCGATCAGTTCATCGAGGACGAGATCAAGCCACTGGAGCGGGAGAACGACAACATCCGCTTCTTCGATCACCGCCGCGAGTACGCCCGCACCGATTTCGAGCGCGACGGTTGGCCCCGCCACGACTGGGAGGACCTCCTGAAGGAGATGCGGCGCCGGGCCGATGCCGCCGGTTTCCTCCGCTACCACCTGCCCAAGCGCTTCGGGGGCATGGACGGCACGAACCTCGGCATGGCCGTGATCCGGGAGCACCTGGCCGCCAAGGGACTCGGGCTCCACAACGACCTGCAGAACGAGAACTCGATCGTCGGCAACTTCCCCACCGTGCTGATGATGGAGAAGTACGGCACCGAGGATCAGCAGAACACCTGGATCCCCCGGATGCTGGAGGGCAACGCCCGCATCGGCTTCGGCCTCACCGAGCCGCTGCACGGCTCCGACGCCACCTGGATGGAGACCACCGCCTACCGCGACGGCGACGAGTGGGTCATCAACGGGGCCAAGCGTTGGAACACCGGCATGCATGCCGCCACCCACGACTACGTGTTCGCCCGAACCTCGGGCAAGCCGGGTGACGCCGAGGGCATCACCTGCTTCATCGTGCCCGTCGACACCCCCGGCTTCACCATCGAGTTCATGTGGTGGACGTTCAACATGCCCACCGACCACGCCGAGGTGACGTTGAAGGACGTGCGGGTGGCCGACTCGACCCGCCTGGGCCCCGAGGGCCGGGGCCTGGCCGTGGCCCAGACCTTCGTGCACGAGAACCGGATCCGCCAGGCGGCCTCGGGTGTCGGTGCCGCCCAGTACTGCATCGACGAGAGCGTCAAGTACGCCCGGGAGCGCAAGCTGTTCGGCCAGGCCCTGTCCCGCAACCAGGCGATCCAGTGGCCGCTGGCCGAGATGCACACCGAATGCGAGATGATCCGCCAGCTCGTGCGCAAGACGGCGTGGGAGATGGACAACGGGATCGACCCCATGTACATCTCGGACAAGGTGGCCATGTGCAACTACCGGGCCAACCGGCTGGTGTGCCAGGCCGCCGACCAGGCCATTCAGACCCACGGCGGGATCGGCTACAGCCGCCACATGCCCTTCGAGCACATCTACCGCCACCACCGGCGCTACCGGATCACCGAGGGGTCCGAGGAGATCCAGATCCGGCGCGTGGCGCAGTTCCTGTTCGGGTTCGCCGGCCCCCGCAAGGACAGCCTCGGCCCCAGCTTCGCCAGCCGCTTCAACAGCGTGCAGGAGGGTGCCCCGGCCAGCTGGTTGGACTGACGAGCCCGGCGCGACATCGGGCCCTCAGAACGAACCGGGTAGCGGTATGTACCTCTCAGCGGTACATGTCGGTACACGGTTCCAACTGGGGTCCCGATGTCGCGGCCCGGTCAGGCCAGCAGCCTGGCCCGGGTGAGGAAGCCGGTGTGGGCGACCATGCGGTGGTCGGGGCGGACGGCCGCGCCGTCGATGTGCCAGGTGCGGTTCAGCACCTCGGTGGTCGACAGCTCGTCGAAGCCGGCGGCGTGCAGGGCGTCCACCGTCCGGGTGACCTGCAGGATCGACGGGCTGTACGACACGAGGATCCCACCCGGGCGCAGGGCGTGGCGGGCGTGGGGCACGACCTGCCACGGCTCGGGCAGGTCGAGAACCACCCGGTCCAGGTCACGCTCGTCGACGCCCTCGTAGCAGTCCCGCAGCTCGATCGTGTAGCGGTCGGCCACCTCGGCCCCGAGGAACGTGGTCACGTTCTTCATGGCCCGGGCGGCGAAGTCGGGCCGCAGCTCGTAGCCGGTGATCCGGGCCCCGCAGCGCAGCATCGCCATCGACAGGGCCCCCGAGCCGACGCCCGACTCGAGCACCCGCATCCCGGGGCCGATGTCGGCCAGCATCAGGATCGGGCCGAGGTCCTTGGGGTAGATCACCTGGGCGCCCCGGGGCATCGACAGCACATAGTCGCTGAGCGTCGGGCGGAAGGCCCGGAACCGCTGGGCCCGGGGCGTCGACACCTCCGAGCCCTCGGCCCGCCCCACGATGGCGTCGTGGGGCAGCACCCCGGTGTGCGACTCGAACTTGCCGCCCTCAGCCAGGGTGACGAGGTAGCGGCGCTTCTTGTGGTCGATGAGGAGCACCAGCTCGCCCACCTCGAACGGGCGGGCCACGGCTCCGTCGGGCCCGATCTCCTCGGCGGTCGGATCCACGGCCGTCACGAGCGTCGCCTCGGCGGGGCCACCGGTACCGGCTCGGCCCCGCTGGCCCGTTCCACCAGACGGCAGAAGGCGCACAGCTCGCTCTCGGCCGGCGCCCCGCACCGGGTGCAGTGGCCCAGCGCCGCCGCCGACGATCCCACCCCCGGTGACTCCCCGGCATCGGCCCCGCCGTCGTCGAAGCCGACTCCGCCCGACGGGCCACCGCTCCCGGCGGCGTCGGCGAAGCGGTCGACGGCCCGGTCGACGAAGCCGAAGTAGAACGAGCTCTTGGTTCCGGGCGAACGTCGCTCCATCTCGTTCAGCACCTCCTTGTAGCCGAGGTGCCGGTTTCCGGCGGCCATGGGACACTCCTCCACCTGGTAGTCGATCCCCCGCAGGACGCAGTACGCCGCCGTCTCCCGTTCGGTCAGCCGCACCAACGGCTTCACCTTGCGGGGGAAGCCGTTGCCGGCGGGCAGCACCGGACGTTGGCGGCCGAGGTACGCCGTCTGCCACCGCAGCACGTTGCCGTAGAGCACGGCCGCCTCGTCGTCGAGGTTGTGGCCGGTGGCCATGGCGTCGTAGCCGCCGTCGAGGGCGGCGGCGTCGAACAGATGGCGCTTGGACAGCCCGCAGGCCGAGCACGGCACCCGGCGGGTGACGGCGGCGGCGGTGGGTATGTCGAAGTCGTAGCTGGCCCGGAGGTCGACCTCGATCAGGTGGAGATCCCGCTCCCGGGCGAAACGCCGGGCATGGTCACCCGACACGTCGGAGTAGTCGCCAATCCCGAGCCCCACGTAGAGCCCGTCGGCCTCCCAGCCCAGATCGCGCAAAAGGTCCCACAGGGCGAGGCTGTCCTTGCCGCCCGAGACCGCCACCAGCACCCGCTCCCCCGGGGCGAGCATGGAGAAGTCGTGGATGGCCCGCTCCACCTGGTTGCGGCAGTACCGCAGGAAGTGGTCGACGCAGAAGTTGGCGTTGTGCCGGGGCAGATCGATCACGGCCGGCCCCCGGCAGACCCGGCACTTCATCGTCCGCTCCGCCCGGAGCCCGTCACCGCACGGGCCCCTGTCCGCCGCTGATCACGGGACGGATCTCGATCGAGGCGTCGTCGTCCAACGTGGCGTCGCCCGGCACCAGGGTGCCGTCGCTGATCACGAGCACCGATTCCCGGTTCAGGTCGAGCTGCTGGAGCAGCCGGGTGACCGACATCGGACCGGCCACATCGAGCTCGCGGCGAGGGTTGCGCAACAACACCTTCATCGCTCAGCCCGCCTTCAGCCCGTCGTCCGGGCCGCGGCTGCTTCCCGCCGGGCGGCGCGGGTACGGGCCCGATCGGCCTTGCGGGCCGAGCGGTCAGCCGCCTTGAACTGCTTGATCTGGCGTCGATGGCTGATCGGCAGCTGGTCCAGCGTGAGGTGCTGGCCCGGCTTCAGCTCCAGCCGCTCGATCCGCGGCTGGGCCCCCACCACCCGCCGGGCCAGGCGGAACCCGGCCAGACCACCCCAGGTGATCATCCAGGCCCGACCGCCGCCGCCCAGGAGGCGCCGCACCGCCCACAGGCCGAAGCGGCGCCGCATCATCGACCGGCGGACCGTTGCTCGCGCCATCGTCAGATCCGCCTGATCTCGAGCACCGTGCTGCGCTTGCGCCCCGCCCGTCGTCCCATGACGTACACGGCGAGGATCAGCACCACCGCGCCGGCCGCCCCCACCATCACCAGGGTGCGCTTGCCCCCTTCGGCCGCTTCGCCGAACTGGCCCTGGATCTCCCGGAACTTGGCCTCGATGTCGGCCGGCGTGATGCCGCGATCGCGTTCAACCATCAGACCTCATCCTCTCCCTCGGCCGGCCAGAGCCTTCGTCGACCGGCGCAGCGCGTTGTAGACCAGACCCAGGAGCAGCACCAGCACCCCCAGGGCGATGACGTAGGGCAGTGTCGACGCCCACGACCCCCCGGCGAAGAACTCGATCGACTGCATCAGCCGCAGCACGCCCAGCCCGAGGAAGAACGCCCCGAGGAAGACGAACAGCGAGCCGGCCAGGCCGTAGGCGAGGTAGCGCTGCAGCGAGCGCAGGGGGACGATCGTCTCCTGCTTGGCGTAGGAGACGATCAGGTCTTTGATGTCCTGTGCCCCGTCCAGCGGGTTCGAATTGGCCACCGGGCCTCCTGTGCCGATCGACGGGGTGGAGTGTACGAGGCCGCTTCCCCTAATCGGGTGCGATGACACCCGCCGGGACGCCGGCCGTGTCAGTTGCCCGACAGGCGATGCCGGATGAGCTCGAGGGCGTCGTCGAGGAGCTGGCCCAGCATCGGCAGCCGTTCGGCCGGCCCGGTGGCGCCCAGCAGGGCCTGTTTGTCGAGCATCGAGATCGGTGCCAGGGCCGACATCTGCATGCAACCGAGCTCCACGTCGGCCAGATCGGCCGGGAGGGGCCCCACGTTCACACCCGACTCGGAGGCCAGGGCCATGCACCGCCGGAACTTGGCCAGCACCTCGCGGTACGCCGGTTCCAGATCGCTCGTGAGCTCGGCGTCGGGCCACGGTTCCACCTCGGCCACGGGGTAGGGATCGTCGGGCAGCCAGCGGGCGACCCTGTACCGCTCCACCCCGACCGTGGTGAGCGCCCACCGACCATCGCTGAACTGCTCGGCCTCCAGCACCTGGGCCACGGTGCCGAAGTCGGTGCGGACATCGCCGCCGCCCACCTCGGAGCCGCGCTGTATCAGGACCACGCCGAAACGCCCGTCTCCCTCCAGCACCTGTTGCACCATCACCCGGTACCGCGGCTCGAAGACGTGCAGCGGCAGCACCATCGACGGGAACAGCACGAGCCCGAGCGGAAACTGCGGCATGATCGTCATGGTCCCCAAGACGCTAGTGCTACCGGTCACGTCGCCGTGAAACCGGGGGTCCAATCGGTCCGGGTCAGGACGGCGTGGGCGGACGGGGTCCGAGCACGTCGGTGGAGGGGGCCTGGGGGTAGCCGGTGAGGGCCGTCACCAGCGCGTCCTGCACCGACCGGGCGGCCGGGTCGTTCACGATCTGGGAGCCGTTGGCCACGAAGGCGAACGTGAGGTGCTCGTCGGGGTCGGTGCTCGACTCGACGAAGCCCGACAGCGCCAGCACGTCGTTCAGGGTGCCGGTCTTGGCCTGAACGAGCTGGTAGGCGATGTCGTCGGGGTCGAAGCGCTCGGCCAGCGAACCGCGCACCCCGGCGACCGACAGCGACGATGCCAGCGTGGAGTCGGGGCCGGCCCGGGTCAGCACGGCGGCCAACGTCTCGCATGTGACCTTGTCGGTCTCCGACAGGCCCGAACCGTCGGCCACCAGCACCCCGTCGGTGGGGATGCCCCGGGCCGCCAACTGGCTCAGGACCACGCCGGCACCGGCCTCGGTGGTTCCCTGGCCCGCCCCGTAGAGGCCGAGCCGCTTCAGCAGCAGCTCGGCCCCCAGGTTGGAGCTGAAGCTGTTGATGTGGGTGACGATGTCGGCCAGGGGCGGCGACTCCACGGCCGCCACCTCGACCGCGGGCTGTGGTGTGGCGCCGGCTGCCGGCGGGCCGGCCACCGAGACGCCCCGGGCTGCCAGCAGGTCCCGGAACACGGTGGCGGCGTCGGCGGCGGGGGCCGCACTCCGGACCCGGCCGCCGCTCTCGGGCGTGCGCTGCGGCCAGTCGGTGAACCCCTCGTTCACGCTGAGGGCCGACAGCGGCCCCGATTGGTTGGAGCTGATCAGCCGATCGGCCCAGCTGGACACGGTGCGCTGGTCGTCATAGAGCAGCTCGTCGCCCACCACCGTGCCCGTGACCTGGACGATCCCGGCCTGGACCACCGCATCGGCCAGGTCTTCCAGCCGGGTGTGGAACCGGCCCTCGGGATCGTCGTACTGGGTCCACCAGGTGTCGGTGCTGAGGAACGGGTCGCCCGCTCCCACCAGATAGAGGTTGCCCGTCACCACCCCGGCGGCGGGCGCCGTGTCGGCCCGGACCGTCGTGCGGAAACGGAACTCCGAGCCCAGCAGCTCGAGGGCCACGAACGTGGTGAGCAGCTTCTGGTTCGATGCCGGGGTCACCGGCGTGGCCACCTTGGCCGACGGGCTCAGCATCCGGCTCCCGTCCTCCACCACCAGGCAGGTGTCGGGGGGCGACTTGGCGATGGCGTCGGCCAGGCTGGGCTCCAGCGCGGCGTCGGCCACCGGGGCCTGGAGGGTGCGGGGCACCCGGCGGGCCGACAGGAGCGGGGTCGTCAGCTGCTGGCTGTACACCACCGGCTCGGTGCGGGCATCGGCGGCGTCGGTCCGGTCGGCGGCCTGCCACGAGGCCAACGACACCACACCGAGGAGGGCCACCACCCCCCACCGGCGCGCGATTCGAGCCGGCGCGTTCATCGCCTCACGTTACCAGCGGGCCCCGGCCCCAGGGAGGACGGTCGCTCACCCTCGGGCGGCCGGCTCCAGAGCCGCCCGCACGAACTCCCGCAGGTGCTGGAAGCGGGCCTCCAGGGCCTCTTCCGAGAAGGGGTCGCGATCGAGCAGGCCGGTGAGCATCCAGTGGTCGGAGAAGTAGGTGAGGAGGGCTCCGTAGCCGGTGACCACCAGGTTCTCGGGGTCGTGGCGGCGGAACCGCCCGGCCGCCATCTCCCGTTCGAAGAAGGCCACCGATCGGGTGAAGTAGGGCCGCAGGGCGCTGCCCAGATCGAAGCCCAGGTGGCCCTTCTCGTTCAGCGCCTCGCGTCGCACGATGCTCACGATGTCGGGGTTGGAGCGGAAGAAGTCGAAGCTGGCGGCCAGGACCGAATCCACCAGGGCCCAGCCGTCGAGCGGCTCCCGCCGCACCTCGTTGATGCGCAGCCCCCAGTCGGCCAGGGCATCTTCGAGCACCTGGCGGTAGATCGCCTCCTTGGAGGGGAAGTAGTGCATCAGGCTGGGGCGCCGGATGCCCACGCCGGCTGCGATGTCGTTGAGCGACGTGCCCTCGTAACCCTGGTTGGCGAAGCACAAGCGGGCTTCCCGCAGAATCAGATCCCTCGTGGGTGTGTCGGACACGGCTTCGAAACTACTCTCAATTCCTCATTCTGAATCGCCCGAAGCGATCAGGGAACGACCGGAAGGGCCGCCCAGGTGGAGATCATCGCCGCACTGTTCATGGACGACATCGAGCTGCGTTCGGTGCCGGGTCCGTCCACCCGCATCGACCTGAGCGGCATCCAGTTCTCGGCCCCGGCGCCGGCCCCGGTTCCGGTGACGATCGCCCCTCACCTGGTCGTCCTGGTGTGGAACCCGCCCGACGGGCGGGAGATGGGAGCCCTCGAGGTGGTGTTCACACCGGTCGACGGCCCCAGCCCGGCCGACGATCCCTCCGTCACACCGCTGGCCCGCAACGTCCAGGCCCTCCAGATCGAGCCGGGCAAGTTCAACTACCGCCTGGTGCGCCCCGAGCTGGCGTTCGACAGCTACGGCACGATCCTGGCCCGCTGCCGGATCGACGACGGCCCCGAGCGCATCGTCCCCTACACCCTGCTGGCGCCGGTGGCATGACGACGCCGGCGTGAGCGGCTGAGCGGCTGAGTTGTTGCGGGGGCTGCGCCCCCGGGACCCCATCGTCGCCGGGGCCCCCACCCCGGCGCCAGCTACGCTGGTGTCCAATGAGCACCTTCGCCGCAGCCCTGTCCCGGCACCCCGATCCGGCCGAGGCCACCGCCGAGGTGGTGGGTCGGCTACGAGACGACCTCGGCCCCGATCGGCCGTCGGTGGCCATGCTGTTCGCCTCCGGCGGCCACATCGCCGCCCTCGACGACATCGTGGCCACCGTGACGTCGCTGCTCTCCCCCGAGGTGCTGGTGGGCACAACGGCCGTCGGGGTGGTGGGGGGCGCCGAAGAGGTCGAGACCGGCGACGGGGTGGCCCTCTGGGCCGCCACCGGGGTCCCGGCCCAGCCCCTGCGGCTCGAGGCCCTGCCCGGCCACCCGCCCTTACTGGCAGGTCTGCCCGACGCCATCGAGCGGGGCAGCACCGCCGTCGTGGTCGCCGATCCCTACACCTTCCCCGTCGAGGCCCTGGTCGAGGAGCTGAATCAGGCCCATCCCGGCGTCGGCCTGGTGGGTGGGCTGGCCTCGGCCCCCGGCGGCCCGGAGCGCAACCGTCTGGTGCTGGGGGGCGACGTGCTCCTCGACGGAGCGGCCGGCTTCGTGCTGCCGCCGGGTGTGGCCACCCCGATCGTGTCCCAGGGGTGCCGGCCCATCGGCTCGCCCTGGGTGGTCACCGAGGCCGACGGCCAGCTCGTGCGCACGCTCGGGGGTCGGCCCGCCCTGGAGCGGCTGAGCGAGATGATCGAGGCCATGTCGGAGACCGACCGGCAGACCGCGTCCCAGGGTCTGCACGTGGGCGTGGTGGCCAACGAGCAGGAGGAGAACTTCGACCAGGGTGACTTCCTGATCCGGGGACTGCTGGGGGCCGAGCGGTCCACCGGCTCGGTGGCCGTGGGCGACGAGGTGGAGGTGGGCCAGGTCGTCCAGTTCCAGGTGCGCGACGCCGCCTCGGCCAGCGCCGAGCTCGACCGACTCCTCACCGGGGTGGAGGGCCGGTCCAGCCTGGTGTTCACGTGCAACGGCCGGGGCACCCACCTGTTCCCCGAGCCCAACCACGACGCCTCACGGGTGCAGGCCGTGGTGGGAGACGCCGTGTCGGGCATGTTCTGCGCCGGCGAGCTGGGCCCCATCGGCCCCCGCAACGCCGTTCACGGCTTCACCGCCACCGTGCTCGTGTTCCAGTAGATTCCGCCGCCGGGGCCCCTTCCCCGGCGGGCGCCTACGGCGGTGTGTTTCGGGGGTTGGGCCCCCGTCGCTGCGCTCCCCCACCGCCGCCGGGGCCCCTTCCCCGGCGGGCGCCTACGGCGCCCTTGCCCTGGGTAGGGTGGCGAGGTGACCTCGCCCGACCCGGTCCCCGACCCCCTTCCCGACCTGCCTTCTGGCGTCTCCGGCCCCCATGATCTCGAGCATCTGGGGGTGAACGTGATCCGCGGCCTGGCCCTGGACACGGTGCACAAAGCCCGATCCGGGCACCAGGGCACGGCCATGGCGCTCGCTCCCCTGGCCCATGTGCTGTTCACCCGGGTGCTGCGCTACGACGCCGCCGATACCGCCTGGCCCGACCGCGACCGGTTCGTACTGTCGGCCGGCCACGCCTCCGTGCTGCTCTATTCGATGCTGTACCTCACCGGGCAGGGCCTGGAGAAGGCGGACCTGGAGCAGTTCCGCCAGTTCGGGTCCCGCACCCCAGGGCACCCCGAGGCGGGCCACACCGCCGGGGTGGAGGTCACCACCGGGCCCCTGGGTCAGGGCCTCGGTAACTCGGTGGGTCTGGCCGTGGCCGAGCGTCAACTCCGCTCCACCTACGGCCCCGAGCTGTGCGACCACTACACCTACGTGATCGCCGGCGACGGTTGCCTGTCGGAGGGCATCAGCCACGAAGCGGCGTCGCTGGCCGGCCATCTCGGCCTGGGTCGCCTGATCGTGATCTACGACGACAACCACATCACGATCGACGGGCCCACCGAGCTGGCCCTGGGCGACAACGCGGCCGAGCGGTTCCGGGCCTACGGATGGGACGTGAACGAGCTGGGCGAGGTCTCCGAAGACCTCGACGCCCTGGAGGCGGCGCTGCTGCGGGCCAAGGACGTCACCGACAAGCCCAGCCTGATCGTGGTGCGCAGCCACATCGGGTACCCGTCGCCCAAGTTCACCGACAACCATGCCGCCCACGGCAACCCGTTCGACGACGCCGAGATCGCTGTCACCAAGCAGGTCATGGGCCTCCCGGTGGACGAGCCGTTCTGGGTGCCCCAGGACGTGCTCGACCTGTACCGCCGGGCTGGCAGCCGGGGCGGGGCCGAGCACGCCGCCTGGCGCGAACGCCTGGCCGCCTACGGCGGTGACCGGGCGGCCTGGGACGCCGGCCAGGCCCACACCGGGCTGGCGGGCTGGGCCGCTGCCCTGCCCACCTTCACCCCGGGCGACATGGTGGCCACCCGCAAGGCGTCCCAGCAGTGCCTGACCGCTCTGGCCGACGTGGTGCCCGGCCTCATCGGCGGATCGGCCGACCTCACGGGCAACACCGGCACCCAGATCGACAAGGCCCTCCAGGGGCTCGAGCACCCGGGAGGCCGCCAGATCTACTTCGGGGTGCGGGAGCACGCCATGGGGGCGGCCCTGGTGGGCGCGGCCCACCACGGCGGGGTCATCCCGCTGGGCGGCACGTTCCTGGTGTTCGCCGACTACATGCGGCCCCCGGTCCGCCTGGCCGCCATGAGCCACGCCAAGTGTGTGTTCGTGTGGAGCCACGACTCGGTCGGCGTGGGCGAAGACGGCCCCACCCACCAGCCGGTGGAGCAGATCATGAGCCTGCGGGCCATCCCCAACCTGCGGGTGATCCGCCCCGCCGATGCCACCGAGGTGGCCGGCGCCTGGCAGGTGGCCATCGATCGTGACGGCCCCAGCGCCATCATCCTCAGCCGGCAGGACCTGCCGGTGCTGACCGGCACCCGGGCCAGCGAGGTGGCCCGCGGCGCCTACGCCCTCAACGACGTCGACGACCCCGACATCATCCTCATCGGCACCGGCAGCGAGGTCAGCCTGTGCCTGGAGGCGGCCCAGCGGCTGGCGGCCGAAGGGGTGGCGGCCCGGGTGGTCTCGTTCCCCTGCTGGGAGTTGTTCGAGGCGCTGCCCCCCGACGAGCAGGACGCCGTCATAGACCCCGACGTCCCGTCGGTGACCGTGGAGGCCGGCGTCACCCTGGGATGGGAGCGCTACGCCGACCTGCCCGTCGGTATCGACCGTTTCGGCGAGTCGGCTCCGGGGAACGTGGCCCTTGAGCGGCTCGGTATGACCGTCGACGCTGTGGTCGACGCCGCGTTCGAGGTGCTCGACGCCTACCAGGATGAGGAACCATGACCCGCCTGCACGATCTGTACACCGAGCAGGGCCAGAGCCCCTGGCTCGACAACCTCCGCCGCGGCTGGATCGCCTCCGGCGAGCTCCAGCGCTGGATCGACCGCGGGGTCCGGGGCCTCACGTCGAACCCCACCATCTTCGCCAAGGCCATGATGGAGACCTCCGACTACGACCGCGACCTGGCCTCGATGCTGGGCAGCGGGGCCTCGGTGGACGACGCCTACTGGCGGCTGGTGACCGCCGACATCACCCAGGCCCTCGGCCTGCTGGCCCCGGTGCACGAAAGCTCGGCCGGGGTCGACGGGTACGTGTCGGTTGAGGTGGCCCCGGCCCTGGCCCACGACGAGGCCGGCACGGTGCAGGCCGCCCGCCGGCTCCACGACTCGATCGCCGCCCCCAACCTGTACGTCAAGGTGCCGGCCACCGTCGAAGGGGTCGCCGCCATCGAGACCCTGATCGGTGAGGGTCGCTCGATCAACGTCACCCTGATCTTCTCCCGGCAGCGCTACGGCCAGGTCATGGAGGCCTACCTGCGGGGCCTCGAGCGGCTGGCCGCCGCCGATCCGTCGGCCTCGCTGGCCGGGGTGTCGTCGGTGGCGTCGTTCTTCGTCAGCCGGGTGGACGTGGAGATCGACCGCCGGCTCGAGGCCCTCGGGACCCCTGAGGCGCAGGCCCTGCGAGGCCGGGCCGCCGTAGCCCAGGCCCAGTTGGCCTACGGTCAGTTCCGCCAGGTGTTCAGCGGTCCCCGATGGGAAGCGCTGGAAGCCCGGGGCGCCCGCCTGCAGCGACCCCTGTGGGCGTCCACCTCCACCAAGGACCCGTCCTACCCCGACACCCTCTACGTCGACACGTTGATCGGGCCCGACACCGTCAACACCCTGCCCGACGCCACGTTGACCGCCTTCGAGGACCACGGCACCGTGGCCCGCACGGTGGATGCCGACCCGGAAGCGGCCGGGGCGGTGTTCGACGAGCTCGACAGCCTGGGGATCAACATCGAGGCTGTCGCCCAGCAGCTCGAAACGGAGGGCGTCAACGCCTTCGCCAAGAGCTTCGACGAGGTGCTCAGCGCTCTGGCCGATCGCTCGGAGTCTCTGCGAAGCTGACGGGGTGACGACCCAGCCCGAACCAGCCTCGCCCGCCGCCACCCCTCCCGGGCCCGGCCCGAACCTGGTGGCGGCGCTGGCCGAGGTGATGCGCCACACGCCGTCGTGCCGGTACTTCCGGCCCGATCCGGTGCCGGCCGACGTGCTGCACCGGGTGCTCGACAACGCCCGATTCGCCTCCAGCGGCGGCAACCGCCAGGGCTGGCGGATCGTCGTGGTCACCGATCCCGGCCTGCGGTCGGGTGTGGCCGACCTCCACCGCCGCCAGTGGGACGCCTACATCGTGCACGCCCGGGAGGGTGTGGTGGGGTTCCAGGGCGACGGTTCGGGCAAGAAGATGGAGCACGGCACGGCCTACGCCAGGCGTCGGCTCGACCGCACCGACGACTTCAGCGCCCGCCTCCACGAGGTGCCGGTGCTGCTGGTTTGTTACGTGGAGCTGGCCACCCTGGCCGTCACCGACTCCCAGCTCGACCGGCCCAGCGTGGTGGGGGGCGGATCGCTGTACACGCTGATCCAGAACATCCTCCTCGGCTGCACGGCCGAGGGCCTGGGGTCCGCTCTCACCACCCTGCTGGCGGCCGAGCAGCCGGCGGTCGACGAGTTGCTCGGTACCCCGCCCGGCTACGCCCTGGGGGCGCTGGTGGCCGTCGGTTGGCCGGAGCCGGGTACGCAGTACCGCCGCCTGAGTCGCAAGCCGGTGGAGGAGATCGCTTTCGCCGACCGCTGGGGTCGTCCGTTCACCGTGTGACCGGGCTCCCGCTCAGCCGATGTCGAACGAGTCGATGTTGACGACGCCGTTGTCGCCGTTGTCCAGGATGAGCGTGAGGGTGTTGTCGCCGTCTTTGAGGTCGATCTCCACCGACACGGTCTTCCAGTCGGTCCAGCTGGCGGTGTTGGCCATGGTGACGCCACCCCTGACCTCGATCCCGTTCACCCGAAGGGTCAGGCGGCGGGGGCTGGCCAGCGCGGTGTTGCCGGCGGCGTAGCGGATCCGCACGGTGGTGGTTCCGGCTGCCATGTCCTTGGCCGTCACGGTGACGCCCCGGCCGGGAGCGACGATGTCGCTGACGAAGCCGGAGCCGGTGTAGCCCTCATGGTCGCTGGCCACCTGGGCGCCGCCCAGCAGGGAGCCGCTCTCCGCCTCCAGCTTCGCCGTGGTGTTGCGGCTGGTGGCCGTGCTGCTCCCGGTTGAGCCGCTGGTGGACGACGTGGGCTGGGACGTCGGGGTGCTCGACGGGCCGGGTGTGGTCGAGCTCGAGGTGCTCGAGCTGGACGCGCTCGACGATGCCGGCGCGCTCGATGCCGTCGACGACGGGGCGGTGGTGGCGCTGGTTTCCCCGGCTGCCGTGGAGGAGGTGGTGCGTGCGGTGGTGGACGTGGTGGACCGGACCGTGGCCGGGGCCGAGGTCTGCGACGGGCCTGCCGGGAACTGGGTGGTGGAGGCCACCTCGCCCACCGAGCTGCCCACCTGCTGGTCGGCCCCCGGCAGGGAACCGGACAGGGCGACCGTGCTCGGGGCCGTGGTGTCGCCGAAGGCGGCGCCGGTCTGGCCGTCGGCCACCGCCACGTCGGCCGTCTCGTTGCCGCTGGCGCCACGGTAGGCGACGACGATGGCGACGGTCATCAGCGCGGCCAGGCCGAGACCGAGGAGGCTGCGCCACCGGTAGGCGCCTTCCAGCAGCCGCTCGAGGGGCGGCACGTCGGCCTCCCGGTGAGGGCCGGCCGGGGCGAAGGGCGGGGCGTGGCGCTCGGCGAACAGCTCGGACCGGGCCATCGGCCGGTCGTAGGCGGCGGACGGGCCGTAGGGGAACGGGTCGGACTCGTCGACCCAGGCTTCCGGCTCCAGGATCCGGCTCCTGGTGGGCTCCGAGACCAGGTACGCGGACCGGTCGACCGGGATCGTGGGGTCTTCGAAGACCGACCCCGACGCCGGGGGAACAGTTGGGACACGGTGTTGTGGCTCGTCGAACAAGGAGCCGCTCCCAACCCCCGCCGAAAAGCGCGGGAACCGGTCGAAGCCGCCTTGCGGCTGATCGTCTCCGTTGCTCATCGGGGGTGAGGATAGCTGCATCGCGGTGGCCGTCTCCTCTCGTCGAGGCCGAATCCGGTGGGTCGATCACCTTACGGACGTGTGACGAATGTGTCGGTCCAGTCGCGGCGCCGCAGGTTCCGAGCCGGTTGCAAATCGAAACCGACTCCCCTAGGGTTACGCCGCCATGGTGGACACCGAGCACCCTCCCAGTTCCGGCGGCCCCGCCGCGGCGGCTGCTCCCGGCGCTGCCTCGTGCTCCATCGCCGCCACCCTGGAGGTGGTCGGCGACCGGTGGACGGTGCTGATCCTGCGTGACGTGTTCCGGGGCGTACGGCGCTTCGCCCAGCTCCAGGCCGACCTGGGCATCGCCCGGAACCTCCTGGCCGACCGGTTGTCCCGCCTGGTGGACCACGGCGTTCTGGAGCGGGTCCCGTACCAGTCCCGGCCGGTGCGCTGCGAGTACCGCCTCACGGCCAAGGGGGCCGACCTGTCCACCGCCCTGATCGCCCTGATGGGCTGGGGTGACCGCTGGTACGCCGACGAGGGCGTGCCCACGATCCTCGTGCACGACACCTGCGGTACGCCGCTGGAGCAGGTCGTCCGGTGCCCGCACTGTGATGAAACCGTCAACCCCGGGAGGATCCGAAGTCGTCCCGGGCCCGGAAGGAGCCCAGTTTGACCCCCGCTACCCCCCACGCCGGCCCCGCACCCGCCGGCACCCTGGAGGCCGGTGCGGCGCTGGCCGCCCTGCCCACCGCCGAGCTCCTGGCCCGGGCGGCCGAGGCCCGCTCGGCGGCGTTCGGCACGCGGGTCACCTACTCCCCCAAGGTCTTCATCCCTCTGACGATGCTGTGCCGCGACCAGTGCGGGTACTGCACCTTCGCCCAACCACCGGCCCGGCTCGACAGCCCCTTCCTCACGATGGCCGAGGTGCTCAAGATCGCCCGCCAAGGGGCCCGGGCCGGCTGTCACGAGGCGCTGTTCACCCTGGGTGAGCGGCCCGAGCTGCGCTACCCGGCGGCGGCCCAGTGGCTGGAGGCCAACGGCTACGCCTCCACCGTCGACTACCTGGTGGCCGTGGCCCGCCGGGTCCTCGACGAGACCGGGCTGCTGCCGCACGCCAACGCCGGCGCGCTGTACGCCGACGAGCTGGCCGCCCTGCGGGCGGTGTCGCCCAGCCAGGGCATGATGGTGGAAACCCTCCGGGCCGACCTCGACTGCCACCGCAACGCCCCCGACAAGACACCCGAGCGGCGCCTCGCCACCCTGGAAACGGCGGGCGAGCTGGCCATCCCGTTCACCACCGGCATCCTGGTGGGCATCGGCGAGACCGAGGCCGACCGGGTGGAGGCCCTCGAGGCCATCGCCGCCTCCCACCGCCGCCACGGCCATGTGCAGGAAGTGATCGTCCAGAACTTCCTGCCCAAGCCGGGCACGGCCATGTGGCGCTCGGAGCCCTGCCCGGAGGAGGCCTACCTCCGGGCCATCGCCCTGGCCCGATTGATCCTGCCGGCCGACGTGCACCTCCAGGCCCCGCCGAACCTCAGCGACGACTTCGGCGTCCTGCTCGACGCCGGCATCGACGACTGGGGCGGGGTGTCGCCGGTGACGGCCGACTTCGTGAACCCGGAACGGCCCTGGCCCTCGCTCGACCGGCTGCGGGAAGTGACCGAGGCCCGGGGCTTCGCCCTCGCTCCCCGGCTCACGATCCATCCCGACTTCGCCAAGGACCCCGATCGCTGGCTCGACCCCGGGCTCCACTTCCCGGTCATGGACCGGTCCGATGCCGACGGCCTGGCCCGCGACGATCCCGGTGCCGTGTTCCCCGAGAAGGCCGAGCTGGTGGGCCAGGCCGACGACGGGGCCGAGGTTCGCCTGATCGGCGAGCGCTCCACCCAGTGGTACTCGGGCGCCCCCGTCACCCCGGTCGATCTGATCGCAGCCGAGCCGGTGACGGTCGCCGGGCCCGTGGGCGAGGTGCTGGCCGGCGTGCGGGCCGGTGAGGAACCCGGGTTCGACGAGCTGCTGGCCCTGGTCCGGGCCCGGGGGCCGGAGGTGGCGGCGGTGGCCCAACTGGCCGACGAGCTCCGGCGCCAGACGGTGGGCGACGACGTGACCTACGTGGTCAACCGCAACATCAACTACACCAACGTCTGTACCTTCAAGTGCCGGTTCTGCGGGTTCTCCAAGGGACCGCTCAGCCTCAACCTGCGGGGTAAGCCCTATCTGCTCACGCTGGAGGAGATGCAGGGCCGGGTGGTGGAGGCGGCCGAGTTGGGGGCCACCGAGGTCTGCCTGCAGGGCGGCATCCATCCCGACTTCGACGGCGACTACTACATCGACGTGTGCCGGGCGGTGAAGGAGGTCGCCCCCGACATGCACATCCACGGCTTCACCGCCCTGGAGGTGACCGAGGGGGCCAAGCGACTGGGCGAGCCCCTGGCCGACTACCTGAAGCGGTGCATGGACGCCGGGCTGCGATCGCTGCCGGGGACGGCGGCGGAGATCCTCGACGACCCCGTGCGGGAGATCCTGTGCCCCGACAAGGTCAGCACCGAGGAGTGGCTGGAGGCCCACCGCACTGCCCACCAGGTGGGGCTCCGGTCGAACGTGACCATGATGTTCGGCTCGGTCGAGCACCCCGAGAGCTGGGTCCGCCACCTCCTCGTCACCCGGGCCCTCCAGGCCGAGACCGGCGGCTTCACCGAGTTCGTCGGCCTGCCGTTCGTCCACATGGCCTCCCCCATCTACCTCCAGCGCAAGGCCCGCCGGGGGCCCACGTTCCGGGAGAACCTCCTGATCCACGCCGTGGCCCGCATCGCCTACCGGGGCTACATCGACCACATCCAGTCGGGGTGGGTCAAGATCGGCTTCGACAGCGTGCGCCAATTGCTCCAGGCCGGCTGCAACGACGTGGGCGGGACCCTGATGGACGAGAACATCTCCCGGGCCGCCGGGGCCACTCACGGCATCGGGGTGACGGCCGACGACTTCCGGGCCCTGGTGGAGCCGCTGGGTCGGCGCCTGGTACAGCGCACCACCCTGTACGGTCGGGTGGACGAGCCGGCCGGGGTGTGACCCCCGGCGGGCCCGGCCCGCTCGCTTCCCGTCACGACGAGGTGACCCGATGGCCATACCCCGGCCGCGACCGACCACCGGCGACCCCAAGGTCGACACCGTGCTCGAGGAGTTGCTGACCGCCCACGGGAACAACGACAACGACGACCTGATCCGGTCGCTGCTGATCACGGCGCTGGAGATGGACAAGGCCAACATCGGCCGCCTGGAGCTCAAGATCGCCAGCCAGACGATGGTGGAGATGCTCAACGCCTGGGAGGTGTTCGCCCCCTGGGCCGACGCCGCCAAGGTGACGATCTTCGGATCGGCCCGCCTCCCGCCGGGCCACCCCGACTACGAGCTGGCGGTGGACCTCGGCCGCCGGATGGCCGCCCGCAACTGGATGGCCATCACCGGCGCCGGGCCCGGGATCATGACCGCCGGCATGGAGGGCATCGGGGTGGAACGGGCCTTCGGGGTCAACATCCAGCTCCCCTTCGAACAGCAGGCGGCGGCCATCATCGCCGACGACGCCAAGCTGGCGACGTTCAAGTACTTCTTCACCCGCAAGCTGACCTTCATGAAGGAGACCGACGCCTTCGCCGTGTTCCCTGGTGGCTACGGCACCCTCGACGAGGCGTTCGAGCTGCTCACCCTGGTGCAGACGGGCAAGAGCTACCCGGTGCCGATCGTGCTCATCGACCATCCGGGGTCCACCTACTGGCGGCGCTGGCGGGCCTTCATCGAGGCCGAGCTGCTGGCGGCGGGCATGATCAACCCGGCCGACCTCGACCTGTTCCTGCACACCCACAGCGCCGAGGAGGCAGCCGAGTACCTCTGCGCCTTTTACTCGTGCTATCACTCGCTGCGCTTCGTCGGCCGGCGCCTGATCCTCCGTCTCCGCTCGGCCCTGTCCGACGACGCCCTGGACGAGCTGAACCGCGAGTTCGCCGACCTCGTGGTGAGCGGTGGGATCGAGCGGGCGGAGGCCACCGCGGCCGAGCAGCGCGATGGCGACAACGTCGACCTGCCCCGCCTCGCCCTGCGTTTCAACGACCGGTCCTTCGGCCGCCTGGTGCAGCTCATCCATCGCATCAACGCCGTCGGCGGTCGGGCCGGGGCCGGGGCGGCCCGGGGCCTGCTGCACGACGTGGCCCCCGACGTGCCCACGGGGCCATCCCCCGTCGGCCCGGGCGATGTCAGCGGTCGAGCAGGCGAGCCGCCTTCTCCACCGCCCGGCGCGCCTGGGTGAGCTGGCGTTCCTCGGCCGGGCGCTTGGCCGCGCCCTCGTCGATGGCCTCACGCAGCACGTCGATGGCCAGCTCGGCCAGCTCCTCGGAGATCCCGTCGAGCCGGCCCCGGATGTCGTCGATCCTGTCGCTGTGGGTGCTCACCGCTGGTGCCGTCTCCCTTCCCGGTTGCTGAGGTCGCACGGTAGCCTGCACCGGTGCTCCCTCCCGCCGACAACCACGATTGGCTCTCCCTGCACGACGAGGAGGGGACCACGTGGCTGTTCGACCTGGCGTACTTCACCTCGCGCTACCGGTGCATCTACGGGATGGGGTGCCCCTCCATCGATCCCGAGCCCGATCTCACCGGCACCGTGGGGTGCTGCAGTCACGGCGCCCATTTCGTCGATGCCGACGACCGGGCCAAGGTGGAGGCCCGGGTGGCCGAGCTGGAGCCCGGCGAGTGGCAGCTGGCCGGGCGGGCCAAGGCCAGAGGCGGTCCCTTCAAGCAGCACCAGGGGGGCGACTGGATGACCCGCACCACCGACGGTGCCTGCATCTTCCTCAACCGGGGGGATTTCGACGGCGGGGCCGGTTGCGCCCTGCACGCTGCGGCCCTGCGGCGGGGTGAGCGCCCCATCGACTGGAAGCCGTCGGTGTGCTGGCAGGTCCCGATCCGCCTCGACGTCCACGAGGACGACTACGGCCATCAGACCGTGCTCGTGCGGGCATGGCAGCGCCGAGACTGGGGGCCAGGGGGCGACGACTTCCACTGGTGGTGCATCGAGGAGGAGGAAGCCTACTCGGCCCCCGAGCCGCTCTGGATCACCGCCCGCGACGAACTCGTGGAGCTGGTGGGCCAGGACGTCTATGAGCGATTGGCCGCCGAGCTGGCGGGCCGAAGCCCTCAGCCCACGGCCCCGGTGGCCAATGGGCGGCGCAAACCCACACCGGTGACGGTGGGTACCAAGCGGAGTGGCCGGGGCGCTTCGTCGTAGGCGAAGCGCTGAGCAACCCGAGGGCCTGCCGTCCCCGAAGAGGACACCTAGTCGACCCGCTCGTTCTCCTCGTTGATCCGGCTCGCCTCAGGAGTGGTCGGAAGGTGGAAGGGGTCTTCGTCGAGTCGATCGATCAGTGACTCGATGTCCTCCCCGTCCGAGGCGCGCTTCAGCGCTCGCGCTTCTTCGTACCGACGATGACGCCCCTTCTTCATGGGACACTCCTGAAATATGGGTGGCGCTGAGGGCCGTTCCACCTGTCCTCAGCGCGTGCGTGAGACTTACAGTCTAGAAGCTTTTGAGCTGAGTTGGCGAATAGTGGCCGAAGTAGGCGCATTTGTGTGGGCCCCCGAGTCGGAAGGCCGTGGGGCCTCCCGTCGCCTCACAGTACCCTGGTCAGGCGGCCCTGGTCACACCAGCGGTTGACGGCTCCGGGCCTCGAGCACCAGGCGCCCGTCGCCGTCGAAGGCCACCGCCGCGTCGCCCGCCACGAGCTGGGCGATCGGCGTGCCCACCATGTCGGAGCGCCATCCGTGGTAGAGGCGGCAGTCTGTGTCGCCCTTGAGGAGCGACTCGATATCGGCCCGGGTGGCCAGTAGGGCCGGATCGAGCTCGTGGTCCCGGGCGAGCTGGGAGATCCACGCCGTCACGAGGGTGACCACGGGGCGGAGATGCTTGGGCAGCTCGGGTGAGCGAGGCGCCCGGTTCTCCTCCGCCGGCATCCGGATCCCGACCTGGACGGCCGTGAGGATCTCCTGATCCGCGCCGTGTCGGAGGTGACGGTGCTCGACACCCCGCAGGCTGGTCAGCTCGTCCACGGTGGACGGCATCTGCTGGGCGATGGCCACGATGGCCAGGTCGGGCAGGATCTGGCGCACCGGCACGTCGGCCTCGGCGGCCCGCCGCTCCCGCCACGCCCCCACGGCGGTGGCCACCCGGAAGCTGACCCCCCGCAGGGTGCGGGCCTCCTTGATGCGGAGGATCGCCTCTTCCGGCACCCGGCGGTTCCGGGGGCGGTTGCGCAGCAGGGCGCACTCCTCGAAGGCCCACTCCAGGCGGTCGTGGCCCCGCAGCTCGTCCTGCAGCTTGTCGGTCAGGCGGAGCAGGTGCTCCACATCGGCTGCGGCGTAGCGGAGCTGATCGGCGCTGAGGGGCCGGCGCAGCCAGTCGGTCAGCCGGTCGCCCTTGGGCAGGCTGACGTCGAGATACCGGTCCAACAGGGCCTTGAGCGAGCCGTTGGACAGGCCGAGGAAGCCGGCGGCGATCTGGGTGTCGAACAGGTGCTGGGGCAGCGTTCCGGTGGCCAGGTCGAGCACTTCGAGATCCTGGACGCCGGCGTGGACCACGCAGAGCCCGGGGCCCTCCAGCACCTGGCCGAGTGGTTTCAGGTCGACCGCCAGGGGGTCGATCAGCACCACCTCGTCGTCCCACGCCATCTGTATGAGGGCGACCTGGGGGAAATAGGTTCGTTCACGGTGGAACTCGGTGTCGATGGCGTAGCGACCGGCTTCGGAAGCGGACTGGACCACGGCATCGAGCTCGGCTGCTGATGTCACCACAACTGGCACAGCACTGAGCCTACGCCCCGGCGGGGCCCGGGCCATCGTGGTCGGGCCGGTCGTCATGGAGGATGGCCTGGAGGGAGGCCGGCGTGTCGGCGTCGGCCATCGCCTCCGGGGGTAGGGGGACCGGCGCCCACTCGACCACGGTGAGCGCATCTCGCCACGCTCGGTGGCCATCATCGACCAGCCGCTGGATCAGGGGGCCGGCTGCCGCCGGCCAGCAGGCCAAGCTGGGCTGGGGACGTTGCCGGCCGGCGCCGCCGGTGGTGGCCACCCCGGCCCGGCGGGGGTCGGTGCCGGCCGCCGCCACCAGGGCGGCCACGTGCCGTCCGCTCAGGAGCGGCAGGTCGCAGGGGGCGACGACGACGAGGCCGGTGCGGGCCCACAGCAGGATCGATGCCAGGCCGGCCAGTGGGCCCTGGTCGGCGGTGCGGTCGGGCACGGTGACGAGGCCCAGCCGGCTCCCGGCCCGACCACCCACCGCCACGACCGGATCGGCCCCACCCTGGCGCAGGGCGTCGGCCACCCGCAGGCCGAGCGGGCGGCCGCCGGCGTCGGCCAGGGCCTTGTCGGTCCCGAACCGGCTCGACCGACCCCCCACCAGCACCGCCCCGACCACGGCGGTCTGATGGCCGGGGGCGTCATCGGTGGTGGGCTGGGGCATCAGTTCGGGGCTGGGGCGATCTGATGGCGGGGGGCGTCATCGGTGGTGGGCTGGGGCATCAGTTCGGGGTTGGGGCGATCTGATGGCGGGGGGCGTCATCGGTGGTGGGCTGGGGCATCAGTTCGGGGCTCGGCGGTCCCAGTCGGGTTCGAGCTGATGGAGGAACTGGTCGCACCGCTCCTCCTCGTCGTGCTCGCCGATGGCGGCGGCGGAGCGGCGCAGACCGTCGAGGGCCCGCAGGAAGCCCCGGTTGGTGTCGTGCCCCCACCGCACATAGCCCGATCCCCGCCAGCCGCTGCGCCGGAGCTGATCGAGGCCCCGGTGGTAGCCCACCCGGTAGCAGGCGTAGGCCTCCACGTCGTCCCGGGCCAGGTCACCCAGCGAGGCCCAGGCCGCCAGGAACTGGGGCCAGCGGGCCACCACGGCCGACACCTGGTCCCGCTGATCGGCCTCGGGGGCGGCCAGCGCGGCCGCCAGGGCGGCGGCGGCATCGGCCGGGGGCGGGTCGAGCACGGTCTCGGGCAGGCCGGAGCTGAGGTTGATGTTGCTCATACCGGCAGGCTAGAAGCTCCGTCGGGCGGGCAGCGTCCGTAGGGGGAGACCTCGACTGACCCGGCCGGTCCCCGCTCGACGGCTGCCGGTCTGGCGGCCGGCTCCCCTCAGGCCCCGGCCTGGTCCTGCTCGGCGGTGAAGGCGGTGGCCGGCTCGGCCGTGGCATCGGGATCGATGTCGTCGGCGTCGTAGGCCAGCTCGGCCGGGACGGGCTCGACGACGGGTGACGGGTCGGGCCCCGGATCGTGGCCCTGGTCGAGGCGGATGAGATAGGCCGACGCCGCGTCGTAGGCCGCCTCGATCAGCTCCGAGGCGTGGGTGAAGTCGTCGAACCGGAGCCGGGGAGTGGCGCCGGCGGGTACCACGTGCACCGCACAATGGCCCGGGATGCGGCGCAGATCGTCTTGGAACCGGAACCGCCGAGCCGTCCAGTAGGCCCGCAAGGCGCTGTCGAACGGGCGCTGCACGGGGCGTTCCTTGTCGGCCAGGTGACCCACGTGGAGCACCCACAGCTCGGTGGCGCCCAGCTCGACCGCCCGGTGGGTGTGGATCTCGTTGAGCACGCCGCCGTCGATCAGGGTCCGCCCCTCGAGCTCGCAGGCCGGGAACACCGCCGGCAGCGAGGCCGAGGCCATCAGCGCCGGCACCAGCGGCCCCGTGGTGAACCAGTGCTCGGCGGCGGCCTTCAGGTCCGTGGCCACGCACTGGAACGGCACCTTGAGCTGGGCGAAGTCGCTGGCCGGTAGCTCGTCGGTGAGGAGCTGGGCCAGGTGGCGGGGGTCGTGGAGCGACTGGCCCCGGCGGGCCAGCTGCACGGCCAGCGGCATGAACCCACCCGGCATCACCTCGGGGTTGCCGGCCGCCATGCGGCGCCAGATCCGCTCCATCCGGGCCACCCCCCGCAGGGTGGGGTCGGCGGCGAACCCGGCCCCGTTGATGGCGCCCACGGAGCAGCCGATCACCAGGTCGGGCTTGATGCCCGCCTCCACCAGCGCCCGTAGCATGCCGACCTGCACCGCTCCCAGGCTGCCGCCGCCCGACAGCACGAAGGCCCGGGTACGGCGGCCGGTGGCCCGCTGGAGGAACGGGTCGAGGGCGCGGCGCAGCCGGTGCCCCACCGCTCCGGCCCGCCCGGCCGTGCCGGCCCCGGCGCTCAGGGGCAGCGGACCATCCGCAGGGTGTCGGTGGCACCGATGGTGGCCGAGCTGCCGCCGAGCACGGCGACGATGTCGCCCGTGCGGATGTGGCCCTGCAGCTTGGCCAGCTCGAGCACCCGGTGCACCGTGATCACGTTGTCGTCGATCCGGTCGATCTTGATGGGGGTGGCCCCCCAGCTCATCGACAGCTGGCGGATCGTACGGTCCTCCGGGGAGAAGGCCAGGATCGGAGCCCGGGGCCGGAACCGGGCGATGGCCCGCACGGTGAAGCCCGACCGGGAGATGCACAGGATCGCCTTGGCGTCGATCTCCTTGGCCGCCTGCCAGGTGGCCAGCGTCATCACGTCGGTGACCGCCGAGTCCTGCCCCTGGCGTTCGAGCAGCTGGCCCCGACGGAGCTTGTGGGCCCAGCCGTCGTAGTCGAACTCCTCGTCGGCCCGCTGGGCGATGGCGGCCATGGTGGCCACCACGTGGGCCGGGTCGTCGCCGATGGCGGTCTCGGCCGACAGCATCACGGCGCTGGTGCCGTCGAACACGGCGTTGGCCACATCCGAGGCCTCGGCCCGGGTGGGGGCCGGGTTGGTGATCATCGACTCGAGCATCTGGGTGGCGGTGATGGCGGGCCGCCCCAGGGCGATGCAGCGGGCGATGATCTCCTTCTGCAGGTGGGGCAGCTCCTGGATCGGCAGCTCGGTGCCCAGATCCCCCCGGGCCACCATGATGGCGCCCGACTCGTTGATGATGCCGTCGAGGTTGGCGATGGCGGCCTGGGTCTCGATCTTCGCCACCACCAGCGGCCCTCGGGGTGAGGGCTCCAGGCCGATGCGGCGCACGTCGTGGGCCGAGCGCACGAACGACAGGGCCACGATGTCGATGTCATGGTCCACCATGGCGTCGAGCAGGCGCAGGTCTTCGGGGGTGGGGGTGGTGAGGCGGAGCCGGTCGGACGGGATGTGGAGGCCGGGCCTCCCCTGGGTCTGACCCCCGTAGAGCACCCGGGCCCGCAGGGCGTTGGGCTCGTGGCCGATCACCTGCAACACGATCGAGCCGTCGCCCACGGCCAGCCGGTCGCCCAGCTGCACGTCGGTCAGCAGCCCCTCGTAGTCGACGAACAGGTGGCCGGCGTGGCTGGCCTCGTTGCCCGGCTCCAGGAGGATCTCGGAATCGTCGGCCAGATCGATCGGCTCGGGAAGTTGCCCGATGCGGACCTTCGGGCCCGGCAGGTCGGCCATCACGCCGATGGGCAGCCCGGCCGACTCCGCCACCCGGCGGATCTGGCCCAGCCGCTCGATGTGGGTCTCCAGCGGCCCGTGCGACAGGTTGAGACGCGCCACGTCCATGCCCGCCTCGAGCATGGCCTTCATCGTCGCATCGTCGGAGCAGGCGGGGCCGATGCTGGCGATGATTTTCGTACGTCGCTTCACTGGCGGAAGCATATCGAGCGCGCCAGTCCAGCTCGTGGTCCTTTTCATGTTGTAATCCACCATTTCCGGCCGCGCCAGCTCAACGGTACCGGCTGGCCATATCCGTCTCTCCATACCCCTGACAGGCCATGGAGGAACCTTCCGGTCGGCGCACGTCGCCCCAGGTCAGCCGGGCTGCTCCCCTACCGCCGACTCCGGTCCGGGCTGCCTCGTTCCCGGACCGGCCCCGGTCCAGGCCCCCGTCCTGGCCGGCAGCTACGCTGCCCGCCATGGAGCTCATCCTCGTGCGCCACGCCCGCCCGGAGCACATCATCGACGCCGACGGCCCGGCGGACCCTCCTCTCACCGACGTCGGACATCGCCAGGCCCGGGCCGTGGCCGCCTGGCTGGCAGCCGAACCGCTGGACGCCCTCTACACCAGCCCCCTGGTCCGGGCCCGCCAGACGGCGGCCCCGATCGAGCGGCTCCTCGGGCTGGAGGCGGTGCCGGTGCACGGGGTGCGGGAGTACGACGCCGCCGACACCTCCTATGTGCCGATCGAGGTCCTGCGGGCCGACAAGGACGCCTGGCGCCGCTACGTGCTGGAGGAGGCCGGCATCGACCGGACCGCGTTCGGGGACGAGGTGGCCGGTGCCCTGGAGGACCTGATCGACCGGCACCGGGGGCAGCGGATCGTGGTGGTCTGCCACGGCGGGGTGATCAACGCCTGGGCCGCCCGGGTGCTGGGCATGGTGCCCACCCTGTTCTTCAACCCGGATTACACCTCGATCAACCGGTTCATGGCCGCCTCGTCGGGTGAGCGCTCCGTGGTGTCGCTCAACGAGACGGCCCATCTGCGGGGCGCCCCCGACCTGCGCTTGTAGGTGGACCCGAGACGCCCCAGGGGCTAATTGCGGGGCACGTCGATCCAGGGGAGGTCCTTGTCGGTGCGCACGTCGCCCGGCAGGCCCAGCACCCGCTCGCCCAGGATGTTCTTCATCACCTCGGTGGTGCCGCCCTCGATCGAGTTGGCCCGGCATCGCAGGAACGCCTTGGGCGGGTTGGCGAAGTCCATACCCGAGCCGAGCTGGCCCCCCTGGTACCCGGTCTCGTAGAGCATGCCGCCGGCCCCCATGAGGTTCATGGTGAAGCTCGTGATGTCCTTGTTGAGGTTGGCCGACGCCAGCTTGCCGATCGAGCCCTCCGGGCCCGGGGTCCCGGTCTTGCGCATCTCCGAGGCCCGGATGTTGGTGAGCCGCAGGACCTCGGCCTGGACCCACAGCCGCATCAGCTCGTCACGCTGGGCCGCCACCGCCGGGCTCGTTCCCGACACCTCGGCCTGGCGCTGCCAGGCCCGCACGGCGTAGCGGATGGGGCCGGAGCCCTTGGGCGGCACGGTGCCTCCGATGGCCACCCGCTCGTTCATCAGCGTGGTCAGCGATACCCGCCAGCCCTCGCCGACCTCGCCCATCCGCTCGACGTCGGGCACCCGGGCGTCGGTGAAGTAGACCTCGTTGAACTCGGCGTCGCCCGTCATCTGGCGCAGCGGGCGGGCTTCGACGCCGGGCTGGTGCATGTCGACCACGAAATAGGTCAGACCCTTGTGCTTGGGCTGGTCCGGGTCGGTGCGGGCCACCAGCATCCCCCACCGGGCCCGGTGGGCCAGCGAGGTCCAGACCTTCTGGCCGTTCACCACCCACTCGTCGCCGTCGCGCACGGCCCGGGTGGACAGGCCGGCCACGTCGGAGCCGGCGCCGGGCTCGGAGAACAGCTGGCACCAGATCTCCTCCCCCGTGAACAGGGGACGCAGGTAGCGGTGCTTCTGGACGTCGCTGCCGTGGGTGACGATCGTGGGCGCTCCCATCCCGTAGCCGATCGGGTTGCGGAGCCAGGCGCTGGGGGCGCCGGCCGCTTCCAGCCGCCGGTTGATCCGGGTCTGGAGCTTGGGGCTGAGGCCCAGGCCGCCGTATCCCTCGGGGAAGTTGACCCAGGCCAGCCCGAGGTCGAACTGGTGGCCGAGGAACTCGGCCGCCGGGGCCGTCTTCGGGTCGGACCGGCTCAGCAGCTCGTCGCACAGGGCGTCGATGCGGGCCTCGGCGTCGAGGGAGGAATCGATCGTGCTCATCGCCCGAAAGTGTCGACCATCCGCGGCCCGCCGTCGAGTCGGACGGCGATCAGCGGAGGATCAGGTGTCGGGGAACTCCTCGGCGACCCGGGCGAGCAGCTCGTCGCGGACCGAGACGCCCTTCTCCCGGGCGGGGCCGCCGGTGGCCCGCCAGCCGTGGCGGGCCGAGTACAGCAGGGGCGGCTCCCCCAGACGGCCCTCGGCCACGTCGGTCACCGTGGCCAGGAACAGGTCGTGGTCGAAGCGCTCGATGCGGTCGAAGATCTCGCAGTGGAGCCAGGCGATCGCATCGGGCACGCAGGGCCGGCCCACCTCGTCGGCGGTCAGGAACTCGGGGGCCACGTAGCGGAACTTGCGCCCCGGGTAGGAGAAGTACTGGCCCTCCCGGATCTGGTCGGCGGCGAGGAGGGACACCGTGAACGCCCCGGCCGCCACCAGCAGCGGGTGGGTGTCGTGCTTGGGGCTCACCGAGGCGCACACGATGGGCTCGTCGAAGGCGATCTGGGAGACCCAGTGCGAGGTGTAGGCCCGGGTGACGCCGTCGGACGTGGCCGCCACCACCTGCACCCCCTTGATCATCTGGCCCAGGCTGCGCTTGATGCGGGGATCGATCATGGCGGTCAATTCTGCCGGGCCCGGTGGCGGATGGCGGCCGCCTGGTGGGCCTGGGCCCGGGCCGGGTCCAGCCGGGTGAGGAGGTCGCGCTGGCGGGCCGCCTGCTCGTCGCGCCCCAGGGCGGCCAGGGCGCCGGCCAGCTCCAGCCGCTCGGTCACGGGCGCTCCCGGCAGTTCGGCCGACAGCTCCAGCACCCGGGCCATCTGGGCCAGGTTCCCCCGGTTCCGGTAGCAGAGCTTGAGGTTGCCCAGCATCCGGGCCGTGGCCGCCAGCGCCCCGATGGGAGCGGTCATGGCCGGATCGAAGCTCTCGATCGGGCTGAAGCGGCCGAACAGCTGGCGGCAGCCTTCCAGGTCGAGCTCGGCGCCCCCGCCGAAGGGATCGAACCATCGAGTGGGCTCGGGCCCGTCGCCCACGATCACGTGGCCCGGCAGCCCCACCACCGACAGCTCCACCCCCACCCGGCGGGCGATCTCCACCCCGATCATGCCCAGCGTCAGCGGGATGCCCCGCCGGGTGGCCAGCACCCGGTGCACGAGGGAGTTGTCGGGGCTGTAGTAGTCGGTGGTGTTGCCCACGAAGCCCAGCTCACCGTACACATGGGTCAGCACCGCCTCGGCCCCCAGCGGGCCGCCGCCGTGGGCCGCCCGCAGATGGGCGGCCAGGGCGTCGAACGCCACCACCACGTCGTCTTCCCCCGGGGCGCCGGGGGCCACCGAAGCCACCACGGCCATGACCCGATCCAGGGGAACCGGGTCGAGGGCCAGCAGCTCGGTGAGGCGTTCCACGGGGGTGGGCATACCCCAAGTCTTGCCGGGCCCGACGCCCGTAGCCAGGTTTGCTAGCGTCGCTCCGATGCCAGCGGCCTTCCTCGACACTCCGGTCCCCTTCGGTCTGGCCCATCGGGGCGGCACCGACGTCGCCCCCGGCAACACCATCGCCGCCTTCGACCACGCCGTGGCCCTCGGCTTCAGCTACATCGAGACCGACGTGCAGCGCACGGCCGACGGGGTGCTCGTGATCTTCCACGACGAGGACATGGAGGCCACCACCGGCGTGCCGGGGCCCGTGTGGGAGAAGACCTGGGCCGAGCTGGCCCGGGTGCGGGTCGGTGGGACACATCCCATTCCCCGCTTCGACGAGGTGGTCAGCCGCTACCCGTCCACCCGGTTCAACATCGAACCCAAGCACGACGAGGCGGTCGATCCGCTGGTGGCCGAGATCCAGGCCCGGTCGCTGCTCGACCGGGTGTGTGTCGGCTCGTTCTCCGACCGCCGGGTGCGCCGGGCCCGGCGGGCCCTCGGAGCCGGACTGGCCACCTCACCCGGCCCGATCGGGGTGGCTGTCATCTGGCTCGCCGCCTACCTGTGGCCGTGGTACCACTCCCGTCACGCCGCCGTGCAGATCCCCCGCAAGCTCTGGATCCTCCCCCTCACCACCCGCTTCCTCGTCGGCCGCTACCACCGGATGGGCCTGCAGGTGCACGTGTGGACGATCAACACCGCAGCCGAGATGGTCGAGCTGTACGACCGGGGGGTCGACGCCGTGATGAGCGACGCCACCGAGGTGCTGCGCCAGGTACTGACCGACCGGGGGGCCTGGCGGCCCGCCGAGAACCACCCCGAATAGGAGGGCGAGCCTGATGGCTGCAGATCCGATGGCCGGCCCGCCCCGGCCCGAACACGCCCGGCTCGCCGCCGGCGGCATGGTGTGCACGGTCGATCATCAGGCGTCGGCCGCCGGCGTACGGCTGCTGGCCGACGGGGGCAACGCCGTCGACGCCGCCATCGCCGCCTCCGCCGTGCTCGCCGTCACCACCCAGAACATGTGCGGCATGGGCGGCGACCTGTGGGCCCTGGTCCACGACGGGGGGCCGGCGCCCCACGCGCTCAACGCCTCGGGTCGGGCCGGCTCGGGCTCCGACGCCGCCGCCCTGCGGGCCGAGGGCCGTCGCTCGATGCCGTTCCGGGGCGACATCCGCTCGGTGCCCGTCCCCGGTTGCGTCGACGGCTGGCTCACGCTCCACGCCGGCCACGGGCGGGCCTCTCTGGCCGACGTGCTGGCCCCCGCCATCGAGACGGCGGAGCGGGGCTTCCCCGTGGCTCCCCTGCTGGCCGGGGCGATCCCGTCGATCGCGGCGTTGGACGGGGCCGACGATTTCCGGGTCGACGGCCGGCCCGCCACCGCCGGCGACCTGGTACGCCGGCCCGGGCTGGCCCGGAGCCTCCGGGCCATCGTGGCCGAGGGCCGGGCCGGGTGGTACGAGGGCGAGTTCGGCCAGGGCCTGCTCCGGGTGGGCGCCGGGGTCTACACCGCCGCCGACCTGGCCCGGTCCCAGGCCGAGTGGGCCGAGCCGGTGACGGTGGAGGCCTGGGGCCACCGCCTGTTCACCGTGCCCCCCAACTCGCAGGGCTATCTCACGCTGGCGTCCGCCGCCATCGCCGCCGGCCTCGACCTGCCCACCGACGGTGACGATCCCCTGTGGGCCCACCTGCTGGTGGAGGCGTCCAAGCAGGCCGCCTTCGACCGGCTGGAGGTGCTGTACGAGGGGGCCGACGGGGCGGCCCTGGTGGCCGAGGAGCGCCTGGCCCCCCGCCGGGCCGCCATCTCCGCCGACCGGGCGGCGCCGGTGGTGCCGCCGGGTATGGCCGGGGGCACGATCTACCTCTGCGCCGTGGACCGGGACCACATGGGGGTGTCGCTGATCCAGTCGAACGCCTCGGGCTTCGGGGCCCACCTGACGGTGCCCGAGGTGGGGGTGTTCCTGCACAACCGGGGTCTCGGGTTCAGCCTCGACGAGGGCCACCCGGCCGAGTTGGCCCCGGGGCGGCGGCCGCCCAGCACCCTGTCGCCGGCGCTGGTGGCCAACCCCGACGGTTCCCTGCGCACCGTGATCGGCACCATGGGGGGCGACGGCCAGCCCCAGGTGGTGCTGCAGATGCTGGCCCGGCTCCTCCACGGCGGCGCCGCCCCGGGCTGGGCGCTCACCGCTCCCCGGTTCACGCTCACCGTGCCCGACGCCCAGGGCTTCGACACCTGGCACCGGGTCGACGAGATGGTGGTGGCCGTCGAGGCCGGCACGGGCTGGGGCGACGGCCTCGCCGCCCGGGGCCACCGGGTTGAGACGCGCCCCTGGGGGCACGGCCTGTTCGGCCACGCCCACCTGATCGACGTGCACGGGTCCACCCTGGCCGGGGTGGCCGATCCCCGGGCCCTCACCGGAGCCGCCGTCGGCCTGGCGTGAACCCCACGACCCGATCTGATGTCCCGGCCCGTCACGGGTGACGCCTGGGGCCACCAGATCACGGTGTGGCCGATCTGATGTCCCGGCCCGTCACGGGTGACGCCCGGGGCACCAGATCAACAGGCGTCAGCTGGGATCGGCGAAGTCGGGGGTGCGCTTCTCGAAGAACGCCTTCACCTGCTCGACCTGGTTGGGCGAGCCGATGAGACGGCTGATCTCCTGACGCTCGGCGGCGAAGCCCTCGGCCAGCGAGACCTGCGACGCCTGGTTGAACAGGCGCTTGGCCGCACGGATGGCGTCGGGCGACTTGGCGGCGATCTCGGCCGCCAGGGCCAGGGCCTCGGCCCGGGGATCGTCGGCCAGGCGGGTGCACAGGCCCAGCGCCACCGCCTCCTCCCCGGTGACCATGCGCCCGGTGAAGGTGAGCTCCTTGGCCACGTCGAGACCCACCAGGCGGATGAGGGTCTGGGTGCCGGTCATGTCGGGGATCAGGCCCCAGCGGATCTCGAGCACCGACATCTTGGCCTCGGGGGCCACGATGCGGATGTCGGCGCCGAGGGCGAGCTGGATGCCGCCGCCCAGGGCGTGGCCGTTGACGGCGGCGATCACCGGGACCGGCAGGCTCGACCAGCCGTAGACGGCCTGCTGGCCGAGGTGGGTGATCCGGCCGGGGTCGGCCGCCGTGATGTCACCGATGCCGCCGCTGCGCCGGCCCTCACTGTCGCCGCCACCGTCGCCGCCGCCGTCGGTGCCGGCTATGCCCTGGAAGCTGCCGAAGTCGAGGCCGGCGCAGAACGACCGCCCCTCCCCCGACAGCACCACGCAGCGCAGGCTGGCGTCGGCCGCCAGCTCGTCGGCCGTGTCGACCAGGGCCCGGAACATCGCCGGGTCGAGGGCGTTCATCTTCTCCGGGCGGTTGAGGCGCACATCGGCCACCCCACCCTCGATCGTCACTGCAATCCGGTCGGTCATGACGCTCTCCCGAGGCCTCCTGGTCTGTGGATAACTTTCGATATCCACAGGCTTTCCCATCTAGAACCGCACAAACGCTTCATCGTACGGTGTCAACACGGCCCACTACGAGCGGAGGTAGACCGAGATGGCATTGTTCGCAGTCACGCTGACCGACCAGACCACCGATGTCGTCGAGGGAGCCGACGCCTACCAACTCGAAGGCCCCCTCACCACGTTCTTCGCCTTCCGCTCCAACCGCAACGTCATCGACTCCTGGAGCGTCCGCCTGGCCAGCTACCGGACGGCCGACATCGTGGCCATCCGCCGGTCGGCCGACGACGCCGACGGGCTGGGCGGCCACCCGGCGCCCCGGTCGTTCCCCATCACCGCCGGCGGTATCGAGGCGCCCCGGCTCGACGCCGTGCTCGCCTCGGCCTAAGAATGCACAGATGAGCGGCAACCCCGTCCTCCTCCTCCACGGCTTCACCACCTCGGCCGAGCGCACCTGGCGTGAGCCGGGTTGGATCGACCTCCTGGCCGATGCCGGGCGGGAAGTGATCGCTCCGGACCTGTTGGGTCACGGCAACGCTCCCAAGCCCCACGACCCGGCGGCCTACGACGACGTGGAGAAGCTGATCGAGGACCTCCTGCCCGATGGGCCGGTGGACGCCGTGGGGTACTCGGCCGGGGCCCGCATCACGCTGGTGCTGGCCTCCCGTGCCCCGGAGCGGTTCGGCAAGCTGGTGGTGGGCGGCGTGGGCAAGACGCTGTTCGAGCCTCGGGACGGGAACAAGATCCTCGAGGCCCTCCAAGGCAAGGACGGCACCGAGGACGACATGGTGGGCCAGCACTTCAAGCAGATGGCCAACGAGAACGGAAACGATCCCGAGGCGCTGGCCGCCTTCATCCAGCGGCGCCATCCCTCTTTGACCAGGGAAGACGTGGCCCGGATCACCAACCCGACCCTGGTGGTCATCGGCGACAAGGACTTCGCCGGGCCGGGGGAGCCGCTGGCCGAGGCCCTGCCCAACGGCAAGCTGCTCACCCTTCCCGGTGTCGACCACTTCGGGCTGCCCAAGGCGTTCGCCTTCGTCGAGAAGGGTCTCGACTTCCTCGGCGCCGCCCCCTTCTGACTCCCGGGTCCGCCCGCCGGCCCGTCGGCCGGGCAGCGCGAACCGTGTCACGGAAACCGCGCCCTGCCTGCGTTCTGCGTCACGGTCTCTACAAGTTTCGGGGAGAACGTGACACAGTCCGCTCGGGGGCACGGTGTCCGTGACACGGTTGGAGCCGGTTCGGGGCCGACCGGGATGGGGTTCCGGTACGGGACGGCCCCGGGCCGCGCTGGGAACGGCGCTAGGTGGCGGGGGTGCCGGCTCCTGGGGTGCGGGGCGGGCCGGCCTGGGCGAACCTCGTGCCCGCAGGGTCGACGGCCCACTCGGGCGGCGAGTCCCAGGCGTCTTCGAAGACGAGCTCGCTCATCGGGCGGCGGCGCACCGGGCCGTGTCCGCCCATGGGCCGGCCCATGGGGATGGTGGCGGCGATGTCGACCGTGTCGGGGATGCCGAGCAGCGCCTTCAGCTCCGCTTCCACCTCCCGGTGCCAGCCCGTCATGACCCCGCCGTAGCCCAGAGCCCGGGCCGCCAGCAGAAGGTTCTGGCAGGCGGGGAAGATGCTGGCCCCATCGGCCAGGCCGCCGTGGCGGCGCCGGATGCATCCCAGCACCACGGCCGGAGTCTGCTCGAAGTGGTCGACGAAGTGCTGCATGGCCCGGGCCGTGCGGGCCTTGGGCGAGTTGTCGTCGGCCCCGGAGCCCTCGGTGTAGCCGTCGTTCCCCCGCTTGGCCTCCCAACCGGCCCGGAACGTGCGCCCCAGCAGCGCCTTGGCCTCCCGGGCCCGGGGGCCGTCGGTGAGCACGAGGAACCGGAAGTTCTGCCGGTTCGAGCCGGTGGGAGCCCGGGTGGCGGCGAACAGGATCTGGGCCAGCACGTCGTCGGGGATGGGCTCGGGTCGGTAGCGACGGATGGCCCGGGTGGTGGCCAGGCCCTCCAGGAGGTCTACAGAGTCCATGGGGGCCAACCCTGCCACAGTGGGCAGGGCCGGCCCCAAACGGACGAGCTGGTCGGGGCCGGGACGTTCGCCGTAGGCGAACTCCAGGTCCCCGAAGGGGACACCCAACCCCGTACGAGCGGCTTCGCCGCTCAGGCCCGGGCTGCGGCGCCGGCTTCGGCGGCCAGCGTCATGGCGTGGCGGACCAGGGCGATGACGGTGTCCTTGACCGCCGCCTTGTGGCGGGCGTCGGTGACCACCAGCGGCACATGGTCGGGGATGTCGAGGGCGCCCCGCACGTCGTCGGGATGGTGGGCCAGCACACCGTCGAAGGCGTTGATGGCCACGATGAAGGGCACGTCGGCCCGTTCCATGTAGTCGACGGCGGCGAAGCAGGCGTCGAGCCGGTTCGTGTCCACCAGCACCACGGCCCCGATGGCGCCCCGCACCAGCTCGTCCCACATGAAGTGGAACCGCTCCTGGCCCGGCGTGCCGAACAGGTACAGCATCAGGTCCTTGCCCAGCGCCACCCGGCCGAAGTCCATGGCGACCGTGGTGCCCTGCTTGTCGGTGGCGTCTCCGAGGTCGTCGACGGCCTCGCTGGCCTTGGTCATGCTGGCCTCGGTGGTCAGCGGCTCGATGTCGGACAGGGATCCGACGAACGTGGTCTTTCCGACGGCGAACCCACCGGCGACCACGATCTTCACGGGGATCGGGTTGCTCATCGACAGGTCCTCACAGGTTCTGCAGCCCGTCGAGCACTCGCTCGAGCAGTGCCAGGTCGGGGCGTTCGGATGTGGTCTGGGGTGCGGTCTGGAGCTCCATCAGGCCTTCGCCGATGAGGTCACCCACCAGCACCCGCACCACCTGGAGCGGCAGGCCCAGCCGGGCCGCCAGCTCGATCACCGGCACCGGCTCGGCGCAGGTGTCGACGATGCTGAGCCGCTCCAGCGTGAGGGTGCGGCGCTGGGCCGTGCCCTCCCCGGTGGTGATCAGCGTGGCCTCCAGCGGCAGGTCGACCTCGCTGCGGGTGCGGCCTCCGGTGAGGAGGTACGGGCGGACCTTCAGCAGGCTCGGCTCCCGCAGGGCGGGGCCGAGGTCGGTGGCCCGGGTGTCACCGCGTCCCTTGTCGGGGGTGCGTCGGCTCTTGGCGGTTGCGCTGGTCTTGCTCATTGGGGGAGGGCTGCCTGTAGCTCGGCCCGGAGCTCCGGGGTGAGGACGGTTCCGGTCTTCTCCACCAACACCGCCATCTCGTAGGCCACCAGGCCCACGTCGGCGCTGGCGTTGGCCCCCACGGCCAGCAACGAACCGTCGCTGATCCCGGTGACGAAGATGAAGGCGTGCTCCATCTCGACGATGACCTCGGTCACGGCGCCTCCGCCGAAGCGGCCGGCGGCACCCGAGCTGAGGCCGATGAGGCCGGAGGCGACGGCGGCGAACCGGTCCGTCGAGTCCCGGTCGAGGCCCGACGAGGCGGCGATCGGCAGCCCGTCGGATGACACGACCACCGCCTCGGACACACCGGGCACGTGGTCCACGAAGTTGTTGACCAGCCAGTTGACGTTGGTGGCCTGGGCGCTGAGGACCGCCATCACTTCTCCTCCCCGGCCGGGGTCTTGCCGTTGCCGCTGCCGCTGCGGTTGCGGCGGCGGGTACGGGCCCCCGACCCCGAGCCCGACCCGGATCCGGCGGCGCCGGCCTCGGCCGCCGACGCCGTCGTCGGCTCGCTCGCCCCGGTCTCCGCCGGGCCCTCGTCGACCGAGCGCAGGACGGCCTCGGCGGCGTCGATGACGTCGGGGTCGATCTCGGCGGCGTCGATCGGCGGGGCGTCGGGCACGATCGAGGTCGTCGGGGTGGGGCCGGCCCCGGTGCCCTTGAGGCCGTCGCGGTACCGGGTGATCATCGAGCGGATCTCGTCGGGCTTGCGGTTGCTGGCCCGGGCTCCGGGGCCCTTGGGCTGGGGGGCCGCCGACGCTCCCTTCTGACGCCGGGTGAGGGAGCCGCCGGGGTCGCCGGCAGCGGTGGGCGGCACCCAGGGGGCGTCGGGATCGACCGCTGCGGGTCCGGTTCCGCCGTCGGCGGGTGTGCCGTCGGCCAGCAGGCCCTCCACGCCGGTGTCGAAGGCGGCACCGGTGGGGATGGCCTCGGCCAGTGTGCGGGCCGCCTTGTCGCCGCTGGAGCGGTCGGGGCGGGGCCGCTTGCTCGGGGGGAGTGCCGGCCGATCGGCCCGGCTGGGCAGAGGGCGCTCCGCCCGGGTCACGGGCTCGGCGACCGGATCGGCCTCCGGCTCCGGGGCGGCCTCCGGCTGCGGGGCGGGCTCGGTCTCCGGCGCCCGGGCGGCCGCCGGCTTGAGGCTGTCGGGCACGGCGGCGGTGGCGCCGTCCCGGGCCCGCAGCGGCTTGCCCTTGCGCTGGTCCACCTTGGGGGCCTGCCAGCCCTCGCCCTGGGGAAGGGCCGCCGAGTCGACGCTCAGCAGCCGGTCCAGCGGACCGCCCGTACCGGTGGTGGCGGGACGGTCCGAGGCGGCGCCCGAGGCTCCGCCGGCCACGGCCGGGGCGTCGATCAGCACCGAGGCCGGCAGGATCACCTGGGCGGTGACGCCCGAGCCGGCGGTGGGCGACAGCTCCACGCTGGCGCCGAGCCGGCGGGCCAGGCGGCCGATCACGATGAAGCCGACCGAATGGCCTATCGACAGGCTGATGTCGGGCGGATCGGCCAGCACGTCGTTGGCCTCGTCCAGCTGGCGCTCGTCCATGCCCACGCCCCGGTCGATCACCGTGACCTGGTAGCCCTCGGTGCCGAGGTTCACGGCGTGGATCTCCACCGGCGACTCGGGCGGCGAGAACTGCGTGGCGTTCTCCAGTAGCTCGGCCAAAAGGTGGGCCAGGTCGAAGGCCGGCCCTCCGGCCAGCTTGACCTCGTCGACGGTGCGAAGCCGGATGTTGCGGTAGTCCTCGGTCTCACCCATCGCCACCCTCAGCACATCGGCGATGGGGGCCGGACCGCCCCGCTGGCGGGTGGCCTCGGCGCCGCCCAGCACCAGGACGCTCTCCGATGTCCGGCGCATGCGGGTGGCCAGGTGGTCCAGCTTGAACAGCTGCTCCAGCCGATCCGGATCCTGCTCCTTGGCCTCCAGCCAGTCGATGTGCTCGATCTGGCGGTCGAGCAGGCTCTGGTTGCGGCGGGCCAGGTTCTTGACCATCGCCCCCAGGTTGCGGGAGATCGTGGCCCGCTCCTGGTCCACGGCCTCCCGGGCCCGGGTCTCGACCAGGGTCAGCGCCTCGCCCATTCGGCCCAGCTCGTCCCGGCCGGTGACCGGGGCCGGGGTCTCCCCGTCCTCGACGCCGACGCCGGTCTCGGCCCGGCTGTCAGCGCCGTCGCCCAGCGGTTGGGTGAGGGAGCCCAGGACGGCTGGGAGCCGCACCGACGCCAGCTCGGTCGCCTGGGCCGCCACGGCCGCCGCCCTCGTGTCCACCTCCTCGGCGATCCGGTAGGCGATCCCGACGGTTGCCGCCCCGGCCATCAGGGCCAGAGCGCCCAGGAGGTGGTGGCTGGCGGCCACCGACCACAGGGCCAGGGCCGCCAGGAAACCCAACGGCACGACCACCGCCGCCAGGAACTTGTTCCGCAGGTTGAGATTGTCGAACATGGCCCTCTCGTTCTCTGCTTGCCACCAGCCATGATCGGCGCCGGGCCGGGAGGCTTGAGAACAAGCCCGGTCGGGCCGATAGATCGAATGACCGGCCGACCGGCCGGCTGGCACGACGGGTGAGGAGTCCGGGTGACGACCGTGGACAGGCTGGACGAGGGAGTGGACGACGGGGCCGACCGCACCGGCGAGGTGACCGGCTCCCTCGATGTCACCGCGCTGCCGGCCCTGCTCCGGTCCCTGGCCGACGCCGAGCGCACCGGGGTGCTGCGGATCGACGGCGGCCCCGAGGTGTGGCTCCACCAGGGCCGGACCTGCATCGCCGTCACCCCCGCCAGCCCGGAACTGGCCAAGGTCCTCTTCGACGGCGACCTGGGCACCCCCGAGGCCATCGACGCCGCCCTGCGTCAGCCCCCACCGGCCGACGGGAGCCGTCCCAGCGGGGTCGACCGGCTCCTGGCCGAACGGCCCGAGGCGGAACCGGCGGTGAAGCTCCTCATCCGCGAGGTCAGCCTCAACACATTGTTCGAGCTGCTGGTGCCGAGCCGGGCCGGGTACCGGTTCGAGGCCGGCGTGACCCATCCGCTGGGAGCCCGCTTCGCCGACGACACCCGCACCCTGCTGGCGGCCGCCCGCCAGCGGGTGGAGATCTGGCGCCGGATCGCGGCCCGGATCCCGTCCACCGCCGCCCTGTTCGTGCTGGCCCCGGAGCTGCCCGAGGCTCAGGAGGAACGGCTGGTGACAGCGGATGAATGGCGGTTCCTGGCCCGCCTCGACGGGCGGCGCACCGTGGCCGACCTCATCGCCGAGACCGGCCAGAGCGCCTTCCGCGTCTGTTCCTCGCTCTACCGCCTGCTGCTGGAGGAGCTGATCATCGAAGGGACCTGAGCCCGGTCCTGACCGCGGCCGGGGCCGCGGTCAGCCGGTCGCAGGTGCACCTGCGGTCACATCATGGGACGGTCGGTGGGCCGGACGGGCGACGGCAGCAGCGTGGCCCCCATCAGATGGGCGTCGACGGCGGCGGCGCAGGAGCGGCCCTCGGCGATGGCCCACACGATGAGGCTCTGACCCCGGCCCATGTCGCCGCAGGCGAACACGCCGTCGACCGTGGTGGCCCAGCCGCTGTTGCGCACCACGTTGCCCCGTGAGTCGGTCTCCACGCCGAGCCCGGCCACCACCGAGTGCTTCTCCGGGCCGACGAAGCCCATGGCCAGCAGCACCAGGTCGGCCTCCAGCTCGAACTCCGAGCCTTCCACCTTCTGGAAGGCGGGCCGGCCGTCGACCAGCACCGACGCCACCTCGTGACCCTGCAGGTGGGTGACCTTCCCGTCGGAACCGACGAAGGCCGAGGTCTCCACCGAGAACCGGCGCTCCACCCCTTCCTCGTGGGCCGAGGCGGTGCGCATGATCAGGGGCCAGGTGGGCCACGGGGTGGAGTCGGGCCGCTCGTCGGGCGGGCGGGGCATGATCTCGAACTGGTGCACGATCACCGCGCCCTGGCGGTTGGCCGTGCCGAGGCAGTCGGCCCCGGTGTCGCCGCCGCCGATGATCACCACTCGCTTGTCCTTGGCCGTCAGCGGCGGCTCGGCCAGGTCGCCCTGCTGCACCTTGTTGGCCAGCGGCAGGTACTCCATGGCCTGGTGGATGCCGTCGAGCTCGCGGCCCGGGATGGGCAGATCCCGCCAGTCGGTGGCCCCTCCGGCCAGCACCACGGCGTCGTAGCCGTCGGTCAGCTCGGCCACCGGCACATGGTTGGGGTGGTCGGGCGGGGAGCCGACGTAGGCATTGGTGCGGAACACCGTGCCCTCGGCCTCCATCTGGGCCAGGCGGCGGTCCAGTACCCACTTCTCCATCTTGAACTCGGGGATGCCGTAGCGCAGCAGGCCTCCGATGCGGTCGGCCCGCTCGTAGACCACCACGTCGTGGCCGGCCCGGGTGAGCTGCTGGGCGGCAGCCAGGCCGGCCGGGCCGGAGCCGATCACGGCCACCTTCCGGCCCGTCTTCTTCGACGCCACGACCGGCTGGACCCAGCCCTCGGCCCATGCCTTCTCGATGATCGTCTGCTCGACGTTCTTGATCGTGATGGGCTCGATGTTGATGCCGGCCACGCAGGCCGTCTCGCACGGCGCCGGGCACAGCCGTCCGGTGAACTCGGGGAAGTTGTTGGTGGCGTGGAGGCGGTCTATCGCCTCCCGCCAGTCGCCCCGGTACACGAGATCGTTCCAGTCGGGGATGAGGTTGCCCAGGGGGCAGCCGTTGTTGCAGAACGGGATACCGCAGTCCATGCAGCGCGAGGCCTGGTCTCGGAGGTCGGGCTCGGGGAAGGGCTCGTAGACCTCCTTCCAGTCTTTCAGCCTCACCGCCACCGGGCGCCGGGTGGGCAACTTGCGGTCGTGGACGAGGAACCCTCGGGGATCAGCCATGTGCGGCCTCCATCATGGCGTCGGTGGGATCGATGCCCTGCTCGGCCGCCCGTTGCTGGGCGTCGAGGACACGGCGGTAGTCGGTCGGCATGACCTTCACGAAGTGCTCCAGGCTGGTGGCCCAGTCGGCCAGCAGCCGCTCGGCCACGGCCGAGCCGGTCTCGCTCAGGTGACGTTCCACGAGACCGTAGAGGCGCACGTCGTCTTCGGAGTCGAGCGCCTCCAGTTCCACCATCTCGGGGTTGACCCGGTCGGGGAAGAGGCCGTCGGGGTCGTAGACGTAGGCCACGCCTCCCGACATGCCGGCCCCGAAGTTGCGGCCGGTGGCGCCGAGGATCACGGCCACCCCGCCCGTCATGTACTCACAACCGTGGTCGCCCACGCCCTCCACCACGGCCTCGGCCCCGGAGTTGCGGACGCAGAACCGCTCCCCCACCACGCCCCGGATGTGGGCCGTGCCCGACGTGGCCCCGTAGAGGATCACGTTGCCGGCGATGATGTTCTCCTCGGCGGCGAAGGGCGAGGTGCGGGGCGGGAACAGCCGCAGGTGGCCACCCGACAGGCCCTTGCCGAAGTAGTCGTTGGCGTCGCCCTCCAACCTCAGGGTCACGCCCCGGGGCAGGAAGGCCCCGAACGACTGGCCGGCCGAGCCGGCGAAGTCGATCTGGATCGTGTCCTCCGGCAGGCCCTTGGCCCCGTAGCGCCGGGTCACCTCGTGGCCCAGCATCGTGCCCACGGTGCGGTTGGTGTTGGAGATGGGGAACCGCAGCCGTACGGGGGTGCGGCGCTCCAGGGCCGGTCCGGCGGCCTCGATCAGCTGGCGGTCGAGCGCCCGGTCGAGGCCGTGGTCCTGGTCCCGGGAGCGGAGGCGGGAGGCGCCCTCGTCGATCTCGGGCTGGTACAGGATCGGGGTGAGGTCGAGGCCCGACGCCTTCCAGTGGTCGATGGCCCGGGCCACGTCCAGGCACTCCACGTGACCCACGGCCTCGGCGATCGAGCGGAACCCGAGCTGGGCCAGCAGCTCGCGCACCTCGGTGGCGATGAACTCGAAGAACGTCTCGACGAACTCGGGCTTGCCCGAGAACCGGCGGCGCAGCTCGGGGTTCTGGGTGGCCACCCCAACCGGGCAGGTGTCGAGGTGGCAGACCCGCATCATGATGCAACCCGACACCACGAGCGGGGCGGTGGCGAAGCCGAACTCCTCGGCCCCCAGGAGGGCCGCCACCACCACGTCGCGGCCGGTCTTGAGCTGACCGTCGACCTGGACCACGATCCGGTCCCGCAGGTCGTTGAGGAGCAGCGTCTGCTGGGTCTCGGCCAGGCCGAGCTCCCAGGGGCCCCCGGCGTGCTTGAGCGAGGTGAGGGGCGATGCGCCGGTGCCGCCGTCGTTGCCCGAGATGAGCACCACGTCGGCCTTGGCCTTCGACACGCCGGCCGCCACCGTGCCCACGCCGACCTCGGCCACCAGCTTCACGTGGACCCGGGCCGCCGGGTTGGCGTTCTTCAGATCGTGGATCAGCTGGGCCAGATCCTCGATGGAGTAGATGTCGTGGTGGGGCGGGGGCGAGATGAGGCCCACGCCGGTGGTGGAGTGCCGGGTCTTGGCGATCCACGGGTACACCTTGCGCCCCGGGAGCTGCCCGCCCTCGCCCGGCTTGGCCCCCTGGGCCATCTTGATCTGGAGATCGTCGGCGTTGGTCAGGTACTCGGCGGTGACGCCGAAGCGGCCCGAGGCCACCTGCTTGATGGCCGACCGCTTGGAGTCTCCGTTGGGCAGCGGCACGAACCGCTCCGGGTCCTCGCCGCCCTCACCGGTGTTGGACTTGCCGCCCAGCCGGTTCATGGCGACGGCCAGCGTCTCGTGGGCCTCGGCCGAGATCGATCCATAGCTCATGGCGCCGGTGGCGAAGCGCTTCACAATCTCGGAGACCGGTTCCACATCCTCGATCGGGATCGGGGCGCGGCCGGCCGAGTCGAAGCGGAACAGACCCCGCAGGGTGGCCAGGGCCTCGGCCTGGTCGTCGACCAGCGAGGTGTACTCCTTGAAGATCTCGTACCGCTTGGTGCGGGTGGCGTGCTGGAGCTTGAACACGGTCTGCGGGTTGAACAGGTGGTATTCACCCTCCCGGCGCCACTGGTACTCGCCGCCCAGCTCCAGGCCCCGGTGGGCCAGCAGCTCGGGCCGGTCGGGGAAGGCCCGCCGGTGGCGCAGCTCACACTCGGCGGCGATCTCGCCCAGGCCGATGCCGCCCAGCTTGGAGGTGATGCCGGTGAAGTACTCGTCGACCAGGGCCTGGCTGAGCCCGATGGCCTCGAATATCTGGGCCCCGGTGTAGGAGGCCACGGTGGAGATGCCCATCTTCGACATCACCTTGATCACGCCCTCCGACGCCGCCTTCACGTAGTTCTGCTCGGCCTTGGCCCGCAGCGGGTACGGATGGTGGGCGGCCCGGGTGCGGATGGTCTCCAGGATCAGCGAGGGGCACACGGCGCCGGCCCCGCACCCCAGCAGCAGGGCGACGTGGTGCACCTCTCGGGCGTCGGCCGATTCGATGATCAGGCCCACCTTGGTGCGGGCCCGCTGGCGGACCAGGTGGTGGTGCACCGCTCCGGTGAGCAGCAGCGACGGGATGGGGGCCAGGTCGGCGGTGGCGCCCCGGTTCGACACCACCAGCACGGTGGCGCCGTCGGCGATGGCGTTCGATGCTTCCTGGCGCACCCGGTCGAGTGAGCTGGCCAGCCCGGCCTCCCCGGCCGCCACCGGGTACAGGCCGTGCACGATGGCCGTGCGGAGCTGGGGATTGGCTCCGTCCTCGTCGGCCCCCAGCACCAGGTCGAGCTGGGGCCGGGTGATGACCGGGTAGGCCAGCTCCAGCTGGCGGCACCAGTCGGGCGCCGGCTCCAGGATGTTTGCCTGGGGGCCCAGCAGGACCCGGTGGCTCGTCACCAGCTGTTCCCGGATGGCGTCGAGTGGCGGGTTGGTGACCTGGGCGAACAGCTGGGCGAAGTAGTCGAACAGCATCCGGGGCTTGTTCGACAGCACCGCCGGTGGGGTGTCGGTGCCCATCGAGCCGATGCTCTCCTTGCCGGTGAGGAACATCGGGTCGATCAGGAGCTCCAGCTCCTCCAGGGTGTAGCCGTTGGCGGCCTGCTCGGGCTGCAGCTCGGCCTCGGTGCGCACCGGCGCCGGCCCGGCGGCGGGAGCCGGCGGGAGGTCTTCCAGCGTGCGCCGCTCCCCCAGCCACTGGCGGTACGGGTGCTCGGCCGCCAGCTCGGCCATGATCTCGGCGTCGTCGACGATGCGGCCCCGGCTCGTGTCGACCAGGAACATCTGGCCCGGCTGGAGGCGGCCCTTGCGCACCACCTTGGCCGGGTCGAGATCCACCACGCCCACCTCGGACGCCATGATCACCCGGTCGTCGGCCGTGACCCAGTAGCGGCTGGGGCGCAGGCCGTTGCGGTCGAGTACGGCGCCAACCACGGTGCCGTCGGTGAAGGTGACCGAGGCCGGGCCGTCCCAAGGCTCCATGGCCGAGGAGTAGAAGTCGTAGAAGGCCCGGTTGGGGGCCGGCATGTCGGTGTGGCGCTCCCAGGCGGCCGGGATCATCATCAGCACGGCGTGGGGCAGCGGGTAGCCGCCGAGGTGGAGCAGTTCCAGCGCTTCGTCGAAGCTGGCCGTGTCGGAGGCCCCCGGCGTGCAGATCGGGAACAGGCTGGCCTCCCGGCCGCCCCAGTGGGCCGCCTGCAGCAGGCCCTCCCGGGCCCGCATCCAGTTCCGGTTGCCCATCACCGTGTTGATCTCGCCGTTGTGGGCCACGAACCGGTACGGGTGGGCCAGGGGCCACGACGGGAAGGTGTTGGTGGAGAACCGGGAGTGGACCAGGGCCAGACCGCTCTCCACCCTCGTGTCGGCCAGGTCGGGGTAGAAGCCCGACAGCTGGGGGGTGGTGAGCATGCCCTTGTAGACGAAGGTGCGGCTCGACAGGCTGGGGAAGTACAGGGCGGCACCCAGCGTGGGCGGCACCTCGTGCTCGATCCGCTTGCGGGCCACGTAGACCTGGCGGTCCAGGTCTATGCCGGTGAGGCCCTGGGGTGAGGTGATGAACACCTGCTCGAACGAGGGCATCACGCTGCGGGCCTGCTGGCCCAGGTCCGAGGGGTCGGTGGGGACGGTGCGCCACGCCACCACCTCGAGGCCCTCCTCGACCACCACGGCCTCGATGGCCAGCTTGGCCTTGTCGCACAGGCTGGGCTCGGGCGGCAGGAAGCCGATGCCGGTGGCGTAGGCGCCGGCCGGCGGCAGGTCGTCGCCCAGCACCGACCGGAAGAACCGGTCGGGGACCTGGAGCATCACGCCGGCGCCGTCGCCGGTGTTGGGCTCGGCGTTCGTGGCGCCACGGTGTTGGAGACAGCGCAGGGCGTCGAGCGCGTCGGCCACGATCTGGTGGCTGGCGCGCCCCCGGAGATCGGCGACGAAGGCGACGCCACAGGCGTCGTGCTCGAATCGGGGGTCATAAAGACCCTGCGGCTGCGGAAAATCAGGCACCGGGTACTCCAAAGTTGTCGTCAGGGGAACAGTTGGGACGACTCTGGCCCAGGTACTCGTTGTGCCGCTGGAGGGCCCCAGACGGCGTTTTCGCTGGCCAGGCGATGGCGTCCAGCGTGCGCCCGCCCGGCGTAGGGAAAGCGTTCGGACACTCTATCGGAACTGCAGCTAGCAGATCCAAGCCAATCGCTGGAACAGATGACCGGGCGCGAGCTAACGAACAGTGGGGCCGTGTCGAGGCGATTGCCATCCGACAGTATGACAGGGTGACCGTCACTGCCTCGCCCACTTCCTCGCCGTCCTCCCCCGCTGGCCTGACCCCGGTGGCGGCCGGGATACTGGAGGATCTGCGGGTGTCCCCCACCCCGTATCACGCCGCCGCCCGGGCCGCTGAGCTGCTGGAGGCCGCCGGATTCACCGAATGCGACCCGGCCCGGCCCTTGCCCTCCGGGCCCGGGCCCCGGTTCCTGCGCACCGGCGGTTCGCTGGCGGCGTGGGTGCAGCCCGAGACCTTCGACGGCGTGCTGCTGGTGGGGGCCCACACCGACTCGCCCAACCTGCGGGTCCGGACCCGGCCCGATGTCACCTCGGCCGAGGTGTCGCTCGTGGGGGTGGAAGTGTACGGCGGCGTGCTGCTGAACTCCTGGCTCGACCGGGACCTGGGCCTGGCCGGCCGGGTGTCGGTGCGGGACGCCTCGGGGGCGATCAGCCAACGGCTGTGGTGCGAGAGCGAACCGATCCTGCGCATTCCCCAGCTCGCGATCCACCTAGACCGGGAGATCCGGGACAAGGGGCTCGACCTGAACCCCCAGCAGCACATCCGTCCCCTGTGGGCGCTGGGGCCGGCCGACGAGGGGGCGGTGCGGGCCTACGTGGCCGCCGGTCTCGGGGTGGAGCCCGAGGCGGTGCTGGCCTGGGACCTGATGGCGTTCGACACCCAGCCGCCGGCGGTGGTGGGGCGGGACCGGGACCTGTTCGCCTCGGCCCGGATCGACAACCTCGTCTCGTCGTTCTGCGCCGTGCGGGCTCTGGCCGGGTCGGCCGGTCCGGCCGGTCCGGTCGGCGACGGGAACGGGTCGATCGGGGCCGACGGGGGGCGGATGCCGATGGTGGCGCTCTACGACCACGAGGAGATCGGCTCGGAGTCGGCCACCGGGGCCTCGGGCTCGTGGCTGGCGTCGGTGCTGGAGCGGGTGGCGGTGGCCGCCGGGCTCGACCGGGCCGGCTACCTGGCCGCTCTGGCCCGGTCGCTGGTCATCTCGGCCGACGGCGCCCACGCCACCCACCCCAACTACGCCGACAAGCACGAGCCCTCCCACCACGTGCATCTCAACGGCGGGGTGGTGCTCAAGCGCAACGCCAACCAGCGCTACGCCACCGACGCCGTGAGCGAGGCCGAGGTTGTGGCGGCTGCGGCCGACGCCGGGGTGCCGATCCAGTACTACATCCACCGCAACGACCTGCCCTGCGGGTCCACGATCGGGCCCATCACGGCGGCCCGCCTCGGTGTTCCCACTGTCGACATCGGCGCGCCCCAGCTGGCCATGCACAGCTGCCGGGAGACCGCCGGCCTGGCCGATCTCGACCATCTCCACACGCTGCTCCGAGCCGCCTGGTCCCGGCCCTAGGGAGCCGGGCGGAGCCCGGTGGGGGCGCCGAGCCCCCTGTGTGTCAGCCGCCGGCGGGCCAGCCCGCTCACGAGTGTTTAGACTCCCGGGCTGTGACCGTACGCAAGCTCACCTCCACCGATGCCTTCGTTGTCGTCGACTTCCCCGACGCCCCCGCCTCGGGGGTGGTCCGCCGGGCCCGCAAGGTGCTTGAGTCGAGCGCAACCGATCTGGCCCGCACCGCCACCTACGGCTTCGCCGCCTTCGGCGTCCAGCGGTCCGGGGCATCGGCCGGCATCAACGCCGAGGGCGATGCCATCGGCGGGGCGGTGGAGGCGTTCGTGTCGGAGCTGCTGCCCGACGTGGCCGGCGGCCAGCTCCATCTCGACGCCGGCAAGGGTGTGGCCCCCGACCAGCTGGCCGAGCTTCGCCAGGCGTCGGGGGTGGGGCCCCTGGCCGGCTCGACCCGGCTACTGAACGTGGGCATCGCCGCCGCTGCGGCCTGGGCCGTGGGCGGCGACCTGAAGGGCACCACGCTGGCCGTCGAGGGTCGGGCCGACGCCCCCGAGGGGCTGATCGACACCCTCACCGAGGCCGGCGCCACCGTGGTGGATGTGTGGGGAGTCGACGAGAAGCCGTGGCTGGTGTGGGGGGCCAAGGTGGACGCCATCATCGCCGGCTCCAAGCCCGGCGTGCTCACCCATCAGGGGGTGGGGTTCGTGACGGCCAAGGCGATCGTGCCCTGGGGGCCGGTGCCGTTCACCACCAAGGCCCTGGCCCAGGTGCTGGCTCCGGGTTCGGTGCGCCTCCTGCCCGACTTCGTCACCACCGCCGGGGGCTGGCTCGCCGGCTATCTCGACGGTGTGGGCGACGACGAGGCGGCAGCCACGCCGGTGGTGGTGAACCGGATCGTGGAGGTGCTGACGGCCGCTGCCTCCCACCGCGACGGTGTGCTGCTGGGCGCCTGCTACCAGGCCGAGGAGTTCATGGCGAGCTGGCAGCCGAAGAAGCCCTTCGGCCGTCCCCTCGCCGCCTGATCGCCCGACCGCCCCTTCGCCTGCGCCTTCGCCGTCCCCGAACTGCGTCGCGACCCCACGCAGCCCGGCGGGGTCCCGGGGCCGGGCGCCGTCAGGCGGCCGACGGGGTCCAGGCCCGGTCGACGCCGGTGAGCAGGACGACGAGCGCCTCGCCGCCGGCCCGGGGCGGCAGGGTGCCGGAGCGGGCGGCGGCCACGAGGCCGGCCAGACCGGCGGCGCCGGTGGCGTCGGGGGGCGGGGCCACGAGCCGGGCGGCCAGGGCCGCCGCTTCGGCCAGGGTGGCCTCGTCGGCCAGCTGGGGCCAGCCGCCGGACCGGATCTGGTGGCTGAGCACGGTCCGCCAGTCGTAGGTCAGGTCGTCGAGGATCCCGCCGGCGATGCTCCGGGGCGTGCCGGGCCACGGCGTCATCAGGTGAGCGACGGCATCGAGGTCGGCCGGAAGGTGCAGGCGCCCGTCGGCCAGGGCGCGGCGCAGCACCTCGGCCTGCGCCCGATCGGCGGCGGACTCCGCCCGGGCGAGGCCCGCCCGGCTGGCGCCGGGATCGGCGGCGGGGGCCGGGTCGGGCAGGCCGGCTCGGGCCAGGAGGGCGGGAGCGATGCGGCGCCAGCCGGCGACGTAGGGGTGGGCCGCCGTCGCCTGGACCGGATGGAGCCGGGGCGGTGGAGCGCCGCCTGCGCCGGCACGGACCAGGCCGTCCATGACCGCGGTGGCCAGGGCGCCCCCGCCGATCTGGACGAACAGGTCGGCCGGCGTGAGCCCGGCCGACGCCAGCTGGTCGGCCAGCTCCAGGCCGATGGTACGGGCACCGTCGATCACGGCCGGCTCCAGCGGGCCCTGCACGGTGAAGGGCCGGGCGCCGGCGGCCAGCGCCTCGTGCAGGCGGAGCACACAGGGGTCGCCCGCCTCCCCCGGCCGGCGGGGGCAGGTGACGACCTCGGCCCCCAGGCTGTCGAGCCGCCCCAACACCGCCGGGTTGGCGTCGGTGGGCACGAAGACACGCAGGGCCCGACCGGCGCTGGCCGCCACGATGGCTGCCCCCAGCGCGGCGTTGCCGCAGGACGCGATGGCCAGCGGGCCGCCGGTTCCCGGCCCGTCGGCACTCCCGACCGCGTCGTCGATCAGCAGCCGGAGCAGGAGCCCGAACAGGTGCCGGGCCTTGTGGGAGCCCGACACGTTGGCCGTCTCCACCTTGGCCACCACCGGGGCCAGCCCGGCCAGCGCCGCCGGCACCGACGGCCCGCCGGTGAGGTCGACCAGCGGCGTGGCCCGGAAGCCGGTGCCGGCCACCGCCGCCACCCGCTCGTCGGCCCCGGCCACCAGCGCCGCGTAGGCGGCGTCGGTCAGGCCGGCCGCCCGGGCGTGGCGGTACACGTCCAGCTGGTGGCGGTGGGTGAGGAAGGGGTTGGCGCCGCCGGCATCGAGGACCGGTGCCAGCTGGGACACCTGGGCCCGATCAGGCACGGGGCCGGCACTGGCCGGTGTCGGCGTTGAACTCGGCGATCAGCTCGTCCCAGGCGTCGACCACCGGCACCATGTCGTCCCACCACGCCTGATCGCGTCGGGCGGTGAACGTCTGCAGATCGAGCCCGAGCTGCTCGACCCAGGTGAAGTAGCCGAGGTTGAAGATCCGGCGCCGCTCCTGCTGGTCGAGATCGAGCACGGCGTGGACCGACGGGTCGCCCAGGTGCCGGGCGAAGGTGCGGGCCGCCGCTTCGGGGGTGAAACCATCGGGGCCGCCGAAGTCCCGGGCGACGATGGCGGGCCGGCCGCTGGCGTAGAGCGCGGCACCGTCGGTGGCCACGGTGAGCACCACGTCGTCGGGCCCCAGCCGCCGGAGCCGGGCGTAGGCGATGGCGCCGGCCAGGTTGGCGATGCTGGAGTAGCCGAAGTGGACGAGCTGGTCCACCAGCTCCGGATCGAGACCCAGGTGGCGGACGAGATGGTCGCGGCCCGCAACGGTCTGGAACAGCAGGTCGAGCTGGTCGGTCACCTGGTCGCTCACCGCCACCACCACGTCGGTGTTCATGACGTTGTGGATCAGCGGTATGTGCTTGTCGCCGATGCCCTGGATGTTGTGCTCGCCGAAGCCGTTCTCCAGCATCGTGGGGCACTCCAGGGCCTCCACCGCCACGATCTCGGTGCCATGGCCGGCCTTGAGGTGGTCGCCGGCGGCGATGGTGCCGGCCGATCCGGTGGCCGACACGAAGGCCCGCAGCGAACCCGGCCGCCCGGCCACCACATGGCGGTAGACGGCCTCCATGGCCGGCCCGGTGATCGTGCGGTGGACGAGATAGTTGGGGAACTCGCAGAACTGGTTCACGATCACGTTGGCCGGATCGAGCGACAGGCGGGCGCAGGCCTCGTAGATCTCCCGCACGTTGCTCTCGGTGCCGGGGGTCCGGATGATGTCGGTGCTGGGGTCGAGCGTCCAGGCCTGGAGCCAGTCGAAGCGCTCCTGGCTCATGCCCGCCGGCAGCACGGCCACCCCTTGGCAGTCCATGATGCGGCTGATGGCCACGCCGCCCCGGGCGTAGTTGCCGGTGGAGGGCCAGATGGCCCGGTGGCGCTGGGGGTCGAAGCGGCCGGTGACGATCCGGGGGGCCAGGCAGCCGTAGGCGGCCAGCACCTTGTGGGTGTCGATCATGGGGAAGCGGTCGCCCAGCACGGCCACGATCCGGGCCGGCACGCCGGTGAGGGCGGGCGGCAGCTCGAGGTGCTCGGGCACCGGGGCCAGGCCGTCGGCCTCCCACCGGTTGTGCCAGTGGACCCGGAACAGGTTGCGGGCGTCGGGCACCCGGCGGTCCACGGCGGCCAGCCCGGCGAGGGTCTCGGGATCGATCAGCTCGGGCCGTCGGAGCTCGCCGAAGGTGGGCAGCCGGATGCCCCGCTCGGCGAACCGGGCGACGCTGGCAGCCCGGGCCGCGGGGTCCACCACCTGCCGGGCCAGGCCGACGTCCAGGGGCGGCGGGGAGGCGGGAGCGATGGGTTCGTGGATCACCCTGGCAGGATAAGGTTGACCCGCTAGTGTGCGGGCGAACAGGGAGATGGCCGGCCGATGGTCCGATACGACAAGAGCACGGCCCAGCGGGGTGAGCAGTACATCGAAGACCGCCGCCGGGCCGGTGGCTCCCGGGGCAAGGTGGCCGGCGGCGTCGTGGGTGGCGGCGGCATCATCGGCGTCATCATCGCCATCATCGTGGCTCTCACCAGTGGTGGTGGTGGCAGCGGGTTCGACATCACCAACGCCGGGTTCGACACCGGCGCCGGCCCGGTGCAGGCCGATTCCGGCGGTCCGGCGGTGGATCCTCAGGCCGAGACCCGGGAATACGTCGCGGCCCTCATGGCCGACATCCAGGACACCTGGTCCGAGTACTTCGAGCGGGCCGGCCTCAACTACACCGAGACGAAGCTGGTGCTGTTCACCGATGCCGTGCAGACGGGCTGTGGCAACGCCACGGCTGGCGTCGGTCCGTTCTACTGCCCGGCGCCCGGTGACAACAAGGTCTACATAGACCTGACCTTCTACGACGAGCTGGCCACCCGGTTCCAGGCCCCGGGCGACTTCGCCCAGGCCTATGTCATCGCCCACGAGATCGGCCACCACATCCAGTACCTGACCGGCATCAGCGACAAGGTCCGCCAGGCCCAGCAGGAGGATCCCGGCAACGCCAACGAGTACTCGGTGCGCATGGAGCTGCAGGCCGACTGCCTGGCCGGGGTGTGGGGCTACTCGGCCAACCAGCGGACCACGGAGAGCGGCCGGCCGATCCTCGAGGCCGGCGACGTCGACGAGGGGCTCCGGGCCGCCCAGGCGGTGGGCGACGACAGCATCCAGTCCCAGGCCGGCATGAGCATCAACCCCGACACCTGGACCCACGGCTCGGCCGAGAGCCGGGCCAAGTGGTTCCGCCAGGGCTTCACCAGCGGCGACCCGGAGTCCTGCGACACCTTCGCCGCTTCCGAGGTCTGACCCACCCCCGATCTGATGCCCCCGGGCGTCGTGGGTGACGGCCCCGGGCACGAGATCGGGGGTGTGGTGATCTGATGCCCCCGGGCGTCAGGGGTGACGGTCCCGGGCACGAGATCGGGGGTGTGGTGATCTGATGCACCCGGGCGTCAGCGGTGACGGTCCCGGGCACGAGATCGGGGGTCGTCGGTCAGAGCGCGGCGGCGATGGTGGTGGCGACCTGGGTGTTGTGCTCGGCCAGGGCCAGGTTGGCGGCGATCACCCGACCCGATGTCAGCTCCGCCATCCCGGCCAGGACGGCGGGAGTGACAGCGTTGCCGACCGTCCCCGACTCCTCGGCCCGGCGGATCGCCTCCTCCGACGCCGCCTCCACCTCGGCCAGGGGCAGCGCCTCGGCCTCCGGCACCGGGGCCACGACCAGCACGCCCCCGCCGCCCAGAGCCCAGTGGGCCCGGGCGATGGCGGCCACCTCGGCTGCCGACTCCACCCGCTGGGGCACGGGCAGACCGCTGGACCGGGCGTGGAACGCCGGGAACTCGTCGCAGCGCCAGCCCAGCACGGGCACCGACGCCGTCTCCAGATATTCGAGCGTGCGAGCCAGGTCGAGGAAGACCTTGGCTCCGGCCGACACCGCCACCACCGGATGGCGGGCCAGGGCGTCGAGATCGGCGCTGATGTCGCCCGTGCGCTCCGCACCCCGGTGCACACCCCCGATCCCCCCGGTGGCGAACACCCGGATCCCGGCGGCGGCGGCCAACCGCAGCGAGGCCGACACGGTGGTGGCGCCGAACGCCCACCGCTGGGCCACGGCCACCGGCAGATCCCGGGCCGCCGCCTTGCGGGCCGGTCCGCAGATCCGCTCGTGGTCGGCGGCGCCCACGCCCACCGTGGCCCGACCGTCGAGCACGGCCGTGAGGGCAGGCACCCCGCCCCCGTCGGTCACCGCCGCCAGGCACCGGCCCAGCGCCTCCCGATTGTGGGGTGCCGGCAGGCCGAGATGGGAGAAGATCGTGCTCTCCAGGGCGACCACCGGCCGGCCCTCGGCCAGCGCAGCGGCCACGTCGGGCGCCACGGCCAGATCCAGGCCGGCCCCGGTCACGGCTGGGCCGCGGCCAACGAATGCGCCGGGCTCGGGCCCGCTCATCGGCATTGCTCGGCGGCCGCCTCCACCGCCGGCCTCACCCGATCGGCCTCGGTCTCGAGGACTTCGGGCTTGTCGAAGTCTTGGGCCAGGCCCGACAGCGTGGTGTCGGACAGGTTGGTGGCCAGGAGCGCCCGGGCGATGCATGCCGCCTGCTCGCTGCTCAGGGTGACGGTGGAGTCGGCGGCGTTGGTCGCCGTCAGGATCGAGTTGGTGAGGTCTTCCTCGCTGGGCCGGGAGGCGCAGCCGGCCAGCAGTCCGCAACCGGCGGCGGCCAGGACCGCGGCAAGAACGACAGGGCGGGAGCGGGACATCCCGGGCGACTCTAGCCCGCCGCCGGGCGCCATCGGTGCTGCCCGGCCCGCCGGCCCGGCCCCCGCCGCCATGGCATCGGGGCCGGCGCCGGAGGTAGCGTCCGGGGATGTCGAGCGATGTCGCCTACCAGTCCGCAGCCGAGCTGCTGGCCAACCTCCGGGCCGGCCACCTGTCGGCGGTCGAGGCCCTGGACGCCCTGACCGCCCGCTGCGCCGAGCGCAACCCCGAGATCAACGTGGTGGTCACCACCGATCTGGAACGGGCCCGGGAACGGGCCAGGGCCATCGACGAGGCCCGGGCCCGGGGCGAGGCGTTGGGTCCCCTGGCCGGGCTGCCGATGACCGTGAAGGACTCGCTCATGACCGAAGGGGTGCTCACGACGTCGGGCGCCCCTGAGCTGGCCGACTTCGTGCCCGACCGCGATGCCGCCTCGGTCGCCCGGCTCAAAGCCGCCGGCGCCGTCATCTGGGGCAAGACGAACCTGCCGATCTACGCCGGCGACGCCCAGAGCTACAACGAGGTCTTCGGCACGTCGAACAACCCGTGGGACACGAGCCGCTCCCCCGGCGGCAGCTCGGGCGGCTCGGCCGGAGCCCTGGCCGCCGGGTTCACCCCGCTGGAGGTGGGCAGCGACATCGGCGGCAGCATCCGCATCCCGTCGGCCATGTGCGGCACCGTGGGCCACAAGCCGAGCTACGGCATCGTGTCGGCCAAGGGCCAGATCCCCGGTCCGCCCGGCACCCTCACCGAGGCCGACCTGGCCGTGGTGGGGCCCATGGCCCGCACGGTGGAGGACTGCCGCCTGGCCCTCGGTCTGCTGGCCGGGGCCGACGACTGGCACGAGATCGGTTGGCGCCTGGAGCTGCCGCCCGCCCGCCGGCCCGGCCCCGAGGGGCTGCGGGTGGCGGTGTGGGCCGATGACCCCTACTGCCCGGTCGACCCCGAGATCGCCGCCGCCATCGAACGGGTGGCCGGCCAGCTCGAGGGGGTGGGCGCCGTGGTGGACCCCGCGGCCCGACCCGCCGGGTTCGACTTCGCCAAGGCCGACGCCGTGTTCTGGCAGCTCCTGGGAGCGGCGCTGGCCGGGGGCTGGTCGCCGACCGAGATCGAGGAGCTGGCGGCCCGGGCCGCCCGGGGCGACGCCCCCGAAGGGGCGCTCGGCGTGGGCGGGGTGACGGCCCGGCACCGGGCCTGGCTGTCGGCCAACGAGCGCCGCCTCCAGATGCGGGCCCGGTGGCGGGAGTTCTTCGGCCAGTGGGACGTGCTGCTGGCGCCGGTGTCGCCCACCGTGGCCATCCCCCACGACCACAGCTACCCGATGACGGCCCGCATGATCGACGTGGCCGGCGAGAGCCGTTCCTACATGAGCCAGATGCAGTGGATGGGCCTGTTCGGCGCCGTCTACCTGCCGGTCACGGTGGTGCCGATCGGGCTCCACTCCAACGGGTTGCCGATCGGGGTGCAGGTCGCCGGGCCGTTCCTGGAGGACCACACGACGCTGGCTGCCGCCGGCTTCATCGAAGCCCTGGTGGGTGGCACCCGGCGCCCGCCGGGCTGGTGATCCGGCCCCGGCGCCCGCCGGACGGTGAGCCTCAGCTCGTCTTCTCGAGGGCGCCGAGGAGGCGGTCGACGAACTCGGAGGCACCACCGGCCAGGTTGTTGCGCTTGATGGCCATGCCGCCCACCACGTTGCCGCCCCGCCGGCTCACGATGCCCGACAGCTTCTCCAGGGTCTTGCCCTTCTCGATGGCGTAGGTGCAGTACACGGCGGCCGTCTTACCGTCGATCACCGGCAGCTTGGCCAGCCGCCCGATGCGCCCCGGCCGCTGGCCGAACAGGATCAGGCCGTCGGTCCAGCTCCCCACGACCACCAGATCCGACTCCGACAGGGCCTGGAGGTCGATGGCGGTGATGGGGCAGGCGGTGGCCTCGATCCCGGACGCGCTCAGCTCGTCGGCGATCATGTGGCCCGCCTTGGCCGTGTTCCCGGTGAGGCTCTCGTAGATGACGATGGCGCGCATGGCTGCCACGGTAGCGGAATCGGCGCCGGTAGCCTGGATCCCCATGGCGCCCGGCTCAGACCCTCTGGTTCGGCTGGGTTCGCAGCTCGGACGGGGCACCGTGATCCCCGTGACCGACCCCGACGATCCCCGTATCCACATCTTCCAGGGGCTACGGGACCACGTGCTGCGCCAGCGTCGGGAGCGCAAAGGGGGCGACATGGACGGGGTGTTCGTGTCGGAGGGCGACCTGGTGGTGGAGCGGGCCCTGCTCGCCGGATACCGGCTGCACGGCATCCTGGTCGACGGGCGCCGCACCAGGCCCCTGCCCGACGCCGTCGGCCCCGACGTGCCGGTGTACGCCGCCGGGCCCGAGGTGCTGCAGCGGATCACCGGCTACCACCTCCACCGGGGCATGCTGGCCTGCTTCCACCGCCGGCCGGTGCCCACTGCGGCCGACGTCCTGGCCCCATCGGCCGGCGGGTCCCCGCCCCGGACCCTGGCCCTCCTGGAAGGGGTCAACAATCCGACCAACATGGGCGTGATCCTGCGGGCGGCGGCCGGGCTGGGGGTCGACGCCTTCCTGCTCGATCCGACGTGCTGCGACCCGCTCTACCGCCGCTCGGCCCGGGTCTCGATGGGCGAGGCCTTCGCCCTGCCCTACGCCCGGCTCGACCATCTGCCCGCCGGCCTGGGCCCGCTGCGCGACGCCGGGGTCACGGTGCTGGCCCTCACCCCCGCCCCTGACGCCGAGGACATCGGCGAGCTGGTGCTGGGGGCCGACGAGCGGGTGGCCCTGGTGCTGGGGGCCGAGGGGCCGGGGCTCACCCCGGCCACGCTGGCCGCCGCCGACCGCCGCCTCCGCATCCCCATGGCCGGCCGGGTCGATTCGGTCAACGTCGGCTCCGCCGCCGCCATCGCCTTCTACGCCGTCCGCCAGGCCCGCCGCCCCCGCACCTGAGCCGTCCGGTCGCCGGGGGCCGGCCCGGCCCGGGCCCACTCCCGGCCCGCCATCGCCACTGATAGGCGCGACGGAAACCGCAAAATGGGGGTCAGGACCGGTAGGAGGCTGCCGGCGGTGTGCTGGGGCCGAGGGTGGGCGCCAGCCACTGGTCATACTGCACCTGCCACTCGCCGCCGGGGGCCCGGGCCTGCTCCAGGACGGCGTTGACGAATCGGGTGAAGTCGTCGGCCCCCTTGGGCAGGGCGATGCCGTAGGGCTCGGAGCTGAGCGGGTCGCCCTCGATCTCGGCGTAGGGGTCCTGGGCGCTGAGGCCGGCCAGGATGGTGTCGTCGGTGGAGATCCCGTCGACCCGGCCCGCCTGGAACTCGACCAGGCAGTCGGTCCAGTCGCCCACCTCGGACACCTCGGCCCCCTCGTCGATGAGCAGGTCGAGCGAGGTGGTGCCGGACACGGCGCAGATCGTGGCCCCCGAGCTGATGGCGTCGGCCAGCCCCTTGATCGGCGAACCGGCCCGCACCAGCAGCCGCTGGGCCGAGTTGTAGTAGACCGACGAGAAGTTGACCTTGCCCCACCGGTCGCAGTTGATCGTCATCGTCTTGACCACGAGGTCCACGTCGCCCGCCTCCAGCTTGGGGATGCGCTGCGAGCTCTGGAGCGGGATCAGGTCGAGGTGGCCCACGTCGGTGCCGAAGATGGCCCGGGCCACCAGGCGGGCCATCTCAACGTCGAACCCCTCGATGTCGCCCGACTTGGGGTTGAGGAAGCCGAACAGGAGGGTGTCGGCCCCCACCCCGGCCCGCAGCTTCTGGTCTGGGCGCTTGGCGATGGCCTCCATGGTGGAACCGGCCGGCATCTGGCCCGCCGGGGGCAGCGGGCCCTCGGGGGCCAGGCTCCGTTCGGGGGCGGCGGCGTCGCAGGCCGCATCGGGTGACGGCGCCGTGGTGGTGGCCCCGCCTCCCCCGCCGCCGTCGGTGGTGGGGTTGGAGGCGAACGGCTCTTCGGTGGTGGTGCCGCAGGCAGCGGCGAGCAGGCTCGCCACCAGGGTCAACGCCAGCAGAAGCCAGCGGGCGGGACGACGGGCGGGGCGGGTGGACCGTGGGGTCATCGGTACTCGTTGATCCTCTGCTGGAGGCCGTAGGCCGCGGCCGCGGCCAGAACCACCACACCGAGCAACGGACCCACCCGGAGACCCCCCAGGGCGCCGGCCGCCCGATCCATCTCGGCGGCGAACTCGGCCTGCTGGTGGTCGAGGGCGGTGGCGCTGGCATCGTCGAAGGCGTCGAACGCCGGCGTGGCCTCGCTCAGGGCGGCGGTCACCGCCGCCGACCGCTCGCCCTGGGCGTCGAGCTCGATGAGCCCGGCGTGACTCTGCACATAGCGATCCCACGCCGAGGTGGTGGCCTCGGCGTCGGAACGGGCGGCGGCCCCGCCGGTGGCGGCCACGTGGTCGTCTATGCGGGCCGCCAGATCGTCGAACTGGCCGGCCCGGGTGAGGAAGTCGTCCTCGAAGGCCTGCCCGGCACCGCGGGCCAGCAGGTAGCGGGCCTCGTCGGCCTTGGCCCCGAACGCGGCGCCCCGGGTGTCGAGGTAGAGGCGGGTGCCCTGGTAGCCGTCGGACCGGGCTGCCACCAGGTGGGACGACTGCCGGGTGATGCCCCAGGCCAGCCAGCCGGTGAGGGCCACAGCCACGCCCAGCGCCACCAGCAGGGGCAGGTTGAGCGTGCGCTTGAACCGGCGCTGGAGCTGGAGGAGCAGCCGCACCAGGAACAGGATCACCAGCAGGTTCAGGCCCAAGGCGACCACGGCCAGCACGAGGCTGACGCCCCGCTGGTCGTCGTAGGCGGACCGGTACCGCTCCGCCGCCTGGTTCGCCACCACGTCGGTGGCGGGAAAGAGCTGCTCGTCGAGCAGGCGGGAGGCGGCGTTGAGGTAGGCGGCGCTCACCGGGAACCCCTGCCGGTTGTTCGCCCGGGCCTGCTCGATCAACCCGCTGTACACGGGAAGGCCGCCGGTGAGGGTCTGGAGGGCGTCGTGGGCCTCTTCGTCGTCCCCGGTGAGGCGGGCCGCGTTCTCCAGCTCCCGGCCCACGGCGGCGATCGAATCCTCGTACAGCTGACGCTGCTCGGCGTTCTCCACCCCGCCGGCGAGGAAGGAGGTGGCCGCCGCGGCGTTGGCCTCGGCCAGGCCGGTCTGGACCTGGCGGGCGCTGACGATCACCGGGACGTTCTCGTCGGCCATCCGGTGGGTGGCGCCCAACCGGCCGTTGACGACCCAACCGGTGAACAGGCCGGCCACCACCGCCAGGGCCACCAGCAGGACCGACTCCACCCGGAGACGGCCCGGTGTGGTGGTGGTCAGCTCGGCCAGGCGCCGACGCAGGGTGGGATGCGGCGGCGGGGCCACGCCGGGAGCGACGACGGGGCCCGGAGCGGGTGGTGTCGCCGACGGAGGTGCGGCGGGCGGCGGGGCGGGGGGGCCGGGGGCGACTGATGTGGTCATGGGTGGTTTCCTGAGCCGGGATCCTACAGCAGCTGTCCGCGCCGGGATGGTCAGGGCGGCCCCGTTCCTGCTGGCCATCGTCGGCGGGCCCGCTGTGCCCGGTGTCGCCCCGACCGTTAGGTTGGCACCGGCGACGACGGATCGCACATCAGACGGGCAGAGTCGAGGAGCGCAGAGCATGACCCAGCGAGTGGCGGTGGTGACCGGCGGAGGCCGTGGCATCGGGCGGCAGATCGCCCTGGCCCTGGCGGCCGACGAGCGGGTGGTGGCCGTGGCCGATCTCCGTGCCACCGAGGCGGCCGACACGGCGGAGGCCATCGCTGCCGCCGGGGGCCGGGCCATCGCCGTGCCCATGGACGTCACCAGCTCCGATTCGGTGCAGCAGGGCCTGCACGCCGTGATCGACGAGCTGGGCCCGGTGGAGGTGCTGGTCAACTGCGCCGGCTGGGACGAGCTGAAGCCCTTCCTCGACACCGACGAAGACTTCTGGGACCGCATCATCGAGATCAACTACAAGGGTGTGCTGCGCACCGTGCACGCCTGCCTCCCGGCCATGGTCGAGGCCCGGTTCGGGCGGATCGTCAACATCGGGTCCGACGCCGGACGGGTCGGCAGCTCGCTGGAGGCCGTCTACTCCGGGGCCAAGGGCGGCGTGATCGCCTTCACCAAGACCATCGCCCGGGAGGTGGCCCGCTTCGGGATCACCGTCAACACGGTGTGCCCCGGCCCCACGGCCACCCCCCTGCTCGACGAGATCGTCGACGCCAGCGCCGACGGCGACAAGGTGATCGGGGCCATGACCCGGGCCGTGCCCATGAAGAGGCTGGGCCGGCCGGAGGAGGTGGCGTCGGCCGTGGCCTACCTGGCCTCGGAGGACGCCGGCTTCATCACCGGCCAGACGCTCAGCGTCTCCGGTGGCCTCACCATGGCCTAGCCACGCCGCGGGCGGGCCGCTCAGGCGGCGGATCGCCCGGCGCCGCGTCCCGATCGGGCCAGGCGGGCCAGCTCGGCCCCGGTGCCCACGACGGTGCCGGCGAAGGCCACGACGAGCAGGGCCCGGAGCACCAGGCGCCAGATCCGGTCGTCGGCCCCCAGGTCGAACGGGAAGATCTGCCACATGCGCACGATCGGGGCCAGGCCCACCAGGTTCACCCCGATCTGGATCACCGACCGGAACCAGGGTGGGTCGAGCACGAGCCAGGCGGCGTTGGCCGCCAACGTGACCAGGATCGACAGCTCGATGGAGGGCACGACCCGATCGAATCTGGACGTGAGGAACGGCACGTCCCAGTCGACGAGGTGGCGCACCAGGTACAGGCCGATCAGCTGCACCACGATGGCGGCGACGTAGCCGCTGCGGCGACGGAGCCGACCGGGTCGGACCGGCGACGGCCGGTCGACCCCGACGGTGGGGGTCTGACGGTGATGGGCAACGATCATCGGGCGCCTCCCCTGCGGTTCCCGGTCGCCCCCTGCTCTGGCGGTACCGTCATACAAGCACCGCCAGCCAGGCGGGCCCAGGGTCCGAGGTCATCATCTCGGTGATCACCTCGGACAGCACCGTGCGAGGTGCATCCTGGCGCCGCCGTGCTTGGCACGACACCCCGCCATGGGCGACCATGGCCGTCGACCCGATCCGTTCCCACCCACCCTGCCACCAGGAGCACCCCGACCATGATGCAGAGCACGATGCAGGACTTCCCCCTCGGGATACGGCATCTGTTCCTCCACGGCCGGCGGGTCCACGCCGATTCCCAGGTGATCACCTGGACCGACAACGGCCCCGTCACCGCCACCTTCGCCGAGGTCGGAGACCGGGCCGACCAGCTGGCGGCCGCCCTGGCCCGGCTCGGAGTGGCCGAGGGCACCCGCGTCGGCACCTTCGCCTGGAACAACGCCCACCATCTGGAGGCCTACCTGGCCGTGCCGTCGATGGGAGCGGTGCTCCACACGCTCAACATCCGGCTGTTCCCCGAACAGCTGAGCTACGTGGTCAACCACGCCGAAGACGAGGTGCTGATCGTCGACGCCTCCATCGCCCCCCTGCTGGCCAAGGTCCGCCACGAGCTCACCACCGTCCGCCACATCATCACCTTCGGCCAGGGCGACACCTCGGGCCTGGGCCCCACGCTCGACTACGAGACCCTGCTGGCGGCCGAGCAGCCGGGCTACGACTACCCCTACGTCGACGAACGGTCGGCCGCCGCCATGTGCTACACGAGCGGCACCACCGGCAACCCCAAGGGGGTCGTGTACTCCCACCGCTCCACCTACCTGCACACCTTCGGCATCACCTCGGCCCAGGCCATGAGCCTCTCCCAGCACGACCGGATGCTGCTGATCGTTCCCATGTTCCACGCCAACGCCTGGGGCATGCCCTATGCCGGCTGGGCCGTGGGGGCCGACCTGGTCATGCCGCAGGGGTTCCTCCAGGCCGGGCCGCTGGCCGAGATCATCGAGACCACCCGGCCCACGTTCTCCGGCGCCGTGCCCACCGTGCTCAACGACATCCTCCACCACCGGCCCGACGCCGACCTGTCGTCGCTGCGGGCCGTGATCTGCGGCGGGTCGGCCGTGCCCCGCAGCCTGATCGAGGGGTTCGACGAGACGTTCGGGGTCACCGTGCTCCAGGCCTGGGGCATGACCGAGACCAGCCCCCTGGCCGCCATCGCCCACGTGCCCAAGAACACCGATCCGGCCGACGCCATGAGCTGGCGGGTCCGTACCGGGCGGGCTCTGCCCGGGGTCGAGATCCGCATCTGCGACGACGCCGGCACCGAGCTGCCGTGGGACGGCCAGGCCCAGGGCGAGATCGAGATCCGGGGCCCGTGGATCACGGCCCAGTACCACCTCGATCCCACCACCGAGAAGTTCCACGACGGGTGGCTGCGCACCGGCGACGTGGGCTCGATCGAGCCCAACGGGTTCATCCAGATCTCCGACCGGGCCAAGGACGTGATCAAGTCGGGCGGCGAGTGGATCTCGTCGGTCGACCTGGAGAACGCCCTCATGGGCCACCCGGCGGTGCGGGAGGCGGCCGTGGTGGGCGTGCCCGACGAACGGTGGGACGAGCGGCCCCTGGCCTGCGTGGTGCTGGCCGAGGGGGCCGAGTTCGACCCGGTCGGCATGAAGGGCTGGCTGGAGAGCCGCGTGGCCAAGTGGTGGTTGCCCGAGCGGTGGAGCCAGATCGAGGAGGTACCGAAGACCTCGGTGGGCAAGTTCGACAAGAAGGTGCTGCGCCAGCGGTACGCCGACGGCGGCCTGGAGGTCGTCGACCTCTCGTGACCCCGCCCCCGCCCGACGCCTCCTACGCCGAGCGGTACGCCGCGTTCGGGCCCGGCTTCTTCGACCGGTTCGACGGTGCCGCCGACACCGGCTTCTACACCCAGCCCCGCCTCGTCACCCACATCGACGACCGGGCCATCGAGGCCGTCGGTGCCGTCTACGACGAGCTCGGCCTCCGCCTCACGGCCCGGGGCCGGGTGCTCGATCTGATGAGCTCGTGGATCTCGCACTTCCGGGAGGCGCCGCCGGCGCTGGTGGTGCTGGGCATGAACCCGGTGGAGCTGGCGGCCAACCCTCAGGCGGCGGGGGCGGTGGTGGCCGACCTCAACCGCTCCCCCACCCTGCCCTTCGCCGACGCCTCCTTCGATGCCGTGACCTGCTGCGTCTCGGTCGATTACCTGGTCCAGCCGCTGGAGGTGTTCGACGAGGTGGCGCGGGTGCTGGCCCCCGGCGGGGTCTTCTGCTGCACGTTCTCCAACCGGTGCTTCCCCACCAAGGCCATCCACGGCTGGCTGTCGACCGATGATCGGGGTCACGTGGCCATCGTGGGCCGCTACTTCCAGCTCACGGGCCCCTGGGGTGAGATCCAGGCCAGCCTGGCCACGCCGCCCGGCACCCCCGGCGACCCGCTGTACGCCGTCTGGGCCCCCCGGGCCTGACGGGACCTCGGCCCGCCCCGGGCCCCGGCATGCGGGGCGCCCCGGGAGGCGCCCAGGGGCCACCGGGTGCCTCCGGGGGTGGCGTAGGCTGGCGCCGTGGCCAGGGCATCGTCGGATGAGCGGATCGAGCTGGCGGCGGGCGAGGCCACGGCCCTGGTGGAGGTGGCGGCCGGCGGGCGGCTGGGCTCGCTCTCGCTCGGTGGGCACGAGCTGCTGATCGGGTCGGGTGCCGTGCCCGGCGCCGGGCCCGACGGTCCGGAACCGATCGCCTGGGGCCTCTATCCGATGGCGCCGTGGGCGGGCCGGATCCGGCACGGCCGCTTCTCCTCGGGCGGTGTCGAGCACCGGCTGCCGCTGACCCTGCCCCCCCACGCCATCCACGGGACGGCCTACACCTCGGCCGATTGGCGCGTCGCCGGAGGCGGGACCCGCAGTGCCGATGGGCTGACCGCCAGTGCCGATGGGCTGACCGCCAGTGCCGACGGGCTGAGCGCCGGTGCCGACGGGCTGAGCGCCGGTGCCGACGGGCTGAGCGCCCGCACGGTGGAGATCGCCGTGGAGCTGGGCGACCCCTGGCCGTGGCCGGCCCGGGTGGAGCAGCGCATCGGTCTCGGCCCCGACCGGCTGCGCCTGGAGCTGACCCTGGCCAACCACGCTCCGCCCGGATCGGCGCCCATGCCGGCGTCGATCGGGTGGCACCCCTGGTTCCGGCGGCGGGTGGCCGGAGCCGAGGCCCAGCTCCGGTTCCCGGCGGCCTCGATGTTCGAGCTCGACCCCGACGGCATCCCCACCGGGCGCCTCGTCCCACCGCCGCCCGGCCCCTGGGACGACTGCTTCACCGATCTGGCCGGCCCACCCGTGATCGCCTGGCCCGGTGTCGCCGAGCTCACACTGACGTCGAGCTGCCGGTGCTGGGTGGTGTACGACCGGCCGGCCCACGCCCTGTGCGTGGAGCCCCAGACCGATGCCCCCGATGCCGTCAACCGCCTCCCCCGCTGCGAGCTGGCAGCCGGGGAGACCTTGACGGCCTGGTTCGAGATCCGCTGGAGGGAGACCACCCCATGACCGCTGCCGATTCCGCCCCACTCGTGCTGGGGGTCGATTCCTCCACCCAGTCGACCAAGGTGGAGCTCCGCCAGCTCCACACCGGTGAGCTGGTGGCCGTGGGACGGGCCGCCCATCCCCCGACCACCCCGCCCCGCAGCGAGCAGGACCCGCAGGCGTGGTGGCAGGCGCTGCTCGACTCGCTCGATCAGGTGGCGTCCCATCTCCCGGCGGTGGTGGCGGTGGCCGTGGCCGGCCAGCAACACGGGCTGGTGCTGATCGACGACTCGGGGACGCCGCTCCGTCCGGCCAAGCTGTGGAACGACACCACGTCGGCCCCTGAAGCCGAGGAGCTGACCCGGCGCCTCGGCCCCGAGGGCTGGGCCGGGGCCTGCGGCAGTGTGCCCACGGCCTCGTTCACCATCACCAAGCTGGCCTGGGTGGCGGCCCACGAGCCCCAGATCCTGGCCCGGACGGCCCGGGTCATGCTCCCTCACGATTACCTCACCTGGCGCCTGACCGGTCGTCACGTCACCGACCGGGGTGACGCCTCGGGCACGGGCTGGTGGTCGCCGGCGGAGCGGTACGAGCCCGATCTGCTGGCTCTCGCGGGCGGTCCCGGCGACCTCGCCGGCCGGCTTCCCGAGGTGCTCGGCCCCATCGAGGCGGCGGGGACGGTGACGGCCGGCGACGTGCTGGCCCGAGGTCTGGGCTCCGCTGTGGTGGTCGGCCCCGGCACCGGCGACAACATGGCGGGGGCGTTGGGCCTGGGACTGGGTCCGGGCGACGTGGCCGTCTCGATCGGGACGTCGGGCACCGTCTACGGCGTCTCCCCCACGGCCACCCACGACGAGACCGGGGCGGTGGCCGGCTTCGCCGACGCCAGCGGCCACTTCCTGCCCCTGGTCTGCACGCTCAACGCCACCAAGGTGACCGACGCCGTGGCCCGCCTGCTGGGCCTCGACCACGAGCAGGCCAGCCTGCTGGCGCTCACCGCCGAACCGGGAGCGGGGGGGCTGGTGCTCGTCCCCTACTTCGACGGCGAACGCACCCCCAACCGGCCCGACGCCACCGGGGCCCTGCTCGGCCTGCGATCCGACGTGGGCCGGCCCCAGCTGGCCCGGGCCGCCTACGAGGGCGTGGTGTGCGGCCTGCTCGACGGGCTCGACGCCATGGGCCGGGTGGGCGTGGTCACCGGAGGCAAGCTGCTGCTCACCGGCGGCGGGGCCCGGGCCGAGGCCTACCGGCGGACGCTGGCCGATCTGGCCGGCCGCCCCGTGATCGTCCCCGACACCGACGAGACGGTGGCCACCGGGGCCTGCGTGCAGGCGGCCGCCGTGGTCGCCGCCGAACGCCCGGGGATGGTGGCGGCCCGGTGGGGTCTCGGTGCCGGCCAGGTCGTCGAGCCCCACCCGATCGATGCCAGCGCTGTCCGCCAGGCCTACACCGCCGCCATCACCCAGCTGGCCTGATCGCCGACCACGGCGCGCTCAGCGGTGGCGGTCCCGGCGGGGACGATGGGACGGGGCGGGGGGACGGGACGGCGCCATGTCCGGACCGTCCCCGTCGGCGTCGGCCCCCCCGGCGGGCGGCGCCGGCGGCCAGGCGGCCAGGGCGACATTGGGCGGCGGGGGCGGCGGAACCGGACGTTCGGGGTCGACCTGCGACGGGTCGGGCGGTGGGGGCGGAACCGGGCGATCGGGGTCGACCTGCGACGGGTCGGGCGGCGGCGGCGGGACCGGGCGGTTCGGGTCTATCTGCGACCGATCGGGGGGTAGGGGCGGGACCGGGCGGTCCGGATCGAGACCGGCAGGACCGGGCGGATCGGGGGGCACGGGGCGCTCGGGCGCGGCGGCGCCCCCGGCCCGCCGTCGGCCGGCCCCCACCGGAACCCGGACCGCCTTCGGGTCGACCCCGCTGAGGGCCAGGTCGTACCGGCGCTTGCGCTCGTCGAGCAGCCGCAACACCCGCACCAGCGTCACGAAGACGACGGCGGCCAGCATGGAGACCGAGAGGCTGAAGAGCACGGGGTTGGTGGCGTCGGATCCCACCATCCAGGCGTGGACGGTGCTCAGGACCACCGTGGCGTAGGACCCGAGGTGCACACCGTGCCAGAACCGGGCGGGAAGCCGGCGCTTCACCAGCGAGGTGAGCTCCACCACGGCCATCACCCAGGCCGAGACCACGCCCATGGCCAGCGCCAACCGGCTCAGCCCCCTCACCTGGGCCTCCCACGGGATCAGGAGCTCCCGCCAGGAGAACGAGATAAAGTCGTCGGCCCACAGCGTGAGCATGTGGAGACCGACGAACACCAGCGCCATGCCGGCGAAGAACCGGTGGAGGTCGGTCAGCCAGGGCAGGGTGGGCCGCCGACCCAGGAACCGCGACGACATCAGCACGCCCACCGCCACCGACAGGCAGGCGGCGAACCAGGCCAGGATCCCGGCGGCCCGGGTGGCGTACCAGAAGATCTGGTCGCTCACCGGACCAGGAACGGGTCGAGGCCGGCCAGCGGCACCAGGTCGCCACCGTCGGCCACCAGCACACCGGTGGCCCCGTGGCCCCCGATGACGGCCGCCGCCCCATCGGCCCCGGCCACGAACGCCGCCTTGGTCAGCACCTCGGCCTGCACGGCCGATGCCGCCACCACCGTCACCGACCACAGACCGGTGTTGAGCGCGGCACCGGTGGCGGGGTGGCGCAGGTGGTGCTCGGTGGCGCCGGCCCGGGGCCCGGCCCACCGCCGGCTGAGCACGGTGGAGGTGCACACGGCGCCATCGGCCAGGCGCACCCGCAGCCCGGCCGGCTCAGCCGCGCCCGGGCAGTCGAGCCCGACCACCCAGCCCGCGCCGTCGGGGGCGGCGCCCCGCACCCGGAGATCGCCGCCGACGTTCACGCAGCAGCCCTCGGCCCCGGCGGCCAGCAGCTCGGCCGAGACGGCGTCGGCCGTGGCCCCCTTGGCGATCCCGCCCAGGTCGAGACGAACGCCGGCAGGCAGGACCACGGCGCAGCTGGCGGGATGGAGGTCGATGCCGGCGACGCCGGGGGCGGCCGGGATGCCACCGTCGCCGGGCGGGGCCGGGCTTCGGGCCGGAGCCGCATCAGGCGGGGTGAGCTGGCCCAGCGGGCGGTCGTACCCGGCGGCCACCAGCGTGGTGAGGACGGTGGGGTCGAAGGCGCCGCCGGTGAGCCGGCACGCCTCCACGGCCGCCGCGATCAGGGAGAACGTGTCGGGGCTGACGATCACGGGCCGCCCGCCGCCGGCACCGTTCAGCCTCGACAGCTCGGAGTCGGGTAGGAAGCGGCTCCAACGGGCCTCCCGGTCCTCGACGGCCCGCTGGGCCTCGGCCGTCAGGCCGGGCCGCCCGCCGACCACCCGGACGTGCACGTCGGTGCCCATCGCCCGGAAGCGGTGGTCGTCAGCCCCGCCTACCGTCGGTGCGCTGCCCCGGGATGCCGGACCCGGGACGGCCATCAGCTCCCGCCGCTGGAGGTGTCGAACGAGCCGTTGGTGGTGGGCGGGATCGTGATGATCCCGCCGTGGTCGCCGTGGTCGCCTCCGCCGTCGGGCGGCACCGTGGTGGCGGGCGCCGCGGTCTGGGTGGGCGCGGCGGTGGCGGCCGGAGCCGCGGTGGTAACGGGGGCCGACGTGGGTGCTGGCCCTGTCGTGGCCTCGGGCGCGGCGGTGGTGGCCGGGGCGGCGGTGGTGGCGGGTGCGGCCGTGGCCGGCGTGGCCCCGCCGGAGAGCTGGAGCGTCGACGCCTCCGGCACCACCGGTGTGGTCGCCGGCTGGAGGGCGGCGGTGACGTTGTACGGGACCGGGGTCTCGGCTTCGGCCGAGATGACCCAGACCAGGCTGACGAAGCAGGACGCGCCGGCCACGCCGAGCACCCGCCGGGTCTGGCGGGCCGGGTGGGGCCGACCGGCCGGGACCACCCAGCCGGACCGGGTGAAGTCACCGGAGAGAACGTCGGACCAGGTCATGGGCACGGGCAATCCTACTGGGAGAGAACGGTGGAGCCGCTGCTGAAGAACACGAAGGCGGCCAGGATGACAAGCGCCACCACGATGCCCAGGGCGAGCCACTGGACCGTCGCCGACCGGGTCGGCCGACGGCCCTTCCCCCGGGTGCGCGGCCCGGAAGCGGAGGTCGATCGCGTCGCCATGATCACCGTCGAGGGTAGCGCCGGGGCGGGGGCGGTGCGGGACGGGGAGGGCGGCACGGTCACGCCGTCCGGGTGGGGGTGGAGGTGGACGGGGCCGCTGCGGCCCGGGTGGTGGTGGCCCCGGCGGTCGTCGACCCCTTCGCCGTCGACGACGGGGCGGTGGTGGGCGCGGCCCGGGTGGTCGTGGTGGGGGCGACGGCCGTCTCGCAGCTCGGATCGGCCGTCAGTCCCGGGTCGGGCGGCCCGCAGGAGTCGGTGCCGGCGCCGCCCACGACAACGTCGAGGTCGTTGTCGCCCGAGAGCTGGTCGTTGCCGTCGTCACCCTGGAGCAGGTCGAGGCCGCTCTCGCCCCGCAGCGTGTCGTTGCCGGGGCCGCCGGACACGGTGTCGTTGCCGCCCCCGGCGTAGACCGTGTCGTCATCGGCGCCGGCGGCGATCGAGTCGTTGCCTCCCCCCGCGGCGATGCGGTCCTTGCCGGCACCGCTCTCGATGCTGTCGTTGCCGCCGCCGGCACAGATCTGATCGTCTCCGGGACCGGTACGGATCGTGTCGTTGCCGTCGTAGGCGATCACGAGATCGGGCCGGTCGCCGCCGCTCACGTCGATGACGTCGTCGCCCTCGGTACCCACCATCACGTCGAAGCCGGCCGCCTCCAGCTGATCGAGCGTGCCCGTCTTGCCGTTGCATTCGAGAACGGCGCCGGCGGCCCGCAGCGCGGCCAGGTCGACCCCGGCCGGAGTGCCGGGAGGTTGGGTGACCGCGACCTTCCAGACGACCGGGACGGCCGGGGCCTGGGCCGATCCGGAGGCATCGACGGGCTGGATCTCGATCACGTGGTTGCCGTCGGCGAGGTTCCGGTAGACGACGGGGCTGGTGCAGCGGCTCCACGCCTCGCCGTCGAGGCGGCAGTTGAACCCCTCGGCGACGAGGCCCTCGGCCGGTTCGAAGGTGGCCACGGCCGAACGCTGGTCGTCGGGGTCCGGCGCCAGGTTGGTGATCGTCACCGCCGCCGGGATCGGGCCTCCGTCGCTCACCGCCCGCAGCCCGTCGCCCGACGGAAGGCCTGCCTCGGCCACCGGGGGCTGAGTGGTCGACGGCTGATCGGCCGGACCGGGGACGACGGTGGACGGCGGCCCGCCATGCAGCAGCCACCAGAACAGCCACCCGGCAAGGGCCACCGCCGCCAGCAGAGCGGCGGCCGACAGGGCCCGGATGGCCCGTCGCTGCAGGCCCTTCACCGCTGAGAGGGTGCGCCCGGTGCGGCTCGCCGTCTCCTCGATCGACAGATCGTCGAGGAAACGCATCTCCAGCACCTCTCGCTGCTCCGACGTCAGCTCCGACAACAGCCCGTGCACCCAGTGCCGGTCGGCCACCTGCTGGTCGAAGCCGGGGGCGGGAGCGGCCAGCCGCTCGATCGCGACGTGCTCCACCAGCTCCACCGGCTTGGCCGACCGGCGTTCGTCGGCGATGCGGCTGCGGGCGATGCGGTAGATGTAGGACCAGAGCTGGGCCGGTGTGTCGAACTGCAGCGACCCCAGGCGGTGGAGCAGCTCGATCAGCACGAGGTCGGCGACTCCGCCGGGGTCGATGGCCCCCCGGGCCTCGGCGAAGCTGGTGAGGCGGGGCAGGCACTGGGCGGCCAGGCTGTCGACCGCCCAACCCTCCCCGGCGGTCGCCGCCTGGATGACACCGGCGAACGACGACGGCGGCGGGCGCTCCTCGAGGGGCACGATCTGGGTCACGACCGCCGCCTCCGAGGGCGCGATCGGGCCGTAGGGCAGGGCCGCCTGGCTGTCGTCACTACATCCACCATCGTCGAGAGAACCCGGTCATCCGGTGACCAGACCGGTCTCGCCGCCCCATCGCGATACCGGCTGCCGAGAAAAACTTCCTCCAGCTGCCCGGTTTGCCCGGATGCTAGTGATGATCGACATGATTTCGCAATAGATACCGCCCGGGCCGGGGTGCGGATCCGGCCCGGGCGGAGATCAGCGGGTCAGCCCGAGGGCCGGCCCCGAGCTCCGGTAGGTGGGGAACACGACACCCAGGTCCGCCACCCCGGCCCGGCGGGTGACGATCTCGGCCACGAGCTTGCGGTAATCGGTGAGCACGGCCAGGTCGCCGTAGGTGGGCTCGTCGGCGATCTCGTCGGGGTAATCATCGCCGAAGACGCCACCCTTGATGCCGGCCCCCATGGCCAGGTAGGTGGCGCCCCGCCCGTGGTCGGTGCCCCGGCTGCCGTTCTCGTTGATCGTGCGGCCGAACTCGGTCATGACCAGCACCGTGATCTCGTCCAGGCCGTTGGTGTCGTCGGCGAAGGCCCGCAGGGCGCCGGCCAGCTCGGTGGCCCGGTCGTGGAACCGGCCCGCCCCCACGGTTCCCAGGTTGGAGTGCTGGTCCCAGCCGCCGTAGTCGATCACGGCGGCCTGGATCCCGAGGCCCGCCTTCAGCATCGACGACAGCTCGCTGAACGTCTTGGCCAGGCCTCCCTTGGGGTAGCCGGAGCGGAGCTCGGTGCTGATGGTGGCCACCCGGGCGGTGGCATCGAGGGCGGTGAGGCCCTGCCCCGAGATGCTGTCGGATCCGGCGTGCAGGGCCCGCAGGGCGGTGGCGGTGCGGTCGCGGTCGGGGAACCCGTTGACGCCGAACGAGGCCAGGTTGGGTATGACGGCCGCTCCCCGGCCGCCCCGGAGCAGGTCGGAGCGGGCCGAGGTGTCGACGGCGGGGATCACGCCTCCGGCGGCGGCTCCCATGGTGTTGATCATGCGGGCCAGCCATCCCCCGCCCACCGCGGCCGAGGCCGAGCCGGCCTGCACGTAGCGGGTGGCCGAGAAGTGGCTCCGGCTGGCGCTCTCCGACGGCGGGAGCCCGGTCGCCGGGATCACCGCCAGCTTCCCGTCCCGCCACAGGGTGTCGTGGATCGGCTTGAACGCCGGGTGGAGGCCGACCACGCCGGCCAGGCCGGAGGGGAACACGGCGTTGGGATTCGACCCGTCGAGGGGGAGGGCCCCGTCGGGTGTGCCCGGCGGGGCGATGGCGATGGTGGGCCGGAGCTTGCGGTACGACGGGTAGCCGTAGGGCGGGGCGAGGCTGAGACCGTCCGCTCCGCCCCGGAGGAAGACGACCACCAGCGTGTCGCCGGTCTGGGGTGTCCCGGGGGCGGCCAGCGCCAGGCGGGTGCCGAGATTGGTGACGGCGAGGGTGGCGGCGCCGGCCAGGCCGAGGCCGGCGCCGGCGAGGAAGGTTCGGCGGGACAGGTCGGACATCGGTGCTCGCTTCGGGCCGGTGTTGGTCGGGCAGGGCTCCATCGGGCTGGGCCTCATCGGGTCTGGAAGATCGGGTGGGCCAGCAGGAGGCCGGGGATGGAGGGCGCCAGCTTGGGGTCGATCGAGTCGGCCGGATCGCCCGGCGACTTGCGCACCGATGCCGCCACCGCCGAGATCTCCTCGGCGGTGCGGTTGCCGAGCCCGAAGCGGGTGGCCAGGCGGTTGACCAGGTCGCCGACGGTGCCGCCGCCGGCGACGAGCGGACCGAGGTCGGTCTGCACCCCCTTGATCCGGTTGCCGGCCAGCTGGCCCGCCGCGCTCCACCGGTAGAGGAGGGCGCTGGTGTTGAGCCAGTGAGGGGCGGTGTCGGGGAAGCCGTCGGGTTGGGGCCATGACCACGGGAGGTGGTCGGTGCGTTCCAGGTGGCGCTGGAGCGCCACGGCGCCCTCGGAGGCCGGATCGGTGGGCAGCGCCGTGCCCAGCGCCCGCAGCATGGCGGCCAGGTGCTCGAACGGGCGGCGCAGCTTCTGGCCACCGGAGGCGGCCATCTCGGCGCTGTCGAGCACGTGGCGGACCGTGGGCACCAGCTCGGTGTTGCTGGCCAGGTACACCTGGGCCGTCGACTCCACCAGGCTGGCCGGGGGGTTGTCGGCCACGAGGCGGCGGCAGATCCGACGGGCCACATGGCGGGCCGTGGCCGGGTGGACGGCGAGGAACTCGAGCAGGGAGTCGCCCACCGCCTTGCCCTGGGCGCCACCCCGGGTCCACGCCCCGTCGAGCAGCGAGATGTCGCCCGTGTGCTGGTACTGGGGGCGGAAGACGAAGGCCGAGAAGTCGGCCGCCTTGCGGTCCGACACGGTGGACCAGCCGGTCATGGCCATGGCCGCCGCCCGCACGTCGGCTTCGGTGTAGACCTGGGTTCCGTCGGGGGCGATGCCGAGCGTGTGCAGCTCCAGCAGCTCCCGGCCGTAGTTCTCGTTGATCCCCTGTTTCGAGTTGGCGTTGCTCGTGTCGTTGTCGAGGTAGGCCAGCATCGCCGGGGCCTGGGCCGTGGCCTTCAGCAGGTTCCGGAACGAGCCCAGGGCGTTGGGCCGGATGACCTTCTCCTGATAATCGACGAGGAGGTGACGGGCGGTGCCGTCGCCGAACACCTCGATGTTGAAGTGGTCCATCCAGAGGTGGCACATCATCTCGTACAGCTGGTGGCGGCTGGCTACGGCCCGGGTGATGGCGGCCAGCGTCAGCTCCTGGCGGAGTCGGGCGGCGCCCGTGCCCTGAACGGCGTTGTAGGAGGCCAGGCTGGGGTTCAGTCGCAGCATGGCGAACGACCCCAGGCCGGACTCGACCTCGGGGTCGGGGCCGGTCCGGGCCAGCTGCTCGTCGACGAAGCCACCTCCCCCGAGCTGGTCGATCCGGGACAGGACGGCGGGGGTGATCCCGAACGTGATCCGGTTGGCCAGCAGGATGCCCGGGGCGGCCCCGGCCCGGGGGGTGATCACGGCCGGTGCGGCCCCCGTCGGTGCATCGGTCGGTGCCGGTGCGGCCGGCGGCTGGGGTGCCGCCGGCGGTGCCGATGGCGAGCCGGCGCCCGGTGCCCCGGCCGGCGGGGAGCCGGCGGCCACCGGAGGGCCGGGGCTCGTCGCCCCGCCCCCGGCCGGGCCCGCCGTCGTCCCGTCGCCGCCGTGGACCGGCGGGCCCGGGAGCTGGACCTGGTCCAGCTCGGGACCGGTGGCGTTGGCGGCGGGAGCTCCGGCCCGTAGCGCAGTTGCCCCTCCGCCGCCGGCTGGGGCGATCTGACCGTTCGGCGGAGGGGCGGCCGGGGCGGCGCCGGAGGGCGCAGCCGCCGTGTTCGGCCCGCCGCCGGGCCCGCAGGCCACGGCGGCCGCCCCGGCGGCGAGGGCCCCGAGCACACCCCGGCGGCTGAGCGCCCGACGGGTGGGCGCCGTGGTGCCGGCCCGTGCGTCACCGGATCGATGGTCGGCGCAGGCTGGGCCCTCGTCGGCGCAGGCCGGGGCCTCGTCGGCACAGTTGGTGGCGGTCGGCGTCATGGCTGCACAACCGCAGGCGACCCCCCGCCGGGATACGCCCCGGCGAGAAAAAGATCGGGAGCCGGCGCCGATCAGGCCTCGGGGGACCGTCCGTCAGCCGAGGAGATCGCGGGCCACGTCGAGCCACAGCTCGGTGGACAGCCGCAGCGACTCGATGTCGACCCGCTCGTTGTGCCCGTGGAACCGGCTGGAGAACTCGCCGTTGTCGAGCTCGGGGCTGAACAGACCGGCCCCGTAGGCCACCGATCCCATCTGGCGGAAGACCCGGGCATCGGTGAAGCCCACGATCATCTGGGGGGTGAGCCGGGCCGTGGGGAAGGGCCGGCCCACCGCCCGCTGCAGGCTCTCCCACAGGGGGTTGTCGGTGCGGCTGATCGAGGCCGGGTCGTTCATGATGATCTCCACCGCCACCGTGCCGGCCAGGTCGCCCAGGGCGGCGTCGAGATGGGCCTGCACCTCGTCGGCCCCCTCCCCGGGCAGGGTGCGCACGTCGACCTGGAGCTCGACGGTGTCGGGGATCACGTTCGTCTTCATCTGGGGCCCGCCGTCCACGACGTTGACCGAGAACGTGGTGTGGGTGCAGGCGTGGAGATAGGACGCGGCACCCCGGTTGGGCATGGTGGCCAGCACCTCGTCGATCCGGGCCGGGTCGAGCAGGGCGGCCCGCAGCTCGTCGTCGACACCGAGGCTGGCCACCCGCTCGGCCCACAGCTCGCTGAAGCGGGGCGGGGGCCGGTAGTCGGCCAGGCGCTGCACCACCGCCGCCGCCTTCACCAGGGCGTTGTCGGTGCGGAACGGCATCGAGCCGTGGCCCGGGGTGCCGGTGAGGCGCAGCCGGCGCCAGGCCACGCCCTTCTCCCCGATGTTGATGCCGATGGCCGGGGCGTCGGGCGAGCCCGAGTGGAGGCCCCCGTTCTCGGTGAGCACATAGTCGGCCCGTATGGCCTCGGGGTGGTGGTCGGCCATCCACTGGGCGCCGTGGGCCGAGCCCGCCTCCTCGTCGGCCACGGCGAAGTAGACGAGGTCGCCGGTGGGGCGGAACCCGCTGGTGGCCAGCTGGCGGAAGGCGACGGCCATCGACGAGGTGATGTTCAGCATGTCCACCGCCCCCCGGCCCCAGACCTCGCCGTCGATCACCTCGCCTCCGAACGGGTCGTTGACCCAGCCGTCGGGGTTCACCGGCACCACGTCGGTGTGGCCCATCAGCAGCAGCTTGGGGGCGTTCGGGTCCCGCCCCGGGATGCGGGTGACGATCGAGACCCGGCCCGGGGTGGGCTCGTAGCGCTCGATGTCGAGCCCCGTGCCGTCGAGGAAGGCGGTGAGGGTGTCGGCGCTGCGGACCTCCTGGCCCGACTCGGGCGTGCCGTCGTTCACACAGGCGTTGCGGATCATGGTGGCCAGCAACTCGACGGTCTGGCCGGTGAGGTCGGTGGGCATGGGGGGATTGATAGCCCAGTTTTCGACCGGCTACGCCTTTCGGGACCCGGCAGCGGGCCAATAGTGTGCGGACGAACCCTAGAGGAGGAATCCCGTGGCCAATGCTGACGCGTACGTGACCGAAGCCGGGCTCTCGATCCATCGCGATCTGCACGCGTTCTGCCTCGACGAGGCCCTGCCCGGGTCGGGCGTCGACCCGGCGGCGTTCTGGGCCGGCCTGGCCGGTCTGGTGGCCGACTTCGGGCCCCGCAACGCCGAGCTGCTGGAGCGCCGCCAGGTGCTGCAGCGGGCCATCGACGACTGGCACCTCCAGCGCGCCGGCCAGCCCCACGACCCCGACGCCTATCGCCGGTTCCTGGAGGAGATCGGGTACCTGGTCCCCGACGGGCTGCCCTTCACCATCGACACCGAGCACGTGGACGACGAGATCGCGCTCGTCCCCGGCCCCCAGCTGGTGGTGCCGGTGACCAACGCCCGCTACGCCCTCAACGCCGCCAACGCCCGATGGGGATCGCTGTACGACGCCCTCTACGGCACCGACGCCCTGGGCGACAGCCCGCCCCCGGGCCCCTACGACCCGGCCCGGGGTGATCGGGTGATCGCCTGGGTGCGGGCCTTCCTAGACGACGTGGCCCCCCTGACGCTGGCCGACGGTGCCGGCGATACGTCCCACGCCTTCATCACCGCCTACCGGGTCGAGGCCGGGGCCCTGGTCGCCGATCTTCCCGACGGCGGCACGGCTGGCCTGGCCGATCCCGCTCTGTTCGCCGGATGGACGGGCGATCCCCAGTCCCCCACCAGCGTCTGGCTGGAGCACAACGGCCTCGGGATCGAGATCCTGATCGACCGGGAGCATTCGGTGGGCGCCGCGGACCGGGCCGGCGTGGCCGACGTGATCATGGAGGCCGCCCTCACCACGATCATCGACTGCGAGGACTCGGTGGCCTGCGTGGACGGGCCCGACAAGGCCCAGGCCTACCACAACTGGCTCGGCCTGCTCCGGGGCGACCTCACCGAGGAGGTGACCAAGGACGGCGTCACCTTCACCCGGGCCCTCAACCCCGACCGGGTCTACACCGCCCCCGACGGGGCCACCGTCACCCGGCCCGGCCGGTCGCTGCTGCTGAGCCGCAACGTCGGTCATCTGATGACCACCCCGGCCGTGCTCGACGGCGACGGCGCCAACATCCCCGAGGGCCTGCTCGACGCCCTCGTCACCGTGCTGTGCGCCACCCACGACCTGCGGGGTCCCCGGGTGCTGCCCAACAGCCGCACCGGCTCGGTCTACGTGGTGAAGCCGAAGATGCACGGCCCCGACGAGGTCGCTTTCGCCACCGAGGTGTTCGCCCGGGTGGAGCAGATCCTCGGCCTCCCGGCCAACACGGTGAAGATCGGCATCATGGACGAGGAGCGGCGCACCACCGTGAACCTCAAGGAGTGCATACGGGCCGCCCGCAGCCGGGTGTGCTTCATCAACACCGGCTTCCTCGACCGCACGGGCGACGAGATCCACACCTCGATGCTGGCCGGCCCGATGGTGCGCAAGGCCGAGATGCGGTCCCAGGCGTGGATCAAGGCCTACGAAGACTGGAACGTCGACGCCGGCCTGGCCTGCGGGTTCCCTGGGCGGGCCCAGATCGGCAAGGGGATGTGGGCGGCGCCCGATCTGATGGCCGACATGCTGGCCCAGAAGATCGGCCACCCCCAGTCGGGTGCGACCTGCGCCTGGGTCCCCTCCCCCACCGCCGCCACGCTCCACGCCACCCACTACCACCGGGTCGACGTGCGGGCCCGCCAGGCCGAGCTGGAGGCTCAGTTGGAGGCCGACGGCCCCCGGGCCACGCTCGAGGACCTGCTGGCCATCCCGCTGGCCCCGTCGGCCGACTGGGAGCCGGCGGAGATCCAGGCCGAGCTCGACAACAACGCCCAGGGCATCCTGGGCTACGTGGTGCGCTGGGTGGATCAGGGGGTCGGCTGCTCCAAGGTCCCCGACATCAACGACGTCGGCCTGATGGAGGACCGTGCGACCTGCCGGATCTCGTCGCAACACATGGCGAACTGGCTGCAGCACGGCGTGGTCACGCCGGAGCAGATCACCGAGACCATGCGGCGCATGGCGGTGGTGGTGGACGGCCAGAACGCCGGAGACGCCGCCTACACCCCGATGGCGCCGGGCTACGACGGCCAGGCCTTCGCCGCCGCCTGCGACCTGGTCTTCTCCGGCGTGGAGCAACCCTCGGGCTATACCGAGCCGATCCTCCACGCCCGCCGCCTGAACAAGAAGAGCGACTAGCCGGGCCGCCAGCAGCAAACCACCGGCCCCGGGTCTCGTCGCCCCCTACACTGCGCGTCAGGGCGGCCAGATCTGAAGGGACGGTGCCGCATGGCTCGGATCGTGGTCATCGGGGCGGGGATGGCGGGGCTCAGCGTGGCGATGATGCTGGCCGACGACGGCCACCGCGTCACGGCGCTGGAGCGGGACCCGCAGCCACCCCCCGACCCTGGGCAGGCCTGGGAGTCGTGGACCCGGCGGGGAGTGAACCAGTTCCGGCTCCCCCACTTCCTGATGGCCCGGTTCCGCCAGGTGGCCGAGGCCGAGCTGCCGGGCCTCGTCGACGACCTGAAGGCGGCCGGTGCGTTGCCGGTGAACAGCATCGCCCGGATGCCCGACGACGTCACCGGCGGACCCCGGCCCGGCGACGACCGCTTCGAGCTGGTCACGGCCCGGCGGCCGGTGGTGGAGGCGGTGGTGGCGGCCCGGGCGGCAGCCACCGACGGCCTCACCGTGCACCGGGGTTGCGCGGTGGCGGCCCTGCAGGTCGGGGAGGGCCCGGGCCCGGCGGGCCGGCCGGTCCACGTCACCGGCGTGGTCACGGCGGCCGGCGAGACCATCCCGGCGGACCTGGTGATCGATTGCAGCGGGCGGCGCACCGCCGTGCCGGCGCTGCTGCGGGCCGTCGGCTCGCCGGGGCCGCAGGAGGAGATCCACGACAGCGGGTTCGTGTACTACGGCCGCCACTTCCGCTCCGGCGACGGCTCGCTGCCCCGATCCATGGGTCCGGGGTTGCAGTCCCAAGGGTCGGTCAGCACGCTCACCCTGCCCGGCGACGGCGGGACGTGGGCCGTGGTGGTGGTGGCCAGCGGGCGGGACGGTGCGCTGCGGGCCCTGCGGCGGTTGGACGTGTGGGAACAGGTGGTGCGGGCCATGCCCCGGGTCGCCCACTGGCTCGACGGGGAGGCGATCGACGACGTGACCACGATCGCCGGCATCGAGGACGCCCGGCGCCACTACGTGCCCGACGGCCAGCCGGTGGCCACCGGCATCGTGCCCCTGGCCGACGCCTGGAGCTGCACCAACCCCTCCCTGGGCCGGGGGGTCTCGCTGGGGCTGACCCATGCCGGCGCGCTGCGGTCGTTGCTACGCCAGGGCGCGCTCGACGAGCCGGCCGAGCTGCCCCGGCGGTGGGCCGAGGCCACCGCCGCCACCACCGGGCCCTACGTCGACGAGACGCTACGGCTCGACGGGCACCGTCTGGCCGAGATCGAGGCCACGATCGAAGGCCGGCCCTACGAGGTCGACGACCCGATCTGGAACGGCTACAACGCCCTGCAGGCGGGGGCTTCCCAGTCGCCCGACCTCCTGCGGGCCTCGCTGGACGTGACGATGCTGTTCCGCACCGTGGCCGACGTGTTGGCCGACCCCGACCTCGGCCCCGCCGTCGCCGCGCTGGACGGGCCCGGGCCGGCCGACGGCCCCGACCGGGCCGAGCTGCTGTCGATCGTGGGCGCCTGAGCCCGCCCGGGGGTGGCGGGCCGCCGGCACCGGTCGAACTTTCACCGCCCCCGCGGGGGCGCGAGACTTTCCGTCATGAGTGACGATCGCCCCGCCTCCGAGGCCGGAGAGGCCAAGCCGTCGAACCCGTTCCAGTTCGACATCATCCGCGAGCAGAAGCCGCAGGAGTACTACGACGCCATCAAGGCCCGCTTCGCCCGGGAGCGCGACGTCCGGCTCCAGGAGGGCGACCGGAGCTGGGTGGCGATGGAGGGCGAGCTCGCCGGCTACGAGAGCGACCCCTACGCCAGCGAGCCCGAGCCCCGGGAGCCCCTGACCGACACGGTGGAGGTCCTGTTCATCGGCGGTGGGTTCTCGGCCCTGCTGACCTCGGCCAAGCTCCGGGAGTTCGGGGTGGAGTCGATCCGCATCGTGGAGCGGGGGGCCGACGTGGGCGGCACCTGGTACTGGAACCGGTACCCGGGAGTGGCCTGCGACGTGGTGTCGTACGACTACCTGCCCCTGCTCGACGAGATGAGCTATGTACCCACCCGGCACTACGCCGGCGGCCAGGAGATCCTCGAGCACTGCCGGGCCATCGCCCGCCGCTACGACCTGTACGACCTGGCCGTGTTCCAGACCACCGTCACCTCCACCGTGTGGGACGGCGACGAGCAGCTGTGGCACATCGGCACCGACCGGGGCGACCGGATGAAGGCCCGCTTCGTCGTGTGTGCCAACGGCACCCTGTCCAAGCCCAAGCTGGCCAAGATCGACGGCATCGAGACGTTCGCCGGCCACTCGTTCCACACCTCGCGCTGGGACTACGCCTACACCGGCGCCGACCTGGAGAACCTGGGCGACAAGGTGGTGGGCATCATCGGCACCGGAGCCACCGCGGTGCAGGCCATTCCCCATCTGGGCCAGAGGGCCAAGGAGCTGTACGTCTTCCAGCGCACGCCGTCGTCGATCGACATCCGCGACGACTGGGAGACCGACCCCGAGTGGGCCGAGACCCTGGAGCCCGGCTGGCAGCGCAAGCGACTGGAGAAGGCCATCGCCACCTCGGGGCGCTCCCCCGAGCAGCGGGCCCGGGCCGCCGCCCTCAGCCCGGAGGAGAAGGTGCGGCGTCAGGAGAACGCCAACATCGACGCCATGATGCGGATCCACAAACGCATCGAGGAGGTGGTGCAGGACCCGGAGACGGCCGAGGCCCTGAAGCCGTGGTACATGCTCATGTGCAAGCGGCCGTGCTTCCACAATGACTACCTGCCCACGTTCAACCGGCCCAACGTCCACCTGGTCGACACGAAGGGCCGGGGGGTCACCCAGATCACCGAGGACGGGCCCGTGGTCGACGGGAAGGTCTACAAGGTCGATCTGCTGATCTACGCCACCGGGTTCGAGGTGCAGAAGACCGGGATCTACAACCGGATCATCGGCGAGGGCGGGCTCGACCTCAACGAGAAGTACGCCGAGGGGGTGCGGACCCTGCTCGGCATCCACACCCAGCACTTCCCCAACATGTTCATCATGGGCGGCTACCAGGCGTCGTTCGCCTTCAACCTCACGCACATCCTGCAGACCCAGGGCGAGCACATCGCCGGCTGCATCGACTTCGTGCGCCGCAACGGGTTGGCCACGATGGATTGCACCCACGAGGCCGAGGAGTGGTGGGTCCAGCAGGTGATCGCCAAGCGGGGCCGGACCAACCGCAACGCCGAGTGCACCCCGGGGTACTACAACTTCGAGGGCCAGTTCAACCGGCGTCAGGACGGCAACTACAACGGCTCATTCAAGCGCTACTACGACTTCATGGCCCACGCCCGTGAACACATGGACGAGAACTTCGTGTTCACCACCCCGGCCGGCGCCTCCAGCGGGGCTCGCTGATGGCCGGGCCGCCCTCGGCCGGGACCGCCGAGACCGCCGATCTGGTGGGCCCGGTCCTGTCCGACGCCGATCTGGATCACCACCTGGCCCGCATCGAAACCGACGGCTACACCGTCGTGGAGGGGGCCATCGCCCCCGATCTGGTGGCCCAGCTGCGCAACACGGTGCGGGGCATCTTCACCGAGCAGGGGGTGGAGCCCCGGGGCAACCGGGCCGAAGGATTCGCCACCCGGCGGATCTACAACCTCATCCCCCGGGCCCCGGTGTTCCAGGCCCTGCCCGTCCTGGGCACGGTGCTGCCGCTGGTGGAGCGGGTGCTGGAGCCCGACCTGCTGCTGTCGGGCACCACCGCCATGGACATCGGCCCCGGCGAGTGCCTCCAGGGCCTCCACGCCGACGACGGCCTGATCCGCATCGGCCGGCCCCACCGGCCGATGATGGTCACCACCATCTGGGCCCTCACGGAGTTCACGGCGGCCAACGGGGCCACCCGGATCGTGCCCGGCTCGCACGCCGAGCGGGGACACCCCAATCCCGACGACGAGTCGGTCGCCGTCGCCGCCGAGATGGCCCCGGGCAGCGTGCTGGTGATGGACTCCCAGCTCTGGCACTGCGGTGGGCCCAACACCACCGACGCCGAGTGGCGTCTCGGGCTGAACGTCCAGTACGTACGGGGGTTCCTGCGCACCCAGCAGAACCACTACCTCGGCATCCCCCACGAGGCGGTGGCCGGCTACTCCCCTCGGCTCCGCCAGCTCCTCGGCTTCGAGCTGTACCGCGGGATCATGGGCCACATCGACGGCCGGAGCCCGGGCGCCGTGATCGGGGCCGACACCGAGGCCGCCCGGGCCTACGCCGCCAGCACCACGGTCAACCCCTTCGGCGACACACGCCCCTGACGGCCTACGGCCCGGCACCGGGCACCCGTCGCCCGCTACCCTCCCGGCCATGCTGGACACAGGGACCGAGGCCCCCGACTCCACGTTCATCGCCCACGACGGTTCCACCGTCCGGATCCGGGATCTCCGGGGCCGGTGGGTGCTGGTGTGGTGGTATCCGAAGGCCGCCACGCCCGGTTGAACGATCGAGGGCCAGGGCCTGCGTGACAGGTTCGACGACTTCGAGGCCCGCAACGCCGTGGTGTTCGGCGCCTCGTTCGACACGCCCGAGGAGAACCGGGCGTTCGCCCAGGACCAGGAGTACCCGTTCCCCCTGCTCAGCGCCGACCGGACCGTCGGTCAGCAGTGGGACGTGGCCCGGCCGGCCGACGACCGCTTCGCCGACTTCCCCCGCCGCTACAGCTACCTGATCGACCCGGCCGGCATCGTCCGTCGGGCCTACGACGTCACCGACGTGGCCGGCCACGCCGACGCGGTCCTGGCCGACCTCGATCGGCTGGCCTCATGACCGCGGCCGAGCATCCGGGCCCCGCCTCGTCGGCGGAGGCCGGTGCCGGCCGGGCGACCGTCGGCGGCCGCTCGCGGCCCCTGACGCCCCGGATCGAACCCCGGGTGGCCGACAACGCCCGGGACGCAGCCGAGCTGCGGAGCCGGGTGGAGACCGTGTCCAAGGGCGGCGCCCGGGCCGCCGTGCTCGGCGTCAACGACGGCCTCGTGACCAACGTGTGCCTGATCCTGGCCCTGGCCGGGGCGTCGGCCAGCGCCTCGGCCGTCCGCACCGCCGGCTTCGCCAGCCTCATCGCCGGGGCGTTCTCGATGGCGGCCGGGGAGTGGGTGAGCGTGCGGAGCCAGGTGGAGCTGTACCACGGCATCCTGAGCGAGATCCGGGCCCTGGTGCAGCGCAACCCCCGCCTGGTGCTGGGGGAGCTCACCTCCCGGTTGACCGACGCCGGGTTCGCCCGGGACACGGCGGAGCGGGCCGCCTCCGAGCTGCCTCTCGACGAGAGCCGGTTCCTCGACTTCTCGGCCCGCACCGTGTTCGGGGTCAACCCCGACGATCTCGGCTCGCCCATGACGGCCGCCCTCGGCTCGTTCGTGCTGTTCACCGGGGGCGCCCTGGTGCCCCTCGTGCCCTGGTTCATCACCGAGGGCACGGCGGCCACGGTGGCATCGGTGGTGGCCACCGCCGTGGCCGGCCTGCTGGTGGGGGGCTGGGTGTCGGGCTCGGCCGGACGGTCCGTCGTGGCCGGGGCCGTGCGCCAGCTGCTCATCGTGGTGGCGGCGGCCGCCGTGACCTACGCCATCGGCGCGCTGTTCGGTACGGCGGTGGCCTGAACCTGCTTTCGAAGCGGACTTTGGCCCCTGGAAGCGGTCGTCTAGCTTTGATCCATGACTGCAGTGGAGCCTCGGGAGCTCGACGAGCTCGACATCACCACCACCAAGAACTACATCGACGGGGGCTTCCCCTGGCAGGCGTGGGATCTGCTTCGGGAGTTCGCCCCCGTCTACCGTTACGACCGCCCCGGCGTGCCGGTGAACTGGGTCGTGACCCGCTACGAGGACTGCAAGACCGTCCTCGTCCACGACGAGGTCTTCTCCAACGCCGGCCCCATCCTCCGCCTGGCCTCCGAGGCCGGGCTGGCCGGGCTGGAGCGGTTCAAGCAGCGCCAGGCCGAGCGCTGGGGCTGGGACCCCGACGAGCCGCTGGACATGGTGTTCCTGGACCGCCCGGAACACCTGGACATGCGCCTGATCACCATGCGCAAGTTCACGCCGGCCGCCATGCGCCGCCTGGAGAACCACCTGGCCGGGATCACCCAGCAGTTCGTGGCCGAGTTCGTGGCCGCCGCCCGCCAGGCTAAGGCCGACGGCGGGCCCTACGGCGACGGCACGGTCAACCTGGTCGACGCCCTGTCGATCAGCATCCCGTTGGCCGCCATCACCCACCTCCTGGGCGTGCCCACCGACGACTGGACCGACATCTGCCGCTTCACCGAGCTGATCTTCCCCGGCACGGCCCGCCGTTACGCCCTGCCCGGCGAATCCGACAGCGACGTGCGGCGCCGGGTGGGTCGCGAGTTCCACGATTACGTCGCCGATCTGATCGCCAAGCGGAGGGAGCAGGGCCCCGACGGCGACGACCTGGCCACCGCCCTGGTCCACGCCACGATCGACGGCCAGCCCCTCACCGACCAGCAGCTCCACGGCTACATCACCCTGCTGATCGGGGCCGGTAACGAGACCACCCGCAACGCCATCACCGCCGGCGTCCACGCCCTGCTGGAGCATCCCGACCAGCTCCAGCGCCTGGCCGCCGACCCCGACGGGCTCAACCAGACGGCGGTGGAGGAGATCCTGCGCTGGTCGTCGCCGGTGGTGCAGTTCGCCCGCACCGCCGTGAGCGACTACGAGCTGGCCGGCACCCAGATCAAGGCCGGTGACACGGTCACCGTGTGGTTCCCGTCGGCCAACCGGGACGAGCGGCAGTTCGAGAACCCGTACTCGTTCGACGTGGGCCGCGACCCGAACTACCACCTGGCGTTCGGGCACGGCGAGCACTTCTGCCTCGGGGCCAACCTGGCCCGGTGGGAGTTGCGGGCCACGTTCAAGGAACTGGCCCCCCACCTGGTGAACCTGGAGGCGGCCGGCCCGCTGGTCCGCCACCCCGACCTCCACGTACCCGCCATCCACACCTTCAAGGTGCGCTGGACCGGCGAGTGACCCCGGCCGGCACCACCGGGAAAAAGTTCGCGTCGCCGCGAACCATCGTTCCCTCGCTGCCGTAGAGGAAGGCAGCAGCGGCCCGACCGTCACGGCGCCGCTGGGAGGGAGACGAAAGACCATGCAACCCCTGATCGAGCGCGCCCCTGAACCGGGCGGGGACCCCACGGCGCAGCAGCACCCGGCGGTCCCCGGGGCCGGTGCCGGGGTGGCACAACCGCCCACCCCGTGGCCCCTCATCGGCGCCGCCGCGGTGGGAGCGGCGGTGGCCTTCGGGCTCGGCGTCTACGGTCGGGTACACCAGCCGACCGGGGCCGCCGTCGCCCCGCTGCGGCCCGACAACATCCTCGACGTGAAGGCCGCCTGCGCCTCGGTGGCCGCCGCCCTGGCCCTGTTCCAGCTGGTCTCGGCCCTGCGGCTCTACGGCCGGCTGGGCGGCGGGCGACCAGTCCCGGCGTGGCTCGGCCCGGCCCACCGCTGGTCGGGCACGGTGGCCTTCGTCGCCAGCCTGCCCGCCGCCTACCACTGCCTGTGGGGCCTCGGCTTCCAGGACACCACCACCCGCGTGCTGGCCCACTCCATCCTGGGCTGCGCCTTCTACGGCGCCTTCGCCGCCAAGTTGCTCGTGCTCCACTCCCGCCGGGTCCCCAACTGGGCGCTACCCGTGCTGGGCTCGGCCGTGGTCACCCTGCTGGTGGCCATCTGGTTCACGTCGGCCTGGTGGTACTACCGCCTCTGAGCAGCCGCTCCGCCTGACCGGTCCCCACTCCGTCTGACCGGGCCCCACTCCGCCTGACCCGGCCGCACCAGCCCCACCTCCGAGGGCTCTGGCCCGGCGCGCCCCGGTCCCCGACCATCCGTTACCACCACACCCACTCCGAAAGGAAACGACATGCCCATCCGAGCCACCGTCACCCTCGGGATCTGCCTGGGGGCCGGCCTCGCCGCCGGCGTCGGGCTGGCCCGACCCGGGCTGCTCGCCGAGAACACCCCCGTCCCGGCCCCGGCCGCTGCGGCCGCCGCCGGCACCCCCACCGCACCTGTCTCGCCCGGCTACGGCCGGCCCGCCACATCGGCTCCGGCCGGCGCCAAACCGGCCGCCCCGGCCCCGACGGCGGCCGCGCCGGTCACGATCCAGGACTTCGCCTTCGCCGGTGGCGGCACCGTCGCTCCGGGCGCAGCGGTGCCGGTGGTGAACGCCGACAGCGTCGCCCACACGCTCACCGCCGACGACCGTTCGTTCGACACCGGGACGCTCGAGTCGGGCGGCCGGGCCACGATCACGGCCCCCACCGCCCCCGGCACCTACCGCTTCTTCTGCGCCATCCACCCCTCGATGCAGGGGACCCTCACCGTCGCTCCGTGACGGCGCAGGCCGTGCGCAATCCAGTTCCCGTTCCCCCAAACAAGCAACCAACCAGACAGAACCCGAAAGGCATCCGACAATGAACACCATCCAGACCAAGCTGGGCCGTTCCGGCCGCGTGGCGGCAGCCCTGGTGGGGCTGACCGCACTCCTGGGGGCGTGCGCCAACAACCCGCCCACCAGTGCCAGCGAAGCCGGCTCGGTGCCGGCCTCGGCGGCTCCGGCCGCAGCCACCCCGGCGGCCGGCGCCGTCAGCACCCCGGTGGGAGCGGCCGGCGCCCTGCTCGGCACGAGCGACGCCGGCGACATCCTGGTCGGCCCCGACGGCCGGGCCCTCTACGGCTTCACCAACGACACCGCCGCGGCCAGCACCTGCTACAGCACCTGCGCCGCCGCCTGGCCCCCCGTGATCGTGAGCCCCGACTGGACCGTCGGCCCCGGCCTTGACACCGGCATCTTCGCCACCACCCTCCGGGACGACGGCCAGCTGCAGCTGGTGGCCGGCAAGTGGCCGCTGTACTACTACACCGGCGACGCCGTCCCCGGTGACGTCAACGGCCAGGGCTCGGGCGACGTCTGGTTCCTGGTGGACCCCGAGGGCACCCTGATCAAGGAGACCGCCGCCGGATCCGGCGGCGAGGAGGCCACGGCCACCACGCCGGCCGGTGCGACCACCGGCTCCGGCGGCTACGGCACGGGCACCAAGGGCGGCGTTTCCCCGGCCAAGCCGGCCACCGGCGCTCTCGTCGGCACGGCCCGGAGCTCGCTGGGCGATGTGCTGGCCGACGCGGAGGGCCTGACCCTCTACGGGTTCACCGCCGACGTGGGCGGCAAGCCCAGCTGCTACGACGCCTGCGCCACGGCCTGGCCCCCGGCGCTGGTGGACTCGGCCGAGTTGCCGGCCGGCCTGGACCCCAAGGTGTTCTCGGTGGTCAAGCGGACCGACGGCACCTTCCAGCTCAAGGCGGGCGAGTGGCCCCTGTACCGCTTCGGCGGTGACGCCGCCTCGGGCGACGTGAACGGGCAGGGGTCAGGGGGCAAGTGGTTCGCCGCCGGCCCCGACGGAACACTGGTCAAGTCCTGACCGTCGGCGGATCTGATGCTCCCGGCCGTCACCGGTGACGGGCCCGGGCATCAGATCCGCTCGCAGGTCGTGCGGCCTCCGGCACCGTCTCCCCAGCCGGGGCGCCGCTCGTAACCGGTCCGTCGACCCGGCGGCGTCGGCTGCAACGGAGGGAGGAGCGGCACCTACCCCACGGCGGGTCGGTAGGTCCCGGCCTCCTCAGCATCGATGTCGTCGGGATCGACGGACCGGATCAGCTCGGCGATGGCGGCGGAGGAATCCGCCGCCCGCTTCGCTTTCACCTCGTCGATCATGGCCGTCGTCCGGGCCGGGCCGTACATGCCGGCCCAGATCTGCTCCTGGCGGTTCAGGGCCTTCATGTCGTCGGCTGACAGCTCACTCATGGGATTCCCTTTCGTCGGCCGGATCGTACCGCGCCACCCGTGCCCCCTGTCAGGTCCTTGGGCTCTGTTGTCGGGGGGCTACGCCCCCGCCGCCCTGTTGTCGGGGCCCCGTCCCCACCGGCCGCCCTGGGCAGGCCTTTGGCCACGGGATGCTCCAGACCGCTAAAACTGGCGTTCAGCCGGACAAGGAGCATCGGGTGAGCGTGAAGAAGCTGTTCGTGGCGAACCGGGGCGAGATCGCCATCCGTATCATGCGGGCGGCCCGTGATCTCGGCTGGTCGACGGTGGCCGTCGCCTCCACCGACGACGTCGCCTCCCTGCACACCCGGGTGGCCGACGAGCTGGTGGCCCTGGAGGCCAAGGGAGCCCGGGCCTACCTCGACGTGGCCGCCATCGTGTCCGCCGCCGTCGCCCAGGGTTGCGACGCCCTCCATCCGGGCTATGGCTTCCTGGCCGAGAACCCGGCTCTGGCCATGGCCTGCGCCGAAGCCGGCATCGTGTTCGTCGGCCCCACGGCCGAGCAGCTGGCGCTGTTCGGCGACAAGGTGTCGGCCCGGGCCCTGGCCGCCCAGGTGGGCGTGCCGCTCGCCCCCGGCACGACGGGTGACACCACCCTGGCCCAGGCCGAGGCGTTCCTGGCCCAGCACGGCGCCATGATGATCAAGGCCGTGGCCGGCGGTGGGGGCCGGGGCATGCGCCCGGTCCGGGCCGGCGACGACGTGGCCGCCGCCTACGAGCGGTGCCAGCGCGAGGCCCAGGCCGCCTTCGGCAACCCCTCGGTCTACGTCGAGGCCCTGATCACCCGGGCCCGCCACGTCGAGATCCAGATCATCGGCGACGGCGAGACCGTGGCCCACCTGGGTGAGCGGGAGTGCACCCTGCAGCGCCAGAACCAGAAGATCGTGGAGGTGGCCCCCAGCCCGTCGCTGCCGGCCGCCACGCGTGACCGCCTCACCACCGCCGCCCTGGCCATGGCCGGTGCCGCCGGCTACCACTCGCTCGGCACCTGGGAGTTCCTGGTCGACGCCGACGACCCGTCGGTCGTGGCGTTCATGGAGGTCAACGCCCGGGTCCAGGTGGAGCACACGGTGACCGAGCAGGTCACCGGGATCGACCTGGTGCAGGCCCAGCTCCAGGTGGCCGACGGGGCCACCCTCCACGACCTCGGCCTCACCCAGGACCACGTGCCGGCCCCCCGGGGCTACGCCGTGCAGGTGCGGGTCAACACCGAGACGATGACGGCCGAGGGCCTGGCCCGCCCGGCCGGCGGCACCATGACGGCGTTCGAGGTGCCCACCGGTCCCGGGGTACGGGTCGACACCTACGGCTACGCCGGCTACACCACCAGCCCCAGCTTCGACTCGCTGCTGGCCAAGGTGGTGGGCCACTCCCCCAGCCCCCGCTTCGACGACGCGGTGCGCCGGACCCGGCGGGCTCTGGCCGAGTTCCGCATCGACGGGCTCAAGACCAACCTGGCGTTCATGCAGGCCCTGCTCGACCGGCCCGAGGTGCAGGCCAACGACGTGACCACCGGCTTCATCGCCGAGCACGGGGCCGAGCTGGTGGCGGCGGCCGAGCAGATCGCAGCCGACACCGCCTCCCGCTGGTTCCCCGCGGCCTCCGCAGCCGCCTCGGCCGATGCCGCTCCGGCCGCCGGCGCCCCGGCCGCCCGCCCCACCGGCCTGGCCGGGGCCCGGATCGACTCCCGTGATCCCCTGGCCGTGCTGAACCACGGATCGCTCGACCGGCCCCGCGACGACGGCGAGGTGTCGAGCGCACCCCCGCCCCCGGTGCCGGCTGCCGCCGGCACCCCGGCGGTCCCGATGGCGGGCCCCGACGGCAGCCTGGGGGTGGAGGCCCCGCTCCAGGGCACGATCGTGTCGATCTCGGTGAACGTGGGCGATGCCGTGGCCGCCGGCCAGCAGCTGGTGGTGATGGAAGCGATGAAGATGGAGCACGAGATCCGCTCCCCGATCACCGGGATCGTGCGCCAGCTGGGCGTGGCGGTGGGCGACGTCGTCTTCGAGGACCACCCGCTGGTGTTCGTGGAGGAGGCCGACGTCGAGGTCGACGCGGCCGAGGTGGTGGCCGAGACCGACCTCGACCTGATCCGGCCCGACCTGGCCGAGCTGTTCGAGCGCCGGGGCTACGGGCTCGACGAGAACCGGCCCGAGGCGGTGGCCAAGCGCCACGGACGGGGCAACCGCACGGCCCGGGAGAACCTCGGCCAGCTCGTCGACCCCGACACATTCGTGGAGTACGGCCGGCTGATGGTGGCCCCCCAGCGCAAGCGCCGCAGCTTCGAGGATCTGCTGAAGAACACCTCGGGCGACGGCATGGTGGCCGGCATCGGCCAGGTCAACGGCGACCTGTTCGGGCCCGAGCGGTCCCAGACCATGGTCATGTCGTACGACTACATGGTGCTGGCCGGCACCCAGGGCGGGCAGAACCACCGTAAGAAGGACCGGCTGTTCGAGATCGCCGAGCACAACCGGCTGCCGGTGGTCCTCTACGCCGAGGGTGGCGGCGGCCGCCCCGGCGACACCGACGGCATCGGCGGCTCCGGCCTCGACTGCCTGGCCTTCTACTACTTCGCCAAGCTGTCGGGTCTGGTCCCGATCGTGGGCATCACCAACGGGCGGTGCTTCGCCGGCAACGCCGTGTTGCTCGGCTGTTGCGACGTGATCATCGCCACCGAGGGCTCCAACATCGGTATCGGCGGCCCGGCCATGGTGGAGGGCGGCGGCCTCGGCATCTTCCGTCCCGAGGAGATCGGCCCCACCGAGGTCCAGGTGCCCAACGGGGTCGTCGACGTGCTGGTGGCCGACGAGGTGGAGGCCACCGAGGTGGCCAAGAAGTACCTGTCGTACTTCCAGGGCCCGGTGGACGATTGGGAGGCGCCCGACCAGCGCCGCCTCCGCCACCTGATCCCCGAGAACCGCAAGCGGGTGTACGACGTGCGGGAGGTCATCGCCAACCTGTGCGACGTCGACTCGGTGCTGGAGCTGCGACCCAACTGGGGCGTCGGGATCGTCACCGCCCTGGCCCGCATCGAGGGCCGGCCGGTGGGCATCATCGCCAACAACCCCCACCACCTGGCCGGCGCCATCGACGCCGCCGGGGGCGACAAGGGGGCCCGCTTCATGCAGCTGTGCGACGCCCACGACATCCCGCTGGTCTTCCTGGCCGACACCCCGGGCATCATGGTCGGCCCCCAGGCCGAGTACGAGGCCACGGTGCGCCACGCCGCCCGCATGTTCGTGACGGCGGCCTCGATCGACGTGCCGTTCATGACGATCGTGCTGCGCAAGGGCTACGGGCTGGGGGTGCAGGCCATGGCCGGCGGCTCGTTCAAGGCCACCACGTTCACCGTGTCGTGGCCCACCGGCGAGTTCGGGGGCATGGGCCTGGAGGGGTTCGTGAAGCTCGGCTACCGCCACGAGCTGGAGGCCATCGAGGATCCGGCGGCGCGGCTGGCCGAGTACGAGCGGCGGGTGGCCCGGCTGTACCACAACGGCAAGGCCGTCAACACCGGCACCTACTTCGAGATCGATGACGTGATCGACCCGGCCGAGAGCCGCCAGTGGATCATGATGGCCCTGCTGTCGGCGCCCCCTCGCCCGCCCCGCCAGGGCAAGAAGCGCCCCATGGTCGACACCTGGTAGTCCCGTAATTCCTGCGATCTGTGGCGCCGGCGCGCAAAATACAGCGCCAGGCGCCACAGATCCCGATCCGTTCAGGGGCGCCAGGTCCGACCCGACGGGCCGACGGGGCCGGCGGCCATCGTCCGGTAGGCCGAGCGGGCCCAGTGGACGAGGCGGGGCCGGGTCTCCGCCGGGTCGATGATGTCCTCGATCCCGAACATCTCGGCCGTGCGGAACGGGCTGGTCACCTGGCGGTACTCGGCCTCCAGCTCGGCCCGCTTGGCCGCCGGGTCGTCGGCTTCCTCGATCACCCGCCGGTAGGCGGCGTCGACCCCGCCCCGCACCGGCAACGACCCCCACTCGCCCGACGGCCATGCCACCCGGAACGTGTGGCGGGTCGGGTTGCGATGGCTGGCCCCGGCCGCCCCGTAGGCCCGGCGCATGATCACCGACGCCCACGGCATCTCGGCCTCGTACACGGCTGAGAGCACGCGGGTGCCGATCCGCAGCACGCCGGCCCGCTCCGACTCCAGGCCCACCAGCAGACCCGGGTGGTCCATGAACGCCACCACCGGCAGGTGGAAGGTGTCGGCCAGATCGATGAAGCGCACGAGCTTGTCGGCCGCCGCCGCCGACAGCCCGCCCCCATCGACCCGGGCGTCGGTGCCGACGAACACCACCGGGTAGCCGTCGAGGCGGGCCAGAGCCACCATCGCCGCCCGGCCGTAGGCCGGGGCCAGCTCGGTGACCGAGCCCTCGTCGGCCACCGAGGCGAACAGGCGGCGGGTGTCGATGGGGCGGGGCCGGCGGGGCACGAGCGAGCGCAGCGAGGGGTCGGTGCGCTCCGGGTCGTCGGTGGGCTCGGCCCGGGGCGGGAGCTGCCACACGTTCGACGGCAGGTAGCCGAGCACCCGGCGGATCAGGTC
>JAWKIL010000001.1:0-876503 GCA_041394285.1 Acidimicrobiales bacterium | reverse complement strand
GTGGCCTCCGTCCAGGTGGCGACGACGCACCGAGCGCCCCGGATGCTGCCGACGACATAGCGGGCCTGTACCGACCGGCCGTCGGCCGTGATCAGGTCGGGGGCGACCCCACCGGTGGTGGTCAGATCGGCTATCGACGGGACGCCGAGGTACATCTGGTTGCCTGCCCGTGGTTCGACCCCGGCCAGCAGCTCGGTGCTCGTGGTCTCGGCGAACGACGCCGTGAGGTCGGCCCGTAGAGCGCTGACCCGGCGATCGTCCCGCCAGCCGAGCCAGAGATTGGTCGAGCCGAACGCGATGAGGAGCACGCTGAAGGCCACGAGGGCCCAATGCCATGGCTGGTTCCGGCCGCCGACCGAATCCTCCTGCCGCACCGACGTCTCCCCGTCCATCGACCATCAGTACAGCACGGTTCGTACCCGCCGACCGGTCGCTCCGGCGTCGCCACCGGGCCTGTCAGTCCGGTGGTGGCGAGCCAGGGTCGAGACCCAGTTGCGCCAGGCCGGCCCGGATCGAAGCGGGGTCCGTGACGTGCACGGCGTGCAGGCCGGCCTGGCGGGCGCCGGCAACCGAGGCCGGGTCATCGTCGAGCATGCACGCCGCGTCCGCCGCCACCCCGTAGACGGCCAGGAGCCGCTGAAAGACGACCGGGTCGGGTTTGCGGGTGCCGAAGCGGCTCGAGGTATGGGCGTGGGCACCGAACACCCGCACGACCTCCGGCGCGATCTCGGGCAGCGCCTCGTCGAGCAGGGCGCCATTGTTGGTGAGAACGGCGATCGCCCGGGTGACCCCGAGCCGTTCGGCCATGGCCAGCACCTCGGCGCGGGGTCGCACCGCCTCCCGGCGGGCCTCGATCCACTGTTCCCGGGTCAGTGACGAGCCGAGCCGGCGGTTGACCTCGGCCAGGTACTCGACCCCGGTCCGCCACCTCCCCGCCTCGGCCGCCGTCTCGAAATCGGAGCGGTACAGACGCTCGTCGATCACCTCGGGCGGGAGGCCGGTCGCCTGGGCCAGGCGTCGAAGGCGCTCGTCGCGGTCGAAGTCGACCAGCACGCCGTCCATGTCGAACACCACGAGCTCGATGGTCATACCGCATGCTCCTTCCGGCGGGTGGATCCGACCGGACGGTAGCTGGCCCGAGCGCTCCCCGTCCCGGCGCCCGGCCGAGCGGACGCTATCGTCGGCGCCGTGACGGATGGGCTGGGCCCGCTGATCGAGGCGGCGCGGCGGGAGACGGATCGACGGCTGGGGGCCCGGCCGGAGGCGGCAGGGCACGCCTTGGACCCGGTGCACGCCATGCTGGCCTCGATCGACCGCCAACTCAGGTTCATGGCCGGAGTCGTCGCCTCCGGCGAGGCGCCGACGATGGAGCAGGTCAACGGCCTCACGCTGGGGGTGATCGCCGTGCGGGAGTTCGAGGTCGACGACCCGGCCTACTGCGACCTGCTGTGCGACGCTGCGTTCCTGTTCAAGGCCCTGGCCACGGGCCCCGCCTGACACCGAGAGAAACCGCGCTCCCCGGCGGCCGATGGAGCGCGGTTCTCGGGACTACCAGATGGCTGAGTCGGCTCGCAGCATGACGATCTCGTCGTCGCTGTAGCCCAGCTCGGCCAGGATCTCGTCGGTGTGCTCGCTGTACTCGGCGGCCAGGCCCCGGGCGCCCCGGAAGCCGTCGATCTCGAACGGTGCCGGTGGGCCCACGAACCCGTCGTCGTAGGTGACGAGGTACTCGTTGGCCAGCACGTGCTCGTCGTTCGCCAGCTCCTCCAGCCGCCGTACCGGCGACGACCAGATCCCGGCACTACGCAGGATCTGCCACCAGTGGTCGGTGGTGTTGGTGGCCAGGTGCTCGGTGAACAGCGGCCGGAACTCGTCGCGGTTGCGGATGAGGTCGCCGAAGCGGGCGAATCTCGTGTCCTCCAGCATCCAGTCGAGCCCCAGCGCTGCCGCCAGGGCCCGCCAGTGGTCGGCCCGCAGGCAGGCGATGGCCAGCCACCCGTTGCTGGTGGGATAGACGGTGAACAGCGGGTTGGTGGTGGCGTCGGGAGCGAACCGCTCCATCCGCTGCCCCGTGGTGGCAGCCAGGCCCACGCCCTGGAGCTGGAGCCACAGCAGCGACTGGACCTGTGAGGTTCCGACCACGCAGCCCTTGCCCGTGATGCCCCGCTTGACCAGCCCGGCCATGACCCCGGAGGCCATGGTGGTGCCGGTGAGCACGTCGCTCATCGAGCCCGGCGGATAGTTGGGCGTCTCACCGTTGGCGGTGGCGTCCATGAACCCGCCGTAGGCCATGCCCACGGTGTCCTGGCACGGATCGTCGGCCAGCGGGCCCCGGATGCCGAAGCCGGCCCCCCGGGCGTACACCAGCCGAGGGTTGATCCGGTGCAGGGTCTCGGGGTCCGCCCCGTGCTTGGCCAGCGCCGATTCCCGCATGTTGGAGATGAACACGTCGGCCTGCTCGATCAGGCGCTCGAAGACGGGACGCCCCGCCTCGGAGGTGACGTCGAGGGCCAGCGACCGCTTGTTGCGGTTGAGCGAGGCGTAGATCCACTCCTTGCCCCGGTCGTCGAGGGTGACGCCGAACAGCGAGGAGAACCCCCGCATCACGTCTTCCTGACCGACCTGTTCGATCTTGACGACGTCGGCCCCCAGGCTGGCCAGGGTCAACCCGCAGACCGGGCCCTGGACGTACATCGACATCTCGACGACCCGGACCCCCGCCAGGGGGGCCGGATCGTCGGTGCCGTTCAGCTGAGAAACCTCGTCGTCGGGTGCGGGGCTCAAGCCTTGCCGTGGCGGAGCAGCTTGCCCGGCGTGTCGCCGGTGCACTCGCCATTGTCGAAGGTGACCACGCCGTTGACGATGATCTTGTCGTAGCCCTTGGCCCGCTGGACCCGCCGCCATTCACCGCCGGGAAGGTCGTACTCGACCGAGCCGATCCACGGCGGATCGATGGCCAGCTCCTCGAGCTCGTAGACCACCACGTCGGCCGCCCGGCCCTCTTCGAGGGTGCCCCGGTCGCGGAACCCGGCGGCCTTGGCCGGCAGGTTCGACAGGCGGAAGTGCGCCTCCTCCAGGGTCACCTTGGCCTCGTCCCGCACCAGCCAGGTGAGGAAGTCGGTGGTGTAGGAGCCGCCGGAGAAGAACTTGGTGTGGGCGCCTCCGTCGGACACGCCGGGGATGGCGTAGGGCGAGTCGTTCATCATCTCGGCCATGAAGTCGGCGTTGGAGCCCTTGTCGGGGCCGAGGAACTCGACGTTCAGATCGCCCTTGAGGGAGAGGTCGAGCATGACCTCGATCGGGTTCTTGCCCTCGGTCTCGGCGATCTCGCCCACCGAGCGGCCCACGTACTGCTGGAGGTCGGCCTGGCGGTTCACGCCCTGGATGATCAGACCCTTGGGGTCACCACCCACGCCGGCCTGGATGACCTGCAGGCGACGGTCGGCCTCTTCGGCCTCGGCGACCAGCGCCTCCCGCAGCTCGGGATCCTGCATCTTGGCCATCTTCTCTTCCTTGGAGCCGGTGGTCACGGCCCGCCAGGCGGGAGAGGCGTCGTACAGGTTCCAGTGCTCGAGGGTGAAGGCGAACCCGGCCCGGCCCGTGCCGCACTGGGCGTAGATGGGCAGGCCCTGCTCCCGGCACTTGTCGACCCACCGCAGCGGGCGCCGGTGGACCTCGGGGTTCTTGCGGGACGGGGCCACCGCGTTGTGCAGGATCGGGCGGTTGGCCGTGGCCGCCAGCTTCTCCAGGAAGGCCAGGTCGGCCTTGATGTCGCCGGTGCCCTGGGTGATCTGGATGAAGCCCTCGTCCCGCTCGGCCAGGACCTCGGCCAGAGCCAGGATGTCCTCGTCGTGCATGATGTCGGTCACCATGGGCGAGCCGTCGTAGTCGCCCTGCACCGAGTTCTCGCCGAGGCGCTGGATGGAGAAGCCGCACAGGCCGGCGTCCATGCCCTCGGCCAGGATGCGCTTCATCTCGGCCTTCTCGGCCGCGCTGGCCGGCTCGCCCGCCTTGGCCTTCTCCAGGCCCATCACGTAGGTCATGAGCGACGCGGTGGGCATGTACTGGATGCAGTTGACGCCGAGGGGCGAGCGGTCGAGCGAGTCGAGGTACTCGGGGACGGTCTCCCAGTCCCAGTTCATGCCCTGCTTCATCGACTCGTAGGGGATGGCCTCGGTGCGGGTCATGGTGAGCATGGAGCGGTCACGGAAGTCGGGCTTCACCGGCACGAAGCCGAAGCCGCAGTTGCCCAGCACCACGCTGGTCACGCCGTGGTAGCCGGAGATCGTGCACCACGGGTCCCAGCGGATCTGGGCGTCGTAGTGGGTGTGGAGGTCCACGAAGCCAGGGGCCACGATCAGGCCGTCGGCATCGATCACCTGGGCCGACTCCCCGTCGGCCCGCCCGCCGATCTTGGCGATCCGGCCGTCCTTGATCCAGAGATCGCTGCGGAACCGCGGGGTGCGGGTGCCGTCGACGATCGTGCCGCCCTTGATGTGGATGTCATAGCTGGCCATGGTTGGCTGGCCCCCCTGTCAACGTTCGGGTGGTTAGTGCCTCAAACAATACTGCTGGTCTCGGGGGCCGTCAGATTCGGCGGACAAGTTCGATGTGGGCGACCGGGCTGTCGGCCACCAGCCCCGGCGTCTACCGTGGCCGCCGTGGAGCTCAACGGGAAAGTCACGCTGATCACGGGAGCCGGCAGCGGCATCGGCAAGGCCCTGGCCGAGCGGTTCGCCGCCGAGGGAGCCAAGGCGGTGGTCGTGGCCGACCGCGACGGCGAGCGGGCGGCCGAGGTGGCGGCCGGCATCGGGGCGGTGGCCGAGGCCGCCACCCTCGACGTGGCCGACGAGGCGGCGGTGACCGCCCTGGTCCACCAGACCGAGGAACGGCACGGCCCGATCGACCTGCTGGTGTCGAACGCCGGCTACGCCCAGGGCGGCGGGATCGACCTGCCCAACGAGGACTGGCTGCGGATGATGGACGTGCACCTGTGGTCGCACCTCTACGCCGCCCGGGCCGTGCTGCCGTCGATGGTGGCCCGGGGCGAGGGCTACCTGCTGAACACGGCGTCGGCCGCCGGCCTGCTCACCCAGATGGACTCCGGGCCCTACGCCGTGTCCAAGCACGCCGCGGTGGCCCTGGCCGAATGGCTGGCCATCAACTACGGCGACAAGGGCGTGAAGGTGTCGTGCCTGTGCCCCCAGGCGGTGCGGACGAACATCGTGCCCCGCTCGGCCTTCGGGCGGGGCGGCGGCCAGGCCAGCCAGGACGGGGTGCTGGAGCCCGAGGAGCTGGCCGAGGTGGTGATCGAGACGCTGCGAGAGGAGCGGTTCCTGGTGCTCCCCCACCCCGACGTGCTCACCTACTTCCAGCGCAAGGCCAGCGACTACGACCGGTGGCTGGGCGGCATGCGCCGCTTCCGCCGTCGCCTCATCGACAACCGGAACAGCTGAGGAGCCGGCCGGTTGGCCGGGGATTTCGCGCCTGGCGGCCGAACCTTGTCGAGAAATGCCGGCAGAGGCGGCACAAGTCGACAAAGTTCGCCGGCCGAGCGCGAATCCCCGGGTCGGCTGCCTAGCTGAGGCCGTGGGCGGTGTGAGCGAGGGTCACGCCGGTTAGGAACGGCCACAGCGGCTCGGGCAGGTCGTGGCCCATGTCCTTCACCAGCAGCAGGTTGGCCCCGTCGACCAGCTCGGCCGTGCGCTGCCCGCCCAGGGGCAAGATCAGGGTGTCGGCCGTGCCGTGGATCACCAGCGTGGGCACCCGGAGCCGGCGCAGCCCGTCGGCCCGGTGGCCGCTGCCCCGGATGGCGGCGGTCTGGCGGATGGCCCCCTCGGGGTAGAAGGCCCGGTCGTAGGCGGCGGCAGCCTGCTCGGGCGCTTTGGCCGGGTCGAAGTGCCGGTGGGGGGCGAGCAGCGCACCCAGGCGGGCCGAGTGCTCGACGTAGCCGGCCCGGTCGGCCGGGGGCGGTGTGCTCAACGCGGCCCGGGTGTCGGGATCCCACTTGTAGTAGTCGAGCTCGCCGGTGGTCGACATGATCGAGGTCATCGACCGCACCCGCTCCGGGTGCTCGATGGCCATGGTCTGCACGATCATCCCGCCCATCGACGCGCCCACGATGTGGGAGGGCTCGATGCCGAGGTGGTCGAGCAGGCCGAAGGCGTCGTTCGAGAAGTCGGACAGGGTGTAGGGCACGGGCGGCGGCGGTTCCCCCGCCTCCCACGCCTTCAGCACGGCCGGCAGGTCCACCGTCACCCCGTCGAGGTGGGTCGACAGGCCGCAGTCGCGGTTGTCGAAGCGGATCACGTAGCGACCACCATCGGCCAGGAGCCGGCAGAAGCCGTCGTCCCAGGCGGTGAGCTGGGCGGTGAAGCCCATCACCAACAGCAGGGGCTCGTCGGCCGGGTCGCCGATCGTGTCGTAGCAGAGGTCGATCCCGTTGGCAGAAGCGATGGGCATCCGGGGATCCTACGGTTTACAACATCGGGTCGCCGGAGCTGCGGCCGAGCAGCAGGCGGCCGGCCGGGCGGTACAGCTTGGGGTGGACCATGCGGTGCTGGCAGGCGGTGAGGATGTCCCGCATGCACCGATCGAGCGGGTTCTCCCGGTAGATCGACGACCCCGACGCCGTGTCGTACATCGACAGCACGATCTCCTTGCCTGTCTGGTGGGTCCACACCATCATCGAGCGGTACATGGCCCGGAGCCGGGGCGACACCCGCTCCCCCGCCTGCAGCGTGGCCCACAGCTCGTCGATGATCTCGTAGGTGAGGGCCCGGGACGCCGCCAGCTTGAGCTCGGCCACGGTGATGGCCTCCTGGGCCGCCTCGTCGTCGGCCAGCACCTTCGTGTTGGCCGTCTTGACCATGCCCGGCATGAGCGGCTTGTCGTCGGCCAGGGCCAGCACGGTGTCGATGGCGGTGCGGGCGATACCGAGCGGCACCCCGGCGTGGGGCAGCAGGAACAAGGGTGGGTAGCGGAACAGCGGCTCGTCCCGTTGCATCCGTCCGGCCGGGTCCCAGCTGTCCTCCTCGGCCACGAACACGTCGTCGAGGGTGTAGTCGTTGGAACCGGTGCCCCACAGGCCCGTGGTGTGCCAGGTGTCGATGATCGTGGCCTGGTCCTTGGGGACGATCACCGAGCGCATGGCCGGCCGGCCCGACTCGGTGCGGACCGGGTTCCCGTCCTCGTCCTGCACCAGGCAGCCGGCGATCAGGAACGAGGCGTGGTTGCTGCCCGAGGCGAAGCGGAACCGGCCGGTGGCCCGGTAGCCGCCGGGCACCTTCACCGCCCTGCCGCTGGGGGCGAGCTGGCCGGCCAGGCACGAGTCCCACGGGGCGAACCAGCGGCGGGCGGCGGCGTCGGACAGGAAGCCGTTGGTGTAGGAGCCGGCCGAGGCGATCATGGCACACCAGCCCACCGAGCCGTCCTGGCGTGACAGCTCCTCCACCACCCGCACCTGGGTCTCGGGGTCCATGAACGGGCCGCCCAGATCGGGCGGCACCGCCGCCCGGAGGATGCCGGTGGCCCGCATGGCCTCCACAACCGGTTCGGGCAGGCACCGCTTGGCGTCGATGTCGGCCTGGTGGGCGGCCACCAGCGGGGCCATCGCCCGGGCGGCGGCCACCGGGTCGGCCGGGTAGTCGGGGTGGGCGGGGGCCGGGGCCCCGGTGCCGGTGCTCATGACGGGCCTGCCTCTCTTGCGCTGCTCGGGTCACGCTCGCGGTGGGACACGGCGGCCGCCGTGGCAGCTGTCCCCCTCCCGAGCGTGTCAGTAGGGTAAGCGACCATGCAGGTTCTTGTCATAGGGGGGACGGGGCCCACCGGGCCCCATCTGGTCAACGGGCTCATCGACCAGGGCCACACGGTGTCGATCCTCCACACCGGCCGCCACGAGGTCGACGCCATCCCCGAGCACGTGGAGCACATCCACACCGACCCCTTCGACGTCGCCCAGGTGGAGGCGGCGCTCGGGGGCCGCACGTTCGACCTGGTGTTCGCCATGTACGGGCGGCTGCGCGACCTGGCCCGGTTCTTCCAGGGGCGCTGCGGGCGGATGGTCGCCGTCGGCGGCGTGCCGGCCTACAAGGGCTTCGCCCTCCCCCAGACGAACTGGCCGGCCGGGATGCTGGTGCCGGTGCGGGAGACGGCCGAGCGGGCCGTGGACGACGACAACGTGAAGGTGAGCCGCATCGTGGCCACCGAGGACGTGTTCTTCGGCTGCCACCCCGAGGGCACCCTGTTCCGCTACCCCCTGATCTACGGGCCGGGCCAGATCAACCCTCGGGAGTGGCTGATCGTGCGGCGCCTGCTCGACGACCGGCGCCGGTTCATCGTGGCCGACGGCGGCCTGACCCTCCGCACGGCCGGCTACGGGCCCAACGTGGGCCACGCCGTGTCGTTGTCGGCCCTCCATCCCGACGCCGCCGCCGGCAAGGCCTACAACGTGGGCGACGAGGTGACGCTCACCGCCCGCCAGACGATCGAGGTCATCGCCCAGGCGCTGGCGTGCGAGATCGAGATCGTGAACCTGCCGGCCGAGCTGGCCGCCCCGGCCCGGCCCTTCCTCAACGCCGAGACCACCCTGCACAAGTTCACCGGCGTCGATGCCATCATGGCCGACCTCGGCTACCGGGACCTGGTGCCGCCGGTGGAGGCGCTCGGGATCACGGCCCGGTACCTGGCCGAGAACCCGGTGGTGCGGGGCAGCACCCAGGAGATGCGCCTCCAGGACCCGTTCGACTACGCCCAGGAGGACCGCATCATCGACGCCTGGCAGGCGGCCCTCGGCCAGGTGGCACCGGTGGCCGGCGCCTACGACCCCGACTTCCGGGACCGCTACGCCCCCGGCTCCGACGACTGGCGCCTGGTCGAACCCCGCAGCTGAGGCCCCGCCTGTCGGCCGGGCCCCGCCCGGCGGCTGTCGTCATCCACCGCGCCGCCGGTGGTGCCTGGTGCAACGAGATCGGAGCGGGCGGGCCGTGAGCTTCACCGGGGCGGGGGTGGGCCGGTAGCGTCGGGGGCCATGACGACCGGGCCCGACCTGCACCTGAACCACCACGTCGAGGGAGAGGGCACCCCGGTGGTGTTCACCCATGGCTTCCTCAACACCGGCGACGTGTGGGCCGGGGCCGTGGCGGCGTTGGGCGGTGAAGCCCGGAGCCTGTACTGGGACCTGCGGGGCCACGGCGGGTCCGACCCGGCGCCGGTCGGCCGGTACGGCCGCAGCTACGCCCTCGACGACCTGCGCCGCATGATCGACGTGGTGGGCCGGCCGGCGGTGCTGGTGGGCCACTCGCTCGGCGGCTACCTGTCGCTGGCCTACGCCATCCTCAACCCGGGCGAGGTGGCGGGCCTGGTGATGGTGGCGGGAGGCCCCGGGTTCCGCAACCCCGACAGCCTGGCCCAGTGGAACGTGGGGATCGACGCCATGACGGCCAAGCGGCCCGAGCTGCCCGACGGCGTGGGCGAGATCTCCAAGCACGTCGACTCGATGGTGATGGATCGCCTGGGCGAGATCACCGTGCCGGTGGCGGTGCTGGTGGGCGAGCGGGACAAGCAGTTCGTGGCCTCGGCCGCCGTGTTCCGCAAGTACCTGAACGTGGTGGACGAGGTGGTCGTGCCCGACATGGGCCACATGGTCCACGCCAAGGCGCCCGAGGCCGTAGCCGCCTCCGTCCGAGCCGTCATCGCCGCCCTCGGCTGACCCGACCCGGCGAGCAGAGCATGTCACCTAGAACGGGAGGCGTGGAGCGATTGTTCGAGGTGGCCCGAAGCCACGACGAGGCGGCCGACGCAGACCGCCGGTAGTGGTGGTCGCCGCCGCCCGAGGCCCGGGTGGCCCACCTCTTGTGGTTGCGAAGGCTCAACTATGGACTACATGGACGACATGGACGTCTGGGTCGCGGTGGCCAGCGACAACGCCAGCCGAATCGTGGCGGCGCTCCGGCAGTTCGGCTTCGACGTACCAGGTCTGTATCGCCTATCGGGTCGGAGACGAACAGGTCCCTGTCATCGGGCTCGACGATCTCAAGGTGAACAAAAGGGCGAGCGGCCGGAACAAGGATCTCGGCGATCTGGAGAACCTTCCGTGAGGTCGCCCGCCCACGAGGTCTGCGAACGGGAGCGCCTGCGTGGCAGGATGTGTAACCGCGGTCACACCCGCCAGGGCCGCGCCTGACTCCACCCCCACCCCCCACGAGGACCTTCGCACCATGCTTTCCGACTACCGGGTACTGGATCTGACCGATGAGCGGGGCCATCTGGCCGGCCTCATGTGGCCCAGCTGGGAGCCGAGGTGATCGCGATCGAGCCGCCCGGCGGCTCGCCGGCCCGCACGCTCGGCCCGTTCGCCGGCGACGTGGAAGACCCCGAGCGCTCGCTCCACCACTGGGCCTACAACCGGGGCAAGCGCTCGATCGTGCTCGACCTCGACACCGACGAGGGCCGGGACGCTCTGCGCCGGCTCGCCGCTGGGGCCGACGTGCTGTTCACCACCGATCCCCACGGCCTGGCGGCCAAGGGCCTCGGCTACGACGACCTGGCCGCCCTCAACCCAGCCCTGATCTACACCACGATCACGGCGTTCGGCCTCGACGGCCCCAAGGCGGGCTGGGCCGCCGCCGACCTCGTGATCCAGGCGTCGGCCGGCAACATGGCCATCACCGGCGACCGTGACCGGGCCCCGCTCCGGGCCGGCGGCACCCTGCCGCAGGCCTACCACAACGCGGCGTCGGAGGCGGCCGGGGCCGCCCTCATCGCCCTCTATGAGCGCCAGACCCGCTCCGGCCTGGGCCAGCTGGTCGACGCCTCGGCTCAGCAGAGCATGAACCAGTCGTGCCAGTCGATGACGCTGGCCGGCCCGCTCAACGCCACCCCCACTACCCGCATCGCCGGCGGGGCCAGCCTCCAGGGCATCCCGATCCAGCTCATGTGGCCGTGCAAGGACGGCCATGCCTCGGTCACGTTCCTGTTCGGCCTGGGCTTCGGCCGCTTCACCCGCAGCCTCATGGAGTGGATACACGAAGAGGGCATGTGCGACGACGCCACGCGGGACAAGGACTGGATCCAGTACCCGTTCATGCTGCTCGACGGCCGGGAGCCGGTGGAGGAGTACGAGCGGGTGAAGCAGGTGCTCACCGACTTCTTCGCCACCAAGACCAAGGCCGAGCTGTTGGAGGCGGCGATGGAGCGCCGCTTGCTGATCACGCCGGTGTGGACCACGGCCGAGGTGCTCGACAGCCCGCAGCTCGCCTTCCGCCAGTACTGGGAGGACGTCGACCACGGGGCCGACATCGGCACCGTCCGCTACCCCGGCCCGTTCGCCAAGTTCTCGGCCGCTCCCCGCCCCGTGCTGCCGCCGGCCCCGGCCCTCGGCGCCGACACCGCCGCCGTGCTGGCCGAGCCGGCCCGCACCCCCAACATCACGGTCAAGCCGGCCGTTCCGTCCACCGCCCGCCCCCTCGAAGGGGTCAAGATCGTCGACTTCATGTGGGCCATGGCCGGCCCCGCCGCCAGCCGGGTGCTGGCCGACTACGGGGCCGAGATCATCCGGGTGGAGTCGGCCAACAAGATCGACGCCGTCCGCACCCTCCAGCCGTTCCGCGACGACATCACCGACCCCGAGCTGTCGGGCATCTGGAACAACATGAACGCCGGCAAGCAGGGCCTGGCCCTGGACATGAGCAAGCCCGGCGCCCTCGACGTGATCTGGGACCTGTTCGACTGGGCCGACGTGATCATGGAGTCGTTCTCGCCCCGGGCCATGGCGGCCTGGGGGCTCGACTACGACAACGTGCGCCAGCGCCGGCCCGACATCATCATGACGTCGAGCTGCCTCATGGGTCAGACCGGCCCCCTGTCGATGCTGGCCGGGTTCGGCACCATGGCCGCCGCCATCTCCGGCTTCTTCTACCCGGTGGGCTGGCCCGACCGGGCCCCGGCCGGCCCGTTCGGGGCCTACACCGACTACACGTCGCCCCGCTGGTTGGTGGCGGCCGTGATGGCCGCGCTGGAGCACAAGCGGGCGACCGGGCAGGGCCAGTACATCGACCTGTCGCAGGCCGAATCGGCCCTTCACCTGCTGGCCCCCGGCCTGCTCGACCGGTCGGTGAACGGGCGCATCTGGGAGCGCAACGGCAACCGGGACCTGGTGTTCGCCCCCCAGGGCGTGTACCGCTGCACCGGCGACGACAACTGGGTGGCCGTCGCCTGCACCTCCGACGAAGCGTGGGCCACGCTGGCCGACGTGATCGGGCGGGCCGACCTGGCCGGCCTCACCCGGGCCGAGCGCCACACCCGCCACGACGAGCTCGACCAGGCCATCGCCGCCTGGACCGCCACCCAGGACTACATGGACGCCATGCACCTCCTGCAGGACAAGGGGGTGCCGGCCCACGTGGTGGCGAACGCCCCCGAGTTCCTGGTTGATCCCCAGATCGACCACCGCGCGCATTTCGTGGAGGTGGGCCACGGCAAGCAGGGCACCACGTTCGTGGAGGGCACCCGGTTCAAGCTGTCCCGCACCCCGGCCGCCTTCACCTACGGCGCGCCCACGTTCGGTGAGCACACCTTCGAGATCCTCACCGGCACGCTCGGCTACGACGGCGACCGCATCGCCGAGCTGGCCGCCGCCGAGCTGCTGGAGTAGCCGCATGATCTCGGAACTCTGACGCCCGGTACCGGCTGGCGGTACGCCACGTCAGAGTTCCGGGATGGCAGCGTGGCGGTGGGGGTCAGGCCGAGGCGGCCAGCGAGCGGAGCAGGTCGGCGATCTCCAGCGTCACGCCCTCGCCGGGCATGGGATAGCTCATCTTGTTGAGCGTGATCCCCATACCGAGGCCGAGGTCGGGATCGGCGAACCCCACCGAGCCGCCCGCTCCCGGGTGGCCGAAGGCCCGCTCGTTGGCCCCGATCGGGCCGTGCACCAGGTTGCCCTGCAGGTCGGGGCCGAGGCCACCGAGGAAGAAGCCGGGGGCCTTGCGGGCCTTCACCCCCAGCACCCGGTCCACGTCGTCGGTCTCCAGCCGGGTCATGTGGGCCAGCGCCCCCTCGCTGACCAGACGGACCCCGTCGACGGCGCCGCCGGCGGCCAGCGCCCCGTACATGCGGGCCAGGGCCCGGGCCGTGAAGTGGCCGTTGCCGCTGGGCAGGCAGGCCACCCGGAACGGGGTCGTGTTGAAGTGGGGCCACATGGCCTTGGGCATGGCCTTGTAGAAGTCGGCGTCGTCGGGGATGGGTAGGCCTTCGCCCGCCGGCGCGATCTCCAGCGTCGTCAGCCGCTCGGTGACCGACGGCGTCTCGTCGATGCCGACGTAGAGCTCGTCGGCCACGCCCAGCGGCTGGGCGATCTCGTCCCGGATGACGTCGCGGATGTGGCGGCCGGTGGCGCCGGCCACGATGCCGCCCACGATCCAACCGTAGGTGACGGCGTGGTAGCCGGTGGCCGTGCCCGGCTCGTAGGCCGGCTTCCCGGCGGCGGTGCGGGCCACGCCGGCGTCCCAGTCGGTGATGTGCTCGGGGGCGAACGGCTCGGGCATGGCGTGGAGCCCGCCCTGGTGGCTGATGGCCTGGGCCACGGTGAGGCGGTCCTTGCCGTTGGCGGCGAACTCGGGCCAGTACGACGCCACCGGGGCGTCGAGGTCGAGTTGGCCCCGGTCAACCAGCTGATGGATGGCCAGGGCAGCCACCCCCTTCGTGGTCGAGAAGCTGAGGAACAGCGAGTCGGGCTGCACCGGGCGGGGATCGTCCGGGCCCATGGTGCCTGCCACCACGCTCACGAACGGCTCCCCCCGGAGGTAGGCCGCCACCTGCACCCCGATCTGGTGGCCTTCGGTCACCTGGCGGTCGATCAGCTCCTGCACCTGCTGCGCTGCGTCCATAGGCCACCGACACTACCCGGAGGTCGAACTGTGGCGCCTAGTGCTGGATTCTGCGCGCTGGTGCCACAGTTCGCCTGAACGGCCGACGGGCCTGCGACACTCGAGGAGGTGACCGTGATCGCCGTCGGCCCCGATGGCCGCTACCGCTTCTCCCCCACCGACGTCGAGCGCACGCTCCACCACCTGGGGCTGCTGTGGCGCCTCCATACCGACGGGATCGCCCGGGGTGTGCTCGACAAGGCCGGGGTCAACGCCGTCGGAGCCGACATGACCGTCGCCCTGGCTCGGGTGCTGGGGCCCGACCGGGCCGGGGGCGGTGCCGACCTCCACGAGCTGGGCGGCCGGGCGGCCGAGGCGTCGGCCTCCTGGAACGACGCCACCCGGGCCGCCGTGCTGGACGCCACCTGGTTTCGGCTGCTGGAGGTGGCCGAGCGGCTGGAGGCGGCCGGCGCCCACCCGGCCCAGCGGGGCGAGGTGGTGCAGCTGGCCCGTTCGGGCGGCGGCGTGCCCAAGGCGCCGGTGGCGGAGCTCGGTATCGGCTGGGGCGGGGCCGACGGCGACCGCCAGGCCAACCGCAAGCACCACGGCCGGCCGTGGCAGGCGCTGTGCCTGTGGTCGGCCGACGTCATCGACGCCCTGCGGGCCGAGGGCCACCCGGTGGCGCCGGGCGGGGCCGGGGAGAACGTGACCGTTCGGGGCCTCGACTGGGCCGCCATCCGCCCCGGCCTGCGGCTGCGGCTGGGGTCGGCCGAATGCGTGGTGTCGGCCTGGGCCGAACCGTGCCGCAACATCGCCCACTGCTTCGCCGAGCGGAACTTCCGCCGCATCGACGCCGCCAAGGGCCCGGTGGCCCGGGCCTACGCCACCGTCACCCGCCCCGGCTCGGTGGCCGCAGGCGACGAGATCCTCGCCGGCCCCCACCCCTGACCAGGATCTTATGTCCCCCGGCGTCACCGGTGGCGGGCGGGGACATCAGATCCCGCTGGTTGGCTACCGGGTGATCGGGTGGGTGATGGGCTCGCTGCCCATGGCGCCGCCGACCCAGCCGCCGATGATGGCCGAGAACGCCCCGGCGTCGCCCCCGGCCCCCATGATCATCAGGGAGTTCCTGCGGAACTTGGGTACCCGGCGCCCGGCGAAGTGGGCCGGCAGGCCCTCCTCGATGCCGCCGGCACCCCGCTGGGCCACGTCGCCGTCGAGGAACAGCAGCGGCTCCAGCTCCTCCCGGAACCGGGCCTTCGACCACCCGGCTTCGGCCAGCACCCGCCGGTGCTCGGGGGTGAGCACCAGCATGGCCTCCCCCGGCAGCTTGGGGTGGCCGACAGCCAGCAGCTGGGCCGCCAGGGACCGGGTGAGCGACTCCGGGGTGCGGGAGATCTGGTCGACGGCGGCGATCGGGCCGTGGCCGGCGAACAGGGTCACCGTGTTCTGACCGGGTTCGAAGCCCCGCTCGACGCTCAGCGGCGGCCAGCCGTCGGGCAGCCCCTCCTCGTCCTCGGCGAAGCACCAGCCGACCTTCGACGGCGCGCCCAGCGCCGCGCGGTCGATCCCGCCGTAGCCGGGGCGGCCACCACCGATGTTGCGCACCACGAGCTGGAGGGCCCGGCCGATGGTGGAGTTGGCCCGGTTGCCCTGGCCCATGGCGTTCTTGAGGGCGTTCATCCCGATCTCGTTGCGGATCGGGCCGTTCACGATCACCACCGGCCCCGAGAACCACAGCGTGCACAGCAGGCCGTGGATGTTGAACCGGTCGGTGCAGGCCGCCTCCACCGCCGCCAGCACCACCGGCAGGTACTCGGGCTTGCACCCGGCCATCACGGCGTTGATGGCCACCTGCTCCACCGTCACCGGGACCAGCGCCGGCGGCACCACGGCCACCACGTCCTGCGGGTGGCGGCTCGTACCCTCCAGCATGCGCAGCACCCGGGCCTCGGTCGGCGTCACCACCGGTAGGCCGTCGGTCCAGCCCCGGTCGAACATGGCCTCGGCCTCGTCCTCCAGCGTGGCCAGCTCGATCCGCCGGCCGTGGAGCCGGCCCCCGCCGAAGCGGACGGCGAGGGCATCGGTCAGGTTCGGGTCCACCGACAGAGACCCGCACCCGGGTGAGAAGTCGGTGGACGTGGGAGCGAGGCCGCTCTGGCCGATGAACGACTCCCACGTCTCCCGGTGCCAGCCCTCGATCCGGTCCTGCACGGCGCCGCCGGCCACCCGCAGCACGGTGGGCACGGTCTCGATCCCGTGGTGCCAGCTGACGGCGAGTTGGGTGTCGTCCACCGGTGTCACGCCGGGCGGGAACGCCGGGTCGTCCTGGGTGTAGACGGTGAGCGGCACCCGCGCCGCCAGGTCGGCCAGCACTGGGGCCACGGTGACGCAGGTGGGGCATTCAGCCTTCACGACGGCCACGAACCCGTCGGGCAGCGCCGGGGCGGCACTGGGCTCGCCGTCCCGCTCGGTTGGCGTGGCCTCGGTGTCGGCGTCGGTGGTCATCGGGGCTCCTCGGCTCGGCTCGTCCGGCGTGCGACGCCGTTCGCCCAACCTAGTGGCCGTCGCCCGGTCGATCGAACGGAGCGGCGGGGCCGGGACCGACCGGGATGGGCGCATCGAGCCCGGCCAGGTGGCCGATCTTGTCGGGGTTCAGCACGGCCCGGATGTCGGACACGACGCCGTCGTCGACCTGGATCACGATCACCCCCAGCGGCCGGCCCCGGCGCTGGAGGTAGAGCGCGGGATCGCCGTTGATCCGGACCAGGGCCACCCGGTCGCCCGGCTGTCGCTTGCGGGTCACGCCGATGAGGAACCGGGCCACCCGATCGGCTCCCAGGACGGGATGGAGGGCGGCCCGGGCCTTGCCCCCGCCGTCGGAGTGGAGGTGCACGTCGGCCGCCAGGAGGGAGCGGAGGTGGTCGAGGTCGCCTCCGGCCAGCGCCGTGAAGAAGGCGGCGGCCAACTCCCCTTCGCGCTCGGGGCCCGGACGGTGTGGCCTCCCGGTGCCGCCCACCCGGTCCCGGGCCCGGCGGGCGATCTGGCGGCAGTTGTCGGCGGTGCGGCCCACCACCTCGGCGATGTCGGCGTAGTCGAGGTCGAACACCTCCCGCAGGAGCAGGACGGCCCGCTCCACCGGGTTGAGACGCTCGACGGCGGCCAGGAACGCCAGCGACAGCCGCTCGGCCTCGGCCACCACGTCGCCGGGATCGGGCCCCGGGCCGCCGCCCCCGCCCACCAGGGCCGTCGCCGTGACCAGGGGTTCCGGCAGCCAGGGACCGACGTAGGTCTCCCGCTGGTTGCGGGCCGATCGGAGCCGGTCGAGGGCGAGCCGGCTGACCACCGTGGTGAGCCAGGCGGCGGGGTTGACGATGGCGGCCCGGTCGGCCACCCCCTGCCAGCGCAGCCAGGCGTCCTGGACCACGTCTTCGGCGTCCATCACCTGGCCGCACAGGGCGTAGGCGATCCCGGTCAGCCGGGGACGCTCGGCCTGGAACACGGCGACGGGATCGGGTGCCCGTTCGGGGGTCATGCCCCCATCCTCGCCGGCCGGCCGGATCTCGTGTTCCGGTCCGCCGCCGGTGACGCCCCGCAGCACCAGATCGGGCTGGGCCACCTGGTCCGGGTCATGGCCGCACCAGCGTCCCGCCGTCCCGGCCGGCTGGGTGGGTGGCCGCCGCCGCGTCCGCGGCGTCGGCGGCGCTGGCGATCACGGCGTCGGCCAGGTGGCCGGTCGGTCCCACCCAGTCGCCGGCCAGGAACAGGCCCTGTCGGTCGGTCACGGCCACCGGCGGCCGACCGGCCAGGCCTCCACCGGCCGCCGTGGGCAGGGCATGGGCCACCACCAGCCGCCGCTGGAAGCGCGCCGTCTCCAACTGGGGCCGCCACCCCGGCTGCACCTGGTCGAGCAGGCCCTCCAGCTCGCTTCGCAGAGCCTGGGCCCGGCTGGGCCGCCCCTCCCCCGGCCCGCCGGCCGGCCCTTCCGGCCCGAGCGGGCCCTCCAGCTCGAGGTCACCCTCCGGCTCGGTGGCCGGCGCCGTGTCGTGGCGGTCGAGGTAGGCCATGACGTGGAGCGTGACGCCGGAGCCGAGGTCGGCCGGTGGGTTGTGGACCGACAGGTACCAGGGCCGGTCCAGGCCGAGGGCGAACGGGTGACGGGGCCGGGGCAGGCGGCGCAGGCCCACGTCGAGGGCGGCGGCCGTGGCCGGCACGAGCTCCCGGCACCGGCGGGCCAGGTCGGCCGAGCCCGACAGCCGTACGGCGGCCGCCGGCGACAGCCCGGCCAGCACCACCGCCCCGGCCGCCATCGGACCGGCCGCCGTGGCCACCGTCCACCCGCCGGTCCCCGGCGTCAACGCCTCCACCGCAGCGCCGGCCCGGATCGATCCGCCCCGGCCCCGGAACCGATCGGCCAGCCGGTCGATCAGTCGCTGCCAACCGCCGTCGGCGTAGAGGACGCCCCCGCTCGTGCCCAACTGGAGCTGGGCCAGGGCCACATCGGCGGCCAGCACGTCGACGTCGGCGGCGTAGGTGGTGAGTCGGACCAGCCCGTGCAGCAGGTGCCGGACCTTCGCCCGGTCGGTCAGCCCGTCGATCCAGGCCGCGGCCGACAGGCCGGCCACGTCGGCCGGATCGAGCCGGGGCAGTGCGCCCAGCAGCCGTCCCACCACTGCCTTGTCGGCCGGGCCCAGCAGCCGGGTGGCGGCCAGGGTGCCGGCGCTGCGGGGCAACAGGCCCAGGCGACCGTCCAGCCAGGCCAGGGATCCCGACGACGGAGGCTGCCCGCCGGTCGGCTCCACTCCCAGGCGGCGCAGGACCGCCATGCCCGGCCCGGCCAGGTACAGGGCGTGGGGCCCCTGGTTGAACCGGTGTCCCTCCCGTTCGTCGGTGGCGGCCCGCCCGCCCAGCCGACGCCGGGCCTCCACCAGCGCCACCGCCTGGCCCCGATCGGCCAGGAGGTTGGCCGCCACCAAGCCGGCCAGGCCGCCCCCGACCACCACCGTGTCGTACCCCGCCTGCGCCCCGTGCCCCTGTGTGTCCATCGCTCGCTCCTCTCGGTCTGCTCTCACCCCCTCGACGAGGCAGCCGCCGTCTCTGTGACAGATCAGGCGGAACGGAGGCTCTGGACGAAGTCCGACACGAGCAGGTTGAGCGTCCCGGGATCGTCCAGCATCGGGCAGTGGGCGGTGTCGTGCACGGTGACCAGGCGGGCCCGGGGAGCGGCCGCCACCAGGTCGGCGCACTGGCGGTGGATGCCCGGCAGGTCGTGCTGGCCCACCACCACCAGCGTGGGCGCGGCCAGATCGGCCAGCCGGGGCCAGGCCGGCGGACGCTCCCGCACCGGCCCCGTGGCGGGGGCGGCCAGCGCCCGGCGGTTCATGTCGGCCATGAGGTCACGGGCTTCGCCGTCCACTCGGCCCTCCATCTGATCGGGCCCGTCAAGCCAGTAGTGGACCTCCAGCCGGTTCACCTCGTCCCGGTCGCCATCCTCCTCGGCCCGCTCGATCCGGCGGTCGAGATCCTCCTCGCCCGGCGACGTGGGCCACTCGCCGTCGTCGTAGCCCGTCACCGAGGGGGCGATCAGGACCAGGCCGCTCACCTGGTCGGGATGGTCGAGGGCGAGATCGAGAGCGAGCCCGCCGCCCCGGCTGTTGCCCACCACCACGGCGGGGCGGGCCCCGGTGGCGGCGGTGACGGCCAGCAGATCGTCGAGATCGTCGTGGGGTTCAGCCGTGTACGTGGTGTCGCCGAAGCCCCGGCGGTCGTACGCGATCACGCGGCATCCCCCGGCGGCCCAGGCCGGCGCGCACCAGCGCCAGATCCGCCGGTCGCCCACGCCGGGATGCAGCGCCACCACCGGCGGCCCGGCCTCGCCCCACACCTCGACCGCCAGTCGGGTGCGTGGCCCCGGCGCCACCGTGCACGTGAGGCTCTCGCTCATGGACGCAGTGTCGCGCTCCCGACAGCCGTCCACACCGGATTTCGTGAGAACGGGCGCCGGCCCCTCACCCGGCCGTCGGCGGTAGCGTGGCCGGCCATGGGAACCCGCCGGCTCCGGTGGCGGACGGTGACGACCGTGACGTTGGCAGGCGCCGGCGTCCTGGCCGCGGCGCTGACCGCCCTCACCGAGGCGGCCTACCGGCGTCAGGGGGCGGGGCCCGACATCCCACCCATCGGGCGGGGGGCGGTGGTGGTGCTCGGCGTGCCGGGCACGAACCCCCTGCTGCGGATGGCGCAGCGGTGGCGGGTGGATCTGGCCCTGGACGCGGTGGGCACGGGTCGCATCGACCGGGTGGTGTTCACCGGCGGCCCCGTCCGGTCCGAGCGGTCGGAGGCGGCCGAGATGGCCGAGATCGCCGTGGCCCGGGGGCTGGACCCGACCCTGGTGGTGCTGGACGAGCGCTCCCGCAGCACGTGGGAGAACGTCACCGAGGCGTCCCGGCTGGTGGGCCCGGTCGACTTCGTGGTGCTGGCCTCGGATGCCTTCCACGCCGCCCGGGCCCGGGTCTACTGGTGGGATCAGCAGGGGGCCGTCGCCAGCCCCTTGTTCGTGCTGGCCGACCGCTACCGCCGGTTCGACCACCTGGCGCTGCGGGCCCCGGCCACCGTGGTGGAGACGGCCCACCGCATCCGGCGCCGGGGCTGGCTCAGCTGGCCGTCCGGGGGGCGGTCATGACTGCGACAGCCTCACCCCGGTGCCCTTCAGGTTCATGTCGTAGTCGAGGGCGAGGGCGGTGACGCCGGGGGCGGGATGGGCCTGGCACGACAGGACGTACCCGTCGGCCACCTCCGACTCGGTGAGGGCGTAGTTCTTGGCCATCACCGTCGCCCCCTCGGTCACCCGGCACCGGCAGCTGGCGCACATGCCGCCCTTGCAGGCGAAGGGGACCTCGGGCCGCACGCTGCGGGCGTAGTCGAGCAGGCTGGGCCCGGCCGGATCGACCGCCACCTGGGAGGTGCGCCCGTCCAGGGTGAACGTCATGGGCACCAGGCCCTCGGTGTCGGCCGGGACCTCGGGCAGCGACTCGATCCGCTGATCGAAGAACAGCTCGTGGTGGATCGTGGAGGGGTCGACGCCGAGATCGGCCAGGGTCTTGGTGACCGTCTCCACCATGTCGAGGGGTCCGCACAGGTACCAGGCGTCGACCGACCCGGTGGGGATCAGCGTGGTGGCCAGGGCCCGGATTTTCTCGTCGTCGATGCGGCCCTCGAACAGGGGGACGCCGCTCCCCTCCCGGCTGAGGGTGTGGATGAGCTGGAACCGGTCGCAGAAGCGGTCCTTCAGTCCTTCCAGCTCCTCCAGGAACATGATCGAGCCCACCGTGCGGTTGCCGTACACCAGCGTGCAGCGGCTGTGCTCCTCCAGCTCCAGGATGGTGCTCAGCATGGACAGCACCGGCGTGATGCCCGACCCGGCGGCCAGGAACACGTAGTGGGCGGAGGCACCGGCGGCCGGGCGGTGGTGGAAGTCGCCGATGGGAGCCATCACGTCGACCGTGTCGCCGTCGGTCAGCTCGGTGGTGGCCCAGCTGGAGAACACACCGCCGGGGATGCGTTTGACCCCCACGGTGATCCGGTTGCCACCGGGGGCGGTGCAGATCGAATAGGAGCGCCGCACGTCCTCGCCCCCGATCATCGCCCGCAGCACCACGTGCTGTCCGGGGAGATGGGTGAACGTGGGCCGGAGCTCCTCGGGCACCTCGAAGGTGAGGCTGACCGACTCGTCGGTCTGGTGGCGGATCGTCACCGGCAGGGGGTGGAACTCGATGGCCATCAGTGCAGCCCTTTGAAGTAGTCGAACGGTTCGAGACAGTCGAGGCACCGGTACAGGGCCTTGCAGGCGGTGGAGCCGAACTCGCTCACCACCTCGGTACGGGCCGAATGGCACTGGGGGCAGTGCACGGCGGGGGGTTGGCGGCTGTCACCGGGCGCCCCCCGCCGGTGGCCGAGCGCCACGGGCACGGGCCCGTCGGCCGGGGCGGCCGGGGGTGGGGCGATGCCGTAGGCCTGGAGCTTGGCCCGGCCCTCGGCGCTCATCCAGTCGGTGGTCCACGCCGGGCTGAGCACCGTGCGCACCTCGCCTTCCACGCCGGCCCGCTCCAGGACGGCCTGCAGCTCGGTCGCCATGTGGGCCATGGCCGGGCAGCCGGAGTAGGTGGGGGTGATCGTGACCACCACCCGACCGCCGATCTCCTCGATCGAGCGGAGCACGCCCAGGTCGGCCAACGTGAGCACGGGGATCTCGGGGTCCGGTACGGCGGCCAGGGCGTCGTGGAGCGCCCGCCGGGCGGTGATCCCCTGATCGGTGGCTGGGCCCTGATCGGTGGCTGCGCTCACCACTCGGCTCCCGGGTGGGCCCGGTACAGCGACTGCATCTCGGGCAGGAGGTGGCCCAGGTGCTCGGTGTGGTAGCCGGTGCGGCCCCCGATCCGCTGGTAGGGATCGGTGGGCGGGCTCAGCGTGGCCTCCGCCAGCACCTCGGCCACGGTGGCGTCGTACCGGGCCCGCAGGGCGTCCAGGTCGGGGGCCACGCCGGCCGCCGCCAGCTCGGCCTCCACCGCGTCGGTGGTGAACAGGTCGCCGGTGAACGACCACAGCCCGTCCACCGCGGCCTGCATCCGGCGGTGGCTCTCGTCGGTGCCGTCACCGAGGCGGACGGCCCAGGTGGAAGACAAGCGCAGGTGATAGCGGGCTTCCTTGGCCGCCTTGGCCGCGATGGCCGCCAACTCGGGATCGGCGCTGGCCACTAGGGCCTCGTACAGCGGCACCTGGTAGGCGTCGGTGAACAGCTGGCGCACCACGAGATGGGCGAAGTCGCCGTTGGGCTGCTCCACCAGAACGGCGTTGAGCATCTCCCGCTCGCCCCGCAGCATGGCCAGGTCGTCCTCGGTGCGCCCGGCGCCTTCCACCGCCCCGGCGTAGGTGTAGAGGTTGCGGGCCTGACCCAGGTGGTCGAGGCACAGGTTGGCCACGGCCACGTCGTCCTCCACGTCGGGCATCCAGCTGATGGCGCCGCCCAGGCGCTGGGCCAGGATCAGGTTGTCGTCGGCCAGGCGCAGCAGGTAGGTGACCAGAGCGGCGGTCGAGGTGGGGGTGGGCGTGGAGGCCGTCATCACATGTGCCCCACTTCTTCCGGGATCTCGTAGAACGTGGGGTGCCGGTACGGCTTGTCCGAGTCGAAGAAGGCGTCGGCCTCGTCGGGATCGGAGGCGTGGATCTGGGCCGACGGCACCACCCAGATCGAGACGCCCTCGCTGCGCCGGGTGTAGACGTCGCGCGCCGCCAGCACGGCCGTCTCGGCGTCGGGGGCATGGATGCTGCCGGCGTGGACGTGGTTCAGGCCCCGCTTGGCCCGGATGAACACCTCCCACAGGGGGTAGCCGCCGGTTGCCCGGCCGCTGAAGGTGGGGTCGATCTCGCCCTCGGCCTTGGGTACGTGGTAGCTCACTGCTGGTCTCCTGCGGTCTCGTCGGTGGTCACGTCCCCTTCATGGACCCGGCGATGCTCGGTGCCCTCGGCGGCGGCCCGGGCCGCCCGCTTGGCGGCATGGGCCTGGGCCGCTTCCCGCACCCAGGCGCCCTCGTTCCAGGCCGCCAGCTTGTGGGCCATGCGCTCCCGGTTGCAGGGGCCGTCGCCCTTGATCACCCGCCAGAAGTCGTCCCAGTCGATCGGGCCGAAGTCGTAGTGGCCCCGCTCATCGTTCCATCGCAGCTCGGGATCGGGAATCGTGAGCCCGAGGTGATCGGCCTGGGGGACGGTGGTGTCGATGAACCGCTGGCGCAGCTCGTCGTTGGTCTCCAACTTGATGCCCCAGGCCACCGACTCCGGGGTGTGGGGCGAGTCGGTGTCGGGCGGGCCGAACATCACCAGCGACGGCCACCACCACCGGTTGAGAGCATCCTGGGCCATGGCCCGCTGGGCCTCGGTGCCCTTCACCAGAGACAGCATGATCTCGTAGCCCTGGCGCTGGTGGAACGACTCCTCCTTGCAGATCTTGACCATGGCCCGGGCGTAGGGTCCGTACGACGTGCGGCTCAGCATCACCTGGTTGGTGATCGCCGCCCCGTCCACCAGCCACCCGATGCAGCCGATGTCGGCCCAGGTGAGCGTGGGGTAGTTGAAGATCGACGAGTACTTCTGGCGACCGGCGTGGAGCAGCTCGGTCAGCTCGTGCCGGCTGACCCCCAGGGTCTCGGCCGCCGAGTACAGGTAGAGGCCGTGACCGGCCTCGTCCTGCACCTTGGCGATCAGGATGGCCTTGCGCACCAGCGTGGGGGCCCGGGTGATCCAGTTGCCCTCCGGCTGCTGGCCGATCACCTCGGAGTGGGCGTGCTGGGCGATCTGGCGGATCATCGTGCTGCGGTAGGCCTCGGGCATCCAGTCCCGGGGCTCGATCTTCTCGCCCGCCCCGATCAGCGACTGGAATCGCTCCTCGGGGCTCTGGGGCGGTGCGGGCGGGGTGAGGGACGGCGTGGTGGTCAAGGCGGTTGCTCCCGTGCCGGGGGTCGTTGTTGAAACGATACACACTCCTTGCCCACATGGCAAGATCGTGTATCATGTTTCCATGCCGTCACCTGTCGCCGCTCCCCTCCCCGATCCGGCCGGTTTCGGGGCCCGGCCCGACATCTCGGCCCGGTCGGTGCTGGTGACGATCTTCGGCGACTCGGTGGTACCGGCCGGGGGCGAGATCTGGCTCGGCGACCTGATCGACCTGGTCGACCAGTTCGGCTTCAACGAGCGCCTCGTCCGCACCTCGATGTTCCGCCTCGGGGCCGAGGGCTGGTTCGAGGTGGAGCGGGTGGGCCGGCGCAGCCGGTACCGGCTCACGCCGTGGGCCATGGGTGAGTTCGCCGCCGCCGAGGCCCGGATCTATGGCGGCGCCCTCGCCTGGGACGGGCTGTGGACGCTGGTGCTGATCGACGCCGCTCCGGCGGGGGCCGCCGGTCCCACTGCGGCCGCCGTGCTGGCCGAGCGGGGCTTCGCCCCGGTGGCCCCGGGCGTGCTGGCCGCCCCCCGGGCCGACCCCGAGGCGGTGGACGCTTGGCTGCGGGCGGCGGGGGCGGTCGGCCCGGTGCCCGTCGCCCGGGCCAGCTTCCACGACGGGGCCGCGTTGGCCGGCGCCGGCTGGCCCGCTTCGGCCTTCGACCTGGAACCGGTGGCCGAACGCTACCGGGCCGTGGCCCGCACGTACGGCCCGCTGGCCGCTGCGGTCGCCGAGTCGGGCGAGGTCGACGACGAAACCGCCTTTGCCCTGCGCACGATGCTCGTGCACGAGCTGCGCCGGGCCCGCCTGGCCGACCCCGACCTGCCGCCCGAGGTCCTGCCGGCGGGCTGGCCCGGTCCCGATGCCATAGCCGCCGCCTCGGTCGTGTACCACGCCGTGGCCGAGGCGGCCGAGCGGTGGCTGGCCAAGGTCACCGGCCTCGTCGTCGACCCCGCCGTCATCGCCCGCCGTCTTGTCAGCTGAGCCACGCCCGCGACATCCGGACCCCGGAACGAATCGTGTACCCCCATGTACCTCTGAGGGGTACATGCCGCTACGCGGTTGGAACTGAGGTCCGGATGTCGCAGCCGGCGAGGGGGCTCAGCCGGCGGGGGCGAAGCTGGCGATGCCCCGGGTGGGGACGTTCTGGACGGTGGTGAACTGGCCGCCGGCCACGAGGGCGTCGGCCGTGCCGTCGATGGCCCACACGCCCCAGAAGGAGTCCACGGTGGGCCGGAACGAGGGGTCGAGGGTGCCGGCGGCGGCGTCGACGGCCAGCAGTCGCACCGTGGTGTCGCCGGCGAACCCCTCGTGGAAGCCGAAGTAGACCTTCCCGCCCACCAACCGGATCGCCTGGACGTCGCCCATGGCCACGTGGCGCCACAGCCGGGCCCCGGTGACCGCGTTCCAGGCGATCACCCGGTTGGCCGCGCCGCCCAGGCCGGCGTAGACGACCGAGCCGTCAGGCGACACGTCGACGGCGAAGGCCTTGCCGGTGGCGGTGGGCGTGAAGTCGCCGCCCACCACCGTGGCGTCGGCGGCCGACAACGCCGTGACGTAGGACCGGGCCACCCCGCTGATCGAGGTGAAGTCGCCCCCCACGATGAGCCGATCGCCCGACAGGGCCAGGGCCCGGACGGCGGCGTTGGGCCGGGGGGCGAAGCTGGTGTCGATGGCGCCGGTGGCAGGGTCGACCTTGACCAGGTACGGCAGGCCGGTGTTGGCCGAGTTCCCGAAGCCGCCGCCCAGGTAGAGGGCCGACGGGCCTTTCTCGATGGCGTACACGGTGGACGACACACCCACCTTGTACCGGGTGCTGACCTGCCCGGTGGCGGGGTCCAGGGCGGCGATTCGGCGGCGGTAGGCCCCATTCACCTTGCTGAACGAGCCCCCCACCCACACGGTGGTGCCGTCGCCTTCGATGGCCCGGACCGGTGTGTCGGTATCGGCCCGGAACGGCAGGAGGGCGCCGGTGTCGAGGCTGACGGCGGCCAGGTTGGTCCGGGCTTCCACCTGCCCCGAGGCCGAGCGGACCTGGGTGAAGCTGCCGCCGAGGTAGAGGGTGTCGCCCACGATCTTGGTGGCGTAGACCGTGCCGTTGGTGTCCCAACCGTCCCGTGGCGTGGGGGTGAACCCGATCGGCGCCGCCCCGGCCGGCAGTGAGGTGAACACCACCAGGGCCACCAGCACCAGGGCGACGATGGCCGCCGCCAGCTGCTGCTCCAGCTTCCTCCGCCCCTGGTAGGACCGCATCGCTCCGCACCGCCTCTCCGGCCGGGCGAGGGTCGCCGCCCGGCATGCCGGAGCCGAGTGAACCAGGAGCCGGGCCGTTGGCGGTAGAGCCGGTGGGACCGGCGCCGGTGAGCAGGATCGCCTCCGGACCTCGCCGGCCCTGGCCGCCGGCCGGGCCGATGTCTCAGGCGAACAGATCCCCGATCGACCGGCGATCGACCGCTTGGGGGGTGGTGGCGGTGTTGACGGCGCCTCCGTATCGGTCGACGCCCAACTCGGCCCGGAAGTCGGCCGAGTCGTGCAGCACGCCGGCGTCGAGCTGGATGCCGGTCCCGTCGGCCACCCGGACCAGCCCGTTGAAGGCGGCCACGGTGGCCGCCGCTTCGGCCAACCCGTTGTCGCCCACCGCCGCCCGCAGCTGCTCCCGGGCCGCGGCCAGCTCGGGGTCGTCGGGTCCCGGGGCCGCGTGGACGGCCGACGCAAACGTCAACAGCTCACGACCGTGGGGAACGCCGGCGTCGCCGGCCGATGTCGGGCTGAGGGCGACGGTCAGGTTGATGGCCAGGCCAAGCTCGGCGCCGCTCGCACGGAGCAGCGAACCATGGGACGACGTTCAATAGAAACACTCGTGGAGAGATGTGGTGCGGGCCGCCACGAGCTCCACCTGGGGCCGGCTGAGAGGCCGATCCCACACCAGCCGGTAGAAGTCGGCGCCCCGGGTGTAGTGGGAGTCGACCAGGAGCCGCCACGCGTGGTTGGTGCGGGGCACCAGGCTCAGGGCCCGGCTCACGTTGGCCCGGGCCTTGTGCACGGTCTGGGCCACCCAGGCCCCGACGTCGCCCACGTCGTCGGGGCGGACCCGGGCCGGCTCACCTGCCACCGGCGCCGGGAGCGTCCGGGTCGGCAGCCCGACGGCCAGGCGGAACCGTTCGAGGGCGCAGGCCATGGCCGTCACCCCCACCAGCTCGGTGTAGGCCTCCTCCCCCAGCTGGGCGATGGCCGCCTCGGCCCAGGGCCGGGTGAGTCGGCCCGGGTCGGACGCCACCCGGTGCACCACCTCCACCGCCGGGGCCGACAGCTCGGGGGTGGCCCGGTGACGGCCGTCGACCGCGGCGGGGCTGATCGCCTCCCGCCGGGCCCGGTCGAGCTCGTTGGTGGCGGCGTCCCGGGCCTCGGCCCACACGGCCACCCGCTCGGCGGCGGTGAGCCAGTCGCCGGCCTGGGCCAACAGGGACGCCGCCTCGTCCTGGGCCGCCGTCAGCATCCGGAGGGTGTCGTCCATGGGCGCCAATGCTGCCACGGACGGGACGGCTCCGCTGTCGTCCCGGCGACCGGGCTGCCAGAATCGGGCTGACCGACGGAACGGGAGATGACGACGATGAGCGACTGGCAGCGGGTGCGCTACGACGAACCGACCGAGGGGGTGGCCCGGATCACGCTGGCCCGTCCCGAGGCGGCCAACGCCCAGGACTACCTGATGCTGTCGGAGCTGAACCAGGCGTTCGACCAGGCGGCCCGGGACGAGAACGTGCGGGTGATCGTGCTGGCGGCCGACGGCAAGCACTTCTCGTCGGGCCACGACCTGCGGGCCACCACCACCATCCACGACGTGGGCGCCATCGGCACCCAGTGCCACTTCGACGCCGAGGGGGCCGAGGGGTACATGGCCAAGGAAGCCGAGATGTATGTGGGCCTGTGCTGGCGGTGGCGCAACATCGCCAAGCCCACCATCGCCTCGGTCCAGGGCAAGGTGATCGCCGGCGGCCTGATGCTGGTGTGGCCGATGGACCTGATCGTGTGCTCCGACGACGCCACCTTCTCCGATCCGGTGGTGGCGTTCGGGGTGAACGGCGTGGAGTACTTCGTGCACCCGTTCGAGGCCGGGGCCCGGCTGGCCAAGGACATGCTGTTCACCGGCCGGTCGATCAGCGCCCAGGAGGCCCTCCAGCACGGCATGGTGAACCGGGTGGTGCCCCGGGATGACCTGGAGGCCGAGACGCTGGCCCTGGCCGCCCACATCGCCAAGCGGCCGATGTTCGGCCTCACGCTGGCCAAGCAGTCGGTCAACAACGCCCAGGACGCCATGGGGATCTACACCGCCATCCAGTCGGCGTTCGGCCTGCACCACGTGGGCCACAGCCACAATCGGATCAAGTACGACGGCAGCTACGTGGACCCCACCGGGGCTGGCGTGATCCGGTCCGAGGCCTGAGGGCCCAGGGGGCTGTCCGATGGACTACGAGGACGTCACCGCCTTCGACCTCGACGGGGCCACCGAGGAGCAACTGCTCGGAGCCCACAACGAGTGCACGTTCATCTGGGCCAACGCCGAGGGATGGCCGGTGGGCGTGATCATGAGCTACGTGTGGCGGCGGGGCCGGTTCTGGCTCACGGCGTCGAGCCAGCGGGCCCGGATCACGGCCGTCCGCCGGGATCCCCGGGTATCGATCGTGGTGACCAGCACCGGTTCGCCCCTGCCCCGGGACAAGACCGTCACGTGGAAGGGCCGGTGCACGGTGCACGACGACGACGCCGAGCTCAAGGCCTGGTTCTACCCCGAGCTGGCGGCGGCGCTCATGCCGGGCCACGAGGGAGCCCAGGCCCGCTTCGTACGGTTCCTCGACTCGCCCCGCAGGGTGATCCTCGAGGTCGAGCCGGTGCAGCGGATCGGCTACGACGGGGCCAAGATGGCCCGGGCGACAGCGGAGTGGTTGAAGGGGTAATCTCGGCCCGTGCCCACGTACGAGTACCGCTGCACCACCTGCGACGACACCTTCGAGCTGAAGCGGCCCATGGCCGAGTCGGGCGATCCGGCCAGCTGCCCCCAGGGTCATCCCGACGCCCGACGCCTGCTGTCGGTGTTCGCCTCGGTGACCAGCGGCGGCTCCCCGTCGCCGTCGGCCATGCCCTCGGGCCCGCCCATGGGCGGCGGCTGCGGCGCCGCCTGCGGCTGCGCCCACTGACACCCGAGCGCGCCGCCGCCCGCACAATCGCGCCACTGCCTCGATCTGGGTCGCGATGTGTGCGCCCAGCGCAACAGTCGCGACGTCAGTTCGAACTGTGTCGCGGTTGTGCGGGACGGGCTCAGGGCTGGTGGACGACCTCGGGGACGGCGAACAGCGCAGCCAGCGCGCCGGCATCGCGGGCGGCCAGTAGCCGGTCGACCCAGCCGTGGAAGCGCTGCCCGCCGGCCTCGTTGCGCCCGAACAGCACGTTGCGGCGCAGCCCGGTGGCCAGCGCCTGCTGGATCCGCAGCCCGGTGGCATAGTCCTCGTCCCGCACCACGCCCAGCAGGAACCGCATCTGGGCCTCGATCGCCGCCTGCAGGGCCAGGGTGGGTTCCACCGTGGACAGGAACGTCTGCTGGGTGGTCGACGATGCCACATCGGCCCCCGGGTAGAGGGTCGACACCATGTACAGCGTTGTGGCCGAGCCGTCGGACGCCTTCACCGGGAACCCGGCGATCGAGGTCTGGGGGAAGACGGTCCACACCCCGGCGATGAGGGCGGCCAGCGGCCAGTCGTGATCGGGGAGGGCATCGAAGCGGAGCAGTCGCTCGTCGGGCGAGCTGACCCGCTGATGCGGACCCCAGGCGTCGTAGATCGCCTGGTTCGACAACTCTGTGCCGAACGTGTCCTTGTGGAGGATCGGCAGGTGGTAGAAGTCGAGGTAGCCGTCGTAGGCCACCTTCCAGTTGGGACCGGCCACCCGCTGCTGGCCCACGAACCAGCACCGGTCGAGCCCCAGATGGTCGAGCACCTGGTCGTAGCCCGACAGGAAGGCGTCGATGTCGATACCCGACGTCGGATCGGGCACCACGAACACCAGCCCCGCCCGCTCGGCGGCGGGAAGGGCCCGCAGACCGTGGGAGGCCACGTCGAGCGGGCCGAACTCCTCCCGATCCAGCACGCCGACCAGGCAGCCGGCGGCATCGTAGGTCCAGGCGTGGTAGGGGCAGGTGAACCGGCGGGCGCTGCCGTGCCCCTCGGGCACGACCACCGCCCCCCGGTGGCTGCACATATTCAGATACGCCCGAACCTCGCCGTCGTCGCCCCGCACCACCAGAACCGGCACCCCGGCCAGATCGATCGAGCGGTAGTCCCGCGGCCGGTGCAGCTCGGCGCTGGCCGCCGCCACCAGGGGCAGCCGGCGGAAGATCAGATCCAGCTCGGCCCGGTAGCGGTCGGGATCGACGTAGTTGGCCGCCGGCACCTTCACGATGCCCTCGGCCAGCGGGACCGTGCCCGCCCGCGTGTGGGCCAGGGTGCGCCGCGCCATGTGCATCAGCGCCTCGTGGCTCACCGACGGCCCCCCACGCTCACCGCTCGATCCGTCCGGACCTGATCCGTTCCCGCCGTCGGCTCAGCTCGCCCGGCTGGCGATGAACACGGGTATCTGGCGGTCGGTCTTGGCCTGATACTCGGCATAGGGCGGGTAGGCGGCCACCGATCGCTCCCACCATTCGTCGCGTTCGGCCCCCTCCACCAGGCGGACCACCGCATCGAACGGCTCCGGGCCGTCCTGGATCATGACCTTGGGGTTGGCCAGGAGGTTGGCCACCCAGGCCGGGTTCTTGGGAGCTCCGCCCTTGGAGGCGATGATGGCGTACTCCCCGTTGTGCTCCACCTTCATGAGGGGCACCTTGCGGACCTTGCCCGTCTTGCGCCCCACCGTGGTCATCACGATGATCGGCATGCCGGTGTCCCGCAGGGTGTTGCCCCGCTCACCGCTCGACCCTTCGTACTCCGCCACCTGTTGGCGGACCCATTCCCACGTGCTCGGCTCGTAGTCACCGCTGATTGACATGATCGCGAGCCTACCCCTGTGGCCACCTCGCTCTGCGAGCCGGCAGGGGCGGTACCGGGCGCCGGTCTGAGATGCCGCTGAGAACGGCGGTCAGCCAGCGGGAACCACGCAGAGAAACGGCCCGGAACGAGCCGATGTACTCAGAACGGCCGGTCGCCCTGGATCGTTATGCGACGCATCCGGCGCCGCTGCCCCTTGTAATCGTGCACCGCGTAGTGCTGGACGCTGCGGTTGTCCCACATGGTGACGGTGCCCGGCGCCCATCGGACCCGGCAGGTGAACTGCTCGGCCACGGCCTGGCGGAACAGGATCTCCAGCAGCCCGGCCGACTCGGTACGGGTCATGCCCTTGACACCGACGGTGAAGGCCCGGTTGACGAACAGGGCCTTGCGCCCGGTCTCGGGGTGGGTCCGCACGACGGGATGCTCCACCTCGCTCTCCCGGGCCCCCTCGGCGTCCCGGGTGGTCATCCCCTGGGAACGCTGGGAATAGCCCCGGCCGCCGAACTGGAGCTTGGCCGAGTGGATCCCCACCAGCGGGTCGATCAGCTCCTTCATGGTGTCCGACAGGGCGTCGTAGGCCGCGTGCTGATTGGCGAACAGGGTGTCGCCGCCCACCGGGGGCAGCTCAACGGCGTAGAGGATCGAGCCCAGGTCGGGCTCGGCCAGGAACGTGACGTCGGAGTGCCAACCACCGCCGAAGTTCGTGCGGTCATCGGGCTCCACCACGATGTCGAGGATCTCGGGGTGCTCGGCATTGCCCTCCACGTAGGGGTGCTGGCCCAGCTCGCCGAACCGCCGACCGAACGCCAGCTGCTGCTCCGGCGTGAGCGACTGCTCCCGGAACACGAGCACATGGTTCTCGTGGAGGGCGGCCCGCAGGGCGGCCACGGTGTGATCGTCGAGCGGCTGGCCGATGTCGATGCCGGCGATCTCGGCCCCGAGAACGCCGGTCAGGGGCTCGATGCGGAAGGGCGGGGTCATAACCAACGATCGCGCCGGTGCTGGCCCCCGGTCCACCCGCGGTGTAGGAAGGGGTCATGACCGACGTCACCGCGGAAATCGCCCAGATGGAAGACCGGCGCTGGGAGGCCCAGATCGCCGAGGACATCTCCACCCTCGAGCAGCTCTACGCCCCCGAGCTGTCCTACACCCACTCCAACGGCCATGTGGACACCAAGGAGTCCTACATCAAGGCCATCGCCAACAAGGTGTTCGACTACCGGGCCGAGGAGCGCAGCGACACCGCCACGGTGGTGGTGGGCGACACGGCCATGGTGACGGGTCGGGTCAAGATCCACGTCATCGCAGGCGGCGCCGACCGCCACCTCGATGCCCGCTACAGCGTCATCTGGGTCCGGCGCGACGGCACCTGGCAGTTCCTCTGCTGGCAGTCCACCCCCATCCCGGCCTGACGAGCCCGGAACTCTGACCTGGCGTCCCGGGTTCCGGGACCCAGCGTCAGAGTTCCGGGTTGGTCTTCAGCTGAAGCGGGGCATCACCTTGTCGGCGAACAGGCCGAGCGACTCGCACACCTGATCGGCGGCGTGGATGCCCTGGGGGATGATCAGGAACGTCTCCCGGGGGCTGAAGCGCGCCTGGGCCGCCTCGATCTTGGCGCTGATCGTGTCGGGGCTGCCCACCAGGAGCTCGGGCAGGGGGTTGCCGAACGGCACCGACCACTTGTCCCAGAACCAGGCCATGTCCTCGAACTGGGCCTGGGCCTCGGCGTCGGTGGGGGCGCAGACCACGATGCCGCCCCACGCCGCCTCGCTCCCCGGCGCCGGGTCGTGCCCGCTGCGGAGCGCCTCTTCCCGGTACTTCGACCACAACACCTGGCAGAAGTCGTAGTTGCCGCTCATCACGATCGGGCGCCCGCCATGGCGGGCCCAGAACAGCGCCGTGCGCATGGAGGCGCTGAACCCGCCGTAGAGCTGGGGGTAGGGCTGGCTGTAGGGCCGGGGAGCGATGCCGACCTCGTTGATCGACATGTCGGCGTCGACCCCCGCCCCCATCTCGGTGTACACGTCGTGGCGGTGGGGGTTCTTCATCCCCGGCGCCGGGAACTGCCAGAAGGCCCCCCGGTGGCGGAACGTCGGCTCGGTCAGGGCCCGCAGCACCACCTCCACGTACTCGGCGAAATGCTCCCGGTTGCGGTCGTCGGCCTCGGTGTCCTTGTTCCAGGGGCCCACGGCGTCGAGCTGGGGCAGGACCTTGAAGTTCTCCACCCACCGGTGCTGGTACCCCCGCACCAGGCCGAAGGCGAACCGGCCCCGCAGCATGTTGTCCAGCGTGGAGATCGTCTCGGCCGCCCGCAGCGGGTTGTGGGTGGTCGACACCCAGCCGCACGAGATCACCTTGAGCCGCCGGGAGTGCTGGCCGATGAACATGGCCAGGGCGGCCAGGTCGTTCGACGGCTCGCACCCCTCGATCTGCAGGTGGTGCTCGGGGTGGCCGAAGCCGGCGAATCCCGCCTCGTCGGCGAACGCCACGATCTGGGCGGTCTCGTCGAGCATCCGCTGGTACAGCTCCACCCGCAGCCCGGCCAGCCCCGCTTCCAGCTCGGGACGGCGGCCCAACGTGAAGTAGCTGAAGAGGTTGAAGTCCATGGGGCCCCTTGATATCCGACACCGGGCCGGCGGGCCGCATCGGCTCCGGCCAGGGGCCCGGCCGGTCTCGGCGCCGACCCAATCGACGGCGACCCCTGCCGCAGGCTACCTTCAGGCCTCCGGCCAGGCCGAAGGTCGGTGAAGCGACACAAGCGCAGTACCCACTGGACAGTGAGGCAAGGGGGATGATGGACGACGACCATCGGGTCCTGGCAGGGCTCAAGGTGTTCGAGCTCAGTGTGGCCGTGGCCGCGCCCTGTGCCGGCCGCTACCTGGCCTACCACGGCGCCGACGTGGTGAAGGTGGAGTCCCGGGTGAACCCCGACGTGGCCCGCCTGTTCGGCTCGGCCTGGGCCCGCACCGAGGAGTACGCCCCGCTGTTCATGGACACCAGCCCCTACCTGCCGGAGATGACGGCGGGCAAGCGGTCGATCGGCCTCGAGCTGAAGGACGCCGACGCCCTGGCCGCCGCCCACAAGCTGATCGAGGGGTGCGACGTGTTCCTGTCGAACTTCACCCCCGATGCTCTGGAACGGATGGGGATGAGCTACGCCCAGCTCCACCCGGTGAACCCCCGCCTGATCCACGTGGTGATGCCGGGCTTCGGGGCCGATCCCGACCTGCCCTACTACCCGTTCCGGGCGTTCGGCCCCAACCAGGCCCCGCTCGTGGGCCTCGACGCCCTCACCGGCCACCCGAACGAGGACCCGGCGGGCATCGCCTCGGTGGCCCCGCCCGACTACGTGGCCGGCATGCATGCCGTGGTGTCGATCCTGTCGGCCCTGGAGCACCGTGACCAGACGGGCGACGGCTCGAGCGTGGTGATCTCCCAGCTGGAGACGACGGTCTCGCTCCTCGGCCCGTTCCTGGTCGACCACGCGCTCACCGGGCGCAGCCCGGAGCCGAGCGGCAACCGGGTCCCGTGGGCTGCTCCCACCGGCGTGTACCCGTCGCTCGGCCACGACCGGTGGGTGGCGCTCAGCGTGGCCGACGACGCCCAGTGGCAGGCGCTGGCCGCCCTGGTCGGCGGCGACGCCCTGACCGAGCCGGCCTGGGCCACGCTGGACGGCCGTCTCGCCGCCCACGACGCCATCGACGAGGCCGTCGGAGCCTGGACGGCCGCCATCAGCCCGGCCGAGGCCGCGGCCCGCCTCCAGGGCGCCGGCATCGCCGCCTACGAGGTCCTCGACCACCGGGGGGTGTTGACCGACCCCCAGCTCCGGGACCGCAAGGTGTACGACGTCGCCCCGTCGGTGCGCTTCGGCCGGGACCTGTTCACCGGCCATCCGATCCGCATGACCGACACCCCGGCCTCGGTTCCCTGGGCCGGGCCCAACATGGGCCAGCACACCCGGGAGATCCTGGCCGATCGGGTGGGGCTGAGCGAGGCCGAGATCGACGCCCTGGTGGAACGGGGAGCGGCGTTCGGGGAGCGGGTGCCGGAGATGATCGTTCGCCGGCCGTTCGACCAGTGGTACGAGATCGTCGGCCTGGTGGGCGACGACGCCCCCGCCGGCGGGGAGGAGAGCTGATGGCACCCTGGTCCGGACACCGCGTGGTCGACCTCACCGGCCTGGCCGGCGCCTACGGCACCCGGCTGCTGGCCGCCCTGGGGGCCGAGGTGATCAAGGTCGAGCCTCCCGAGGGCGACCCCATCCGCACCTATGCCCCCCACGCCCCCGGCGTCGAGGGCCCCGAATCGGGCCTGTGGTGGGCCTTCCTGTCGGCGGGCAAGAAGAGCGTGGTGATCGACCGCTCCACCGCCGACGGCGAAGCCCGCCTGGCGGCACTGCTGGCCACCGCCGACGTGGTGCTCGACGATTCGCCCGCCGCCCTCCAGGACCGCCCGGTCTCGGGCCACAGCGCGGTGCGGGCCGCCAACCCCGCCACGTCGTGGGTGGCCATCACCCCGTTCGGCCTCACCGGCCCCCGGCGCGACTGGACGACGTCGGACCTGGTGGCGTGGGCCTCGTGCGGCCTGGCCTCCACCATCGGCTTCCCCGATTCGCCCCCGCTGGCCCCGGCGGCGCCGGTGCAGCTGGCCATGCACTTCACCGCGGTGAACGCCGCCATCGCTTCCATGCTCGCCCTCCGGGGCCGTCGCCGCACCGGCCGGGGCCAACTGGTGGAGGTGGCGATCCAGGAGGCCATGGTGTCGATGGCGCCCGAGACCGGCGTGCCGCTGTTCCTCGACGACCAGGTGCCCCGCCCCCGGGCCGGCAACCGGCGCCCCGTCACCAGCCCCTTCGGCCTGTTCCCGTGCCAGGACGGCTATGTGGCCATCCTCGCCCTCCAGCCCAACCACTGGCAGGCCATGGCCCGCTGGATCTGCGACGAGACGGGCAACGAGGGTGTGCTCGACGAGGTGTTCAACGACATCGCAGTGCGCAACGAGGCCTCCGAGGCGGTCGATGCGTGGACCGAGGAGCTGACGCTGGCCGCCACCAAGCACGAGCTGTTCGTGGAGGGCCAGCGCCGCGGCATACCGATCACGCCGGTCAACACGGTGTCCGACCTGCGGGCCGACCCCCATCTGGCCCAGGCCGGTTGGTGGCGCGACGAGGACCATCCGTCGCTGGGCCAGGTCCAGGTCCCGGGGGCCCCGTTCCTCGTCTCCCACCAGTGGTGGAACTGGTCCGTCGCCCCCACCCTGGGCCAGCACAGCGCCGAGATCCTGGGCGCGCTGTAGCGGTCTAATCCCGCTCGGGCAGGAGCCTCCGGCGGTTACGGTATCCCCACCATCTCGGTGCCCGAGCCGAGGACGACGGCGCCGTCGGTCCACTGCTCCATCCCGTCGGGCTGGATGGTGGACGCAAAGCCCTTCCAGCCGTCGAGGTCCTCGAACCACAGCTCGGCCATCCCGGTGTAGGGCTCGGACTCGGGGCGGACGGAGTGGCTGACCACGTAACCGAACCCACCCACCTGGCCCATCACCGTTCGGACGTTGGGGACGTGGACGTCGAGCCAGTGATCGAACAGGGCGGCGTGGTCGGCCCCCGGCTTCGCCGTGACCAGGAACGTCTGCTTGAAGAAGCCTGATCGGGTGGTCGGGAACGGCGGGTTCAGCGTGAGGGGCTCGACCGGGAGCCGGGGGCGGGGATCGAGTACCACGTGTTCCGTGGTGGCCCAGGGCACGTAGGGCTCGGCCCGCTCCTGGAAGCTGTCGGCCGGCGTGGTGCCGTGGGGCTGGGCCGGAGACGGTGTCTCGGCGTCGAACCACAGCTGCGCCACCCCGTCCCAGGCCGGGTCGCCGGAACGGCCGGGGGAGAACACCGTGGCCCGGTAGCGGCGGGCATGGGGCCGCCCCGCCTCGGCCGCCCGGGCCTGGCCGGCGATCACGCCCGGCATGTGGTTGGCGAACCAGTGGGCGATCAGCTCCTCCCGGGTGACACCGGGACGGCGCCGGATCAGGTACTGCATCTTGGCCCCGGGGGTGGTTGCGGGGCGGGGAGCGTCGGCCATGGTCGGGATGCCTTTCCGGTGCTGCGCCCCGGACCGGGGGCAGGGCCCCAGCGTGCTCGATCCGGGCCGACCGGGGCAAAGGCGCTGGCCGTGCGATCCGATGGTCCGCCAGGCCTGCGACCTGGTAGCGTGGTCCCCGCTGCGTGGACACGCATGGCGGCAGCACACGACGGCACGGCACGGGCTGAGGGTTACGGCATGGAGGGTTCCGGGCTCGGCCCGATGGCGGAGGGATCATCGCCCGACGACACCATCCGTCTCGAGGATGCGGTCAGCATGGCCGACCAGATGGCGGCCGCCCTCCACCGTCTCGTCTCGGCGGCCGACACGGCGGCGGCGGCCGACGTGATCGCCGGCTTTCCCCCGATCCGCCAGCCGGCGGCGCTCGCCCTGCTCGATGCCAGGGCCCGGCGGGCCGCCGCCAACGGCAAGGAGCGGCTGGCCCGGCGCCTGTGGAACCGGGTGGAGCTCCTCGCCGGCACCACCGCCGCCGCGCCCCTCCAGGTCCTGGTCGACCTGGGCCATGCCGAGCGGGCTCTGCTCGGCCCGTCGGCCACCGGGCGACCCGCCCCCGAGGACGTCGAGCGGGCCCGCCAGTCTGTCACGAACCTGATGGCAGCCTCGCCCGACACCTATCCCCGCCCGCTGTGGCCCCCGGTATGGGACACGGTGGCCCGGCTGTCGACCCGCCTGGCCGAGCTGAACGACAACCCGGTGTGGATCGAGGTGGCCGTGTCGGCCACCCGGCGGGCGGTGGAGCTGGCCCCGGCCGACGGTGCGGAGCTGGCCCGCCAGCTCAACAACCTGTCGGTCCGCTTGGCCCGCCTCCACGCCGCCAGCGGCGACGACGGGGTGCTGGAGGAAGCCCACGCCACGGCCCAACGGGCGGTCGACCTGACAGACCAGGCCAGCCCGGAGCTGGCCGGCCGCCTGGGGAACCTGGCCAACCGGTTGGCCGAGCTCTACCACGCCGGGGCGGGTCGGGCCGCCCTCGACGAAGCGGTCAGCGTGGCCCGCCAGGCCGTGGCCGCCGCGGCACCCCAGGCCGCCGAGCTGCCGGCCCTGCTCGACAACCTGTCGGCCCACCTGCTCGAGTCGTTCGACGTTGGCGGACCCCGGGTGCGCCTCGACGAAGCGGTCAGCGTGGCCCGACGAGCGGTGCAGCTCACGCCGAAAGGCACCCCGGCCTACGTGGCCCGCCTGGACGGCCTGGCCCTGCGCCTCACAGCCCAGGGGACGGCCAAGGGAGACGAACAGGCGCTGGCCGAGGGCATCGAAGCATCCCGGCAGGCCCTCCAGATGGCCCCCTCGGACTCGGTCTGGTGGGTGGGGCTCACGCTGGCCCTGGCCCTCGTCCGCCGGGCCCAGGCCGCCTCGGACCGGGCGGCCGCCCTGGACGGAGCGGAGGCCACCCTCACCACCCTCGGCGCTCTGCCCCCGCCGGCTCCCCGGGGCCGTCCCGGGCCGCTCACCGGCGAGCACACCGACCGGCTGGCGGCCCTGGCCGTCACGTTGGGCCAACTCCACGCCCGCTTCGGCGAGGCCCGGCTGGCCGAGGCGGCGGTGGCCGCCGCCCGTGCCGCCCTGGCCCACACGCCGGTCACCAGCCCGGCCCGATCCGCCCGCACGTCCGAGCTGGCGGCCCTGCTGTCGTCCACCCATCCGGGGGGCGACGAGCGGGCGGCGCTCAGCGAGGCGGTGGCCCTGTGCCGCGCCCTGGTAGACCAGACGCCGATCGACGTCCCCCACCGCTGGCTCTACCACGAGCAACTGGCTCACCACCTGGGCGAGCTGCACCGGATCGACGGCGATCCCGACACGATCACGGCGGCGGTGGCCGAGGCCCGCCGAGCGCTGGAGGTGAGCCAGCTGGCCGGGCGGGCCGCCGCCGCACGGCACGCCCGGGCGGCCGGTGCCGAGGCCCCGAGCGAGGCCGCGAACCGGCAGGGGGCCCCCACCGAGGCCGACCGCACCCGGCTGGTCCACGCCCTGTCGCTGCTGCTGGCCCGCCAGTACGGGGCCACCCGGCGCCCGGCGGTGCTGGAGGAGGCTTTGGCCACCGCCCGCGACGCGGCGGCCGCCACGCCGGCCGACGGGGTCGAGCGGGCCCGCCGCTACCACGATCTCTCGGCCCGGTTGCTCGAACAGTACGGGCTGACCCCCGACACGGCGGTGCTGGAAGAGGCTACGGCGGCCGGCCGCACCGCGGTGGAGGCGGCGCGCACCGACGACCCGGCCCGGGCCGCCTACCTGAACAACCTGGCCAACGCCCTGGCCCGCCTCCATGTGACCACCGGGGAGCTGGATGTGCTCCACGAGGCGGTGTCGGTGGCCCGCGAGACGGTGAAGGCCAGCACCGGCCGACCGGCCGTGCTGGCCGGCCGCCTGTCCAAGCTGGCCGCTCGACTCACCGAGCTGCACCGGGCCACCGGCGCCCGGTCGGCGCTCGACGAAGCGGTGGAGGCGTCGCGTCGAGCAGTCGCCACCACACCCGACCGGGGCGCCGACCTGGACCGCCGCCTCGGCAACCTGGCCAACCGCCTGTTGGAGCTGGCGGCCGCCGATCCCCGACCCGAGGTGCTGGCCGAAGCCGTGACCGTGGCCCGGCGCCGGCTCGACCAGGTGCCACCCGAGGCCCCCGACCGTGCCGACCGCCTGATCGCCCTGGCCTCCCGGCTGCTCGACTGGTACCGGGCCTCGGGCCAGGCTGCGGTGCTGGAGGAAGCGGCGGCCGTCGCCGGTCAGGCGGAGGCGGCAGGGTCCACCAGCGCCGAGCTCCACGCCCTCACCACCCGGCTGGCCGAGCAGCTCGCATCGTCCGAGACCGGGTCCGACGAGACCGATGTGCTCGACCATGCGTTGGCGGCGGCCCGCCACGCGGTGGACACCACTCCCCCCGACAGCCCCGAGCTGCCCTACCGCCTGAACCTCCTGGCCATCCGGCTGGCCGACGTGTACGCCGCCAACGGCGAGCGTCCGATCCTGGTGGAGGCGGTGGAAGCGGCCCGGGCGGCGGTGGCCGCAGCGCCGGCCGACAGCCCCGAGCGCCCGGCCTATCTCAACAACCTGGCCAACCGGCTGGCCCGCCTGCACGCCGTGGAGGGACGGCGAGGGGTGCTCGACGAGGCGGTGGACGCCGCCCGCGAGGCCGCCGCCGCCACACCCGACGGCAGCCCCGAGCTGCCCGGCTATCTGAACAACCTCGCGAACCGGCTGGTCCGCCTGTACGCCGCCAGCGGCGACGAGGCGGTGCTGGCCGAGGCCGTGTCGACGGCCCGGCGGGCGGTGGAGACCACGGAACCCGACAGCCCGGAGCTGCCGGCCCGCTTGAACAACCTGGCCAACCACCTGGCCCGGCTCCACACGGTCACCAGCGATCGGGCCGCACTGTCCGAGGCGGTGCAGATCGCCCGGCGGGCGGTGGAGGCCACCACCCTGGAGGGGCCCGAGCTGGCGTCGCGCCTCAACAACCTGGCCAACCACGTGGCCCGGCTCTACGTCGAGACCGGAGACCCGGCGGTGCTGGCCGACGCCGCCGACGCCGCCCGCCAGGTGCTCCAGGCGGTACCGGTCGACAGCCCGGACCGGCCCCGGCACCTGGCCAACCTCGGCACCCGCCTGGCCGGCCTGTTCGCCGCCAGCAACGATCTGGATCTGCTGGCCGAAGCGGCCGGGGCCGCCGGTGAGGCGGTGGCGGCCACCGCCGACCACAGCGCCGAGCTGCCGGGGTACCTGTCCGACCTGGCCCGCTACCTGGGCGAGCTGAGCTCGGCCCACAACGATCCGGCGGTGCTGGCCGAGGCGGCCGACGCCGCCCGGCGATCGGTGGCCCTCACCCCGGCCGCATCGGCCGATCTGGCTGACCGGTGCAGCGACCTGGCTCGCCTCCTGGCCCGCGTCCACTCCCAGGGCGGGCCCGTTTCGGCCCTGGTGGAGGCGGCGGCCGCCGGCCGCCAGGCGGTGGAGGCGGCGGCCGCCGGCCCTGGTGACGAGCTCGGCGCCTGCCTCGACGAGCTGGCCGACCATCTGGTTCGCCTGTATCAGGCCAACGGCGACCGGGCCCTGCTGGCCGAGGCGGTGGCGGCCGACCAGCGGGCCATCACGGTCACACCGCCGTCGAGCGCCGACCAGGCCCGCTACCGGGAGAACCTGGCCCGCCATCAGGCCCTCCTCGACGCCGCCGCCCCCAGCGAGCCGACCTCACCCCCGGGTTAAGGGCCAGCGGCTCCACGCCCTACCATCAGCGGGCGAGGTGGACCCGGAGGAGGCACTCAGGTGACGATGGACGGCACGACCGACGACGCAGTGCTGACGGTGATTCCCGAGGTCGACCTAACCCGGTGGCGGAACGGGGACGAAGCCGACCGCCGGGCCCTGGCCGACGAGGTGCGCAGCATCTGCCACCACATCGGGTTCTTCCACCTCGTCGGGCACGGGGTGAGCCGGGACCTGTTGGCCGAGCACGCCGGCTACCGGGCCCGCTTCTTCGCTCTGCCCGAAGAGACCAAGCGCCGGATCGACAAGGTGGGCTCGCCCCATTTCCGGGGGTGGGAGCCGGTGGGGGCCGAGCTGACCGGGGGCCGCCCCGACCAACGGGAGCAGCTCGACCTGGCGGTGGAGAACCCCGTGCGGGACCTGCGGGCCGACCCTCCCTACCTCCGCCTCGACGGCCCCAACCAGTGGCTGCCCGACGAGGTGCTCCCCGGGTTCCGGGACCACCTGAGCCGCTTCTTCACCGCCCTCTCGTCCCTGGCCGACGAGATGCTGGGCGTGCTGTCGACGGGCCTGGGGCTGCCGGAGGGCCACCTCCGGCTCCTGTTCGGGGCCCGCCCACTGTCGCTGGTCAAGCTGATCAGCTATCCCCCGACGCCCGACGGCGAGGCCGGGGTGAACGCCCACCACGACGCCGGGTTCCTGACCCTGCTCCTCCAGGACGACATCGGGGGTCTCCAGGTGGAAGCGCCCGACGGGACCTGGGTGGACGTGCCGCCCCGGACCGACGCCTTCGTGGTCAACCTGGGCGAGATGCTGCAGGAGATGAGCGGCAACTACTACGTGGCCACCACCCACCGGGTGATCACGGGAGCGGCCCGCTTCTCCTCGGCCTGGTTCCACGGGCCGACGCTGGACACCGAGCTCGCACCGCTGCCGTTGGCCCCCGACCTGGCGGCGGCAGTGGCGGCCAGCCCTCGCCATGCCGGGGCCGGATTCATGGCCCGGCGGGAGGAGCTGGAATCGGGTGTGGCCGGCATCGCCAGCAACACGGGGGCCGGCGTCTACGGCCAACAGCTGTGGAACTACTACCGGCGCAGCTACCCCGACAACATGCGTCGCCACCACTCCGACTGCGCCTGAGGTGCGCCCTGCGGGCGCCTCGGGTTCGCCTTCGGCGAACACCGCTGGGGTGCGCCCTGCGGGCGCCTCGGGTTCGCACCTGATTGCGGCGATGACGTGTGCCGTGCCAGGGTGCACGGGATGACCGACACCGATGCCCGTCCCCTGGTCGCCGTCGTCCCGGGCGACGACGCCGCTCCGGAAGCCATGGCCGCCTCGCTCGGCGTGCTGCACGCCCTCGACCTTCCCGTGCGGCTCGACGTCCTGCCCGACGGGGCCGAGCTGGGCCGGATGGACACCGGGGAGCGGGAGGCGTTCGTGGTGGAACGGCTCGACGCCGCCGACACCGTGCTGTTCGGCTCCAGCAACGGCACCACCCCCGGCCTCACCCACCTCCGCTGGGGCCGGGGGACGTTCGCCAACGTGCGCCCGGTGCAGTGGCGGCCCGGCTACCGCTCGCCCATGGCCCGGCCCGAGGGGCTCGACTACGTGATCGTGCGGGAGAACCTGGAAGACGCCTACGTGGGGATCATGGGCGACGTCGAGGATCTGCGGGCCTCGGGCCTGATCGGGCCCCGGGCCCGGCTGGTCTACGACGGGGAAGGACGCTACGCAGCCAAGATCATCACCCGGGCCGGCACCGAGCGGGTGGCCCGCTTCTCCTACCAGTTGGCCCTGCGGCGGGCCGAGCGCAGCGGCCGCAGCCCCAGCCTCACCGTGTCGGCCAAGACGAACATGCTGCCGGCCACCGACCGCTGGTTCAGCGACATCGTGGCCGAGATCGGGGCCGAGTTCCCCGACGTGAGGCTCACCCGCTACATCGTCGACGACATGGCCCACCGGCTCGTCACCAGCTACGACGAGCTCGACGTGCTGCTGCTGCCCAACCTCTACGGCGACGTGCTGAGCGACCTGGCCGCCGGCACCGTGGGCGGTATGGGCCTGGCCCCGTCGGGCTGCTACAGCGAGAGCTACGCCTACTTCGAGTCGGCCCACGGCACCGCCCCCGACATCGCCGGCCAGGAGCGGATCAACCCCACCGCCACCCTGCTGTCGGCGGTGATGATGCTCGAGCACCTGGGCCTCGATCGAGCCGCCGCCCGCCTCGACCAGGCGATCTCCGCCGTCTACGCCGAGGGTCGCCACCTGACGGTGGACCAGGGGGGCACGGCCACCACATCGGAGTTCGCCGCCGCCGTCACCGACCACCTCTGAGCCCGGCCCGTTTGCCCCGGCCGCCCCGGGGCGACATGATCGGCCGCCATGGACGTGAGCACCGCGGTGGACAAGCGCAAGTCGGTTCGGGCCTTCCTCGACCGGCCGGTCGACGATCAGCTGATCGCCGAGCTGTTGGACAAGGCGGCCCGGGCTCCGTCGGGCGGCAACGTGCAGCCGTGGCGGATCTATGTGGTCAACGGGGTGGCGGCCGAGCGGTTCAAGGCCTTCGTCGCCGCTCGGGACCTGGAGCGCCCGGCCTACGACATCTACCCCCGGGAGCTGGGCGAGCCGTACCGCACCTCGCGCTGGGAGCTGGGCGAGCAGATGTACGCCTCGATCGGCATCCCCCGGGAGGACAAGCCGGCCCGGCTCCGCCACGTGGCCCGCAACTACGAGCTGTTCGGGGCTCCGGCCGCCGTGTTCTGCTTCGTCGACCGCCAGATGGGTCCGCCCCAGTGGTCCGACCTGGGCATGTTCCTCCAGACGTTCATGCTGCTGGCCGAGGAGGCCGGGCTCGGCACCTGCGCCCAGGAGAGCTGGGCCATGCGGGAGCAGGCCGTCAGCGAGTTCGTGGGGGCACCGCCCGAGCTGCGGATCTTCTGCGCCATCGCCCTCGGCTACGAGGACACGGCGCATCCCATCAACAACTTCCGCAGCCCCCGCCTGCCGCTCGCCGACTGGGCCACGTTCATCGAGTGATCCGGTGTCCGGGCCCGTCACCGATGGCGGTCCCGGACATGAGATCAGGCGTTGACCGGAGCCACCCGGAACAGGAACTCGATCACGGCGCCGGCGAAGATGTCGTTGCGGTCGCCGGCCACCATGTGGGCGGCGTCCGACACCTTCACGTACTCGGCGTGGGGGCACTGGGCCAGGAAGCTCTGGGCCCCCTCCTCGCTCAGCACATCGGACAAACCGCCCCGCACCAGCAGCGTGGGCACGTTGATGTTCTCGGCGCACCGGCTCAGGCGGCTCCGATACTCCTCCATGTCCCAGGTGCGGTTGCGGCGGCGGGGGTCCCAGTGCCAGTGGTACTTGCCGTCCTCGCCCAACCGGACGTTCTTCACCAGACCGTCGAGGTTGCGGGGCCGCTTGCGGTGGGGCTGGTAGTTGGCGATCGCCTCCGCCACTTCCTCCAGCGTCTCGAACCCCTCGGGCTTCTGGTCCATGAACTCCCGGATCTTGCGGGACCCCTCGGGCTCGATCTTGGGTGCCATGTCCACCAGCACCAGGGCGGCCGCCTGGAGGTGCCCGTCGCCGATGGCCACCAGGCTGGTGCCACCCCCCATCGACGCCCCCACCAGGATGGGCGGGCCGCCGCCGAGGGCCTTCACCACCGCCAGCAGATCCCGCACGTTCTCGTCGTTGCCGTAGACCCCGTCGGGTGACCAGTCGGAGTCGCCATGGCCCCGGGCGTCGAAGGCGATGGCCCGGTAGCCCGCCCCGCCCAGTGTCTCGCCCGCACCCTTCCAGGCGTGACGGGTCTGGCCGCCGCCGTGTTGGAGGAGGACGATCGGGCCGTCCTCGGGACCCCAGGCGTCACCCCGTATCGTCACCCCGTCAGCCCCCGGCCATTCGTAGGCGGGCTCCGGGGTACCCGGCAACCGCTTTCCCGGACGTACATCCTGTGCCACGTCGTCCCCCTCCTGAGCTGAGCTGATGTCGCTCAACCCTGTCAGCGCTGCTGGCCGACTGGCAAAACGGGATCCGACATCTGCGAACAGTGGCGCGAGCGCCCCAAATGCAGCATCTCGCGCCACAGTTCCAAGGGTTGGGGGGATGGTTTAGGCTCCGGCCATGAAATTCGGAGTCATGTTCGCCAACACCGCCCACTACGCAACGGCCGAGGGGGCGGCCGCCATCGCCACCGCCGCCGACGAGTGCGGCATCGAGTCGATCTGGTCGGTCGAGCACGTGGTCATCCCCCACGGCTACCAGAGCCGCTACCCGTACCACGAGAGCGGGAAGATCCCGGGTGGGGAGGATCCCGACATCCCCGATCCTCTGATCTGGCTGGCTTACGCCGCCGCCGTCACCAAGCAGGTGAAGCTGGCCACCGGCATCCTCATCGTCCCCCAGCGCAACCCGGTGGTCCTGGCCAAGGAGTGTGCCAGCCTCCACAAGCTGTCCAACGGCCGCTTCGAGCTGGGCATCGGTGTGGGCTGGCTCCAGGAGGAGTTCGACTGCCTCAACGTGCCGTGGCCCGACCGGGGCCGCCGCACCGACGAGTACTGCGCCGCCATGGCCGCCCTGTGGAGCCAGGACAAGGCGGCCTACGACGGCCGCTACGCCAACTTCTCCAACGCCATCTCCCGGCCCCAGCCGGCCGGGGGCTCGGTGCCGATCGTGGTCGGAGGCCACAGCGACGCCGCCGCCAAGCGGGCCGGCCGCTACGGCACCGGCTTCTTCCCGGCCAGCGGCACCGACGAGGAGCTGGCCCACCTGTTCGAGGTCATGAAGGCCGAGGCGGCGGCTCACGGCCGCAACGGCGACGACATCGAGGTGACCACGATGGTGTGGTCGCCCCGGCGGGAGTCGCTCGACCGGGTGAAGGAGCTCGAGGACCTGGGCGTCCACCGCCTCGTGGTCGCTCCTCCCACCTCCAACCCCACCAAGATCCGCCAGGCCATGGAGCAGCTGGCCGAGACCGTGGCGCCGGTCGCCACCCACTGAGCCGGGTCCGGCGGGAGCGGGTAGCTCCGCCCGCTCCCACCACGCCCACCCAAGGAACCCGAAGGGTTCCCGCTACTATCCCGGGAGGCCCGCCGCCCCACCCCTGGCAGAACGACCCATCCCCGGCTCCCGGATGGCGGGAACCCGATGGCGTCGCCGTTCGTCTCTGGTACCGGTCGGGCGCCTACCGACCGCCAGACCGGCTTCGACGAAGCATCACAGTCAGGGAGTGAGCAGCATGGAACCCACGCGCAGCGGCATGAGCCTGGGGCGCATCGTAGGTGGAATCGTCCTGGCCGGAGCGCTGGTGGGCGGTGGCGCCGCCGGATACCTGGTGCTCCGGGGCGACAGCGACGACAGCGCCGCCGTGACCACCGCCGACTCCACCGCCGACACGGTGCTGTCGGCCGAGGCCGGCATGGCGGCCCGGGCCCAGCAGGCCCAGTTCGCGCCCGGCGGTGGGGCCGGCCTGGCCCAGTCGGCCACGGCCAAGGTGGCGGCGGGGGCCGATGCCGTCGCCATGTGCGGGCCGGGCGACGGCGAGGACTACACGCCGACGGCCGAGGACCTGGCCAACGCCAACGCCGACACCGAGGCCCAGGCGGCCGTCTTCGACACCTACGGCATCGCCTACACCCGCTCCACCGACGACTTCGGCTACCTCATCCTCCAGTGGGACACCAACGACGTGGTGGCCCAGTCGGTCAGCGACAGCTTCTGGGCCGATCGGTACCCCGTGCCCGAGCCCACCCAGGCTGAGCTGGACAAGGCGAAGGCCGACAACGACGTGATCGCCCGCCACCTCGACGAGGCCGGTATCCGCTACACCCGCCAGACCGACGCCAGCGGCTGGGAAACCATCACCTACGACTACGACGATCCGGCGGCCCAGAAGGCGGCCGACGCCGCCTACGGCGAGCTCTACCCGCCGGTGGCCCCCACCGCCGAGGAGAAGGCGGCGATGACGGCCGACAACGACAAGCTGGCCGCTGCCTTCGACGACGCCGGCGTGGACTACACCCGCAAGTCCGACGAGCTCGGCTGGGAATGGATCGAGTGGGACTACGACGATCCGGCGGTGCAGACCAAGGTCGACGCCGTGTACGCCGAGCTCTACCCGGTGGAGGGCGGGGCGCTCTGCGTCGACACCGCCGAGGCTCCGGCCGCCGACGGCGCGACGGCCGTGGCCCCGGCCGTCGCCTCGGCCGACGAGCCCGTGGGCGACGAAGGTCTGGGCGACTTCGCCGAGCCGACCCCCGAGCAGATCGCCCGGCGCGACATCGAGGCGGCGGCCCTGGTCGACGGCTTCGGCAAGGCCGGCGTCGGCCACGAGTTGATCGGGGAGTCTCCCTGGCAGTCGGTGCAGTTCGACATCACCAACCAGGCCTCGGTGCCGGTGGTGGCCGGCGTCCTGGCCGCCCGCCCCGCCGCCTGATCCGCCCACCCCGAAGCCGGCGGGAGCCTGAGGCGCGCCAGCGCCTGCGCTCAGCGTGGCTCAGGCTCCTGAGACCGCCAGGGGACGTCGGGCAGCCAGCCGGGTGGGGCGACACCGATCGCCCGCCCGTCGGGCAGCGGCGGGTCCCAGGCGCCGGCCGCCTCGTCCCATCGCCGCACGACCCGGGCCGGGGCCCCGGCCACCACCGATCGGTCGGGCACCCGGCCCCGCACCACTGAGCCGGCGGCCACCGCCACGTGCTCACCGATATCGGCCCCCGGCAGCACCACCGCCCCCACACCGAGCCAGGAGCCGGCCCCGATCCGCACCGGAGCTTCCACCACCCACTGGTGCCCGATCGGTATCCGGGGATGGGTGTAGTCGTGGTTGTGGTCGGTCACGTACACCCCGGGGGCGACGGTCACGTCGTCGCCCACCTCGATCCCCACCCGGCCGATGAACGAGCTGCCCCGGCCGAGCGAGCACCGCTGACCGATGCTGACCACCCAGCCCTGGGGCGCATCGAGGGCCTCATCGGGCCACATGCCGGCCGACAGGACCACGTCCGGCCCCACCAGGGTGCGGGCCCCCACCCGGATCCACCGCTCGCCCATCGACGGGCCCGGAGGGAAGGCGAAGGCCGCCCCCTCCCCCACCGCCCCGAACCGGCGGGCATGGCGGGACCGGGGGCCGGCGGTGCCGGCCACGCCGGCCGCCCAGCGCCAGGCCCCGAACAGGGCGTCGGCGGTCAGACGATCCAGGAGGCCCAGGCCAGGGGTACGCACAGGAGGGAAACCTAGCGGTAGCCCCCGGGTTCCTCGGCGCGCACGGCCCGGAGATGGCAAACTCTGCGGTATCCAGAAAGACTGACGTCATTCAGGATCCTTACAGCACGAGCCCCCTCCGAGGAGAACATGGCAACCATCGAACAGCCCCTAGTCACCAAGGCCATGACCGGGGCCGAGTACCTGGAGAGCCTCCGGGACGGCCGTACGGTCTATTTCCACGGTGAGCGGGTCAAGGACGTGACGACCCATCCGGCGTTCCGCAACAGCGCCCGGTCGATCGCCCGCCTGTATGACGCCCTCCACGACGCGTCCCTGCGCGACACCCTCATGTGCGAGACCGACACGGGCTCGGGCACCCTCACCCACAAGTTCTTCCGGGTGCCCCGCTCGGCCGAGGATCTGGTGGGCGCCCGCGACGCCATCGCCGGCTGGCAGCGCCTGGTCTACGGCTGGATGGGCCGCAGCCCCGACTACAAGGCCTCGTTCCTCGGCACCCTGGGGGCCAACAGCGACTACTACGGCGACTACAAGCAGAACGCCCTCAACTGGTACGCCTCGTCCCAGGAGTCGGTGAAGTTCTGGAACCACGCCATCGTCCACCCCCCGATCGACCGTCACCTCGGCGCCGACGAGGCGGGCGAGGTGTGCATGCACGTGGAGAAGGAGACCGACAACGGCCTGATCGTGTCGGGGGCCAAGGTGGTGGCCACCGGCTCCGCCCTGACCCACTACAACTTCATCGCCCACTTCGGATCGATCCCGATCCAGAAGAAGGAATACGCCATCGTCTGCGTGACCGACATGGAGACGCCCGGGGTCAAGCTGATCAGCCGCAACTCCTACGAGCTGCAGGCGGCCGCCACCGGCAGCCCGTTCGACTACCCGCTGTCGAGCCGCCTCGACGAGAACGATTCGATCCTGGTGTTCGACAAGGTCCTGATCCCGTGGGAGAACGTGTTCCTGTACGGCGACGTGGAGCAGGCCAACAACTTCTTCCCCGCCACCGGCTTCATCCCCCGCTTCACCTTCCACGGCCTGGCCCGCCTGTGCGTGAAGCTCGACTTCATCATCGGCATCCTGTCCAAGGCACTGCGGGCCACCGGCACCGCCGACTTCCGCGGGGTCCAGGCCAACCTGGGTGAGGTGGTGGCCTGGCGCAACATGCTGTGGGCCCTGTCCGACGCCATGTGCAAGTCTCCCGACCCGTGGGTGGGCGACGCCGTGCAGCCCTCGATGGCGGCCGGCATGGCCTACCGGGCCCTGGTGCCCACGATCTACCCCCGCATCGGCGACATCGTCAACCAGGTGGTGGCGAGCGGCCTGATCTACGTGAACTCCAACGCCGCCGACTTCAAGTCGTCCGAGATCCGCCCCTACCTGGACAAGTACGTGCGGGGCTCCAAGGGCATCGAGGCCGTGGACCGGATCAAGATCATGAAGCTGCTGTGGGACGCCACGTCCAGCGAGTTCGGCGGACGCCACCGGCTGTACGAGATGAACTACGCCGGCAACAACGAGCAGATCAAGGTCGAGACCCTGATGGTGTCCCAGCTGATGGGGGCCATGGATCAGATGGAGGCCATGGCCGAGCAGTGCATGTCGGAGTACGACCTCGACGGCTGGACGTCGCCCGACTTCGTGAACCCGGGCGACGTGTCGCTCGTGGGCCGCGACTGGGCCTGATCCCGTGAACCCGATCCGACCGATCGACTCGGGCTCGGGACCGGGACGCGGCGCCTGACGGCCGGCGGGGGTCTGCTGCCGATCCCCGCCGGCCCGCCGCGCCAGACGACTGCGCCCGCCGTCGGTGGGGAGATCTGTCCGTCGCCGGTTTTCTGGCCGGGAGCGATCCGAGCCGGGCTTCGCGGCCGTTAGCTTTCCCCGAATGATGAGACGAGTATTCGCCCTGACGCTCGCCGCCACCGCCCTCGCGGCGGTGAGCTGCGGCAACAGCTCCAACGCCGACGAGACCACCCGGGACTCCGCCGGGCAGATCGTGGAGGGCGGCGACCTCGGCGCGTTCACGATCAAGGTCGGCGACTGCCTGGCCGGGGGCGTGACCGGTGAGATCGAGACGGTCGACGGCGTGCCGTGCGAGCAGCCCCACCAGAGCGAGGTGTACTACTCGTTCGCCATCCCCGAGGGCGACGGCGCCTTCCCCGGCACCGAGGCGGTGCAGGACCAGGCCGACCAGAGCTGCCTCGGGGCGTTCCAGGGCTTCGTCGGGCTCGACTTCGAGACGTCGATCTACGAGATCAGCACGATCACCCCCACGGCCGAGTCGTGGGCCCAGCTCGACGACCGGGAGGTCCTGTGCCTCATCGGTCAGTCCGAAGGCACCCTCACCACCGGTACGGCGAAGGGCACCGCCAAGTAGACGCCCACCGGCAGCGCCAGTGGGGACGGGAGGTGGCAGCGGGGCCGCACCGGCGGCGCCGGGCCCTCCTTTGAGCGGGCCGGGCCCGGCCCGCTACGGTCGCCATCCATGAGCGATGCCGGACCCCTGCGTGGACTGCGAGTGGTGGAGGTGGCGGGCGGGGTGCCCGCCGCTCTCTGCTGCCGCCTGCTCCGGGGATTCGGGGCCGAGGTGATCCGGGCCGAAGGTTCGGCCGTCGGCACCGGCCCGGACCTCACGCCAGCCCAGCAGGCGTTCCTGTTGCCCGGGGCACAGCGGGCGACCGTGACCGACGCCGGTGCTCTGGCCGATCTGGTGGCCACGGCCGATGTGGTGGTGGAGGACCGGGGCCCCGGGTTCCTCGAACGGACCGGCCTCCCCGGCGCCCGCCGCCACGGGCGGGCCGACCTCGTCGTCACCTCCATCTCCCCCTTCGGCCACACCGGCCCCCGGGCCGGCTGGCAGGCCACCAGCGCCGTCCAGTTCGCCGCCGGCGGCCTGATGTCGCTCACCGGCGAGCCGCACCGCCCTCCCCTCGTGACCGGGGGCGACCAGGCCTGGATGTTCGGGGGCCTGCAGGCGTTCGCCGCCACGGTGGTGACGCTGCTCGGCCGCTGGCGCCGAGGCCGGGGCGACTGGCTCGACCTGTCGCTCCAGGAGGTCGCCGCCTCCATCCCCGAGCTGTACGGCCCCATGAGCGAGTACGAGTTGAAGGCGCCGGTGGCCCGGGCCGGCAACAGCGTCCGGGCCGTGTGGGGCGTGTACCACTGCGCCGACGGCTTCGCCGGCGTGTGCTGCCTCGAGCGGCAGGTGCCGGCGTTCTTCGCCCTGCTGGGACCGGAGGTGCAGGGCAACCCCGACTTCACCGATCCCACCTCCCGGGCCGCCCACGACGACGAGTTGCTGGCCCATGTCCTGCCGTTCATGCTCGAGCGCACGAAGGACGAGCTGGTGGCGCTGAGCCCGGAGCACCGGGTGCCGTTCGGGGCCGTGCTCACGCCCCGGGAGCTGCTGGCCGATGCGGCGTTCGCCGAGCGGGGCTTCCTCGACCGGGTGGAGACGCCCTGGGGTGAGGCCACCGTTCCCGGGCGGCCGTTCCCCGGCCTCGGCTGGCAGCCCCCGGCCCCGGGGGACGAGCCGGCGGGTGCCCCGGGGGGCGACGCCTGGCGCGCCGCCGGCTGGCGGGCCGCAGACACCGCCGGTACGGCCGCTCCCGCCCAGCTTCGGGCCGGCCAGCCGCCCGACGCCCCCCTGGCCGGGGTCCGGGTGCTCGACCTGACGATGATGTGGGCCGGGCCCTACGCCACCAAGCTCCTGGCCGAAGCGGGGGCCGACGTGATCAAGATCGAGTCGCCCCGGGCCTGGGACAACATCCGCACCCTGGTGCGCCAGGACCCGTCCATCCCCGACCCGTGGAACTCGGCCTACTACTTCAACGAGTACAACCACTCGAAGCGGTCGCTGACGCTCGACCTGGCCCAGGAGGCTGGCCGCCAGGTCTTCCTGCGGCTGGTGGCGGAGGCCGACGTGGTGATCGAGAACTACCGGGCCGACGTGCTCGACAACCTGGGCCTCGGCTACGAGGTGCTGCGGGCGGCGAACCGGCGCATCGTGCTGGTGTCGATGGCCGGCTTCGGCAAGACCGGGCCGCTGGCCCGCCACGTGGGATTCGGGCCGATCATCGAGATGATGTCGGGTCTGATGTCGCTCACCGGCTACGGCGACGACGGGATCCCGGTGAAGACCGGCGTCTCCTACGGCGACCCGGTGGGCGGCACCAGCGCAGTGGCGGCCGTGGCCCTGGCCCTCCTCCAGCGGGACCGCACGGGCGCCGGCTGCCACGTGGACCTGGCCCAGCGGGAGGCGGCGGCGGTGCTGGCCGGCCCGGCGTTCGCCGAGGCGTCGCTGGGCCTCGACCTCGACGGAGGTGACGGCGCCGAGCCCATCCACCGGGGGAACCGCCACCCGGGCATGGCCCCCCAGGGCTGCTACCCGGCGGCCGGCGACGACGCCTGGATGGTGGTGTCGGTCCGCCACGACGCCGACTGGCGGGCCCTGGCGGCGCTGATCGGCCGCCCTGACCTGCTCGACCTCACGGTGGACCAGCGCCGGGCCGCCCACGACGAGCTCGACGAGGCCATCGCCGCCTGGACGGCGGGCCGCCCCGCCGACGCCGCAGCGGCCGAGATCCAAGCCGTCGGCGTGCCGGCCGCCGCCGTGGTCGACACCCTGGCCATCCACGACGACCCGCAGCTCGTGGCCCGCCGGTTCTGGCGCCAGGTCCCGAACCCGAAGATGCGGCCCTACCGCCAGAGCGGCCCCACGTGGCGCTTCCACGACGCCCCGGCCCACGACATGCGCCGCTCGCCCTGGTTCGGCGAGCACAACCGCGAGATCCTGACCGAGCTGGGGCTCAGCGACGCCGAGCAGGCCGCCCTGGCCGAGGCCCAGATCATCGCCGACGCCCCCGTCAACCCCTCCGTCGGCTGACCAAACCGTGAACACGATCCCGGGATGATGGCCGATCAGCATCACCGGGCTCTGGACCGGTGGTCGAACGGCCCGCCGTCGCCCTGGTAGCCCATCCGGGCGAACCACGTCGACCAACCGGAACGAGGTTCAGCCGGCGGTCATCGCCTCAGGTCCCCAGCGCGGCGTGGGCGGCCAGCAGGATGTCGAGGTGCTCCTGGGGGCTACGGCCGATGCCCCGGCCCGAGGCCAGGCACACGTGGGTCACGCCGTTGGCCGCCAGCTCATCGAGCTTGGCCCGCCACTCGTCCGGAGTGCCCGACGCTACCGGCATCAGGATCTCAACGGGGGGCGCCGCCCGGCCCGCCTCGGCCGCCAGCTCCCCCAGCCGGGCCACAGCAGCCGCGAGGTCCTCCTGGGGGGTGAGCAGGGCGATCCAGCCGTCGCCCATCGTGGCCACCCGGCGCAGCGACCGCTCCTGGCTGCCCGACCCGATCCACAGCGGCACCGAGCCCGTCGCCGGCCGGGGGTTGATGCCCACCCGGTCGAGCCGGTGCCACCGGCCCTCGAAGGTGACCGAGTGCTCGGCCCACAGGGTGCGCATCACGGTGACCTGCTCCTCCAGCCGGCGGCCCCGGTTGGTGAAGTCCTGACCCAACCCCTCGTACTCGGCGTGGTTCCAGCCCACGCCGACGCCCAGCACCAGACGGGAGCCGCTCAGGCGGTCCAGCGTGGCGGCCTGTTTGGCCACCAGCACGGCGTTGCGCTGGGGCAGGATCAGGACCCGGGGCCGGAACACGATCCGCTCGGTCACCCCGGCCAGGAAGCTGAACAGCGAGAAGACCTCGTGGAAGGGGTCGTCGATCAGATACGGGGCCGACGGGAACCCGCCCACCGGCCCCTCGAACCGGGACGGCTCGGCGCCGAGAATGTGGTCGAAGGCGGTGAGGTAGGCGAACCCGGCCGCCTCCACCGCCTGGCCGAAGTGGCGGATGAAGCCCGGATCGTTGCCGATCTCGGCCTGGGGGCACACGGCACCGAGCTCCACGCGATCCTCCTAGTCACGCCCGGATGCCTCGTCGCCCCGGGCTCGTTCTGATCCTAATCAGTTCTCCCGCTCAGAAGGTGAGGACCGTCCGGGCACCCTCACCCCGGTGCAGCAGCTCGAACGCCTCGTTCACCCCGTCGAGCGGCATGGTGCGGGTGACGATCTCGTCCAGCCGGAGCAGGCCCTGCTGGTAGAAGGCGAGGTACTGGGGGATGTCGAAGCGGAACCGGTTGCCGCCCATGCGGCACGTCTGGATCCGGCACTCGGGGCGGATCGCCCCGTAGGGGATCTCGAACACCGAGCCGTCGGGCGGCACGCCCACGATGGTGCAGGTACCCCGCACGGCCAGCACCTCGGCCGCCTGGCGCACCAGAGCCGGCACCCCCACGGCCTCGAAGGCATGGTCGACGCCCCGACCCCCGGTCAGCTCCCGCACGGCGGCCACCGCATCGCCAGCGGTGGCGTCGACCACGTCGGTGGCACCCAGCGAACGGGCCAGGTCCAGCTTGTCGGCCAGGCGGTCGACGGCGATGATCCGCCCGGCCCGGGCGATGGCGGCGCCCTGGATGATCGACAGGCCCACCCCGCCGCAGCCGAACACCGCCACCGTCTGGCCCGGCTCCACCCGGGCCGAGCGCAGCGCCGCCCCCACACCGGTGAGGACACCGCAGCCCACGAGGCAGGCCACCTCGAGCGGGATGTCGGGCTCGATGCGCACCACCGAGTTCTCGTGCACCAGCATCTGCTCGGCGAACGTGCCCAGGTTGAGGAACCCCCGCACCGTCTCGTCGCCCGCCCGCAACCGGGGGGCGGCACCCCGGGGACGGGCCGTGGGGTTGGCCGTGCACACGTTGGGATGGCCCGACAGGCACTGCTCGCACTGGCCGCAGAACCCCGACAGGCAGGTGACCACGTGATCGCCCGGCTTCACGTGGGTCACGAGCGGTCCCACCGCCTCCACCACGCCGGCTCCCTCGTGGCCCAGCACCAGGGGGCCGCGGCCACCCATCACCGTGCCCTCCAGGATGTGGAGGTCGCTGTGGCACACCCCGCTGGCCACGGTGCGGACGAGGATCTCGCGGTCCACCGGGGTGTCGATGACGAGCTCGCCGATCTCCATCGGCGCATTGACCTCACGGAAGATGGCAGCGCGCATGGAGGAGGACCATACCGACGGACGTTCCCCGGCGCCAGCCTCCGGCCCTGGGGGCAGGCGTTCCCCCCCTCTGGCCTCCGGGAGCCCGAGGAGCTACCGTGCCGGGGCCGGATTCCCCCCACCGGCAGACCGACGAAAGGAAACCTGGCCGTGGCCATGACCGACGAACAGCGGCGGGAGGCTGCCGCCGCCCTGGTCCAAGCGGAGCTCACCAGGAACTGGATGGAGCCCATCACCCTCACCTACGAAGGCGCGGACATCGAAGACGCCTACGCCATCGGCCAGATGGTCACCGACCAGAAGGTGGCGATGGGCCGGGTGGTCAAGGGCCACAAGGTGGGTCTCACGTCCAAGGCGATGCGGGAGCGCACCGGGGCCACCGAGCCCGACTACGGCACCATCTTCGACAACTGGTTCGTCGACGAGGGCTCCCAGGTGTCGATGAGCACGCTCAACACGCCACTGGTGGAGATCGAGCTGTCGTTCGTGCTCGGGTCGGACCTGGGCGGCCCCACGGTGAACGCCGTCGACGTGATGCGGGCCACCGAGTTCATCCTGCCGTCGGTCGAAGTGGTCGACAGCCGGTTCTCCAAGCGGGGCCTGCCCGGCGTGGTCGACTCGATCTCCGATGCCGCCTCCTGCGGCTTCATCATCGTGGGCGGCAACCCCGTTGCGCTGGGCGAGGTCGACATCCGCCACGTGGGCGGCGCCCTCTACAAGAACGGCGTGATCGAGGAGTCGGGCACGGCGGCCGCCGTCATGGGCAACCCGATCAACTCGGTGGCCTGGCTGGCCCGCAAGCTCCACGAGTTCGGCGTGCACATGGAGGCCGGCCACACGGTCCTGTCGGGCTCGTTCATCCGGGCCCATCCGATCAAGGCCGGCGACACCTTCGTGGCCGACTTCGGTCCCCTGGGCCAGATCAGCTTCGGCATGATCGACTAGAAACCCACGATCTGTGGCGCCAGCGCGCAGAATACAGCGCCCGGCGCCACAGATCGACTAGTTGGGTTGGGTCGGGTCGGGTCCGCTCAGGCCAGGGCGGCGGCGCCGGCTTCGGCCACCAGGGTGTCGTCCTGGGCCGAGCCGCCCGACACACCGATCGCCCCCACCAGCTCACCGTCGGCGTGGATCGGCACCCCGCCGCCAAAGATGATCAGCCGGGGCGTGTGGGTGATCCCGTGCACCAGCGACGGCTCCTCGGCGATCATCGGCCACCAGTTGCCGCTGGGCATACCACCGAACCCGGTGACGGTGAACGCCTTGTTGGCGGCGATCCCGGCCGACAACCGGGGCGCTCCGTCCATCCGGGCCGACACGATCGGTTCCCCCGACGGGTCGGTGACCACGATGCAAAAGGCGATGCCCATCTCGCCGGCCCTGGTCAGGGCGGCATCGAGCACCTTACGGGCACCGTCGAGGGTGAGGGTGCGGGTGGGGGTGGTATCGGCCATCGGAGACGCTCCTCGTGCTGGGTTGGCCCGGTCGGTCGGCCGCCACCCTAGCCCCGGTGGCTGAAGGCGTCGGCCAGCTGGTCGAGGTGGAAGCCCAGCAACCGGCCGGCAGCGTCGTCGGTGGCGTGCTCCTCCGCCCACTTGCGGGCCCCGATGTTGAGCTCTTCCCGCAGGCCGGCGTCGGTCCACAGCGCCTCGATGGCCTGGGCCAGGCCGTCGGCGTCGCCCAGGTCGTGGACCAGGGCGTTCTGGCCGGGAAACACGTAATCCTCGACCCCCGGGCGCCAAGTCGACACGATGGCCCGCTCGTGGCGGTACGCCTCCACCATCGTCACCAGGCCAGCGTTGGCACCCCCCTCGGTCATGGGCACCACGTTCACCCGGGCCCGGCGGACCAGGCGATGGATCTCGTGCTTGGGGATCTGGTCGAGGATCTCCACCGACGGCGGCGGGGTGAGCCCCCGGAGGGCCCGCTCTCCGGCCAGCACCAGCGTGCGGTAGCCCAGCTTCTCCACCGCCCGGAAGAACGTGCCGTAGTCCCGGTAGCCGGAGCCGGTGGCGAACACGAACGGCTCGACCTCGTCGATCGGGTCGGTGGCCAGCTCGCCCCCGTACTGCAGCGGAGCGAAGGCGAACCGCTCGGCTGGGAGGTGGAGCAGATCGGCGTACAGGCCGATCTCCCGGGTGGAGTGGACGACGAAGCGGTCGACGGCCCGGAGGGTGATGCGGGCCTCGCGCAGGCGGAGGCGGGCCTCCAGCTCGGTGTTGAAGAACCACGCCACGAGCGGCATCGGGCGCCGGACCAGCCGCTTCTGGAGGGCGACGGTGGCCGCCAGCTGGGGCATGATCGTGATCACGCCCCCCTCCGAGCGGGTCAGGGCCTCGTGCCCCTGCTGCATGTACTGGCGCCAGTGGGCCAGCGGCGTGGTGCGCCGTTTGCGGGCGTGCCAGTTGCCGTGCTCACCCGGGCGGGGCACGGTGGTGAACCGGTGACGGCCGCCGGGAACGAAGTCGCACACCCACCGATCGTGGTCGGACTGGAAAAATGGCGCCGCGACCGTCCAATGGAAAGGCTGAGCGGACATGCTTGACCCCGTTCCCTCCGCACGCTTCGGGGGGTGAGGTGCCCCCACCCGGCGCCGATGGCGGCATCGTAGCGCCAGCCAGCACAATCCGTTCTTCACCCGGGAGAAGTCGATGGAATACGCAGTGAAGACCCCACCCCAGCACGGCACCTGGCAGGAGTTCCTCGACGTGTGGCGGGCCACCGACGAGTGCGACGCCTTCGCCCAGGCCTGGAACTTCGACCACTTCTACCCGCTGGTGGGCGACACCCACGGCCCCTGCCTCGAGAGTTGGACCATGCTGGCCGCCCTGGCCCAGGCCACCTCCCGCATCCGGCTCGGGAGCATGGTGAACGGGATGCACTACCGCCACCCGGCGCTGACCGCCAACATGGCGGCCACGGTCGACATCATCTCCGGCGGCCGCTTCGACCTCGGTATGGGGGCGGGGTGGAACGAGGAGGAGTCGAACGCCTACGGGATGGAGCTGGGCACGATCACCGAGCGGCTCGACCGCTTCGAGGAGGGCGTCGAGGTGATCGTACGTCTCCTGTCGCAGGACGTCACCGACTTCCAGGGCCGCTACTTCACGATCACCGACGCCCGGTGCGAGCCCAAGCCGGTGCAGCGCCCCCACCCGCCCCTGCTGATCGGGGGCAGCGGCCGGAAGCGGACGCTGAAGGTGGTGGCCCGGTGGGCCCAGCGCTGGGACGGCGGGTTCGGCTCGGTGAGCTCGTGGCGGGCATCCAACGAGGCGCTCATCGCCCACTGCGAGGCGATCGGCCGCGATCACACCGAGATCGCCCGCACCCTGCACGTGCCGTGGGAGGCGGGGGCGGACCCCTCGGCGTTGGCCGACAAGGCGGCCGAGCTGGGCGAGCTCGGCATCGACCAGGTGATCTTCAGCATGCGCGGCCCCTACGTGGCGGCCGAGGTGGAACCGCTCGGGGCCGAGCTCCTCAAGCGGTCGTAGCGGATCCCGGCTCCCGGCCGGCCGGCAGGGACCCGTGGGTCAGGTGGCGGTCCACGAGGCGCACGGCGAGCAGCTGGCGGATCCGGTCGGTCACGTCGGTCCGGAACTCCCGCCGGTAGGCCTCGTCGGTGGTCAGGTAGACGGTGAAGGTCAGCCCGGCGAACGACGCCAGGAACGCCGCCACCCGCAGCCCCTCCTCCGTCACGGCGAAGCGCGACTCGCCGACCGAGAGCACCCCGAGGAGCGGATGGGCCGGCGCCCCCAGCCATTGCTCGGCCGTGTCGGGGCGGATGGCGACCAGACCGAGGAGCACGAAGAAGAGCCACACCACCACGGCCACCAGCGTGATCTGCACCGCCTGGGTGGCGAGCGCCAGCACCGCCATGTTGAACCACTCCCCCCGCCTGATCGGCGGCTCCTCGGGGTCGCCCTCCATCGGGAGGACCGCGCCGGCGAGGGGGGTCCCGACCAGGCGGGAGCCGACCTCGGCCCAGTCGTCGAACCGCTCCACCGAGGCGATCAGCGCCGGCACCCGGGTCCACAGGAACAGGCCTCCGACCAGGATGAACAGCCCGATCGTGGCCACGAACGACAGCCCCTTGAGCCGGGCCGCCATCTGCCACGTCTCACCCGTGATGTAGATCGTCATCGTGATCAGCAACAGCATGGGCACGGCCCGCGACGAGATCGTGCCGAGCAACCGCAGCTGGGTGGTGAGCTCGCCGAGCACGAACCGGACGATGGCCACCAGTCCGTAGGAGGTGATGACGTAGACCGCCCCCAGCAGGGCCGAGCCCACCAGGGCGGTGACCACCGGTTCCACCCAGGCGTCGCTCCGCACGGCGGACACCACGGCCGGCACGGCCACGAACAGCAGAGGCTCCAGGCGTCCCACCCGGCGGGGCAGGGCGAACACCGGCTGGCCCCGGAGCCGGTTCAACCCGAGCCACACGGCCACGACCAGGGCGATGCCGGCCACGAAGGTGCCGAGACCGGTGACCGCGGCCAGTCCGAGCTCGGCCACCACACCGAGCACGAACAGCACCGACAGGGCCGGAACGGCCCGGGTCCACACATCGGTCCGGGCGCTGTAGCCGGCGATGAAATGCGGTACCCCCTGGGACAGGAACCAGCGGTCGGTCTCGTCCCGATGCTGGTCAGCCGGCAGCGGAGGCGGGGACATGGGCCGGGGTGCGAGGGCGGGAGCGGCGGGGATAGGCCAGGGCCAGCACCACCGGGGCGCCGGCGATGACCACGGTGACCAGCCGCAGGGCGAGGCGGAAGGCGGCGGTCCGGTCGGCTCCGGCGGTGTCGCCCAGCACGGCGGCGGCCAGGGCCACCCCCAGGGCGGTGCCGAAGAACCGCAGGGTGTTGAAGGCGGCGTTGGCGGCCCCGAGGGAGGCGCTGGGGATGACGCTCAGGGCGGCCGAGTTCATCGGGCCCACCACCAACCCCATACCCACCCCGATCAGGAGGGTGCCGGGGAGGAAGCCGGTGACGTAGGTGGTGTCGGGCCGGAGGAACACGGCCATCCAGGCCACACCGGCCACCGGCAGCCACGAGCCCAGCACCAGTTGGCGTCGGTACCCGTACCGGTCGGCCATGCGGCCGGCGAGCAGGGTGACGCCGACCATCACCAGTGCCCCCGGGCTCATGCCCAACCCGACCTGCAGGATGGAGTACCCCCACTCCTGGCTCATGAACAGAGGGTAGAGGAACCAGGTGGCGGCACCGGCCGCGGCCAGGACGGCCGAGGCGGCGGCGGGCACGGCGAAGGTCGGCTCCCGGAGCAGGCGGAGGTCGACCAGGGGCTCGGGGTGGCGCAGCGATCGGACGAGGAACACGGCGGCGGCCAGCGCGGCCGACACGGCGGCGCCCACCACCGGCGGGGCGGTGTAGCCCCACACCCGCCCCTGGACCAGGGCGAAGGCCAGGCCACCGACGAACAGGGTGCCGGCCACGGCGCCCGTCACGTCGAGCGGACCGGGCGTGGTCCCTCCGGACGACACGTCCGGGCGGCTGTCGGGCAGGGTGGACCGGCCCACGGCCGCCGCCAGCAGCGCGAGGGGGGCGGCGACGGCGAACACGACCCGCCAACCCCCGACGCTCAGCAGACCGGCCGAGATCGTGGGGGCGACGGTGGCCCCGACGGTGCCCATGGACGACCACAGGGACACGACGCTGGCGTGGCGCTCGGGCGGGTAGCTGGGCAGCACCGCAACCAGCGAGGTCGGCAACACGAGGGCCGCTCCCACCGCCTGCACGACCCGGGCGGCGATCAGCAGCTCCAGGGTGGGCGACAGGGACGACGCGAGGGCGCCGACCGCGAACACCACCAGCCCGGTGAGGAACACGCCCCGCCGGCCCCGCCGGTCAGCCAGGCGGCCACCCACCAGCATGAGGGTCACCTGGGCCACGTTGAACGCGGAGACCACCCACGACACGGTGGCCAGCGGCCGACCGGTGAACTGCGCCTCGAGCGCCGGTACGGCCAGGTTGGTGGCGGTGGTGACGAAGCTGATGAGGAGCATGGCGCCGGTGGCCGAGGCCAGAGCCAGCCGGGCCCCCGGGCCCGAGGCCGCCGGCGCCATGGGATCCGGCTACTTCCAGAGCTGCCGGCTGGCGATGGCCGCGCCCTCCGACAGCGCCTTGAACTTCTCCCACACCACGGTGGGGTGCACCTCGGGGGCGTAGGAGGCGCGGCTGGAGAAACCGCAGTCGGCGCCGGCGATCACCCGCTCCCGGCCCACGATGTTGGCGTAGCGCACGATGTACTCGGCGATCAGCTCGGGGTGCTCCACGTAGTTGTTGGCGTGGCCCAGGAAGCCCGGGATGAGGATGCGGTCCTCGGGGAGCTTGATGTCCTCCCAGATGTTCCACTCGTGCTGGTGGCGGGGGTTGAACACCTCGAAGGAATGGGCGCCGGCCCGGATCCGCAACATGTAGGGGGCCGCCTCCCGCAGGGGGATGTCGGTGAGGCGGGGGCCGTGGTTCAGGCCGTAGCAGGTGTGGTGGCGGATCTTCTCGGTGGGGATGTCCCGCAGCGCGTGGTTCAGGGTCTCGATGGCCTGGTTGGCCTCCTTGACCCGCTCCTCCACCGGCTTGTGGGGATCGGCCAGGGTGTCGATCAGCCCGGGATCGTCGACCTGGAGGATGAAGCCGGCGTCGATGATGGCCAGGTACTCCTCCCGCATGGCGTTCGCCACCGCCTCCAGGAACTCGTCCTCCGAGGCGTAGTGCTCGTTGCGGCCGTAGGCGCTGGGGGTCGACGAGGGCATGAAGACCTCGGTGACGTCCTTGCCGGCCACCGCCGCCTTGAGGTTGGCGATGTCGGTCTGCAGGGCCTCGTGGCCGGCGTAGCTCACCGGGCCCGTGCACTTGATGCGGCGCAGGGGCGCCACGGTGGCCGAGTACTTCTTGAGGTAGCCCTCGTAGTACTCGGGGAACATGTCGTACTCGGCCTGCCAGGTGGGGGCCATGCCCCGGCTCGGGGCGTCGTCGATCTCGAACCCGGCGAGCCGGTCCTTCACGTAGTCGAGGAAGCTCGTCTTCGACATCTCGCCGTCGGTCACGATGTCGATCCCCGTCTCGACCTGGTGCGCCACCCGATCGGCCACGGCGTCCTTGATGAGCTGCGACAGCTGGGCCGGGTCGTGGGGGCGCCCGTTCTCTCGCTCCCGGAGCACGTCGAGCAACTCCGTGGGGCGACCCAGGCTGCCTACGTGAGTGGTCAGGATGCGGTCGGTGCTGGTCTTCATGGGAACGTGGCCTCCGTCAGCGTCGCGGCGTCGTGAATGTAGTCAGTTTGCCCGGACGGCGCCACCAACCGGGTTGTTTGCCCGTGGCCTCGTCCCGTGGCCCGGCCCGGCGGAGGGCCGGCCGGTTCCAGTCAGGCCGTGATGAGCACGCTACGGGCGCGGGCCGGCAACTCCGCCGGTACGCCGTGGGCGATCAGGTAGTCGTCGGCCGACGCCCACCCGGCCCGCATCCGCTCGAGCATGGCGGTGACGCCCACCGGGGACGGGGCGTGGCGGGCGTAGGCCGGCGCGTCGTCGGTGACGGCCAGCCCGGCGGCCGCCAGGTTGGCCAGCATCGTGTCGAAGATCGGTATCGATCGGCAGTAGTCGGCCACGATCTCGGCGTCGGGGACGCCCAGCACGGCCAGGATCATGGCCACCATGTAACCCGTCCGGTCCTTGCCGGTGTGGCAGTGGATCAGGGTGGCCCCCTCCGCTGCCACCAGCTCCTCGAGCACCATCCCCACCACCGATGGGCCCAGCCCGAGCTGGTTGGGCAGGAAGCCGTCGGGCGTCAGGTCGTCCTGCGCGTCATGACCGCCGGCCAGCTCGAAGTAGTCGATGACCAGCCCCCGGCCGTCGGCTCCCAACGGCCCCGACCCTCGGCCCCGTGGGCCCCGCAGGTCGATCACCCGGGTGACGCCCAGCTCCCCCACCGCCCGGGCGACGTCGGCCGGCGTCATCAGCTGGGGGGTCTCGGAACGGTAGAGGCGGCCGGGCCGCACGGAGCCGCCACCGGCAACGGGCAGCCCGCCCAGGTCCCTGGCGTTCACCAGTCCTTCGAAGACGAGCTCGGTCACGGCGACCCAGGGTGGCCCTCCGGCGGGGGCGTTGCAACCTGGCCGGCACGCTCCGCTTCACCCGCCGCTTCACACCCTTGCACACCAGGCTGAGTTGGTTCATATTTTCGCGCGACGTCGGATGTGGCCGGCGTCACCGATCCGAAGGGGGCCCGCACATGGGGCTGCGCACGGGAGACGAGTACCTCGCGGGGCTGTGTGACGGCCGCCAGGTCTGGTGGGATGGCCGCCTGGTGGAGGATGCGGCCACCGAACCCGGCCTGCGCAACACCGCCCTCACCGTGGCCCAGTACTACGACTTCCAGAACAAGCCCGAGCTGGCCGACCTGCTCACCTACGAGACCCCCGACGGTGACCGGGCCCACCTGTCGTTCATCGAGCCCCACACGATCGACGATCTGCGCCGCCGGGGCGCCGCCTTCGCCGCCTGGGCCGAGGTCACCGGCGGGCTGATGGGCCGGGCCCCCGACTACATGAACGCCTGCATGATGGCGATGGGCAACGCCCGCCACGTCTGGGGCAAGAACGATCCCCGGCTGGGGGAGAACGCCTACAACATCTACCTCCACTGCCGCCGCAACGACGTGTGCATGACCCACACCTTCGTGAATCCCCGGGTGGACCGCTTCGCTCCTCTCTACGAGCAGGACCCGTACATCAACGCCGGGATCGTGGAGACCCGCAGCGACGGGATCGTGATCAGCGGGGCCCGGATGGTGGGCACGCTGGCCCCGTTCTGCGACGAGAACCTCTCGTTCGGGGCCCCGCTCGGCATCACCGACCCCCGGGACTCGATCTACGCCCTGGGCTTCCAGTGCAAGGTCAACATGCCGGGCCTGAAGTGGATCTGCCGGGACAAGATGGACATCGAGCGACCCCACTACGACACGCCGCTGGCCACCCGGTTCGAGGAGATGGACGCCATCGCCGTGTGGGAGGATGCGTTCGTCCCCTGGGAGGACGTGTTCGTCGCCAACGACCTGGAGACCCACAACCTGTCGCTCCCCGGCATGAAGTTCATGCCGTCGCTGGGCCACCACGTGCTGGTGAAGAACGTGGCCAAGACCCGGTTCCTGTTCGGGCTGGCCCACCTGCTGGCCGAGTCGGCCCAGGTGTCGAACTTCATCAACGTGCAGGACCGGCTGGGCGACATCCTGATGTGGCTCAACACGATGGAGTCGCTGGCCATCGCCGCCGTCGAAGGCGCCGAGCTCAACCCCGAGAACGGGCTCTACTACTGCAACGAGGGTGCCATCAACGCCGCCCTCCGGCTCTACCCCGAGGTCTATCCCCGCATCAAGGAGCATCTGATGCAGCTGGGCGGGGGCGGCTACGTGTCGCTCCCCCAGGAGGCGACGCTGGAGGTGGCCGACCTGGCCATCGACAAGTACTACAAGGGGGCCACGAGCGACGCCAAGGACAAGGTGGCCCTGTTCCGCCTGGCGTGGGACATCGTGGGCTCCAGCTGGGGCGGCCGCCAGGAGCTGTACGAGCGGTTCTTCTTCGGCGACTCCCAGCGGATGAAGTCACTCGGGTACCAGTTCTACGACAAGACCGAGGCGACCGAGCTCGTGGCCCGGATCCTGCGCCCACCCCAGGGCCGGGAGCGGCTGGCCTGGCCCGAGCGGTACCGTTCGGCCCCGAACAACTGACCACGATCCCCCCCGCCCCCCGGACAGGAAGGCCAGGCCATGAAGCTCGGCGCCGCATTCGCCAACACCACCATCGGCACCGACTGGGGTGCGGTCAAGGAGGTGGCCCAGGCCATCGACGGGGCCGGGTTCGACTCCATCGCCACCAACGATCACGTCATCGGAGGCCACCCCGACCGGGCCGGGGGCGAGAAGGTGCACACCTACGACGTCGCCGTCCACGAGCCGATCGTGCTCCTGAGCTTCATCGGGGCCGTGACCTCCCGGGTGGAGCTGGTGACGTCGATCCTGCTGCTCCCCCAGCGCCAGACGACGCTGGTGGCCAAGCAGATCGCCGAGCTCGATCTGCTGTCGGGCGGCCGGGTGCGGCTCGGCGTCGGCGTGGGCCGCAACTGGATGGAGTACGAGGCGCTCAACGAGGAGTTCGGCAACCGGGGCAAGCGGATGGAGGAGCAGGTGGAGGTCCTCCGCCGCTACTGGACCGAGGAGCTCGTCACCTTCGACGGCCAGTGGCATTCGTTGGACCGGGTGGGCCTCAACCCGATGCCGGTCCAGCGGCCGGTCCCGATCTGGATGGGGTCCTTCTTCGGCGCCATCAACGAGAACGTCATCCGCCGCATCGGTCGCATGGCCGATGGCTGGATGCCCCAGTTCCCGCCCGACAAGCTGGCCCCCGTGCTGGAGCGGCTGCGCGGGTACGCCCGCGACGCCGGGCGCGATCCGGGGTCGCTCGGCATCGAGTGCGGCATCCGGGCCCAGAAGAGCGACGACCCGCAGAGCTGGGCCGATCTGGCCGTTGCCTACCGCGACCTGGGCGCCACCCATCTCAAGGTCATGACCGGCGCCGACTGCACCACGCCGGGCGAGCACATCGAGCTGATGCTGCGCTGGCACCAGGCCGTCAGCGAAGCCCTCTAGCTCCCCCCCAACGACCCTCTAGCCCCCCCAAAAAGAAACGAAAGGTCGTCCCCACCCATGGACCTCGGCATCATCATCGGCGAAGCCACCCCGCTTTCCTGGGACCGCTGGAAGCACGTGGTCGACCTGGTGGAACAGCACGGGTACCACTCGCTGTTCCGCTCCGACCACTACTTCAACGGCAAGCAGAAGGAGGCGATCGACGTCTACCTGAGCTTCGTGCTGGCCGCCGAGCGCACCACCAACATCCGCTTCGGCCCGCTGGTCACGCCCGTCACCTTCCGGGAACCGGTGAACGTCGGGCGGATGGCCCAGCAGCTCGACGCCTTGTCGGGCGGCCGCTTCGTGATGGGCCTGGGAGCCGGCTGGTACCCCGACGAGCACACGATCTACGGCCTGCCCTTCCCCGCTCCCACCGAGCGCTACGACCGCCTGGAGGAGGCCATCGCCCTCATGAAGGAGCTGTGGTACTCGCCGTCCGGCACCTACGAGGGGACGTACTACCGGATCCAGGGCACCAACTCCCAGCCCCACCCGCCGGCCGGCCGCCCGCCCATCCTGATCGGCGGCACCGGCCCCAAGCGGACCCTCAAGATCGTGGCCGAGCACGGGCACGAATGGAACGCCACGCCGATGGATGTGGCCGGCTACCAGAAGGCCACCGGGGTGCTGGAGGACCACTGCGCAGCGCTGGGGCGCGACCCGGGAGAGATCCGCCGCTCGATGCTGATCTTCGCCACCATCGGCCCCGATCAGGCCCAGATCGACAAGAACCTGCAGCGCTTCCTCGACATGATGGCGCCCGAAGGCTCGGGCATCAGCCTGGAGGACGCCGAGGCCGCCGGGCACGGGCCCTGGATGGGCTCGGTGGAACAGCTGGTGGACCACGTGGGCCAGCTGAAGGAGGCCGGACTCCAGGAGGTGGTGCTGGAGCACTTCTGCCACGAGGACGACACCTTCCTCGACTGGGTGGCGGCCGAGATCAAGCCGAAGATCGAGGCGCTCTGAGGGGCCCCGGCGGGGATTGTTCGGCCCCTAACGATGGCTGGACCGGACCCCGTGATCTACTGTTGAATCCAGTCAGTATCTAACGAGCCGCCACGGCGAAGAGAGGTAACAACCAGACATGAGCGAAGAGATCAAGAAGCGCACGGAGGCCGTCACCCCCCGCGGGGTCAACCATCTCGTGCTCAACGTCCGCAACATGGCCGAGTCGCACCACTTCTGGTCCGACCTGCTCGGCTTCAAGCAGGTGGGTGCGCTGCACCCGCGGGCCGACGGCATCCCGTCGATGACCATGCAGTTCTACTCCGGCGTGGTCGACGACGTGAACCACCACGACATCGCCCTGGTGGAGCGGGCCGGTCTACCCGAGCCTCCCGAGCAGTGGAGCATGTTCGACGGCGCCTGCGCCGTGAACCACATCGCCATCACCTACCCCGACCGCCAGTCGTGGCTGGAGCAGGTGCAGTACCTCAAGGACCAGGGCGTCAAGATGAACCTGCGGGTCGATCACGGCATGACCCACTCGGTCTACATCAACGACCCCAACGGCTACGGCGTCGAGGTGCTCTACGAGCTCCCCGAGGAGGTCTGGAGCCATGACATCGACGGTGCCCTGAACTACGCCAAGCTCCTCCCCGAGGATCAGCTCCTGGTCGACAGCACCGAGTACGAGCGCAACTTCTCGAACGCGTAGCGACAGCTCCGCCGGACTGCGACGGGCCCCGCCACCCGGCGCGGGGTCCGTCGCGCGCCCAGATCCGAATCCGCACACCGAACCGACGCGAGGAACGCCCCCTGTGACCGCCACCGCCACCGTGACCGAGACCGTGGAACGGGTCTTCAAACCCATCCAGCAGTTCACCCGGGGCTGGATGATGAACCCCGACACCGACCGATACGGGCGGGAGGAGCTGGGGCTCACCGAGAGCCGCCAGTTCTGGGTGGTGGGGCGGGCCGGCGTGCTCGGCTCGTGCCCCACCGACGTGGCGGTGGGCGCGATCGCCTTCGTGGCCCCGGGCGTGGTGAAGCCGGCGTGGGAGAAGCTGCCGGCGGGCCTCACCCATCTCGACGTGGCCCACCACTATCACGGCCGGATCGCAGCCTGGGGGGCCGACGCCCTGACGGTGTTCGATCCCGATCGGCTGGAGCGGATCGACCGCCTCGGGCGGCGCATCATCGACGCCGCCCCGGCCTCGCTCGGGCCCCTGTTCACCGGCTGGCGGGCCATGCCCGTGCCCGAGGCGGTGGGGCCCCGGGTTGCGCTCACCACCCACGTTCTGCGGGAGATGCGGGGGGCGGCCCACATCGCCGCCATCACCGCCGTGGGGCTCACCCCGCTCGACGCCGTGCTGGCCTCCACGAACGCCCCACCCCGCACCGGACCGGCCTACGCCGAACAGATGGGCTTCACCGGTCCGTTCCGCGATGTGGCCGAGATAAAGGACCGGCGGCTGGAAGCCGAAGCGCTCACGGCCTCCGCTCTGGAGCCCTATTTCGCCCAGCTCAGCCCGGTCGAGCTGGCCGAGTTCGGCGAGCTTGTCGAGTCCACCCGCAACGCGATCGACATGTGACCGCGTTCACTTTGGCATGGCAGTGGTACTTGCTACCCCCTGGTAGCGCTTGTACCGTCTGCTCCAGTCGGGGCAGCTAGGTGACACGCGCTCGACTCACAGCCAGGGAGCCACACCGCAAGGGGACCCTCCCTCATCTGCAGGGACACTCAAGGGAGAATGCATTGAGAGTACGTCGATCCGCGTCAGTGATTGCCGCGCTCGGGCTTCTGCTCGCAGCCTGTGGCAGCTCCTCCGACGACACCGCAACCACCGGCGACAGCACCGGAACCTCAGAGGGCACCGACGCCAGCACGGCCACGACCGAGGGCGGCGACACCGACACGTCGGCCACCGGTTCGGCCGCTCCCGGGGAGTCGAAGCCGGCCACCGCCGGTGAGGGCTGCGGCCTGAACAACGGCGAGAAGGCGGAGGGGGATCCCATCCTCATCGGCAACGTGACCACGTCGGTGCCGGGCATCGACTTCTCCGGCGGGCCCGCTCTGCAGCAGGCCTACTTCGATTGCGTGAACGAGAACGGCGGCATCAACGGCCGACCGCTCAAGCTGCAGGTCGAGAACGACAACCTCAAGCCCGAGGACGCGGCGGCTGCCGCCCGCAAGCTGATCGAGTCGGACAAGGTGGTGGCCGTGGCCGGGGGCTTCTCCATCCTCGACTGCCCGGTGAACGCCGACTACTACAAGGAGAAGGGTTACTACGTGATCGTGGCCGGCGTGCCGGCCGAGTGCTTCAGCTCGCCCAACATCGCCGCCGTCAACATGGGCCCGGCCTACTCGGCCCTGGGCGCAGCCCAGGTGATCGTGGAGAAGGGCGCCAAGGGCAAGATCGTGTCGATGACCGGTCGCACCGCCACGTCGGACTACAGCAACTCCCTGGTCGGCGTGTACGCCAAGGAGAAGGGCCTCGAGTGGGAGGACATCCAGACCGAGGTGCCGATCTCCGATCCGAACGCCGCCATCATCGACGCCATCAACCGGGCCGGTGAGGGCGGGGGCATCATCCTCAACTACACCCCGCCCGAGGGCCTCAAGCTGCTCAAGGCGGCCGAGGAGCAGGGCCTCATCGACAAGGTCGTGTGGGGCTCCTCCACTCCCCTGAACGACAACTCGGTGGCCGCCGCCCTGGGCCAGGCCTGGGCCGGCAAGATCAACGTCAACGCCGAGCTGAGCCTGCTCGACGATCCCCGCCCCGAGATGGAGCTCTACCGCACCGTGTCCGAGAAGTACGCCTCGGATCAGCCGCTGGGTTCGTTCCAGCAGATGGGCTTCCTGGTCGGCCGGCTCGTGGTCCACGCGCTGCTGGAGATGGATCCGGCCGATCTGGACGATCCGGTGAAGGTCAACGACGCCATCGTCAACCTGAAGAACTTCAACACCGACATCGTGTGCAAGCCGTGGTACTTCGGCAAGCTCGACGCCCACGTCCCCAACAACTGGGACTACAACGTGGTCCCCAACGGCACCGACATCATGGAGCTCGACAAGGACTGCTTCGAGATCGCCGCGGTCGACGACATCCTCAAGGATGTGCGCAAGGCCGAGGTGGAACAGAAGCTCAACGTCGGCTGAGACGCTGGGCTTTTCCGTAACAATCAGGGGAGACAGAAGGCATGAAGGTACGTCGATCGGCGGCCGTGCTGGCGGCGCTCGGGCTCGTGCTCGCAGCGTGCGGCAGCTCGTCCGAGAGCAGCACTGACACCACCGGTGACAGCACGAAGACCACGGACGCCACGAGCGACAGCTCAGCGACGACCGATGCCGACACAGAGACCTCCGGGGGCGGCTCCGCCGCCCCCGGGGAGTCGAAGCCGGCCACGGCCGGTGAAGGCTGCGGCCTGGACAACGGCGAGAAGGCCGAGGGTGACCCGATCAAGATCGGCAACGTCTCGACGTCGGTGCCCGGCATCGACTTCTCGGGCGGGCCGGCCCTGATGGATGCCTACTTCACCTGTGTGAACGAGAACGGCGGCATCAACGGCCGGCCGATCGAGCTCATCACCGAGAACGACAACCTGAAGCCGGAAGACGCGGCCGCCGCCGCCCGCAAGATCATCGAGTCGGACAAGGTGGTGGCCGTGGCCGGCGGCTTCTCCATCCTCGACTGCGCCGTCAACGCCGACTACTACAAGGAGCAGGGCTACTACGCCATCGTGGCCGGCGTGCCGGCCGAGTGCTTCAGCTCGCCCAACTTCGCCGCCGCCAACATGGGCCCGGCCTACTCCGCTCTCGGCGCCACCCAGGTGATCGTGGAGAAGGGGGCCAAGAACAAGATCGTCTCGATGATCCCCCGCACCGCCACCTCCGCCTACGGCAACTCCCTGGTGGGCGTGTACGCCAAGGAGAAGGGCATGGAGTGGGAGAACATCGAGATCGATGTTCCCATCGCCGATCCCAACGCCGCCATCATCGACGCCGTCAACCGGGCCGGTGAGGGTGGCGGCCTGATCCTCAACTTCACCCCGCCCGAGGGCCTCAAGCTGCTCAAGGCGGCCGAGGAGCAGGGCCTCATCGACAAGGTGGTGTGGGGTTCCTCCACTCCGCTCAACGACAACTCGGTGGCCGCCGCTCTCGGTCAGGCCTGGGCCGGCAAGCTCAACGTCAACGCCGAGCTGAGCCTGCTCGACGATCCCCGTCCCGAGATGGAGCTCTACCGCCAGATCTCCAAGGACTACGCCTCGGATCAGCCGTTGGGCTCGTTCCAGCAGATGGGCTTCATGATCGGGCGCATCGTGGTCCACACCCTGCTGGAGATGGATCCGGCCGATCTGGACGATCCGGTGAAGGTCAACGACGCCATCGTCAACATCAAGAACTTCAACACCGACATCGTCTGCAAGCCGTGGTACTACGGAAAGCTCGACGCCCACGTCCCCAACAACTGGGACTACAACGTGGTCCCCAACGGCACCGATGTCATGGAGATGGACAAGGACTGCTTCGAGATCGAGGCCGTCGACGACATCCTCAAGGATGTGCGCAAGGCCGAGGTCGAGCAGAAGCTCAACGTCGGCTGACATCCAGCAACGGCGGAAACCGGTAGCAGAAGGAGCGCTGAATGCCAGGTCTTGGTGAACTGTGGCCATTCCTGATCCAAGGCTTGGCGTTCGGCGCCATGTACGCCATGACCGGTACAGGACTGGTGGTCCTGTACCGGACAACCGGTGTGGTCAACCTGGCGTTCGGGGCGATCGGGGCCATGGCGGCCCACATCGCCTGGACGCTGATGGGGGGCAGCCTCACCCGACCGATCCCGGTGGTGAGCGGTGTGCGCATCCTGGCCTATCCGGCCATCGTGCTGCTGTGCGCGCTGCTCACCCTGCTCTACGGGCTCTGGATCGCTCCCAAGTTGGCCCGCCGGGACCCGCTGGTGAAGGCCCTGGGCATGCTGGGGGCCGCCCTGTTCCTCCAGGGTTTGATGAAGAAGGGCTGGGACTCGTCGAAGGCCCGGGGCATCCTGTTCCCCCAGCAGACGTTCACGCTGGGCAACACCGTGGTCAGCACCACCCAGATCCTGGCTCTGGTGCTGTCGGTGGTGGTGGTGCTGGCGGTGACCACGTTCCTCAACAGGACGGCCACCGGCACCGCCATGCGGGCCATCGCCAACGACCGCGACGTGTCGTCGTTGCTCGGGGTGCCGGTGCGCCGGGTGGAGACGCTGGCCTGGTTCGGGTCCGGACTGCTGTGCGGTGTCGTGTTCCTGCTGCTCCCGCCCTTGTTCAAGAGCCTCGATCAGGGCACGATGACGTACTTCGTGATCAGCGCCCTGGCCGGCGCCGTGGTGGGGCAGTTCCGCTCGCTGTGGGTGACGTTCTGGGCCAGCCTCGGCATCGGCGTCCTGGAGTCGGCCCTCACCCCGTTCAAGAACTCGCTCCACTTCATGGCCGACTACCGCAAGCTGGTCCCCTACGTGGTGGCCGTGGGCGCCATCCTGTGGATCAGCCGCCGCCGCACGGTGGTGCTGGCCGGACGGGAGATGCAGTGACAATCTGGAGCGCAACGGCGGAGGTCACGTCATGGCAGGGTTGAAGGCGCTGCTCCCCCGGCGGGAGTTCCAGGTGGGGGCGGCCGCAGCAATCGCGCTGGGCGCCATGTTCCTGGTCCCCGCCCTGTTCACCGGGTTCTGGGTGGCCCGGTTCAGCCAGACCGCCATCTTCACCATCCTGGCCTCCAGCGTCGGCCTGCTCTACGGGCGGGTGGGCCTGGTGTCGCTGGGTCAGGTGGCGCCGTACGGGATCGGGGCGTGGGTCACGTTGAGGCTGGCCTTCGCCACCTCGCTCCCCTTCCCCATCCTCCTCATCGTCGCCGGCCTGGTGGCCGCCGCCATCGGTGTGATGATCGGCCTGCCCGCCCTGCGGGTGAGCGGCCTCTATCTCGCCCTCGTCACCCTGATGCTGGCCGCCGCGGTGGAGATCATCCTCAGCCAGATCAAGTTCCCCAACGGGGGCGGCGGCTTCTCCGGAGTGGTGACCCAGTTGAGCGACATCGCTCCCATGCGCCGGCCCGGGTTCGCCACCTCCGATGTGGCCTACTACCGCTTCATCGTCGTGGCGGCCTTCATCATCATGATGGCGGTGGCCTTCGTGCTGACCCGCAAGCCGGGCCGGGCGTGGGCCTCGATCCGCCAGAGCGAGGTCTCGGCCCTGGCCGCCGGGATCGACGTGACCCGCTACAAGCTCTACGCCTTCGCCATCGCCGCCTTCATGGCCGGGGTGGCCGGCGGCCTGTTCGCCGGCACCATCCCCAAGGGCCTCAGCCTCGATCCCTTCACCCGCCAGGCAGCGATCTTCCTGATCGCAGCGGCCGTGATGGGCGGCATCCGCAGCCTGTGGGGCGGTCTCGCCGCCGGGGTCCTGGCCACCTTGTTCCTGGCCTTCCTCACCCAGAACGTCTGGGGCCACCAGCTCTGGACCGACTTCTCCCTGTCCCTGTTCGGCTTCGGCCTGCTCATGAACCTGGTGCAGAACACCAAGGCCGACGAGAAGAAGGGCATCGCATCGTGATCGACGTCGATGGACTCACCGTACGGTTCGGCGGCGTGGTGTCGCTGTCCGACGTGACCGTCACCTTTCCCGGCGGGATCTGCGGTCTGATCGGGCCCAACGGGGCCGGGAAGACCACGTTCTTCAACGTCCTGTCGGGCTTCGTGACGCCCGCCAGCGGAGCGATCAGAGCCGACGGCGTGGACCTGCTCACCCTGCCCGACTTCAAGCGGGCCCGGTGGGGCGTGCGGCGCACGTTCCAGACCGAGCAGGCCATCGAGGGCCTGAGCGTGTTCGACAACGTGGCCACCGTCTACGAGCACACGGCCAAGGGCGGCGGCGCCGCCGCCCGCAAGGCCGCCATCGACGACGCGCTCGAGTTCGTCGGCTTGGCCGGGGTGGCCAACGACCTGGTGCGCACCCTTCCGGCCAAGGAGCGCCGGTTCATCGAGATGGCCCGGGCCGTGGTGGGCCAACCCCGGCTGGTGCTGCTCGACGAGCCCGGCGCCGGTCTCCCCGACGAGGAGACGGCCCAGCTCAGCGCGATCATCCGGGGCATCCCGGAGCGCACCGGGGCCACCGTGATCCTGGTCGACCACGACATGGAACTGGTCCAGGCGTGCTGTGAGTGGAGCGCCGTGCTCGATTTCGGCCGGCTGCTGGCGTCGGGCCCCACCGCCGACGTGCTGGCCGACGAGAAGGTGCTGGCCGCCTACCTGGGCGGCGACGAGGCGTTGGAGGAGACCCACTCATGAGCGATCCGGCCGTGGCCGACACCGTCTCCGATCCCGTCGCCGTCGCACCCGCCGGCGACGGCCTGTCCCTGCGGGGCGTGACCGTGCTGCGCGGCACCAACCGGGTGATCCCCAGCCTCGACCTCGACGTGCCTCTGGGGCAGGTGACCACGATCCTGGGGCCCAACGGCGCCGGCAAGTCAACCGCGGCCCTGGCCATCGCCGGTCTCCTGCGGATCGCCAGCGGAGAGATCACGATCGACGGGACCTCGATCGGCAACCGCCGCCCCGACGCCATCCGGGCCGCCGGGGTGTCGGTGGTGCCCGAGGGGCGTCGGCTGCTGACCCAGCTGTCGGTGGCCGACAACCTCAAGGTGTCCACCTACTCCCTGGGCAAGCAGGCGGCGGCCGAGGGCCTCGACTACACCCTGTCGCTGTTCCCCGAGTTGGAGAAGCGGTGGGACGTGGGCGGCCGGCTCCTGTCGGGGGGCGAGCAGCAGATGGTGGTGCTGGCCCAGGCCCTCGTGTCCCGGCCCAAGATCCTCGTGGTCGACGAGCTGTCGTTGGGCCTGGCCCCGATCGTGGTGAAGCGCCTGGTTCCGGTCTTGTCGCAGGTGGCCGAGAGCGGCGTCGGGGTGCTGCTGATCGAGCAGTTCGCCCACGTGGCCCTGGCTCTGGCGTCGACGGCCTACGTGCTCGAAGGCGGCACGGTCCGGTGGTCGGGCCAGGCGTCGCTCCTGAGGGACAACCCGGAGCTGCTCCGCTCCGCTTACCTGTTGCGCAACTGACCGCATCTGGTGCCCCAGGCCGTCACCGCTGACGGCTGGGGACACCAGATCGGGCCGGGATCAGGCGTTGAGAGCGGCTTCGTCGCCGCCGTCGGGGCGGACGACGAGCACCGGTGCCGAGGAGCGAGCCACGGCCTCGAGAGCCGTGCTGCCGAACACGTCGGCCCGCAGCCCGGACTGGCCGTGGGTGCTGAGCACCAGCGCCGCCGCCCGGCGCTCGCCGACGAAGGTGGTGAGGGCCTCGGCCGGATGGTCGCTCTGCACCAGCTCCCAGCCGACCCGCTCCTCGGCGTCGATCGAGCCGCCATCGGCGCCACCGACGAGATGATGGCCCAGGGTGTCCCAGGCTCCGGCCGCCACCTGGGCGGCGGTGTCCCGCAGGTAGGCGCTGGTCGACACGTGCTCGCCCTGCTCCCGCAGGTGCTCGGCCTGGGCCACCACCGTGCTGGGCACGGCCTGGGTCAACCACAGCCGGGTGCCGAGGGCGGCGGCGAGGGCCAGCGCCGCCGGCAGGGCCTGTTCGGCCAGGTCGGACCCGTCGAGGCCCACCACCACCGGGCCGTCGAGCGCGGGTGGGCCGGCGTTCGGCCCCACCAGCAGCACCGGATGGCCGGCCGCCGCCTGCACCAGAGACCAGGCGTGCGACGGGCCGGGCCGGCCGGAGGGCGAACCGGACGAGCTCATCACCACCAGGTCGCCGGTGGTCAACATCCCGGCCACAGCGGCGGCGACGTCGGACCCGTCCACCACCTGGCTGGACACCGGGAAGTCGTTGGCGGCACCGAGGCGTTCCCGGGTGCGGGTGAGATGGACCTCGGCCTCACCGCTACCGGTGGTGTCGACCGCCACCAGCGCGACCGGCAGGTTCCAACGGTCGGCCCAGGCGGTGGCCACCTCTATGCCCCGGTCATGGCCCGAGTCGGCCATCACCGGTACGACGATGCGCCCGACGGCGGCGCCCGGGGTCAACGCCGGGCGGGTCGAGCTGGGGGACGGAGTGGAGGACATGGCTGACTCCTCTCGTGACGGGCAGTGCCTGCCTTCTACCCCGATCGTCCGCTTCTCTCCCCTGGCGGGCCAGAGGCCTATGTCATCAGCGCCAGGTGTCAGGCCTGGGGCAGCACGAGGTACTTCTCGCCGGTGGCCATGCGGCTGTAGTTGGTCAGCTCGGCCACGTCGAGGGCGCCGGCCAGGCTCACCCGTTTTGTGTACTGGCTGGCGAACGTGGTGTGGATCTCGTCCGCCACCCGCTGGCGCAGCTCAGCCCCCCGTTCGGGCCCGGCCTTGACCAGGAAGTTGGTGAGCAGCCAGCCGGCCACCGCCCACGACATACCGTAGGTGCGGTTGAGCTCGGTGGGCCCCGGGCTGAGCCGACCGTAGAGGTAGACCTGCTTGTGCACGTTGGTGCCGTAGCGGTTGTAGGCACCGCCGCCGGCCCGTGCCATGGCCGCCGCCTCCATGGCGCTGAGGATCTCGTCGGCCAGGCGGCCGCCGCCGGTGGCGTCGAAGGCGATCGTGGCCCCGGTGGCGGTGAGCGCCCCCACCAGGTCGTCGGTGAAGCTGGGTTGGCTCGAGTCGCACACGTGGGCGGCGCCGAGCGAGCGCAGCAGATCGGCCTGCTCCGGCCGCCGCACGACGTTCACCAGCTCCACCCCGTCGGCGGCGCAGATCCGTACCAGCATCTGGCCCAGGTTGGATGCGGCCGCCGTGTGGACCAGCGCCGTGTGGCCCTCGGCCCGCATGGTATCCACCATGCCCAGAGCGGTGAGGGGGTTCACGAAGCACGAGGCGCCGTCTTCGGGGGTGGTGCCCTCGTTCAGCACCAGGCACTGGCTCACCGGCACCGCCCGGAACTGGCTGTACATACCACCGCCGAAGCCGGCGACGGTGCGGCCCATCAGGGCCTGGGCCTCGGGGCTGTCGCCGGCATCGACCACGACCCCGGCTCCCTCGTTGCCGCCCGGCAGGCTCTGATCGAGGCGCCCGGCCAGGCCCGCCAGGGCGGCCGGAGGCACGGTGGCCACCACCGCCGGCTGCCCGTCGATCGTGGCCGGGGCGGCGGTGGTGATGTCGGCCCCGCCCAACAGGAGGCCGAGATCGGACGGGTTGATCGGCGCCGCCTCCACCCGGACCACCACCTCGTGGGGCCGGGGCACCGGCATATCGACCTCGACCAGGGCCAGCGTGAGCTGCCCGTCCCCGCTGACCTTCGACTGGAGCTGCAGCATCTCCCCACGGTAGCGGGCCGGCCAGGCGGGCCGGGTGGGAACAGGGACAGCACGATCCACTACGTTTGGGACGCACACCGAACGTCTCCGGAGGAGTCATGCCCCATCGCAACGCCTACATGACCGACGAGCTGCAGGCGATCTACGACCAGACGGTCGAGTTCGTGGCCAAGGAGGTCATCCCCCACGGCGAGGCGTGGGAGGAGGAGGGCAAGGTGCCCCGGGACGTGCTGGCCAAGATGGGCGCCCTGGGCATGTTCAGCCTCCGGATCCCGGAGCGCCTGGGCGGCCTGGGCCTCGGCATGCTGGCCTCGGCCGCCTTCTCCGAGGCCCTCGGTTCGTCGACCTTCGGCGGCTTCGAGGCCACCGTGCTCGTCCACACCGACATGGCCGGGCCCCACCTGGTCAACTCGGGCAGCGACGCCCAGCTCGAGCGGTGGCTGCCCGGCGTGATGGCGGGTGAGACGATCCTGTCGATCGGGGTGACCGAGCCCGACGCCGGCTCCGACGTGGCCGGCATCCGCACCACGGCGGTGAAGGACGGCGACGGCTGGCGGATCAACGGGACCAAGACGTTCATCACCAATGGCGTCTACGGCGACATGACGATCCTGGCGGCCAAGACCGACCCGGGCAACAAGTACGGGATCTCGATGTTCCTGGTGCCGGCGGGCACCGACGGCTTCTCGGTGGCCAAGAAGCTCGACAAGCACGGATGGCGTTGTTCCGACACGGCCGAGCTGGTGCTGGACAACGTGTGGGTGTCCGACGAGCAGCTGCTCGGCACGCCGCACCGCGGCTTCTACGAGACGATGAAGAACTTCCAGAACGAGCGGATGGTCCTGGTGGGCATGGGGATCGGGGCGGCCCAGCGGGCCATCGACATCACCCTCGCCTACACCCAGGAGCGCAAGGCGTTCGGCTCCGCCCTGTTCGACCTGGGGGCGATCCGCCAGCGGATGGCGATGAACCAGGCCAGGGTGGACGCGGTGCGGGCCTCGATGTACCACGCCGCCTGGATGCACGACGAGGGCCAGGACAATGTCAAGGCCATGAGCGGCGTGAAGGCGTTCGGTTGCGAGGTGGTCAACCAGGTGATGTACGACTGCCTGCAGTTCCACGGCGGCATGGGCTACATGCGGGAATCGGCGGTGGAGCGGCTCTACCGGGACGCCCGCATCCTGCCCATCGGCGGCGGCGCCACCGAGGTCATGCTGGAGGAAGTGGCCAAGCGCTCCTACGTCGGCTGAGCGCCGAGGCCAGCCGGTCAGCAGTTGGCCAGGGCATCCAGCGCGTGGCAGATCTGGCGTCGTCCAGCCGCACCGAGTTGGCCGAGCCGTGTGGTCAGGACCGATTTGGGGACGGCCGCCAGGTTGTCGAAGCTGGCCACGCTCTCATGGTCGATACCCTCGTCGGGCCCGACGGGAATGCACGTCGGGATGTTCCGCACGGTACTCGTGACCGGGGCCACGACGATGTTGTTGACGACCGGGATCACCTCGTCGCGCGAGACCACGAGCACCGGCCGGCGTTTGTGATTCGGCGTCTCCATCAGCCAGAGCTCGGCCTGCGCTACCACGGCTCCGCCTCGGTCATCGCTATGGCGTTGGCCAAGGCCCACTCATCGTCGTCAGGTGACTGAGGCCGCTCCCGATACGACTCAGCGATGCTGGCACCGATCCGGGAGCGCCGCACCGAGTCCGCCAAAAGGTGCACACCGCGCCGGATGACGGCCGACCGGTTCTCGGCCACGCCACCCGCCACCAGCTCGTCTATCAGCGCCAACTCCTCGTCGGTGAAACGGGTAGGGACCGGCGTCGTCATACGCTGCAGTATACGCTCCGTAGAGAGGTCATCGATCAGCCGGTGGAGCGAGCCGCTGGCGGCCGAACCGATCACCTGACCCTCCACACCCGCTGCCGACAGGAGGCGCCACAGTTCCTGGGGGAGGAGGGAGCGGACGGGTCGCACCCCGGTTCTGTGCACGGGGAATGTCACCGGTGACGTCCTCCGTCGACAGAACCCGAAGTTCGGGCCTCGGTCAGGAGGCGGTCGAGGGGAAGGTGTTCCTCGGCGGCATCGGCCAGGAGATCGAGGGTGGCGTCGAGGCTGACCGTGGGTCGGCGGCCGGCCAGAGCGGCCACGGTGTCGGCCTGCTCGAACAGGCCGTGGCCGTAGGTGGCGAACACCGGGCCCTGTATGAAGCCCAGGCCGGCCGGGCCGGCGAAGGCCGGCTCCGCTCCCCCATCAGGACCGCCCTCGTGGCCGCCGTGGTGGATCTCGTAACCGGTGGCCTCCAGGCCCGACAGCGCCGCCCATGGGCCGGGCAGGTCGGCGGCGAAGCGGGCGGCCACCGGTCGCACCGCCTTGTCGGCCGCCAGGGTGGTGGTGATCGGCAGCAGCCCCAGCCCCTGGGCCGGGCGCTCCACGCCATGGGGGTCGAGCACCGGGCCGCCCAGGGCCTGAACCCCACCGCACACGGCCAGGATCGGTACACCCCGCACGGCGGCGGCCCGCAGGGCCTGATCGGCACCCGAGGATCGCAGCCACTCGAGATCCCGGGCCACCAGCTTGGAGCCGGGCACCACGATCAGCTCGGCATCGTCGAGCCCGGCCGGGTCGGACACCCAGCGGAAATCGGTGACCGTCTGGAGCAGCCACCACTCGTCGAGGTTCGACGCCGCCGGGCCCCGCAAGCAGCGGACCCGGCGGCCGCCGGCCACGGTGGCCGGGTGGCGGGCGCCGTCCTCGTCGGGCAGGTGATGGCGCAACTCTGGGATCACGCCGATCACCGGCCCCCCGGTGCGTTCCTCCAGGAGCTCGGGAGCTGGGCTCAACAGCGAGGCGTCGCCCAGGAACCGGTTGAGCACGAAACCCCGGATCAGGGCCCGCTCCTCCGGCGGCAACAGGGCCCAGGTGCCGTAGAGGGCGGCGAAGGCGCCGCCGCGGCCGATGTCGGCCACAAGCACGACGGCGGCGCGGGCGTGACGGGCCACCCGCATGTTGACGATGTCGTCGGCGGCCAGGTTGATCTCGGCCGGACTGCCAGCGCCCTCGATCACCACGAGCTCGGCGTCTGCGGCCAGCTCGTCGTAGGCGCCGGCCACCACCGGCCACAACCGGTGCGACCGACCCCGCCACGGCGACTCGGTGAGGGCCCGGTCCACCTGGCCCAGCACCACCACCTGGCTGCGGGTCTCGCCCTCGGGCTTGAGCAGCACCGGGTTGTGGCGCACCGAGGGCGTCACGCCGGCGGCCAGGGCCTGGAGGTACTGGGCCGTGCCGATCTCGCCCCCGGCCACCACCCGGGCGTTGTTCGACATGTTCTGGGCCTTGAACGGCGCCACCCGCAGGCCCCGGCGGGCATAGGCCCGGCACAGGGCGGCGGTGACCAGGCTCTTGCCCGCCCACGACGACGTGCCCTGCACCATCAGGGCCGGGGCGGCGCCCCGCCTGCGAACTGTGGCGCCCGGCGCTGTATTCTGCGCGCTGGCGCCACGGATCGCATGGTGGTCATTCACCCGATCAGGTGTAGACGCTGAGGAAGGCCTCGTTGAGCTCGCGCTCGTAGTAGAAGATGCCCTTGCCCAGCTGATCGGGCGTCCACTCCCGGGTGGGGTTGTCGGGGTAGTAGCTGTAGCCCCCGGCGAAGACCTCGTTGCGGTTGCCCGACGGGTCGAAGAAGTAGATCGTGTAGCCCCGGGTGATGCCGTGGCGGGTGGGGCCGATGTCGATCGGGATGTCGTGGTAGGCCATGATGTCGCCGGCGTGGAGCACGGCGTTCACCGTCTCCAGGAAGAAGGCGGCATGGTGGAAGCGGCCCGGCTCCGGGTTCTCCACGAAGGCGATGTCGTGGGCCTTGTTGGAACAGGTCATCCACACGGCGAGCCCGCCCGGGCCCAGGTCGACCTTCTCGGCCAGGCGGAAGCCGAGCACGTCGCAGAACAGGTCGGTGACCTCGGCGATGCGGGGCCCGTACAGGAGGGCGTGGTCGAACCGGGTGGCGGCCATGCCCTTGGGCTCTGACGGCCACACGTTGGGGTTGAACGTCTCGGGGCCGTTCTCCGACAGCTCCATCTGGGCGTACAGCTCGATGCGGTGGCCCGAGGGGATGGTGAAGCCCACCCGGCGGCCGAGGCCGGGCTGCTCACCGGCGTCGACATGGTCGACGGCGACATTGGCCGTGTCGAGCTTGCGGGTGAAGTCGATCAGCGTGGCCTCGTCGAGCACCTTGAAGCCCATCACGTCCATGCCGGCCTCGTCGGCCTCCCGCAGCACCACGCTGTGGCGGTCGAACTCGTCGAAGCCCTTGAGGTAGACCCGGCCGTCGGCGCCGGTGGACACCTCGTGGAGGCCGAGCCGGTCACGGTAGTGGACGAGGGCCTCTGCCATGTCGAGCACCCGGATCTGGATGAATCCGGGGCGGAGGACGCCGGTTACGGCCATGGTGTGCTCCTTGGTGCGTTTGTGGTCGGGGGGGGTGGGTCGGTCAGGTAGATTCAGCGTTGAGCGGGATCGAGTACGGGACGACGGCAGGGGCCGGCGCCCGTTCGACGACGATGTCGGAGGACGGTAGCAGACGGCAGGCCAGCACGATCTGCTCGGCCTCCTCGGCGACGGTCACGTGGCGGCGGCTCATGCGCCGGGTGCTGTAGCTGCCGGCGACGACGCGGACCCGGCAGGCGCCACAGCCCCCGCCCCGGCAACCCACCGGGATGCACCGTTGGGCGGCTCGGATCATGGCGTGCAGCACGGGCAGGTCGGGGCCGACGGGGAACGTGGTGCCCGAGCCCGGGGCGCCATCACCGACAGCGGCATCGAGGACGGTGCAGGTGACCGGCCGAACCGCTGCAGCGTCGCCTCCGCTCACGCCCCGGCGTCCTCGGCGTCGAGCCGGGCGGCGTCGACCGCCGGGAGCGCATCGCGCAGCCCGGGCAGCTTCTTCCACGACGGGATCGGCGTCTCCTCGCCGGGCCGGGGCACGTAACGGGAGATCTCGCCGTCCCGGTGGATGTAGCGGCCGCAGTTGGGGAAGATCCGGACCGTGGTGACGATCACAACGGCTTGGGCCCCGTGGTGCTCGTCGAGCACCGCCGGGTCGGTGGACACCACGGCTGTGCCGTGCACCCGCATCCGCCAGGGGCGGCCGGTGTCGACGAACAGCAGGGCCACCCGGCCCGTGTCGGCGATATTGCCCAACGAGCGGAACATGCCGTTGCCGTCGTAGATGGGGATCTGCAGCTCGGTGCGCCCCACCACCCGGACGAAGCCGGGGGCGCCGCCCTTGTACGACACGTCGGGCCAGCCCTCGGCGTCGACCGTCGACAGCCACACCGTGGACTGATCGGCCACCAGGGCGATGTCGCCGTCATCGAGCTCGTCGTGCACGGTCATCTCGATCAACCGGTCGGCCAGGCGGCGGCTGTCGAACAGGTCCTGGTAGGCCCGGGCGCCGGGACCGTAGAGCTCGCTGGTCATCGTCGCACCGCCAGGCCCGCCTCCCGGGCGAAGACTCCGGCCAGGGCGGCGACGCCCTCCCGGATGGTGTCGTGGGAGGGAGCCCCGAAGCAGAGCCGCAATCGGGTCCGGCCCCAGGCAGGGTCGGCCGACCAGCCGGCGCCGGGGTTGAACTCGATCCCCTCGGCCGCGGCCGGGCCGGCCAGGGCCCCGGTGTCGATCCCGTCGGGGAAGGCCAGCCACAGGAAGATCCCACCCCGGGGTTCGACGAAGGTGGCCGTGTCGCCGAAGCTGTCGGCCACGGCCGACGTCATGGCCTCGCACTTGGCCTGCAGGACGCGGCGGAGCTGGTCGACGTGGCTGTCGAAATGGGAGTTGGCGTACTCGGCCAGCACCATCTGCTCCAGGGCGCCGGAGCCGGCGTCGGTCTTGAGGGCCAGCATCCGGGCCAGGACCGGCCAGTCGGCCACGATGTAGCCCACCCGCAGGGCGGGGGCGATCGACTTGGAGAACGAGCCGCAGTAGACGACGTGGCCGCCGTCGCCGTCGAGCGAGCGGATGGTGGGGGGCCGCTCGCCGCTCCACAGGAGGTCGGCGTAGCAGTCGTCTTCGAAGATCAGCACGCCGTGGGCCCGGGCCAGCTCCAGCAGCTCCCGGCGGCGCTCGAGCGGCATGACCGTGCCGGTGGGGTTCTGCACCGTGGGGATGGTGTAGATGTACTTGGGTCGCTTGCCGGCGGCGGCCAGGGCGGTCAGCTGCTCGGCCAGGGCGTCGGTGCGGATTCCGTGGTGGTCGAGCTCGGCACCGAGCACCTCCACGCCGAGGCGGGCCAGGCGGCTGAGCATGCCGCCGTAGGTGGCCTGCTCCACGATCACCGTGTCGCCGGGCTCCAGGAACACCCCGTTGACGAGGTCGAGGGCCTGGAGCGAGCCGCTGGTGACGAGCACCTGGCCGGGATCGCAGGGCGTGTGGGCCCGGGCGCCGAGCTTGTGGCAGATGAACTCCCGCAGGGGGTCGTAGCCCTGGGGCCCGCCGCCCAGGTTGTAGGTGGCGAGCGAGGTGCCCTCCCGGCGGAGCACGGCCACCGCCGCCTCGGCCAGGCCACCGAAGGGGACGTTGTCGGCGTCGTTGTTGCCGCCCACGAAGCTGAACCGGGGGGCCGGGGCCCACGGCTGCTCGGCCGGGGGCAGCCCCGCTCGGAACAGGCTGGTTGTGTCGAAGCTCACAGGCCCGACCCTACCTCACCCGCCCGCCCCCGGGCCCGGAGCCCGCCCCTGCCATCGGGCGCCCGCAGGACTACCGGCGGGCACGCGGCTCAGCACGGCGGCGACAAGGGCTGCTCGTCGACCTGGACCTCACCCCGCCAGGCGGTGACGGTACCGGTCCCGCCGCACCCGTCGTCGAACCTCACGATCGCCTCGCCCTCGATCGGGATCACCGCCAGCCGCTGGTCGTCCAGGGTGATGATGTAGTGGGTGAGGTCGTCCGGACCGCTGAAGTCGTAGATCACCTCGACGCCGTCGCTGAAAGTTCCGATCTGGACGGGTCCGAGGTCGATGCCGCCGGCGGCGTCCTGGCCCGGTTCACCGCAGCTCCCACCCCCGCTACCCGACGCATCGGTGACGAACCGACAGACCAAGACCACGCCCCTCGGATCCCTGACCCGCGTGATCCACAGGTCGACCAGGCCCCGATCGCCGCCAGGGGCCTGTAGCAGTCGGCGGGCGCTCAGGATCGTGTTGCCGGCCAAGAGGGCCTCGGGAGGCTTGCCGGGAGTTCCAGGCTGCATCCTGACCACCGCGTCGACCGGGCTGTCGAGCGTCAGGCCGGCCCGGTCGGCGACGGCAGCGGTGGGGTCCGTGGGCCCGCTGCTCGCTCCCGACCCACCGGAGCAGGCACAGACCGTTGCCAGCAACAACCCGACGATCGCCCAGCGACCCCTGGCATTCATGACGAGATGCTAGCCATGGGCGTGACGGCTGCGGCCTGAACCCACTTCTTCTCTACGGTGGCCGGTCGCCAGAACAGCCGTCCGTCCCTGGTCGCTCTAAGCTCCGGCCGTGACCGAGAGCTACGACCAGGCGGAGCTGGAGCGGGCGGCCCGGGTGCTGCTGGCCCACCGGGACGAGGGGCGGCCCAACCCGGTGCCGCCGCCGGCCGGACGCCCCACCGAGATGGGCTGGGGCTACGGCGTGGCCGCCGAGCTGCACCGCATCCGGGCCGAGGAGCGGGGCATGCGCCAGATCGGTTGGAAGATCGGGTGCACCAACGCCGCCGCCCGGGCCCAGCTCGGCATCGATGCCCCGTTCTACGGCCGGCTCTACGCCGACACCACGCTCCCCTCCCCCGCCGACCTCCCGGCCGGTGCCGGCTACTTCAAGGTGTACGAGGCGGAGATCGCGCTGGTGATCGGCCGTGATCTCAGCCCGGCTGACGCACCGTACACGGCCGACGACCTGGAGGCCGCCACCCGGGCCATCCTGCCCGTGATCGAGGTGGTCGGGTGCTGGCACGAGCCGTGGACCGAGGCCGGCGCCGCCCTCATCGCCGCCGACAACGCCGCCCACGGGTACTGGGTGACCGGGGACGAGGTGACCGATTGGTCCGATCTCGATCTGCTCGACCTGCCCATCACGCTGCGGATCGACGGCGAGGTGGCGGCCCGGGGCGTCCCCGGCAACGTCGACACCGGCCCGTTCGGGGTGGCCGCCTGGCTGGCCAACACCCTGGCGGCGTCAGGTATGGCCCTTCGTGCCGATGACCGGATCAGCACCGGGCTCACCACGCCCCCCGTCGACCCCGCCCCCGGCCAGCACGCCGTCGCCGACTTCGGTCCCCTGGGCCAGGTCGAGGTCCGCCTCGCCCCCACCTGAGCCTCACCGTCCCCTCCCTCCCCTCCCTCCCGATCTGGTTGCACCACGCACCGCCGGTGACGTCCGGGGCAACGAGAACCCACCCGTCCCGATCTCGTTGCACCACGCACCGCCGGTGACGTCCGGGGCAACGAGAACGGGCGGGAGGCGGCGGATTTTGCCGGGGGGACGGCGGTCCGTAAGGTCGTGACATGGGCCAGCGCACCACCGCCACCGACGCCGACATCATCGACGCCGTCCGGGCCCTGGGGCCCGCCGTCGACGCCGCCGCCGACTGGATCGACCGGGAACGGCGCCTCCCCGACGACCTCGTCGAGGCCATCCGCTCCGCCGGCGTGTTCGAGATGTACGTGCCCCGGTTCGCCGGCGGGGCCGAGGTCCATCCCCTCACCGCCTTCACCGTGGCCGAGGAACTGGCCCGCCACGACGGCTCGGTGGGCTGGTGCGCCCAGGTGGCGGCGGCCGTCACCACCTTCCTGGCCTGGATCGATCCCGCCGCCGTGCTGGCCATGCGGGAGCAGACCGGCCACCTCCACCTGGCCGGGTCGGCCCGCCCCCTGGGTACCGCCACCCGGGTGGAGGGCGGCGTGCTGGCCTCGGGCCACTGGGACTACGCCAGCGGGGTGCGCCACGCCAACTGGTACCTCGGCACCTGCTTCATGGAGCGGCCCGACGGCCGGGTGGCCGGCCGGTCGATGATCCTGGCCGTCACCGACGGCGAGATCGTGCCCAACTGGGACGTGGTGGGCATGCGGGGCACCGGCAGCGACGACTTCGTCGTCGACAACGTGTTCGTGCCCGAGGGCCGGGTGGCGTCCGGGCGGTGGATCACCGGGCGCACCGAGCGGCTCTACGATCCCCGCCTCAACATGGTTGCGGGCTGGGCCCCCACGGCCGGCGTCGGCGTCGGCCTGGCCCAGGGCGCCATCGACGCCCTGGTGGCGTTGGGGGCGAAGGCGTCGACCGGCTCACCGGTCCCGATCCGGGAGCGGGAGGCGGTGCAGGACGCCGTGGCCCGGGCCGAGGCCATCACCGGGGCCGCCCGGGCGTTCGTCACCGAGACCCTCGGCGCCGCCTGGGATGCCCTGGCCGACGGGGGCGATCCTCTCGTCCGGGCCGTGACCCGGGCCCAGTTGGCCATCACCCACGCCATGAACGAGGCGGTGCGGGCGGTCGACATCGTGTTCCACGCCGCCGGCACCAACGCCATCTCAACCAACAACAAGCTGGAGCGGTTCCTGCGCGATGTCCACACCGGGGTGCAGCACGCCGCCGGACAGCAGATCCATCAGCGCCCGGCCGGCCGGGTTGTGCTCGGCCTCGCTCCCGGTGCCGGCGACCCCCTGCGGGAAGGCCCGTCGACCCCGAGATGAGGTTTCAGGCCTGATCGGGAACGGTCGTGTTCTGGCCGACGACGATGCGCCAGGTACCGGCGCCTCGGCGCCAGACATAGGTCGGCAGCCCGTTCGCCGTGGGCGTGCCATCGGCATCGAGGTACTGCTGTCGCACGCCGGTCATCACGACGTCGTCATCCAGGAACGACACGTGCTCGACCACATAGTCGACCGAGCCCCCGTCGGCGAACGCGCCGGGTAGGGCGTTCTGGGTGAACTCGGCGATCGCCTCGAGCCCGATCAGCCGCCGTCCTCCACCCGTGACCCAGACGGCGTCCGGATCGAACAGCGAGAGGAAGCCGTCCACGTCCTCGTCCCGTTGGGAGCGTTCGAGCTCCGTGACCCGGGCCAGAAGGGCCCGGACCACATCGTTCGGGGCGTCGCTCGGTGAGATGGTTACCATTCGCCGGTGGTAGCCGCCGAGCCGCCAGGCGAAACGAGCAATAGCGGAGGGGCCTCCCGGCTGGCAGTCAGACCGTGGCCCGCAGGACCCGGAGGCGGCTCTCGAAATCCTCGCGGTTGTGGTAGCAGCCCTCGAACACCCGCGTGCCGGTGTAGCCCAGGCGACCGTGCAGGATGCGCCAGTTGTCGATGACGAGCACCTGGCCCGGCTCGAGGCCGATGGCGAGCCAGTGCCGGCGGTCGTTGATCTCGGCATGGAGGCGGGCATAGGCGTCGTACCACCGCTCCATCTCGTCGGGCGGCAGCAGGAACGGGGCCCGGTCGTAGTTGTTGAACGACACCTGCACCAGGCGCCCGGTCCTGTCGACGCGGAGCACCGGGCGGGTGGCCCGCAGGTGGACGCCCGGTTCCAGATACTGGCACGGCACCTCCACCCTGGCCAGCACGGCGAACGCCTCGGGGTCGGCCGCCCGCACCCGCTCGGCGGCGGCGAACCCGTCGACCGCGATGCTCTCGCCCCCGGTGCCTTCCCGATCGAGGCAGGCGAAGAGTTGCAGGCCCGGGGCGTCGACGGTGTAGGTGCCGTCGGTGTGGGGTTCTAGGAATGTGGTGGAGTAGGCCGAGTCCTCGTGGTCGGTGACGGTCGACGACAGCGTCCACATGGCCGGCCCGAAGATGGTTGCCCGGGGATAGCCGATCCGGCGGGCCAGCGCCTCGGCCGCCTCGGCGGTCGGCGGCACCCCCCGCACCAGCCCGAGCCCACGGTGCTCGATCGCATCCAGCCAGGCCAGCAGGGCCCCATCCTCGGCGGCGACGGCGTCGTGGTCGAACCAGGGCGGGCCGTCGGGCAGCGGGTCGTCGGCCGACCACAAGCCGACCGGCGTCGGCGGCACCAAACCGGCCGCCCCGGCCAGGCGGGCCACCGACACCAGCGACGGCGGCTCGCCACCCCCGGCCCACGTGACCCGGACCACGGGCCCCGTCAGCTCCGCCGAGGCCGGCGTCAGGTCAGCGGGGATGGCGAACGTGTCGACCAGGCGCTGGGCCGTCGCCGGGTCGAGCGAGGCGGGATCCTCGCTGTGGTCGCGAAGCCAGCGCCAGGGCACGGTCAGTGGCTCAGCCACCCGCTCGAATCGGACGGTCAGGCCCTCGGGGCCTGGCTTGATCGCCTCGATCACCGCCGTCGCCTGGACTTCCGTCGCCATCCCGCCATGGTACCGACTGGCTCCGACACCGATCCGGACCCGGACGCCTCACGGCCGTCTACGGCGCACCGTCCTCTATCGGGCAGGCGACGGACGGCGAACGAGAGCACGCCCACCGGCGCAGCCCTCCTCAGCACGGGAACCCGGGCGCGGCTTCCGTCAGGCCAGAAGCCCGGCGGCCCGGAGCGCGGCGATGCGGTCGGCGTCGTAGCCGGCCACCTCGGCCAGCACCTCGTCGGTGTGCTGGCCCAACAGCGGGGCCGGCCCCATGACGCCGTTGGGGGCGGAGTCGAGCAGCCAGGGCACGCCGGTGTGGCCCCGGCGCCCCACCGCCGGATGGTCGAGCCGCTCGATGACGCCCCGGGCGACCAGGTGGGGGTCGGTGTCGAGGTCGGACGGGCAGAGCGACGGAAACGCCGCCACCCCCACCGCCTGCAGGGCCCGGGTCACGTCCCACCGGTCCCGCCCGGCGCACCAGGCGGCCAGGCGCTCGTCGAGCTCGTCCTCGTGGGCCTTGCGGCCCGCGGCCGTGGCGAACCGGGGGTCGCCACCCAGGACGCCGCCCTTCCCGGCGTCGACCACACCGGCCAGCGCCGCCCATTCGGTGTCGGAGGCGCAGGCGATCGTGACCCACCGGTCGTCGCCGGCGCAGCGGTAGACGTTGTGGGGCGCCATCACCGGGTCGCGGTTGCCCATCCGTTCCGGTTGGGCTCCGGTGAGGGCGTGGTGCATCCAGCCTTCGAGGGCATTGGCCGCGGTCGACTCCCACAGGGCCACGTCGATCGTCTGGCCGCCCCCGTGCTGCTGGCGGGCCACCAGGGCGGCGGTGATGGCGAAGGCGGCCGTGATCCCCGCCCCGGGGTCGCCCACCGAGATCCCGAGCTCCTCGGGTGGGCCGCCCCGGTGCCCGGTGAGCGATGTCAGGCCCGACAGCGGCCCGGTGGTGGGCCCGTACCCCATGTAGTGCGAGAGCGGCCCCGACTGCCCGTAGCCGGAGATGGCGGCGATGACGAGATCCGGGTTGCGGGCCCGCAGCGCCTCCTCGGTGAACCCGAGGCGGTCCATCACCCCGGTGGCGAAGTTCGACACCACCACGTCGCAGCGGGCGATGATGTCGAGCACCACCTCCCGGCTCTCGGCGTGCGTCAGGTCGACGGTGCAGCTGCGCTTGCCCTGCTCCCACTGGTTGAAATAGCCGCAGGTGTCGAGCGTGGGCTCCACGTCGGGCGGATGGATGGGCAGGCGGCGGCCGAGCGTGGGGCGGGCCGCCGACTCGATCTTGATCACGTCGGCCCCCAGGTGGGCCAGGTGCATGGTGCAGTAGGGACCGGCCCAGACCCAGCTCAGGTCGGCCACCCGCACCCCGTCGAGCGGCCGCCGCCCCCGGGGGCCGGTGCCCGGCACGACCACCGGCAGCGACGACCGGGGCTGGAAGCGCTGGCCCGTGTGCTGGCCCAGCGTGGGGGCCGGCGTCCGCAGGCCCCACCACGGCCGGCCCAGCACAAACGGGGCGCCGAGGTGGGTGACCGGCCCGGCCGCCGGGTGCTCGACGTCGACGAAGAACCCCCGCTGGTGCAGGTGGTCCTGGCCGGCCAGGTCGGCCATGGTGAACACCGGGGCGAAGCAGATCCGTCGGGCCTGGCCCTCGTGCCACAGCTCGGCCACCGTGTGCTGCGCCGTCCACTCGCTCAGGTAGATCCGCAGGAGGTCGTCGTTGGCCAGACGGTCGGGGAAGTCGGCGAAGATCTCCATCTCGGCCCACTCGGGCCGGCCCATCATGTCGACCAGGCGCTCCCACTGGTCGGCCTCCACCGACACCAGGAAGATCAGCCCGTCGGAGCAGGGGAAGATCCCCCACGGGTTGCGGATGCGGGACCCGAGCCGGCTGGCGTCCTCCTCCTGGTAGCTCCAGCCGATGTAGGCCGCCTCCAGCATCCCGGCCACATGGGCCATGGCCGACAGGTCGACATGGGCCCCCTCCCCCGTGCGCCGGGCCTTGTGGACGCAGCCCAGCACGGCGGTGGCGGCCACCAGGGCGGCGTGGAGGTCGGCCTGGTGGCCCCAGGCCTTGAGCGGCGGCAGGTCGGGGTCGGGAGAGGCCCCCGGGCCGAGCCAGCCCCAGCCCCCGCCGTGGTTCACCGTGAGCTCCTCGGCCCGCCACCGGGCGTAGGGGCCGGTGAGGCCGAACGGTGTGACGGAGGCGACGACCAGGCCGGGATGGGCGCCCCGCCACCCCTCAGGGTCGAGGCCGGCCGCTTCCAACTCCGGCGCCGTCAGGTTGTGGACCACGACGTCGGCCTGTGCCACCAGCTCCGCCACCTCGGGGCCGGCCAGGGTGGCGGCCACCACGCTGCGCTTGTTCGTGTTCAGGGCGAGGAACAGGCCGCTGCGCTCCGGGTCGGAACCGCCGGCCGGGGGGAACGGCCCCCGGCGCCGGGCCGGATCCCCCTCGGGCGGTTCCACCTTGATCACGTCGGCACCGAGGTCGGCCAGCAGCTTGGCCGTCGCCGCGGCCGCCACCCCCCCTCCCAGCTCCAGTACCCGGACCCCGTCCAGCCCGCTCATGGCCGCCCTTTCCTGGTTGTGACCGGAGCCGGCTCGCTCAGCCCGCCACCGGCTCGGTCTTCTTGGGTTTCACCCGGCGCACCATGGTGGCGGCGGCGTCGCTGTCGCGGATGAACGACGCGGCCACCACGCCGATGATCGACATCAGGGCCGCCCCCATCATCGCCTGGTGATAGGCCGACACGGTCTTGGGCAGGGCGGCGGCCCCCTCGAGGGTGCCCACCAGAGCGTCGCGCCGGGTGAGAAAGATCGTGGCCAGCGCGGCCACGCCCACGGCGGCACCGGCCTGGCGCTGGGCCGAGTACAGGGCCGAGGCCCGCCCGCTCTTCTCCGCTGTGATCTGGGCGAACGCCGCGGCCTGCAGGGGGATGAACGTCATGCCCATGCCGAGGCCCCGGCTGATCATGAGCAACCGGATCCACCACGGGTTCGTGTCCACCTGCACCCAGTAGAAGGCGGCGGTGAGCAGGCCGGTCCAGGCCATGCCGAACATGGCGAGGCGCCGGGGACCGATCCGGGGGTAGAGGTAGGTGCCGGTGAGCCGGGCCGACAGGATCACGCCCACGGCCTGGGGGGCGGTGGTGAGACCCGATCGGAGCGGGGAGTAGCCGCCAGGGCCCTGGAGGAACTGGGGCAGGAGGAAGAACAGCCCCATCAGCGAGCCGAAGCTGAGGAAGGACACCACGTTGGGGGTGCGGAAGGCCCGCTCGGACAGCAGGCTCAGATCGAGCAGGGGGAACCGCTTGCGGGTCTCCACCACCACCAGCGTGCTCAGCATCACGACCGACGCCACCAGCACGGCGATCACCATGGGCGACGACCAACCCCGCTCCGGTCCTTCGGCCAGGCCGAACAACAGGGCGGCCAGGCCGGCGCCCGACAGCACGAAGCCGGGGATGTCGAACGAGCCGGCGGTGGGCTCGGTGTGATCCCGCAGGTAGCGGATCGAGAACCAGATGCCGACGATCCCGATCGGCAGGTTCACGAAGAAGATCCACCGCCAGCTGGCGAACTCCACCAGCGATCCACCGATGAGGGGTCCGACGGCGGGGGCCAGCACGGTGATGCTGGAGGTGAGCGACGCTGCCCGGGGCCGCTCGGCCGGCGGGTAGGCCCGGAACAGCATGGCCGTCCCCACCGGGGTGAGCATGCCGCCTCCCACCCCCTGGAGGAGCCGGAACACGATGAGCGACTCGATGTTCCATGCTGCGCCACACAACACCGAGGCGGCGGTGAAGGTGGCCAGGGCGAACACGAAGATCTTCTTGGTGCCGAACCGGTCGCCGAGCCATCCCGAGCACGGGATCCACAGGGCCAGGCTGAGCAGGTAGCCGGTGACGACCCACTCGATGGTGTTGACGTCGGCCCCGAACTCCGTGCGCAAGGTGGGCAGGGCCACGTTGACGATCGTCGTGTCGAGGATGTCCATGAAGAAGCCGAGCACGAAGGCCACGGCCACGATGTACTTGTAGGGGAAGGTCCGTCCCCCCACCTGGACCGGGGCCTCACCGGCCGGCTGCGGAGCGTGGGTCATAGCAGCGTCAACGATCCCACGACCCCGCCGGGCCGTTCCAATACCGCTCGGGTGACACCCGGCACCCCGGCCTCACCAGCTCGTTCCGCTCACCAGCTCGTGCCGTCGGGCTGGAGGTAGTCGCAGCTGAGGTGGCCGGCGGCGGCCATGGCGGCGTACTCGTCGTCGCTGACACCCACCACGGTGCGCCACACGTAGTCGTTGTCGGCCCCCAGGCGGCCCAGCGGGCCCCAGGCCAGGGGCGGGCCGTCCCACCGCCACAGGTGGTTGGGGTGATCGTAGGTGGGCATGTCGGGCGACCCGTTGGGGCGGAAGAAGCCTCGGGCCCGGAGATGGCGGTCGGCCAGCAGCTCCGACTCGTGGAGCACCGGCCCGGCCGGCACCCCTTCGGCCTGCAGCCACGCCACCACCTCGTGGCGGTCGAGTCCTGCGGTCCAGGCGCCGATCCGCTCGTCGAGCTCGTCGTGGTGGGCCCGGCGCCCGCCAGCGTCGGCCAGGCGGGGGTCGTCGGCCCAGGACGGGCCGCCCATAGCCCGCACCAGGCCGGCCCACTCCTCGTTCGAGCCGACGCTCAACACGACCCAGGCGTCGTCGCCCTGGCATCGGTAGCAGCCCTGGGGCGCCCGGTGGGGATGGCGGTTGCCGAGGCGTTCGTGCTCCGCGCCGGTGAGGTCGGCCTCCACCAGATACTCACCGATGTGGTGCATGAGCGTCTCGGCCTGGGCCAGCTCCACCAACTCGCCCACCCCGGTGCGTTCCCGGCGGCGGAGCACGGCCTGCACGGCGAAGGCGGCCATGGTGCCGGTGGCCGGATCCATGTGATAGGTGGCGTCCTGGTTGGTGGGGTCGATGTCGGGATAGCCCCGGATGGCCGTGAGGCCGACCATCGCCTCCACGTGGGCTCCGAAGCCGACGTAACCGCTGGCCGGCCCCCAGTTGCCGAGGCTGGGCATGCGGACCACGATCAGGCGGGGGTTCCGCCTGTGCAGCGTGTCCCAGTCGAGGCCGAGCTTCTCGAGCGTCGTGGCGGCGTTGTTCTCCACCAGCACGTCGCACCGCTCGATCAGTCGCAGGGCCAGCTCCCGGCCGTCCGGGCTACCGAGGTTGGCGGTGGCCCCGAGCTTGCCCCGGGCATGGTTGGTGAAGGCGCAGACCTGGTTCCAGGGCCGCTCGCCCGGGATGCCGTCGGGGTAGCCGCCCCACACCGGGCCCAGGTGGTCGATGGGCGGCACCGGGCGGGGCACCGCCCCCCGGGTGGCGGTGGGGAAGTACCACGGGTTGTCGAGGCGGATCACCTCGGCGCCCAGGTCACCCAGCTGCATCGTGCAGTAGGGCCCGGCCCACACCACGGTGAGGTCGAGGACCCGGATGCCGGCCAGCGGCAGCTCGCCGCCGGCGGTACCGGCCCGGGCGGCCACGGGGTCGGCGGCGGCGCTGGCGCCGGCCGCGGGGGTCGTGCCGGCGGCGCTGGCGCCGGCGGCCGGGCCCCCGGACGGCGGGGCGGCCACGACCCGGGCGGCGGCCAGCTCGGCCAGGATCTCGGCGCGGTGCTCGTCCAGCAGGGGCGCCGGGCGGCGCAGCACGAAGCCCGGCTCGGCCGGCCGGAACGGTGGCCCGGGCTGCCGGAACCGGCCGGCCACCGGATGGTCGGCCTCGGCCCAGTAGCCCCGTTCCCGCCAGTGGTCCTCGTCGAGCACCCGCACCGGCCGGTTGACGGCGGTCACCCCCCATTTGTTGCCCTGGGCCTCCACCTCGGCCTCCTTGGCGGTGCGGGTGAGGGTCCAGCCGTAGATGGCGGCGTCGAGCAGGTCCGGGATCTCGGGGTCGCGCAGCCAGTCGGGAGCGGCGTAGCGACGAGCCAGCTCCTCGTCGCCCAGGGTCTCGGCCATCCGCCCCAGCCAGCCTCCGGCCACCAGGATCTGCACGTACCCGTCGTCGGTGGGGTAGATCCCGGCCGGCACCGTGCGGGCCAGATGGCTCGTCTCCCGCTCCACGTCGTGCCCGGTCATCTGCGACGACAGGAGATAGGCCGTCCGCCGGTCGATCGAGCCGGCCTGGGTCTCCACGTTGGCCACATCCACGTGGAGCCCGCTACCGGCCTGGCCGGCGTGGCGCAGTGCGCCCAGGGAGGCGACCGCGGCCACCGCCCCACACTGGTACTGCACCACGTTGCCGGCCAGCTTGACCGGCTCCCGCTCGGGGAGGCCGGTGGCGCTCATGGGTCCGCCGATGGCGTAGTAGACGATCTCCTCCCCTACCCACTGGGCGTGCGGCCCCGTCTGGCCGAAGGGCGTGACGCTGGTGACCACGAGCCCGGGCCGCAGGGCCCGGAGCTCGTCGGGGCCCAGCCCCCATCGGGCCAGCTGGCCGGGCTGGAACGACTCGATCACCAGATCGACCGTGGCGGCCAGGGCCCGGACCAGATCGGCGCCGTCGGCCGTGGCCGGGTCGGCCACCAGCGAGCGCTTGTTCGCGTTGAGGTGGAGGAAGAGCGGGCTGCGCTCCGGGTCGTCGGAGCGGTGCCGGGTGGGGTCGCCGCCCGGGGGCTCCACCTTGACCACGTCGGCGCCGAAGTCGGCGAACAACTTGCCGGTGAAGGGCCCGGCCACGCCGGTGGCCAGCTCCAACACCCGTAGGCCGGTCAGTGGCTGGATCCCGTCGGTCGTCATCGCTCCCCTGTCACGCCGGCCGGCGGCCGTCGCGCATCATCCTTCCCCAAATCGGCCGGGCCGGGCGAGTGGACGCCGCCGCTCTCCTCGTCGAACCCTGCAACGGAAACCGCGCCCCGCCAGCTATCTGCGTCGCGAGATCCCCCGGTTCCGGGGGTTTCGCGGCGTCGGTTCGTCGGAGGAAGGGCCGGGCCGGGTCAGGACAGCGCGTCGGGCCGGGTCAGGACAGCGCGTCGGTGACGCGGCGGAGGATGGTGGCGTCGTCGGCGCCGAGAAAGCGGGCCCGACGGACGAACTCGTCGGCCAGCTGGCGCACGGCGGCGGGGTCGGCGGCGGTACGGGGCGGGGTGGCACCCACCCGGGTGCCGGCGCCCCGGCGGGTGCGCAACCAGCCGGTGCCCTCCAGCTCCCGGTAGGCCCGGGCCACGGTGCCGGCGGCCAACCCGAGATCGTTGGCCAGCTGGCGCACGGTGGGCAGCCGATCGCCCGGGCCCAGCGCCCCCGACGACACCAGGGCCACGATCTGGCGCCGGATCTGCTCATAGGGCGGTGTCGGATCGAACACGTCGACGGCGATGGCGGCCGACGTCCCAGGGCCCCCGCACTCGGGACCCACGCGCTCTGGACCCCCGGTGGAGGGGCCCCCGCACTCGGGGCCCCCGGTGGAGGGGCCGTTGGTGGCGCTCACGCCGGGCGCTCCGCTCCCGAACCGGCCCGGAGCCCGGCCGGCATCAACAACGACTGGGCCGACCAGCCGAGCAGCACCGCCGCCAGCGGTGCCACCAGCCCCAGGGCGGCCACCGCCACCTGGCCGCCGGCCGGCAGGCAGTCGGCCCCGGCCAGCGCCACCGCCGCCACCGACGCCGTGCCCAGGAGCGGCAGCGCCACCAGCATGGCTACAGCCGCCACCACCCGGCGAGCCGACCACCGCCGCAGCGCGTCATCCAGAGCGAGAGCCTCGGCGTCGCCGCCCTCCGCATCCTCGCTGACGGGGACGGCCACCGGGGCGACGGTGAGGCGGGGCCGGTTCACCACGGTGCGCAGGGCGACGGCGGCCAACGCCAGCCCGACGGCGACCACGGCCAGCAACGGCCCGCTGTAGAACCAACCGGGCCACGGACCCCGGGACGAGGAGGTGTCGGGCGAGCACGAGGTGGTGAGGGCCCGACCGGCCCGGCCCAGATCGTCGTCCGAACCGGCCAGAATCGCTCCCACCGCCGTGGCCACCAGGGCCACGATCGCCAGCACCACCAGGGCCGAGGGCCGACGGGGCAGGTAGTCGCCCACCCGACGGGCCCGCAGCCCGGCCCGACGGGTGCCGCCGGTGGGGCCGGTGACGGCCAGCTCGCCCCCGAGCGTGCCGGCCAGCACGGCTAGGCCGAGTACCGGCGCCGCCAGCAGCAGGCCGCGCCCCAACCGGTCCCATCGGCTGAGCGCCACCGCCGCCGCCAGACCCAGGGCCAGGCCGCCCCACGACCAGCGGACCACCCGCCGGGCCTCGGCCCGCAGTGGCAGCGCTACCGGCGCCGGCTCGGCCCGGCGGCCGCCCCCGACCACGCCGACGACCATCCCCACACCCACCAGCAGCGCCACGAGCGGCCCAGCCATCAATGCTCCTTCCCACCGTCTTGTATCAAATCATTGCTACATTGGATCAACCAGGACGGCGCCGTCAAGTGCGATGTAGTGACTGGTCGGTACAAGAGTCGGGCTGGGGGCGATCTCGGACGCCGGGCGGTCACCGTGACGGGGACGGGCGGCCAGACCGGGAAGAGGGGGTCGGTTGGACAAATCGGCCGGTCTGCATCAGCCTGCATCGGCGGCCCCGCCGAGCCCCGGCGCGGCCGGAGACGCCGCCGGACCGCCACCATGTCCGGTCACGAGAGCCGCACGAAGGGAAGAGCCATCATGGGACAGCTCGCACGGGTCCTGATCGCCAACCGGGGTGAGATCGCCATCCGGATCGCCAAGGCGGCCGCCGCTCTCGGCATCGAGTCCGTGGCGGTGCACCCGCCGGCCGACGCCCTGTCGCTCCACACCCGGGCCGCCACCCGCTCCCGGGAGCTGACCGGCGGCTCCCCCGCCGATCCCGTCGCCGCCTACCTCGACGCCGCCGGCATCGTGGCCGCCGCCCAGGCCGAGGGCTGCGACTGCGTCCACCCCGGCTACGGCTTCCTGGCCGAGAGCCCGGAGCTGGCCCGTCGCTGCGCCGAGGCCGGCATCACCTTCGTCGGCCCGTCGGCCGACACGCTCGCCCTGTTCGGCGACAAGACCCGGGCCCGGGCCCTGGCCCATTCGCTCGACATCCCGGTGGTGGCCGGTAGCGGCCCGCTGGCCTCGGCCGAGGAGGCGGCGGCCGCCGCCGACACGGTGGGCTACCCGGTCATGCTGAAGGCCGCAGCCGGGGGCGGAGGCCGGGGCATGCGGGCCGTGGCCGGTCCCGACGAGCTGCCCGAGGCCTTCGAACGGTGCCGCAGCGAGGCCCAGGCCGCCTTCGGCGACGGCACCGTGTTCCTGGAACAGCTGGTCTCCCGGCCCCGCCACATCGAGGTCCAGGTGCTGGCCGACGGCGACGGCAACGTGGTGCACCTGTGGGAGCGGGACTGCTCGATCCAGCAGCGCAACCAGAAGGTGGTGGAGATCGCCCCCGCTCCCGGCCTCGACGACCAGGTCCGCACCCGGATCCTGGCCGACGCCGTGCGCCTGGTGGCGGGCGGCGGCTACCGCAACGCCGGCACCGTCGAGTTCCTGGTGGAGCCGGAGACCGGCCGCTACTTCTTCATCGAGTGCAACCCCCGCATCCAGGTGGAGCACACGATCACCGAGCAGGTCACCGGGGTGGACCTGGTGGAGGCCCAGTTCCAGGTGGCGGCCGGCGCGTCGCTGTCCTCGCTCGGGCTCGGCACCCAGGCGGCGGTACCGTCGCCCCGGGGCTACGCCGTGCAGGCCCGCGTGGTGGCCCGGGGCGCCGGCACCATCACCGCCTACAAGGAGCCGGCCGGGCCCGGCGTCCGGGTCGACGCCTGCGGCTACGCCGGCTACGCCCCGGCCCCCCAGTTCGACCCCCTGCTGGCCAAGGTGATCGGCTCGTCGAGCTCGGCCGGCACACTGGTGTCGGCCCTGGAGCGCACCGGGCGGGCCCTGGCCGAGTTCCACATCGACGGTCTCCCCACCAACCTGGCCGAGCTCCAGGCCATCTGCGAGCACCCGACGGTGCGGGCGGGCGACGCTCGCACCACCCTCCTGGCCGAGCTGGCGGCTTCTGCCCCGGCCGGCGCCGACGGCAACCGCAACGGCGACTCCGGTGGCGTCGTCGCTCTGCTCAGCGCCCAGGCCGCGGTGCTGGTGGGAGCCGGGGGCGGCGGCGGGCCGGCGGGCCCGGTGGCCCCAGCGGCCGGCCCCCGCGCACCCTCCCTACCGGTGCCCGAGAGCCACCAGGGGGTCGAGTGCCCCATGGCCAGCTCGGTGATCGAGGTGCGGGCCGCCGTGGGCGACGCCGTGGCGGCCGGCGACACCGTGCTGGTGGTCACGGCCATGAAGATGGAGACCCTGATCACCGCCCCCTGTGCCGGGGTGGTGACGGCGGTGCAGGATCTGGCCCCGGGCGACATTCTCGGCGCCGGTCAGGTGGTGGCCGTGATCGACCCGGCCGCGGCCCCGGCCGGCAACGGCAACGGGGCCGCCCCGGCGGCCAAGGCCCCCGATCAGACGTGGTCCCATCTCATCGACGACATCGGCACCCTCCATCGCCTGGCTCTGGAACGCCTGGCCCCCGGCTCCGACGACCCCGGTGTGGTCCGCCAACGCAACCGGGGCAAGCTGACGTGCCGGGAGAGGATCGACCTCCTGCTCGACGAGGGCTCGTTCCGGGAGGTGGGCAGCATCGCCGGCTTCGCCTCGTACGGCCCCGACGGCCAGATCGAGGCCTTCACCCCGGCCAACCACGTCGGGGGGTGGGGCACCGTCGAGGGCCGCCAGGCCGTGGTGTGCGCCGACGACTTCACGTCCCGGGGTGGCCACGCCGACGGCGCCATCGCCCAGAAGAGCCTCTACCTCGACCGTCTGTCGATGGAGCTGCGGGTGCCGTCGGTCCGCCTCCTCGACGGTTCGTCGGGCGGCGGCTCGGTGGCGGCCATGGTGCCCGAGCAGCGCAAGGCGGGCGAGAGCGCGGCCCAGGAGAGCCGGGGCGCCATCACCGCCGGCCGACCCCGGGTGTCGGGCGGGGGCGGGTCGTTCCTGCCCGGCCACCTGGGCTCCACCGACTACACCCGCCAGCTGGCCACCGTGCCGGTGGTCAACGTGCTGCTGGGCAGCGTGGTGGGCATCGGGGCGGCCAAGGCCGTGCTCGGCCACTTCTCGGTGATGGTGCGCGACATAGCCCAGCTGTTCGTGGCCGGCCCGCCGGTGGTGAGCCACGCCATGGGCTACGAGATCACCAAGGAGGACCTGGGCGACTGGAGGATCCACTGCCGTAACGGGTCGGTCGACAACCTGGCCGAGACCGAGGAGGAGGCACTGGAGCAGACCCGCCGGTTCCTGTCGTACCTCCCGTCCAGCGTCTACGAGGCGCCGCCCGTGATCACGCCGGGAGCCGGCAACGCCCCCGACCGGCGGGACGACGAGCTGCTCGATCTGATCCCCCGCAAGCGCACCACCACCTTCGACGTCCGCCGGGCCATCGAGCTGATGGCCGACAGCGGGTCGTTCTTCGAGGTCGGCCCGCTCTGGGGCACCGACCAGGTCACCGGCTTCGTGCGGTTCAACGGCCACCCGATGGGGGTCATCGCCTCCGACAGCCGCCACGTCAACGGCGGCGCCCTCACCGCCGACGGCTGCGACAAGCTCCGCCGCCACCTCGACCTGTGCGACCTGTTCCACATCCCGGTGCTCAACCTGGTCGACAACCCCGGCTTCGCCGTGGGCCTGGAGCACGAGATCAACGGCACCATCCGCAAGGGGGCGGAGTGGATGGTGGCCTTCGCCCAGGTGCAGGTGCCGATCTTCACCGTGATCATGCGGCGCAGCTTCGGCGTCGCCGGCAATAACTGGGCGACGCCCCGCTCGACACCCGCCGTCCGGGTGGCGTGGCCGGCGGCCGACGTGGGCGGCATCCCGCCCGAGGGCGGCATCGAGGCCGCCTACAAGCGCCAGCTGGCCGAGGCCGCCGATCCGGTGGCCCTCCGGGCCGAGCTGGAGGCCCGGATCGAGAGCGCCCGGGGCCCGATCGGACCCCTCAACCGGTTCCAGATGGAGGAGATGATCGACCCCCGAGACACCCGGACCCTCATCTGCGAGTGGCTGTCCACCGCCTACCGGCTGGTGTCGGCCCCGGCGATGCTGGTGCCCCGCCCGATCGGCTTCCGTCCCTGACGGTTCCGGTTCTGATGCCCGAGGCCGTGGCTGTCGCCGGTGACGGCCCCGGGCCTCGGATCGGACCGGTCAGCGCTGGCCCAGGAGGTCGTCGAGCGTGGAGTGGTAGTGGATCAGGGCCGGTTCGTTCCGCCCGAACTGGATGGCCTCCTGGGCCCCGGAAGCGAACGACCGCTGGATCTGCTCGCACATCACGAAGTCCTCGGTCTCGGTGACCTTGACCAGCAGATCGAGGTTCCGCGTCCAGTACTCCCGGACCTTGTCGGTGGCCGGCTCTTCCGGAGCGTAGAGCGAGATCACGGCCCGGCACCGGCCCGGGCCGTCGGGGAAGATCTGGTACAGCTCCACATGGTCGACCTGCTGGATCAACAGGGTGTTGGGCAGGAGATAGTACAGGAGGGTGGCGGCGCTGAGCAGGTCCCGCTCCTCCCGGGGCCGTTCGATCTGGTCGTTCATCGCCCAACGGGCGATGCCGAGGCGGGCATGGGGACCGCCCCAGGTGTCGAAGGCGCAGTTGTTCGACTGGATCAGCGGATGGATCGTGGTCCGGTGCAGGTGCTCGACGTGGTACACCTCGCCGAACGTGTCGAACATGAGCTTCCAGTTCATGGCCCGCTCCGACGTGCGGACGTCGGTGCGGTGGTAGTGCTCCAGGCCGAAGCTCCCGAGCTCACCGGCGGCGCCACCCAGCCAGGCGGCGGCATCGAACGTGGCCGGATCGTCCTCCAGCGAGATGAACACGATCCCGGCCGCCTCGCCGCAGGCCACCGGCGACAGGCCGTTGTCGGCCTTGTCCATCCCGGCGAACCCGGCCCGGTGGGTGGCCGCCACCAGCCGCCCGTCGAGGTGGTAGGACCAGGCGTGGTAGGGGCAGACGAACGTCTTGGCCACCCGGCCCCGCCCTTCGGCCACACAGGCCCCCCGGTGCCGGCAGACGTTGCGGAAGGCCCGCAGCACGCCGTCTTCTCCCCTGGTCACCAGAACCGGCACGTCGGCCACCGACAGGGTGACGTAGTCCCCCGCCTCCCGCACGTCGGCCGAGAGGCAGGCCACGAGCGGCAGACCCCGGAACAGGGCGTCGATCTCCCGGCTGTAGCGGGCCGGATCGACGTACTTGCTGATCGGGTTCCGGTACATCTCGGCCGCCAGGTCGGTGGTGTTGCCGGCCTGCTGGTGGGCGATCATCCGGTCCAGCAGGGCCAGCTGCCACGCCGGTGCCGCCTGGGCCGGGGTGGGGGTGTCGATGGTGGTCATGGGTCGCGTCCTCCACCCCGGACAGTAGCGGCCGACGGTGAGAGCGGCCCAAGCGGGCGTGGCGTCCATGCTGGCGCCGTCGCCCGGCAGGACTAGTGTCGGCGGTGTCCGCACCGCGCCGAAGCAGGGGGAATCCAGCCATGCCGTTGAACGCCGACACCTACACCACGATCGCCATCGAGAAGCGGCCGAACGGGGTGGCCATCGCCACCCTCAACCGGCCCGACCGCCTCAACGCGGTGAACGGCGACATGCACCACGAGCTGTCCCGCATCGCCCGCGACGCCGACGACGACCGCGACGTGAAGGTGCTCGTGATCACCGGCGCCGGCCGGGCCTTCTGCGCCGGCGGCGACTTCAGCTCCGGGTCCGACACCACCCACAAGATCACGCTGGAGGAGGCCCGCATGATCGTGGACCACCTCCTGGAGGCCCACATCCCGATCATCTCGGCCGTCAACGGCTACGCCATGGGTCTGGGGGCCACGGTGGCGCTGCTGTGCGACATCGTGGTGGCCGGCCGCTCGGCCGTGTTCGCCGACACCCACGTGAAGCTGGGCATCGGGGCCGGCGACGGCGGTCAGGTGATCTGGCCGTTCCTGATGGGCGTGAACCGGGCCAAGTACTACCTCATGACGGGTGACCGGCTGAAGGCGGAGGAGGCCGAGCGCATGGGCCTGGTGAACTTCGTGGTCGACGACGACAAGCTCCTCGACGAGGCCCTGGCCATCGCCGACCGGCTGGCGGCCGGCCCCGGCCTGGCCATCGCCGCCTCCAAGGTGCCGATCAACAACTGGCTGCGGTCGGTGTCGGCCCAGATCCTGCCGCTGTCGCTGTCGATGGAGGGCGCCACCATGCGCTCCAAGGACGCCGGCGAGGCGGCCCGGGCCTTCCAGGAGAAGCGGGAGCCGAAGTTCGAGGGCCGCTAGCTCCGGTTGGGCAGCCGGACGGTGGCCTGGCCGGGCATGAGCACGGCCCCCTCGGGGGTCTGCTCCCACACGTCCAGTGACACCACGTCGCCTTCCACCGCGGTGACCCGGCCCCGGAACTCGTAGTCGAGCTCGGGCAGGGCCGACGCCCGGTTCTGCCACGACAGGCCCAGGATCCGCCCTCGGGGCCCGGCCCAGTCGGTCACGTACTGGCTGAGCCAGGCTCCCTGCAGCGGACCGTGGACGATCACGTCGGGATGGCCCTCGAAGCGGGCGTAGTCGACGTCGTAGTGGATCCGGTGTGGGTTCCAGGTGGCGGCCGAATACAGGAACAGCTGGACGCGGCTGGCGTTGCGGACGACGACCGGCAGCTCCTGCCCCACGGCCACGTCCTCGATGAACGGTTGGGTCCGGGCCGCCCCGGAGCCTTGCATCGGCGCGCGTCCCGGCGTCATCGGGCGATCCCGATCTGGCGGGTGCGGGCCACCACGTCACCGGCCTGGTTGCGGTACGTGGTCTCCCGGGTGATGCGGACGAAGGGGCCCTTCGAGCCCTCCTTCTGGTCGAGGGCGGCCAGCCGGGTCTCGGCCGTGATCCGGTCGCCCACCAGCACCGGGGCGAGGAAGTCCCACTCCTCGCCGCCGAACATGGTGCGCTGCACGGCGAGATCGAGCGGGATGTCACCCTGGAACAGCCCGTCGGTGCGGGTCTCCTCGATGGGCCGCCCCTGCACCAGGGCGTACTGCACGAACGTGGGCGGGGCCACGAGGCCGTCGTGGCCGGCGGCCCGGGCCGCCGCCTCGTCGAAGTAGACGGGGTTGAGGTCGCCCACGGCCTGGGCGTAGCGCTGGGCCTCTTTGGCCGTGATCTCGGCCGTCACCGGCCCCCGCAGCACCGAGCCCACGAGCGCCATCGTGTGGGCCGGGATGAGGCTCGGCGGCGCAGCCCCGGCAGCTCCCTGGTCGATCGTCATGGCCCGATGCTAGGTCGGCGGCCACCGCCGGTTCGAGCCCGCCGCCGAGGGGGGGGCGGGCACCGGGCGGCACCGGCTCAGTCGTCGTCGCCGTGATCGTCGTCGTCGCTCTTGCCGCCGCCGCCCGAGCCCTTGCCCGAGCTGCCGCTCTGGTTGGCGTCGTTGGAGGCCGGGGCCGAGGCGGTGGTGGTCGTCTCCTTGGAGCCACCGTGGCGGTCGGAGGACCCGTGCCCGTCCTCGTGCCCGTCGTCGTGCTCGTCGTCGTCGATCGAGGTGGCGGTGCCGGCGACGGCCTCGTCGTCATCGTCGTGGTGGTCGCAGCCGTCGTCGCTTCCCCCACCGTGGTGGTCCGAGTGGCCGGCCGAGGCCACCGACGACACGGTCTTGCCGTGCTCGCAGCCCTCGGTGTCGCCGTGGGCGGCGGCCGACACGTCGTCGCCGTGGTTGCCGTCGTCGTCCGCCTCGGAGGTCGAGGGGTCGCTGCCCTCGTCGGAGGCGTCGGTGTGGGGCGAATCGGTGGCACCGGTGGTGGGCTCGCTGGCCTCGGTCGCCGGCCCGGTGGTGGTGGTCGGCTCCCGGGTGGTGTCGGGGCTGCTGCCGGCGTCGGGCGTCACCACCGAGGAGGCGTCGGACGCCGGCAGCCCCGGGATCTCGACCACGTTGGCCGCCTGGGCCCCGCCCACGCTGGCGGCGGCCACGGTGGCGCCCAGCACCACCTTGCCGGTGGTGGTGGCCAGGAACGTGGTGATCTCGGAGAGCAAGGCTCGGCTCCTAAACTGCTTGGCGGCGCGCGGCCATCGGTGTCGACGGCAGGTATCGGACGGCCCAGGCCCCACCTTGCGGGAAATGGGCCGAACGGCCCCTCCAGGCCCGGCCCGACGAAGCCGACACGCAGCGCCCGCCGTACTAGGTTGCGGGGTCATGAGCAGCCCGGTCACCCCGCTCCCCGACTCACCCGCCCCGTTCCCCGGCCGCCGGGACATCCCGGCCGAGACCGTGGCCGAGTACTACCAACGGGGCTGGTGGCGGGAGGCCACCCTGGTCGACGACTTCCTGGCCCAGGTGGCGGCCCGACCCGACGCCACCGCCATCGTCAGCTACCACACCGGCGGCGGTGAACCCGAGCGTCATACCTATGCCGAGCTGGAGCAACTGAGCCGTCGTTTCGCTGGCGCCCTCATCGACCTGGGGGTCCAGAAGGGCGACGCCGTGTCGCTCCAGCTGCCCAACAGCTGGGAGTTCCCGGCCCTGGTCTACGGCATCCTGCGGGCCGGCGGCATCGTCAACCCCCTGGTCCCGATCTTCCGCCACCGGGAGCTCGAGTTCATCCTGGGCCGCACCGCCTCCCGGGTGCTGATCGTCCCCGACCGCTTCCGCGACCACGACCACGCCGCCATGGCCCTCGACCTGCTGGGCACGGTGGAGGCGCTCCAGCACGTGGTGGTGGTGGGCGACCGCACCGACGGGGCGCTGTCGTTCCGGGAGCACTTCGTGGACCGCCCGTGGGAGGACGACCCGGCCCTGGCGGCTGAGCTCGAGGCCCGACGCAGCCGGGCCGACGACGTGGTGCAGGTGCAGTTCACATCGGGAACCACGGGCGAGCCCAAGGGCGTGATCCACAGCCACAACACGATCCACTCCGGCTCCCGCAACATCGACGAGGTCTACGGCCTGGGCGCCGACGACGTGTGCTTCATGGCGTCGACCCTGGCCCACCAGACCGGCTTCGGCTACGGCATGGTGAAGCCCCTGGCCCTGGGCCAGAAGATCGTCTACCAGGACCTGTGGAACGCGGAGGGGATGCTCGACGCGGTGGAACGGGAGGGCGTGGCCTGGACGGTGTCGGCCACCGCCTTCGTGATGGACATGGTGGCGGCCCAACGCCGCCGGCCCCGGGACCTGTCGACGTTCCGGTTCTTCGTGTGCGGCGGCGCCGCCATCCCGCCCCACGTGGTGGTGGAGGCCAAGGAGGTGTTGGGGGCCGAGCTGGTCGCGGTGTGGGGCATGACCGAGAACATGGTGGTGACCACCACCCGGCCCGGTGACCCGGTGGAGCTGGTGTCGGACTCCGACGGCACCCCGGTGGACTGGATGGAGATCCGGATCCTCGACGCCGATCGCCAGCCGGTGGCCCCGGGCGAATCGGGTGACCTCCAGTGCCGGGGTCCGAGCCAGGCCCTGGGCTACTTCCACCGGCCCGACCTCTACGCCGCCGCCTCCCCCGACAACGACTGGTTCGACACCGGCGACGTGGCCCGCCTCCGCCCCGACGGCGGGATCCGCATCGTGGGCCGCACCAAGGACCTCGTGATCCGGGGCGGTGAGAACATCCCGGTGGCCGAGATCGAAGCCCTGCTCTACACCCATCCCAAGGTGGCCGAGGTGGCCATCGTCGGTGTCCCCGACGATCGCCTGGGTGAGCGGGCCTGCGCCGTGATCACGGTGGCCAGCGGCGGAGCGGCCCCCGTGCTGGCCGAGCTGACGGTGTTCCTGGATGAGTCGGGCACGGCCAAGCAGTTCTGGCCCGAGCGGCTGGCCGTGGTGGACGAGATGCCCAAGACCCCCTCGGGCAAGATCCAGAAGTTCAAGCTGCGCCAGCAGCTCCTGGAGGGCTGAGGCCGGCCGACCCGGCGGGGCCGGCTACGGCCGGCGGGAAACCGGCGCCGTGGCCCCGCCCTGGCCGATGGCCCACCCGGCCGAGGCCACCGGCGACGTGCGGGCCAGGTGCACCACCCACGCCGGGTTCACCTTGACCCGGGGTGCGCCCTCGGGCAGCGCGGCCCGGGGCCGCACCGCCCCCAGCACGATCACGGCCGCCGTCAGGTCGAAGGCGGCCAGCATGAGGAACGGCACCGTGTACCCGCCGGTGCTCTCGATCAACGGCCCCAGGCCGATCACGGCCAGGCCGCTGCCGATCTGCCCGGTGAGCGACGCCATCCCGTACACCGTGCCGAAGCTCACCAGCCCGAACAGTTCCCCCACCAGCAGCGACTGGGCCATGTAGACGTTGCCCACGGTGAAGCCGAACACCAGGGCCACGGCGTAGATGGCGGCGGTGGAGTGCACGGCCAGGTAGCCGGCCACGGCCGCCGCCTGCAGCACGAACAGGGTGGAGGCCATGAACCGCTTGTCGAGCCGGTCGGCGAAGGTCGACACCACGATCCGGGCCAGGATGGAGCCGATGGTGGTGGTGGTCACGGCCAGCGCCGCCGCCCCGCGGGAGCCGAGCTTGTCGGGCTCCGTGAGGAACGTGATCTGGAGCATCAGGACCCCGGTCTGGGAACCCAGGGCCAGGAAGAAGGCGCCGACCACGGCCCAGAACGAGAAGCTGCGGGCGGCGTCGGCCCGGGTCCACACCCGGTACTGGGAGGCGGCGTCGATCCTGGAGGTGGCGGGGGCGGCGGCCCCGCCATCGGGCTCCAGGCCCAGTTCCCGGGGGGACGCCGACACCACCAGGAACAGCACCGGCAGGGCCACGCACAGCACGAGCAGCCCCAGGGTGGGGGCGGCCAGGCGGAGCCCCCCCTTCTCGATCAGGATGGCCCCGATCGGCACCAGCACGGCGCCCCCCACCGACACCCCGGTCGACGACACCATCGTGGCCTTGGCCCGTTTGTGGATGAACCAGCGGGACACCAGGGTGGACACGGGCACCACGGCGCCCAGCCCGTAGGCGATGGCCAGCAGGCCGTAGGCCACGTAGAGCTGCCAGATCTCCTCGATGAAGCCGATCAGGATCGCCCCGATGGCGGTGAGCACGATGCCCAGGCCGAGGAAGATCCGGGGGCCCCAGCGGTCGATCCAGGGGCCGGCCAGGAAGGCGGCACCGCCCGAGAACACGAGGAAGAACCCGGTGGCGTAGGTGACGACCGAGATGGACCAGCCGTGCTCGGTGGACAGCGGCTTCAGGAACAGCGACAGGCCGTAGTACGACACCCCGACCGTCACCAGCATCATGGCCGAGCAGGCCAGGGCCACGTACCAGCCGTAGAACACCTTGCCCGACACCACCCGGGCCAGCGGGGGCCGGCGGTGTTTCACGTGGGGGGCGGCACCGGCCTCCGGGTGGGAACCGGGGCCGCCGTTACCGTACCCGTTGGCGGTGCCGCCGGGGCCGCCGCTCCCGGGGGCTGCGGCCGGCGGGGTGACGGTGGTGGTCATAGGCTGCGGGCCGCTTCCACGTAGGGGACGACCTTCTCCATGTTGGCCTCGAGGTGCTTGGTCCCCTGGCGGAGGAACGGGATGAGCAGCTCGGTCACCCCGGCTTCGGCGTACTGGTCGACCAGGTCCGGGTTGATGTGGTCGCTGGTGGCCCCCATCACGATCTTCAGCTCGCTGCGATCCCGCCCGGCGTCGGCCAGGTGGCGGTCGAGCTCGGCCAGGATGTGGCGCGTACCGGCCGGGTCGAGGTTGACCCCGTACCAGCCGGAGCCGTACTTGGCCGTGCGCTTGAGGGCAGCGGTGGAGTGGCCCCCCACCGTGATCGGCACCATCGGCTTCTGGGCCGGCTTGGGGTACATGTGGCACGGCGGGAGCTGGTAGAACTCGCCCTGGTAGGAGCTGACGTCGTCGGTCCACAGGGTGGTGATCACGTCGAGGTACTCGTCGCAGCGGGCACCCCGCCGCTCCCAGGGGGCGCCGACGGCTTCGAACTCCTCCCAGCTCCATCCCACGCCCACGCCGAAGTCGAGCCGGCCGTCGGAGAGGAAGTCGAGCGTGGCGTATTCCTTGGCCACGTACACCGGGTTGTTCTGGGGCAGGATGCAGATCCCGGTGCCGAGCCGCAGGGTGGAGGTGCAGGCGGCCAGGTAGCCGATCGAGGCCACCATGTCCATGAGACCCGACTGCTCGGGGAAGCGGAACACACCGTCGGGCGAGCCGGGGTACTTGGATTCGTAGGCGGGGAAGGTGACGACGTGCTCGCCCAGCCACAGGGAGGCGATCCCCCGCTCCTCGGCCATACGGCCCAGCTGGGACAGGAACTCGCCGGTGGCCACGGGCGAGCGCAACGGGGTGAACAGGCCGATCTGCATGACCCCAATCTTTGCACCCCCTTCCCCACCCGTCAGCTTGACCCGCTACACCAACTTTTCTCCGACGGCGTCGCCGGCGACGGCGTGGGCTACAAGTTCGATGGGGCGGGTTGGTCAGCGACGGGTGAAGACGGCGTGGACGGTGCTGATCCGGTCTTCGTCGAGGTTGCGGCGACCGGCGGCCTGCACCGCGGCCAGGCGCTCGCCCATGATCAGCCGCTGGATGGCGTGGGGTGGGGCCGGTGGGGCGTTGGCCCCGGCGGCCGACTCCGTGACCAGCTCCCAGGCCCGTTCCTCGAATCCGGCCGCCGCCACCAGCGCCCGCAGCTCGGCCGGGGAGCGCAGGAAGCTGAGGCTGGGGTCGGTGGCCCACATCAGCGGGAAGTGGGGCGGCGAGGTGGTTCCCGCCGTCGGTTCCTGGAAGGTGAGGGTGCCGCCGGGGCGCAGCATCCGGTGGAAGCCGGTGTAGAGGGTCTCCTTGTCGGCGATGTTCATCCCGGCGTTCTGGGTCCACACCACGTCGAACGACTCCGGCTCCAGGCCGAGGGCCGGGTCGTCGAGGCGGAGGGCGTCGCCCACCAGGTGGGTGACCTGGTTAGCCAGGCCCACCCGGGCGGTGAGCTCCCGGGCCGCGGCCACGTAGCTCTCGGTGAGGTCCACCACCGTCACCACGCAACCGAATCGGCTGGCCAGGGTGCGGGCCGGGCCGCCCAGGCCACCGCCCACGTCGAGCACCCGGCGGGGCCGGTCGGTCGGCTGGTCGAGCCCGGCCCGGGCGGCCAGGGCCAGCGTGGCGGGGCGGCCGCCGCCGTGGAACTGGTCGGATGCGGCCAGATCGTCGACCGTCAGGTTGTCGATGTCCTTGCCCGCGGCCGCCAGGGCCTCGAGGATCCGGCCGGTCAGCCCCGGTCGTTGCCAGTAGTCGGCGGCCGCCGGGCTCGGTGCGTCGCTGGTCACGGCCGCAACCTTTGCCGATCTGTGGCGCCTCTGCGCAATCCGCAGCACCGGGCGCCACAGATCGCAGAATCGCCCGGATCAGGGCGGGCAGGTACGTTGCGCAGATGCTGCATGCCGACGACATCGGGCCGGGGATCCTCGACGGGCTGCGGGTGCTCGACCTGACCCGGGTGGTGGCCGGGCCGTGCCTCACCCGGGTCCTGGCCGACCTGGGAGCCGAGGTCATCAAGATCGAGCCGCCGGAGGGCGACATCCTGCGCAAGGGCTGGCCCCGTCGGGGCGGCATCTCCGTGCTGTTCGGGGCCCAGAACGTGGGCAAGCGGTTCCTGTCGGTCGATCTGCAGAAGCCGGCCGGGGTGGCGCTCGCGCTCGACCTGGCCCGGCGGTGCGACGTGTTGGTGGAGAACTTCCGGCCCGGGATCGCGGCCCGCCTGGGCGTGGGCTACGAGCAGGTCAAGGCGGTTCGGCCCGACATCGTCTACTGCTCGGTGTCGGGCTACGGGCAGGACGGGCGGGCGGCCCAGCGCCGGGCCTACGCCCCGGTGGTCCACGCCGAGATGGGGCTGCTCCACTACAAGGCCCGGGAGTGGGGGGTGGACCCGCTGCCGGAGCCGGTGTCGCACGCCGACATCGCCGCCGGCATGGCCGGGGCCCAGGGGGTGCTGGCCGCCCTGTGGCGGCGGGAGCGCACCGGCCAGGGGGCGTGGATCGACGCCTCGATGTGCGAGTCGATGATCGCCCAGAACGAGTGGGCGGCGGTGGAGCTGAACGGCGGGCCCGACTACTCCCGTTCACCGTTCCGGCCAGGGCGGGCGGCGGTTGTGCAGTTGGGCGACGCCGAGGGCACGTGGGTGGCCATCCCCGGCAGCCCGTCGGCCGTGTTCACCCAGTTCGCCCGGCTGTCGGGGCGGCCCGAGCTGCTGGAGGACCCCCGTTTCTCCACCATGGAGGCCCGGGGGGCGAACATGGAGGCCTGCCTCGAGCATCTGCAGGCGTGGGCCAAGACGTTCGACAGCTTCGACGCCTTCGAGGATCTGCTGTCGAACGGGGCCCGGGTACCGGTGGGGCGCCTGCTGAGCACGGCCGACACCCTGGAGGCCGACTGGGCGATCGACCGGGACGCCTACGTGGAGGTGCCGAGCGGCGACGGCACGGTGACCGTGAACCGGGCGGCCCTGCGGATCGAGGGCACCGACTGCGGGCCCCGCTCCGGCGTCACCCACATCGGAGGCCACAACGCCGAGATCCTGGCCGATCTGCTCGGCCTGGATGCAGACCAGATCGACCGGCTGACGGCCGAGGGGGTGCTGGTGTGCAAGCCCCCGCCCATCCCCGAGCCGTCGGCCGAGAACGACTAGGTGTCCCCTTCGGGGACCTCGAGTTCGCCTACGGCGAACATCGGGTGTCCCCGATCTGATGCTCCCGGCCGTCACCGGTGACGGCCGGCGACATCAGATCCCGTCAGGCGGTAGGGGGAGTCGCCAGCACCGGGCCCCGTCTGGCACACTCCGGAGCATGGATCCCCGCTACACCCCCGAAGCTGAAGCGTTCCGGCAGAAGATCCAGGCCTTCCTGGCCGAGAAGCTGCCCAGCAACTGGCAGGGCATGGGCGCCTTCACCGTCGAGGAGCGCAAGGCGTTCATCGCCGGCTGGCGCCAGACGCTGTCGGAGGCCGGCCTGCTGGCCGTGGCCTGGCCCACCGAGTACGGCGGCGGCGGCCTGACGCTGGCCGAGCGCACGGTGGTGGCCGAGGAGCTGGCCAAAGCGGGGGTCCCGGCCGGCAACGACAACGACGGCTTCTCCATCGGCATGATCGGCCACACCCTCATCGAGTGGGGCACCGAGGAGCAGAAGAAGCACTTCCTGCCTCGGATCCTGGCCGGCGACGACGTGTGGTGCCAGGGCTACAGCGAGCCCAACTCAGGCTCGGACCTGGCCTCGCTGGCCACCCGGGCCGTGCTCGACGGCGACGAGTGGATGATCAACGGCCAGAAGATCTGGACCTCCCAGGGCCACAACGCCAACTGGATCTTCGTCCTGTGCCGCACCTCGCCCGAGCGGGTGAAGCAGGCCGGCATCTCGTTCCTGCTGTGCCCCCTCGACCAGCCCGGCATCGAGGTCCGCCCGATCGTGAACGCCGCCGGCCACCACGACTTCAACGAGGTGTTCTTCACCGACGCCCGCACGGCCAAGGAGAACGTGGTGGGCGGGGTCGACAACGGCTGGGCCGTGGCCAACACGCTGCTGGCCTACGAGCGGGGAGACGACGCCACCACCACCGCCATCCGCTACGGCGACGAGCTGCGCCGCCTCACGGCGGTGGCCAAGGCCAACGGGAAGGCCGACGATCCCGTGATCCGCCAGCGGCTGGCCTGGGCCCACTCCAAGGTCGAGATCATGCGCTTCCTGGGGCTGCGGGTGGTCACCAGCGCGCTCAACGGCTACCACCAGGGGCCCGAGTCGTCGCTCAACAAGCTGCTGTGGTCGGAATACCACAAGAAGCTCACCGAGCTCGCCCTCGACATCATCGGGGCCGACGCCATGGCCCCCTCGGGTCGTGACGCCGCCTCCGGCGTCGGTCCCGACGATGTGGGCAGCCCGTACTCGTCGCAGGCCTGGGTCACGAACTTCATGGGGGCCCGGCCCGGCACGATCTACTCCGGCAGCTCGGAGATCCAGCGCAACATCGTGGGCGAGCGGGTGCTCGGCCTGCCCCGGGAACCCCGGGCCGACACCGGCCCCTGGAACGAGACCACCCGCTCGTAGCCGCCCAGAACCCCCGAACTGTGGCGCCCGGTGCTGTATTTTGCGCGCCGGCGCCACAGTTCCCGAGGGGGTTCGGGTGGTTCGACGGGTCAGACCTCGCCGGCGTAGGTGCCGAAGCTCCAGAAGTTGCCTTCGGGGTCGGCGATGGCGAACCCTGAGCCGCCGGGGTCGTAGGACGGTTCCTCCAGGTCCCGGATGATCTCCACCCCGGCGGCCCGGCACCGGTCCAGCACCGCGGCCGGGTCGGCCGTGATCACGTACAGGCTCTGCTGGCCGGGGGCCGGGCGGTCGGAGAACTCGTTGCCCTCGCGGTGGGCGGTGCCCACCTGGACCACCCCGCCTTCGGGCCATGCCAGCTGGCTGTGCTCCACGATCCCCGGTTCGTCCTGCACCACCAGCGAGGCCTCGAACCCGATCACCTCGGTGAGGAACCGGATCATGGCCGGGGCGTCGACGGCGTGGACGACACCCCAGATCCCGCCGCTGCCAACCCGGGCCCGGCCCGTGAGCGTCCAGCCTTCGTCGCCCATGCGGCGCTCCACCTCGGCCGGGCCCACGTCCTGCGCCGGCTGGGAGAGCAGCCACCGGTGGCCGAAGGGGTCGACGATCGCGCCCTGGCGGGCCCCGTAGGGTTCGTCGGCCGGCGGCCGCTCCGAGGTGGCGCCGGCGGCCACCGCCTGGCTGTGGACGGCATCGACGTCGGCCACCTCCAGGTGGAGGGCGACCGGTGAGCCACCCAGCGTCCGGGGGGCCACCGCCCCCACCTCCGGATACTCGTCGGCCAGGAACAGGCGGAGGGTGCCGATGGCCAGCTCGGCGTGGCCGATCCGGCCGTCGGGGCCGGTGAACCGACTCTCCTCCACCGCCCCGAAGGCCTCGGCGTAGAAGGCGATGGCGGCCGCCGCGTCGTGCACGGCCAGGTACGGCGTGAGGGCGGTGGCGGCGGTGGTCGCCCGGGTGGGGGTGGTGACGGGGTTCATGACGGTTCTCCTGGGAGGTAGGGCGACATCGGGCACGGGGGCGGCGTCGTCGAGGCCGAGGGCGTCGGCCAGCCGGCCCCGCAGGTCGGACACGAAGGCGTCGCGGGGTCGGATCGGCCGTTCGTCGGGAAGGCGCAGGCCGTCCAGCGGATCGGGGCTGCTCACTGGTCCTCCTCCCCGGCGTCGATCGACTCGTACACGTGGCGGAAGGCGCGGCGGGCCCGGACCAGCAGCACCTCGGTGGCCCCCACCGACCGCTGCAGGCAGTGGGCGGTCTCCGGCACGGTCAGGCCATCGAGGTAGTGGAGCGTGAGGGCGCTGCGATGGTGGGGCCCGAGGCGGCCCAGCGCGTCGAGGGCCACCGCGCCGTCGAGCACGGCGTCCCAGGTGTCGTCGGCCGGTGGGCCGTCGTCGCTCAACACGGTGAGCACACGCTGCTCCCGCTCGGCCTGTCGCCAGTGGTCGACCAGCTTGTTGCGGGCCACGGCGATCAGCCAGCCCACGGTGAACGGCGACGGGGCCCGACCCCGGGCCACGGCACCCGCCGCCGCCAGGAACGTCTCGGACGTCAGATCCTCGGCCACGGCGGCCGACGAGCAGCGGCGGTACAGGTAACCGTAGACGTCGGCCACCGCCTCGTCGTACAGCTCCAGCAGCTGGACCCCCGGGTCCGGCCCCGGCGTCGGCTCCGGGTCCAGGCCCGATCCTTCGCTCACGACCCTTCCATCGTTCCCGGGGCCCGAACCCCTACACCCGGCGGCCGAGAAAAGCCAGGAACCGGGTCTGCTCGTCGGCCCCGGCCGGCGGCTCCAGCTCGGGGCCGCACACGCCCGGGGTGCGCAGGGTCTCACTGAAGGGCCGCATCGCTTCGAAACAGGCTGTCACCTCGTCGGCCGGCATGGCCTCCAGATCGGCGAGGCCGGCCGCCCGGGCCAGGTCCCAGGCGTGTACCAACAGGTCGAGCGAGTAGAAGGTGTCGATCGTCTGGGCGAAGGTGGTGGGGCCGAAATGGCCGTCGTAGGCGTGGCCGGCGGTGGCGGGGTCGTCGAGGAGGGCCTCCACCACCGGCCTGACCTCCCGCCACGCCTCCCGGGGGTGAAGGTCGGGGTCCGGTTCGGCCAGGTCGGCGAGGCCGAGGCGGGCGACGAGATCCCGCTCGGTGTCGGCCACGTGGCGGACGACGTCGGCCGCCGTCCAGCCCTCGCACGGCGACGGGTTGTCCCAGGCGTCGTCGGCCACGGCGGCCGCCACCCGGTCGAAACGGTCGGCCAGCTGTCGGTAGCGCTCGGCCACGTGGTGGTACCCGTCGGCAGTGTCAGCGGTGCTCATGCCGGCATCATGGCCGGCCGGGCGGCATCGGTCTTGTACGGATCGGACCCGGCCGGGAAAGTGGGTAACCACTCGGCCAGGAGCCGCGTGGGCGTGAGCCCGGTGATGGCCCGGCAGTCGCGCACCAGGTGGGACTGGTCGGCGTAGCCGGCGGTGGCGGCGGCTGCGGCCAGGGTGCCCCGGGCGTGGGCGGCCACCGCCAGGAAGCGCTGGAAGCGCATGAGCCGAGCCAGGGTGCTGGGCCCGTAGCCGAAGGCCCGGAGGCTGCGCCGGTGGACCTGGCGGGCGGTGAGCGTCAGGTCGGCGGCCAGGCTGGCCGCAGTGAACGGCCCGGCCGCCACCCGCTGGGCCAAGGGGTCGATCGGCCGTCGGCCGCTGGCCCACCGGCCCACAGCCGAGGTCAGACCGCTCAGCCCGGCCCGAGGATCGGCCAGGTCGCCGAGCTCGTCGGCCAGGCGCCGGAACGGGGCGGCGCCGAGCAGATCGTCCAACCACACCCGGGAGTTGGTCAGCTCCGACACGTCCAGGCCGAACACGGGCCCGGCCAGCCCCGGCCGGAACCGCACGCCGACGGCGTCTGTTCCCGGGGGCAGCCGGAACGTCCAGGCGCTCGTCTCCGGACCGCACAGCAGACCGGTGCCGGTGCTCAACCACAGCAGGTCGAGGCACCCGTCGGGCACCAGGCGGTGCGTGCCCTCCACGGTGGCGGTCCACACGCAGGCCAGGGTGTCGACCAGCTCGGGGGGCGGCGTCAGCGGGGTGTACCAACCCATCCCCGGGACCGTACCCAACCGGGCCGACGGTCCGACCCCGTTTGCGCCGCCCGGCCCGGTAGAGGTGAAATCGAGCGGCACGCCCACAGACAGGAGACCCCGTGGCCGGCACCGAACCCCGCGACCGCCCGGCGGCCGCCGTCGACTACCGCACGCTGGTGAGCGAGGACCGGGTGCACGGCAGCCTCTACCACCACCCGGCCGTGTTCGACGACGAGCTGGAGGCCATCTTCACCCGGGGCTGGGTGTTCGTGGGCCACGAGAGCGAGGTGCCGAACCCCGGCGACTGGGTGAGCCGCCGCCTGGGCCGGGAGCCGGTGCTGCTCACCCGCCACCGGTCGGGGGCCGTCCACGTGGTGGCCAACCGGTGCTCGCACCGGGGCACGGCCCTGTGCTGGGCCGCCCGGGGCACCAGCAACCGTTTCCAGTGCAACTACCATGCCTGGACCTTCGACCTCGACGGCACGCTGGTGGCCGTCCCCTACCCGGCCGGATTCGACCGGGACAAGGACGACCTCGGCCTCGACCGCCCGGGCCAGGTGGAGAGCTACCGGGGGTTCGTGTTCGCCAACCTCGACGGCTCGGCCGGCCCCCTGGCCACCCACCTGGGTGAGGGCGGCACCGGCCTCATAGACCGGTTGTGCGATCTGTCCCCCACCGGCCGGATCGACGTGTCCCGGGGCTGGATCGGGCACAAGGTGTCGAGCAACTGGAAGATGTGGCCCGAGAGCGACAACGACGGCTACCACCTCAACTGGGTCCACGCCTCGATGGTCGACGCCACCCCGGACACCTACTACAACGAGACGGTGCTGGGCGGCGAGACCGGCAACCAGAGCCGGGCGGTCGACTGGGGCGACGGCCACGTGGAGCTCGACTTCCGGCCCAGCTACACCCGCGCCCTGGCCTGGCTGGGCACCACGGCCGACCGGGTGCCCGGGTACTGCCAGGCGCTGGAGGAGGCGCGGGGGCCGGAGCGGGCTCACCGGCTCCTGTGGGACGGGCCACCCCACGCCCTCGTCTTCCCCAACCTGTTCCTGGGCGAGATGAACCTGGCCATCATCGAGCCGGTGTCGCCCACCGAGATGATCCACTGGCACACGGCGGTGCAGCTGGAGGGCGTCGACGACGCCTTCAACACGAGGCTGCGGCGCCAGTCGGAGGCGGCCATGGGCCCGGCCGCTTTCATCGTGCCCGACGACGCCGTCACGGCCGAGCGGATCCAGGGGGCGCTGGCCGGGGCCCGTCCGGCCTGGGCCGACCGGGGCCGGGGCTGGCTCGACGTGAGCCGGGGCGCCCGGCGGGAGCAGACCGGGCCCGGCGGTGAGCGGGCGGCGCTGGTATCGGACGAGACGACCAACCGGGGATTCTGGCGCCAGTACCGGCGGGTCATGTCGTCCCGCTTGACCGCCCCGAGCCCAGCGGGCGGTGCCGCATGACCGGCGCCACCCCGGCATCCACGGCCGCCGGCCCGGTGTGCAGCGCCGAGGTGCAGCGGGAGATCGAGGCCTTCCTGTACCGGGAGGCCCGCCTGGCCGACGAGTCACGCTACACCGAGTGGGAAGCCCTCGTCACCGACGACATGCACTACTGGGTGCCGGCCGGTCCGGCGGTGGGCGACCCGGCCGAGACGCTGTCGTACATCAACGACAACCGGGCCCGGCTCGCCACCCGCATCCGCCAGCTCGGCACCGGCAGTCGCCACGCCCAGACCCCGGCCTCGGTCATGCGGCGCCTGCTCACCAATATCGAGGTGCTCAGCGTCAGCGACGACGGCACGACGTACGGGACCACAGCCAACTTCGTGCTCTACGAGCTGGCGGCCCAGTCGACCCAGGAACTGCGGGTGTGGCCCGGCCGGGTGCGCCACACGCTGCGACGGGTCGACGGCGAGCTGCGGATGGCGGCGAAGGTGGTCGAGCTGGTGACAGCGACGCTGCCCCAGCCCAACCTGGCCTTCCTGTTGTGATCGGCCCGCAGCCGGCATGCCGAGGAGCCTGAACCACCTCAGAGGCGGCTCAGGCTCCTACGTTCGGGAAGGGCTCAGGCGAACGCCGCCTTGAGCTCGGCGGCGGCCTTGTCGGCTGCTTCCAGGGCCGCCGGGAACACGCCCGGCATCTGCCAGAAGGCGTGGATCTGGCCGTCGAAGCGCTGGTGCGACACGTTCACGCCGGCCTCGGCCAGCTTGGCGGCGTAGGCTTCGCCTTCGTCGCGCAGCGGATCGAACTCGGCCGTGATCACGAACGCCGACGGCAGCCCGCTCAGGTCGCTGGCCGCCAGGGGGCTGGCCAGCGGGTTGCGGCCCTCCTCGGCGTCGTTCAGGTAGTGGTCCCAGAACCACTTCATCATGTCCTGGGTGAGCAGGTAGCCGTCGCCGTTGTCGCTGTACGACACGGTGCCGTAGTCGTGGTTGGTGACCGGGTACACCAGCAGCTGGTGGCACAGGGCCGGGCCGCCGGCATCGCGGGCCTTGAGAGCCACGGCGGCGGCCAGGTTGCCGCCGGCCGAGTCTCCGCCCACGGCCAGCTTCGAGGTGTCGACCCCGATGCTGTCGCCGTTGGCCGCCACCCATTCGAGGGTGGCGTAGCAGTCGTCGAAGGGGGCGGGGAACTTGTGCTCGGGCGCCAGCCGATACTCGACCGACACCACCTTGCAGCCCGCCCGGTTGGCCACCGCCCGGCAGATCGTGTCCACCCCTTCGATGTCGCCCAGCACCCAGCCGCCGCCGTGATAGTAGACGAGGCAGGCCAGGGAGCTGCCGCCCCCGGCCGGGGTGTAGATCCGGACCGGGATGTCACCCCCGGGGCCCGGGATCGTCCGGTTGGTGACGTCGGCCACCGGCTCGGGCTCGCCGGCCAGGGCCCGGAACCCCTCCGCCGCCAGCCGGGCGTCGGCCGGCGACATCTCGTTCAACGGCGGCATGCCCGCCTCCGCCATCTGCTGCAACAGCCCCGCCGCTATCGGGTCGATCGGCATCCGCTAGTTCCTCTCAGTTCGGGTCTCGGTCGAATCTCGCGCGCGGCCGGGATCAACCCAGCTTGAAGCCTTCGTAGCCCTTGGCCGCCACCTCGTCGCACTTCTCCCGGTAGGGCCCGCATCCCCCGATGTAGGGCAGGAAGACGCGTGGCTTGCCCGGCACGTTCGCCCCCATGTACCACGAGTTGGCCAGAGGGTACAGGGTCTGGTTGCCGATCTCGTTCGAGTGCTCCACCCAGGCCTCCTGGGCTTCGGGCCGGGCCTCGATCGTGTTGAGCCCGTTGCTGCGCAGGTACTCGAGGCAATCGGTGATCCAGTCCACGTGCTGCTCGATCGACACCATCATGTTCGACAGCACCGACGGGCTCTGAGGCCCGGTGACGGCCCAGAAGTTGGGGAATCCGGCCATGGCCAGGCCCAGGTAGGTACGGGGGCCGTCGGCCCACTCCTCGGCCAGCTTGGTTCCGCCCGTTCCCCGGATGTCGACCCGGGTGAACGAGCCGGTCATGGCGTCGAACCCGGTGGCGTACACGATGGCGTCGACCTCGATCTCCTCGCCGCCGACCTTGATGCCCCGGGGCGTGATCTCCGTGATCGGGTTGTTGCGCAGGTTGACCAGCCGCACGTTGGGCTTGTTGAACGTCTCGTAGTAGTTCGTGTCCAGGCAGGGACGCTTCGTGCCCACCGGATAGTCCTTGGGGCACAGCGCCTCGGCCGTCTCCGGATCCTTGACGATCGAGCGGATCTGGTTGCGGATGAACTCCGCCGCCGTGTCGTTGGCTTCCTTGTTGAACAGGATGTCGGCGTAGGCGCCGATGAGGCCGACCAGGTTCCCCGAGTCCCACCCGGCCTGGTAGGTGGCCTGGCGCTCCTCCTCGCTCACCTCGAAGGCCGTCCGCGGGTCGGTCTCCACCGGAACCCCGAAGAACGACTCCTTGGCCTGCTGGCGGTAGTCCCGGTAGTTCGCCTTCAGCTTGGCCACCTCGGCCGGATCGAGCGGGCGGTTGCCGGCCGGCATCGAGTAGTTGGGGGTGCGCTGGAACACCGTGGTGTGAGCGGCCTGGGCGGCGATGAGGGGGATCGACTGGATGGCCGACGAGCCGGTGCCGATCACGGCCACCCGCTTGCCGGTGAAGTCGACGCCCTCGTGGGGCCACTTCTGCGTCTGGTAGGTGGCCCCCGCATAGGTCTCGATCCCGGGGATCTCGGGCAGCTTGGGGGCCGACAGCGTTCCCACCGCCATCACCACATGGCCGGCCGACACCAGATCGCCGGCGCTGGTGGACACGAGCCAACGGCCCAGGTCCTCGTTCCAGTGGGCGGCCTCGATCCGGGTGTCGAACTGCATGTCGGGCCACAGGTCGTAGCGGTCGGCCACATGGTTGGCGTAGCGCAGGATCTCGGGTTGGGTGGCGTACTTCTCCGACCACTCCCACTCCTGCTCCAGCTCGGGGTCGAACGAGAACGAGTAGTCGATGCTCATCACGTCACACCGGGCGCCCGGGTAGCGGTTCCAGTACCACGTGCCCCCCACGCCGCCGGCCGCGTCGTACACCCGGGCGCTGAACCCCAGGCCCCGCAGCTTGTGGAGCAGGTACATGCCGGCGAAGCCGGCGCCCACGATCATCACGTCGTAGGTGGCGGTGGCCTCGTCGGCGTTGAGCGGCCGGGCTTCCACGTTCGTCATCGGTGCAATTCCCCCTTGGGTGATCCTCCCCATCCCTGCAGGGGAATCTAGTGGCAACCAGTGACAGCGACCAGACGGAGGGGCGGGCTACCAGCCGAACCAGCGGTCGAGCCCGGGCCGGGACGGACCGGGCTTGTACTCGAACAGCTCGAGCAACACCCCGTCGGGGCCCTCGATCATGATGTAGTCGAGCTCGGGCAGCTCCCGGACGGCCGTGCGCACCTCGATACCGGCTGCCGCCATGTCCACCACCAGCCCGGCCAGGTCGTCGACCTGGAAGCCGAGGTGGTGCACGGCGTTACGGCCCCGGTCCCGGGGCGGCTGGTCGTAGATGTTGATGTGGCCGTCGCCCACCATCACCATCACGTTGCGGGAGCCGGCGAAGCTGTGGTCGGCCACCACCTCGGCCCCGAACCAGCGCCGGTAGAAGGCGAGGGTGGCGTCGAGGTCGGCGGCGAACAGGTGGGGGTGGTGGAACCGGGCCCGCCGTGGGGGCGGTCCGGGCTCAGCCGGCGTCACGGGCGGCTCGCACGAGCTCGAGGTTGAGGCGGATGGCGTCGTCGTGGGGCACCCGGCCGCAGCCGCACGACGTCGACACCAGCAGCCGCTCGGCCGGCACCACGGCCAGCAGCTGGTCGATCTGGCGCCGGTAGTGGTCCCGGTTGGCCGGGGGCGACTTGACGTCGCCGATGCCGGCCACGATCTCGATCGAGTGGGGTACGTCGGCCAGCAACGCCCGGTCGTCCCACTGGCCCGAGTAGGAGCATTCCACGAGGGCCCGGTCGATGCGGCCGTCGAGCGCCTGGAGCAGGGGCAGCAGGGCCCGCAGGTTCTGGACCTCGGTCGACGGCTTGCGGGCGATGTCGCCCAGGCAGAAATGGACGCTGCGCCGTACCGGAGCCGCCGCCCCCAGGCCCTCGAACGGAGCGGCGATCAGGTCGGCCAGGCGGTCCACCTCGGCCGTGCCCTCGATGCAGGCGATGGCCTCGGACGGGGCATCGAGCTGCACGTCGGCGGCACCGGCCGCCACCGCCTCGGCGATCTCCGCCTGCACCAGACCGGTGAGTTGCTCCAGCACCGCGTCGGTCAGCTCGGAGCGGGGGAACGACAGGCCGATGGTGAAGGCGGTGGGGATGGCCGCCTTGTCGAGACGGGGCTCCAGGGCCCGCTCCCGGGTGAAGGCCCCGGCGTGTCCCAGACCCCGGGGAGCGCCCAGGGGACCGGTGACCACATAGCGGGCCACGCCCTGCTGACCCCGGCTGACGTCCCGGGCCCGTTCGGCCCGCACGCCGGTGAGCCGGGGCGGCACGGTGTGCACGAAGTCGGGGGCGAACACCTCGCCCCCGGCGATCTGGTCGAGCCCGCAGGCCAGCATCTCGTCCATGGCGATCCGGGCCGCGGCGGCCAGGGCGGTTGCCACCGCCGGGTCGTCCTCGGTGACCTCACCTCGCCAGAACGGGCGGAGCGCCGGGCGCTGGCCGAACGGCGGGGGCCAGCTCCCCACCGCCGTGGTGCGTACGACGCCCGCCATGGGCTCCACTCCGGCGCTTGCGCCCGTCATCAGTGGCCCGAGCCGGGTGGGGTGTCGCGTTCGGTGGTGGCCCGCTCCACGTCGAGCAGGGGCTCCAGCCCGCAGATGCCGACGAGCTCGCCGTGGAGGCCCATGGCGTCCACCGTGACCCCCGTCTTCCCCTCGGCCTGGAACCGCTGGTAGGCGTCCCGGGCGGCCGAGATGGCCAGCGCCTGGGTGGTGAAGGCGTCGATGACGAGGTGCCAGCCCCGCTCCCGCCATTCGTCGGCGGTGTGGGTGTCGAGGGAGGTGATCGTGGCCAGCGGGGCGCCGAACCGCTCGGCCACCAGCTGGCCCAGGGGGGCCATCTCGTCGCGCCGGACGAAGGCCATCAGCACGTCGGCCCCGGCGTCGCGGTAGGCGGCCAGCCGCTCCACGCCGGCTTCGAAGCCCTCGTGGCGGAAGCCGCCGGTGCGGGCGATGATCAGGAAGTCGGCGTCGTTGCGGGCCTCGGCCGCGGCGGTGAGCTTGCCCACCATCTCCTCCGTGGGCACCAGGTGCTCCACGCCGACGTGATGGTGGAGCCGCTTGGGGGCCACCTGGTCCTCGAACTCGACGGCGGCGGCCCCGGTGGCCTCCAGCTCCCAGGTGGCCCGCGCCATGTGCACGGCGTCGCCGAAGCCGATGCCGCCGTCCACGATCAGCGGCAGGCCGGATCGGGCGGTGATCCGGCGGGCGGCGTCGGCCACCTCGGTCACGGTGAGCAGGGCCTCGCCCACGGCGTACTGGAAGCCCAGGGCCCCACCGCTCAGGTAGCCGGCCCCGAACCCGGCCTGCTCCACCATGCGGGCGCTGAGCGGGTCGAGCGTGAGGGGGGCGAAGACGGGGTCGGGCCCGGCGAGGGCGTGGCGGAACTGGGTACGGGCGGTCATGGCCGCAACTTAGCGAACTCTGACCGGGCGGGCCCCAAACCGGGACCTGACGTCAGAGATCCGAATAGGTCTCCCGGAACTCTGACCGGGCGGGCCCCAAACCGGGACCTGAGGTCAGAGATCCGAGTGGGTCAGCTGGACCCGATCGACAGGAGGTTGACGAGGGGCTGATACAGCTCCTCCAGATAGTCGATGTCGGCCGGGTCGAGCACGATCGTGGTGGCGTCCACCAGGTCGTCGAGCTGCTCGATGCGTGACACGCCCACCACCGGGGCCGTCACCTCCGGCTTGTTGACCAACCAGGCCAGGGCGATCTGGGCCGGCTTCTTGCCGTAGCGCTCGGCCACCTCCCCCACCCGCTCGGCGATGGCGAAGTCCATCTCGCCCTTGTAGAGGCTCTCGGTGCGGGCCCGGTCCTGACCCTGGGAGCGGCTGGTGGACCCGGCCTGGAAGCCGCCCTTGTAGGAGCCGGCCAGGATGCCCCGGGCCAGCGGCGACCAGGGCGTGATGGCGATCCCGTTGCGGGCGCAGTACGGGATCATCTCCCGCTCCTCCTCCCGGTAGATCAGGTTCCAGTGGTTCTGCATCGAGACGAACTCGGTCCAGCCGTTCATGCGGGCCGTCATCTGCAGCTCCACGAACTGCCAGGCGAACATCGACGAGCCGCCCAGGTACAGCACCTTGCCCTCCCGCACCAGGTCGTGCAGGGCCTCCATGGTCTCCTCGATGGGGGCCTGGGCCTGGCCCGGGATGCCGTGGGGGTGGCGGTGGATCACGAGGTGGTCGATGTAGTCGTGGCCGAGGCGGCGGAGGCTTGCCTCCACCCCTTCCTTGATGTGCTTGCGCGACAGGCCCCCGGCGTTGGGTCCCTTGCCCAGCGGCATCGAGATCTTCGTGCCCAGCACGTACTCCTCACGGGGCAGGAGCTCCTTGAGCAGGGCCCCGACCACCTCCTCGCAGGCGCCGAGGCCGTAGATGTCGGCACAGTCGAACCAGATCAGGCCCCGCTCGATGGCGGCCTGGAAGATGGGGCGGGCCTCGTCGATCCCGAGTGTCCAGTCGCCCTGGTGGCCCCGGCCCGGGATCCCGAAGTTCATCGTGCCCAGGCACAGCTCCGACACCCGCAACCCGCTCCGCTCCCCCAGCTGCACCGTCTTCAACATGGTCGGTTGCTCCTCTCGGTCCGTCCGGCGGCCTGGCCGGCGACCAACTGTGTAACGGATTCCGCGACAACTCGGCGAACTGCGTCGCGAAACCCCCCAAAGGGGGGGTTTCGCGACGTCGGTTGGCGGCGGGGCGCGGTTTTCGGCGTCCAGTTCGGGCGGGTGGTGACGCTCAACTCCGGGGGGCGGAGCGGAGCTGGGCGGTGGCGCCGTCGTCGACGGTCCAGGTGGTGGTGTCGACGGCCACGCCGTAGGTGGTGCGGGCGGCCCCGGGGCTGACCACCCCGTCGCGCACGTCGCGCAGCACCAGCTCGGGCTCCCGCTCGAACGGGTCGCCCCAGCCGCCGCCCCCCGGCGTGTGGGCGATCATGCGGGCCGGGCCCATGCGGCGCACCCCGTACTTGGGGGGCACGAACCGCTCGCCGTCGCGGTCGGCGTCGGCCGGCTCGATCCACTCCAGGCCGGCCAGGCCGTCGCCCCCGCCCCGCACGCCGTAGCCCGACGGGGTGTCGAGCCCCTCGGCCCGGAACGACCAGGCGGCGGGGGCCAGCACGTCGGCCTCGTACAGCATCCCGCTGCCGCCCCGGCGCCGGCCCGGTCCGGCGGCGTCGGTGCGGAACTCCCAACGCCGGTAGCGCACGGGAAAGCTCTGCTCGTGGAACTCGAGGTTGGCGATGTCGAGCCCGCCCAGCGAGATCAGATGCCCCATCTGGGGGAAGCCGTCGCGCTCGGGGGTGGCGCCCGGGGTGCCCATGGCGTGCCAGTGGTACATGACCCAGGTCCGGCCGTCTTCCGTGGTGCCGGCCACGTGGCCGTGCATGGTCTTGGACCAGCCGGCCAGGGCCCGTTCGGGGTCGGCCTGGGCCAGCGCCTTCCACACGGCGTGCACGATCTCGTGGGCCACGTACACCGTGTTCATCGTCATGGGGGCCGGGGGGCGGGCGTTCACGATCGTGCCCTCGGGGGCGATGATCCGGCACGCCCGGTACGTGCCCTCGTTGCGGGGGATGCCGGGGTCGAAGAAGGCCGACAGGGCCAGGTAGGCGGCCGAGTACGTGTTGGCCAGCGACGAGTTCTTGAACCCCCGCATCTGGGGATCGGACTCGCTGAAGTCGAGCGTCATCTCGTCGCCGGCGATCGTGAGCCGGAGCCGGATCCAGGTGTCGAGGCGCTCGAAGCAGTCGTTGTCGGACAGGTCGGCCCCCTCGTAGACCCCGTCGGGCAGGGCGGCGATCGCCTCCCGCATCCGGCGGTCGGCGTGGCTGAGGATGCCGTCGAGGTGGGCGAAGTACGAGTCGAGGCCCAGCTCGGCGGCCAGGGCCGCCACCCGCTCACCCCCGATGCGGGTGGAGCCGACCATGGCCAGCAGGTCGCCGTCGAGCAGCTCCGGGGTGCGGGAGTTGATCAGCAGCAGCTGCCACAGGTCGTCCCGCACCTCGCCCCGGTCGTACAGCTTCATCACCGGCAGGCGGATCCCCTCCTGCCAGATCTCGGTGGCCTCGGGGTTGTAGGTGCCGGCCAGGCCGCCGCCGATGTCGCTCTGGTGGGCCCGGTTGCAGCAGAAGCCGGCCAGGCGCCAGCCCTCGTTGGGATCGTCGGGATCGACGACGTCGCCCGGCTCCGGCGGCAGGAAGATGGGGCGGCCCACCACCCAGTCGGGGAGGTGATTGCCGCCGGCCACGTAGGGGTCCGACAGCAGGAACACGTCGTCCCGCCGGATCCGGCCGCCCCAGGCGGCCACGATGGCCCGGGCGGCGAACCCGCCCCCCGAGGTGTGTATGGGGATGCCGTCGGCGTTGGCGATGAGGGTGCCGGCGGGATCGGAGATGAAGCACGAGAAGTCGTGGCTCTGGCTGAAGATCGTGGATCGGGCGGTGCGGGTCATCACCCACCCCATGTGCCGGCTGATCTGGTCCAACCGGTGCTGCATCAGCGACAGCACGATCGGGTCCAGCCCGTCCCGGGTGGTCACCGGGGCGTGCGGCGCCTCGGATGGAGCGGCCGGGGTCGCCGGCGGCAGCGCTGCCGGTTGGAGGTCGAGCACGAAGTTGCCGGTGGGGTCGACGTCGAGCACGGTGCCCGGCCCCACCAGCACGGTGGTGGTGGCCTCCTCCACCAGCAGGGGCCCGGGGCAGGTCATCCCGGCCCGCAGGTCGGCGCCGGCATACACCGGCGTGTCGAGCCAGCCCCAGGCGCCGTGCCACACCTTGCGGTGCTCCACCGGCCGGGGCTGGGTGTCGACGGGGGCCTCGGCGGGATCGGCGATGGCGCCGGTTGAGGCCAGGGCCACCACCCGGGCCGAGGCCACCAGGATCGTGCCGTTCGCCTGCACGTGCCCGTAGAGCCGCTCGTACTCGGTCTCGAACGCCGCCCGCACGGCCCCTCGGTCCAGGGCGGCCGGGGCGTCATCGCCGAGCGACACCGGCACCCGGATCGACCACAGCTGGCCCGGGTGGTGGAGGTCGAGCTCGGTGCGCAGCGTCACCTGGTCGGGGGTGAACCCCTCGGCCGCCAGCGCGGCGTGGGCCTGGGCCTGCAGGTCGCCGACGGCGCCCGCCACCCGCTCGGCCGGGATCTCGTCGAGCGAGCCGGTGAGGAACCGCTGGAAGTCCTGGCGCACGTCGGCGTGGAGCATGCCCACGGCGCACAGGGCCCCGGCGTCGCGGGGCACGTAGACCCGGCGGCAGCCGAGGCCACGGGCCACGGTCTCGCCGTGCATGGGCCCGGCCCCGCCCGCTGCCACCAGGGTGAACCGGCGGGGGGCGTGACCCCGCTCGATCGAGATGTACTCCACCGCCCCCAGCAGGTTCTGCTCCAGCAGGGTGATGATCCCGGCCGCCGCGTCCTCCACGGCCAACCCCAGCGGTTCGGCCACCCGGCTGCGGATGGCCTCGGTGGCGGCGTCGAGGTCGAGGCTGATCGACCCGCCGGCGTAGGGGCCGGGGCGAAGGCGACCCAGCACGAGCTGGGCATCGGTGACCGTGGGCTCGGTGCCGCCCAGGCCGTAACAGGCGGGGCCGGGGTCGGCCCCCGCCCCCTTGGGCCCCACGAACAGCAGGCCGGCCGAGTCGACGCCGGCGATCGTGCCCCCACCGGCCCCGATGGTGTGGATGTCGATGGCGGGGGTCGACACGTGGTAGCCGGCGATCTGGAGGTCGTCGCGGGTGGCCACCTGGCCGTTGGACATGAGCAGCACGTCGCACGACGTGCCCCCGATCTCCATGGAGATCAGGTTTCCGGCGTCGGCCGCCTCGCCGCCGGGCAGGCCCCGGGCGGCGTCGATCGCCCGGCGGTACAGGTTGAGGGCGCCGACCGCGGCCGCCGGCCCGCTGAGCAGCAGGTTCACCGGCCGGGGACCCACCAGCTCCACCGAGGCGGCGCCCCCGTTCGACTGGACCATCAGCAGTGGGCGGCGCAGCCCGAGAGAGGCCAGCTCGGCGTCCAGCGCCCGCAGGTAGGCCACGATCCGGGGCGACAGAGCGGCGTTGACCACGGCTGTGGACGTGCGCTCGTACTCCCCCATCGTGGGCGAGATCTCGGCCGACCGGGTCACCCAACGGCCACTCCAGCGTTCGTCCAGCAGCTCGGCCACCTGCCGCTCGTGGGTGTCGTCGACGAAGCTGTTGAACAGCGCAACCGCCACCGACTCCACACCGTCGGCTTCGAAGGCGGCCACCGCCTCGGCCACGTCGGCCGGTTCCAGCGGCTCCAGCTCGGTGCCGTCGGCCCCGATGCGGCCCCGGACCCCGCAGCGGAGGTAGCGGGGCACGAGCACGGGGGCGTAGGGGGCCCGGTGATCCCACTGGTCCTCCCGCAGTCCCCGCCGCACCTCCAGGGCGTCGCGGAAGCCGGCCGTTGTGAGCAGGCCCACCTTGGCCCCCTTGCCCTCCAGCATGGTGTTGGTGGCCACGGTGGAGCCGTGGACGAACAGCGAGCAGCCGCCGAGCACGTCGGGGACCGACGAGCCGAGGTCGGCGGCCAGGCGCTCCAGCGCCTTGAGCACACCCCGGCTGGGGTCGGTCGGCACCGAGGGCACCTTGGCCACCCACGTGCGCCCGTCGGCGTCGGCCAGCACCAGATCGGTGAACGTGCCCCCCACGTCCACCCCGATGCGCCACGGCTCCCGGGGGCGGCCGGTCGGCTCGACGGCGGTCACGTGCGGCTGCGGTTCGGAGGATGCCATTGTGAGACGCTACGACAGCGCGGCCGAGCGGGAAAAGCCCTGCCCGGCAGGCGTGCCCCCACCGCCCGGCCCCACCCACCAGGAGGATCCCCCGCCATGGCCTACCCCGACCCCCAGTCCCGCTCGGCCCGCCTCTACGAGCGGGCCCGGCGGTCGATCCCCGACGGGGCGTCCCGCAGCCTGGTGCTGGTGCGGCCCCACCCGATCTACGTGGACCGGGGCGAGGGGGCGTGGGTGTACGACGTCGACGGCCACCGCTACCTCGACGTCAACAACAACTTCACCTCGATCATCCTGGGCCACGCCGACCCGGTGGTGAACGAGGCGGTGGCGGCCCAGCTGGCCCGGGGCACCGGCTTCGCCCTGGCCACCGAGGCCGAGATCGAGCTGGCCGAGCTGCTGTGCGAGCGGGTGCCGTCGATCGAGCGGGTCCGGTTCGCCAACTCCGGCACCGAGGCGGTGATGGGGGCCATCAAGGCGGCCCGGGCCTTCACCGGGCGGCCCATGATCGTGAAGCTGGAGGGCGCTTACCACGGCACCTACGACCACGTGGAGACCTCGCTGGGGGCCGGCCCCGACAACTGGGGCGATCCCGACGCCCCCGCCTCGGTCCCCTACGCCGTGGGGGCGCCGCCCTCGGTGGGCGACGAGGTGGCGGTGTTGCCGTTCAACAACCCGGCCGCCGCCCGGTCCATCATCGACCGCTGCGGCGAGAAGTTGGCGGCGGTGCTGATCGACACCATGCCCAGCCGGGTGGGCCTGCCCGACCCCGACCCCGAGTTCTTCCGGGCGGTCTTCGCCGCCGCCCGGGCCGTGGGGGCGCTGGTGATCGTGGACGAGGTGATCACGTTCCGCCTGGGACTGGCCGGCAACCAGGGCCGCCTGGGCCTGGAGCCCGACCTCACGGCGCTGGCCAAGATCATCGGGGGCGGCTACCCGGTGGGGGCCATCGGGGGCCGGGCCGACGTGATGGAGGTGTTCGCCTCGGTGGACGGCCAACGGGCCGCGGTACCGGCCGGCGGCACGTTCTCGGCCAATCCGGTCACGATGGTGGCCGGCCGGGCCTGCATGGCCCAGCTCACCGAGGCCTCGTTCGCCCGGCTGGAGGCGGTGGGCGACCGGGTCCGGATCGGCCTCCGGGGCCTGTTCGCCGCCCTGGGGCTGCCGTGGCAGGTGACGGGGGCGGGGTCGCTGTTCCGCATCCACCCCCACGACCGGCCGATCGTGTCGTACCGCGACGCCCACCTCCGGCCCGACGAGGCGGCGGTGATGGACCGCCTGCAGAAGCGTCTGCTGGAGCGGGAGGTCTATCTCCCCGGCTACGGCCTGGGCTGCCTCAACCTGGCCACCACCGACCACGACGCCGACCATCTGGTCCACGCCATGGGCAGCGCCCTTCCCCTGGTGGCCTGAGCCACCCGCCGCCGACCAACCGGCCGACCGATCGGCCCGCCGATGCCCTTGGACCAATGACCATATAGACAAATCGGTCATAGGGTCGTAGGGTGGCGACATGAGTCCCCGAGCCTTCACCGCCGACGAGACCGACCGGATACGGGACCGGCTGCACGCCGCGGCTCGCACCTCGTTCGCCGCCCACGGCCTGCGCCGCACGACGGTCGACGACCTGGCCCGGGCGGCCGGCATCTCCAAGGGCGCCTTCTACCGCTTCCACGAGAGCAAGGAGGCCCTGCTCGTCGCCCTGCTCGATGAGATCGAGGTCGGGATCCACGCCGCCGTCGAGGCGGCGGTTCGGGCCGACCCGGCCAACGGGCTGGGGGTGATCGTCGACACCGCCCTCGACGCGGTGCGGGCCAATCCCCTCCTCCCCGTCGTGATGAGCCCGGAGGGGCTGCTCGCCCTCCAGGGCCGCCCGGCGGCGGAGCTGGAGGGGATGCGGGACCGCGACGTGCGGCTCGTGGGCCGGGTGGTGGCCGCCCTGCGGGCCGGCGGCGTGACCGATCTGCCGTCGGAGCGGGTGCTGTTGGGTCTGCTCCGGTCCCTGGTGTTCGTCGGCCTCCACCGCGACGAGGTGGGCCCCGATCTGGTGGAGGAGGTGCGGGCGTGGCTGAAGGACGCGCTGCGGCGGTGACCGGCGAGGCACCCGCCATCGAGGTCCGGGGCCTGACCCACCGGTTCGGGCCCACCCTCGTGCTCGACGGGATCGACCTGTCGGTCCGCCCGGGCCAGGTCTACGGCTTCCTGGGACGCAACGGAGCGGGCAAGACCACCCTGATCCGCTCGCTGCTGGGGCTGCTCAGCCCCTCGGCCGGCGAGGTCCGCCTGCTCGGCCGACCGGTCCACGGCGGCCGCACACCAGCCGACCTGTGGAGCCAGGTGGGCTACCTGGTGGAGGGGCCCGGCCTGTATCCCACCCTCACCGTCCGCGACCACCTGGCCATCGCCGCCCGCTACCGACGGTTGTCGCCGCAGGCGATCGACGAGATCATCGAGCAGCTCGCCCTGGGCCCCTTCGCCGACGTGGCGGCCCGGGCCCTGTCGCTGGGCAACCGGCAGCGACTGGGCCTGGCCCTGGCGCTCGCCCACCGGCCCCGCCTGGTCGTGCTGGACGAGCCGGTCAACGGACTCGACCCGGCCGGCGTGGTGGAGGTCCGCCGCCTCGTCCGGTCGCTGGCCGACGAGGGGGTCACCGTGTTCATGTCGTCGCATCTCATCGCCGAGGTGGCCCGCCTGGCCGACCGGGTGGGCGTGATACACGGTGGGCTCCTCGTCGACGAGCTCGACGCCGACCAGCTCAGCGGGCCCAGCCGGCTGGTCTCCACGTTCCGCAGCCCCGACATCGCCCGCAGTGCGCTCGCCGCCCTCCGAGCCGAGCGCATCGAGGCCACCCCGTCCACCGCCGATCCGGCCACCACGGTCGAGTCGGTCGACCCGGCGGCCCTGGTGTCGCCGGACCGGGTGGCCCGGATCATCGTGGCCGCCGGAGCCGCGCCCACGTCACTCACGGTGGAGCACATGGATCTGGAGGACCTGTTCCTGGAGCTCACGGGAGGCGTGGCGGCATGAGCTCGCTCGACGCCCTGCGGGCCGCCTGGTTCACCGAGGCCCTCAAGGTCCGGCGCTCGACGGTTCCGGCCATGACGGCCCTGGCGGCGGCCGCTCCCGCCGGCATCGCCGCCCTGTTCATGCTCATCGCCGCCGATCCCGACCGGGCCCGCCGCCTCGGGCTGCTGGGCGCCAAGTCGTCGCTCACCGGCGTCACCGCCGACTGGCCCGGGCTGCTGTCGTTCCTGGCCCAGGTGGTGGCGGTGGGCGACCTCCTCCTGCTGGCCTTCATCGCCACCTGGGTGTTCGGCCGGGAGGCCCAGGACGGCACGCTGCGCTACCTGCTGGCCCTGCCGGTGCCCCGGTGGGCGGTGGTGGCGGCCAAGCTGGCGGTCGTCACCCTGTGGAGCGTCGCCCTGAACCTGTGGCTCGCCAGCCTGTTCTGCCTGGTCGGCGTGATGCTGCGCCTGCCCGGTGCCACGATGGCCGTCGTCGGCGACGGCCTCGCCACCGCCGGGTTGGCCCTGACGTTGATGCTGGCGGTGGTCGTCGGCCCGGTGGCGGCGGCGGCCAGCGCCGGCCGGGGTGACCTCCCGCCGCTGGCCGGCGCCCTGGGTGCCCTGGCGGTGAGCCAGGTGGCGGCAGCGCTGGGGTTCGCCGCCGCCGTGCCCTGGTCGGTCCCGGCCGTGGCGGCCGGTCTCGCCCCGGGGGCGACGCTCGGCCCCGGCGCCGTGCTGCTGGCCGTCGCCACCGCCCTCGCCGGGGTGGCCACCACCGTCGGCTGGTGGCGGAGCAGCCGGGCCGGCGCCTGACCCCTGATCTGATGCCTCCAGGCGCCACCGGTGGCGGCTGGGGGCATGAGAACGGGCGGGTCAGGCGGGCGCCGGGGTCGACGTGACGAGCTGGCGGATCGTGAGCTTGGCCAGCTGCGACATGTGGACCTCGTCGGGGCCGTCGGCGATGCGCATGATGCGGGACAGCTTCCACATCGAGGCCATCGGGGTGTCCTGGCTGACCCCCTTGGCCCCGAAGACCTGGATGGCCCGCTGGGCCACGTTCTCGGCCAGCGCCGGGCCGATGATCTTCACCATCGAGATGTAGTCGCGGGCGCCCTTGGCCCCGGCCCGGTCCATCTCGGCCGCCGCCTTCATCACGAGCAGCCGGGCCTGCTCGATCTCGCACCGGGAGCGGGCGATGTCCTGACGCACGCTCGACTGGTCGCTCAACTTCTGGCCGAACGCCACCCGCTCCTCGGCCCGGGCGCACATCAGCTCCAGGCACCGCTGGGCCATGCCCACGTTGGTCATGGCGTACTGGAACCGGCCCGGGCCGAGGCGGCCCTGGGCGATCTCGAACCCCCGGCCCTCGCCCAGGATCATGTTGTCGATCGGCACCCGCACGTCGTGGAAGGCCAGCTCGCCGTGGCCGCCGGGCGAGTCGAAGTCGCCGAAGGCCTGCATGGGCCGCACGATCTCCAAGCCGGGGGTGTCCTTGGGCACGAGGATGGTGGAGTGGCGTTGATGGCGGAGCCCATCCGGGCTCGAGATCCCCATCACCAGCAGCACCTCGCACAGCGGATGGAAGATGTTGCTGGCGTACCACTTGCGGCCGTTGAGCACGTAGTGGTCGCCGTCCCGCCGGATGGTGAGCGTGATGTTGGTGGCGTCCGACGATGCCACCTGGGGCTCGGTCATGGCGTAGCAGGAGCGGATGCGGCCCTCCAGCAACGGACGGAGCCAGCGGTCCTGCTGCTCGGGGGTGCCGTAGCGGGCCAGCACCTCCATGTTTCCCCGGTCCGGGGCCGAGCAGTTGAAGATCTCGAACGACCACGGCAGCCGGCCCATCTCCTCGGCCAGGGGGGCGAACTCCAGGTTGTGGAATCCACCGCTGAACTCCCCGTACTCCGGGGGCAGGAACCAGTTCCACAGGCCCTCGGCCCGGGCCAGGGCCTTCAGCTCCTCGATCATGGGCGGCTGTTGCCACAGGTTGGCGGGATCGTTAACGAAATCGTCGTGCTCGGCCTCCCGGGGATAGACGTGGGCGTCCATGAACGCCCGCAGCCGGTCCCGGGCCTCGATCACCTTCGGGCTGTGCTCGAAGTCCATCGCTGTGGTTCCCCCTTGTGCTTGCTGGTCGGTTTGCGCGGTCGTCGGGTACGGCTCAGGCGCCGCCGGCCCGGGGCCACCACGACATGTCCTCGGCCCGGCGGGACTCGTCGTAGCTCACGTCGAACGGGCCCGACAGGGTGACGAGCCACAGGGCTCCGGTGTCGGGATCGTCGGAGAGGACCCGCACGATGCCGTGGCCGGTGAACCGGAGGGCGGCGTTCTCCTCGGTGCCGGCGCCCCACAACTGGGCGGTGGAGCGCCACGGGATCGAGGCGAACGGCACGCCGTCGACAGGTGGACGGGCCACGGACGGCGGCCCCTCAGCCCCGGGTCAGCGTCTGGTCGTCGTTCATGGCGTCGAGCTGCTTCTGGATGGCCTTGGCCCACCGGGGGTGCGTGAGGATCCAGAACTTGCCCGAGCCGATGGCCTCCAGCACCAGGCGGCCCACCTCGTCGGGATCCATGCCCTGCTCCAGTGAGGCCTGGATGCTCGATGCCACCTGGCCCGCCTTCTCCCCGTCGGCCTTGGGCTTGGCCTTGGTCGGCCGGTAGGCGACCGAATGGCGGCTGATGTTGGTGTTGATCGGCCCGGGGCACAGCACGGAGGCCGTGATCGGGCTCTTGCGGGACCGCAGGTCACGCTCCAGCGACGCCATCAGCGCCACCACCCCGTGCTTGGCCACGTTGTAGGCGCCCATCATCCCCGAGGCGATCAGGCCGGCCATCGACGAGGTGGCGTTGATGTGGCCCTCGCCCGCCTCCTCGATCAGGGGCAGGAACGTCTTGACCCCGTAGATCGGGCCCCACAGGTCCACGTCGATGATCCACTTCCAGTCGTCCAGCTTGATGTTCACGCTGGACGTGGGGATGCCGATGCCGGCGTTGTTGCACAGGATGTTGACCTTGCCGAACCGGTCCACGGCCAGCTGGGCCAGCGCCTCCACCTGATCGAGCTGCGACACGTCGCAGGTGGTGGTGGCGACCTCGACCCCCTGGCCCGTCAGCTCCTGCTCCACCGCCCCCATGGCCTCGGTGTCGAGGTCGGCGATCACGACCTTCATCCCGGCCCCGGCGAAGGCCCGCACCATGCCCAGCCCGATGCCGCTGGCACCCCCGGTGACCACCGCTACCCGTCCTTCGAAGTTCTCCATCCCCCTGTGTTAGCCGAGCCCCCGGACAGGGGCCAGCCCGGCCCGGCGACCCGCCTCCCACCGGCGGCAGCCGCAGGACGCTCAGCCTGTCCGGCCGGGGGTGTGGACGAGGATCAGGCGGTCGATCCCGGCCGCCGCCACCGCCCGGTGCACGGGGTGGTCGGGCTGGCGGATGCCCGGTTCGTTCACGACCCAGGCCGTTCGCAGGAAGGGGCGGCCGCCGGCCTCGGCGTCGGCCGCCGACAGCAGCTCGTCCCTCCGGGGATGGGCCCACGGCACGTTGATCCCATCGGCCAGGCGGCCGGCGATCCGGGCCAGGGCCACGCTGTTCACCCCCACCAGCAGGGCGGGGGCGGGATCGGGCCAGGGATAGGTGGCGAGCTGGGGCGGCCGCTCCGGATCCCACATGCGCCGGGCCAGCTCGACGGTCCGCACCACCCGGTCGTGGCGGTCGGCCAGGGCCACCGGCGGGTCGACGCCGGAGTCGACCAGCTCGGCCGCCCACCGGCTGGCCGGTGAGGCGCCGGCCCCGAGCCCGAGGAACAGCCGGCGCCGGGCGATCCGCTGGGCTGACGCTGCGCCCGCCACCACCGCCGCCGGCTCCCGCAAGCTCATGTTCACCACCATCGTGCCCAGGTCGATGGCCGACGTGGCGGCGGCCAGCGCGCCCAGCGTGGTGAAGCACTCGAGCATCCCCGTGCCCCGCAGCGACCGGCCGGCCAGGTGGTCGAACACCCAGGCGGCGCCGAACTGGTCGGCCTCCGCCGCCAGCACCTCGTCCCGCAGCTGGGGCCAGTCGAGCGAGGCCGGATTGATCTGGATGTCGACGATCATGGCCCGCCGACCCTACCCCCTGGGGCCAGCGCCGTATCCGATCCGCACCCCGCCGATCGGCCGATGGTGCGCTTCTAAGGCTGCCTGACTAGCTAGGCTCGCTGACTATGAACGACGGCACCGGTCGCCCGGCTCCACCAACCGCTCCGGCCGATCTCTCACGGGAGTGGATCCGAGGGGTACTCGAACCGTGCCTGCTGGCCCTGGTGGCCACGGGCGACAGCTACGGCTACGAGCTGGCGGCCCGCCTGAGCGCCGCCGGGCTGGGTCCGGTGCCGGGCGGGTCCCTCTACCCCGCCCTCACCCGGCTGGAGAAGCAAGGGCTCGTCAGCTCCCGCTGGCGGGCCGGCGACGGTGGCCCCGGCCGCAAGTACTACCGCCTGACCGCGGCCGGGCGCCGCCAGCTCGGCGCCGACGTCGAACGGTGGAGCAGCTTCGCCGCCGCCGTGGCCGGGCTCCTCCGGGAGGCGGTGGAGGTATGAACGACGCCGACTGGCTGGCCGCTCTCGATCATGAGCTCACCCTGCGGGGCGTGCCGACGGCGGAGCGGGCCGAGGCGGTGCTGGAGGCCGAGACCCACCTGGCCGACAGCGGGCCCGGCCCCGGAGCCCGCGAGCTGTTCGGACCGGCCGATCGTTACGCCGACGATCTGGCCCGGGCCGCCGGGGCGCCGGGCCGCCGGCCCGTTCCAGCGCCGGCGGCGGAGGCGTGCCTGTTGCGTGCCGACGACTTGGCCAAGGCCTACCGGGGCCGGGCCGCGCTGCGCCCCACGTCGCTGGCGGTGGCGCCGGGGCAGGTGGTGGCCCTGGTCGGGCCGAACGGCGCCGGCAAGTCCACCCTGCTCCGCCTGCTGGCGGGCCTGGAGAGCCCCGATTCGGGCACGGTCCGCCGGCAGGCCCCCGCCGGGTGGGTGCCCCAGAGCGGCGGGCTCGACCCCCACCTGCGGCCGGTCGAGCACGTGGAGCTGTTCGGGGCGGCCCGGGGGCTGACCCGGGCCGACGCCCGGCGTGAGGGCGAGCGGTTGGCGCGAAGCCTGGACTGGGAGCTGGCCGGCGCCCCGGTGGCGGGGAGGTTGTCGGGCGGGACGGCCCAGAAGCTTCGGATGGTCCTGGCCCTCGTCGGCTCCCCCCGGCTCCTCCTGGCCGACGAGCCCTACCAGGGCCTCGACGCCGATAGCACCCGCCGTTTCTGGGACCTCCTGTGGTCGGTGTGCGAGGACGGAGCCGGCGCCGTGGTGTCGTCCCACGACCCCCAGGTGCTGCGCCGAGCCGACACCGTGGTCGAGTTGCGGCCGGCGGTGGCACGATGACCCTCGTCGCGCTGCACGCCCGGCTCACCGTGGTGGCCCTCCTCCGGCGGCGGCTCCCGATGGCGGTGCTCGTGTTGTTGCCGGTGGCCCTCTACCTGGCCAGCCACGACACCGTGGGCCGCTCGGTGCGGGCCCTGGTGTTCGGTATCTCGTGGGCCGTCAGCACCGTGGCCCTGTTCGCCACCCTCGCCGCCCGCCAGTTGGAGCCGGGCCTGTGGCTGGCCGGGCATCGGCGCCGGGTCCTCATGGCCGGACGCACCGCCGGCCTGCTGGCCCTGGCCCTGGTGCTGGCCGCCGGATTCTGGCTGATGGTGGCGCTCGATCAGCCGCTTCGCAGCGTGGGTGCGGTGGCGCTCGACTTCGCCGTCACCGCCGCCGTGGCCGTCGCCTTCGGCACCGCCGTGGGGGCGCTGGTGACGGCCGAGCTGGAGGGTGCCCTCGTGCTGTTCCTGTTCGCCGGGCTCCAGGCGGTGGCCAACCCGTTCGACGCCTGGACCCGGGTCCTGCCGTTCTGGTCGTCGCGGGAGCTCGGCACCTGGGCCGTCGACGGCCCCTCGCAGGGTTCCCTGGCCGACGGCTCGCTCCATGCCGCCGTCGCGGTGGCGGTGTGCCTGGCCGCCACGGCCGCCGCCAGCGCCATCGGGAGCCGGGGGCGGGGCCGGGTACGCTCCGGGCCATGACGGCTGGGGCCAGTGCACGGGACGGGCGCCGGGTGTCGGTGCGCCTCACCCGGGACGCTCAGCGCCAGGTACGGGGAGGCCACCCCTGGGTGTTCGACGCCTCGGTGACCGGCACCAGCCACGACGGCGCGCCGGGCGACCTGGCCGTGCTGTTCGACGACAAGCGCCGCTTCCTGGCCATCGGGCTGTGGGACCCGGCCTCCCCCATCCGGGTCCGGGTGCTCCACCGGGGTCGGCCCCGCCCGATCGACCAGGCCTTCTGGCACGAGCAGCTCGGCGCCGCCTTCGCCCGCCGGGCGGGACTGGCCGAATTGGCGGCGCAGGGCGTCACCACGGCCTACCGCTGCGTCCACGGCGAGAACGACGGCCTACCCGGGCTGGTGATCGACCGGTACGACCGGACCTGGGTGGTCCGGCTCGACACCGCAGCCTGGGCCCCGCACCTCCCCGCCGTGCTCGATGCCCTCCAGGCCCAGGCCGCGGCCCTGCCGGGCGACGGTGAGGCGTGGCACGGCGTGGTGTTGCGATCGGGACGGCAGGCCCGGGCCGGGCTGGCGGCGGCCGGCATCGCCGACGGTGGGATGGTGGCGGGCGAGCAGCCGGCGGGGCTGGTCGAGTTCCGCGAGAACGGATTGCGCTTCGCCGCCGACGTGGTGCGGGGCCAGAAGACGGGCCACTTCCTCGACCAGCGCGACAACCGGGCCCGGGTGGGCGCCCTGGCCGGCGGGGGCCGGGTGCTCGACGTGTTCTCCTGCACCGGGGGCTTCACCGTGCACGCCGCCGCCGGCGGAGCGGCCACCGTGCACAGCGTCGACGCCAGCCCCCACGCCGTGGCCGAGGTGGCGGCCAACCTCGCCCGCAACCACGACCGGGCGGCCGTGGCCACCTGCCGGGCCACCGCCGCCGTGGGTGACGCCTTCGAGGTCCTGGCCGATCTCGGTGCGGCCGGCGCCCGCTACGACCTGGTGGTGGTCGACCCCCCGTCGTTCGCCTCCAAGCAGGCCGACGTGGCCCGCGCCCTGGGCGCCTATCGTCGCCTCACCACCCTGGCCCTGCCCCTCCTGGACGAAGGCGGGGTGCTCGTGCAGTCGTCGTGCTCCAGCCGGGTCCCGGCCGACGACCTGTTCGACGCCGTGCACCGGGCGGCGGTGGGCTCCGGCCGGCCCCTCGTGGAGATCGAGCGCACCGGCCACGCCGAGGACCACCCGGTCGGGTTCCGCCAGGGGGCCTACCTCAAGACGCTGTTCGCCCGCGTCGGCTGACCGGCGGGGCACCCGGCCGCCGGGATCTCAGTGGCGGTGGCCGTCGTGGCCGAGCACGCCCTCGAGCGCCGGGTCCTGTCCCCGGTTGCGGACGACGCTGGCCACGATGGCCGCCGTGAGCAGGCTCAGGATGATGGCCAGCGACAGGTAGGTGTCGAGGTGGTACCAGTACGACGCCATCATCTTGACCCCCACGAACACCAGGATGGCGCCCAGGGCGTGGGACAGGAAGTGGAAGCGCTCCTTGGCGTTGGCCAGCAGGAAGTACATGGCCCGGAGGCCGAGGATGGCGAAGGCATTCGAGGCGAACACGAGGTAGGGCTCGTTGGAGACGGCGAGGATGGCCGGCACCGAGTCGACGGCGAAGATCACGTCGGTCAGCTCCACCACGAACAGGGCGGCCAGCAGCGGGGTGGCGGCCCGCTTCCCCCCGATGCGGGTGAAGAACTTCTGGCCGTCGAGCTCGGCCGACACCGGCATGATCCGGCCCAGCAGGCCCACGCCCCGGGTGGCTTCCACGTCGCCTTCGTCGTCGCGGTGGCGGACGATCCGCACCCCGGTGAACACGAGGAACACCCCGAACGCCACCAGCAGCCAGGCGAAGCGGGAGATCAGGGCGCTGCCGACCCCGATGAACAGGCCCCGCAGCACCAGCGCCCCGAAGATGCCCCAGAACAGCACCCGGTGCTGGTACTTGAGGGGGATGGCCAGCGTCGAGAACAACATCGACCACACGAACACGTTGTCGACGCTGAGCGATTTCTCGATGAGGTAGCCGCTCAGGTACTCGCCGAACGCCGCGCTGCCGAACTGGACGGCGACGAACCCGGCGAACGTGAGGCCGCAGGTGACCCACACCACCGACTCGATGAGGGCCTCGCGGGGGCTCGGGGCATGGGCTTCGCGGTGGCGCCACAGGTCGATGGCCAACAGGCCGACGATGGCAGCGGCCAGCACCCCCCAGTCCCACAGGGGGACGTCGAGGTCCACGAGATCGGAACGGGCGGAGTCGGCGGCGAGAAGCACGGGCACCATTGTTAGGAGCCGTCGCCACCAAAACGGTGCTTCAAGCTCTAAATTCGCCCGGCGTCGACCCCGAGGAAGCGGAGGGCGTTGGCCCCCAGGGCCCCCTCGTCCACTCCGAGACCGGCGGCGATGGCTTCCTCGATCACGGCCCGGGGGCCGGCGAAGCGCTCGGGCAGGAACGGGTGATCGGTGCCGTACAGCAGATGGTCGGCCCCGAACCGCTGGACCAGGAGGCCCAGGTGGGCCGGGTCGAAGACCAGGCAGTCGGCCCACAGCCGGCGCACCAGCTCGTCGAGATGCCGGGCGGTGGGGGCGCCGGGGGCCCGGGTCGCCATGTAGCGCAGGCGGGGGTGGACCCAGGGGTAGGAGCCGCAGCCGTGGGACAGGGCGATCCGCAGGTTCGGGTGACGGTCGAGCACCCCACCGAACACCAGGGCCGACGCCGCCAGCGCGGTGTCGGTCAGCATGCCCAGCCCGAACTCGTAGGGCTGGCCCTGGCGGCGGATGGCCAGCTCCTGGTGGGCGGGGTGGATGAAGACCGGGGTGGCGTCGGCCGCCGCCGCCTCCCAGAACGGGTCGAGCGAGGGGTGGTCGAGCTCCCGGCCGTCGACCATGGCCGTGATCTCGACCCCGGCCATGCCCAGCTCGCCCCGCACCCGGGCCAGCTCGGCCAGGGCCAGGTCGGTGTCCTGCAGGGGCAGTGCCCCCAGGGCCAGGAACCGCCCACCGGAGCGGTGGGCGAAGTCGGCCAGGGCGTCGTTCTGGGCGGCCAGGAACCGGGCGGCGTCGGCCGGCGGGGCCCAGTCGACCAGGGTGATCGGCACGGGCGAGATCACCTGACGGTCGATCCCGTCGGCGTCGAGCTCGCCCAGGCGGTGCTCGAGGTCGTAGCAGGCCGGGCCGACCTTGCGGAACACCGTGCCGCCGCACATCAGGCGGGGGTCGCCGTCGTCGGCCACGAGGCTGGGCCAGCGGCCGTCGCCGGTGACGGCGGCCAGATCGGGCAGGCCCCGGGGGAAGACGTGGGCGTGGATGTCGACGGTGAGGGGCACGGCCGGCTCAGGCACCGTCGCCGTTGGAGGCGGCTGCCGGGCGGGCCGGGATCTGGGGCCAGTACTTGGCCAGGGCGCCGCCATCGATCGTCAGGTTCGACCCCGTCATCAGGGTGGAAGCGTCGGAGGCCAGGAAGACCACCGGGGCCACGTAGTCTGACGGGGTGGGCAGGCGGGGCCACGGGTTCAGGTTCTCGAACGCCATCGAGCCGGCCTCGGTGGCCCGGGCCACGGCGGTGCGGAACCGGTCGGCCAGCTCCGGCTCGTCGGGCATGGTGGCGGTGGGGGTGAACCCGTTGACCCGGATGCCGTGGGGAGCGAGCTCCATGGCCACCGATCGGGTGAAGTTGATCAGCCCGCTCTTGCCGGTGGAGTAGCCGACGTTGCCGGCCTGCCCTTGCCATGCCGCGGTGGACAGGATGTTGATGATCGAGCCGCCGATGCCGCGCTCCACCATCGAGCGGGCCACCGCCTGGGTGACGAGGAAGGCACCGCCCAGGATGATGTCGATCTGCCGCCGGAAGCGCTCCACCGGCATGTCGAGGATGCCCGTCGTGTCGAACCGGACGGCGCAGTTCACCAGCACGTCGATCCGGTCCCAGCGCTCCAGCACGGCCGCCACCCCGGCCTGCACCCCGTCGGCCTCGGTCACGTCGAAGGGGACGGCCAGGGCTTCGCCGCCGGCCGCCTCGATCCGGGCCACCCGGTCGAGCGCCGTGGCCTCGATCACGTCGTTGCAGGCCACCCGGGCCCCGGCGGCGGCCAGGCCCGAGGCCAGCACACCGCCGATGTTCGGGCTGGTACCGGTGACCAGGGCCACCTTGCCGGCGAGGGCGCCGGCCAGGAAGCCGGCGCCCGGTGCCGCATCGGTCACCGGGCCGGCTCCCATTCGGCGAAGACCTTGTTGGAGTTGAAGATCCAGGTCTCGACGAACTCGCTCCATCGCAGGGAGGCGCCGAGCTCCCGGGCCGCTCCGAGCAGGGCGAACCAGTTGAGCACCTCCTGCTGGCCGGCGTGCACCACGGCCTCGGTGCCGGTCTTGGCCCAGGTGTCGTAGTCGCCGGCCACCATGGCCTCGTACAGGGTCCGGTCGGCCGCGGTGTCGGGCCGCAGCCGCCACTGATGGTCCACCAGGAAGGCGTGGGACCACGACGACGAGGCGATGATCGACACCCGCCACGGGCTGTCGGCCAGGGCCCGGGCCGTGGCCCCGCCCAGGTCCATGAGCCGCCATGGCGCCGGCGACGGCGGGTCCAGCTCCAGCGCCTCGCCGAACGGCTTCCAGCCGCCCTGGGCGGCGATCACCTTGGAGCCGTAGCAGTTGATCGGCAGGGGGACCATGGGCCAGGGGAACCCGGTGCGGCGATGGTCGAGGAACAGCACGGTGTTGAGGAAGGCATGGGCCAGCTGCTCGTCGTGCAGGGGCCGGTAGGCATAGGCGATGTCGAAGCCCCGGTCGAGCAGGGCCCCGGCGAGGTGGCGGGCCACGTCGGGCCGGCCCTTGATCGTGACCGCGTGATCCTCCGGCTCGTCAGCCCAGTAGCTGGGCACGGCCCTGCCGATCCTGGTCCGGTAGGGGTACACCGTGCGATCGGGGTAGGCCAGCACGGAGTACGCCGGGATCAGGTCTTCGGTGAAGTTCTCGTACTGGTCGTCACCGAAGACGATCACCACGTCGGGGTCGAACGCCTCCAGCGCCGCCCGCACCCGGTCGAACCCGGCGATGAGCGCCGCCCGGTGGACCGGGGCCGAGGCCCGGCCCCCGTCGTCGCCCCACTCCGCCCGCTGCTCGGCCGGCCAGTTGGCCGGATCCTTGGCCTCGGCCGGTACGTCGGGATCGGCCAGCATCCGGTGGTGGATGCCGCTCATGAACTCGTCCCGCCCGGCGAAGGGCGGGTAGTGGGTCATCCCCAGCAGCTGAACCTCGGCCATGGAGCCAGTATCAGCCCGGTGTGAGCGACAGGGCGCGGATCTCGCCGAACTCCCGGTCTATCTTGCGCCAGCTCTGGGCGTGATCCTCGGTGACGTAGATCTGGCCGAACACCGAGCTGGCCAGGGCCACGCCGGGCAGATCGGGATGGTGGGCCTGCCAGTACATGGTGGAGTTCGGGGTGACCGGGAGGTCGGCCCGCTCCCAGGTGTCGCCGGCGTCGCGGGACACCTCGATGGCCCCGGTCTGGCCCGGGATGTAGTCGCCGGCGCAGACGATCAGGGTGCCGTCGTCCCACGGCTCGCGGACGGCCCGGCAGTAGGCGTACTCCATCTTGGAGCCGGGGAAGCCGGCGAACTCGTGCCAGTCCCACGTCTGGCCCTGGTCGTTCGAGCGGGCGAACCCGAACGGCGAGGTGGCCAGGAGCTGGGTGCCGGCCGTGGTCTGGCGGATGGCGAAGCCGTGCACGTCGTCGTAGAACTCGCTCTGGCCCAGCGCCGGCAGCGCCGTCCACGTTGCGCCCCGGTCGTGGCTCACGTGCAGGCCGTTGACCTCCACCGAGGCCCACACGGTGTCCGGATCCACCGGATCGACGACGATGTTGGTGGTGCGCGACACCCCGATCGGGCACTCGGCCGAGATGCTCGTGTCCAGCGGCTGGAACGACGCGCCGCCGTCGCTGGAGCACCACACGCCGGGCCGCGTGCCCACGTAGATGCGCTGATCGTCGTGGGGGTCGAACGCCAGCGACCAGATGTCGGAGTCGATCTGGTTGCCGATCCGCTCCCAGGTGCCGCCGTTGTCTTCGGAGCGGATCACCCCCACCTGGTCCTGGGCGGCCAGGATCACCCCCGGGGTGTGGGGGCTCACGGCCAGCGCCCGGCAGTTGCACTCCGCCTCCACGCCCCGGTAGATGTGGCGGAACTTGCCCCCCGAGTTGTAGCTGACCCACAGGCCGGCACCCACCGTGCCCACGCCGATCGTGTAGTCCACGACGGGCCCCCTTTCGTCCGTTCGTTCTGCTCTCTGGTCTACCACGACGGGTCGCGCGCCGGCCAGGACAGACGGCCCCGGGCCCGGCCGGAGGCCGCTGTGACATGAGTCCTTTTCCTCGGTCGACCAAACCTCCTAAGGTGTCGGCGGCGTGCCGTGACCATGCCTGCGGCGCTCCGAGACACGTTGCCGACCTCCCCGGAGCCGGGCCCGGCGGTCACAGCGGTCGGTCAGCATGGCTGGGGCGGCGAGCGAACCGAGCAGCAAGTGACCTTTCCCGAGCCTGAGTTCGAAGCGTTCTTCCACGCCCACTACGACCAGCTCGTCCGCTCGTTGACGCTGATCACGGGCAGCCGGGAGACGGCTCAGGACTGCGTTCAGGAAGCGTTCATCAAAGCCTCCACCCGGTGGCGCAAGGTGCGCCGGTACGACAACCCGGTGGGTTGGGTGCGGCGGGTGGCCATCAACCAGGGCCGCGACGCCCACCGGTCGAGCCAGCGTCGCCGCCGGCGGGAGTCGCTCGACCGGCCGGCGCCGGAGCACGACCACGCTCCAGGAGTGGCCGGCGAGCTGCGCCTCCTCGACCTCCTGGCCGGCCTGCCGCCGCAACAGCGCAGCGCCGCTGCACTGTTCTACATCGACGACCTTCCCATCGCCGACATCGCCGACGACCTCGGCATCTCGGTGGGGGCGGTCAAATTCCATCTGAATCAGGCGCGGCGGTCGCTGCGCCAGGCCATGGACGCGGAGGGGCACCACCATGGGCATTGACAAGGGACCACACACCGACCCGGACGACGACGGCTGGCCCGACGACGGCTGGCTCGACCACCACGACGAGTCCGACGAGGGCTACTGGCTGGCCGACGACGATGCGTTGTGGGCCGATGCCGAGCTCGACGGCCGGGTCCGCCAGCGGCTGGCCACCCTGGTTCCGCTGCGCCACGAGGCGTTCGACCGCTGGGACGAGATGCAGCCGCGCATGACCCGGGCCCGCCGGCGGCGGCACGCCACCCGGGCCCTGGCCACTTCGGTGCTGGTGGCGGCGATCGCCGCGGTGGGCGTCCAGGGGGCGGACCGGTTCATGCCCGACGACAGCTCGGTGGTGCAGGCGGCCGACGGCGGCGACATGGCCACGTCCGATTCCCAGCCGCCGATGATGGGCGTCGGCGAGGCCACCAGCACGCTCGAGAACCCGTCGGCGACAGCGTCGGACGGCACGACGGGCATGCCGGGCCCGGAGGGGGCAGACAACGGGGCCCCGCCCGATTCCGGTATCGCCGCCGACACGCCGCTCCCCGACGAGACGAGCCTGCCCCCCACCGGCGCTCCGGGATCGGTGGCGGGATCGTCGGTACCGGTGAACGGCGGTTCGGCCGCGTCGTCGATCAGCATCCCGGCGCCGACCACCTCGTCCCCCACCACCGTCGCCCCCGCCAACAGCCCGACGCTCAAGACCACCACGACCACCCGGCCGAGCACCTCCACCACGCGCGCCGCCACGACGACCACCCGGGCAACCAGCGCCACCTCCACCACGACCGTCACCGTTCGTGACATCTCTGTCATCGACGTCACCGTCCGCGGCAGCGAGATCAGGCTGGTGGCCGTGCACAACAACCCGGGCGTGACCTCCCAGGTCCACAACAGCGGCCCCGAGAAGCTCGAGATCACGTTCCTCCAGGGCAAGGACAAGCACAACCTGGTGGCCACCGTGCACAACGGGAACGTGGTGACCTCGATCGTCGACTCCGACGACGATTGATCCCATCTCGCTGGGTGATTCTTCCCGCCCGAGCCAAACCAACCCCCCCTTGGGCGGCGTCTGCCCTCACGGAAGGAGCACCGTGACCCCACTACCTGGCGCAGTACAGAGCACCGGCCTCATCGTGGCCACCATCCTCGCCGCCGCCGGCCTGAACCTGGGCGTGATGTCGCTGGGCCAGGCCGGGGGCGACGGCACCGATGTGGACACGGCGGCCGTCCCCACCTCCACCGAAGCCGGGCTGCAGGCCCTGAACGACACGGCCCCGGCCGCCGTCGACCCGGGCGCCGTCACCACGGTGCCGGCGGTCGATCCCACCGCCACCGACCCCGCCCTGGCTGGGAATACGCCCGAAGCCGGCACCGGCGCCGTCCCGGGGCCGCCGGTGGCTGCCGGCACCGGCTCCAGCCCCTCCGTCGCCGCCCCGGGCACGGCGGCCCCCAGTTCGGCGGCGGCCAGCACCGCGGCGGCCAGCACGGCCACCAGCCAGCCGATCACCGTCACGTCCCGGCCCACCAACACCCAGGCCCCGACCACCGCGGCCACCGTTACCACGGCCCGGCCCACCACCGCCACGACCGCCCGGCCCACCACCACGACCACCGCCCGGCCCACCACCACCACGGCCCGGCCCACCACCACGACAACCCGGGCCCCCCAGACCATCAGTTACGACCACACCGTCACCGGCGCCGGAGCGCTCACGGTGTCGGTCACCGACGGCAACCGGCTCAGCCTGGTGTCGGTGAGCGACGCCGGCGGTTGGTCACACACCGTGGACACGAACCGGGCCGATCTGGTCAAGGTCGTGTTCACCCGACGGGGCAGCGAGGTCGCCGTTTCGGTCACCCTCCGGAACGGCGTCCCGAACTTCACCGAGGAGCGAAGCAACGATGATTGACGAGCCCACCACCGAAGAGCGTCTGGCGGCCCTGCTCGCCCGCCGCTCCGGGAAGGCGGCCCGCAGTTCGGCCGGCCGGAAGCCCGAGGGCGCCGTGACGCCGATGCGCCAGCGGCGGGCGACCCCCGACGAGATGCCGCCTCGCCCCGTCGGCCGGGGCGGCCCCCAGCCCACGGCGAGCACGCCGTTCGAGCGCTCGTTCGACCGCTGGCCGGGCAGCTGGGACGACGCTCCCCAGCCGCCGGCTCCGGCCGGGACGCCCGCTGGCGGTCCCGCCGGCAGCGTGTTCGACTTCGACACCCCGGGCTGGCCCGCCCCCGACGCTGACCACCTGGCCGGCCCCAACCGCACCGGCCCTGCTCGCCGGCTCCTCGCCGACAACACCATGCCCCTGGCCGCTGTGCCCCCCGCTTCGATGCCCGAGGACGCCACCCTGGGTGGACGGGTGCGGGACGGAGCCGAACGGTGGGTCCGGTCCTGGTCGCCCAGCCGGCTCGTGGCCAGCGGAGCCTCGGCGGTCTCGTTCGCCGCCATGGTCGTGGCCATGGGCCCCCTGCTCCAGCCGAACGAGGAGACGGCCACCGACGCCGGCACCGGCACCGGCACCGGCACCGGTGAGATCGACCCGGCGCTCACCTCCGGTGTCGAGTCCCCCGCCGTGAGCATCTCGGTCGATCCCCTGGCCGGCGTGCCCGGCACCCCGCTCGACGCCACCGGCCAACCGGTGCCGCTGTCGGGGACCGCACCCGACGGCACCCTCCCCGGCACGGCGTCGTCGACCGTGGGCACCGTGGCGGGTGCATCCACGGCGGCCCCCACGGCCAGCGGTGTATCCACCACCCAACCAGCTGCCGGCTCCCCCGCCACGTCGGCTGCGGCGGGCACCACACCGGCCACGGCCGCCCCCACCACCCAGCCGCCGGCCACCGCCGCGCCCACCACGGCCAAGCCCGGATCCACGGCGGCGCCCACCACCCAGCCGCCGGCCACGGCGGCCCCCACCACCCAGCCGCCGGCCACGGCGGCGCCGACCACCCAGGCCCCCACCACGGCCGCCCCCACCACGGCCAAGCCCACCACCACGGCGCCCCCCACCACCAAGGCGAGCTGATGGTGCCGACCCGCAGCGAAGGCGGGCCCACCACCTCCGTTCCCACCCCATCAACCCGGCAGACCGCCGTCGGCTCGGCCCGCGGGACCATCCGCACCCTCCCGCGGGCCGAGCAGCGGTCGGCACCCGAGCAGCGGTCGGCACCCGAGCAGCGATCGGCACCCGAGCAGCGGTCGGCACCCGAGCAGCCGTCGGCACCCGAGTCGGACATCGTTCCGGTGGTCGCCATCGCCTTCGAGGCGCTGGGCACCTCGTGTCGCGTGGTCGTGGGCGGATCGCCCGACGACGCCGGCCTGGCGGCGGCCGCCGCCGACGAGATACGCCGGCTGGAGCGCCGCTGGAGCCGGTTCCTTCCCGACAGCGAGATCAGCCAGCTGAACCGCCATCCGGGCCGCATGACCATCGTCTCGGCGTCCACGTTCGACCTGGTCAGACGGGCTGAACAGGCCCGGGTCGCCACCGCCGGCCGCTTCAACCCGCTCCTGCTCGACCAGCTCGAAGCAGCCGGGTACCGGCGATCGTGGCTCGAGGCCCGGCCCGACGGCATCCCCGATCCCGATGCCGAGCTTTCCCCCGGCGCCGACCATCCGGTCTCCGGCAGCGGGGAGCCCATCGAGCTCCTGGCCGAGGTGCACGGGGTACGGCTTCCGACCGGCACCCGGTTCGATCCCGGTGGGCTCGGCAAGGGGCTGGCCGTCGACCGGCTCACCGAGTGGTGCCGGGACGAGGGGGCCACCACCGTGTGCGTGGATCTGGGCGGCGATCTTCGGGTGCACGGCGAACCGTGGTACGGGCCCCGGTGGCGCATCGGAGTCGACCACCCGTTCGCCCCCGGCACCGAGCTGGGTGCCTTCACCCCGGCCGAAGGGGCGGTGACCACCAGCACCACGCTGCGCCGGACCTGGGTCGGGCCGGGTGGCGAACGCCGGCATCACCTCATCGACCCGGCCACCGGCCGGCCCTCGGCCAGCGACGTGGTGGCCGTGACCACCTGCTCGTCGCAGGCCTGGTGGGCCGAGGTGGCGGCCAAGGCGGCGCTCCTGGCCGGATCGGCCGCCGCCCTGGGGGTGTTGGCGGAGCTCGGCACGCCGGGGATCGCCGTGACCGCCGACGGCGGCATCCTGCGCTGGAACGGCGGACCGCACCCGTACGACGAGGAACGAGACAGCGACGGCGCCGCCGACGGCGGCGGCGGCGGTGCAGGAAGGACGGCGGCATGAACCCGCAGATCTGGTGGTTCGTCGCCCGCTCGGGCGGCATCCTGGCCTGGGCGCTGGTGACGGCGTCGGTGTGCTGGGGGCTGATGCTCTCCACCAAGGCGGCATCGAAGGCCAGCCCGCCGGCCAAGCTGCTCGACCTGCACCGGTTCTTCGGCATGGCTGCCCTCCTCTTCACCGGCATCCACATCGCCGGCCTCGTGGCCGACACCTACGTCCACTTCGGCTGGCTCGAGGTGCTCGTCCCCTGGGCGTCGGAATGGCAGGCCACCAATGTCGCCTGGGGGGTGATCGGCTTCTACCTGCTGCTGGCGGTGGAGATCACATCGCTGCTGATGAAGCGGCTGCCGCGCGCCCTGTGGCGCCAGATCCACCGCACCAGCTTCGGCTTGTACGTGTTCGCCACGTACCACGGCATGACGGCCGGCACCGACACCCCCAACCAGTGGTACCGGATGCTGATGCTGGCCTCGATCAACGTGGTGGCCTTCCTCACCATCCTCGCCATCCTGGCCCACCGCCAGGCCGGCAACCGCCAGGTACGCGCCGTGGGCCGCCCGGGGGCCCGGGGCGAGGTCGACCGCCCCCGCCCGGCGTCGCGAGAGGCCCGGGCCAGCTGAAACGGCGGATTGTCACCAACAGATCGTTTCAACCTGAACTCCGCGCCCACCCTTGTCTAGGCTCCCGGGCGTGACCACTCGCCTCACCCTCTCCTCCGGAGCCATCGAAGGGATCCGCCTCGGCACCGGGGTGACCGCGTTCCTCGGCGTGCCCTACGCCGCTCCCCCCGTGGGCGACCGCCGGTTCCGGCCTCCGGCACCGGTGGAGGCATGGGAGGGGGTACGGCCGGCCACCACCCTGGGGCCGGCCCCCATGCAGGGCGCTCCGGCCCCCGGGCGGTTCCTGGCCGATCTGTCGTCGCCCCATCAGAGCGAGGACTGCCTGAACCTCAACGTGTGGACGCCGAGCGCCGATCCGGCGGCCCAGCTGCCGGTGATGGTGTGGATCTACGGCGGGGCGTTCGTCGCCGGCTCCAACGCCGTCCCGGCCTACGACGGGTCCCGTCTGGCCGCCCGGGGCGTGGTGGTGGTGAGCGTCAACTACCGCCTCGGGGTGCTGGGCTGGCTGCGCTGCCCCGCCATCGGGAGCACCGGCAACGAGGCCCTGGCCGACCAGCGGGCCGCCCTGGACTGGGTGCAACGCGAGATCGCAGCCTTCGGCGGTGATCCCGGCAACGTCACCGTCTTCGGCGAGTCGGCCGGCGCCACGTCCATCGCCGCCCACATGGCCGCCGGCGCCACCGGCGGCTTCGCCCGGGCGGTCCTCCAGTCCGGTTCGTACAACCTGGTGTCGTCGGTGGCCGAGGCCGACGATACGGCGAGCCGGGTGCTGGCCCATCTGGGGGTGCCGGCCGGCACGTTGCGGGAGCTGCCCGTCGAGGCCCTGATGGCGGCCCAGGAGGAGGCCACTCCCCGGTCCGGCGGTGTGTTCTACCGCCCGGTGACCGATGGCGGGCTCGTGCCCGAGGATCCCGGCGGGGTGCTGGCCGCCGGGGTCGGGGTGCCCGTCCTGTGCGGCACCAACCGCCACGAGATGGGGTTCTTCTGGGGCCGCGACGAGCGCTTCGACCAGGTGACCGACGAGCAGCTCCGCTCCCTCGTGGGCCGGTGGCACGAGCATCCCGACGATGTGGTGTCGACCTACCGCCGCGCCCGCGCCCTGTCCAAGGAGCCGGTGGGCAACCGTGACCTGGCCATCGCCATCGGGTCCGACTGGACGTTCCGTGCCGCCTCGGCCGCGCTGGCCGGCTGGCAATCGACCTCGGGCCCGGCCCACATGTACCGCTTCGACTGGGAGAGCCCCCTGTTCGACGGCCTCATCGGGGCGGCCCATGTGCTGGAGGTGCCGTTCGTGTTCGGCACCTACGACCACCCGACGATCGCCGGCTTCACCGGTCACGATCGCCGGCCCGAGGAGGTGGCCGCCCTGTCCGACGAGATGGCCGGGGCGTGGGTGGCCTACGCCACCGACGGCAACCCGGGCTGGCCCCGCTACGAGACCCGGCGCCGGATCACCCGCACCTTCGGCGGAGCCCGCAGGACGATGGATGGGCCGAACCACCTGGAGCTGGCGCTCTGGGACCCCCGCCACCTGCACCGCTAGCCGGGTGCGGTGAGCGGGCCGGGGCCCGGGTCCGGGCTACGTGCGGGCCCTCGTCACCCGGCTCATGGGCACGGTACGGGCCAGGTTCTCCACCCGGTGGTGTTCCACCACGAGCATGGCCAGCAGCACCACGTCCACCGCCATGAGCACCAGCACCCCGTCGAGGCGGGAGGTGGCGGCGATCACGGCCACCAGCACCACGGCGGCCACCAGGCGCTCGACGGCCAGGGCCCCGAAGGCCCGGACCACGGCCAGCACCACTCCCAGCAGGTACAGCACGAGCCCGGCGCCGAGATGGACCAGCGACGGCAGCTCGATGGGCTCGAGCGGGCGGAGGGTGATCGTCTTCAGCCCCGCGGTGGACAGGATCACGCCCGCCACCAGCGGGTAGTGGGCGTAGGTGTAGACGTCGCGGGCGAACCGGCCCCGCAGCTGGCCGCCCTCCAGCGCCTCGTGGCGGTGCTCCAGCGCCGGCAGGGGCCGGTCGAAGTACCCCCACCACAACAGGCCGGCGAAGACCCCCGCTGCCACCAGCGCCACCAGGCTGGCCGGGGCCACCCCCTCGTTGTCGGCCAGGGCGTTGGTGAGCGGGAGGCCGAGGGCGACGATCACCTCGCCCAGGGCCACGATCACGATGAGCCCGTGCCGCTCGGCGAAGTGTCCCGGACGCACCAGCCACTCGCTCTGCCCGGCGCCGATGGTGCCGGCGATCACGATCACCATGGCCGCCGACCACAGGATCACCCGGGGCGTGAAGGGCAGGAACCCGCCGGTGACCATGAGGGCGATGGCGATCCAGTTGGGAATCGAGTAGCGCACGATCGACGCCCGGACCACCGGCTCGTCGCCCAGCCCGCTGATCATGGTGAACAGGCCCATGGCCAGGATCACCGACGCCGACAGGGCGAAGGCGGCACCCCCGGCGGTGAACGCCCCCACCACCGAGGCCGCCATGGGGATGCTGGCCACCGTGGCCACCAGGAACAGGAGCCGCACCGGGCGGCTGTTGCCGGCCACCGCGTTGGCCGACCAGGTGAACTGGGTCCAGGGCAGCCACACCATCGTGAACAGCAGGGCGAACTCGGCGGCCCCGGCCCACGTGGGGTGGCTCACCAGGTGCGACACCAGCTGGGAGAAGGCGAAGACGAACACCAGGTCGAAGAACAGCTCACCGGCATCGGCGGCGAAGTCCTCCTCGCGCTCGGGGATCGGAACGCCTCGCATCAGGCGATGATGGTACTGCGGTATCGGGGCGGGGCCCGGTGCCGGGCGGTCACCCCGGCCCGCCGCCGGTGGTCACCTCACCGGGAGTGGGGCCAACCGGTCTCCTCGTACCGTCCGATCTGGGCCTCGAGGGGCTCGTCGGCGGTGAGCTCGACGACCGCCCCGGTGAACCGGTCCACCAGGAGCGGTGGGGCGGCGGACGGACCGGCCAGGCGATCCGTCGGATCCAGAGCCGGGAACACCCAACCCCAGGTGTGCTGCTCCATCGGGTCGATGATCACCGAGCGCTGCTGGGACCGGCGCCCCCGCTGCAACCACACGGCGTGGCGCGCCTCGGCCTGGGTCAGCGATGTCAGTCGGAGCACCTCGGGGTCGAGCCGGTCGTAGAACCGGAGGGCGTCGTCGGCCCGGTCGGCCCGGGCCAGGGCGTCGACCTTGCGGCTGAGGGCGGTGGTCCGCTCGAAGGCGGTGACCTCCTCGGCGGAGGCCGTGGGGTAGGCGAGCACCACCGCGGCCAGCCCGATCGTGGCGGCGGCCTGAGCGGCCCGGGACGGGTAGCCGGATCCGTACCGCTCCATGCACTCGACGGCGAACGGCTCGACGCTCCAGTGGTGCAGGATCGCCTTGAACACCTCGAGCCGGCTCATCCCTTCGGACTCGGCCAGCATCCCCGCCTCCAGGGCGGAGGTTCCGGCGGCACGCAACGTCTCGAAGTCGACCGTCATCTCGGCCTCACCGCTCCCTGCGAATCTCTTGCGTCCCGTGCCACTGGCCGCTACGAGTGAGGAATCAGACCCGGAGGCCGGAGGGGTAGCGCCCGGCTCACCAGGGGGATACCTTAGCATCTGCGCGGTTAGGGCGGGTACCTGCGCCGGCTCTGGGCCACCCGGAGCGGCTGCCGAACTGCCTGTGACATCCCTTGGGCGGTAAACGGAGAGGTGGAGGGGCGGGCGGGCCGTGCTGGGCCGACCGCGATCATCATGGTTGCTCGGAAGCTGTCGTTTCGGTCGAAGCTCCTCGGTATCACGGCACTGCCGTTGGCCCTCATCGGCTATCTGTCGGTCAATGACGTCCAGGACGCGCTGTCGACCAGACAGGCTGCAGCCCGCCAGTTGAGCGAGCTCGACCGCCAAGCCGCGGTGTCGGACCTGGCCGACGCGATCGGCAACGAGCGCAGCGCCCTGTTCGATCCGGACGCCACCGACGAGGGCCTGGCCGGGGCGCGGGCGGCGGTGGACGAGGCGATCCAGCGCCTCCGGTCACCCGATCTGGCGCTCGGAGCCGAGCCCCTCCAGGAGGCTGAGCGGGTGTACGGCCAGGTGGTCGACCTGCGGGCCCGGATCGGCGACAGCGCCGAAACCGTCCGCACCACGATCGCCACCCGGGACGACCCGGCCCGGCTCGACGCCGTGGACCAGCTCTCGCGCCTCCCCCAGCAGCTGCTCAGCATCAGCGGGTACGACATCAGCGACCGGGGGACGTTGGCCAACCTGACCACCGCCGTGCTCGTGGAGCGGGCCCGGGAGTCGCTGGCACTCGAGGGCGTGGCCCTCCAGCAGGCACTGGCCGAGGGAGCGCCGTCCCAGGTGACGTTGGAGACGGTCGGCACCCGAATCGGCTCGTCCGACGAGGCCCTCAACGTCGCCCTGGATCTCGGCGTGCCGTCCACCGGTCAACAGATCACCGCCTACCTCAACAGCCCGGCCTGGGCCGAGTACCAGTCGCTCCGGGCCCGGTTCACCCGGCTGCTGATCGGTCAGCACGTGCGGCTGGATCCGGCCGCCGTGCTCAGCCAACGGGCCGCCATCGCCGCCGAGCTCGAGTCGCACGAGACGGACCTTCGCTCCACCATGCAACGGGACACGGTGGCGATCGACAACCGCGCCTCACGGGATCTGCTGCTGGCCATCGTGATCAGCCTCGGGGTGCTGGCGTTGCTGGCCGGCTTCCTGTTCCTTCTCGCCCGCTCCATCCGCACCTCGCTCGGGCGGGTGGAGCACCGGGCCACCAACATCGCCACGGTGGAGCTCCCGTCGATCGTGGCCATGATGCGGACCCAGGGCGACCTGGCCGAGGTGCCCACGATCGAGGAGATCCCGGTGGAGACCGGGGACGAGATCGGGCGGTTGTCCGCCGCCTTCAACGAGCTGCACCGCACGGCGGTGCGCCTGGCCAGCGAGCAGGCCATGTCGCGAGCGGTGGTGGCCCACATGTTCGTGAACCTCGGGCGGCGCAACCAGAAGCTGCTCATGCGGATGTTGGAGTCGCTCGACGAGTTGGAGCGGCACGAGTCGGACCCGGACCGGCTGGCCAAGATCTACAACATCGATCACCTCGCCACCCGGATGCGCCGCAACGCCGAGTCGCTGCTGATCCTGGCCGATGTCGACGTCGCCCGGCGCTTCACCGGCCCGGTGCTGGTGTCGGAGCTGCTCCGCTCGACCATGTCGGAGGTGGAGGAGTTCGACCGGATCCGCCTCAACGTCATGGACGACGCCGAGATCGTGGGAGACGCCGCCGCCGACCTGGGACATCTCCTGTCGGAGCTCACGGAGAACGCGGCCCGGTTCTCTCCTCCCACCGAACCGATCGAGATCATCGCCCGCTACACCCGCGTCGGCTACATCCTGGCCGTGGTGGACAGCGGGCTGGGCCTGACCGACGACGAGATCGCCGAGGCCAACGCCCGGATCGCCGCCGCCACCACCTCGGCCGAGACGCCGTCGAAGAATCTGGGCCTGTTCGTCGTGGGGAAGCTGGCCGGGAAGTACGGGATGGAGGTGGAGATCTTCGACCGGGTCCCCGCCGGCCTCACGGTACGGGTCCGCATTCCCCGGGACTTGATCGTCTCCCCCATGCCGGAGGGGGTCCTGGACTCCGGTCCCCGCCCCATCGCCCCGCCGGTGGAACCTCGGTCCGAGCGCGTCGCCGACGAGACCCCCGTGGCCGCCGCCGCCGGGGTCGGGCCCGCCCCCTCGGTGTGGAGCGGGGCTACGCCGTCGTCGTCCATCAGCCGGGACCGGTCGAACATCCCGCCCTCACTCCCCTCCCGGCCCCTGCCGCCGACCGCTCCCCATGACGGCCGCCCCCTGCCGGGGATGGCGTCGGCACCGACAACGGCGTCAGCACCGGCACCGGCGCCGGCGGGCCCGGCCGCCGCCAACGATCTCCTCCCGCTGTTCGGCACGGGGCGGCGGGTGGCGGGGGCCAACCTGCCCGAAGCGATCGACCGGGAACGCCCGCCCGGGGGGCCCGACGACAGCGACGCCTTCCGCCGATCGGCCGAATCGGTCCGGGCCGATCTCGGCGCCCTCCAGCGGGGACTGGCCGGCACGCCGGCCCCGTCGTCGTCCGTGCACCCGGGAAGCGGGGAGTGATGGACGGCTACGAGGTACGCCTCAGCTGGCTCCTGGACCGCTTCGAGGCGGAGACTCCCGGCGTCCGATCGGTGCAGACGGTCTCGGCCGACGGGATACACCTGATCTCGTCCAGAGGGATGGACCGGACATCGGCCGACACCTTCGCCGCCATCACCTCCGGGCTGACGAGCCTGTGCGAGAGCGCCGCCGAGGTGTTCGCCCTGTCGCCCTTCGTCCGCCAGATCATCGAGACCGGCACCGGCTGGATCCTGCTCTCCCGCATCTCGCCCCGGGCCAACCTGGCCGTCATCGCCGACGCCGGCGCCGACCTGGGGCTGATCGGCTACGAGATGATCGTGCTGATCGAGCAGGCGGCGGAGCTCCTCTCCCCCGATGTGATCGACTCGATCAAGAACCCGCTGGATGTCTGATGGTCGGCGGCGAGCGGTATCAGGACGAGCCGGTCGTAGGCGACGAGATCGTCCGCAGCTTCATGTACACCGAGGGCCGCACCCGGGCCCAGGGGGCGCCCGAGCTGCCGCTGGAGACCCTCGTCTCGCTGACCTCCGACGGTCAGCGGAAGCTGGGCGAGCTGCGGTTCGAACGGCGGTTCATCGCCCAGTACCTCGAAGGCGCCCGGTCGGTGGCGGAGATCGCCGCCGAGCTGAAGATCCCGCTGCGGGCCGCCGTGGTCATCACCAGTGAGATGGTGGCCGAAGGCCTCCTCGCCGCCGAGCAGGTCGTCGCCGAGGTGGACCTGTCCCTCCTCCACCGGATCAGGAAGGCGATCTCGGCTCTATGACCGACACCAACACCGCTCCCGCTGTGATCCGGCCGCGCTCGGCCAAGATCGTGATCGCCGGCGGCTTCGGGGTGGGCAAGACGACCTTCGTCGGTGCTGTCTCCGAGATCCCACCGCTGCGGACCGAGGAGACCATGACCGTGGCGGCCCGGCGATCCGACGACGGCTCCGCCGTCCCGTCGAAGACCTCCACGACCGTGGCCATGGACTTCGGCCGGATCACCGTGCCCGGCGAGCTCATCCTGTACCTGTTCGGCACCCCGGGGCAGACCCGGTTCGCCTTCATGTGGGACCAGATCTCCACCGGCGCCATCGGCGCCGTCGTCCTGGTGGACGTGCGGCGGGTGGCCGACTCGTTCGGGGCGATCGACTACTTCGAAGACCGCCACATCCCCTTCATCGTCGCCGTGAACTGGTTTCCCGACGCCCCCCGGGTCACCCTCGAACAGGTCCGTGACGTGCTGGCCCTCGACCCGAAGATCCCGATCGTCGACACCGATGCCCTCCGCAAGGAGTGCGTCCAGTCGACCCTGATCGACCTCATCGACCACCTCATGCGCCTGCTCGGCCAGCGCCGGCGGGCAGCCGGGGCCGAGCGGGCAGCCGGGGCGGCGCCGGATGCCGTACCGGTGGAGGCCGGGACGGGCCCGGCGGGGGAAGGCGACGGCCGATGAGCCGGGCCGGCGCTCTCATGGCGGCCCTGGTGGCGGCGTCGACGCTCGCCGCCTCGGCCTGCACCGCCGGTGGCGACGCGGCAGGAAGCGGGGAGCCGGCGCCGCCGGCCGCCAGCACCGATGCCATCCCGTCGCCGGCGACGGCGGCCCCGGAGGACACAGCGGCCCCGGGGGCGGTCACGGCACCGCATCCCACAGCGGTGGTCGGCCTGTCCGTCCTGGCCCCGGTTCCGGCTCTGGAGCTGACGGCCTCGGGGTTCAAGGACTCCGTGGCGGCCTGCGACACCGTCGCCATCGAGGTGCTCGAGCGCAACGCCCGGGGCGACATCCCGGAGCTGACGTCGATCGCCGAGGGCTTCCTGCAGGCCGACGTCGATCTGATCGCCACCGTGAGCACGCCGGCGGCCCAGGGCGTCAGCATTCCCCAGCATCTGTTGGAGCTGGCCGAGATCATCGACTGAGTGTCCCCTGCGGGGCCTGGAGCTTCGCTCCGCGGGCACGCTGGGTGCGCCCGTCGGCCGCCTCCGCCGAACACCAGGTGGCAGGTTGGTGTCGTCACCCTGTCGATCGGGGACATGCCGTTCGTGGTTAGGGTGCGAGCCGGCCGAAGGGGCCGGCACCGGCCCGGGAGGACCCCGATGACCCACTACCTGCTGTCCGTGTATCCCGACCCATCGGTCTTCACCATGAGCGAGGACGAGCTGGCCCCGATGTTCGCCGCCACCAAGACCTTCAACGACGAGCTCAAGGCCGCTGGATCGTTCGTGTTCGCCGGCGGGCTCCACCCGGCCGAGTCGGCCACCGTGGTGCAGGCCGGCGCCGGCGACGTGACGATCACCGACGGCCCCTACGCCGAGACCAAGGAGCACGTGGCCGGCTTCTGGATCATCGGCGCCCCCGATCTCGATGCCGCCCTGGCCTGGGCGGCCAAGGGTTCGGCGGCCTGCGTGGGGACGGTGGAGGTGCGGCCGTTCCAGGACGACCCGGCGTGAGCCGGACCGGTGAGCGCCAACCGTTCGATCCCGCCCGCCTGGCCGAGGTCTACCGGGCGGAAGCACCCCGGTGCCTGGCCACGCTGGTGCGGGTGCTGGGTGACGTCGACCGGGCCGAGGAGGCGCTGGCCGACGCCTTCGCCGTGGCCGCCGAGCGGTGGCCGACCAGCGGGGTGCCGCCCAACCCCGGCGGCTGGATCACCACCACGGCCCGCAACCGGGCCATCGACCGGATCCGGCGGGAGTCGACCCGGGGGGCCCGCCAGGCCGAGGCCCACGGGCTGCTCGACCTGCGGCGGGACAGCGCCGGGGAGCAGTCGATGATCGACGACCTGGGCGACCTCGACGTCGTCCCCGACGACCAGCTCCGCCTCGTCTTCCTGTGCTGCCATCCAGCCCTGGCCCGGGAAGCGCAGGTGGCGCTCACCCTGCGGCTGGTGGCCGGCCTGGCCACCCCCGAGATCGCCCGGGCCTTCCTGGTGCCCGAGGCCACCATGGCCCAGCGCCTGGTGCGGGCGAAGAACAAGATCCGCCACAATCGGATCGCCTACCGGGTGCCGTCGCCGGCCGAGCTCCCCGACCGTCTCGCTCCGGTGCTGGCCACGATCTACCTCGTCTACAACGAGGGGCACACGGCGAGCGCCGGGCCCGACCTGCTTCGCACCGATCTGGCGGCCGAAGCCGTCCGCCTGGCCCGGCTGCTGGCCGACCTCATGCCCGACGAGCCGGAGGCGGTGGGGTTGCTGGCCCTGCTCCTGTTGAGCGAAGCCCGCCGCCCGGCCCGCACCCGGCCCGACGGCGGCCTCGTCCGCCTGGCCGACCAGGACCGCTCCCGATGGGATCGGGCCCTGATCGCCGAGGGCCACGAGCTGGTGCGGCGCTGCATCCGCCGCAACGCCCCCGGGCCATACCAGATCCAGGCCGCCATCGCCGCCGTCCACGCCGACGCCCCCACCGCCGACGCCACCGACTGGGGCCAGGTCGTGACCCTCTACGACCAGCTTCTGGCCCTGGGGCCGAACCCGGTGGTGGCCCTCAACCGGGCGGTGGCCCTGGCCGAGCGCGACGGCCCGGCCGCCGGGCTGGCGGCGATCGACGCCGTGGCCGCCGATCTCCCCCGCTACCACCTGCTCCACGCCGCCCGGGCCGAGCTGCTGGCCCGCCTCGGCCGCAACGGGGACGCGGCCGCCGCCTTCGATCAGGCCCTGGAGCTCACCGCCAACGAGGCCGAGCGACGCCATCTGCGGCTCCGCCGGGCGGCCTTCGACGAGCGCTGACCCGTCCCCGACCCGACCCGTCGCCCCGTTCGGCTCCCCGGACCGCGCCACGAAAACCGCGCCCCACGGGCGATCTGCGTCACCTTTCCTCCGAAATGCGGTGGTTTCGCGACGCGGAAGGGCGGCGGGGCGCGGTTTTCGTGGCGCAGAACGGACGGGGCGAGCCGGCCGCGCCTAGCGGGTCAGCCAGCCGTGGGCCTGCGGTTTGCGGCCGGCGACGGGATTGAGCTTGACGTGGACGATGGCGGGGCCGTCGAGGGCGGCTGCGGCGTCGAGGGCGGCCCGCAGGTCGGCCGGGTCGTCGACGTAGAAGGCACCGGCCCCGAATGCTTCGGCGACCTTCTCGTAGCGGGCCGTCGGCAGGTAGGCGTTGGGTGGGGGCGGCCCGTCGGCCGGCAACTCGGCCGGACCGCCGCCGATCCCGTTGTTGTTCAGGATCACCACGACGACGGGCAGGTTGTAGCGGCAGATCGTCTCCATCTCCATGCCGCTGAACCCGAAGGCCGAGTCGCCCTGCACCGACACCACCCGCTGGCCCGGGTTGCACACGGCGGCGGCCACGGCGAAGCCGAGGCCGATGCCCATCGTCCCGTAGCTGCCGGCGTCGAGCCGGTGGCGGGGCTTGAGGTTGGCCATCTGGGTGCGGCCGATGTCCATCGTGTTGGCGCCCTCGCCGATGATGAAGTCGTCGGGGGTGAGCCACTCGGTGATGTCGCGGAACGCCCGGTAGTAGTTCATGGGGGCCGAGTCGTCGGCCCGCTGGCCCGCCACCGCCGCCTCGTTGGCCGCGATCTTCTCGGCTATCGACACCCGCCACGGGGTCTCGGGGTCGTAGCTCCACGGGTCGTCGGCCAGCTCGGCGTTGAACTGGCCCATGATGGCCCGGCCGTCGCCCACCAACCCGACCTCGGCCGGCACGTTGTGGCCGATCTGCTCGGGCGACACGTCGAGCTGGATCACCCGTACGCCCGGGTTGAACCGGGGGGGCTTGCCGAAGTGCATGATCCAGTTGAGGCGGGCGCCGGCCAGCAGGATCACGTCGGCCTGCTCCAGGGCGTGCGACCGGGCTGCTCCCACCGACAGGGGATGGTCGTCGGGCACCACGCCCTTGCCCATGGGGGAAGCCAGGAACGGGAGCTGGGTGCGGTCGATGAACTGGCGCATCTCGTCCTCGGCCCGGGACCAGGCCATGCCCTTACCCACGATCACCAGCGGCCGTTCGGCCGACTTGAGGGCGCTGATGGCCTGGCGCACCGACTCCGGTTCGGCATGGGTGCGGGGCGGGTCGCCCACCGTGGGGGCGATCGGCACCACGTCCTCCTCGATGCGACCGTCGATGACGTCGGCCGGCATGTCGAGGTACACCGGGCCGGGCCGGCCGAACAGGGACGTTCGGATGGCCTGCTCGACGTAGTACGGGATCTTGTCCAGCGTCTCCACCCGGTGGGCGTACTTCGACCACAGCTTGGCCGCCGCCACCTGGTCCTCTTCCTGGAAGGCGCCCATGCCGTTCTGGTCGGTGGGCGACGCCCCGCCGATCAGGATCATGGGCCACAGGTTCTCCTTGGCGTTGGCCAGGCCGGCCAGGGCGTGGATCACGCCGGGGCCCGACACCACCAGGCAGCCCTGGGGCCGACCGGTCAGGTAGCCGGCGGCCTGGGCGGCATACGACGCCGACTGCTCGTTGCGCATCCCGATGTAGGTGATGCCCTCGCGCTGCATGGCCACCGCGATCGGCACCACGGGGAATCCCACGATGCCGAAGCAGTACTCCACGCCCTGCTGGCGCAGATTGCGGGCGAGGAGCCGGGCTCCGGAGATGTCGGCCATGTCGATCGTCCTTCGTTCCGCCGACCGGACGGTCGACCCCCATCACGTGGCCCGGATCTTAGAACCGCCCGGGCGCCCGGCGCCCGTTCCCGGTGGGGCGCTTGACAGGCCGGGGCGGGCGGGCCACCGTGGCCCGAGGGGAGATCAGACAAGCAAGGGGGGGACGCCGTGCTGTCGAGCTATCGCGTGCTGGACCTGACCGACGAGCGGGGTCAGCTGGCGGGGATGATCCTGGCTCAGCTGGGAGCGGAGGTGATCGCGGTGGAGCCCTCTGAGGGCACCGCCTCCCGGCGCATCGGGCCGTTCCACCACGACGTGGAGGATCCCGAGCGGTCGCTCGTCCACTGGGCATGGAACCGGGGCAAGCGCAGCGTGGTGCTCGACCTGGCCGACGACGGCGACCGGGCCCGGTTCCGCGAGCTGGCGGCGGGGGCCGACGTGCTGCTGGAGTCGTTCGGGCCGGGCCAACTCGACGGGCTCGGCCTCGGGCCCGACGAGCTCCAGGCTCTGAACCCGGCGCTGGTCCAGGTCTCGATCTCGGCCTTCGGCGCCACCGGACCCAAAGCCGGTTGGGCAGTCTCCGACCTCACGGTCGCCGCTGCCAGCGGCCACATGGCCCTCACTGGCGACCCCGAACGGGCCCCGCTTCGGATCAGCCTCCCGCCTCAGGCCTGGCTCCAGGCGGCGGGCGAGGCGGCCGGCGCCGCCCTGCTGGCCCTCACCGAGCGACGCCGCTCCGGCCTTGGCCAGCACGTCGACGTGCCGGCCCAGCTGGCCATGATGGCCTCCACCCAGGCCTACATGCTGGCCACGCTGTACGACGCCACGCCGGTGAAGCGGGCCGGGGGTGGAGCCAACACCGGCACCACCACGGTGAAGCTGGTGTGGGAGTGCGCCGACGGGCACGTGTCGCTCACCCTGCTGTTCGGCGCCTCGCTCGGCGTGTTCGCCCGCCGCCTGTTCGACTGGATGCTGGAGGAGGGCGCCTGCACCCAGGCCGACCGCGACACCGACTGGATCAACCTCGGCATGCAGATCCACACCGGCGAGGTGCCGGTGAGCGAGTGGGAGCGGCTGAAGGACGTGGTGCAGGCGTTCCTGCTCACCAAGACGAAGGCCGAGCTGCTGGAGGTGGCGCTGGAACGCAAGCTGCTGTTCGCCCCCCTGGCCACACCGGGCGAGCTGTGCGAACGGGAGCAGCTGGCGGTTCGGGGCTACTGGCAGGACGTGGAGCACCCGGCGTTGGGCGGCGAGGCCATCCGCTACCCGGGCTCGTTCACCAAGCTGAGCGAGACCCCGCTGGCGCCCCTGGGCCCGCCTCCCACCATCGGCGAGCACACCGCCCAGGTGCTGGCCGAACCGCCCCGCCGTCCCGCCGTGGTCCGCTCGGCCCCCTGGGCCGAGCGGAGCCCGGGGCCGACCTCCCCCTTCGTCGACGGCTTCGATCCCCGGCCTCTGGCCGGGCTCAGGGTGGTGGACTTCATGTGGGCCGTGGCGGGGCCGACATCCACCCGCACCCTGGCCGATTTCGGCGCCACGGTGGTGCGGATCGAGACCGAGAGCAACGTCGACGGCGCCCGCACCGTCGGCCCCTTCCTCCACGAGGAACCGGGCCCCGACAACACCGGCATCTTCCAGAACATGAACGCCGGCAAGCTGGGGCTGGCCCTCGACCTGGGCCAGCCGGAGGCCCGGGAGGTGGTGCGGGACCTGGTGCGGTGGGCCGACGTGGTCACCGAGTCGTTCTCCCCCGGCGCCATGGCCCGCTGGGGTCTCGACTACGCCAACCTGCGCCAGATCAACCCCGACGTCATCATGGTGTCGAGCTGCCTCATGGGCCAGTACGGACCCCTGGCCCACTACGCCGGGTTCGGCACCATGGCCGCCGCCATCTGCGGCTTCCACCACCTCACCGGATGGCCCGACCTGGCCCCCGTGGGCCCGTTCAGCGCCTACACCGACTACGTGGCCCCCCGCTTCACGGTGGCCGCCCTGCTGGCCGCCCTCGACCACCGGGACCGCACCGGCCAGGGCCAGCACCTCGACTTCTCCCAGGCCGAGGCGTCGCTCCACCTGCTGGCCCCGGCCCTGCTCGACTACCACGTCAACGGCCGGGTGCGGGAGCGGCAGGGCAACGACGACGACCGCTTCGCCCCTCACGGGGTCTACCCGTGCGCCGGCGACGACCGGTGGGTGGCCATCGCCTGTGAGACCGACGACCAGTGGCGGGCCCTGGCCGCCGAGCTCGGCCTCCACCCCGGGCTGGCCGGCGACGAGGGGCTGGCCACGGCCCCCGGGCGGCTCGCCCGGCGGCGCGAGCTCGACGGCGCCATTGGCGACGTCACCGCGGCGTGCCTGGCGTCCGACGTGGAGGCCCGGCTCCAGCGGGTGGGGGTGCCGGCCCATCAGGTCCAGAACGCCCCCGAGTGCACGGTCGACCCCCAGCTCGAACACCTCGGCCACTTCGTCTCGGTGCCCCACCCGGTCCACGGGTCGCACTGGGTGGAGGGGCCTCGGATCCGTCTGTCCCGGACCCCGGGGTTCGTGGCCCGGGGCGCCCCCACCGTGGGCGAGCACGCCTGGGAGGTGCTGAGCGGGATCCTCGGCTACGACCCCGACCGCATCGCCGACCTGGCGGCGGCCGAGCTCCTCACCTGAGCCCGGCCGCAGCGGGTCGGCCCCTCACTTCAGGGGCGAGAAGTTGGTGGGCGTCAGGATGCGGTTCTCCAGATGGTGCACGAGGGGGCCGTCGGCCTCGGACTCGGCCCGGGCCTTCTGCCACTCGGGGTCGGCCTGGAACGCCGCCCACGCCTGCTCCCGGTGGGCCAGGCTCTCGAAGCCCACGATGTACCACAGCTCGTCGTTGCGGCCGCCGATGGAGTTCAGCCAGTACCCCACGTTGGTGATGCCGTGCTTCTCGAACAGGGCGCAGGTGTGGTCCCGGAAGCGGGAGAGCAGGGCCCCCATCTTGCCGGGGTGGGCGGTGTAGATACGGAGCTCGTGAATCATGGGACTGTTCTACTCGGGGGCTGGCGCCCCCGGCGACTGCGGTCTGCTCGGGGGCGGGCGCCCCCGGCGACTGCGTCGCCTCCCCACCACCGTCGGGGCCCCACCCCCACCGGCCGCCTACGGCGGTCTACTCGGGGGCTGCTTCGCTTTCGAGCTCACGCAACCGGCGCCGCAGATCCTGCTCGTGGCTCCAGCGCTCGGTCTCGTCCCGCACGACGGCGGCGATGCCGCTCACCTCGCCACCGGGTCCGTGCAGCAGGGTCACGGTGAAGGCGATCGAGTGGCGTTCCCCGTCGGCGTTCAGGGCCGGCACCCGCAGCAGGTCGGTGGCGTACTTCGTCTCCCCGGTGGCCATCGTCTTGGCGTAGCCGTCCCAGTGGGCCCCCCGCTGCCGCTCGGGGATGATCATGTCGAGCGACTGGCCCACCGCCTCCGCCGCCGGCCAACCGAACACCCGCTCCGCCGCCCCGTTCCAGAACACGATCTGGCCCGACGGATCGGCGATGACCACCGCGTCGGCCAGTTGCTCCACCAGCGCCGCCAGCGCCGCCTCGTCCGGTCTCGTCCCCATCAGCTCCTGCCTTTCCCGGTCTGAACGGAACCTTAAACCCCAAGTCCCACAGTGGGCCACAAGGCGACTCGCCAACCCCGGTTCAATCCGCTCCAACTCCCGATCTGTTGCGCCTCGTGCTGGATTTTGCGCGCTGGCGCCACAGATCGACGAGCGGCGCCGGTGTGCCATGCTGGGTGGCGTGCCCACCAACCCCGCCACCGCTCCCCAGGCCGAGCCCGTCGACGGGCGAACCTTCCCCACCAAGGCCCGAGGCGCCCGCCCCGTGTTCTTCGCCGACGGCGGCGCCACCGACGCCGTGCTGGCCATCGTCACCTCCCTGGCCGCCGAGGTATGGGCCCTGCGGGAGCGGGTGACGACGCTGGAAACGGTGCTGGCCCAGGGCGGCACGATCCCGGCCGGGGCCGTGGAGGCCCACCGCCCCTCGCCGGCCGAGGCCGGGCACCGGTCGGCCGAGGCCGCCGCCTTCACCGCCCGGGTGTTCCGGGTGTTCGAGGAGATGCGCGAAGAAGCGCTGGCCGGCGACACGCCCGACGGCTACGAGGCCCTCGTGCAGCGGGCCTACGACGAGATCTGACCCAGCCCACGAGCGGACGAAGGAAGCCACCTTGAGCACCCCCCGCACCCACCCCGATCAGCAGTCCCACGAGCTGCTTCCCACGCCGGACCATGACGAGGCGGCCCGCCAGGGCTTCGTCCAGGCCCTCAAAGCCCACATCGCCACCCGGGTCTCACCGGGAGTCCGGGAGGTGTACGAGCACCGGGCGGCGCCCCGGTGGGCGTCCGAGCGGGGTGGGGCCGCACCGGCCGACCGCCACGAGATCCGCCGGGCCCTCCAGGGCGACGTGTACTACCAGCTGTGGAGCTCGGTTCGGCGCTCCAGCCAGCACCTGCTGTGGGCCTCGGTGGCCGACAGCGTGACCCGCCAGGCCGGCGACCTGGCGGACCGGGCCCAGGCCGCGACCGGCCGGGCCGGGGGGAGCCTGCGCCTCGATCCCGGCCTGGAGATCCCGTGGTACAACGCCGAGGTCGACATCCACTGCATGCCCGGGGGTTACCGGGGCGAGTATGCCCCGGGTGACGTGGCGGTGGGCGCCCTGTACGACCAGGGCGTGTTCGTGTACGCCATGGGCCAGATGGGCCCGCTCAACGACGACTACGGCCAGTCGGTGGTGGCGAACTACCTGCGGGCCCAGCACCCGGCCTTCGCCCCGGGGCGGATCCTCGACATGGGCTGCACCGTGGGCAACGCCACCCTCCCCTACGTCGATGCCTTCCCCGACGCCGAGGTCCATGCCATCGACCTCGGGGCGCCGGTGTTGCGCTACGCCCACGCCCGGGCCGAGGCACTGGGCCGGGCCGTGCACTTCTCCCAGCAGAACGCCGAGCGGACCGACTTCCCCGACGGCCACTTCGACCTCATCATCTCGCACATCGTGCTCCACGAGATGTCTCCCGCCGCCCTGCGCCGGATGTTGGCCGAGTGCCACCGCCTCCTGGCCCCCGGCGGGCTGATGATCCACGCCGACTTCCCGGGTTACGCCGGGGTCGATCCCCTGACCCAGGCCATGATCGACTGGGACACCTGGAACAACCACGAGCCGCTGTGGGGCCCGATGCGGAGCATGGATCTGTCGGCCGAGGCGGCCGGGGCCGGTTTCGGGGCCGGAGCTGTCAGCGAGGTGATCGTGCCGACGACGCGGATCCTGCAGACGGGGAAACAGGCCCGGCAGGGCCAACTCTGGCTGCTCGTAGGGCGACGGTGAGCACGGCGACCAGCCCCACTGTCACCCCGGCCGCACCGGCCGCAGCCAGCGTGGCCCGGTCCAGCCAGGCCGGGGCGTCTGACGGGATCAAGGAGCGGCTGAGGGCGGTGCGGCGGGTCCAGACCCACCACACCAGCTCGTAGGCACCGAGCAGCAGGCACGCCACCCGGGCGGTCTGGGCCCGGGGACCGTGCTCGCCCAGCACGGCCGCCACCACCAGAGCCACCACCGCCACCAGCGGCCCCACCCACAGCGTGAGGCTGGGACCGGTGACCCGCGGGACGGACAGGTAGGCCCACGCCCCCACCACCAGGGCCAGGAAGGCGCAGCCGGCGGCCAGCGCCGGGACAGCCCACGGGCGGCGGATCAGGAGCACGGCCGCCGCCAGGCCGGCGGCCACCAGGCCCACGCCGACGATGGCCGGCACCGGCGAGGGAGGGGCGAGCAGCACCGAGCGCACCACCACCTCCACCTGGTTGCCGTCGACCGTGAGGGGGATCACCGCTTCCAGCACGACGTCGCCCGGCTCCGCTCCCGGCGGATGGCTGGGGCTCATCCAGTGGGCCCGGTGGTCGTGCCAAGCGTAGGTGCCGCCAGCGGCCACGGGCTGCCAGTCGGGCTCGGCGTCGGCGGTGGCGTCGGCCGGAACGGGCCGGTTGCCGAAGCGGTCGTCGTTCAGCCAGCGGCTGGGCGACCGGTCGTTGCGATCGACCGTGCCGTCGGGGTTGAAGCGCACGAACGGCTCGCCCTGGTACCCGAGCACCGTGACGTCGGTGCCGGCGGCGACGGTGAGCTCGAAGAAGCTGTCACCGCCGATCAGGCGGGCCGCCACGGCGCCGTCGGGATCGGGTTCGAGGCCCATCACCACGCTGCGGTAGTCGGTGGGGCCGGGGGGATCGGCCGCCGCCGGCCCGGCGCCCACCAGGAGCAGGACCAGCGCCGCCAGGGCGACACCCACCAATCGACGAGTGGTTCGGCCGATCACGTGCTCAGCGTACGGTGGGGCCCGCAGCTCAGGTCACCGTGATGACGATCTGGCCGCTGGGATGCACGGAGCAGACGCCCTCGAACACCCCGGGCGAAGCGAACTCCTGGCGCATCGTCTCCCCTGCGCCCACGAAGAACGGGCCCACCAGATGACCCCGGTCGTCGTCGTTGACGATCTCGATCACGTCACCTACGTGCACGTCCATCTCGGCCGGGAGCACCTCGATCGGATCGCCGTCGATGGCGGCCTGGCCGGCACCGGCCGGGATCACGTAGTGGTAGTCGGCGGTGGTGGCGTCGTCGGCACCCTGGAGCTTGAACCCGTCGTCACCCCCGCCGCCGCAGGCGGTAGCGGCCAACGGGAGGGCCGTCGCCACGAGAACGACCCCCACCGCTCGCCGCCACCGGCCGGTCACGCCACCCGCTCCAGCAGGAGGCGCAGGTCGGCGGCCAGATCGTCCGGCGTGGTGCCGAAGGTCCAGCTCAACACGAGGTCGCCCTCGGGGTCCACGGCGTACAGCGAGGTGGTGTGGTACGGCTGGAGCTTCCCGTCGACCTCCTCCTTGCCGTAGTCGGCGCCGAACCCCTCGGCCGCCTCCCGCAGGCGGGTGTCGTCGAGGGTGCTGACGGCCATGGCGTCGGGCACGAACGACCGGACGTAGTTGCTGAGGACGTCGGGGGTGTCGACCTCGGGATCGATGCTGACCATGGTCAGCTCCACGTTGGACGCCTCGTCGCCCAGATCACCCAGGGCCTGGCGGACGTCGGACAAGGTGGTGGGGCAGATGTCGGGACAGTTCGTGTAGCCGAAGTACACGAGCATCACCTTGCCGTCCGATGCCTTCATGGCCAGCTGGGTCTCGGTGCCGTCGGGCGCCACGGCCGGCAGGGTCAGATCTCCGACCTGCGGTGTCGGTGTGCGCTCGTAGCCCGAAAAGGTCGAGTCGCCGCTGTCGCTCCCGCAACTGGTCAGCGCGACGGCCCCGACGAGCAGGGCGGCCCCGGCGATCGCAGCCCGGAGCCGGGAGCGCCCGATCACGGCGCCTCGGTCCGGACCTCGACGTTGACCGTCTTCTCCCCCGCGTTCTCGAAGGTGAGCGTGAGGTCGAACGTGGCGCCTTCCTTCAGCGGCTCCGCCAGCTCCATCAGCATCACATGGTAACCCCCGGGCGCCAGCTCGACGGTCTCGCCGGCCGGGATCTCGAGGCCGCCCTTGACCTCCTGCATCACCATGGCGCCATCGGCGGCCGAGCTGTCGGTGGCGTCGTCGGAGCCCATCGCCATCGACGACTCGGAGCCCATCGCCATCGACGACTCGGAACCCATCGCCATCGTGGAGTCGGAGCCGCCCGCTTCGCTCACGGGCACCATCTCGTGGATCTGCACCATGCCGGCCACCGAGGCGTCGACCGAGGCCGACACCAGGGTGTCGTCCTCCGCCCCGCCCGTGATCGTCATGTAGGCCGCGCCGGTCTCGACCGACGCCGGGCTGGTGCGGGCCCAGGCGCCGCTGATCTCGATGGCGTCGCCGGCTTCGGCGGTGCTGGCGCCGGTGCCGGTGGTGGCCCCGGAGGCGGTGCTGTCGGAACCGGCCGTGGTGGCAGAGTCTGAGCCGCAGGCGGCGCCCAGGAGACTGGCCACAGCCAGGCCGGAGCCAATGAGCAGCCGTCGGGTCTTCAGCGTCGTCAACATGTCTGTCGTCTCTCTCCTCGTGGCGGGGTCGGCACCTCGTCGTGCCGTCAACCGGAGTGGTAGACCGGCACGGGCCGGGGGAAGTTCCATGGCCGGCCGGTGTTCTTCGTCACACCCGGGCCCTAGCCTGGCGCCGTGGTGCGATCGCGCAGCGAGCAGTTGCTCCTGGGGGAATGGGCCGTGCTCGGCATCCTGGCCAACGAGCCGGCCCACGGGTTCGCAGTGTCCAAGCGGCTCGCACCGGCGGGCGACGTGGGCCGGGTGTGGTCCCTGTCCCGCCCCCTCACCTACCGGGCGCTCGACCAGCTGGCGGAACGGGGCCTCATCCGCTCCCGGGGCGAGGAGCCGGGCCGGGCCGGCGGCCCCCGCACGATCTACGGGGTCACGCCCCGGGGCCGTCAGACGTTGGCCCGGTGGCTGGCCGAGCCGGCCCAGCACCTGCGCGACGTGCGGACCGAGCTGCTGTTGAAGCTCGTGCTGTGCGACCTGGCCAGTATCGACCCCACCCCCCTGATCGAGGCCCAACGGGCGGTGTCGGAACCGGTGGCCCGCAAATGGGCGTCGGAGGCCCGCCGCAACGGGGGCGACCCGGTCACCCTGTGGCGCTGGGAGTCGTCCCGGGCTGTGGTCCGCTTCCTCGACCGTTTCGCCGCCGCCCGCCACGTGGGCGAAGCGACCTGAACCGGGTGGGGCCGCAGCCCGACGGTGAAGGCGGGCCCGAGGCGGAGCCGGCCCGCGGCCCGGGTGCTCCCGGCCCGACGGCTCCCGGCGGCCTGGCCGCCCGCCTGGCGGCGGCGGGCTTCCTGGCGGCCGAGGAGGAGGCCGAGGCGCTCACCACGGCGGCCGGCGACGATGACCGACGACTGGAGGAGCTGCTGTCCCGCCGCCTCCGCGGCGAGCCCCTGGCCTGGATCGTCGGGCACATCCTGTTCGCCGGGCACCGGGTGACGGTCACGCCCGGGGTGTACGTGCCCCGTCCCCACACCGAGACGGTGGCGGCCCGGGCCGTCCTCCGGCTGCCGGCCGACGGCGTGGCGGTCGACGCCTGCACCGGCTCCGGAGCGGTGGCCCTGGCCCTGAGCCGGGCCCGGCCCGCCGCCCGGGTGGTGGCCACCGACGTGGATCCGTCGGCCGTGGCCTGCGCCCGGGCCAACGGGATCGACGCCCGGGTGGGCGACCTGCTGGCACCGGTACCAGCCGAGCTGGCCGGCGGGGTGGATGTGGTGGTGGCCGTGGTGCCCTATGTGCCGACCCCGGCCCTGCCCCTGCTGCAGCGGGACACCTTCCGCTTCGAGACCCCGCTGGCCTACGACGGCGGGCCCGACGGGGCGCGGCTCCTGCGCCGGTTGGCCATCGAGGCCCGAGCCCTACTACGACCCGGCGGCCACCTGGTGGCCGAGTTGGGGGGCGACCAGGCCGAGGTGGTCGTGGCCGAGTGGTCGGCCCTCGGCTACCGCCGCGCCACCGTGCTGGCCGACGACGACGGCGACCTCCGGGCCGTCGAGGCCCGCTGGGGGTGATCGGCCGGGTGCGGGTGGTGTCCTGGAACGTGAACTCGCTGCGGGCCCGCCAGGGCCGGGTGCTCGACTGGCTCGACCGCCATGAGCCCGACGTCGCTCTCCTCCAGGAGACCAAGGGCACCGACAGCCACCTCGACGCCATCGGCTTTCCCTCGGCTGCCGCCGCCCGGGGCTACGAGCTGGCCCATCACGGGCGGGACCACTGGAACGGGGTGGCCGTGCTGAGCCGGGTGGGCCTCGACCGCGTCCAGCGGGGCTTCCCCGGAGTCAACCGTCCACCGTTCGACGAGGCCCGCACCATCGCCGCCACCTGCGGCGGCATCCGCTGCTGGTCGGTCTACGCCCCCAACGGGCGGACGTTGACCGACCCCCACTACCTGTTCAAGCTGGTGTGGTTCGAGCGGCTGCGGGCGGCGGTGGCCGCCGATCTGGATCTGGGCGTCGATCCGGCCCCGCCGACGCCCCTGGTGCTGGCCGGTGACGTGAACGTGGCCCCGGCCGACGCCGACATCTACGACCCCGTACGGTGGCGGCGCCTGACCCACGCCAGCCCGCCGGAGCGGGCGGCGGTGACCGCGCTGGTCGACCTGGGGCTGGTCGACGTCACCCGGGCCCACCATCCTGGGCCGGGCGTCTACACGTGGTGGAGCCACCGGCCGGGCCAGCTCGAACGGAACCGGGGCCTGCGGATCGACCTGGCCCTGTGCTCGGGCCCGGTGGCGGAGCGGGCGGTCGGCGTGTGGATCGACACGGCCGAGCGGGCCACTCCCGGGGCCTCGGACCACGCCCCTCTCGTCCTGGACCTGGCCTGGCCCGACCCCCGACCCCCGATCTGATGCCGCCCACCGTCACGGGTGACGCCCCCCGACATCAGATCGCCCGACCCCCGATCTGATGCCGCCCACCGTCACGGGTGACGCCCCCCGACATCAGATCGGGGTTTGGTGCCGGACCGGGTCGGCCGGTACGGTCGGCGCCCGATGACGAGCGGCCCGGTCAACCTGCACTCCGCCCTCCAGCTCGAGCCCCGGGGCGAAGGCCTGCTGGAGGCCACCATCACCGAGGGCTGGGACGTCCGGGGCAATCCCCACGGCGGGTACCTGCTGGCCCTCGTGTCGGGGGCCATGGCCACCGTCGTGCCCCAACCCCATCCGGTGGCCATCGCCGCCACCTACCTCGCCGTCCCCCACTTCGGCCCGGCCGAGCTCCACGTGGAGGCCGTGCGCCTGGGTAAGCGCCAGAGCACGGCCTCGGTCCGCCTGCTGCAGGACGGCCTGGAGCGGGTGCGGGCCACCGCCACCTTCGGCCACCTGCCGACCAGCGACCCCGATCATCCGGCCGGCCCGGTCGACGCCCCGACGGTGGCCCCGCCGGACCAGTGCCACCACCACGAGATCCTGGCCGACGTCGAGGGCGAAGAGATCCGGCTCCACCGCAGCCTCGACCTCCGGCTCGCTCCCGGCACCGGCTGGGTGGTGGGTGAGCCCAGCGGCACCGGCGAGCTGGTGGGCTGGCTCCGCCTGGCCGACGGCACCCCACCCGACGTGGCCGCCACCCTCGTCTTCTCCGACGGGATGCCGCCGTCGATCTTCGAGGAGCGGGGCCGGGTGGGCCACGTGCCCACCCTGCAGCTGACCACCCACCTGTTCGCGCTCCCGTCGCCCGGCTGGGTGCTGGGCCGCTTCCACACCCGCGTGGTCAACGGCGCCTTCGTGGGCGAGGATGGCGACCTGTGGGACGAGAGCGGCAAGCTCGTCGCCACCACCCGCCAGCTCGCCCTTCTGGTCTAACCAGCCCCCTGCTGCTAGGGGCAACCGCCCTGGTCAGGGGCCTCTCGGGGGCGAGATCGGCCACTGATTCTTTTACACCCCGGCACGTGCGTAGACCGTGACACCTGGGTAGGGTTGCCCACCCGCCGGGCGAGTTGCCGGCTGGTTCCCGCCAAACAAAACAGGAGCAAGCTCATGACGCGACGACGTTGGCGCGCTCTGGCTGCTGCTGGGCTTCTCACCGTGTTCTCCGCCACGGTCGACAGCCCGGCCGAGGCCACGCCCCGAGCTACGACCACCCAGGCCTACGAGGTATGGGTCACCGATGCAGCCGAGAACGAGTTGCTCGTCTACCCGGGCATGGCCCTGGAGGACGGCAGCGGCCCTCGCAACGAGGCGGACGTGATCGATCTGGCCGCCCTGTTCGACCTGTCAGGCCCGAACAACACCACCGGCCTGGCGGTGTCGGGACCGCAGACCGTCGACGCCAGCCCTGACGGCCGCCACGTGGCCGTCGCCTTCGCCGAGAGCGGCCATGTGGCCATCTTCGATGCCAAGACCCATCAGCCCAAGGCGCTGATCCTGCCCTCGGCCAGCCGGCGGGGCCGGCTGACGACCGCCGCCTCCGAGGCCAGCCCCGTGTCGTCGGCCCGGTGGCTGGCCGACGGCTCGGCCATCGTGCTGGCCAACCAGGGGACGAAACGGGTGGAGCGGATCAACTACGACGCCATCACCGACTCCTTCGCCTTCGATGGCGGGGCGGCCCTCGACCTGGTCCGCTGCACCACGCCGAGCAACAAGCCGTGCCAGTCGCCGTCCTCCACCGACCCGGCCAGCCCCGGGTTCTTCGGGCCCGACAACCGGCCCGACACCACGCCGGTGTGCGTGGTGGCCACCGGCCGGGGACACGTGCTGGTGACGATGGTCGGCGGCGGGCTGTTCGTGATCGACCCGTCGGCGACCCCGATGCACATGGTGGCCGCCTACGGCAACCAGTACGTGGGCCGGGACGCCTGCGGCGGGGCCCAGACCGACCGCTTCGTCCACCTGGCGGGCGACACGGCGACGGCCAGCGATCCCTTCCAGTACTCCATGTACCAGATCCGGGACAACTATCCCCGGGCCCCCCGCACGATCATCGACAACGAGCCGCAGCGGGCGCCCAAGCTCTTCTGGCGGTCCCCTGACGGCACGATGATGCGTCACACGCGGGCCATGGCCATCGCCGGCGCAGCCGGCGCCCTGTGGAATCTCGAGCGTTCCTCGGGGCTGGCCGAGGTCTTCAGCACGACCTCGCTGACCCGGGTGTCTTCCGTGCCCCTGGCCGGTGACCTGCTGGACGAGGCGAGGCCGGTGGCGGCCGCAGCGTCGCCCGACGGGAGGCGGCTGTACATCCTGCTCGGCGGCTCGATGCCGTTCGAGAAGGGGGCCGGCCAGCCGCTGGGCCTGGGCATCCTGGCCATCAACCCGTCGGGTACCGGCGGCAGCCTGACCGAGCTGCTGGCCACGGCCGAGGCCCAGCCCATGGTGGAGCACCCGATCGAGGAGGCCCCGAGCACGGACGACGCTGCGCCGACGGACGGCATGCCCACCGAGGACCCGATGCCCACCGACGAGGACACGATTCCCGACGAGGACACACCGTCTGAGGATGCGATGCCCACCGACGACAGCATGCCCATGGACGACACACCGTCGGAGGACACGATGCCCGACGAGGACACACCGTCTGAGGATGCGATGCCCACCGAGGACACGGCGTCCATGGACGACACGCCGTCGGAGGACCCGGCGCTCACCGACGACACGATGTCGGCCGAGGAGACGATGCCGGAGGACATCGTGGAGACCACGACGACCACGAGGGTCCGGCGCTCCACGACCACCACCACCCCCACCCGCCAGACCCTGTCGGCCAGCGGGGCCACCATCACGACCCGCAAGGCGACGGCCACCACCTTCCGGTCACTCGCCGCCACCAGCACCACCCGGCGGGCGGCGGCACCGACCACCAGCACCCGCAAGCGCCTGGGGATCGTCGCCACGTCCCCCATCGCCGGCTCCCCCACCAAGCTGGCCGCCCGGATCCCGGCCGCTGACCTGGTCGCCCGGTCCACGACCATCGCCGGACGAACCGCCCCGGTGGCGCCCACGGCGGCCCGGCCGACGGTTCCCACCACCCCGGCCACGGTGAAGCCGGCCGGGAGCGAGGCGTCCGACATGTCTCTCCCGGCCGAGCCGGGCGGCATGGCGGTGGTGATGACGGCGAAGGGCTGACCCCGCCGCCGGGCTACGGGGCGAGGGCCACCTGGACGATCTCGAGCGCAGCACCGCTCACCAGGTAGCCCCGCCCCGCCGGCCACTGATGGCTGCGGACCCGGGGCAAGGCCGTGCCGAAGACCTCGGCGTCGTCCACCGGGGCCGGCTGCAGCAGCAGCCCCGTCCGGCCGGCGGTGAGCACCCGGGCCAGGGGATCGTAGGACGAACGGCGGGCCGAGGTGTCGTCGACGGCGGCGACCAGCGACCACCGCCGGCCGTCGGCCTCGTCGGCCAGCCGGTCGACCGGCACCCCGCTGTCGTACAGGGTGTTGGCGTCGTCCACCAGCACGAGCCGGGGGCCGGGGAGCTCGCCTCCCACTCCTCCACCCACTCCCCCGGCCGGCGCCAGCAGCTCCTGGGCCGCCTCGTCGGCCTCCAGGAAGCCGACGGCCAGCCGCCAGCCCGCCGGCAACGGGGACGTCGGTGGCTTGTTGGCCAGGTACCACACCGACGACACCGCCGGCCCGGCGGCGAGCCCGATGGCCCGCAGCGCGTTCGACCGGCCCGAGAAGCGGGGGCCCGACACCAGGAACACCCGGGACCGCTCCGGCCACCGCCAGGGGGTGAAGTCACGGTCCCGCAGGCCGACGGCGTCGGCGCCGACCAACTCGTGGCGGTGCACCGTCGCCGGCAGCAGCCGCACCGGCGGCGCATCGGGCACCGCCCGGTCCCGGAGCTGGCCAGCCAGCCGGGCCAGAGCGTCGAGCTGGGCCTCGGCCCCGGGCCTCCCGCCCAGGATCGCCACCTGGGCCTCGTCGCCCCGCTCCACCGCCCGGCCCGGTGGCGACTCGGCGTGGAGCAGCGGCGGCACCTCCAGCGACCGGTAGTCCTCGGTGCTCGTCTGGCGCAGCACCAGCCAGCGACCGATGGTGCGGGCCATCGTGGTGTAGATCGCCTCCCGGCGGGGGGCGGTGAGCACCAAGTGGATGCCAAACGGGCGGCCCTCGGCGGCCAGGCGCCGCACCAGGGTCACCCATCGCTCCCCCTCCAGTTGCTCGTAGGCCTGGTGGAAAGCGGGGTACCCGTCGATCAGGAGCCACGTGCGGCGGATCTCCTCGTCGGGGCGGGCGGCCCGGTACTCCGCCAGCGACGCCGCCCCCACGGCCGAGAACCGTTCGGCCCGCTCGTCGAGCTGGGCACCGAGGTCGGCCAGCAGACGGCGCACCCGGTCGGGGTCGTCCTCCCCCACCACCGAGCCCACGTGGGGCAGCGCTTCGAGGGGGCGCAACCCCCGGCCGGCAAAGTCGAGGCAGTAGACGACCGGCACCCGGTCGGCCCGGGGCTGGCCCAGGGCCACGGCGGCGGCGATGGTGCGCAGCGCCACCGTCTTGCCGGCACCGCCGGTGCCGACGATGCCGAGGCTGCCCTCGACGTCGGGCTCGAAGACCAGCGCCACCTGGTCCTGATGCGCCGGCCGGTCGGCCATGCCCAGCACCACCGCCTCGTGGTCAGGCCCCGACGGAGCGAACGGCACCGCCTCCAGGTCGCAGATGGGGGCGAGGGGTTCGAGCCACGGTCGGCGGGGCGGCGGTGCTCCGGTGGCGTGGTGGGCGGCCGAGATCGTGGCCACCAGCCGTTCCAGGTCGCTGCGCCCCGTCCCCCGGGCGGCGTCGCCGGGCGCCGACGCTGCGCCGGGGCGGGCCGGGCCGGTGGCCAGGCGCTCGGCGGCGCCGAAGCGGAAACGGGCCAGCGACACGGCGGGCCCATCGGCGCCAGCTCCCGACACCCCGCCCACATATGCCGTCTGGAACGGCACCCGGTCCCGAGGGCCGATGCGCACGATGGCCCGCCCCGGTAGAGCCCGGTCGATGTGGGCGGCGTCGGGCACGTCGATCACGTCGGTGGAGTCCTCGGTGTCGGCCACCCGCAGGGCGATGCGCAGGTCGGTGTTGGCCCGGATCTGGGGCGTGATCACGCCGGCCGGGCGCTGGGTGGCCAGCACCAGGTGCAGTCCCAGGCTCCGGCCCCGCTGGGCCACTCCCACCACCCCCTCGATGAACTCCGGCACCTCCTGGACCAGGGCGGCGAACTCGTCGACCACGATCAGCAGGCTGGGCGGCGCCCCGGGAAGGCCCCGATCCAGCATCTCGGTCAGATCGGCGCAGTCGTTGGCGTGCAGGATCCGCTCCCGGCGGGTGAGCTCGGCCCGCAGGCTCTGCAGGGCCCGGTTCACCCCGGCGGCGTCGAGATCGGTGACCATGCCGACGGCGTGGGGCAGGCGGCTGCAATCCTTGAAGGCGGCGCCGCCCTTGTAGTCGACCAGGAGGAAGGTGACGGCCTGGGGGCCGTGGGTGGCGGCCAGCGACGAGATCCACGTCTGGAGCAGCTCGCTCTTGCCCGCCCCGGTGGTGCCGGCCACCAGGCAGTGGGGACCGTCGCGGCGGATGTCGAGCGCCAGCACCTCGGTGGCCATGCGACCCACCGGGGCGGCCAGGGAGCGGTGGGGCCGGGCCCAGCGGGCCGCCACCGCCGCCGGGGAGTCGAGGATGTCGGGATCGCCCAGGATCTCGGGCAGATCGACCCGGGCCGGGATCTCGGCCGCCCGGGCCACCTGGGAAGCAGCGTCGGTGAGGGGCGCCAGCCGGCGGGCCAGGCTCTCGGCTCCGGCCCCGCTGATGCCCTCCACCGCCACCGGCTCCACCGGGCGCCCGACCGCCGCCGGCGGGGTGACGGTGGCGACCGGCCGCTCCCCCGCCCCCACCTCAACGTCCACCACGGTGGCCACGGGGCGGGGCACCCGTCGGGTGGCGCCGGCCATCCACAGGGGGTAGACGCCGGCGGCCGGCCCGTGCTCCAGCAGGTGGGTCAGCTCGTGCTGCTCCACCGGCACCCCCTCCACCACCACCACGACCACCAGAGGCAGCGGGCGGGGCGCATCGGCCGGCAGGCGGAGGGCGAGACGCTGCCCGATCAGCGAGTTCAGCTCGGCCAGCACCCGCCGGCACTCCACCTCGGTGGCGGCCAGCAACGGGCCCGGCAGGGGCCCGACATCGATCGGGCAGTGGGGCAACCACTTCATCCAGTCCCACCGGTGGGCGTCGGCCGCCGGCACCAGGGCGGCCAGCACCAGCTCGGCCGGGCTGTGCAGGGCGGCCAGCTGGGCCACGACGGAGAACCCGAGGGGCAGGGCGTGGTCGACCGGCCCCGAGATGCCCAGGCCGCCCGCCCCCAGGTGGACCAGGGCCGGCACGCCGGGGGCCATTGCGAACCGGTGGGCCACGGCGTCGGCCTCGGCCCGCAGCCCCGGGTCGCCCCGGTCGGGGCGCTGCACGGCGGCGAGCGAGGGCTGGTCGGCCAGGCCCACCCGCACGGTGAGGGCGTCGGGATCGTCGGGTCCCCGCTCCCAGAGCCGGGGGCTGAGATCGTCGACCAGGGGACCCAGCTCCCCCACCGCCGGGGCCGCCCGCAGCCGCTCGGCACATTCGGCGGCAACCGCCGCCTCCAGCCGGAGCTCGGCGTCGAACAGCGCCGACCGGAAGGCGGCCAGGTCTTCGCGGTGCTGCAGGCGCCCCGAGCGTCGGCTCTCCAGGTAGGAGCCGACCACCATGATCGGGGAGAACACCGTGAACACGCCGAACAGGTAGTTGGGCCGTCCCCCGAACAACACCGGGGCGTAGATGAGGGCCGCCGCCATCACCAGGGGGACCAGGGCCGCCACCAGCGGCAGCCGGCTGCGGGGCGGCGGGCCGGGCGGGACCGGTAGGGCCAGGCGGGCCGGCTCGGCCGGGCGGTGGTGGCGGGGCGGACGGTTGAACGCCACCTGGTTGTCGGCCACGTCGTCGAGACCCCGGGGCCGTTGCAGGTGCTCGATCTCGATCCAGGTGTTGCCCAACAGGGCCCGGGCCCCGGCCACCAGCGTGGTGGCACCAGGGCGCACGTCGTCGCCTACCACCACCCCGTTGGTGGAGCCGGCGTCGAGCACCGTGACCGACGTGTCGTCGACCACGATCACGGCGTGGCGGCGGGACAGGGCCTCGTCGTCGATCACCACGTCGTTGACCGGATCCCGTCCCACCGACGTACGGCCGTACGGCAGCTCGATCACGGTGTCGGGCATCCCCTCCCGCAGCAGGCGCAGGACGGCGGCCGGGGGCAGCTCCCGGTGTCCGCCCGGGCGGCGTGCCGCCAGGCCGGCGGCCGGCGGCGCCACGCCGAGGGTGTCGCCCGAGCGGAGGTCGGCCCCGGCCAGGGCCCGTTCCGGGGCGAGTTGCCGACCGGTACGGGCCACCCGCAGCCGCGACCCGGGCTCGGCGCCCAGGGCGTCGAGCAGGTGGCCGACGGTGGCACCGGGGTCGGCCTCCACCAGCCGGTCGTCGTCGCCGATCGTGACCAGCAGCCGCATCAGCCGACGGCCCCCGGCCTCGGCACTCGGGCGGGAGGCTCGTGCTCTAGGCTGTTTGCCGGTTGGGCGGCAAGGCGAGCGGCACACGGCGGAGCGGCGACACGATGGAACCGATTGACGAGAAGTTCGGCCCGTTTCTGGCCCGGGGTTGCCTCGTGGTGGACTTCTGCGGCGAGATCCACGTGGTCGACCCGTCCGAGAGCCTGACGTTCGGGCGCGACGCCGAGCTGGCCATCGACGACAACGAGTTCCTCCACCGCCAGCTCGGCCGGTTCCAGCGCCGGGCCGACCTGTGGTGGCTCACCAACATCGGCTCCCGCATCGAGCTGGAGGTGTTCGACCGCAGGACGCAGGCCAGCGCCCGGCTCCCATCGGGTACGGCCCAGGCGTTGGCAGGGTCGGACCTGCTGGTGCAGTTCACGGCCGGCCCCACCCACTACGAGCTGCTCGTGCAGTGCGACACCTCGATCACGGTGCTGCCGGCCAAGCCGAGCGACACGGTGAGCCTGAGCTCGCTGCCCTGGACGGTGGAGCAGCGGGTGCTGATGGCGGTGCTGGCCGAGTCGCTGTTGCGGGCCCCCCACCTGCCCCTCAACCTGCCGTCGAACGACGAGGCCCGCCAGCGGTTGGGCTGGGAGAAGGCCAAGTTCAACCGCAAGTTGGACAATGTGTGCGACCGGCTCACGAACGCCGGCGTCCGGGGCCTGGAGCGCGGCCAGGAGCGTCGCAACAACGAGCGGCGGCGGGTGCTGGCCGAGGCGGTGGTGGAGTACGGGATCGTCACCCCGCTCGACCTGGAGCTGCTGGAGAGGTACCTGGCGCCGTCCGAGCGCCCCACGTCGAGCTGAGGGGCCCCGGCCCGGACCCGGCCCGGCCACCGCCCGCCCGCCGCTCATCCCCACACCGCCAGGACGAGGGCCGACGGCGCCACCCCGGCCAACAGGATCGTGCCCAGCGGCACCGTGGTCCGAGAGCCGTCCAGCCCCGCCGAGGAGCCGGAGGTCGCCGCCGGGAGGGTGGCCGGCCGCCGAACCCGGAGCCAGACCAGCCCGGCCGCCAGGCCGACGATGGTGAACCCGAGCCAGACGAGCCGGGCTCCCGAGCCCATCCAGGCTTCCACCGCCACCAGGGGCCCGAGCACCTTGGCGTCGCCCGCCCCCATCAGGCCGGTTGCCCACACGGCCACCCCCAACCCCCCGGCCACCAGGCCGAGGGCCAGGGCCGGCCCCGGGCCCAGGCCGTCGGTGGTGCTGCCCGTCGCCAGCAGGGCCGCCACTGCTGCGGCGAAGGCGGCCACGGCGACGTTGGGGAGGCGGCGCCGGGCCAGGTCGGTGCCGGCCAGCACCATGGCCGTCACCGCCACCGCCACGAGAGCTACCGCCGCCACGCCCGGCCGCCCCGTCCCGGCCTCAGCCGCCCACCGGCTCCCGCCGGCGGATGACCGAGCGCAGCAGCCCTTCGTACACGGCGCGTGTCTCGGCTGTCGGCTCGGCGCCCAGCTCGGCCTGGTGCCCACCGACGCCCGCCCCAGCACCAGCCGGAGCACCGCCCTCGCCAGCCGGAGCACCACCCCCGGCGGCGAGAGCACTGCGGAGGCTGCGCCAGATGCTCTCGATCAGGGCCGGATCGCCCTCGGCCGTCGCCAGGCGCATCCAGGCCCGGTAGATCCGCTCGCTGGTGGGCAGAGCAGCCAGTCCCTGATGCACGGCCAGGTTGGCCAGCTCGGTGTCGCCCGACCGCTGGGCGCCCTCCACGATGTGGAGCACCACGGCTTCGACCAGCTCGCCGGCGTAGTCGGCCAGATCGGTGTCGCCGGCCCAGCGGAGGGGGGCACCGCCCAGCGGCGGGCCGCTGATCAGGCCGAGACCGGAGGCGACCGCCTCGCCCGACGCTGCGCCGGCGGGGGCTTCGAGCAGGCCGTGGAGTATCTCCAGGTCGGTGCCGACACCCCTCAGCATCAGCTCCCCTTCCAGGCCGGTGTCGGGCAGCCGTTCGGGGCCGAGCGCAGCCCGGGCGGCATCGATCACCCGAGTCACCTGGTGCGGGCTGACCGTACGATCGCCCCACAGGGCGGCGGCCAACTGGGCCGTGGTGGCCGTCCGCCCGGGCTGGACGGCGAGGTAGGCCACCAGGGACAGCGCATGGGCCTGGAGGTCGGGCACGTCGGGGCACCGCACCGGGCCGAGGAGGTGGACGAGCAGATCGCCGCTGTCCCGCCCCGCTCCGGCCCAGCGGGCGGCCCCCCGGGCCCGGGCCCGGAGCCGGGCCTCGTCCTGATCGCCCACGGCCGGGCCGTTCACCGGCGGGGCGGCGGCGGACGCCAGCAACGCCGTCAGCTGCTGTTCCTGGGCCCGGGTGAGGGCGGCCGCCACCAGCGGGGCCTCGATGCTGTCACCAGTCGTGGGCCGGTACCGGGCGGTGCCGTCGTCGGCCAGCTCCAACCGGGCCCCGATCCGGCTCGATCGCACGTCGCCGGCCACGATCAGGGCCACGCCGGCCCGTCGTCCGGCCAGGTCGAGGAACGGGTTGAGGTTCGTGTGCTCGGTCCGCACCACCAGCACATCCAGCTCACGGGGCCCGAGCCGGCGGTCGAGCCGGCCGTGACGGTCCACCGCCTCGCGGGCCAGCGCCAGCGCGTCCTCCTCGCTGCGGCGGGCCACCCGGTCGAGTTGGCCGGCGTCACCCACGGTGAACCCCACGGTGGTGAGGTAGGCGTTCGACAAGTGCTCGCCCAACCCCAGCTCGTACACCATCGCCCGCACGGTGGACGCCACCCGCTCCGGAGGGCCGGACACGCTGAGCGACCCGATCGCCGCCAGGTCCACCAGGACCTGAGGGCCCGACGGGCTGTCGCCCTCACGGCGCTCGCCCAGCGTCACCAGGCCGGGCAGAGCCACCGGAGGCAGGTGGGCGGCGTCGATGTCGGGGCCGGGGTAGGGCCGCTGCCAGCGCCGGGGATCGACCGCCGTCCAGCCGTCGATCGTCAGCTCGGGCTCGGCGTCCCAGGTGACCTCGAGGCCCTGGGTGCTCGACAGGCCGATCGTGGTGATGCCGGCCGCCACCTGGACGAGCGGGTGGAGTTGGGCCGCCGCCCACAGGGTCAGCCCGGGGTCGGCCGCCGCCGCCAGCTGGTCCACGAAGTCGCGGGCCGGGCCTGCGGGCGCTGGCGGAGCGAAGCCGAAGGCGGCCCGTCGCCGCCGCCGGGTCGTGCCCACCATCCCCAACATGGCCGCCGCCGCCACTGCCATCACCTCCAGGCGGCCGACCGCCACCGGGTCGGCCGACGTCGTGCCCGACGCCGCAGCCGGCGTGACGGGGGCGACCGGCATCCTGTCGATCTCGTCCAACAGGGCGGCGGCGGCCCCACCGGCGTCCGCTCCCGGCCCGGCAGCCCCGATGGCCCCCTCGGCGGCGGATCCGCCGGCCCCGATGGCCCCCTCGGCGGCGACCTCGCCACCGGGGGCCGGCGCCGGCGCCGCGTCGGACGGACCGGCCTCGAGCGGGGCCGGTGGGATCTGCTCGGCTACCTGACCGCCCACCGGCGGCAGCACGACCACCTGGCCGGGATAGATCAGGTCGGGGTCCACGATCGGCGGCGTGTTGGCGTCGACGACCCGTTCGAGCTGGTCGACGATCTGGGCGTTGGTCGGGTCCTGCGTGCCGGTGGCCGCCAGCTGGGCCTCGGTCAGCTCCCAGAGGTTGTCGCCCCTCTCCACCACATGCGGCTGCCCGCCACCGACCGACGGGATGGGGCCGCCGGGACCAGGCGCCGGCGCCGGGGTGTCGAGCCCGTCGGGCAGCCGCAGCACCATGCCCGGCCGCAGGTCGACCGGGGTGCGGATCTGGTCTTCGTTCAGCTCCAGGATCCGCTTGAGCATGGCGTCGTCCTGGCCGGCCAGCCGCCACAGGGAGTCGGTGGCCTGCACCTGGTACAGGTGGGGCTGGCCGGCGATCGGGGCCATGGGGGCGGCGGCCGGGGTCGGCGAGGTCGCCCCCATGGCCTCCGCCACCAGTGACGCCACGGGACCGGCCGACGGCATCACCGCCGACACCAGCGGGGTCAGCGCAGGTCCGGCCGTGGAGGCGACCAGGCCGGCCGACATCACCCCAGACACGAGCGAAGTGACGAGGGACCGGGTGAAGCGGGGCACACCGGGGGCCTGGCGCCCCACCCGGCCCCGGGCCGCCCGGGGGCCGGCCACGAACACCTCCCACAGCAGCGCCCACACGTACTGGGTCCACAGGAGCCACAGCACCAGCGTCAGCGCACCCATCACGGCGTCCGCCGGGAGGTACCGCTGGTCCCACCACTGCTGCACCTCGCCCAGGGAGTGGGGCATGTCGGCCAGCGGGTTGCCGACCCCCCACACCAGCACCAGCGGTGGCCCGATCAACAGTGCCAGGGCCACCACGGCCGCCCCCACCGAGCGCAACCGGGCCCGGAGGCCCAACCGGCCGGCCCGGGTGGGGGCCGAACCCCGCCGGGCCATCATCGGCCCGGGCCGGTCACGCCGGCGATCAGGGTCGCCTCGGCTTTCCCGGTGATCGTGCCGGGCAGCAGGGTGGGGATGGGAAAGAGGTAGTCGATGGGCCGCTCCACCTCCACCGTGACGGTGGTGGCGCCAGCGGCGCTGGTGGTGAACCGGAGATCGGTCAACTGGTAGCCCTCCGAGGACACGTAGGCCTCGACTGCGTTGCTGGCCTTGCCTTCGTCGATGGCGGCCGTCCGCTGGAGGCGGACCTGGGTGGGGTCGCCCTGGTTGGCCACCCGGGTGGCGGTGGCGGCAACGGCATAGGCCTCCCGCCGTTCGTAGAGCTGCTGGCTGGCGTTGATGAGGTGCAGCACCATGTAGAGCAGCAGCGGTGTGATAAGGATCGCCGGCAACCCGGCGTCGCCCCGTTCCCCGTTCCGCTCGGCATCTGGGAGGGCCACGCCGTCAGCCCCCCAGGTAGCAGTTGTCGTCGACCACCCGGCTCCCGCCGCCCCGCAGGCAGTCGATGGGCTCGGTGCTGGTCACCGTGATCCGCTTCGGCCCCCGGCTCCACGGGGTGAACAGGCCCCGGTACGACACGTCGCAGCTGAGCTGGACCACCACGGCCCCGCCCGGTTCGAAGCCGCCGGCGCCCGGCTCGGTGTCGACCGCCGGGTTCTCGCACGCCTGGCCGGCGTCGGTCAGCTCGCTGCGGACCACGGCGTCGGCCACCGCCCGGGCGTCGCCCAGATCATGCTCCAGGGCGGCGGCCCGGGCCGCGGCCCGGCTGGCCGCCTTCAGATCGCTGGCGCCGATGAACGTGCGCATCCCGCCGACGCCCAGCCCGAGCAGGGCGATGACCGTCATCACCACCACGAAGGTGGAGATCCCGGCCGATCCGTCCTCGTCGGCCAGGCGGGCCCGGACACCGGTCATCGCTGCGGCTCGAACCGCTCGGTGGGGGCCGACCCCTCGACGTCGAGCCCGACCGACCACAGCAGCCGGGTGCGGCCGGTGACCGTCACCGTGGTCTCCTCCGGCCCCTTGTCGGCCCGGACCACCAGCTCGTTGCCGATCACCAGACCGCCGGCCTGGCTGAGGATGAACGAGGTGGCGTAGGCCTCACCCTGGGCCTCGGTGGCGCCGTCACGGGCCATGAGGGCGGCGGCGTCACTGGCGGCGAAGCTGGCCACGGAGCGCACGTAATACCCCAGCAGGATCTGGATCAGGAGGAAGATGGCGAACAGCACGATGCTGAACAGGAAGGCCGAGCCGATCACGGTCTCGCCCCGCTCCTCCGCCCGGGCCTCCCGGTCCGAGGGGGGCCGCCCGGTCACCCGCCGAAGTCGACGTTCTCAACCTCGGTGCCGGCCTCGGCGATCTTGTTGGCGGCGATGGCGCCGAAGGCCACCGTGGCCACCACGAGGATCCCGATGAGGACGATGGCCGACACCGTGAGGCCCGCCTGCTCGGTCCAGAAGGCCCGGGCCCGACGCCCGAAGGCCCGGATCCGACCCACCGCGGGAACCGCTTCCGAGACGACGCATCCTGAATCGGACTGCTCGATCATCTCCACCACCATCGTCGCCTCCTAGCGAGCCGTGATCAAACCTGACAACTGGCTGCCCCAGCCGGTCCGGGCCGATGGCCCGGCGCCGACGCTGACAGACGCTATCCCATGCCTGTCGGTTCTACTAGCAGTGTGGCCAACGGCAAAGGGGATGGATCCCCGGAACCGGCCGGTGACAGCCGCTAGAAGGAGGCCAGGCCGGCCACGGCGGCGTAGACGAGCCACAGGATGAATCCCCCGGCCATGCCCACCACTGGTAGTGACATGACCACGTTGCGTGACAGCGCGTCGGCCCGACGCTGCTCCTGCTCCCGCATGACGATCAGCACCGCCTTGTCCTCCAGAGCCTGGCGCACGGTGGCGGCGTTCTCACTGCTGAGGATCATCACGTTCCCGAACTCCTCCAGCTCGCTCACGGCGAAGCGGATCCCGAGGTTGCGCAGGGCCAGGAACGGGCTGAGCGCAGGATCGTTGCGGGCCCGGGCCAGCTCGGCCGAGAACTGGCGGAACCCCCAGCCGTGACCCCGGGCCGACGCCTCTTCGAGCGCCGTTTCGGGCCCGGCACCACCGGCCAGCATGATCGAGGTCAGCTCCAGCATCTGGGCCAGCGCCGCCCGGAGCTCCTTGCGCCGCTCGCCGGCCCGGGTCCGCCGGTCGGTCTCGGCCACCCACAGCACACCCAGCGCCCCCACCAGCAGCGGGAGCAGGATGAGGCCGGCCAGGAGCGAGAAGTCGAACTGGGTGCGCAGCAGCAGCACCAGCACGGCCCCGCCGAGAGCGAACCAGGCGCCCATCGTGAGCCGCCGCCGCTGCCAGTAGGCGGCGCTCCACTCCAGCACGGCCAGATCGGCCGACGGCAGGCTGCCCCCCATCAGCAGGCGCTCGGTGGAGGGGCGCCGGGTGACGACGCCGCCCGGCCCCCGGTCGAGACCAGCCTCCAGCCGTTCCAGGTCGTCGGCCAGGCTGGCCGGAGGGGCGAGCGCGCCGCGCACCACGAGCAGCAGGCCATAGCCGAAGAGGCCCGACACCGTCAGCACGGCCAGGAGGTCGATCATCGCACCGTCCCGGCCCCGGCGCCCGACCCGTCGGCCACGATCTGGGCGCTCAGCTCCGGGGCCAGGAGCCGCCGTTCGGGTTGGGGGCGGCCAGCCTGTACCAGCAGGGCGGCCGAGGCCACCACGATGGCCATCACCACGCCCAGCACGATCTGGCCGGCGAACGTGCTGTAGGGCTCGAGGAAGTCCTTGGCGATGAGGGTGATCACCACACCGAGCAGGCCGATGCTGATCACGGTGGCCCGGGCCTCGGTGTAGAGCTGCGACCGCTCGGTCTCGATCTGGAGCACGGCGGTGTTGCGGGACCGGGCCTGCTCGGCGGTGCGGGCCAGCAGCCGGGGCAGATCCCGGGCCTGGTTCTCGCTCGCCACCATCAGCGCCAGCACCACCAGGTCGGCGGTGGGATGGGCCATGGCCGCCCCGAACTGGCGCAGCGCCTCGGCCTGGGGCAGGGTCCGCTGGGCGGCGGCCAGGCGCACCACCTCGGGCCGGATCACCTCGGGCGCCAGCGACGCCGTCGACTCGATCGACTGGCTCAGCCCACCCCCGCCCACCAGGGTGTCCTTGATCATGTCGACCCACACCGAGATGGCCTCGGTGGTCTGGTAGTAGATCCGCCGCTCCCGGCTGGCCATCTGCCACAACCGGCCCACCAGCACCAGGGCCGCCACACCCAGCCCGAGGGCGGGCCAGCGGGAGGCGACACCGGTGACGAGGCCCACCACCACCGCCACACCGAACCAGATCAGCAGGATCCCGGTGTCGGGCGGCAGCCCGTTCACGCCTCGGGACCGCTCGGGCGGCTCGGACCGGAAGGACTGGATGGCGAGCAGGATCCCGGCGGCCACCAGGGCCCCGATGCCCGCGCCGAGGAGGGGTCGCATCAGCCCACAACCTCCTGGGCCCCGCAGGCCCGGTAGAAGCCCACCAGATCGAGCCCCAGGCGGGCCAGCCGGTCTTCCAGCGGTGGTGAGAACGTGGCCACCCGGGAATAGCCGAACCGGGTGTCGGCGGCGCGGTAGATCTGGTTGACCACGGCCTGGCTGCCGTCGAAACCGGCGACCTCGATGATCTCGGAGATGTAGCGACGACCGTCCCGGGGGTCCCGCACCACGTGGCACATGAGGTCCACCCCTTCGGCGATCAGGTTGTGGGCCACCGACAGGTTCAGCTGGCTCTCCGACAGGGCCAGCATCAGGGCGAGCTTGGCGATCCCACCCCGGGCCGACTCGGCGTGGACCGTGGTCAGCGAGCTGTGGCCCGACGTCATGGCCTTGAGCATCTCGGCCGCCGTGTCGCCGTCGCGGCACTCGCCCACGCAGAACCAGTCGGGCCGGTGGCGCAGGGTCTGCTTCACCAGCTCCGCCATCTGGATGCCGCCCTCTCCCTCGCTGTTGGGCTCCCGCACCTCGAAGGAGTGGAACAGGGGATGGCGGTCCCGGTGCCACATGTCGATCTCGGCCGTGTCCTCCACGATCACCACGTTCTTCGACGGGTCGAGCTCGTCGAGGCAGGCCCGGGCCAGCGTGGTCTTGCCCGCCCCGGTGGCCCCCACGAACACGATCCGCATGAGGTCGCTGGCCATGGCCACCCGCAGCAGGGCTCCCAGGTGGGACGGCACCATGCCGTTGCGCACCAGCCCGTCGAGCGTGACCCGCTGCAGGGTGTTGCGCCGGAGGTTGAACACGGCCCGCTGCGACACGTCCCGCACGGCGCTGAGCCGCATCCCGGCCCGGAGCCGCAGCACCAGCAGGGGCGAGCCGGCGTTGAACTGACGCTCGGTGAGGCCCCGGTTGCGGGCCAGGTCGGCCAGCCACTGGAGCATGGCCTGCTCCGAGGGCCACACGTCGCGGAACACGGCGAAGGGGCGGCCGCCCTTGTCGACCTGCACGTAGTCGTAGTGGCCGTAGATCTCCTCCACCTCCTCGTCGGCCAGGAACTCCTCCACCGGCCCCAGGCCGGTGACGTGGCGGGTGACCCGGCGCACCAGGGTCTGTTCCTGCTCGGTGGCCAGCGGGGCCCGGCCGGCCCTGATCCGGCTCTCGGCGTCGCGGTTCAGCTCCACCCGGATGGCGTCGACGGCGATGGCCTCCATGGCGTCCTGCGACAGGCGGGCCCGGCCGTCGCCCACGGCCAGCGCCTGCGACTCCTGGATGGCGGCCCGGCTGGCGCTCACCAGGCGTTCGAACAGGGCGTCGGTCTCGGTGCTCATGGCGTCTCCGACGGCGCCACCGCGCCCGCGGACGGCGCGCCGTTGAGGGCAGGCAGGGTGGCGGCCAGCTCGTGGGCCACCTCGATGGCCCGGCGCCAGGGCCTCGTCTGCCGGGCCCGGCGCCGCTGGCCGACGAGCTGGCCGGCCAGGCCGGCGAGGTCGTCGGCCCAGGGCAGGGTCCACACCAGCGGGGTGCCGGCGTAGGCCGTCACCTCGTCCAGGGGGTAGGCCAGATCGCCGACCACGAGCAGAGCGACCCGACCCAGGACGGCCAGGCGGGACCGCAGGGCGACGAGCGAGCCGAGGCTGCCGTCGGACACCACCAGGTTCAGTGCGGCCGCGCCGGTGAGGGACTCCATCGGCGATCCCGGCCAGGGACGGCCGCAGTCGACCAGCCACAGCCGGGGGTCCCGGCTCATGGCGGCGGCGGCCGGGGCGGCCACAGCCCGCCAGGCCGCCAGGGACTCGTCGGCCGCCAGCAACCCGGGGGCCACCCACAGGCCACCGCTCCCCTCCTCACCGGCCCGCAGGAGGCTGGCCGCCGACGAGAGCTGGAACGACGGCTCGAACCGGCCGGAACGGGTGGCCGACAGGAGGGTCGCCACCCCCGGTTGGAGGGGGAGGTCGTACCGGGGCCCGAGCACCCCGCCCACCGGGTCGGCCTCCACCAGTACCCGATCCAGGGGATGGGGCCAGGCCAGGGCGAGCATCAGGGCCCACGAGGTGGTCCCCGGCGCCCCCCGGACCGACGACACGGTGACCAGCACGACGAACCGACCCCGCTCTCAGCCGTTGCGCACGAGGCCGAGGATCAGGCGGTCCACGGCCTGGGCCTGGATCACCCGCAACCGCACCGCCTCGTCGATCATCACGTCGGCCACCAGATCCCCCGACCGCTCGTCGATCAGGGCGTAGCGGACCTCGCCGATACCGAGGTCGGCGGCGGAGGCGGTGGATTGGTCTCCCGTGCCGAACAGGGCCACCCGGTCGCCGATGGCGATCCCGGCCGGGTAGTCGCCGGCCTTCAGCTTCATGCCCACCACGGTCTTGCCCTCGGGGACCGCCTCGGCCCGGGCCACGAAATGGCGCTCGGTGACGATCGAGCCCTGGGGTACGAACACCTGCACGGTGCGGGTGATCCCGTCGGCGAAGAGGGCGTTCTTCTCGCTCAGGGTCACCGCCTCGAACGAGCCGTCGAGGGTGACGTCGCGCAGCACGAAATCGTCGTTGGTGAGGCTCTCACCCGGCACCAGGTCGTGGGCCGCAACCAGGACCGGACTGGTGGTCCGGCCCGAGCTGAACAGCATCAGACCGGCCAGCATCGAGCCCACGACCAGGGCGGTTCCGCCCAGGAGGAGGCCGGGGCGCCACTTGCGCCGTCCGATCCGCACCGGCTGGGAGCCGACAACGGCCACCGATCCGGCCGCGGGAGGAGGTGGCGTGCCAGGCACGACCACCGGGGTCGAGACGCGCTCCCGGCTCAACATGACACTCGCCCGCCGGGATCCGGAGTTTGGAACCGAATCACCCGGGAGTTATAGCACGAGCCCCCCGGCGTCCGGTCGGGCGGTGACGGGGACCGATCCCCCTCCCATCGTTCGCCCGGTACCGGGCGCGGCCCGCTCAGTCCCCCTCACCAGCCCAGATGTCCACGCTGCCGTCCTGGCGGCCGACCACCACACGGTCGCCGGCGGGTGCCCAGGCCACGGCCAGCACGGCCCGGTCGGTGCCCTCCTCGCCGCCGGCGGTCCCGGCGCGGGCCAGCTCGTCGCCGGTGGCGGGATCCCACACCACCATCTGGCCCGTCACCGTCCCGGCGGCCAGGCGCCGGCCGTCGGGCGACCACCGCGTCGGGCCGGTGAGATCCACGCCTACGGCCCGCTCGGCTGTCACCTGGCCGCCGTCGGGGCTCACCACCCGGGACACGCCGTCGGGGCTGGAGGTGGCCAGGTTTCGACCGTCGGGCGACCAGTCGATCGAGCGGACCCAGTCGGGCAGGGCGAGCGAGGCCAGGAGCTGGCCGCTGGCGGCGTCCCACACCCGGAGCACGCCATCCTTGCCGCCGGCCGCCACCCGGCTTCCGTCGGGCGACCAGCCGACGGCGAGCTGGGGCGGCCTGGCCTGCTGGTCGCCCCCGGCCGACCCGGTGGCGAGGTTGCGGATCGGGGTGCCGTCGGGCCGCCACAGGCGGACCTGGCCGTCGCCGCCGGCCGAGGCCAGCGTCCCGCCGTCGGGCGACCAGGCGACCGCCTCGGCCGTGGAGCCGGGGTGGGCGGCGATGACGGTGGTCGGGGCGGGGGCCGGCTCGGGGGCCGATCCGGGGCCGGCCGGGTCGGCCACCGGACGGACGGTCACCGAGCCGGTGCTGCTGGCTGTGGCCAGCGCCGTGCCGTCGGGCGACCAGGCCAGGCCGAGCACCCAGCCCTCCCCGGTGGCGATGGCGACGGCGGTCCCCGGGTCTCCGGCGGGAGCGAGGCGGAGCACACCATCCTGGCCCCCGGTGGCGAGCCAGGCGCCGTCGGGGGCGAAGGCCACGGCCCGGACCGGGCCCTCGTGGGCGGGGGCCGACGCCACCAGCGCCGGGGTCGAGGTCCAGGCACCGGTGGCCGCTGCCGGTGGGTCGGCGCGGTCGCTCCGGAGGGAGGACAGGTAGCCGACCCCCAGCACGAGCCCGGCCACCGCCACCAGCGCCGCCACCGCCCGGGGCCAGCGCCGCCGGGCCGGCGCCGCCGGCGGCTGGGGCTCGGGCGGTCGTTCCCGGCGAGGGTCGGGCACCCGGTGCTCGGGTCGCACCTCCACCGTCTCCAGCCCGGCCGGCACCGCCCCGGGACCGCCCGCCCCTTCACCATCGGCCCGACCCTCCGGCGCCGCAGCCGACAGCCCCGGCTCCGCCCCGGGGTCGAGGTCGGGGTCCCGGTCGGGGTCGAGCTCCCGGTCGAGGTCGAGGCCCCGGTTGAGGGAGAGGCTCCGGTCGCCCGCCACCTCGGTCGGCGGCACCGGCACAGCCGGGGGTCGGACCGGCGCCACCGGGGGTTGGACCGGCGCCACCGGCGCCACCGGGGGTTGGACCGGCGCCACCGGCACAGCCGGCGGTTGGACCGGGGCCACCGGCGCCACCGGGGGCGCCGTGGTCCCGGCCGGTACCGGCGCCGACGCCGGTCCGGCGGGTGGCACCGTGGTCTCCGTGGCCCACCGGCCAGCGGCGGGCAGGTCGGCCGGCGGGGCTGTGGTGTGGGTGGCCCAGCTCTCGTCGGCGCCGGTGGCCGCACCGGCCCACGCCGTATCGGGACCGCCGTCGTCGACCACCACGGGCGTGGGATCGAGGCCCAGCGCCCGCTGCAGGCCGGCCAGCCGGTGGGCGATGTCGAGCAGGGACGGGGGCCGGTCGTCGGGTTCCTTGGCCAGCATGGCCACCACGAGGTCGTCGAGGGCGGGCGGGGCGCCGCTGTCGGGCCGAGGCGGGGGCCGATCCGACGTGATCGCTGCCACCAGCACCTCCATCGACGGCCCGCTGTAGGCCGCCCGCCCGGTCAGCAGGCTGAACAGGGTGGCCCCGAACGAGTACAGGTCGCTGGCCGCACTCGGCCGCTCCCCATTGAGCACCTCGGGCGCGGCGAACAGGGGCGTGGTGGAGATCGTCACCGTCGGCTGCCCGTCGAGCGAGGGGCGCACGAACGACGAGATGCCGAAGTCGGCCAGGATCGGATGACCGGCGAACGTGCCCATGAACACGTTGGCCGGCTTCACGTCGCGGTGCACGATCTGGCGGGTGTGGGCGGTATGGAGGGCGGAGGCCACCTTCACCCCGAAGTCCAGTACCTCGATCCAGGCCAGCGGGCCGTCCCGATCCACCCGGGCGGCGTAGTTCCCCCGCCGGTACCAGGGCATCACGATGTAGGGCCGCCCGTCGTCGCTGAACCCGCTCTGCAGCAGATCGACGATGTGGGGATGGTCGGCCAGGCGGCCCATGGCGGTGAGCTCCCGCTCGAAAGCCAGCCGGTCGGCCTCGGCCACCATCGTGGCGTTCAGCACCTTGATGGCCACCTGGCGGCCGTGAGCCGGCTGATCGGCCCGGTACACGGTGGCCGACGCCCCCTCGCCGATCTCGACCAGCTGGGAGAATCCGGGGATCTCGGGCCGCCTCACCGCTGGCGAAGGCTAGCGCGGCCACGCCGGAGGCATACCCGCGAGCCCCGAAGGTCCCGGTCCGTAAGCGGGGAACTCTGACCTCGGGTCCCGTTCTGGGGCCCGCCCGGTCAGAGATCCGAAAAACCGAGCCACGACGGGTTCCCGGGATCGATCCCCATTCCCGGCCTCCGCCGCCGTCCCTATCGTCCACCCCATCACGAAGCGGGCGCCGCACGGAGCGGGCACCCACCGACACGAGGAAAGAGCGGACAATGGCACTGCGTGGCGCCGATATCGACAAGCTGCGGGACCTGGCCAATCGGCTGTCGAACACCTGGGGCTCCCAGATCGACCAGCTGATCAGCCAGATCGACACCCAGGTGCAGGCCTCGGCCACCGACGTGTGGATCGGCCCCGACGCCGACCAGTTCCGCAACCAGATCTGGCCCCAGCACAAGGCCGCCCTGAAGGCCGCCCGCCAGGCCCTGGCCGACGCCGGCGCCACGGCCAAGCGCAACGCCGACGTGCAGGAGACCACGAGCTCCTCGGTGGCCTGATCCACCCACCGCCACCGTTCTGAGGAGCCTGAGGAGCCTGAGCCGCACTTGCCGCGGCTCAGGCTCCTACTTTCGTTTCAGCTCCAGCTCTGGATGACGGGCAGCACCTCGGATCCGAACAGATCCATCGACGCCTTGGCCTCGTCGTAGGGGATGCCGCCGTAGCGGAAGGCCGTGGTGTACTCGAACGGCCCGATCAGCTCCCGGCGCTGCTCCAGGGTCGACAGGATCTGGTCGGGGGTGCCCCAGGCGGTGGCCTTCATGAACATCTCGAGGAAGCCGCTCTCCCCCACCCGGCGCAGCACCTCGGCCGCCTTGGCGTAGGCGTCGTAGCCCTCGGTGACGGCGAAGTGGTCACCCATCACCTCGTAGTGCTCGAGCAGGCTGCCCAGGTAGGTGCCCATGTACTTGAGGGCCTTCTCCTTGGCCTCCTCGGCGTCGGGCCAGCAGAAGCAGAAGTCGGCCGTCATCAAAGCCGGGGCCTCCCGGCCGTGCAGCTCCTGGAACCGCTGACGGTAGTGGGTGATGCTCGGCATCCGATGCTCCCAGGCCCGGTCGGCGAACATCGTCATCCGCCCGGCGAAGCGAGCTGCTGCCTCCACCGAGTCGTCGCTGGAGGCCACGCAGTACAGGCGGTCGTCGAAGGGGCGCTCGGGTCGGGGCCGGATCTCGATGCGGGGTTGGGGGTAGTAGGGCCCGTCACCCTCGATGAACCCGGTGCGCAGGGCCTCGATCACCATGGCCGAGCCCTCGTCGAACCGGCCCCGGCTCTCGTCCATCTCGATCCCCCGGAAGGGGGCGTACTCCCGCCGGGACAAGCCCCGGCCCACGCCGAACCGGAACCGGCCCTGGGCCAGGTTGTCGAGCAGGGCCACCCGCTCGGCCACCTGGAGGGGCTCGTTCCAGGGCATGATCACGGCTGCCGTGCCGACGTCGATCTGCTTGGTCACGCCCACCAGGTAGGCCAGCAGCTCGGTGTTGTCGGGGCAGAACGAGTAGCCGAAGAAGTGGTGTTCGGCGGCCCAGGCCACGTTGAAGCCGAGCTCGTCGGCCCGGCGGGCCAGCCCGAGCTCCTCGGCGTAGACCTGCGAATCGGAGATACCGGGCCAGCCGTCGCTGGCGAAGGGCATCAGGATGCCGACGTCCATGGTGGGGGGTCCTTCCTATGGTCTTCCGCTGCCGGAAGATCTTCTTACAAGATCACGTTCTCCGCTCGGAGCTGGGTGAGAGCGGCGGAGTCGAGCGCCAGCAGGTCGGTCAGCACCTCGTCGGTGTGCTGGCCGTGGAGCGGGGCGTGGCGGGTGATGCCGGCCGGGGTCTTGGAGAACCGGGCCGGGGGCAGAGCCGAGCGGATGCGCCCGGCCGTCGGATGCTCGGTGACCACGATCTGGCCCCGGTGGCGTATGTGGGGGTCGTCGATCATGCTCTGGTAGCCGTTTACCGGGGCCACCGGCACGTCGGCGGAGTCCATGAGGTCCACCAGGTCGGCGGTGGTGTACTTCACCGTCTCCAGCTCCAGCTCGTCGTTGACCTCGGCTCCGTACAGCACCCGGCCCTGGAGGTCGGCGAACCGGGGGTCGGCGGCCAGGTCGAGGCGGCCCAGGGCGGTGCACATGTTCTGCCAGTGGGCCTGGGTGGCCACCGGGTACACCATCACGTAGCCGTCGGCCGAGCGGAACAGCTTGTAGATCTTGCCCAGGTCGGGCATCTCGGTCTCGTGGTCGAGGTAGGTGTAGTTCCAGTAGGTCACCGGCCACAGCCAGTGGACGGCCACGTCGATCATGGCCAGCTCGATGTGCTGGCCGCCGTGCCCGTTGGCCCGGGCCACCAGGGCGGCGCAGATCGACTGGGCCACGTTGAGCGACGTGGCCTTGTCGCACACGATCGCGTTGTTGAGCTGGGGCACGCCCTCGCCGTCGGCCTGGTGGGTGGGCATCCCGGCCACCGACTGGATGATGGGATCGAAGGCCGGGCGGTGGGAGTACGGGCCGTCCGACCCGAATCCGCTGATCGAGCACATCACCAGCTCCGGGTTGACCCGGGAGAGCACCTCCCACCCCAGGCCCATCCGGTCGAGCACGCCGGGGCGGAAGTTCTGCACCACCACGTCGGCCCCCCGGACGAGGTCGAGCAGGATCCGCTTGCCCTGCTCGGACTTGAGATTCAGGGCGATCGAGCGCTTGTTGCGGTTCTGGGCGGCGTAGAAGGCGCTCACCCCCTGGGCCTCGTCCACCAGCGGCCCCGAGAACCGGACGATGTCGGGGTTGTCGATCGGTTCCACCGCGATCACGTCGGCCCCCTGGTCGGCCAGGATCGAGGTGCCGAACGGCCCCGAGATCACGGCCGACAGGTCGATGATCCTGATGCCCTGGAGCGGCCCGTTGGGCGGGCCCTGGCCGTGCACCTCGATCGGCGTCGTCATCGTCTGTCCCCCTTGTGTCGGCGTCTGCTGTCCGACGCTGGCGTATGTGGTGTGTGTGACGTGGCGGCGCCGCGCTGCGCTGCTGTGTGTGCTTGGGGGAAGTTTCGCCGCAGGCGAAACTCCGGGTCCCGAAGGGACACCTAGTCGGTACCGATCCGGCGGGCGAAGGTCTCCAGCGCCGAGATGTGCTCGGACGGGCTGGTGAGGTTGGGGGCCGGGGTACCGGCCCAGGCCGAGGTGGTGCTCATGGTGTTGACCGACAGGTAGTCGACCTTCGCCGCCCGGGCGTCGGCGGCGATGCTGTCCCACTTCTCGGGGGGCAGGCCGTAGGCCACGGTCAGCTCCACCGGGAAGGCGTCGGGGTCGCGCCCGTTGGCGGCCACGTCGTCCCGGATCCGGTCCACCTGCTCCAGGATCTTGCGACCGGAGCCGGCGAAGGTGAAGCCGTCGCCCACCTTGGCCGCCCGGCGCATGGCCACCTTGGAACCGCCCCCGAACCAGATCGGGATCTGGCGGGCCGGCCGGGGCTTGATGCCGGCCCGGTCGACCCGGTGGAAGGTGTCGGTGTGGTCGACCACCGGGTTGCCCCACAGCTCGCGCAGCAGGGCGATCTGGGCGTCGAAGATCTTGCCCCGCTGCTCCCAGTCCACCCCGAGGCTCTCGTACTCCACGTGGTTCCAGCCGGTGCCCACACCGAGCCGGAGCCGCCCGCCCGACAGGACGTCGACCTCGGCCGCCTGCTTGGCCACGAGCACGGCCTGACGCTGGGGCAGGATGATCACCGCTGTCTCCAGCTCCACCCGGGTGGTGACGGCGGCCAGGAACCCGAACAGCACGAACGGCTCGTGGAAGGCGTCGTTCTCGGTGTAGGGCCCCCAGAGCCGGGGTTCCCGGTTGTCGTGGACGGCCCCGAGAACATGGTCGTAGGCGATGAGGTGGCTGTAGCCGAGCGACTCGGCGGCCTGGGCCCAGTCGCGCACGGCGATCGGATCGTCGCCGATCTCGGTGGTGGGCAGGACGGCTCCGAGGCGCATGGTGGTCCCGCTCCCCTACCCGGCCTGGCCCAGCTGGGCGGCGAGCCAGTTGTTGATGTCCTTGCGGGCCTGGCGAGCCACCGCCGTGCCGGGGGCGAACCCCTCGAAGCCGTGGGGGGCGCCGGGGTAGACGTGGAGCTCCACCGGCACGCCGCACTGGTTGAGGCGCTGGGCGTAGCTGATGTCCTCGTCGCAGAAGCCGTCGAGGGTGCCCACCATGATGTAGGTGGACGGCAGGCCCGACAGGTCCTCGCAGCGCGACGGGGCCGCCGTGTAGGGGATGTCGTCGGTCCCGAACAGGGGGCCCAGATAGCTCTGCCAGCCGAAGGTGTTGGACTCGGTGTTCCACACCGGCACGTCCCAGTTGGCCGTGGTGCTGGTGCGGGTGTCGTCGATCATGGGGTAGATCAGGAGCTGATAGTCGATCGGGAACTCGGCCCGGTCACGCACCAGCAGGCCCAGCGCGGCGGCCATGCCTCCGCCGCCGCTGGGCCCACCGATGCCGACCCGGCTCGTGTCGATGCCGATCTCGCTCCCGTGCTCCTTCACCCACTTGAGCCCGGCGTAGCAGTCCTCCAACCCGGCGGGGTACGGGTGCTCGGGGCCCAGGCGGTACTGCACGCACACACCCATGATCCCGAACCGGGTGCACCACCGGTCGAACCGCTCGTCGTCCTGCTCGGGCACGCCGAGCACGTAGCCGCCGCCGTGCATCCAGTACAGGCAGGGCAGGTCACCCTCGGCCCCCACCGGGCGGTGGACCCGGATGCGGACCTCGCCCGGACCGTCGGGCGGGCCGGGCACCATCATGTCGGTGCGGGTGACCTGGTCCGAAAGCTGCATGAGGGCGTTGGCCCGGAGCCGGTCTTCCCGCACCCGCTCCAGCGTGCCGCCCTTCACCGTGCCCAACTTGGGGCCGGCGTCGATGGCCGCCTTGATCTCCGGGTCATAGTAGGGATCAGCCATGGACGCCTCCGTCGACGGTGAATTGCTGGCCGGTGCAGTAGCTGGAGCGGTCGCTGGCCAGGAACAGCGCCATCTCGGCGATGTCCTCCGGCGTGCCCAGCCGCTTGAGGGGCTGGCGGGAGATCATCTTCTCGTCCCGGCCCCCTTCGAGCATGTTGGTGATCATGTCGGTGACGATGGCCCCGGGGTGGATCGAGTTGACCCGGATCCCGTGCTTGCCCAGCTCCTTGGCCACCGTGCGGGTCATGCCGGTGACGGCCCACTTGGTGGCGCCGTAGGCCGTGGCCCCGAAGCCGCCCTCCAGGCCGGCGATCGAGGAGGTGTTGATGATCGAGCCGCCGTTGCCGGCCTCGACCATGGCCTTGGCCACGGTGCGCATTCCCAGGAACACGCCGGTCTGGTTGATGGCCACCGTCTGGTTCCACATCTCGGTGGATGTGTTGAGGAGCTGGGCCGGCTTGAAGATGCCGGCGTTGTTCATGAGGATGTCGAGCCGGCCGTGGCGGGCCACGATGTCGGCCACCACCGATTCCCACCCGGCCTCGGAGGTGACGTCGAGGTGGTGGTATTCACAGCCCAGCTCGCCGGCGGTCTTCTCCCCGGCCTCGTCGAGCACATCGGTGATGACCACGGTGGCGCCCTCCCGGGCGAAGATCCTCGCCTCGGCCGCCCCCTGGCCCCGGGCACCCCCGGTGACCAGTGCGACCTTCCCGTCCAGCTCCCCCATGGGTCCCCTTTCACGGCGTGCGGGCGCCGGCACGCTCCGGACGACCCCCTTGGCTCCCGTTTCTACTAGCCCGGCCCCGGCCCGTCGAAATGAGCCCGCTCGGCTCCGCCTCCGACCGCCCCCCGTTCTGCGTCACGAATACCGCGCCCCGCCCCCCATCTGCGTAACGTTTTCCACGAAATCCGAGGGTTCCGCGACGCAGATCGCCGACGTGTCGCGATTTCCGTCGCGCAGAATGGGCTGTCATGGGGAACCCTCGGAGCCGATCGGCGGAGTAGAGGATGATGGACGACTCCGATGCCGCCGTGATGCAGGCCGCCTGCGGCGACACGCCGGCCCGCTTCGCCCAGGTGTTCGAGCGCCATCACGACGCCGTCTGGGCCTACCTGGCCCGAGCCTGGGGCCCGGAGGTGGCCGACGAGCTGGCGGGCGAGGTGTTCGTGTCTGCCTTCGCCCGGCGCCACCACTTCGACCCGATGAAGGGCGAGCTCCGCCCGTGGCTGTTCGGGATCGCCACCAATGTCGCCCGAGGCCGGGCCCGCAGCTTGGGCCGGGCCGGTCGGGCCCTCGAGCGCCTCCGGGGCCGAGCCCCGGTGGACGTGCCGGTGCTGGAGCTGGTCGACGAAGCGGCCGAGCTGGGCGACAGGGCCCGGGCGCTTCGCTGGGCGATCGGCCGGCTCCGGCCCGAGGAGCGAGAGCTGCTCGTGCTGTACGCCTGGGAGGAGCTCGACTACGCCGGGATCGCCCAGGCGCTCGGCATCCCGATCGGCACCGTCCGGTCCCGCATCTCCCGGCTCCGGGCCCGCCTGCGGGAGATGGCGGCCGACGCCGGTGGCCCACCCGAGCCACCACCGGCCCGGCCCCGACGGATCACGGCCAGCGGGGAGACCCTCTGATGCACCTCGACAACGAGCTCCGCTCCCTGCGGCCCGAGGTGGGCCAGCCATCGGCCGCCGTCGCTGCCGGGCATCGCCGGGCCCTCGACGCTGCGATCGCCGAAGGCCGGACCGCTCGGCGACGGGCCCCGCTCAATGGACGGCGTCGCTGGATGCTGACGATCGCAGCCGTGCTGGCCGTGATCGTTGCCGGCGGGGCGACATGGTGGGCCACCCGGAGCGGCGACGTCCGCCTCGACACCGGCCCCACGGCGACCTCTGCCGAGACGTCCACCGCCCAGCCGGCCACCACCGCGCTCGGGGCCACACCCGGGTCCGCGAGCGAAGGCGATCAGTCGACCGCCACCACCGTGCTTCCGCCTGGTGGCCTGGACTGCGGTCCCGGCACCCAAACCGGCAGTTCGCTGCCCGGGTTCCTGCAGGTGCTGCCCGACGAGGCCGGGGCCATCGGCACCACCACCTTCGACGGCGACGGTCGCCTCGTCACCCGCCGGGAAACCGAACGGTTCGTGGTGGAGGCGCTCTGGCCCGCCCCGGACCGACAGCTCTACGCCGCCGACGGTACGGCCGACGGGCTGGGCCGGGCCGACAGCGACATCAACTACGACCTCTCGCCTGAGGGGCAGACCGAGCTGGTGGTGTTGTCCGGCGTCGGTGAGTTGACGGCGCTGCGCATCCTCATCAGTGGGGCGGTAAAGGTGGCCGAACACTGCCGGTTCATCCAGTTCACCGTGTCGGAGCAGGGGGAAGCGATCGCCCGCTTCGTCTACGACCTGGCCGCAGGTGACGGCCAGGCACCGATCGCCGATCGGAGCCCGCTGGTGGTCGAGACCCGGCAGATGAGCGAGGCGCCGGCGGAGGCGCTGCCCTGCAACGGGGGGCCAGGCGCCCCGCCCAACGACGACCTGGCGGCCAACGGCCCGGCGGCGCCCACCCCGGCCGAGGCGCTCGACGCCTACCTGACCACGCCGGCGGCCGCCACCTACTACCAGAGCGGCTACGTGGAGATGGTCACGCCCGACGGCACCTACACCTACGGCGCCCCTATCGCGCCGGGGAGCGCCGAGTGGGTGACGCTGGTGACGGTGTCGCCCGTCGACGGAGGGTGGGCCGCCACCCACGCCACGGCCAGCGGCTGCTGACGGCGCGGCCTGCCGCCCTCCGAGGGCGCCCGCTCGATGGGCGCCGGCTCAGCACGAGCGGCGGCCGGTGACCACGTCGCCCAGCAGGGCCCGGGCTTCGGCCACCGTCACCGGCCGAAGCTCGATACGGTCGTCGGGCCCGATCGGCACCGGGCCGTGGTCGGCCGGACCCCGGTCCACGTGCCACAGGCCCTCGGCGCCGGCCGACATGACGGTCGCCGAGCGGTCGATCTCGGCCCCGGCCCAGCTCCCCGACGCCCGCCACCCGTGCGTCATCGCCGCCAGGACGGCCGCCAGCCCCGGCTCGGCCACGCCGGCCGCGCCGGCCATCCCGGCCGCGCCGGCCCACGCCGCCTCGATCTGGCCGGCGGTGGCCTCCAGCGGGCGGCGGCTGGCGGACGGCAGCCCGGCGTGCAGCCGGAGGGCCTGGCTCAACAGGGCGGGCAGGAGCTCGAGGTGGGTGGCGGTCATCGACAGGGCGGCCCTGCCGTCGACATCACCCGCGCCCTCGGTCACCACCGCCCGACCCTTCCCGTCGAAGGCCACGAACAGCGGGGCCACCAGGCCCTGGTCGAACCGCTCGATCACCACCGAGCGTGCCGGGGCCCCGACCACCGCGACGATCCCGGCCACCGTCGGATGCAGGCCCTCGTCGCCCCGGGCGGCCCGGGCGGCCAGATCGGCCAGCTCGTCCTCGGTGGCCACCAGGGTGGCCCGGATCGGGTCGAACAGCATCGTCTCCTCCCGCTCTGCGCCTACGAGGGGCCCGGTCACAGCCGCACCGCCTCGCCCAGCCCCACAGCAACCGCAGCGTGGACCACCACCAGCTCGTCGGGCACCCCCGGGCCGACCACGGTGCTGAACCACGGCTCGCGCACCCTCACCAGGGCGCGCCCCGCTGCCTCCAGGCTGGCGTTGCCGCTCAGCCCCCGAGCCCGGAACACCGCCCCCGGGGGGACCCACCCCCGGCCCAGGTCGGTCACCTCGAGGACGCGGGCACCCCGCCGGAGGCCGTGCCGGGCCTGGCGGAGGAGCAGCACCGGTTCGCCGTCGACGGCCACCTCCACACCGGCGGCCAACTCGTCGGCCACGGTCGCCCGGCCCGGCAGGGTGGAGACGGGGATCGTTGCCGTCACGCCACCGGCGCCCTCGGCCTGCACGCCGCCCCGTCCCTGGTCGACGTACCGCACCCGCACCGGTCCTGCCGGGTGGGTGCGGTGCAGCACGCGCTCGAGGTCGGCCAGAGCCCGCAGGCCGGGCCGGCGGAGGCCGCCCATCAGAACCAGTCCCCCACGTCGAGCACGTCGCCGATCACGTCGGTACCGGCGCTCCAGGCGTCGCTCAGGGCCCCGGTGCCGGTGTCCCATGCGTCGCTCAGGGCCCCGGTGCCGGTGTCCCAGGCGTCGCCGGCGGCACTCGAGATGTCGTCCCAGTGATCCACCACCTCGGCCCCGGCCCACACCAGCCCGGTGCCGACCACCAGCGCCCCGGTGACCGGGTTGGGGGCGATCAGGAAGGCGGCGGTTGAAGCGCTGAACGCCGTGTTGGCCACGTCAGCCACGTACCCGGCACCGTCGGCCCGGAAGGCGTCGATCGGGTTGCCCTGCTGGTAGAGGTCGTACAACCCGACCCCGGTCGACACGACGGCGCCGGCGATGCCGACCCGGCGGAAGACCTGGGTGGCCCCCGGGGTGGTCAGCCACTCCCCGGCCGGGGCCAGGGCCGGGATCCGGCTCAGCCCGGCCGACAGCCCGCGGCCGACCAGGCCGGTGTTGAACACCGGGAACGGGCCGCTACCCCAGGTGTACGACGCCGTCCGCCACACCCGGAGCAGGCCGGCCGCCAGCGAGCCGTAGGGGAAGGTGTCGTCGTCGCCCTTCCAGAAGCTGGCGGCGTCGCCAAGGAAGAAGTCGCCGACGTTCGCACCGGTGCCCCCGCTGCCGTCGCTCCCCGACGCCAGCTCCTGGGCCGCCCGGTTGCGGCGCACCGTCTCCGCTGCCGCCCGCAGCTCGGCGACGGCGGCGGTCAGCGCCGCCTGATGCCGAGACCGCCAGATCGTGGCGAACTGGCCGGCGTCGGCTCCGGCCCAGATCCGGCTCAGCGCCCCCACGTCGGCGGCAGCCCCGGACCCGATCCGCTCCACCACCGATGCCTGGCGGTCGAGGAAGCGGGCCAAGGCGTCGAGCTTGTCGAGATCGGCACCAACCAGCTGTGGGGCCACGGCCGGCCACCTCCTCCTGCATCACGTCATCGGTCGGGTCCAGGTGATGGTAGAGACGAAGCGCGGCGGCCGGTAGGGCATCGATCCCCCGCCGCCGCGAACGGGCGCTCGTCACCCCCACGATGCGATCGGACCGGTCGAGCTGGAGGGCATCCGGCAGAGCACCCGTTGCTCGCAGTCGCCGTCTGACGGCCCTCTCCCGGCGATTCCGGACGCTGGTTGTGTCGGGAGGCGGATAGAACGATCGGCCCCCCGATGATACGACTGACCTTGTCATCGAGATGGGGGCAAGCAGATGAAGCAGACAAGCCAGGAGTTCGGCGCGGTCAGAGCGCTGGCCGCGGTCGGCGACGACTACTACGGCGTGGTGCAGTCGGAGGACGACGCCGCAACGCTCCAGCGCCTGAGGCTGGAGGGATCGACGTTCCTGTTCGGTCCGGGCGAACCTCTGGCCCGGTTCGGTGTCACCGACGGTCCGATCGCCCTGGCGGCGAACGGCCCGCGAGACTTCGTCGTTGGGCACACCGTGCAGCACACCATCGCCCGGGAGCGGTACTCGTCCGAGATGAGCGACGCCTATCGCCGCTGGCTGGAGGAAGACATGGGGGCGCCGGCGCCGCCCGCACCGACCGGGGGAACCTACTACGAGCACGAGGTGACGGTCACCCGTCCGTCGCTCCTCACCGTCAGCGGTGACTCGGTATCAGCGGCCGCGCTGTCGGGTGGTGCGCTCCCGGATGTCTGCCTCGAGCCGATCGCGCTGCGGTCGACGGCCGACGGCTATCTGCTGATCGCTACGAGCTCGGGACGGTACGGAACCGAGTCGAACATCGCCGACCAGGTCGTGATGGTGAGCCTCGGCCACGATCACGTGGTCGAGGAGCTGCATCCGATAGTCGTCGACCTGGGGCACGAGCTCCATGATGTACGGGCGGTCGAGACGGTTGGCGGCGGCTTCGTCGTGGCTGTCCGCGACGGTGCGGGCACCCGCTACTTCTCTACCGAGAAGGTGGGTCACGTCGATCCGTTCGAGCCCGACGACAGCTTGCGCCGATTCGCCCAGCACGACCGGTTGCCGGTGGCCGGCCTGGCGAACGGCTGGATGGTCGAGCTCGGACCTGGCATCTACAGCGTGGAGAACAGCGACCGTTGACCACCGCCCATCACGACCCGAGAAACTGGAGAACCCCATGACGTGCGCTACCGACTGCGCAGCCCCCACCATCACCCGCAACCACCTCTTCGGCCCCAACTGGGGGCTCCGCCACCGTCTGGGCTGGAGCGGCCAGTTCGGTGTGCACGGCGCCCAGCACAACGAGAGCTTCAACGCCGCGTTCCACACCCAGCTGGGCTTCGCCTTCGCCGGGCTGAACCACTACGCCGTGAACGACGGCCCCGGCACGATCGAGTGGATCGGCGACGTGGGGGCCAAGGTCTGCAAGACCGGCTGCCACAGCACGGGCCGGGCCTTCGATCTGACGGCGGTCAAGCTCGGGCCGAACCTCTACGACATGAACGTCATCTGGCGCTCCACCCAGCCTCGCGAGGCGCAGCGGAAGTATCTGGCCATCTGGGCGGCGATGCGCCGCGACTGCGCCACTGTGCTGACCGCCGCCTACAACACCGACCACCACAATCACATCCACATCGACACCGACGCCGGAGCCCAGACCCCGCCCCTCAGGACGTCGGCCCGAACCGACACGATGCTGGTGCAGACGGCCTGCAACCTGTTGAACGGGGCATCGCTGACAGTCGACGGGTCGTGGGGCAACAAGACGTCGGCCGCCTACCAGGCCCTGCTGGGCGCGTTCAGGCTCCAGTGCACGTCGCCCACCACGAATTACAACCACCTGCGGGGGTTCGTGGAGCTGATCTGCCGGACGGCCATGGCCGATCAGTCGGCCGGCGCCTTCGTGGGTCCTTGCTGACCACGGTTTCCGCGGCTCGGCGGCGGCGGGGTCGGGGGGCACCGATCGACGCCGTCGCCTAGGTGCACGCGCCTATGCCGGCGGCGACGAATCAGCGCACGTCGAAGGCGGCCAGCTTGGGGGCGGCCATCTCGTCGCAGAACCGGTCCCAGGAGAAGGTCCAGGTGGCCGGCACGCCGTGACGGTCGAGGTACCAGCTGTTGCAGCCGGTGCTCCACACCGTGTTGGCGGCGGCGGCCCGCCGCTCGGCCTCGAAGGCCTCGGTGGCCTCCTCGGTCACCATCACCTCCCGCCACCGGCCCTCCCGCATCGGCTCGATCAGCTGGAGGACGTAACCCAGTTGCAGCTCGGCCACGTCGATCAGCGAGAAGTTGCCGACCGGACCGTTGGGCCCGTTGAGCATGAAGAAGTTGGGGAACCCGGGCACCGTGATCGACAGATGGGCCCGGGGCCCGTCGGCCCAGGCCTGGTCGAGGTCCACCCCGTCCCGCCCGATGACCCGGATGGGGCGGACGAAGCGGTCGACCTTGAACCCGGTGGCCAACACGAGCACGTCGAGCTCGTGGAGCACGCCATCGTTGGTGCGCACCCCGCCCGGCTCGATCGCCTTGATGCCCGAGGTGACCAGCTCGGCGTTGGGGTGCTGGATGGCATCGTAGAAGTCGGGCGAGAAGATCAGCCGCTTGCACGCCGCCCGGTAGCTGGGCCGCAGCTTCTCCCGCAGCTCGGGGTCCCGCACCGTGTCCAGGTTCTTCTCGCACAGGTGCTGGATCTTGGCCAGCTGGATCGACTCGACGTCGATGACGGCTTCGGCGATGCCTTCCCGCATGCCCTGCTTCACCTGGGCCACGAAGGCCTCCAGCGACGCCGGGTCGCGGCGGTAGCTCGCCTTCTCCTCGTCGGTGAAGTGCCGGCTCTCGCCGCCGATGACCCACTGCGGGGTGCGCTGGAACAGGCTGAAGTGGCTGACCTTGCCGACGAGGGCGCTGGTGATCTGCACGGCGGTGGAGCCGGTGCCGATCACGCCCACCCGGCGGCCGTCGAGGGGCACCGAGTGGTCCCAGCGGGCGGTGTGGAAACAGTCGCCGGCGAAGCTGTCGAGGCCGGCGATGTCGGGCACGTTGGGATGGTGGAGCACGCCGGTGGCGGCGATGACGGCCTCGAACCGACCGGTGTAGCCGGCCGCGGTGCCCAGGTCCCAGGCCCCGTCCCGGAACTCGAGGCTCGTCACCTCGTCGCCGAAGCGGACCCGGCCGGTGACGCCGAAGCGGTCGGCCACGCCCTGGAAGTAGTTCTGGATCTCGGGGCCGGGAGCGAACCACTGGCTCCAGTCCGGGTTGCGGGCGAAGGAGTAGGTGTAGGCGTGGCTCGGCACGTCGCAGCTCAGCCCTGGGTAGGTGTTCTCCCGCCAGGTGCCGCCGATCCGGTCGGCCTTCTCGAAGATCTCGAACGGGATGCCCCGCTCCTCCAGCTTGATGGCACTGAGGATGCCGGACATGCCGGCCCCGATCACGGCCACCCGGGGCGATCCGTTGCTGTCGCTCATCGCTGCCTCCCTGTTCGCTGGCGGTGCGCTCCCACCCGTCGGCGGTGACGCCAGTGTCGAACTGCGATTCGATTGCGGCAAGCGGCGAGGCGAAGTCGGGACCAAAGTCCCGGCGACCACCGGCCCGGCGCCGGCGGCCGTACTGAAACGCTCGGCCTTCGGTACCGGTAACGTTTTCGACGGTGCGTGCAGCTGGTGATAACAGCGGAGCCAACCGGTCCGGGAGCCGGATCGAGGCCGAGCTGCGGAGCCTGGTGGCCGGTCAGCCGGCCGGCTCCCGCCTGCCGTCGGTGCGGGAGTTGAGCCGCCGGCACCGGGCCGGCCCGGTCACCGTCCAGCGGATCATCACCCGCCTGGAGCGCGAGGGCCTGCTGGATGCGGTGCCCGGCAACGGCACGTTCGTGGCCCGCCGCTGGGCCGCCCCCGTTCCCGGCGACGTGAGCTGGCAGACCGTGGCGCTCGGAGCCCGGGCCCAGCCCGGCGACGCGATGGCCAGCCTGGCCGCCCTCGCCCCCGCCGGCACCTTGTCGCTGGCCGCCGGCTACCCCGACGCCAGCCTGTGGCCGTCGGCCCTGCTCACGGCGGCCGCCGGCCGGGCCGCCCGGGGGCCCGGGGCGTGGGACCGGACCCCGGCCCAGGGGCTGGAGGCGCTGCGGGCCTGGTTCGCAGCCGACGCCGGCCCCGGAGTCCACCCCGACGACGTGTTGGTGGTACCTGGGGGCCAGGCGGCACTCACGGCCGCCTTCCGGGGTCTGGCGTCACCCGGGGACCCCGTGGTGGTGGAAGCCCCGAGCTACGTGGGGGCCATCGAGGCGGCACGAGCCGCCGGCCTCCACCCGGTGCCGGTACCGGCCGACGGCGAAGGGGTCCTCCCCGACCTGCTGGCCGCCGTCCTCCACGTGACCGGAGCCCGCCTGATCTACCTCCAGACCCGCCTGGCCAACCCGGTGGGCGCCACGCTCGGCCCCGAGCGGCGGGAGGCGGTCCTGGCCCTGGCCCGCTCCCACGGCGCCTTCGTGATCGACGACGACTTCGCTCGCGACCTCGACCAGCCCGGCGGCCCCGCTCCCCTGCTGGGCGCCGATCCCGACGGGCATGTGGTGTACGTCCGCTCGCTCACCAAGTCGACCGCCCCGGCCCTGCGCATCGCCGGTGTGGTGGTGCGGGGTCCTGCCCTGGCCCGGCTGCGCAACAGCCGCCTGACCGACGACCTGTTCGTGTCCACCATGCTCCAGGAGACGGCGCTGGCGGTGGTGACCGCTCCGGGCTGGTCCCGCCACCTGGCCCGGCTGCGCCGCAGCATCGATGAGCGGCGCCGGGCCGCCGCCGACGCCCTGGCCGCCGTGCCCGGCCTCGAACTCGTCCACCGACCCACCGGCGGATTCCTGCTGTGGCTCCGCCTCGTCGACGGCACCGGTCGGGCCGTGCCGCCCGAAGCGGCCCGTGAGGCCGACACGGTGCGCCGGGCCCGGGAAGCCGGGGTGATGGTGCTCAGCGGCCGGCCGGGGTTCTGCGCCGAGCCCGACGGTACCTACCTGCCGATCTCGGTGGCCGGCATCGCCTCCGTCGACGTCCCCGAGGCGGTGGCCCGTCTGGCCACTGCGCTGGTGTAGGCGCCGGGCGACGACACAGCGGCAGGGGCTACCAGGTGTCGATGAAGGGCCGCCGCTTGCGGCTGGGGCCAGCCGAGTAGTTGGCGGTGGCCCGCAGGCCCTTGGCGATCCAGCGCCTCGTGTCGGCCGGGTCGATCACGTCGTCCAGCTCGAAGTGGGTGGCCACGTTGAGGGCCTTGCCCACGTTGTAGAGATCGGCCAGCTTGCGGTCGAAGAAGGCCTGCTTCTCCTCCGGGTCCTCCAGCGCCTCCAGCTCCCGGCGGAACCCGAGGCGCACGAAGCCCTCCAACCCCATGCCGCCGAACTCCCCGGTGGGCCACGACACGGCCCACACGGGGTTGAGGAACGAGCCGCCGGCCATGCCCAGGGCCCCCAGGCCGTAGGACTTGCGCAGCACCAGGGTGAACACCGGCACGCTCAGGTTGGCGGCGGTGACGAAGATCCGGCTGGCCCGGCGGACCAGGGCCGTCTTCTCCACCTCGGGGCCCACCATGATCCCGGGCGTGTCGCACAGCATCACCACCGGCAGGCCGAAGGCGTCGCACAGCTGCATGAAGCGGCTGGCCTTGTCGGACGCGTCACCGTCGATGGCGCCGCCGATGTGGGCGGCGTTGTTGGCGATGATGCCCACCGGCTTGCCCTCCACCCGGGCCAGGGCCGTGACCATGGCCTGGCCGGAACTCGGCCGCAGCTCGAGCACGGTGCCGACGTCGGCGATCAGCTCCAGCACCCGGCGCACCTCGTAGATGCGCAGGCGGTTCTCGGGGATCTACATGGCGCAGCTCGCGCCGTGGGCTTCCCCGGTCGGCGGGCCCTTGAAGTAGCTCAGGTACTCGCTTGGCCACGGCCACCGCCTCGGCCTCGTCGGCCACAGCCACGTCCACCACGCCGTTGGGCACCTGCACGCTCATCGGCCCCACCTCTTCCGGGTGAACACGCCGAGGCTGCCGCCCTCGATCATGGCCGGGCCGCCCATGCCGATGTTCGAGTCGTGGGTGGCGATGATCACGTCGCAGCAACCGAGGATGGCGGCGTTGCCGGCGAAGCACCGGCCGGTGGTGATGCCCACCAGCGGTACCAGGCCGCTGAGGCGGCCCCAGGCGTGGAAGGTGGTGAGGTTGAAGCCGGGCGACTCCTCCCAGTCGGCGCCGGGACGGCCCCCGCCACCCTCGGCGAAGAACACCACCGGCAGCTTGGACCGCTCGGCGACGTCGAACATGCGGTCCTTCTTGTGGTGGTTGACCAGGCCCTGGGTGCCGGCGAAGACCGTGTAGTCGTACGACATCACCACGGTCTCGGCCGCGTCGGGCCCGAACAGCTCTGCGTTGACCGTGCCCAGACCGGCCAGCATGCCGTCGGCCGGGGAGTTGGCGATCAGCCAGTCGAGGTCGAACCGCTGGCGCTGGTCGGCCAGGGCCAGCGAGCCGTACTCCACCCAGGAGCCATCGTCGACCAGGTCGGCCACGTTCTCCCGGGCCGTGCGGTGCCCGGTCTTGCGCCGCCGGGCCACGGCCTCGGGCCGGCGCTCGTCGAGGGTGCGCTCGTGGCGGTCCACGATCTCGGCCAGGTCGGGGCGGATGTGGTCGAGGTCGACAGCGGCGGCGGCCGTCCCGTCGTCGACGTCCACCTCGCCCTCGTCGATCACGGCCAGGGCCTCGCCCTCGTACAGGGTGTCGCCGGGGCCCACCACGAGGCGACTGACGGTGCCGCTGGCGGGGGCCGTGATCACGTGCTCCATCTTCATCGCCTCCAGCACCGCCACCTCGGCCCCGGCCCGCACCGGCTGGCCCGGCTCCACCGCCACCGACACCACCGTGCCCTGCATGGGCACGGTCACCAGGGCCTGGCCGGGGCCGGCGGTGACCGCCGCCCGGCTCTGCTGGGCCACGGCCGTGCCTACGCCACCGGTGCCGGTGGCGGCGGTACGGAACGAGGCGGCCGGGCCGCCAGCACCCTCGGCGCCGGGCGAGCCGGGCCCGGCCAGTGCGGCGGCGGTGGCGGCTTCGGCCGCCGCCACCAGCTCGATCAGGTGGTCGTCGACGAAGCGGGTGGTGGGTGGCTGGGCGGCCAGGTCGGGATGATCCAGCAGGGCGGCCAGGAAGCCGGCGTTGGTGGCCACGCCGTCCACCCGCAGCTCGTCGAGGGCCCGCCGGGCGGCCCGGTAGGCGGCAGCCGGCGACCGCTCAGGGGTGTGGCACACGATCTTGGCCAGCAGCGAGTCGAACCCGGGATGGAGGGCGAGGCCGGAGCCGGCGGCGGTGTCGACCCGCACGCCGGGCCCGCCGGGGGCGTCGAAGGCGGCGATGATCCCGCCGGTGGGCTTGACCGTGCCGTCGGCCGCCATCGTCTCGGTGTTGATCCGGAGCTGCACGGCGCAGCCCCGCGCCGGGGGCGGCGGGGTGCCGGCGCTGAGCCCGAGGTCGGCCAGGGTGGCCCCGCCGGCCACCCGGAGCTGGAGGGCGACCAGGTCGAGCCCGGTGACGGCCTCGGTGACGGTGTGCTCCACCTGGAGGCGGGCGTTGGCCTCGATGAAGGCGAACCGCCCGATCTGATGCCCCCCGGCGTCAGCGGTGGCGGACCCCGACACGAGATCGCCGGCGTCGACCAGGAACTCGAACGTGCCCAGGCTGCGGTAGCCGAGCGACCGGGCCATGGCCAGGGCGGCGTCGGCCAGGGCGGTGGCGGTCGCTGCCGGCAGGTCGGCCGGGGCCAGCTCCACCAGCTTCTGGTGGCGGCGCTGGAGGCTGCATTCCCGGTCGCCCAGGGCCACCACGGCGCCGGAGCCGTCGCCCAGCACCTGGACCTCCACGTGCCGGGCCCGGCGCACCAGCTCCTCGGCGTACACGGCGCCGTCGCCGAAGGCGGCCTGCGCCTCGGATCGGCACCGCGCCCAGGCGTCGGCCAGCTCGGCCGGGTCGGTCACCATCCGCATGCCCCGGCCCCCGCCCCCGGCCACGGCCTTGAGCATCACGGCGCCGCCGGGGCCGAGCGAGGCCAGGAAGGCGGCCGCCTCCTCGGCCGTGACCGCCCCGGTGCCGGCCAGCACCGGCACGCCGCAGGCCTCGGCCAGGGCCCGGGCGGCGGCCTTGTCGCCCAGGCGGGCCAGCGCGTCGGCGCTGGGCCCCACGAAGGTGAGCCCGGCGTCGGCGCAGGCGGTGGCCAACTCGGCCCGTTCCGACAGGAAGCCGTAGCCGGGGTGCACGGCATCGGCCCCCGAGTCGACGGCGGCGGCCACGATGCCGGCCGGGTCGAGATAGGCGCCGGCCCCCCGTCCGGGCAGGACCCGGGTGTCGTCGGCCCGGCGCAGGTGGAGCGAGCTCCGGTCGTCGTCGGGCGCCACCGCCACCGTGGCCAGCCCCAGGGATCGGGCGGCCCGGATGATCCGGATGGCGATCTCCCCCCGGTTGGCCACCAGCACCCGCTGCAAACCCGTTCCCTGCTCAGCCTGTGTCGTCACGGGTCCGGTTGTAGCGCACCCCCCGCCCCGGCCGAAACTGCGCGCCCAAACAGCGCTGGCCGCTGTTAGGACGCATCAGACCGGTGGGCTAGACATCCCACGGGCGGAACTGTCAAGCGGCTTGTTGTTCGGGTTGGGGTTGTCGGTGATCCCAGGCGGTGTGTTCGTCGTAGAGAGCTCGGTGGTGAAGGCAGCCGTGGAGGATGCCGACGAGACGGTTTCCGAGTGCTCGTAGGGCCCGGTGGTGGGTGTCACCGCCGGCGCGTCGTTGGTCGTAGTAGACCCGGGCGCCGGGACTGGCGGTCAGCGCAGCGAAGGCCCATTGGTAGCAGGCGTCGGCCAGGCGCCGGTTGCGGGCGTAGCGGGCCAGCACGACCCGCTGCTTGCCGGAAGCCTTCGTGATGGGTGACATCCCGGAGTAGTTCTTGCGAGACTTGGGGTTGGCATAGCGGTTCGGGTCGTCCCCGAACTCGCCCAGCACCCGGGCGCCGAGTGTCATCCCCAGTCCTGGCAGGGAACGGATGATCTCAGCGTCCGGGTGTTGCTCAAAACGGTCAGCCAGCTCGGCCTCGAGGATCTGGATCTGGTCGACCAGAGTCGTGATCACCGCCACCAACGCCGCCACGGTCGCTCCCATGGCGTCAGCCACCAGCGGAGCAGCCTGAAGATGCTCAGTCCGCAACGCCGCTTGGATCTCAACGACGCGTTCGTCGATCCGGCGTTGTCGCCCGCCTCGCCGCAGAGCGGAGGCGATCTTGGCCCGGGACAACTGCCGGCCCAAGGTGGGGTTCGGGGCGATGGCCAACACCGCCAACGCGTCGCGTCCGCCCAGCTCAGCGAAGGCGTCCAGGGCGGCGGGGTAGAACTCCCGCAGGGTGGAGCGGAGCTGATTGGTCTGACGTTGCCGGGCCCAGATCAACGACTGATGCGACCGGGCCAACACCTTGACCGCTTCACTCAGCTCACTGTCACCGGCCGCCAGACGGTGGTTGTGGGCGTCGGTGCGGGCCAGATCAGCCAGAATCTTGGCATCCCCCGGGTCGGACTTGGCGCCCGAGGTGGTGTGTCGTTCCCGGTAGCGGGCCACCGACAACGGGTTCACCGCCAACACCCGGTACCCGGCCGAGATCAACGCAGTGATGAACAGACCCCGATCGGTCTCGGTCGCGATCAACACCCCAGCGGGGTCCTCGGCATGAGCGGCGAGGAGGTCGTGGAACCGCGCCACCCCCACCACTCCTTCCGGGATCCGGGCTGCGGCCAGTTTCCGTCCTGCTCCGTCTTCGACATGGACGTCGTGATGGTCCTCGGCCCAGTCCAGGCCGACGAACACCTCTCCCATCTCCTACCTCCTCAACCTCCGATGACGACAAAGCCGAAGGCAGCCAGCAGCCCGCTAATGGTTCAGTGCTCACCGGCACGCCATCCCACCAGCCATCACAGCCCACCTCACCAACCAGCTGGCGCACGATCTAGCCCTAGGGCTCAAGACCCAGCGTCCGAGAGTGCTAACCAGCCAGCGGCTCACAGCAACCAGCCTCCATCCCAACAGGACACAGGTGGTCGATCCCCATTAGCGTCGGCGGCCATGATCGAGAGCGCCCGGTTCACCGACGAGCCCGCCCCGAAGATGCCCCGTCTCGGCATCGCCCTCAGCTTCCAGCGCCGCCCCGACCTGGGCGAAAGCTTCGACCGGGCCTACCAGGAGGGTCTGGAGCTGGCGGCCGAGGCCGATCGGCTCGGCATCGACGACATCTGGCTGGCCGAGCATCACGGCGAGGAGGACGGCTACAACCCCTCGCCCTTCGTCACCGCCGGGGCCATCGCCGGCGTCACCCGGGGGGTGCGGATCTGCTTCGGCATCGCCCTGGCGCCCTTGCAGGGCCATCCGCTGCGGATCGCCGAGGACCTGGCCGTGCTCGACAACCTGTCGGACGGCCGCATCGAGCCCGGCTTCGGCCAGGGCTACCGGCCCGAGGAGTTCGCCGCCCAGGGGGCCGACTACGGCCGCCGCACCCGGGCCCTGCGGGAGTGCCTGGACATCGTCGACGCCGCCTGGACCGGCGAGCGCTTCGACTACGCCGGCGAGATCTACCGGGTCGAGGGGGGCCTGCTGCGGCCCACCCCGATCGACCCCACCCGCCGGCCCCCGCTGTGGCTGGGGGCGGCCGCTCCCCGGTCCCGGGCCCGGGCCGCCGCCCGGGGCGCCGGGCTGTGCATCGCCCCGTTGACCGCCATCGATCACACGGCCCGCCAGTTCGGGGCCTACGAGGAGGCGGTGACGGCGGCCGGCCAGGAGGACTACCTGCCCCACGCCCTGTACCGGGAGATCGAGGTGGGCGACTCGGACGAGGAGGCCCTGGCCGGCTTCGAGCCCTACCTCAACCATGTGTACCGGGTGCAGTACGCCCCCGAGCGCACGGGGCTCACCTACAAGGATCCGGCCACCGGCGAGCAACGGCAGCTGACGTCGGACGACCCCTACTACCTGAGCCGCCAGTTCATCGACGACCGGTGGGCCATCGGCTCCGTCGAGCACTGTGTCGACCTGATCGACGGTTGGCTGAACACGATGCGCCTCGACCGGCTCATCTTCCACCCCAAGCCGGCCGGCCGGTCGCTGGCCGAGGCGGTGCGGGCCATGGCCCGGGTCACCCAGGTGCTGTGGCCCGCCCTCCGGGCCCGCCGCGACCCCGACCACGACCACCATCACTCCCACTGACGGCCACGCCCGCTCCCGGCGACACCCCACCCCCGCCCGTCAACTGCGCGACGGAAATCGCGACACCCCGCCGTTCTGCGGCACGTTTTCTACGGATTCCAGGGAAAACGTGACGCCGTTCGCTGGCGGGGCGCGGTTTCCGTCGCGGTTCGGGACTCGGAGGGCGGGCTCGGGCCGGGTCAGCGGTGCTGGTCGACCAGGGGCTGCACCCGATCGAGGAACCGGTGGTGAGCGTCGGGCTCGTCGGGAGCGCTGAGCACCGTGCGGACCACGCCGAGCTCGCGGTACTGCTCGAGCTTGGCCGCGTCGGGCGAACCGAAGCAGTACATGGTCACGGGGATCGAGTCCGGGTCCCGCCCGGCGGCCTCGGCCGCGTCGCGCATCCAGCCCAGGCCCTTGGCCACGTCGCGGAAGCCGATGTCGAGGGGGCACCACTCGTCGGCGTACTCGGCCACGTGCTTCATGCCCAGGCGGCCCTGGCACCCCATCAGCACCGGCGGCCCCTCGGGCCGGGTCGGCTTGGGGTAGACCCAGGAGTCGGCCACGTTGACGAAGGTGCCGGAGTAGCCGGCCGACTCGTTGCCCCACAGGGCCCGGAGGGCGGCGATCGTCTCCCGCATGGCGTTGTACCGCTGGCTCCAGGGAACGTCCGACACGTTCTCCAGCTCCTCCCGGTTCCAGCCGACGCCCACGCCGAACAGGAACCGCCCGCCCGACAGGTCGTCGATCGTCGACACCTGCTTGGCCAGGTCGACGATCTCATGCTCCAGCACCAGGCACACACCGGTGACCAGCTTGAGCGTGGTGGTGGCCTGGGCCGCCATGGCCAGCGACACGAACGGGTCGCGCATGTGCCAGTAGAAGCGGGGCAACTCGTGCCCGCTGGGGTGCGGGGTTTCCCGGCTGGTGGGGATGTGGCTGTGCTCCCCCACCCACAGGGTGTCGTAGCCCCGCTGCTCCAGGTCCACCGCCATCTCCGCCGTCGGCACGCCGTACGACGAGTTGGGCGAGGCCAATCCGATCTTCATGTGTTTCCCCTCTCATCCGATGTTCACCGGTCCCTGCGGGCGAGTTTCCGCGAAGCGAAACTCGAAGCAGCCCGAAGGGCTGCCGGACACCTCAGTCCCACTGCAAGCCGCCGTCGACGTTCCAACTCTGGCCGGTGACGTTGCGGGCGGCGTCGGAGGCCAGGTAGACGGCGAGGGCGGCAACGTCTTCTGGGTCGTTGGCCCGGCGCAGCGGGATCGACTTCACGGCGTTGGCCTCGGCCTGCTCCCGGCTCACCCCGGTGCGCTCGATCAGCTCCCCGATCACCTGCTCGAACAGAGCGGTGCGGGTGACGCCGGGGCAGATCGAGTTCACGTTGATCCCGAACCGGGCCAGCTGGGAGGCGCTGATCCGGGTCATGGCGATGACGGCCCCCTTGGTGCCGGCGTAGGCCACGTTCGACGTGCCCCGGTAGCCCTTGCCGGCGATCGAGGCGATGTTGACGATCCGGCCCCCACCCTGCTCCCGCATGGCCCGGGCCGCCGCCTGCATCAGGAAGAACAGGCCCCGGGCGTTCACCGAGTAGATCCGGTCCCAGTCGGCCTCCGTCACGTCGAAGAACCCCAGGCTCTTGGTCACGCCAGCGTTGTTGACCAGCACGTCGATCCGGCCGTTGCCGGCCACCACGTCGGCCACCAGGCCTTCGCACTCGGCCGCCTGGGCCACGTCGCCCCGCACGAACCGGTGGGGGGCGCCCAGGGCGTCCATCACGGCCCGGCCGGCGGTCTCGTCGATGTCGGCCCCCACCACGGTGGCGCCGGCCTCGGCGTAGGCCCGGGCGATGGCCGTGCCCATACCCGCCCCGATGCCGGTGACCAGGGCGACCTTGCCGTCGAGTTGCTGCCCGTCGAGCACCGCCATGTCAGCGGACGGCGCCGTCGGCCCGCAGCGACTCGACCTCGGCCGCCGAGAAGCCGAACTTCTCCAGCACGCTGTCGGTGTCCTGACCCGGATGGGCCGGCGGGCCGGCGATCGCCGACGGCGTCCGCTCGAAGCGGGGGGCCGGCGCCGGCTGGCGCACGCCGGCCACGTCGACGAACGTGTTGCGTTCCACGTTCTGGGGGTGCTCGTACGCCTCGGGGATGGTCAGCACCGGGGCGAAGCAGATGTCGGTGCCGTCCATGATCTCGCACCATTCGTCGCGGGTCTTGGAGGCGAAGATCTCGGCCATCTGCTTGCGCCGCTCGGGCCAGCCCGCCTTGTGGCGCTGCGCCTTGAACTCCTCGGGGTCGACCCCGGTGTACTGGAGCAGCTCGGCGTAGAACTGAGGCTCGATCGAGCCCACCGAGATGTACTCGCCGTCGGCGCAGCGGTAGACGCCGTAGTAGTGGGCGGCGCCGTCGAGCTGGTTCTGGCCCCGGGGCCGCAGCCCGCCCAGGGCGTTGGCCCCGTGGAACGAGGCCATCAGCATGGCCGCCCCGTCCACCATGGCGGCGTCGACCACCTGGCCCTGACCCGACCGGCCGGCCTCGATCAGGCCGCCCAGCACACCCAGGGCCAGCAGCATGCCGCCACCGCCGAAGTCACCGGCCAGGTTGAGCGGGATGGCGGGCGGCGCGTCGGCGTCGGCCCCGATGTGGGCCAGGCAGCCGGCCAGGGCGATGTAGTTGATGTCGTGGCCCGCCATCTGGGAGTACGGCCCCACCTGGCCCCAGCCGGTCATGCGGCCGTAGACGAGGCGGGGGTTGCGGGCCAGGCAGATGTCGGGCCCCAGGCCGAGGCGTTCCATCACCCCGGGGCGGAAGCCCTCGATCAGGGCGTCGGCCTCACCCACCAGGCGTAGCACGACCTCGATGGCGGCCGGCGACTTGAGGTCGACGGCGATCGATCTCCGGCCCCGGTCGAGCGGGCTCACGGGCGGGGTGTCGGGGAACTCGTCGGGCACCCGGGCCGCCCGGTCGACGCGGATCACCTCCGCTCCCATGTCGGAGAGCACCATGCCGCAGAACGGGGCCGGCCCGATCCCCTGCAGCTCGATGACGGTCAGGCCAGACAGCGGTCCACTCATGACCGAAAGCTAGGGAGCGTCCCGGCCCCGGGCAAGCTCCACCCCGATTTTCGGCTCTTTCGGCCACCCCGGCCATCGGGCACCGCCGCCAACCCCACACAGGTAACCGCGCCCTGCCGCCGTTCTGAGTCACGTTCTCGACGAATGCCGGAGGTTTCGCGACGCGGGTTGCGGCCGGGGCGCGGTTTCCTTCGCACGGCTCGGGGGGGCCGACGCCACCGTGGGTGCCGCCGCCGGGTGCGGGGCTCAGCCGACGAGGAGGGCCCAGCGCTGGCGGGCCAGCTCCACGCACAGCTCCACGTCCTCGGCCAGGAAGTGGCGGCGGGACACGAGGGCTTCGGCCGCCGCCGCCACCTTGGCCAGGTAGTCGTCGAGGCCCGAGTAGCGCTCCTCCACCGAGGCCCGGGGGTCGCCGGTCTCGGCCCGCTCGGCCACGGTGGCGGCGAACGGGACGGTGGAGCCGAAGTACTCCATCAGCTGACCGGGCGCCCCCATCTCGGGGTGACGGGGGTTGAAGCCGGTGTGGGTGGCCAGCGGCACGATGATGTCGGGCATGGCGATACCGGCCACCTCGTTGCCGTCGGCGTCCACGGCCGACACGGCGGTGGGATAGGGCGGGCCGAAGGGGACCGCCGGGTAGCGCCCCACGCCGGCCCCCGCCTCCGGCCCCAGGTCCAAGGCCCGCATGACCGGCATCTCGGCCGGCACCGGCAGGGACGCTCCCGGGATCGCGAACAGGGCGGCCAGCACATCGTCCCGGGTGGCAGCGGTGCCGTCGCTCCAGCGGGGCACGGCCGACGGGGGCGGCTCGGTTCCCTCGGCGATCCAGGCGGTCAGGTTGGCCAGCACCGCCCGGTACAGGGGCCGGTAGTCGACCATGTTCAACAGGTTGGCGCCCCGGGTGCCCTGGATGGTGAGGTCGCCCCGGTAGGCCGGCCCCGCGCTGTGCTGGGTGCCGGCGAACAGGTAGCGGCGCACGAACGGCGGGGCTTCGACGTCGGACCCGTCGACCACGCTGGTGTGGGCCAGCGAGGCGTCGCCCCGCCAGTACTCGGCCGAGCTGTCGCACAGCACGATCCGGGGCGGCTCGGGGTGGGCGGCGACCTGGTCCAGCAGCCCGGCGGTGCGGCCGGTACGGGGATCGGTCTGGGGGGCGTCGGCGAAGGGGAACAGGTGGCCGAAGCCCGGGGTGGGCTGCACCGACGGCTGGGCGTAGCGGTGGTTGAACTCGCCCCGCCGGCCGCCGCCCACGATGCCGAGCAGACCGTCGAATGCGGGCCGGCCCTCCTCGTCGGCATCGAGCCCGAGCGACAGCAGATGGCGCAGGAACCGGCTGTTCTGCGACAGCCCGGTGATGATCAGCCGGTTGGCGGCGATCGGATCAGGGGTGGAGCGCAGATGGGAGGCCAGGTCCCGGGCGGCGAGGAGGCCGGCGCCCACCACCGGCTGCACGTCGAGATGGTAGACGAGGTCGTAGATGACGCCGGCCCGCAGGCCGCCGTCGACGGCCAGGGTGACCGGATCGGCGAAGTGCCACCGGTCCCGGGGCACCACCTCGGGATTGTCGCCCGGGGCCCGGCGGCGGTAGAGCACGGCGTCGGGATCGGCCACGTCGACGGTGGGGATCGGGTCGTGGGCCCCCAGCGGGCCCACGTGCTGGTCGGTGAGGAGGACGGTCGGAGCATCGGCCGGGAGCTGGACGCGGAGCTGGGTGAACCCGGGAGCGTTGCCGGTGACCCGGGGGGCGGCCAGACCCATCCGCCCCGGGCCGCGGGGCACATCCCATTGCCAGCCCACCCAGGCCAGGGTGAACCCCCGGCGGAACAGGAAGCCGTCGCCGGGGGCGATGGGCCAGGCCGGCGGGATCTCGGCCACCGCCTGGTTGAACAGGGTGGTGAGCGTGCGCCGCCCCCGGTTGGGCACCTCCAGCAGCGCCGTGCCGTTGCCCCGCTCCGAGTGGGCCGGGCGCAGGATGGTCACGTCGCCCTCGAAGCGGACGAGGCCGTCGGCACCCCGGGGGGCCCGGGCCAGGTCCACGATCCCGCCGTTGGCCGGATGGTCGGGGTCGACGGCGTAGCGGGCCACGCCGTCGAGCCGCTCGTAGGGGCCGGTGGCGCCGAACGCCTCCCCGCCCTCATAGGCCGTGACCGACACGATCTCGATCCCCGTCACTGCCACGGCGACCTCCCCTTCGACAACCTTGCGTTCCCCCGCCTCCGACCGGAGACGGTGAAACGATGCTAGGAGCTTGCGTATGCGAGCGGTGACGCTCAGCTCACGGTTCTGGCTCGTGGTCGAACGGACCGAACCGGTGGGCCCAGCATGCCGGGTCGCCGCCCTGGTCGGGTCCGGCCGATGCCGCCTGGCGTTCCAGCAGGGCCCGTTCGGCCGCCATGGCCGCCGGGAACAGCCCGTGGTTCTCCTTGTGGATGTGGGCCAGCGTGTCGGCCTCCAGCTCGGCCAGGTCCCGATAGAGGTGGTGGACACCCACCGGGGCGTCGGCGTGGGCCGTGAATCCGGCGGTGGCGGCCCGGAGGCGGGCCAGCAGCTCGTCGGTGCGGTCGTGGTCCGCCAACATCGCCCCGATCGGGTTCCGTATCGACCCGCAGTTGAACCGGGGCATGGCCTCGGCCCCGTCGAGCAACCGGGCGAAGGGGAAGAGCACCTGCTCCTCCTTGGCCAGGTGCGGTTCCAGTTCCGCCCGCAGCTCCCGGATCAGGGCGGCCAACGGGGCCAGCTCCGGGTGGTGGGCGGCGTGGGTGTCGGCCACCATCACCGCCCGGTTGTGCAGCTCGGGCAACACGGCCCGCAGGTAGGCGTGATGGGTGGCCTCCAGCTCGTCGGCCATGGCGGTGAGCGACGCGCCGGGCTCGAAGCCGGTGCCGGAAGGCGGTGGTTGGGGCGACGGGTTCATCGGGGGGGCGTCTCCCTCCTGTCGTGGGATCGGGTCAGCTCAGCATGAGGCGGGTGGCGAGGCCGGCCACGAGCACCACCGTGAGCCCCACCACCGACTGCTCGGCCCCGATGAGGGGGGCGGGACGGATCGGGAGCCGCAGGCCGACGAGGGCCACGGCGCCCGACAGAGCGAGCACGGCGACGGCGGCCAGGGGCACGGCCCCCACCACCCAGGCGGCTGCGACGGCGGCTACGGCGCCGGCCTGGGCCAGGTCGGAGGGCCAGCGCCGATGGGGCCGGTTCCGGGCCCGGGCCAGCTGGACCCGCACGTAGGGTATGGCGGCGGCGGCCCGGGCGGCGATCACGCACCACAGCCCGGCGGCGACGCGACCGGGGGAACCGCCGGCCAGGGCGATAGCGGCGGCCACCGACCCGATGCCCACGGCCCCGGCCAGCTCGGGCGCCAGCCGCCGGCTCCGGCTGCGCATGTCGAACCACAGCTCCACCGCCACCAGGGGCACGGCCAAGACCAGCGGCACCCAGAAACGGCGGTCGCCGCTTCCGGCCACGGCCACGGCCACGGCGGCCAGCGCCGCCAGCACGGCCAGCTCCCCCAGCGCGATACGGAGGGCGAGCCCGGTGCGGGGCAACCATCGGTGCCGGAACCGGTCGACCAGTACCACTTTGAGCGGCGTTCGGGCCACGAAGGCCACCATGGCCCCCACGGCCAGCGCCGCTCCCGAGCCCGACCAGGCGGCCAGCAGCCCCAGCACAGCCGGCTCGGCCGTCAGGCTCCACCCCCGTGCTCCCGAGGCAGGGCGACCTCCCGCCACCGGACCTGGCGGCCGTTGCCTACCGGGCCCCCGGAGGCGGCGTCGGCCATGGCGGCGGGGCTCGACGGCGGGGCGGTCGCCTCGCTCATGGCCGCCCCCGCTCACGGGAGCGGGAACCGTTCCCGCTCCCCGTCCCCGTCCCGGTGACGGCGGGCCCGTCCCCGGCCAGTTGGGCGGGGGTACGGGCGGGGGCGGAAGCGCCCGCCCCCCGGGCGGGCGCGGTTGTTGCCGTCCGGGGAGCGGGTGCGATCACGGGAGATGCGTCGAGCTCGGCCAGTAGTAGCGTACGGGCCCGCAGCCACGGCTCGTGGAGGGCGCAGGTGCCGTGCCCGGCGCACGGGCCGTCCGCCAGCACGCAGCGGCCGCTTTCTGTCGGCCCCTCCACCGCCTCCACCACGGCCAGCACCGACAGGTCGTCGAGCGGTCCGACCAGGGAATAGCCGCCGGTCGGGCCGGGGTCGGACCGCACCCAGCCGGCCCGCACCAACGGCGTCATGGCCTGCCCCAAAAAACCTGGGGTGGCGTCCACGATTTCTGCCAGCTCGGGGCCTTTCAGCCGCTCCCCGGCGGCGGCCAGCGCCCGCAGGGCCCGCACGGCCAGATCGCTTCGTCGGGTAACCTCTAGTCGCACACTCGGAGATTAGGCCAGGGGCGGGAGCCCACCACGGGTCGAAGGTCCCCCATCCCGATCTGATGCCCGGGGCCGCCACCGGTGACGGTGCGGGGCATCAGATCGGGGATGTCGGTCACAGCTCGACGAGCTCGAAGGTGGTGGCCGCTTCCACCCCCAGATCGGCCCCGGCCGCCTCCGCCAGCGAGCGCAGGAACGGCTCGGGATCCTTGCCCGCGGTGCCCTCGGGGAGGGCGTCGAGGTACGTCTGGTGCTCCCGTAGCGACGCCACCCCGGCGTCGATCGTGGCCGACACGTCGGCCCAGTGGGTGGCGTGGGGCGACCCGGAGAACAGGGCGAAGCGGACGCCGCTCCACGGCTCACCCCCGAATCCGGGGAACACCCACCGGTTGGCAGCGTCGCGCGAGGCGTCGAGCAGGGCGATCCCCACCGCCCGGTGGTCGGCGTGGTTGACGCCGGCCCCCCACGACGCGTGGTGGTTGATGCTGATCAGCACCTCGGGGCGGTGACGGCGGATCACGGCCGCCAGGTCACGCCGCAGCACCAGGCTCGCCTCCACCAGCCCGTCGGGGTGGCCCAGGAACTCGACCTCGGTCACACCCACGGCGGCGGCCGAGCGGCGCTCGTCGTCCTGGCGCAGCACGGCGCACCGGTCGGGCGGGACCGAGTCGATCCCCGCCTCGCCCGCGGTGACCAGGCAGTAGGCGATGTGCTTGCCCTGTCCGGTCCAGCGGGCCACGGCACTGGCCGCCCCGTACTCCAGGTCGTCGGGGTGGGCCACCACGGCCAGGGCCCGGGTCCAGTCCTCGGGGACGGTTTGCAGGTCGGTCATGGGCCGAACCTACCCAGCCCGCCCCGGATCGGGGCCAGCCGGGCCGAACTACATCTTGGCCATGATCTCCCGGGCGAAGCGATCGGCGTAGGCCGCCTGGTGGCCGGGCGCCGGCAACACCACCAGCTGGTCCACCCCTGCCGCCTCCATCTCCCGCAGCTCCTCCACACACTCCTCGGCCCGGCCCACCACGCACGTGGCCCGCACCAGGTCCTCGGTGATCAGGTCCCGCTCGTCGTCGCGCAGGAAGGTGCAGTGGCCGTCGTGGATGCGGATGTGGCGCAGGTGCTCCGGGGTGCGCTCGATCATGTCGGTGTAGCGGTCCCACACGTCGAGCAGCTTGCGGGGCGGGGTGCGGTTGTACTGGCGCACGCTGTCGAAGATGTAGTGCATCCCCGAGATGATGAACGGACCGTGCTCGGCGATCACCCGGTCCGACAGCACATCTTCACCCTTGTCGAGGATGATCACGTTCAACAGGTTGACGATGGGGTAGCTGGCGGCGTCGACGTCCACGTCGGTGCGGCCGGCGTCGGCCGCAGCCCGGCGCACCGTCTCCTTGGACCGGGCGATCGAGCGGTCCTCGTTGGGCAGTGACACGAACAGGCCGTCGCCCAGCTCGCCGGCCAGGGCCTGCGACTTCGGCCCGAACCCCGACACCACGATCGGGATCTTGTGCTCCAGGTCCACGTAGCCCCGGTCGGCCATCATCAAGCGGATGGGGGCGGTGACGCCCCGGAACGTGTAGTCGACCTCCTCCCCCGCCAACAGGCCCCGGATGGCCCGGATCTCGTCGCCGTAGCGCTTGACGGGCAGCGGCTTCAGGTTCATGAACCGGTAGGCCGAGTTGCCCGATCCGATCCCCAGCGCCACCCGGCCCGGGGCCAGGGTGGCCACCGAGGCGATCGAGTGGGCGATGACCGGTGCCGCCCGGGTGCCGGCCACGGCCACGCCGGTGGCCAGCTTGATCCGCGACGTTCGCTCGGCGGCCAGCGCCAGGTAGGCGTAGCAGTCGCCCCAGATCATCTGGCTGTCGGGCACCCACAGCCAGTCGAAGCCGAGGTCTTCGCACTGCTTGGCGAAATCGACCTCGGTCAGCTTGGTGGTCACGCACATCCCGAACTCCATGTCGGGGGAACCTACCCCAAGTCGCCGGCCGGGGCCCGCTGGCTCGCCTACGTTCCGGGCGTGGGGTGGAACCGGTAGCCCACACCGGGCTCGGTGCGCAGGTAGCGGGGCTGCTTGGGGTCGGGCTCCAGCTTGTGGCGGAGGTGGGTGAGGTGGACCCGCAGGTAGTTGGTCTCCGTCTCGTACTCCGGGCCCCACACCTGCTGGAGGAGCTGGCGCTGGGTGACGAGCCGGTTGGGCTGGCGAACCAGCGCTTCCAGCAGGCCCCACTCGATGCGGGTGAGGTGGATGGGCTCTCCGTTGCGGTCCGTCACCTGGCGACCGGCCAGGTCCACCGTGAAGTCCTCGGTGGCCACCACCGCGTCCTCGGCCACCGGGGCGTGGCGGCGTATGGCGGCCCGGAGCCGGGCCAGCAGCTCCTCGATGCCGAAGGGCTTGGTCACGTAGTCGTCGGCGCCGGCGTCGAGGGCGTCCACCTTGCCCGCCTCGTCGCCCCGGGCCGACAGCACCACGATCGGCACGTTGCTCCAGCCCCGGAGCCCGGCGATCACGTCGAGGCCGTCCATGTCGGGCAGGCCGAGGTCGAGGAGCACGGCGTCGGGGTGGGACCGGCCGGCCAACCGCAGGGCCTCGGCCCCGTCGGCCGCCAGCTCCACCTGATAGCCCCGGGCCTTCAGGTTCAGCTGGAGGGCCCGACGGATCTGGGGCTCGTCATCGACGATGAGAACGGTCTGCGGCATGGCTCGGTTGGGGGTTGGCGTCGTTCATGGGTTCGGGGGTGTCGCTCGGGGAGGGGGTCGGCCGGCGGAGTCGGATCGACACCGTGAGCCCGCCTCCCGGTGTGTCGTCGAGCGTCAGCTCGCCTCCCATGGCGGTGACGAAGCCCCGGGCGATGGCCAGGCCCAAGCCTATACCCGAGCCCGGGGCCCGATCCGAGAGCCGGTCGAAGGGTTCGAGGGCCCGGGCCCGGAGCTCGGCCGGGATGCCGGGGCCCCGGTCGGCCACCTGGATCTGGGCCGTGGCCCCGTCGACCGCACCGACCCGGATCATCACCTCGGTGCCCGGCGGCGCCGCCCGGTGGGCGTTGGCCACCAGGTTGGCCACCACCCGGTCCAGCAGCGCAGGGTCGGCGTCGACGGTCAGATCGGGGTCCTCCACCACCAGCCGGCACCGGGCCGGCGGCACGTGCGACAGCCCGTCCAGGGCCTCGGCGATCACCTCGGAGGGAAGCACGGCGTCCATCCGGGCGTTGATGGCACCGGTCTGGAGGCGGCTCATGTCGAGCAGGTTGGCGATGAGCCGGTCGAGTCGGTCGGTCTCGCCGTCGATCACCTCCAGGAACTCCCGGGTGTCGGCCTCGCTCCAGGCCACATCGGGGGCGAGCAGGCTCGACACGCTCGTCTTTATCGAGGTGAGCGGGGTCCGCAGGTCGTGTGAGACGGCCTGGAGCAGGGCCGTGCGGTAGGCGTCACCGGCCATCCGGTCCCGGTCCCGCTCCGAGGCCAGCCGCAGGTGCCGGGACTGGATGGCCGTGGCCACCTGGGAGGCCACGGCGCTGGCCAGGCGACGCAGCGGCGCCGGGAGGGCAGGCTCGTCGATCCGGATCCGGTGGCGGCCGTCCACCGTGACCACCGTGGGATCGGGACCCAGCATCGTGCCCCGGCTCACCAGCGGCTCCCAGCGGCCCCCGAACTCCTCCTCCAACACGGTGGCCCGGCCGTCGAGGGCCCGGCTGAGGTGGTCCACCAGGCCGTCCACCGGATCCGAGGCCCGGGCCAGCACCATGGCTGCTGTGGCCACCGCCTCGGCCTCCTGGCCGGCCAGCTCGGCCTGGATCGACCGCCGCCGCTCGAGGTTCACCTGGGCCGACACGATGGCGGTGACGAGAAGGAACACGAGCAGGGCGACCGCCGCGTCGGAGTCCCGCACCACGAACGTGTGCACCGGCTCGGCGAAGAAGAAGTTGGCCAGGAAGAAGGCGGCGACGGCGCACCCGAAGCCCACCAGGGCCCCGCCGATCGAGGTGACCGCCACCACCACCACGATGTAGGCCAGCAGGGCCACCGGCAGGGAGTACCGGTCCCGCAGGGCCACCATCACCGCGGTGAGGAGAGGCAGCAGCACGGCGGCCAGGGCGGCCGCCGCCACCTGGCGCCGCCGGTCGGGGAGGCGCAGCCGGCGCCGGCGCCGGCCCGGGGGCGAGCCCCCCACCACGTGCACGTCGATCCCCCCGGCCCGGGCCGCCAGCTCGGCCACGAGCGACCGGCCGGACCAGGTGCGGGGGCTGGCCCCGACGACGAGCTGGGTGATCCCCTCGGACCGGGCGACGTGGAGGAGGGTCTCCACCACGTCGTCGCCCTGGACCTCCTGGTAGGACCCGCCCACCTGCTCCAGCAGCTGCCGCTGGTCCCGGAGGCGGACGGAGGTGCCCTGGTCGGGCCGGTTGAGGATCGCCACGCCCAGCAGCTCGCCGTCGGTCCGGCCGGCGACGCGGGCGGCCCGCCGGATCAGGCGCTCGCCGTCGGGGGCACCGGACAGGGCCACCAGGATCCGCTCCCGCCCCGCCGCCTGCTCCGGCACCGGGTCCTGGGCGCCGAGCGGAGAGCGCCGCAGCCGCTCCAGGAGCCAGGTGAGCGTGAGCTCCCGCAGGGCGGCCAGCACCGGGGCCTCGAAGCGCCGGGCGGTCGCCGTGTCCAGGGCGTCGGCCGCCACGATGTTGCCGTGGGCCAGCCGGCGGCGCAGTGCGGCCGGCGCCATGTCGACCAGCTCGACCTGATCGGCCGCAGCCAACACCGTGTCTGGCACCCGGTCGGGGCTGGTGGTCCCGGTGAGCCCGGCCACCGCGTCGATCAGCGACTCGACGGCGGCGATGTCCACCGTGGCGACCACGTCGATCCCCGCCGCCAGCACCTCTTCGGCCAGCTGCCAGTTCCGCCTGGCTCCGGGGGCGGGGCGCGTGCCCAGGTCGTCGATGAGCACGACCTGGGGGCGGCGTTCGACGATGGCGGCCGCGGTGGGGGCCACCGGTTCGAGCCCGGTCAGGCGCTCGGCAGTGTGGGGCCGGCCCCGGGGGTCGGCATAGGCCACGACCACGTCGGTGCCCCGGGCCCGGCGCCGATGGCCCTCCTCGAGCATCGCCACCGTCTTGCCCACGCCGGGGGCCGCCCCCAGATAGATGCGAAGCGAACCCCGACGGTGCACGGCCACAGCCCCAGTGTGGCACCTCGCCTTCGCCGCCATCGCCCGTGCCGGTGCCTCCATCAGGGCCTCTGGCCTTCTTAGCGCGTTCTTCGCGCGGCCCCCGCTCTCTTAGCGCCCGCTCAGCGCCGGCCCCGGACCGGCCCCCGCATGCTGAGAGAGAACCCGGCGGGTGGAGGACCATGCGACGACAGAAGATGAAGCGGCTGCTGCTCGGCCGGCCCCTGGCCGGTCATGAGGAACAGCATCAGCGGCTGGGCAAGGCGGTGGCCCTGCCGGTGTTCGCCTCCGATGCCATCTCGTCCACGGCCTACGCCACCGACGAGATCCTGGTCGTGCTGCTCGGCGTGGCCGGCATGGGGGCCGGTGCCTGGAAGATCCTGACCCCGCTCGCCCTCGTGGTGTGCGGGCTGCTCGGCATCGTGGTCATCAGCTACCGCCAGACGATCCACGCCTATCCCAGCGGGGGCGGCTCCTACATCGTGTCCCGCCAGAACCTGGGCACGATCCCGGCCCTGGTGGCCGGGGCCTCCCTCCTCGTCGACTACATCCTCACGGTGGCGGTCTCGGTGGCGGCGGGCGTCCTCGCCATCACCTCGGCCGTGCCCAGCCTGTCGGGCCACCGGGTGCTGCTGTGCCTGGGCATGATCGGGCTCATGACCCTGGCCAACCTCCGCGGCCTGCGGGAGTCGGCCATGTTGTTCGCCCCGCCCACGTACATCTACATCACCATGCTGATCCTGCTGATCGTGGTGGGGCTGTTCCGGATCTACGTGCAGGGCTGGGGCCCGATCGACGTGCAGGCCTCGGTGGCCCAGGGCATCGTCAGCCCCGAGGCGTCGGAGCTGGCCGCCGGCACCAAGGCGCTCGGTCTCATGCTGCTGTTGCGGGCGTTCGCCTCGGGCGCGGTGGCACTGTCGGGGGTGGAGGCGGTGTCGAACGGGGTGCCCGCCTTCCGCAAACCCGAGCCCCGCAACGCCGCCATCACCATCGCCGTGATGGGCACGATCCTCGGCTCCTGCTTCCTCGGCGTGTCGATCGTGGCCGCCCACCTCCGCCCCTACCGGGGCGAGCTCGACCCCACCGGCCTGGCCCTCATGGCCCGCTACGTCTACGGCGGGCCCGGGATCCTGTTCTGGATCACCCAGATCGCCACCTTCGCCATCCTGATCCTGGCGGCCAACACGGCCTACGCCGACTTCCCCCGGTTGGCGTCGATCATCGGGGCCGACAGCTTCCTGCCCCGCCAGTTCGCCCACCGGGGCAACCGGCTCGTGTTCTCCAACGGGGTCCTGTTCCTGGCGGCCATGGCCTGCGTCCTGATCGTGATATTCGGCGGCAACGTGTCGGCCCTGATACCGCTGTACGCCTTCGGGGTGTTCACCGGGTTCACCCTGTCCCAGGCCGGGATGGTGCGCCACCACCTGCGGGAGCGGGAGCCCAACTGGCAGCGCAGCCTGGTGATCAACGCCACCGGCGCCCTCACCACCGGCATCGTGGCCCTGGTGGTGGTGGTCTCCAAGTTCACCCAGGGGGCCTGGCTTCCGGCCGTGATCATCCCGATGCTGGTGCTGCTCTTCCTGAGCATCAACAAGCACTACACCCGGGTGGCGGAACGGCTGCGGATCAAGCCCGACGAGCCCGAGGCGGAACCGGTCAACACGATGATCGTGCTCGTGGGCGGCCTCCACCGGGGGGTGCTCTACACCTTGCGGTGGGCCAAGCACCTCGGGCCGGACCAGCTCGTGGCCCTCTATGTGGCGGCCGACGAGGACCAGGCGACCGACATGCGGGAGCGATGGTGCCGCCAAGGCATCGACGTGCCTCTCGAGGTGGAGATCGACCCCTACCGGGAGCTGTCGAACACGATCGTGAACTATGTCGACCACCTGAGCCGGGACGAGTCCCACACGGTGGCCGTGGTGATCCCGGAGTTCGTGGTGAAGAAGTGGTGGGAGCACCTCCTGCACAACCAGACGGCCCTGTTCCTCAAGGGGCGCCTGCTGTTCCGGGAGAACGTGGCCGTGATCTCGGTCCCGTACCACCTCTGACCCCGTTCTGAGGAGCCTGGGCCGCACTGAGCGCGGCCCAGGCTCCTGATCTCGGCTGGGATCAGGAATCGCCGCGGAGCAGGATGCCCTGGGAGTTGAAGTAGTAGCCGCCGGGGGTCACCAGGGCGACGGCGGCGCCGTCGACCTGCCGGGGCCCGGCGTCGCCCCGGAGCTGGAGGCAGGCCTCGTGGAGGTGCCCGGCTCCCTGGGTGCCGCCCTCCGACAGCGACCCCCCGTGGGAGTTCACCGGGATCCGGCCGTGGATCATGATCCGCTGCTCGGCCTCCACCCAGTGGTCGGCCACGAACGCCCCGCCCTCACCGCGCCCGCAGTAGCCGACGTTCTCGATCCAGCTGAGGGCGATGTTGGAGAACCCCTCGTACGGGTAGAGCACGTCCACGTCGGCCAGCGTGAGGTCCGACTTGGCCCACAGCCGGTCCACCACCACCATCTGGCCGGCGTGCTCCAGGTCGCGCAGCTGCTCCTCCGAGCCGTAGTCGGTGTGGCCCAGGGTGGCGGCGTGGATCAGCACCGGGGGCCGGGGCAGGTCCCGGGCCCGCTCGGTGGTGGTGATCACGAAGGCGTCGGCCCCGTCGATGGGGATGTCCATGTCGTAGACCGACAGCGGGTCGCGCACCATGCGGCCGTCGAGGTAGGCCTCCATGGTGAGCGGCTCGGTGTACACGGCATTGGGGTTGCGGGCGGCGTTGGTGCGCGAGTTGATGGCGATCAGGCCGAGCGTCTCGCGGGTGTAGCCGTAGTCGTGGAGGTAGCGGCCGGCCCAGGCGGCGTAGGCCGGGGCCCCGTACAGCGAGTTGGGGCCCGTGTCGTTGTGGCCGGTCCCCCACCAGCTGCGGGCGTCGGCCACACCCAGTGTGGCCCGCTTGCGCATCGGGTCCTTGGCCGCCGAGCGTGACGCCCAGGGGAGCCGGTAGGCGTGGTGGTAGACGAGCACGGTGTCGGCCATGCCGCTGCTCACGGCGGCCACGGCGGATGTGATCTGGTTGCCGATGACGGCCTGGGGGTTGGCGAACCAGGCCACCCCGGGGATCCCGAGGGCGGCCTGCACCCACTGGGCCGACACCATCGACCCGCAGATCCCGTCGATGTCGGCCGGGCCCAGCCCGGCGTCCCGGATGGCGTTCACGCAGGCCTCGGACACGAGGGAGCCCGGGGTGCAGCCCTGGCGGTCCCGGGCGTAGGGCGAGCGGCCGAGGCCCACGATGGCCACCTGGTCCATGGCCGGGTTGCGGCGGGTGCTCATCGTGTCGCTCCTTCACCGCGGCCGACACGGCCCGCGCCAGTGGAGGCGGCCACGATCTCGAAGTCGGCCCGGGGCAGGCGGCCCGGGATGTCGCGCCACAGGGCCCGCACCCGGTCGCCCACCTGGATCTCGCCGGCCGGGGTTCCCACCACCGTGCCGGCCAGGCGGAGGCCGGGCTGCTCGTCGAGCTCCACGGCCACCAGGGCGTGGCCCCCGTCGCCGTAGTCGACGCCGGGTTGGGGCGCCCCCTGGCGCAGGGCGGTGACCAGAGCGACGAACCCGTCGCCCGCCACCTCGGTGGGGGTGATCGAGCGGCTCCAGCAGGCCGGGCACAGGGGGCGGGGCGGGTGGTGCCACCGGCTGCAGTCGTCGCAGCGGTTCACCAGCAGGCGGCGCTCGAGCAGACCCCGGTGCCAGGCCGCGTTGTCGGCGTCGATGCGGACGCCGGGGAAGGCGTCGAGCAGTTCCTCGTCGGTCACGGATGGGCTCCTCCCTCGGCCGGCCGATCGGCCGGGCCCGATGGCGACACTACCGGCGGCGTCGGGACCGGGCGAGCGGGCACCACGGGCGGCACGGGAGCGTGAACCGTAGAGGGCACGACAAGACTGCAGGGGCCGGAGCTAAGCCCGCGCTAAGGCCCTTCTTGCCTGATCGGAGGTGGGGTACGACGGTGACATGGGCGCATCGCTCCCCCACCCCGGCTCCACCTTCGGCCGCCCGTCCGGCGGCCACCGATCGGTTCCCGGCGCTGGCCGGGCGAGGCCCGAGACCCTCACGCCGGGCGAACGGGCCCGGCTACCGGCCCGGCGCATGGCCCTGGCCTATGCCCTCGCCGTGGCGCTGCCGCTGGCGTCGGCCGCCGCCCTCATCCCCCTGCGGGCCAGCCACGGGCGGGCGCTGGCCATCGTGCTCGTCATCCCCGTCGTGGTGGTGGCGGCCCTCGGCGCCACTGGACCCGCCCTCATCGCCGCCCTCAGCGCCTGCGCCGGCTACGCCGTCCTGCTCACGCCGCCCTACTACCACCTCGCCTTCGACCGATCCGACGACCGGGTGGCCAGCCTGATCCTGTTGGCGGTAGGGGTGGCCGTCGGGGTGCTCAACAGCCTGCTGGTGGGGGCCCGCACCGGCAACGCCACCCGTGGCTCGGAGCTGGAGCACCTGCTCCGTTTCGCCTCCGAGGTCACCGGTCACCACTCCTCCGACCAGCTGACGGCGAGCGCCTGCGACCACCTGAGCGCCGTGCTCCACCTCAGCGGCTGCCGCTGGCAGCCCGGACCCCGCACCGGTGACGGCGGGCCGGTGCTGCTGCCCACCGGCGGCATCATGGGCTACCTGAAGGACCTGAACCCCGATCGGGCCCAGCTGCCCCAGGGCCTGGAGCTGCCGGCCACCAGCGGCGGCCACGAGATGGGCCGGTTCGTGCTCTCACCGCAGCCGGGCCAGGTGGTGTCGTACGAGGAGCGGCTCACCGCCGCCACCATCGCCACGATGTACGCCGCCGCCATCGAGTAGCCTCCGACGCCCGCTCCGGTGGGCGGTCGTACCCACGGGGAACCGCACAGCCGCCGAGCCGGTCTACCCCGGCGTGCAGCCACCATCCCGCGTCACCAGAACCCTCCTCTCAACCGTCGCCGCCGGAGGGCTCCTGCTCGCCGCCTGCGGGTCGGAGTCCGGCACCGACAGCTCCTCGGCCACCACCGACGACGCCGGCGCCAGCCCGACCTCAGCCACCGCCGATCCGACCACGCTGGTCGACAACGATGGCGACCTCGTGGGCGACCTGGGCGGGCCCACCACCTATCCCCTGACGATCGACAACTGCGGACAGGAGCAGACCTTCGAGCAGCGTCCCGAGCGGGTGGTCATCCTGAACGGCACCTCGGTGGCCGAGATCGAGAGCTTCCTGATTCTCGGTATCGAGGACTCGATCGTGGCCAACAGCCAGTCCTACGGCTCGTCGGACGTCGAGGGTCTGCTGGAGAAGATCGCCGCCGTGCCGACGGGCGGGGTGAGCCTGAACGAGAACTTCGAGGTGCCCAAGGAACAGGTCCTGGCCCAGAAGCCGGATCTGGTGGTCAGCACCTGGAGCGGCGGGTTCTCGGCCGAGATGGGATCGATCACCCGCGACGAGCTCGACCAGCTCGGCATCAACAGCTTCGTGACCCCGGTGAACTGCTCGTACGGCAACCTCGATCCCCGGCCCGAAGACCAGACGGCGTGGGACGAGCAGACCTACGAAGCGTCGTTCCAGCTCCTGGCCGACCTGGGCCGCATCTTCGACGCCCAGGACAAGGCGGCGTCGGTCATCGCCGATGCCCGGACCCGGATCGACGCCGTCTCAGTCGAGCCCGGGCCGGACGCCCCCGGTGTGCTGATCGCCTACCCCGGGATGTCGGCGATGAACGCCAACGGCCTGCCCGCCGTCTTCGGTGGCTCGTTCTACGACTCGGTGATCGCCGCCGCTGGAGGGATCAACTCGTTCCCCGGCCGAGATTTCGCCGACATGGGATCGGTCAGCGCCGAGGAGATGGCGGCGGCCGACGTGGACGTGCTGGTGGTCGGCCTGTTCGCCCCCGGGGAAGACGCCGCCGTCTACGCCCAGGGCCTGTTCGACCAGTTCCCCAACTGGCCGGCGTCGAAGACGAAGACCTACACCTCGGTGTCGGAGAGCGTCTATCTCGGTCCCTACAACGCGGTCGCCATCGAGAAGATCGCCGAGGCCATCGGCACGCTTGGCTGACACCGCCCCTACGCTCCGGCGCCCGCCCGCTCCCGGTGGCTCCCGGTCCCGCTTCGGCGCGGTGCTGTTCGCCCTGGGCGCGGTGCTGGCGGTGGCGATGGTGATCGGGGTCTCGGTGGGTACCGTCAATCTGCCGGTATCCCAGGTGTGGGCGGTCGTGGGCCGTCACCTCGGCCTGGTGGCTGGAACGGCCGACCCGATCGACGACCAGATCATCTGGACGTTCCGCACCCCCCGGGTGCTGTTGGCAGCCGTGGTGGGAGCGGGATTGAGCGTGGCCGGGGTGTGCCTCCAGTCGCTCGCCCGCAACGGGCTGGCCGACCCCTATGTGTTGGGGGTGTCGTCGGGCGCCTCCCTGGGGGCGGTGCTGGCTGTGGCCCTCGGCGTGCCGGTGCTGGCCGATCTGGGCGTCACCGGGGCCGCCTTCGCCGCCGCCAGCCTCACCCTGCTGGTGGTCATGGTCCTGGCCCAACAGGCCGGGCAGCTCGGCTCGGCCCGGCTCGTGCTGGCCGGTGTGGCCGTCAGCTACCTGGCCACGGCCGGCACCAGCTTCGTGCAGCTCTACGTCAACCCCCTCGAGCTCCGGGGGATCATGTTCTGGCTGATGGGCTCCCTGGCCAGCTCCAGCTGGGGAGATCTCGGCCTGCCGACCGCCGCCATCGTGCTGTCCGGCGCCTGGCTCCTGGGCCGGGCCCGATCGCTCAACGTGCTGGCCACGGGCGACGACAACGCCTCGGCCCTCGGCGTGCCTGTGAACCGGTTCCGCCTGGAGCTCGTGGTCGTCTCCTCGCTGCTGACGGCGTCCACGGTGGCCGTGGCCGGCGGGATCGGGTTCGTCGGGCTGATGGTCCCTCACGCCGCCCGCTTCGTCGTCGGCCCCGACCACCGCAGGGTGCTCCCCGTGAGCGTCCTGGGCGGCGCCGTGTTCCTGGTGGTGGTCGACATCCTGTGCCGCGTCGCCGACCGGCCCAACGAGTTGCCGGTCGGCGTGTTCACAGCTGCCTTCGGGGCGCCGTTCTTCCTCGTGCTGCTGCGCCGGGCCGGCCGGGGGCTGGGGTGAAGGTCGAGGTCGACGGCGTGCGGGTGGTCATCGACCACCAGCCCATCCTCGACGGCGTATCGCTCGCCGTCGGCCCCGGCGAGTTCCACGCTCTGATCGGGCCGAACGGGTCGGGCAAGAGCACCCTGCTGCGGTGCCTGTACCGGGCCCTTCGCCCGGCGACCGGCGTCGTGAAGCTGGGCGGCGACGACGTCTGGGCCGATCTCTCGGCCCGTTCGGCCGCCCGCCGCCGGGCCATCGTGGCCCAGGAGCACGTGATCGACCTGGCGTTCACCGTCCGCGAGCTCGTGCTGCTGGGACGGGCCCCGCACAAGGGAATGTTCGAGCGGGACGGCAACCAGGATCTGGCGGTCGCCGACGACGCCTTGGAGCAGGTGGGCATGGCGTGGGCCGCCGATCGGGTGGTGACGACCCTGTCGGGCGGGGAGCGTCAGCGGGCCCTGCTGGCCCGGGCGCTCACCCAGCAGGCACCGATCCTGTTGCTCGACGAGCCCACCAATCACCTCGATGTCCGGGCCCAGCTGGAGTTGCTGGAGCTGGCCCGATCCCTGAAACTCACCACCCTGGCCGCCCTGCACGACCTCGATCAGGCGGCCGCCGTCTGCGACGGGATCACCGTGCTGTCGGCCGGTCGGGTGGTGGCGTCGGGCCACCCCGACGAGGTGCTGACAGCCGAGCTGATCGAAGCCGTGTTCGGGGTGCGGGCCGTGCTCGGCATCCACCCCCTGACCGGCCGGCGCCATGTCATGACCGCGCTGCCCACCGACCTTTCCCATCGAGGCCCCCTGGGCCTCGCCGTCCCGAAGGAGACGACCTGATGCGCACGTGCATCCTGCTGTACCCCGGCTTCACCGCCCTCGACGCCATCGGCCCCTACCACGGGCTCGGCCACCTGCCCGGCTATGAGCTGTCGTTCGTGGCCGAACGGCCCGGGCCGGTGAGCGACGGCGGCAAGCTCTCGATCGAGGCCCAGCTCGGCTTCGAGCAGGTCGACCGGTGCGACCTGCTGATCGTGCCCGGCGGGGTGGCCGCCGTGGCCATGGCCCGCTCCGGGGATCCGGCGGTCGACTGGATCCGGGCGATCCACCCGACCACCCAGTGGACGGCGTCGGTGTGCACCGGCGCCCTCCTGCTGGGAGCGGCCGGCGTGCTCCAGGGGCTGCGGGCCACCACCCACTGGTACGTGCACGGCGAGCTGGCCGACCACGGGGCGATTCCCACCGATGCCCGGGTGGTGTTCGACGGCAAGGTGGTGACCGCCGCCGGCGTCAGCGCCGGTATCGACATGGCGTTGGCTCTCAACGAGCGCATCGCCGGCACGGCCTACGCCCAGGCCACGCAACTCGACATGGAGTACGACCCCCAGCCCCCGTTCGACGCCGGCCATCCCCGCTCGGCGCCGGCCGAGGTGACAGCCTTCGTGTCTCAGATGTACGGGGCGATGTTCGACGGCGACGGCCGGACGGGTTGACAGCTCCGCGGGCGAACAGGCATCCCAGCTCCTCCCGGTCGCCGAGCTGAAAGCGGTGGTGGCCCCGACACGCAGGCTGGTCTGCTCGGTCGGGATGCGCCCCCTGTCGCTGGCGGCTCTCCTCCGCCGGCTCGGAAGCCGAGCCTCGCTGATCTCTGCCTCGCCCTGCCTTTGCCGGAGGTGTCGAACCAGCTCGTCAGCGCTCGGCCTTGCCGCAGCTTGCCCTTCTGCACCGCGCTCTCGTCGTTCGGTGAGCGGATCGGGACGGGACGGGACGACCAGAGCGCTCGTGGTCACCAGCACCAGGACCGTGTCCGACCCCGGCGATGCCGGGCCGACAGATCCGGGTGGGCGGGGCGTACCGGGAGTGCGCACCCCGCCCACCACAGAGGTAGACCGGCAAGAGCGGCCGCGAGTTCCCGACGTCCGACAAACGTTTCACCGGAGTCCGGCAGCGTCGTCGAACTCTGACACCAGCGCCGCGGATGCGGTACGGGGTGTCAAAGTTCCGGGTGTGGGTGTCGTCCCGCTCAGCCGCCGGAGCCGTAGAGCCGGGTGATCACCTCGAGGTAGTGGCCGTCGTTGCTGAGGAAGTAGACGCCGCGCCCACCGTCGTGGCGGTTGATCTCGCCCGGATGGTGCTGGTGCGGGTCGGCCCAGTGGTCGAGGCCCCGGGCCGTGATCCGGCCGTACACCCGGTCGAAGTCGTCCTCGCCGATGAGGAAGGCGTAGTGGATCGGCGTGACCGTGTTCCCGGCCCCGACGGAAGCGAAGTCGAGGCTCACCCCGTTGGCCGTGTCCACCTGCCAGAACGGGGGTAGGTGCACCGGCCCGGCCAGGTCGAGCATCTCGGCCAGCCACCGGGCCGATTCCTCGGCGTCGACTGCGCCCACGACGGTGTGATTGAGATGCACGGCCATCGCTGGCCACTGTACCCCCGTCCTTCGCCCCCGAACCCCGCCTTCTGGCACCATGGCCGGGGCCGGCAGGGGCCGGCTCGGAGGTTGGGGGTTGCGATCATGAAGGTGGACGGTGGGCCGGGGGTCAAGGCCCCGCTGGAGGCGGTGGGGCCGGCGTCGGCGGCGGCCGAGCGCGACGGCTACGACGGGGTGTTCGTGCCCGAGACCATCCACGATCCGTTCGTGGTGCTGACGCTGGCCGCCCAGGCCACCCGGCAAGTGGAGCTGGGTACCAAGGTGGCGATCGCCTTCGCCCGGTCCCCCATGGCGCTGGCCTATACGGCCAACGACATCCAGCAGCTCTCCGGCGGGCGCCTCGTGCTCGGCCTCGGCACCCAGGTGCGGGCCCACATCCTGCGCCGGTTCTCCATGCCCTGGACCCGGCCGGCGGCCCGGATGCGGGAGTACGTCCTGGCTCTGCAGGCCGTCTGGGCCGCCTGGAACGACGGCACGCCGCTCGACTTCAGGGGCGAGTTCTTCACCCACAACCTGATGAACCCGCTGTTCTGCCCGCCCCCCAACCCGTTCGGGGCCCCAAAGGTGATGCTGGCCGGCGTCGGGCCCCTGATGATCGAGGCGGCGGGTGAGGTGGCCGACCGGTTCGCCTGCCACAGCTTCACCAGCCCGGCCTACCTGCGTGACGTCATCAAGCCGGCCCTGGCCGCCGGGGCGGCCCGGGCCGGGCGGGATCCGGCCGGGATCGAGGTCGCCCTCACCTGCTACATCGCCACCGGCAACACCCCGGCCGAGATGGCGGAGGCGGAGCTGCAGATGAGGCGCCAGGTGGCGTTCTACGGCTCCACCCCGGCCTACGCCGGCGTCCTCGATCACCACGGGTTCGGCCACATGCACCCGGCGCTGCACGCCGCCTCCCGACGGGGCGAGTGGGCCGAGATGGGCGAGGCCATCACCGACGAGATGCTCCACACCTACTGCGTGGTGGCCCCGCCCGACCAGGTGGCGGGCGAGATCCTGCGCCGCTTCGGGGGCCTGGCCGACCGGGTGTCGTTCTACTACCTCGGCCAGGCGCCGATCGACTGGAAGCCGATCGTGGCCGAGCTCCAGGCCGGCTGACGGCGCCAGCACCGGTACGCGGCAGCGGTCGGATGCGTCGTCAGTCCGCCACGTAGGCGGTCAGCATCACGGAGACCAGCACGTTCGGCAGCTCGACGCCGAGCTTCGCCACCGCCCGGGCCGGCGGATCGGTGGCGAACATCTCGCGGTACGCCTCGTTCATCCCGGCGAAATCGGCCGGATCAGCCAGGAGCACGGTGACCTGCACGACATCGTCGAGCCCGCCGCCGCCCGCCTCGACGATGGCCAGACAATTGCGCAACGCCTGGCGGGTCTGTTCCTGGATCGTCGTGCCGGCCAGCTCCCCGCTCGCCACGTCGACGCCCACCATCCCCGACACGTAGACGAACGGGCCGGCTTTGACCCCCTGGCTGTACAGGGGGGAACCAGGGGCGCCCCCGGCGACGATGATCTGCTTGCTCATGGCCCGACCCTAATGGGGATCGCCGGCCGTTGGGGGGCGATCCCGACTCTCCGGGCCAGCGTGGTGGTAGCGGGGCCGCCGCCGGCCGGGCCGGCTTCGACGGTCGGGCCCGGGCGCTGTCACCGGCGCCCGGTAGCATCGCCCCAGCCGACAGGAAGGGGTCGTGATGGAGGAGCTCGGGGGACGAACGGCGGTGGTCACGGGAGCGGCCAGCGGTATGGGGCTGGCTTTCGCCGAGGCCTTCCTGCGGGAAGGCATGCAGGTGGTGGCGGCCGACGTCGAGGCCCCGGCCCTGGCCCGGGCCGAGGAGCAGCTGGCAACCGTGCGGGGCCCGGAGGCCGTGTTGGCGGTCCGGACCGACGTGGCCGACCCGGCCTCGGTGGCCGCCCTGCGGGACGCCGCCCTGGCCCGATTCGGCCGGGTCAACGTGGTGTGCAACAACGCCGGGGTGGGCGGGGTCCGCAACCCGATCGGCCGGCTCGACCTGTCGGACTGGCAGTGGGTGCTGGGCGTCAACCTGTGGGGTGTGATCCACGGGTGCGAGGCGTTCGTTCCCCACATGATGGAGCACGGCGACGGCCATATCGTGAACACCGCCTCGATCGCCGGCCACGTCAGCCTGCCGTTCATGGGGCCCTACAACGTGTCCAAGCACGGCGTGGTCACCCTGTCCGAGACCCTGCTCCACGAGATGGCCCACGCCGGCTCCACCGTGGGGGTGTCGGTCCTGTGCCCCGGGTTCGTGGCCACCAACCTGATCGACGCCGACCGGAACCGGCCCGAGAACCTGGTCCGGCCGCTCAGCGAGCCGGAAGACGCGGCCACCCGGGAGCGGGAACGGGCCGCCGGCCGGGAGCTGCTGGGCCAGAAGAAGCCGCCGGCCGAGGTGGCCGAGTTGGTGGTGGACGCGATCAAGGCCAACCAGTTCTGGATCTTCACCGACGACCAGTTCGCCCCGGTGGTGGCCGAGCGCCACCACAGCATCGAGTCGGCCGCCAACCCACCCAGGGCCAGGACCCTGGTCGATTACCTGCTGGCCTGAGCGGCTCCCCGTGCCGGCCGCCCCCGAGCCCGACCGAGACGCCTGGGAGAACCTGCTCCGGCGGCGCGACCATCCCAAGTGGGAGAGCCTGTCGTGGCTGGCCCTGCGTCCCCTGATCAGCGCGGCCAACGACAAGATCAACGCCTACGCCCCGCAGCTGGTCGGCGACCTGCGCCGGGCCTGGGTCGGCCAGCAGCAGGCCGAGGGCCGGTGGCCCTCGGTCACGGCCGAGGACGGCCGGGTGTACGACGGCGTGGTGGACCGCCGCTCGGCCACCGCCTTCGTGGTGCTGGGAGACCCGGGCGAGCAGGACGCATCCCAGTACGCCGTCGTGCCGGAGCTGCGGCGGGTGGCCGCCACCCTGCGCGCCGGTGCCTTCGCCCTGATCTGCAGCGACGTCATCTACCCGTCGGGCGACGTCAACGACTACGTCCATGCCCTCTACCTCCCCTACGGACCACGGCCCGACGGGCCCGGCGTGGCCGGCGATCCGCTGGCCCGGCTCGACATCCTGGCGCTGCCCGGCAACCACGACTGGTATGACGGCCTGGCCGGGTTCATGTTCCACTTCTGCTCCCGGGACCGGCTGTCGCGCGCCGTCTACGGCTGGGGGCCCGGGATCTCGTTCGTCGAGGCCATGGCCCGCCTGGTCTGGCGCCGACCGTCCCGGCCCCGCCCGGCGCGCCTGTGGACGCCGGTGGAACCGGGCCAACGGTCACAGCGGCCGGAAGCCGGCGACCGGGTCCAGGCCCGCCCGCTGGCCGAGCTGCGGGCGGAGCGGGGCCTTGGCGATCTGCAACCCGGGCCGTACTACGCCGTGGAGCTGCGGGACGTGCTGGCGGTGTGTATCGACACCGGCATCGCCCGGGGCGGGCGCACCGAACTCGACCCCGACCAGTCGGCCTGGTTGCTGCGGGTGTCGGCCCATCCCAAGCCGAAGCTGTTGTTCACCGGCAACCCGCTGCGGGTGGATCTGGTGTGGAAGCAGTGCCTGCTCTCCGGGCCGGCGGCCGCCACCCACCCCGAGGTCCACGACGTGGTGCGCGATCCTGCCCACCGCTACCTGGCCGCCGCCGGGGGCGACATCCACAACTACCAGAGCTACGCCGCCGAGCCTGGTACCGGCATCCGCTACGTCGTGTCGGGCGGGGGCGGCGCCTTCCTCAGCGCCACCCATCCCCTCGCCCTGGTGGAGCAGCGGGCGCCGTCGCTGGCCGCCCCCGAAGCCCCCGACGTCGGCGGCGCCCCGACGCCCTCCACCGACCCCGAGAACTCTGACCGCGGGACGCCCGATCCGGCACCCGATGTCAGAGACGGCGGTGGGCGGCCCGAGCCCCCGCCGAATCCTGACCGGGGAGGCCGCCCAGCGGTACCTGGTGTCAGAGATCCCGATCTGGCGTTGGAGACGCTCTACCCCACCGACGTGGCGTCGCTCCAGCGCTTCGGGCAGGTGCTGGTGCTGCGCCTCTGGCGGCTCCAGCGGGGGCTGCTGGCGCTCATGGCCGGGCTGGCGGCAGCGGTGGCGGCCACACCGCTGGCCGTGCCCGGGCCCGGGGTGGGCGACGGCCGGCCCGATACCGCCTTCGGGGTGATCGCCGTCGGGGTGATGGCCGTGGTCGCTCTCCGCTTCGTGGTGCCGCTTCCCCCCGCCGCCTTCCGCTCCCGCCTGTACCGGGCCGGCGTGGTGGCTCTGGCCGGCGCCGTCGGCGCCCTGCTCGGCGTGGCGCTGTGGTGGCTCGATCCCGATCGGGCCCGGTGGAACGCCGGGTGGTGGGCGGCCCTGACCGCTGGCGGCTGCCTCCTGGCCCACCTGATGCGGGAGAGCTCGTGGTGGCGCACCGCCCGGGCCAACGACCCGCCGCTGCGGGCCTGGATCCTGCCCGTGGCCGGTGCCACCTGGGTCGGGGCGGCGATCGCCGCCGCCGCCCTCGGGGCCCCGGTCACGCTGGGCCTGCTCGTCGTCCTCGCCGTCACCGCCGTGGTCGGGTGGCGGGTCCGGTCCGCCCGGGGCCAGCGGGGCCAGCGCTGGAACGCCACCGCGGCCCGCCTCATCTACTCGGTTCAGGGTGCGCTCGGGTTGGCGATGATCTCGGAGATCGTGGTGCGGCCCTCCACGGCCTGGTATCCGCTGGCGGTGGTGGCCGGTCTGGGATTGGCCGCCGGTGCCGCCGTCGCCGCCCTGGCCGCCTCGGCCGTGGTGATCGCCGCTGTGGGGTGGCTCCTGGCCCCGGTGTTCCGCCGGTGGACGGCCAAGGCCGGTGCGAGGCCGGGTGCTGGTGTCCATCCGCCGATCACGTGGCGGGAGGCGTACGGCATCCTCGGCTTCCTCGGTCCGTGGCTCACGGCTGCGGTCGTGGTGGGCGGCCCCATCACCGCCGTCGCCGCCACCACCGGCACCCGGGCGGCCCATCCCGGCACCGGAGACGTGGTGCTGGCCGCCATGGCCATCGCCGGGGGCACCGTGGGCTCGATCATCCTGCTCGACACCCTGCGTCGCTGGTTCCCCAGCCGGTACAAGCCGGTCAACGCGGTCGTGGTGGTGGCGTCGGCCGCCGCCCTGTGGGCCCTGTTCCACGGCACCTGGGTCCTGCCCGGGTTGCTGACGGCCCTGGTCGTCGCGCTCCTGGCCGTGGTCACCGGCCTGGTGGTGAACCTCACCTTCCTGCGCACCTGGGCCCTGTTCGTGGACCCCGTGGCCCACCGCTCGCCGGCGGAGGCGGGCGGGGCCGAGGTGTTCACCGAGGACGAAGCCCGCGAGGTGCTGGCCTGGCGGCGCAGCTCCGACGACCGGCTGGCGCCGAGCTCACCCAGGGTGCGCCGCCGGGGCCGGATCGTGTTCCCCTCCGCCTACCAGCCCCGGGGCCCCATCCAGGCCAAGGTCTCGGAGTTCTTCAACGACGACAGCCCCCCGTTCGCCAAGAACTTCCTCGTCGTGCGGACCGACGGCCGAGAGGCGACGATCACGGCCCGGCGGGTCGATGGCCTCGGCCCGCTCGAGCCGATCGAGGAGATCCGGCTCCCGCTGGGCTCACGTTGACCGGCCCAGCAGCCAGGCCAGGTTGTCGTGGTAGAAGCGGCGCCGGGTCACCGGCCCGGCCTGGACCCGGGCGAACGACGCCTCGAACTCGGCCAGCGGATCCCGGCCGCCCTCGGGATGGGGCCAGTCCGAGGCGAACAGGAACAGGTCGGGCCCGCACCAATCGATGAGCCGGCCCACGTCCTCGAAGTGCCACGGATTGAACCGCACCTGCCGGCGCACGTAGTCCGACGGGTCGAGCCGCAGCTTGGCCAACTCGGGCTCGTTGCGGCCGAAGGCCCGCTTGGCGTGATCCAGCCCGTCGAGCAGGTTCGGGACCCAACCGGCGCCCAGCTCGATCACCCCCACCTTCAAGTCCGGGAACTGCTCGAAGATGCCGTCGAGCACGAGGCACGACAGCAGGTTCTCGGCGTCGTGGTGGACGTTGAGGAAGTCCTTGGAGCGCACGTTCTCGCCGCCACCCACGAAATCCTTGCCCGGGTCCCGCCCGTTGTTGTGGTAGCTGAGCGCCATCTGGGTGGATCCCATGCCGCCGAAGTGCAGCACCGCCGGGACCCCGGCCTCGGCCAACCGGGCCCAGAACGGGTTGTAGCCGGGATGGGTGGGGCTGGTCGTGGCCGGCACTCCGTGGGGTATCCACACGGCGGCGGCCCCCGTGGCCAGGGCATCGTCGAGACAGGCGGCGGCCCGGCCGGCGTCGTCGAGAGGGACGTAGGCCACCGGTAGCAGGCGGTCGTCGCCGGCGCAGAAATCGGCCATGCCCCGGTTGTGGGCGGCGGCCCCGCCGTAGAGCAGGTCGAGGTCGGCGGTGTTGTTGAATTGATTGGGGGCGAAGGTGGAGAACACCAGCTGGCCGGCGAAGCCCAGCTGATCGAGCGCCTGGTGGCGCTCGCTCCGGTCCATGGCGCCGAAGGCGAAGTAGCCCTTGGGCCCGCCCACCACGTCGGCCGCCAACCGGGCCGTCTCGGCCGGGTCGCGACGGCGGTCCCAGCACTGCTGCACCAGCGCAGCGTCGGCCGGGCCGCCCCCGGTGAAGGTCAGCTCCCGGAGCTTGGACCGGGTGGCGGCATCGGCGTAGGCCTCCAGCCAGTCGAGGGGTTCCATCAGGTGGCTGTCGCAGTCGAGCACCGAGGTGCCCGGTTCCAGCCGTTCGTCGACGTAGGTCATGGCAGCGGCTCCTTCCCGTCGGGGTTTCGTCGAACATGGTGGGGCGTCGAAGGCGACCCCGGTTTCAGCCTTCCTTGGGCCATACCTCGCCCAGCACCCGGAAGGCGGTGGCGGCACAGGGCCAGCCGGCGTAGTGGGCCACATGGGTGATCATCCCCTCGATCTTCTCCCGGGGGATGCCGGCGTTCTTGGCCCCGGTGAAGTGCACCCGCTGCTCGTTCTCCCGGTACAGGGCCACCAGGGTGGTGCAGGTGATCAACTCCCGCTCCTCCAGGGTGAGGTCGTCCTGCTGCCACACGTCGCCGAACAGGTGCCGGTTGGTGTAGTCGACGTAGGCGGCGGGGGGCGGGGTGCCGGGATTGGCCGGTCGGGGTGCCCCGGTGAACAGGCGGCGGGCCAGGGCCTTGCCAGCCTCTGTCTTCTCCTCGTCGGTCATCGGGATCGTCCTTTCTCCGGGGCGACCGAAATCGCCGGGCTCCAGACCGCATCTTTGCCGCACCCGGCACCGGGGGGCCAGATGGGTGGCCGGTTGCCGGCCGCTCTAACGTCGGAGCCGTGACCGAGCGCTTCCGGGTGGTTCCCGCCGCCTACGTGATCCTCCGCCGCCAGGTCGGCGACCGGGACGAGATCCTGCTCCAGCTGCGCCAGAACACGGGGTACCGGGACGGGTTCTGGGCCACCGCCGCCGCCGGCCACGTGGAGGAGGGCGAGTCGGTCGTGACCGCCGCCTGCCGGGAGGCGGCCGAGGAGCTCGGGGTGGTGGTTGAGCCCGGCGACCTCGACGCCCTCACCGCCATGCACCGCACGGCGGGCAACGGCGACCCGATCGACGAGCGGGTCGACTTCTTCTTCCAGTGCCGACGCTGGCAGGGCGAGCCCCGCCTGATGGAACCCCACAAGTCGGCCGGGATCGGCTGGTTCGCCCTCCACGAGCTCCCCCACCCGGTGGTGCCCCACGAGGCGGCGCTGTTCCGGTGGCTGGCCGACGGGGGCCCGCCCCCCGTCACCAGCTTCGGCTTCCCCGATTCTGAGGAGCCTGAGCGGCGCTGAGCGCCGCTCAGACTCCTGATTTCGGCTGGTCTTCAGTCGAACTCGACGCCGCGGTAGCCGGCGTCGGCGATCTCGCTGATCTTCTGCACGAACTTGGGGGCCCCGCCGTTGTACACGAAGTACCGGATCTTGCCGTGCTCGTGGCCCTCGACGTTCGAGTTGTAGCCGGTGAACCAGCTCTTGGCCTTGCGCATCAGCATCATCCCGTACATCTTCTTCACGTGCTCGGTCCACTCCTCCTGGGCTTCGGGGGTGGGCTCGATGCGGGTGTGGTCGTGCTCCCACACGTACTCCAGCATGCTCGTGATCCAGTTCACGCCCGACTCGATGCCCCGGGGGAAGTTGGTGGACGCCGACCCGCTCTGGGGGCCGGCCAGCATGATGAAGTTGGGGAACCCGTTGACCAGGATCCCGAGGTAGGTGCTGGGGCCGTCGACCCACTTCTGGGCCAGCTTCTCGCCGTTGACGCCCTGGATGTCGATGCGGTCGTAGGCCCCGGTGATGGCGTCGAAGCCGGTGGCGTAGACGATGATGTCGAGGTCGTAGTGGGCGGCCGTGGTGTCGATGCCGGTGGGCGTGATCCGCTCGATCGGCGTCTCGCTCACGTCGACCAGCTCCACGTTGTCCTGGTTGTAGACCTCGAAGTAGTGGGTCTCCATCGGCACCCGCTGGACGCCGAAGCCGTGGTCCTTGGGAATGAGCTTCTCGGCCACTGCGGGATCCTTCACCCGCTGGCGGATCCGGTCGGCCACGTAGGCCGAGAACTCGGCGTTGGCCTCCTCGTCGAAGAAGATCTCCCGGAAGTTCCGGAGCCAGATGGCGAACCCGGGGGTCTCGTACAGCTCGTCCCACAGCTCCTTCCGCTCCTCCGCCGTCAGCGTGTAGAAGCCGCGGCGGTCGGGCTCGTGCTCGAACCCGCCGGGGGTGCGGGCGCAGGTCTCGAAGATCTCGTCGTAGCGGGCCCGGATGTCGGCCATCTCCTCGTCGGAGATGGGGCCGTTGTGGAGGGGCGAGCTCCAGTTGGGGCGGCGCTGGAAGACCTTGAGCTCGCCCACCTTGTCGGCGATCTCGGCGATCACCTGGATGCCGGTGGCCCCGGTGCCGATCACGCCGACCCGCTTGCCGGTGAGGTCGAGCGGCTCGTGGGGCCAGTGGAAGGTGTGGAACGACGGGCCCTGGAAGCTGTCCATGCCCTCGTAGCGGGGGTAGGTGGGGATCGACAGCAACCCGAGGGCGGCGATCACGAACCGGGTGGTCATGGTGGAGCCGTCCTCCAGCTCCAGCTCCCAGGTGTGGGTGGGCTCGTCCCACCGCATGGCCGCCACCTTGGTGTTGAACCGCATGTGCCGGCGCAGGTCGAACTTGTCGGCCACGTGGTTGAGGTAGCGAAGGTTCTCCGGCTGACCCGAGAACCGCTCCTTCCAGTGCCACTCGTCCAGCAGCTCCCGGGAGAACGAGTAGCCGTAGGTGTAGCTCTCGGAATCGAAGCGGGCGCCCGGGTAGCGGTTCATGTACCAGGTACCGCCCAGGTCGTCGGCCGCCTCCAGCACCACGGCCTTGATGCCGAGGTCGGTCAGCCGCTTGATCTGGTAGATCCCGCCGACGCCGGCCCCGATCACCACGACCTCCCAGTCGGGCTGGGTGCCGGTGCCCAGCGTGGTGCCCTTCGTCGCCGTCGCCTGGTCAGCCATCGCCGTCTCCGATCACGTTCGTTGCTCAGTCCGTTACACCCGATCGTAGATCGAAACCGAAAAGAACTTCGAACTTCGCGCTACTTCTTCTCTGGCTCCCGGGTCCCGGCGGTTGCGGGTCCCGCCGGGGGGTGTGGCGTCACGTGTCGCGGTGGCGTTGACTCCAGGCCCGGAGCGTGGGGCTCCCGGGTACGGCGCCCGGGCCCTTGGGTACGTCGATCCGCTGGGTGACGTAGATCCCGCGGTGGCTGGAGAACACGTAGGCGATCACGCAGCCCACGGCGATGGGCACGACGGCACCCACCCCGAACAGCTCGGCCCCCATGATCGTGCACGCCAGAGGGGTGTTGGCGGCGCCGGCGAACACGGCGACGAACCCCACCGAGGCGGCCAGCCCGACCGGCAGGTGGAGCGGGGCGGCCAGGGAGGCGCCGAGCGTGGAGCCGATCACGAACAGCGGTGTCACCTCGCCGCCGGGAAAGGCGGCCCCCAGGGTCACGGCGGTGAACAGGATCTTGAGGGCGAACACGGCGAAGCTGAGCGGCTCACCGGCCAGGGCCCGGTCGATCAGGGGCAGCGACAACCCCAAGTAGTCGGTGCCGAACAGGGCGGCCAGCGCCACCACCCCCACTCCGCCCGCCACCGGCCGCAGCGGCGCCCACGGCAACCACCGGGCCAGGCCCCGTTTGATCGCTTCGATGGACTCCACGAACACGATCCCGGCCAGCCCGAACGCCAGGCCCGCCACCGCCACCTTGGACACCAGCACCAGGTCCAGCCCGGGCTCGAGCTGGGGACGCAGCGGGTGGTGGTGGCCGAGGCCCCCCACCACCAGGTCGCCCACCACCGACGCAGCCAGCGACGGCACCAGCGCCTCGTAGCGGATGCGCCCCACGGCCTGCACCTCGAGGCCGAACACGGCGCCGGCCAGGGGGACCCCGAACACCGCCCCGAACCCGCCCCCCAGGGCCGCCGCCAGCAGGATCCGGCGGTTGTCGGGCCCGAGGCGGAGGGTACGGGCGGCGGCGTCGGTGAGGCTGCCGGACATCTGCAGGGCCGTCCCCTCCCTCCCGGCCGACCCTCCGAACAGGTGGGTGACCCACGTACCGGCCAGCACCAAGGGGGCCATGCGCCGGGGCACCCAGTCGGTCGGCTGGTGGATCTCGTCGATCACCAGGGCGTTGCCCTGCCCGGCCCGGCCTCCGAGCAGGTGGTAGGCCAGGCCGATGCCGAGCCCGGCCAACGGCAGCAGGAACCGGAGCCAGGGGTGCTCGACCCGGTACTCGGTGACCCGGTCGAGGCCCTCCAGGAACACGAACGACGACACGCCGGCCAACACGCCCGACAACGTCCCCAGCACGATCCAGCGCACCAGATGGAGGGCGAGGGCGGCCTGATCCCGGGCCTCGTGCCGCCAGCGGCGCAGGGTCGGGGCCAGGGGGCTCGGTCGGGTCGACTGCATGGGGATCAGCGTGAAGCGTAGCGACCGTCGCCCGCCGCGAACCTCAGGCCGACACACCGCTCGTGGCGGCATGTCGGCCCGAGGGTCGGACCGCCGGAGCGGTCTGGGCGTCGGTCTCCGCCTCCCGCCATACTGTCCGGGGTGGAGCGCACCACCGCTGAGCATCCGGTCACAGCCACCCCGCCGCTCGCCACCGGCGTCGCCTGGGACGCCGAGGCGCCGGGGCACCACCGGTTCTCCGTCGACCGTTACACCAGCCAGGCCATCGCCGATCGGGAGCTGGACCGGCTGTGGCCCCGGGTGTGGCAGATCGCCTGCTCGGTCGATCACGTGGCCGAACCCGGCGACTGGTTCGAGCACCGCTGCGGTCCGCTGTCGGTCCTGATCGTGCGGGGTGACGACGGCGAGCTGCGGGCCTTCCAGAACGTCTGCCGCCACCGGGGCAACCTGCTGTGCACGGGGGCCGGGGCCGGGCTGGGCGAGATCCGCTGCGGGTTCCACCACTGGTCCTGGACCCTGGCCGGCGAGCTGCGGGAGGTGCCGTCCCGCCGGGGCTTCGGCGCCCTGCGCAACGAGGACCTGCCCCTCATCCCCGCCCGGGTCGGCACCTGGGGCCCGCTGGTTTTCGTCAACCTCGACGCCGATGCGAACCCGCTGGACGCCTGGCTGGAGGGCGTCCCGGCCGACCTGGCCTGGGCCGACATCGACGAGTTCCGCTGCGGGGTGACCACCACCACACCGGTGAGCTGCAACTGGAAGGTGGTGGCCGAGGGGTTCTCCGAGACCTACCACGTGCAGGGTCTCCACCCCGAGATGATCGTGTCGTTCGACGACGTCCACGCCGCCCAGCACCTGTGGGACCGCCACGCCGTCAGCTACCAGCTCTACGGGGTGGCCAGCCCCCGCCTCGGGGCGGTGCCCGAGGCCGACGTGTGGGACTCGTTCTGCCGCACCCAGGGGCGGCGGCTCGGCCTCGCCCCCGACGACACCGTCCCCATGCCGGCCGAGCCCCCCGACGCCACCGCCTTCGAGCTGCTGGTGGCGGCCATCCGGGCCGAGGCCGGCCGGCGGGGGGTGGACCTGGCCCGGTTCGACGACGACCAGATCATGCGGCTCCGCCAGTACAACCTCTTCCCCAACGCCACCGTGCTGGTCAGCGCCGACTCGTTCAACGTGCTGGTGGCCAAGCCGTCGACGGTGGTCGACCGGGCCGAGCTGTTCACCCTCCACTTCGACCGGCGGCCGCCCGGCGCCCACGGGGCCAAGCGGCACCCAACCGATGTCGTCAACGGGCTCGACGCCGAACGCCTTGGCCTCGTCTTCAACCAGGACGTACGGGCCATGGCCCGCCTGCAGCGGGGGCTGGGCCAGCCCGGGTTCACCCACACGATCGTGTCGAGCGAAGAGCGCCGGATCGTCAACACCCACCGGGTGCTCGCCACCTACCTCGATTGACCGGACCGGCCGTCCCCTCCAAGATGGAGCTGTGGCGGAAGCCACACGACGTTGGGGGACGACGTCCAGGGGGTCAAAGCGATGATGTTGCAGCCGTACCGGGTGCTGGACTGCACCGACCACCGGGGGCACCTGGCCGGGCTGATGCTGGCCCAGATGGGGGCCGACGTGACATTGGTGGAGCCGCCAGGGGGGTCGCCGGCCCGCCGCCAGCCGCCGTTCGCCGGCGGCTCGCCCGACGCCGGGCCGTCACTGTGGCATGCCGCCTACAACCGGGGCAAGCGGTCGGTGGTGCTCGATCCTCACGACCCGGCGGATCGTGACCGGCTGACCCGCCTGGCTACCGGGGCCGACATCGTGCTGTGGTCGGGCCGCCCGGCCGACCTGCCCTTCGATCCCGAGGCCCTGGCCGCCGCCTACCCGTCGCTCGTGATCGGGCTGCTCACCCCGTTCGGGCTCGACGGCCCGAAGGCCGACTGGCACGAGACCGACCTCACGGTGGCCGCCTCGGCCTGCCAGCTCGCCCTGACCGGCGACACCGACCGCCCCCCGCTGCGCTGCGGCATCCCCCAGGCCTACAACCACGGGGCGGCCGACCTGGCCGTCGGCGTGCTCTACGCCCTCAACGAGCGGGGCCGCTCGGGCCGGGGCCAGATCGTGGACGTCTCGATCCAGACCGCCTACCTCCAGGCGTCGTTCGCCTACGCCCTCAACGAGGCGTGGGACAACGCCCCGCTCGGCCGGTCGGGCGAGGGCATCAACGTGGGCGCCTTCAAGCTCCGCTGGGGGTACCCGGCGTCCGACGGTGAGGTGAGCATCACCCTGCTGTTCGGGGCCGCCTTCAAGGAGTTCACCCCCAACCTGTTCCGCTGGATCTGGGAGGAGGGAGGCTGCGACGAGGCGACGCGCGACAAGCCGTGGGAGGACCTCATCGTCCGCCTTCTCGACGGCCGGGAGCCGGCGTCCGAGCTCGACCGGCTGGCCGACATCGTGGCCGCCCACACGGCCAAGCGGACCAAGGCCGAGCTGGTGGAGGAGGCCCGCAAGCGGCGGGTGCTGCTGGCCCCGGTGGCGGGCCTCACTGAGGTGATGGAGCTGCCCCACCTGGCCGAGCGGGGCTCGTGGGACGTCGGCCCCATCGTGGAGGGCGGGCCTCACCACCGCCGGCTCGGCCCGTTCATCATCGCCTCGGCCGCCCCCTTGCTGGCTCTGGGCCCGGCCCCCTCGCTCGGCGTCGACACGGAAGCTGTCCTGGCCGAGCTGGATCAGGGCGGGGCGGAGGCCGGCGACGTCCAGCCCGCCCCGGCAGCCCCCATCGACGGGGCTCGCCCCCTCGACGGGCTGAAGGTCGTCGACCTCACCTGGTCGATCGCCGGCCCCTACGTGGGCCGGGGCCTGGCCGACTTCGGGGCCACGGTGGTGAAGGTGGAGACCCAGCAACGGGTCGACGTCACCCGTACCGTCATGCCCCTCCACCCGTTGAACGACCAGCACCCGCTGGAGTGCGGCGGGCTGTTCAACAACGCCAACGCCGGCAAGATCGGCATCGAGATCGACCTCACCACCGACGCCGGCCGCGAGGTGCTGTGGGACCTCATCAGCTGGGCCGACGTGGTTCTGGAGAGCTTCTCGGCCGGGGCCCTGGAGCGGATGGGGTTCAGCTACGAGCGGATCAGGGCCGTCAACCCGTCGGTGATCCTCTACTCCAGCTGCCTGCCCGGCCAGACCGGCTCCCTCGACCTGCCCGGCTACGGCAACCTGGCGTCGGCCCTGTTCGGCTTCCACCACACCACCCGCTGGCCCGACCGGGCGGCAGCCGGGCCGTTCGGGGCCTACACCGACACCGTGTCGCCCCGCTTCGGCCTGGCCGGCCTGCTGGCCGCGATCGACCATCGCCGCCGCACCGGGGAAGGCCAGCACCTCGACCTGTCCCAGGCCGAGTCGTCGCTCCAGCTCCTGGCCCCCGGCCTGCTCGACGCCGAGGTGAACGGCCGGGAGCACACCTCGCTGGGCAACGGCGACCTGGCCATGGCCCCCCACGGGGTGTACCCGGTGCAGGGCGACGACCGGTGGGTGGCCCTGGCCTGCGAACACGACGGGGCCTGGGCGGCTTTGGCCGACGCCGTGGGGCGGCCCGACCTGCGGACCCTGGCCACGGCCGAGCGGTTGACCCGCCGGGCCGAGCTCGACGAGATGGTGGCGGCCTGGACCGCCGGCCACGACGGCGACGCCCTGGTGGAGAAGCTGCAGCTGCTCGGGGTGGCGTCGCACCTGGCCAACAACTCGGCCGGCTGCCTGGCCGACCCCCAGCTGGCCCATCGGGGCCACTGGGTCACGATCGACCATCCGTTCATCGGGCCCATCCCGGTGGAGGGACCGAGGATGCGGTTGAGCCGCACCCCGGGCCGGGTCGACCGCCACGGGCCCCTCTACGGCGAGCACGCCTATGAGATCCTCACCGGCATGCTCGGCTACGACGACGACAAGGTGGGTGAGGTCGCCGCCGGTGGCGGCCTGGGCTGAGGTTTCGCCCCTGGCCGCTGACGAGGACCGGCGCCGGCCGGGGACAGCGGTTACGACCCGGGGTTGGCCTGACGGACCCGGGCGGCCATGGCCGCGGCCCCGGACACGCCGGCGGCGGCCCGGGCCGAGAAGCCGGCGAGCACGCCGGCCCGGTCGGCCTCGGGCCGGTTCTGGCTGAGCTTGCGTTTGGCCGCCAGCCGGGTCACGGGGATCTCGACGCCCACGATCGCCCGGAGCTGCCCGTCGATGAAGTCCGCCGGGGCGTCGGCGACGGCCCAGGGCTCCATGGCGGGAAGCCCGGCGGCGTCACCCCGTTGCCGGTACCGGGCCTCGTGGTGCCCGGTCAGCCGGGTGACGAGATCGAGCACCCACGCCGGATCGTCGTGGACCACCAGCGGGCCCCACAGGTGGACGACCTCATAGTTCCATGTCGGCACGACCCGCCCGCCGTCCTGCTTGGTGGGATACAGGGTCGGCGACACGTAGCCAGTCACGCCGTTGAAGACGGCCAGCGCGTCGACCTCCGCGCTCGACCGGCGGGCCTGGGGATTGGCCCGGGCCAGGTGCCCGACGAGGCGGCCGGGCCCGTCGCCCCCGGGATCGGGCTCGAACAGCAGGGGCACGGTGGAGGCGAACAGCGCACCGTCGACCACGGTCACCAGGGTGGCCGCTCCCGCCGCCTCGATCAGCCCCCGCACCTCGGCTGGGTCGGTCTCCTCGAACGCCGGCGGCAGGTACATCTCAGCATTCTGCCTCCGCCCCAACGGCGATCGACCAAGCCGGATCAGCTCAGGGCAGCGTCGATGTCGGCGGCCACGGCCTCCAGCTCGGCCTGCGAGGGGCCGTCCTCGCCCGTGACGCCCACCAGCACGTCCCACTCGCCGTGGCGGAACAGGATCGACTGGCCGACGCCGCCGCCGCCGTAGACGTAGCCGATGTCGGCGATGTACTTGCCGTCGGTCCCCACCGACGACGCCGTGGCGTCCTGGCTCGATGCCGAGACCAGGATCTGGAGCGGGCGGATCGTGTCCTGCTCTCCCGCCACCTGCACGGCCAGCACGTCGCCCTGGAACAGGTCGCCCCACTGGCACACGGCGTAGGGGGCGTTCTCGACCGACGCCGCCTTGCCCGTGACCTCCTGGCCCAGCAGGGCGCTGGCCGCCTCGTCGCTCACCAGGGCGCAAGCGTCGGGTGGGGTCGCCGTGGTGCCGCCCGCCTCGCCGTCGGCGCTGCTGGCTCCGGGCTCGGTGGCGGCGCTGACGGGGCTGGCACCAGCCGAGGCGGGGGCGGAGCTGTCATCGCCCCCGCTGCCGCAGGCGGCAACGAGCAGCGAGAGCACAACGGCGGTTCCGGCCAGGCGGCCGACGGCAGAACGGCATGTCTCGATCACGCCCGGCAGGGTACCGACGGCATCCGTCCCAACGGCGGGCAGACCTACCGCTCCCTCATCGTCGGTGGAGCCCGGGCGCGGTTCGGGGCCCCGCTCCCGGGTGGGAGCGGGGCCCGCCGGTGGACCGCAGGTTCAGTCGGTGGTGGCCTTCTCGTCGAGGGTGACGTCGGCCCCGGGGCGCCACTCGGGGCCCTTCTTCTGGGTCGACCGCTGCGACAGCGTGGTCTTGAGGGCGTCGTAGGCCCCCGGGGTCTCGCGGATCTTGGCCATCACCGCGTTGGAGGCGCCCTTCATCAGCTCCTCCTGGTTGGCGGTGAGGAAGGCGGCCGACGCCCGCACCCCCCGCAGCTGGCCGTTGATCTCGGGGATCACGTAGCGGCCGACCATCTCCCAGCTCCGCCGGGTGGCGTCGTGGTTCGCCCCGTCGTGGGCGAACCCGACGGCGCAGCCGAACCCGCCCGTCAGCTCCTGCAGCTTCAGGATCGACTTCACCAGATCGTCGGGTGTGCCCACCACGGCCGCCCCGGAGTCGACCATGTTGTCGAGCAGCTTCCACTTGTCGTCGTAGTGCTTGGCCCCGGGCCGGGACAGCACGCCCACGTTGTACTCGTTGTGCCACCGGTGGAGACCGTTGACGGCCTCGTTGCGGGCCTGCTCCTCGGTCTCGGCGATGTGCCAGTTCATCATGACCCGCCAGTTGCGGCGGTCGACGACATTGCCGCTCTCGGCCGCCGCCGTCTCGGCGAAGCCCCATTGGGTGGGCAGGGCGGCCAGGCCCTCCGACGAGGTCGAGGCGATCGAGATCACGCCGGTGCCGTGCTTGCCGGCCAGCGTCATACCCGACGGTGACAGCGACGACGCCGTGGCCATCTCCATCTCCTCCTGGAGGGGCAGGATCTGGAGCTGGGCATCCTTCAGCGTGAACCAGTCGCTCTCGTAGGAGAAACGGTCCTCCCCCCGCAGCAGGCGCTTGATCACGCCCATGGCCTCGTCCTGGCGGTCACGCTGGGTCATCGGGTCGATGTCGAGCGTGTGGGCGTCGGACGGCAGGGCGCCCGGGCCCGACCCGAAGATCACCCGACCCCGGGTCATCTGGTCCAGCTGGGCCAGGCGGGAAGCCACGTTGAACGGATGGTGGTAGGGCAGGGAGATCACACCGGTGCCGAGGCGGATGGTGTGGGTCCGCTCCCCCACCGCCGCCAGCAGCAGCTCGGGCGAGCCGATCGTCTCCCACCCCGACGAGTGGTGCTCGCCGACCCAGTACTCGTCGAAGCCCAGCTCCTCGAGCAGGGCCCCCAGCGCGATGTCCCGCCGGAACAGGAGCATGGGCGACTCGCCCACGGGGTGATGGGGGGCGGCGAAGGCCCCGAAGCGCAGTCGTTCCATGGGTGCCAACAGTAGGTGAGGCACCGGCCGGGCGGCCAAAGCGCTACGCCCCGGCGAGCAGCTGGTACGGGGCGGAGCCCCCGTCAGCTGGCCAGGATCTCGGCCTGGTACCCGGCCTGCTGGAGGGTGGCCAGCACGGTGGCGGTGTGGAGACGGTCCCGCGTCTCGATCACCACGTCCACGTTGGTGGCCCGGGCCGAGATCGGGTCGAACAGCCGGCGATGGTCGATCTCGATCACGTTGGCGCCACCCGCCGCCATCATGGACAGCACGGGGGCGAGCGACCCCGGCAGATCGGGCAGGGAGATGCGCACGGTGGTGATCCGGCCGGAGTGCACCAGCTCCCGCATCAGCACCGAGGCCAGCACCCGGGTGTCGATGTTGCCGCCCGACAGGATCAGGCCCACCCGGCGACCCCGCCACCGCTCCGGGTTCTCCAGCACGGCGGCCAGGCCCACCGCGCCGGCCCCCTCGACCACCGTCTTCTCGATCTCCAGGTACAGCGACACGGCCCGCTCGATGGCGGCCTCGGGCACGGCCAGCACCTCGTCCGCCAGGTCCCGGACCATGGGCACGGTGAGACGGCCGGGCGTCTTCACCGCGATGCCGTCGGCCAGCGTGTCGGCCCGGGTCGGGCTGAGCTCGCGGCCGGCCAGGGCGGCGATCATCCCCGGGTAGACCTCGGTCTGCACCCCCACCAGCTCGATGTCGGGCCGCACGGCCCTCGTGTAGGCGGCCACGCCGGCCAGGAGGCCGCCGCCGCCCACCGGCACCAGCAGGGTGTCGATCCCGTCGACGTCGTCGAGCAGCTCGACGGCCACCGTCCCCTGGCCGGCGATCACGGCCGGATCGTCATAGGGGTGGACCATGGTGAGGTCCCGCTCCCGCCCGAGGCGCTCGGCCACGGCCGCGGCGTCGGCGAAGGTGGCGCCCGCCTGCACCACCTCGGCCCCCAGGGCTTCGGTGTTGGCCACCTTGGTGAACGGGGCCGAGGCCGGCATCACGATGGTGGCGGCGATGCCGAGACGGGTGGCATGGTAGGCCACCGACTGGGCGTGGTTGCCGGCGCTGACGGCCAGCACCCCGGCGTCGCGCTCGGCGTCGCTCAGCTGCTGGAGCTTGTTGGCCGCCCCCCGGTCCTTGAACGACGCCGTGAACTGGAGGTTCTCGAACTTCACCACGACATCGAGGCCGGTCAGGGCGGACAGGGTGCGGGACTCGGCCGCCGGGGTCCGCACCACGTCGCCGGCGATCCGCTCGGCTGCCTTGCGCACGTCGTCGGCGCTCACCGCCAGGGTGTCCACACCGGCACGGTACCGCCCCCACACCGGGAACTCTGACGCCAGGGACCGCCGAGCGGGACGCCGCGTCAGAGATCCAGGTGGGGGCCGCCGGTCAGAGGGCCCACTCGTTGGTCTCGCCCGCCGGCGGATCGCCGGCGATCGTGGTCCGCCGCATCACCCGGGCCTCCCGGGTGTCCCACGGTCGGCCCCGGTGCAGCATGCAGCGGTTGTCCCACAGCACGGCATCGCCGGGCTGCCACCGGTGGCGGTAGACCCGGGGCGGCTGGCACGCCGCCGCCAGCAGCTCGTCGAGCAGGGCCCGGCTCTCCTCGTCGTCCCACCCCTCGATGACCCGGGCATGGCGCCCGATGAACAGGCTGCGGCGGCCCGTCGGCTCGTGCACCCGCACCAGCGGATGGCGCACCGGCGGCAGGTAGCGCTGCTCCTCGGGCGACAGCACGTCGTCCTCCCCCATGGCCAGGCTCTGCGACCAGGCAATGGAGTGGACGGCCACCAGGCCCTCGAGCCGGGCCCGGAGCACGGGGTCGAGGGCGTCGTAGGCGGCGCGCATGTCGGCGTACTCCGTCTCCCCGCCCTCGGCCGGCACCTCCACCGCCACCAGCATCGAGGCCTTGGCCGAGATCCGCTTGAACGACGAGTCGGTGTGCCAGTGCTGGTTGCTGCGCAGGTAGCGGTTGAGCCGGGCTTCGGGGTCGGCCACCAGCTCGCCCCGCCGGTTCACGTTCGACAGGGCCAGCGTGGTCGGCCGGTGCTCGGTGGAGTCCCGGTCCCTGGTGTTGGTGTTCTCCAGCTGGCCGATGCGCCGGCTGAAGGCCACGTGCTCGGTGGGGCTGAGGTGCTGGCCGGGGAAGGCCACCACCCCGTAGGTGTGCCACGCCGCCAGCACGGCGGCGAAGGCATCGTCGTCGAGGTGGGCCAGGCGCACCCCGGTGACGGTGGCGCCGCAGGCGCCCTCGTGGGGGGTGACCGTGACGTCGGTACCGGTGGTGGCGCTCATGGCGGCCCTCCTCCTGCGCTCTCCCGTGCTAGCGGGTCGACACCGCCTCGTCGGCCTGGATGACGGGTAGCACCTCGGAGGCGAAGAGCCGCATCGAGGCCTCGGCCTTGTCGAGGGGCAGGTCGCCGAAGGTGAACACGCCCACGAACTCGCCGGCGTCGGTGGTCTCCCGGATGGTGCGCAGCTTCTCGATGCACACCTCGGGGGTGCCCCACACCTGGTTCTGGGCGAACACCTCGACCACCCGCTCTTCGCCCACCCGCTTCCGGGCGCCGGCCATCTTGGCGTAGTAGTCGTAGCCGCCGGCCTGGGTGAAGTGGTCGGCGTCGTGGAACTCGTAGTGGCGCAGGGCCGAGTCGTTGTAGTTGGTCATGTAGGTGCGGGCCGTGTCCCACGCCTCGTCGGCGTCGGGCGAGCAGTACACCCAGCACACCACGATCGGCTGGGCCTTGGACAGGCCCCGCTTGGTCCGCAGGTCGTTGAAGGTGACGACCTCCTGGCCGATCTCCTCCCACCCCTTCTGGGGCACGAACAGGGCGCCCAGCCCGGCGTTGGCCGCGATCGGGATGGTCTCGGGGCTGCCCCAGGCGCAGTACATCCGGTCCACCAGGTCCTCGGAGCGGGGCTGGGGACGGATCGACATCGACGGGATCTGGTGGTACTCGCCCTGGAACGAGAACTCCTGCTTGGACAGGGCGGCCCGCACGATCTCGAGCGACTCCATGAACCGGTCGCGGCTCTCCCCCATCGGGGTGCGGAAGCCCTCGAACTCCACCCGACCGGCGCCCCGGCCGAAGCCGAGGGTGAGCGTGCGGCCCTGGAGGAGCACGTCGAGCATCGCCACCTCCTCGGCCACCCGGATGGGGTCGTGCCACGGCAGCACCACCACCATCGTGCCGAAGTCGACCCGCTCGGTGCGCCCGGCCATGTAGGTCAGGAACTGCAGCGAGTTCGGCACCATCGTGTACGGGGTGAAGTGGTGCTCGACGGTCCAGATGGAGTCGAACCCGAGGGGCTCCACCAGGTTGGCCAGGTGGACGCCCTCGTCGTAGATCTCCCAGTCGGCCCGGGCCGGCGGCCCGTCGTAGCCCTTCTCGGCGTACCGGTCCCAGTCGCCGTAGTTCTGCATGAAGAAGCTGGCGCCGAAACGCATGATGCAATCCCCCTTGTGCTGCTTGCTGTGGGGCCACCCTAGTGCAGGGCGGCCCCACAGCCCGAAGCGGGGCTCAGCTGGTGGAGCCTGAGCCCGCTGGGTCATCGATCAACTCGTGAATCGATCCTGCGCCTTCTGCTGGCGAATCTCCGACCTCCGATTCTGGTTGAAGTTGTCGATGATGGTCCTCGACGAGCGTGACGACACCTCCACGACGCCGGCACGGATCGGGGCGCCGAGATACCGACTGGTCACCAAGCGCCGCGCTCCGGGGGCGTTGCGCAACCCGCTGACCGAGTGCTCCACCCATCCGCCCGGGCTGAGCCCGATCATCGCCGCCGCCTCGTCACCCACCAGATAGCGGATCAACGACCGGGGAAAGGCCTTGAGATCCCACGAAAGGGGCCGCTGGAGCTCCTGGAGCACGGCATTGGTCAGCATCTTTCCCTCGAACGACGGTTGTCGGTGCCGTTGCCGGATGACGGCCAACAGCTCCCCCGAGGTCTGCGCATCAAGCGGATGGAACCGGGGACAGAGGTCCGGCAGGTAGCCGAGGCGGCGGCCCTCGCCACTCCTGGCCCACCGTCGATCGGAGACGAACCTCAGCTGAAGATCCGGAGCGATCTCGTCCGGCTCGGCTCCGTCGTCGACCGCCCCGCCGGCCGGCGGACCGACCTGGCCTAGGCCGTCGACGGTGCCGATGCCCATGTAGCGCCCGACTATGTCCCAGGTGTGGAACCAGGCCAGCTTGTCGTCGTTGCTGTACGGCACCCCCAGCAGGTCGATGGCATCGAACAGCCCGACGGTGAACTCCAGAAGCATGCCCAGCAGGTCCTCCTGGTTCAGGGGCATGCCGAGAGGCGGTCCGGATGGATCGCTCTCCCTGAAGTACCTGTAGCGACGGCTCCACTGCCCCTTGCTCTTGGGGTCCGTCATGATGTGCTGCCGGCCCCGGAAGTGGCCGAGTCGGACCCTGAGCGCCGCCCTAGCGCCTGAGCCTCCCGGGTGCAGGGTAGTCAGACCGCGCGCCTTGGCTCGCGAGTACTCGTCGTAGTCGGGATCGAAGATGTCGAGGAAGAACGTGGTGCTGTCGGCCAGTCGCTTCGCCGGACTCTGCTGGAAGGTCTCGCTCAGGAAGAGCACCTGGGCTCCGCGGGCGGCGGCGAACGAACTCGGCAGCACACCGTGCAGGAGGGCGGCCCCGATCTGGGTCAGGAAGGTGGCGAAGAACTGCTGGGTCTGCCACACCATCTCGGCGTTGATGGATGCCGACAGCGCAGCCCACGACTCCGAGGCAGGTTCCGGCGGCTCCGTGCCGCTCAACAACTCGAGGTCCGCCGAGGGCAGGCAGTCACCAACATAGCGCAGCTGATCGAGCCAGGTGTCGAGCGACGGGGCGGCCACGAGTGTGGTCCAGGCAGATGTCGTATCGGTCATTATCAGCCTCCGTTCGGGATTGTGCCGTTGCGCACCCGGGCCACGTCTGGCGGGTCGAAGGGAGCGGTCCACAATCCGGCTAGCTGGGCCCGGGACCTCATGAGGTTGACGATGAAGCTCATGCGGTCGTCGTAGTCGCCCCACATGTGGGCCTGGGTCCCATGACCGGTCTCGGGGTCCAGGCTGTGGTCGTAGCGGAGTAGCAACCGGCACAGCCACGTCTCGGTCGGGTCGGTCAGATCCTCGGGAAACATCGCCGCCTGGCCGTTGGGGATCGGCAGATCCTTGCCGAGGCGCAACAGCTCGTCGCCCATCTGGATCACCAGCAGTTGATCGGTGAAGAACCGGTGCCAGAGGGGGTTCAGACGGGTCTCGAACACCCGGGACGCCTGAGCCGAGATCCGTCGCCGGAGAGCCACCTCCTTGCCAGCGAGACCGGCGCGGGACTCGCCCTCGAACAACACCTCCTGGCCGTAGTCGACCAGGGGGTATTCGAGGTACGTCTGGACGCGGTGCTGCTCGTACGCACCGATGAAGATGTTTCCCCTGAGCACCATCTCGGAGGCCAGCTTCCAGTGCCAGTCGGCCGTGGCCCCTCGGCCTGGGCGTTGCCCCGACGAAGCGGCCTTTTGTGCCTTCCGGGCGAATACCCGGGCCAGGTGGTAGCTGGCCAGACCGAGATAGAGGTCCTGGCGCCGCCACTGGTGGTACTCCTCGTTGCGTAGCTGTGGGATGGCAAGGCGACCGACGTCGCGGTCGATGGCCGAAACGAGCCGGTCGGTGCAGTCATCCAGGGTCACCGGGCCGTCGGGCTTCGCCCGTTGCAGCTCCTCCTGACACTCTCCATCGTCCTGCAGCTCGCCGGTGAGCAGGGCGTCATTCCGGCTCAGCCACAGGAGGGCCAGGCCCACCTCCCACAAAACGGTGCGTTGGCCGTGGCCGAGCTGGCGAGCCAGCTCGTTGTTGTTCGCCCGCCGAGCTCTGATGACGGCACGGGTGGCGAGCGCCCGCGCTGTGTCGGATGTGAGTCCGGAGAAGCGGTAGGGCAGCAACCGGTTCCGTATGTCCCGACCGAGCGTCAGCGAGGACCAGGTGGCATAGGTGCAGAAATTGGCGTTGAGTACCGTCGGGCCAGCGCCCACGGCGGCCGAGGGACGATAGGCGTCGTAGGCCTCCCGGATGATCGCCTCCATGCTGTTGCCGTCCGAGCCGTCGCCCGTAGGCTTCGTGGCCGCCGGCTCGTTGGCCAGCAGCACCTGAGCGATGACGCGATCGGCCAAATCGATCCACTCCGCTTCACCGCCGGGTGCCTGATCCTCGGTGTCGAGTGCGTGGGTGTAGGCCAGGATCAGGCGGGACAGGTCCCAGTAGGCCAAGGTCACGGCGTAGTTGCGGCGGCCATCGTCCCGCTCGCTGCATATCCGTCCGATCCGCGACGCCAGGTTCGGCGAGTTGCGCGAGATCGTCGGGTTGGCTGCTGTCACTATGTGCTCCTTCCACCAAGCCGGCACAGCACCGGAGGGATGGGCGCGCCTGGCTCTGTGCCCCACTGAGGCCCGTCGCCGGCGTTGGATACCTGGCGCCACAGATTTTTCAGCCGAGCAGCTCGATCAGCGCGGAACGAGCGGTGGTCACCAGGTCGGCATCGCTGAGGCGACGCCCCCGTGCGAGGAGGGCTTCGGCCACATCGGCGCCGAGGTGACGGGCGATGAGCGCCTGGCTGGCATCGAGGGCCGAGACGATGTCGGGTGCCGGTGGAAGGGCCGAGTGGTCCTGTCGAGCCGCCCACTGCAGCAGGCCGGCCACCCGATAACGGCCCAGCTCCGCCAGCAGGATCATCGCCAGGCGCAGGGCCTGCCTCCCGTGGATCGGGCTGCCCGTCTGCTCGATGACGGAGAGCGCTTCGATCAGGACCATCGCGCTGTCCAAGGCCGACGTGGAGTACCGCAGCGCAGCCAGGTTGAGCAGCACCTGGCCCTCGACCCATCGGCTCCGCACAGCCCGGGCGACCTCGAGCGCCTCGTCGAGATGGACGTGGGCTGCGCCGGGCGACGACAGTCGTTCAGCCTCAGCCAGCGCAGCAAGGCCCCACGCCAGGCAGGTCGGGTTGCCGATCTCCTCGGCCCGGTCGACGGCCGATCGGGCCAGGGCGACGCCGACCTTGGCGTCACCCTGGATCGTCATGGCCATCGACGCCAGCACCAGGGTGTTCACCAGGAAGTAGCCCCTCCCCGGCTGGTTGCACCAACGGGCCGCATGGCTGAAGTGAGACTGAGCCTGATCGAAGTTCCCCCGGAACCCGTGCACGACCATCAGCCCGAAATGAGCGTGAACCGGAGCGTCCAGATCCTGGGCCCGGGAGAGCGCCACGCTTCGCTCACAATCGAGGCGCGCCTGCTCCAGGTCGCCACGGTGGAAGGCGCCGAGGCCCTGAACCGCCAGGAGAGCGCTTTCCACCGACGGATCGAAGCCGGACGGCGTTCGCAGCAACGCGTCGATCCACTCATAGGACTCGAACCGCATCCTCAGCATGCAGAACTCGTGGAGCGCCATACACACCGATGCCGCCCGGGCCGGCTCAGCCACCGTGTCGTGCAGAACGGCGGAGCGGATGCTCGGCCAGAGCTGCTCGAGTTCCGCCACCGCATCGGCCTCATCCGGCCCCTGCACCGCATCCCCGAGGTGGATCGAGCGCAGCGCCATGTAGCCGGCGTGCGCCAGCTCCAGCTCGGATCGCCTGTCGCGGGTGAGCCGGCCGAGCATCTCCTGCCGGAGCGGCTCGAGCAGGCGGTAGCGCCCCTGCCCGTCGAGCTGAACCAGAGCCCGGTCGACGGCCCACCCGAGCGACGATCGGATCTCCGCCGCGTCGCCGGCGCCCGAAGGGGCGATCTCGATGAGGTCGGACACGGTGCTGCCGGCCGGGAACACCGAGAGCTGCTCGAGCGCTGCCGCCTGTGAGGACCCGATGTGGTCGAGCGACCAGCCAAGGCCCGTGGGCGAGGCAGCGCGGGCGGTCAGCACGCTCGCCGATCGCCCGCTGACCAGATCGGCCGCCAACTCCTCGGCCGGCATCGAGCGCAGCGCCCCGGCAGCCAACTCGATATCGAGCGGGATCCCGGCAAAACGCTGGCAGAGCTCGACCACTGCACGGCGATTCGTGGCGCTGACGGCGAACGCGCTGCCGGCCGAGCTCGCTCGGTCGACCAGGAGCTGCACCGCTTCGCTGGCGGCAACGGCCGACAGTGGATCGTCGGGGGACGGAAGGCCCAGCGGCAGCACAGGCTGCACATGCTCGTCGTCGACCGCTACCGGCAGACGGCTGGTGAGCAGGAACTGCGCCCGCTCCACCGGGGCCAGCGCCCGCAGCAGATCGGCCACACCGTCGATCACATGCTCGCAGTTGTCGAGTAGGACCAGAACCTCCCGCCCCCGGAGCGATCTGGTCAAGCTGGCTTCTGGCGATGATTCAAGGTGGGGATCGACGAACAGCGCCGACGCAACGGCGAGGGCGACGTGTGCCGATTCCGTGCCGGCCAGCTCCACGTAGGCAACGCCGTCGCGGTAGCGGGGCTCGAGAACCCTGCTCATCTCGAGGGCCAGCCGCGTCTTGCCCACCCCGCTCGGGCCCACCAGTGTGGTCACGCGATGACGCAACCGGCCCTGCCGCGCCTCCTCGAGCCCACGCGGGGTACCGACGAAGGTCGTCCCCGGTCCCTCCGGGATCGACGACGTCCGCGGCGCAGCCAGCGGCGGGAAGGTGGACGGGAGCCCGTCGAGCGTCGCCTGGTACACCCTTCGCCGGTAGAAATCCCGGAACACGTGGTCACCGAGGTCGACGAGTGTCCACCCCTCGCCGGGGTCTGATCCCAATGCCGTAGCGGCGGTCTCGGACACCAGGATTTGGCCGCCGTGGGCCGCCTTGTGCAGGCGGCCCAGGAAGCACAGCGCAGCGCCGCCGTAGGTCGAGGGCGCCAATTCGAAGGCCTCCCCCTCGTGAAGCCCGATCCGCACCTTGATCGGGATCGGCAGGGTGGCCTCGGTCAGACGCCGTTGGATGGTGCCGGCCGCCTGCAGCGCAGCAGAGGCATCCACGAATGCCGCGGCCTTCGAGTCACCCTCGCCATCGAGCAGCTCGCCGCCGGCCTCCAGAACCGCCTCCTGGAGAATCTGGTTGTGCCGTTGCATGGCTGTGCCCATGTCGGTCGGCGCCCGGTTCCACTGTTGGGAGCTTCCTTCGACGTCGGTCATCAGGAAGGTGAAGCGCCTGGGAACCCACTCTCCATCTGCCACAACACAGATTGTTGTCCATCAATCCGATGCCACGCACCCTGGTACGCGACATATCGGCCCTATAGGCGGCGCAGTGCGCTCTAAGAATGGTCGACAGCGGCCTCGGCCGCCCGGACCAGGCCCAGCGAGCGCTCGTCGCCCACCGTGCCCTCGCCCATGCGGTTCATCACGAAGGCGGTGGTCATCTGGCGGTCCAGGTCGTTGATCACGAGCGAGCCGCCCCAGCCGCCCCAGAAGCACGACCGGTCGCTGATCGGCACGGCCAGGTCGGGCGACGAGAGCGCCCAACCCACCCCGAACCGGAACACGTCGCCGATCACCAGGTCGGGCCCGTTGGACTGCTCGTCGAAGATCCGCTCCACCGTGTCCCGCTTCAGCAGGCTGACTCCGTTGACCTCGGGGCACGAGACGGTGGCCTGGCACAGGGCCAGGCCCCGGGCGTTGCCGTGGCCGCCGGCGGCCGGGATCTCGGCCCGGCGCCAGGCCGGTTCCAAGCTCTGCTCCGCCACCAGCCCGGGGTTCACCATCGTCTTGTACATCATCGGCGGGAACGGGTCGGGGCGGGCCGACGGGGGCGGGGCGATCACGTTCGACACCCGGCCGTGGAGCTCGTCGGGGAGGCCCACCCAGAACTCGGCCCCCAGCGGCTCGGCGATCTCGGTGCGGAACCAGGTGCCGAACGACTGCCCGGTCACCCGCCGCACGACCTCGCCGATCAGGTAGCCCTGGGTGATGGCGTGATAGCCCGACGCCGAGCCCGGCTCCCACCACGGGGCCTGGCGGGCCAGCCGGTCGCAGATCCCGTCCCAGTCGTAGAGGTCCTGGCCCGTGATCTTCTCCTCCCACCCCGACAGCCCGGCGGTGTGGGCCATGAGATGGCGCACGAGCACGCCTTCCTTGCCGTTCTGGGCGAACTCGGGCCAGTAGGTGGCCACCGGGGCGTCGAGATCCACCAGGCCGCGCTCGGCCAGCACGTGGGCGGCCAGGAAGGTCGTGGTCTTGGTCGACGACCACACGTTGGTGATCGTGTCCTTCTCCCAGGGGCGGGTGCGCTCGGGGTCGGCGTGGCCGCCCCACAGGTCGACCACCAGCTCCCCCCGATGAACGACGGCCACCGAGGCCCCGACATCGAGCCCGTTGGCGAAGTTGGCGGCGAAGGCGTCCTTGACCCCGGCGAAGCGGGGATCGCAGTGGCCGTCGATCGGTGTGTCGGTCATGGGTGTGTCTCCTGGGTTCTCAACGGGTGGTGTTGGCGGGCAGCTCCCGGAACGGGGTCTCCCGGGGGTGGCCCGGCTCTTTGGGCAGCCCCAGGCCCCGCTCGCCGATGATGTTGCGCTGCACCTGGTCGGTGCCGCCGTAGATGGCGGGCGCTGGCGAGAAGACCACCAGCTCCTGGAACCAGCCGTCGGTCACGGCCTCCCGGCCCCACAGCTGGGCGTCGGGGCCGAGGATGCTGCAGCCCAGTTCCCGGCCGGCCTCGACGGCCTGGCTCATGGCCACCTTGGCCAGCGGGCCCTCCACGCCGGTGCGACCCCCGGCGCCGCCCTTGGCCCGCCGGGCGCCCCACATGATCACCTGCACCCGGGTGTGGAGGGCGGCGATCTGCTGGCGGATGACGGGGTCGTCAAGCAGGCCCCGCTCCCGGGCCAGGGCGATGAACCGCTGGATGGTGCCGAGCGAGATGTGGCCCTGCACCATCGAGGCCCGGGCGCTGGTCATGAACTCCCGGCACGGCCGGTCGAGGTGGCCGGCCACCGTGCCCGGAGCGGCCCGGCCGTAGCCGCCTGAGGCTTCGCCGATCCCGGCCCGCTCGTGCATGAGGGTGGTGTTGGCCACGGCCCAGCCGGTGTTGGTGTCGCCCAGCCGGTAGGCGTCGGGCACCCGGGCGTCGCTGAGGAAGACCTCGTTGAACACGGCCCGGCCCGTCATCTCCCGCAGGGGCCGGACGTCGACGCCGGGTTGGTGCATGGGGAAAAGGAAGTAGGTGATACCCTGGTGCTTGGGGGCGTCGGGGTTGGTGCGGGCGATGAGGATGCCGAAGTCGGCCACCTGGCCGGTGGAGGTCCACACCTTCTGGCCGTTGACCACCCATTCGTCACCGTCGCGCTCGGCCCGGGTCTGCAGACCGGCCAGGTCGGAACCGGCTCCGGGTTCGGAGAACAGCTGGCACCAGCCTTCGGAGCCGTCGACGATGGGCCGCACGAAGCGGTCGATCTGCTCCGGGGTGCCGTGGGTGAGGATGGTGGGCAGGGCCAGCATGGTGCCGATGCCGGCCGGCGGCCCCATCGCCCCCTTGGCCCGGAGGGCGGCGAACACGGCAGCCACCTGGTCCCGGCTGTAGCTCCGGCCGAAGGGCGGGTCGAGGTGGCTGTAGCTGAGGCCGGCGTCGGCCAGGCGGCCCCACCATTGGCGCACGGTGAGCTCGGGATCCCACTGCTCGTCGATCCACGCTTCCACCTCGGCCTGGACGGCCTGCGCGCTCTGTCCGCTGGCTACCGCCATGTCGACGGCCTCCTCCCACGATCGGTGCAGCCCCCTCGACGGGCTCCCGCCGCAGCCTAGATCCGCCGCTGCGGCCCCGTCAGGCTGCAGGCCCCGCCGAAACGCGCTCGGCCCCGGACCGGGCGAAGGTCCGGGGCCGAGACGGTGACGGCCGGTCGGGCGGCAGCCGGGGTGTGGGAGGGAGAGAGAGGTGGCCCCGCCGTCGGCCCGACCAGACGTTCGGTGGCGACCGGCGCAGGAGCCGGTCGGCTTCGTCAGCTTCCGGCGGTGGTGCCGGTCGTGCCGTTGCCGTCGGCCGAGGCGGGCGGGGCCGTGCCGTCCTGCTCCTGGCCCGGAGCTCCGCCCCGCCGGCCGTGACCGCCGCCCATTCCACCGCCCATCCCGCCGGGCCCGCCGCCCGGCCCGCCGTCCTGGATCTCGACCAGGTTGTAGTCGGCGTCGAAGGTGACGGTCTGGTGCTGGCCATCGCTCGTGACCAGGTGGGCCTCGTAGACGGCACCGTCGGCGTCGGTCTCGACCCGCTCGACGGTGGCGCCGGGCACCGCGGCCAGAGCGGCCTCGGTCACCTTGGTGGCGGTGTCACCGGTGAGCAGCTCCTCGGTCCTGCCGTTGGCCGTGTGGCCGCCCTTGCTCGGGTCGACGTCAGGACGCTGGCCCGGCCGACCGGCCCCGTCGGGCGGGTGCTGGTCCGGAACCTGGTCGGGCCGGGCCTGGTCAGTGGTCGTCTGGTCGCTGGTGCTGGTGTCGCTCTGGGTGGTGGCGCTGTCGGCCGAGGAGGCGGCGAACGAGGCGGTCGCCCCGCCCACCACCAGGGCGCCGATGAGGCCGGCTCCGACCATGGCGCTCCGGACTGCTGGGTGCATCGAGGGGTGCTCGCTTTCTGAGGGGTTTGTCGGCTCCCGAACCGTTCGGGATGGAGTTCATCGTGCGGTCGGCGCCTCAGACGGCCATGAGAGCAACCTGGGAAGAACCCGGGAAGCGGGCCCTGTTCCTGGGAGCTTCCGGAGCGCCTGCCCGGTGGGCGGGCCCCGGTAGCCTGGGCCCATGAGCACGATCCGGCCGGTGGGCACCGGTGGCGCCGCCGTGGCCGCCCCCTTCCTGCGGACCCTGGCCTCCCCCCGGGCCGGCCTGGTGCTCACCACCGCCGCCGCCCTGCCGGCCGACTGGCCGGGGGCCGAGGACGGTTCGCCCGAGGCCAACCTGGGCCACGCCCTGGGCTGGACGTGCGAGGTGCGGCGGGCCTCGATCGTGCTGCTCAACCCGTTGGGCGAGGGTCACCTCAACGCCCCGCTGCCCGAGCTGGGCGACGACTGGCTGGCCAACGTCCGCCACGACGGCTCGGCCGCCCTGTACCTGGCCCCGGCCCGTCACCAGGGCGAGTTCCCCGAGCTCACGCTGGCGGCGGCGGCGGAGGCGGGTGAGCTACGAGCCGGCACGGTCCGCACCGGTGTGGCCGACGACTACGGCCGGGCCGAGCCGGTGGGCCGCAACGAACCCTGCCCCTGCGGTTCGGGTCGCAAGTTCAAGCACTGCCACGGCTGAGGCAACCCCCGGCTTCCGGCAACATCGGGATTCCGTCCGCCCGGCGTGGAGGCCGCAGCCCGAGGCGTGCCAGACTGGTTAGACAACCGAACCATCACAGGGGGAACGCCCATGAGCGCCACCAACGAGAGCGGCACGCTCGTCATCAAGGGAGGCACCGTCGTCGACGGCACCGGCGCCGAGGGACAGCGGGCCGACGTCGCCATCGAGGGCGGCAGGATCACCGAGGTCGGCCAGAACCTGACCGGCGACCGGGTGCTGGAAGCCGACGGCTGCATCGTGTCGCCCGGCTTCATCGACATCCACACCCATTACGACGCCCAGGTGTTCTGGGACCCGGCGCTGACCCCGTCGTGCTTCCACGGCGTCACCACCGTGGTCGCCGGCAACTGCGGCTTCTCGCTGGCGCCGATCAAGTCGACCGACCACGAGCTGATCGCCAACACCATGGAAAAGGTCGAGGACATGAACCCGGCCGCCCTGCTCGAGGGTGTGCCGTGGAACGACTTCGAGACGTTCCCCCAGTACCTGTCGGCCGTCGAGCGCCGGGGCACCGTGCTCAACTTCGCCGCCTACCTCGGCCACACCCCGCTGCGGCTCTACGTGATGGGCGACGAAGCGGTCGGCCGCCCCGCCAACGCCGACGAGCTGGCCAAGATGGGCGCCATCATCCGCGAGGCGATGGACGCCGGCGCCGTCGGCTTCGCCACCAGCTTCGCCGCCACCCATCTGGGGGCCGACGGCAGCCCCATCCCCAGCCGCTGGGCCGACCGGGCCGAGCTGGAGTCGCTGTTCAGCGCCGTGGCCAGCACCGGCAAGGGGATCATCGGCGTGAACGGCGGCGACAACCTGTCGCTGCGCGACAACTATGTGCTGCAGCGCCAGGTGGGCATCCCGTTCACCTACACCGCCGTGCTGACCAACCCCAGCGGTGGCCACCTCAAGGCCCTGGAGATCAACCGCCAGGGTTGGGAGGAGGGCGGTGAGGTGTGGCTGCAGGTGAGCTGCCGGCCCCTCACGTTCTCCATGACCCTGGTGGAGCCCTTCACCCTCAACACCAACCCGGTGTTCGCCGAGCTGTCGGGTGGCAGCGTGGAGGCCCGCCGGGCCGCCTACGCCGACCCGGCGTGGCGGGCCCGGGCCCGCGAGGCGTGGAACGAGAAGCGAGCCTTCCGGCCCCGCTGGTCGACCATGGAGATCATGGAGACCCAGGCCCACCCCGAGCTGATCGGGCGGCGCCTGTCCGACATCGCCGAGGAGCGGGGCATCGAGGCCTTCGACTGCCTGATGGACCTGGCCGTGGCCGAGCCCGACGTGGCCATGCGCATCAAGGTGCTGATCGCCAACGACGACGAGGACGGCGTGAAGACCCTGCTCAACGCGCCGGGCACCACCCTCGGCCTGTCCGACGCCGGGGCCCACGTCGGCCAGCTGTGCGACGCTCCCCTCCCCACCGATCTCCTGGGCAACTGGGTGCGGGGTCGGGAGGTGCTGACCATGGAGGCGGCGATCCGCAAGCTCACCGGCCAGCAGGCCGACCTGTTCGGCTTCGCCGACCGGGGCTACCTCAAGGCCGGCTTCGCTGCCGACGTGGCCGTGTTCGATCCCGCCACCGTGGCCCCCGGGCCGGTGCGGCGGGTCCGTGACTTCCCGGCCAGCTCGGAGCGGCTCACGGCCGACGCCCCGGCCGGCATGCGCCACGTGGTGGTCAACGGGCGGCCCATCCAGGTCGACGGCACGTTCCTCCAGGACTCGCTGACCAACCGTCCCGGCCAGCTCGTCCGCCCCGCCCCCCGGGGCTGATGTCCATGGAACTCTGACCGGGCAAGCCGGATCCCGGTACCCCCGGTCAGAGTTCCCGGCACGACGACGCGAGAAGGGCCCCGCTCAGATGAGCGGGGCCCTTCTGCTACTTCACGTGTCAGTCGACCGGGGCGGGCTGGTCCTGGTGGCCGAAGCGGTAGGGGGCCATCGTCTCCTGGGCCTCCTTGCGGAACTTGTGCCAGCGGCCGCCGCCGTAATAGGCGAGGCTGCCGGGCTCGGCGTCACCGTGGCCGTTGTAGTACGACAGGCAGTCCCGCAGCGGGGCGGTGGCGATGTCGGCCATCCGGCAGTGCTCGGCGTACATCTCCTCGGGCTCCTTCTCGATGTCGACGATGGTCTGGCCCTCGTCTCGCATCTTGGTGAGCAGCCAGGCGATGTAGTCGGCGTGGGCGTCGATGGCGTCGGTGAAGTTGAAGCTGCCGCCGCCGCCCTGGGGGCCGGTGACGATGAACAGGTTGGGGAACCCGTTGGAGTGCAGCCCGAGGAACGTCTTGGTGCCCTCGCTCTGCCACTTGCCCGACAGGGTCTGGCCGTTGCGCCCGACGATCATGTTGAACGTGGAGGTGGCCATCCACTGGAACCCGGTGGCGTAGATCAACACGTCGAGCGGATACTCCGTGCCCTCGTGCACCACACCCCGCTCGTTGATCTCGCTCACCCCGACGGGGGCGGTGTCGACCAGGTGCACGTGGGGCAGGTTGAACGACGGCAGGAACTCGTCGTGGAACGTGGGCCGCTTGCAGCCGTAGGGGTAGTACGGCTTGAGCGCGGCCGCCGTCTTGGGGTCTTTGACGATGGCGTCGACCCGGGCCCGGATCTGCTCCATGATCCGGAAGTTCGTGTTGAGCTGGCGCTGCACCAGCTCCTCCTGGCTCAGGCGGGTGGCGTGCGCCTTGCGCTCCCGGAAGTCGGCCACCTTGCCCGACAGGTACTCGTCGTTGGCCTTGATGGCGGTACGGCCTTCGGAGATCCGGGCGAAGCGCTCACGCCGGGCCCGGGCCCAGCCCGGCTCGGTCTTCCACGTCTCGATCTCTTCGGGGGTGGTGGCCCGCTGATCGCGCACGTCGATGGTGGACGGCGTGCGCTGGAACACGAACAGCTCGCCCACGATCTTGGCCAGCTCCGGGATCACCTGCACGGCCGTGGCGCCGGTGCCGATGATGCCCACCCGCTTGCCCTCAAGCGGGATGTTGTAGTTCCAGCGCGACGTGTGGAACGACTCGCCCTGGAACTTCTCCATGCCGTTGATGCGGGCCAGCTTGGGGGTGGTGAGGATGCCGTTGGCCAGGATCACGTAGCGGGCCTTCATGGCGTCGCCCCGCTCGGTGTACACCGTCCAGCGGCCCTCGTTCTCGTCCCACTCGGTCTTGGTCACCGTGGTGTGGAACAGGCAGTGGTCGTAGAAGTTGAACTTCTCGGCCATCTTCTGGCAGTACTCGAAGATCTCGAAGCCCGAAGCGAACTTCATCGTCGGGAAGTACTCCATCTCCTCCAGGAGGGGGAAGTAGGAGTACGACTCCACGTCGCAGGCGATGCCCGGGTACCGGTTCCAGTACCAGGTACCGCCCACGTCGCCGCCTTTCTCGCAGAAGCGCACGTCGACGAAGCCGGCCTCGCGCAGCTTGTGCCACAGCAGCAGGCCGGCGAACCCGGCCCCCACCACCAGGATCTCGCACTCGTCGGTCAGGGCCTCCCGCTCGATCGGGGGCTCGGAGTACACGTCTTCCAGATAGCGGGAGAACTCGCCGTCCATGGGCATGTAGTCGGCCGCCCCTCGGCGGGCCTCCTTGAACTCCCGGTACTTCGCCTGCTCATCAGCGTTGAACACCGCTCCGGCCGGGGGCTCGGGCAGGGTCTTCAGCGAGGTGTCCTCGGTGATGCCGTAGCCGCTACCGGTGATCTTCTCCGTCGCCTTGCCGGCTCGGGTGTGAAAGATCTTGAGGCCGGTACCGGGGTCGATCTCGATTGCTGCCATAGTCCGCTCTCTCTTCACACGGTGGCCCACCGGATTCGGCGGACCGTCCAACGATTGACTGGGCCTGGGGGCGACACTACCGCCCGAACACTTAGAGCTTCCAACTAAGAGCGAAGCCCGGAAGGGTTCCTCGGCCAGGGCGCACCCAGATTCGGCGAAGCCGAATCCAAGGAACCCGAAGGGTTCCCTAGTCGACCGGAGCACCCTGGTTCTGGTGGCCGAACAGGTAGGGGCTGAGCGACGCCTGGGCTTCGTCCTTGTAGGTGTTCCAGCGCCGGCCGCCGTAGTACGCCAGGCTCCCGGGCTCGGCCTCACCGTGGCCGTTGTAGTACGACAGGCAGTCCCGCAGCGGGGCGGTGGCGATGTCGGCCATCCGGCAGTGCTCGGCGTAGCCCTCCTCGTCCTCCTTGTTCACGTCGACGATGTCGAGGCCCCGCTCCCGCATGGTGGTGAGGAGCCAGGCCAGGTAGTCGGCGTGGGCATCGATGGCGTCGGTGAAGTTGAAGCTGCCGCCGCCGCCCTGGGGGCCGGTGACGATGAACAGGTTGGGGAACCCGTTGGAGTGCAGCCCCAGGAACGTCTTGGTGCCCTCCGTCTGCCACTTGCCGCTCAGCGTCTGGCCGCTGCGGCCCACGATCATGTTGAAGGTCGAGGTGGCCATCCACTGGAACCCGGTGGCGTAGATCAGCACGTCGAGCGGATACTCCGTGCCCTCGTGCACCACACCCCGCTCGTTGATCTCCGTGACGCCCATGGGGGCCGTATCGACCAGGTGCACGTAGGGCAGGTTGAACGTGGGCAGATACTCGTCGTGGAACGTGGGCCGCTTGCACCCGTAGGGGTAGTACGGCTTGAGGGCGGCCGCCGTGGCCGGGTCCTGCACGATGGCGTCGATCCGGCCGCGGATCTGCTCCATGACCTTGAAGTTCTCGTCGAGCTGGTACTGGGTCCACTCGTCGGGCGACAGGCGGCGGTTCAGGCGCTCCCGCTCCCGGAACTCGTCGGTGCGGCCGGCCAGGTAGTCGTCGTTGGCCCGCACCGCGGTGCGCAGCTCGGAGATCCGCCCGAAACGGGCCCGCCGGGCCCGGGCCCAGCCCGGCTCCCTGCTCCACTGCTCCATCTGCTCGGCGGTGGTGGCCTTCTGATCCCGCACGTCGATGGTGGACGGGGTGCGCTGGAACACGTAGAGCTGGCCCACCACCTTGGCCAGCTCGGGTATGGCCTGCACAGCGGTGGCCCCGGTGCCGATGATGCCAACGGTCTTGCCCTCGAGGGAGATGTTGTAGTTCCAGCGGGACGTGTGGAACGACTCGCCCTGGAAGCTCTCCATACCTCGGATGCGGGCCAGCTTGGGGGTGGTGAGGATGCCGTTGGCCAGGATCACGTAGCGGGCCTTCATGGCGTCGCCCCGCTCGGTGTACACCGTCCAGCGGCCGGCGTCCTCGTCCCACTCGGTCTTGGTGACCGTGGTGTGGAACAGGCAGTGGTCGTAGAACTCGAACTTCTCGGCCATCTTCTGGCAGTACTCGAAGATCTCGAACCCGGAGGCGAACTTCATGCTGGGCACGTACTCCATCTCCTCCAACAGGGGGAAGTAGGAGTACGACTCCACGTCGCAGGCGATGCCGGGGTACCGGTTCCAGTACCACGTGCCGCCCACGTCGCCGCCCTTCTCGCAGAAGCGCACGTCGTTGAAGCCGGCCTGGCGCAGCTTGTACCACAGCAGCAGGCCGGCGAACCCGGCCCCCACCACCAGGATCTCGCACTCATCGGTCAGTGCCTCGCGGGGCACGGGGGCGGCGGAATAGACGTCCTCCAGGTAGCGGGAGAAGTCGCCCTCCATGGCCATGTAGTCGGCCGCGCCTCGGCGGGCCTCCTTGAACTCCCGGTACTTGGCCTGCTCGTCGGCGTTGAAGACGGCTCCGGCCGGTGCTTCGGGCAGCGTCCGGAGGTCGTCGCTGGTGACCACGGCATAGCCCGTGCCCTTCACCGCCGGGTTGGCGCTGGCCGCCCTCGTGTCGAACTTCTTGAGGCCGGTGGCCGGGTCGATGCTGATCGACGGCATGGTCGTGCTCACTTTCGCGCTCTCGGGTCGGCGGGTCGCCGGCGTCCGACGCCCTGTCCCCCCTGGGTCCCCGTGGGGCCCGACACTACCGGACCGCCCCCGAACCCTCCCAAACGTCCCGCAGTTCGAACTGCGTCACCTCTTCGACGAGATCCGCAGGGTTCGCGGGGTCGGTTCGAGCCCGGTCGCGGAGTGCGCGGCCCTGGATCAGCGACGGACGCGCTGGACGCCGAGGGTGACGGCGCCGGCCACGATGGCCCAGAACGGGGCCCCGACGCTCCACAGCGTGAGCCCGCTGGCCGCCACCACGAAGGTGATCAGGGCGGCCTCACCGGTGGTGTCGTCGAGCAGCGCCGTGCGCAGGGCGTTGCCGATGGTCGGCAGCAACGCCAGGCCGGCCACGGCCAGCACCAGCGCCTTGGGGAAGGCGGCGATCAGTCCCACCACGGCCCCGCCCAGGGCCGAGATCGCCAGGTACAGGGTGCCGGCGGTGACGCTGGCCTGCCAGCGTCGGTCGGGGTCCTCGTGGGCCTCGGACCCCACACAGATGGCGGCGGTGATGGCGGCCAGGTTGATGGCGAAGCCGCCGAAGGGAGCCAGCACCAGGGTGGCCACCCCGGTGGCGGCGATGGGGGGCGACACCGGCGTGGTGTAGCCGGCCGCCCGCTGGGCCGCCACCCCGGGCAGGTTCTGCGACGCCATCGTCACCACGAACAGCGGCAGGGCGATGCCCACCAGAGCCGTGAGGCTGAACCGGGGGGTGGTGAAAACCGGGTGCACCAGCGACCACTGGACGGCGCTCGTGTCGAGCTGGCCCCGCACACCGGCCACGGCCACCCCCACCGCCAGCACGCCGGGCACGGCCCAGCGGGGCCACCATCGGCGCCCGGCCAGGTAGGCGGCGAACATGGCCCCCACCAGCACGGCCTCGGTGCCCCCGGCGGCGAAGGCGTCGAAGGCGAAGTGGGCCAGGACCCCGGCCAGCAGGGCCGAGGCCAGGGCCACCGGGATCCGGTCCATCACCCGGGCGAACAGCCCGCTGGCCCCGGCCCCCACGATGAGCAGCCCGCACACGAGGAAGGCGCCGATGCCCTCGGCCAGAGGCACGCCCACCCCCGCCGTGGCCAGCAGCACGGCCCCCGGGGTGGACCAGGCGGTGAGCACCGGCTTGCGATACCACAGGCTGAGGCCGACGCTGGTGATGCCGGAGCCGAAGGCCACGGCCCACACCCACGACGCGGTCTCGGCCGGGGTGGCCCCGAATGCCTCGGCCGCCTGGAACACCAGAACCACCGAGCTCGTCATCCCCACCAGGACCGAGACGAAGCCGGCCACCAGCGGGGCCACCGTGAACCGGCCGGACGGCGTTGTGGGACGAACGGTGGCGGGCTGGGCGGCCATGGGCCCGAAGCCTAGGGGAACCCTCCGGGGTCCATGAGTACGCCTTCGGCGTACACGCCCGCCTCCGGCGAGCTTCCGTGCCGGCGGGTGGCGGCCGGGCCCGGGACGGGGGTCGCCGGTTCCGGCCGCCGGACCGTCAGCGGGCGGACAGGTCGATGGCGTTGACCCGTACCGGGTTCAGCGTCACCACCACCCGCTGCTGGCCCGGCTGGTCCATGTTGCGGAGGTCGACGCCGCCGTACTTGGCCCCCACCTTGTCGGCGAAGGCGTAGCCGTCGTCGGCCTCGATCGTCACGTCGCCCCGCAGCTCCAGGTAGCGGCCGGCGTTGGCCCCGTCGAGGATCAAGAAGTTGGCCGCCGGATTGCGCTGCAGGTTCTTCGTCTTCTGGCGGCTGGTGTTCAGCGAGAAGCGCACGGTGCCCTCCTCGGCCAGGAACCAGATGATCGAGGCCTGGGGCCGGCCGTCGGCCCCGATCGTGGCCAGCGAGCCGACAGGAGCGTCGAGGAGATCACGGTGGGAGTCGGGGATGGATGCCATCCCACCAGGGTATCCGTCGACTCCCGAAAGTCGATCGACCTGGTCGCCTTTCGGGCCCGACGGTGGACGGGCACCTGCCCGGCGCCGGGGTCTAGCATCCGCTTCCGGGAGGACCCTATGAGCGCCACGGAGTTGACCGAGCAGCAGCTGGCCGAGGAGGTCCGGGCCTGGTTCGCCGAGACCTGGGACCCCGATCTCCCGCTGGTGGCCTGGCGGGAGCGCCTGGTGGAGGCCGGCTGGGCCGTCCCCGCCTGGTCGCCCCGGTGGTACGGGCGGGGCCTGCCCGAGTGGGCCACGGCCGTGGTGCACGGCACCATCCGGCAGGCCGGCGGCGTGGCCACCCCGTTGGGCGGCGGCATGGGCCTGGCCGCTCCCACCATCTACGACCACGGCTCGGACGAGGTGAAGGCGCAGTTCCTCCGCCCCACCCTGACCGGCGAGATCGCCTGGTGCCAGCTGTTCAGCGAACCCACCGCCGGGTCCGACCTGGCCGGGCTCAAGACCACCGCCGTACGCGACGGCGACGACTGGATCGTCAACGGCCAGAAGGTGTGGAACACCAGCGCCGACCACGCCGACATGGGCATCCTCGTGGCCCGCACCGACTGGGACGTGCCCAAGCACGCCGGGATGACCTACTTCCTGATCGACATGCACCAGCCCGGCGTGGAGGTGCGGCCGATCCGTCAGATGAACGAGCACCGCTCGTTCAACGAGGTGTTCCTCACCGACGCCCGGGTGCCCCACGCCAACATCGTGGCCCGGGTGGGCGACGGCTGGAAGGTGGCCCGGGGCACGCTGGCCCACGAGCGGTCGTTCTCCACCCAGCGCAGCGTCTACTTCGCCCCCGAGGCCACCGGCCGGGTGATCGAGGAGGCCCGGGCCGAGGCGGCCGAGTACCTGAAGACCTACGAGTGGTACCCCCAGCGGATGGGCCGGGTCGACCTGCTGGCCGATCGGGCGAAGGCCACCGGCCGCAACGCCGATCCCCTGGTCCGCAACGAGCTGGTGAAGGTGACGAGCTTCCATCGGACGGCGGAGTGGACGGCGGCCCGGGCCAAGGCGGCCCGGGAGCTGGGCCGACCGCCCGGCTCCGAGGGCTCGATCGGCAAGCTGGCCCTGTCGGTGCTGGCCCGGGGCGCCCACCGGGTCCACACCTCGATCGCCGGGGCCCAGGGCATGCTGCGCGACGGCGCCGACCCGGCCGACGCCGTGGTGGCCGAGGTGCTGGTGTCCACCCCGGCCCAATCGATCGCCGGCGGCACCGACGAGATCCAGCACAACATCCTGGGCGAGAACATGCTGGGCCTGCCCAAGGAGCCGGCACCCGACCGGGGCAAGCCGTTCCGGGAGGAGGTCCAGCAGGCCGGGGCCAAGCCGTGACGACGCTGCTGGAGCCGTACCGGGTGCTCGACCTCACCGACGACCGGGGCCACCTGGCCGGTTTCATCCTGGCCATGCTGGGGGCCGACGTGGTGGCGGTGGAACCGCCCGGCGGATCCCCGGTCCGCCGGCTGGGCCCGTTCGGGCCCGACGGCGAGTCGCTCACCCATGCCGCCTACAGCCGGGGCAAGCGCTCGGCGGAGGTCGACCTCGACAGCCCGTCCGGCCGGGACGCGTTCCGGGCCCTGGTGGCCGGGGCCGACGTGCTGATCGAGTCGGGCGCGCCCGGCGGGCTGGCGGCCCGGGGGTGGAGCTGGGCCGAGCTCGAGGCGGTGAACCCGGGGCTGGTGATGGTGTCGATCTCGCCCTTCGGCCAGACCGGGCCCAAGGCCCCGTGGGCCGCCACCGACCTCACCGTGTGGGCCGCCGGCGGCCCGGCCGCGCTGTGCGGCGACGAGGACCGGGCGCCGCTCCAGGTCAGCGTGCCCCAGGCCTTCCTCCACGCCGGAGCCCAGGCCGCCTCGGCCACCGTGCTCGGCCTGCTGGAGCGGACCCGCTCGGGCCGGGGCCAGCACATCGACGTGTCGGCCCAGGTGGTGGCGATGAACGCCACCCAGTCGTCGTCGCTGTGCTCGCTGGTGGGGTCACCCCTCACGGTGCGGGCCGGGGGTGGGATCAAGGGCGGCGAGATCAACCTGCGCTTCGTCTACCCCGCGGCCGACGGCTACGTGTCGATCACGATGGTGTTCGGGGCCGTGATCGGCCCGGTGACGGCCCGGCTCATGCAGGTCGTGCACCAGGCCGGCTTCTGCGACGCCGAGACGGCGAACAAGGACTGGTCGGACTACGGGATGGCCCTGTCGGACGGGCGGGAGTCGCTGGCCGACTTCGAACGGGTGAAGGACGCGGTGGCCGCCTTCACCGCCACCCGCACCAAGGCCGAGCTGTTCGCCCTGGCCCAGGAGCAACGCCTGCTGATGGCGCCGGTGGTGACCACCGAAGACATCCTGGCCTCCGAGCAGCTGGCGGCTCGTGGGTACTGGGAGGAGGTGGACGGGCAGCGCTTCCCCGGCCGCTGGCTCCAGGGTCTGGGCGACAAGCTCCCCTCCGGGCTGCGGGTGCCCACCGCCGGCCAGCACACGGCCGAGGTGCTGGCGGAGCCCGGGGCCCGGCGAGCAGCCGCCGCCGGTTCTCCGTTGGCCCCGTCGGCACCGGCCGACGACCCCCGCCCACTGGCCGGGCTCAAGGTGGTCGACTTCATGTGGGCGGTGGCCGGCCCCACCATCTCCCGGCTCCTGGCCGACGCCGGCGCCACCGTGGTCCGCATCGAGTCGACCACCAAGCTCGACGCCTGCCGGGCGTTCCTGCCGTTCATGGACGACGACCCCGGGGCCGAGAACAGCGCGCTGTTCAACAACCTCAACGCCGGCAAGCTCGGCATCACCCTCAACCTCGGCACCGAGGCCGGCCGGGAGGTGGCCCAGGACCTGTGCCGGTGGGCCGACGTGGTGTGCGAGGCCTACACCCCCAAGGCCATGCGGGCCTGGGGCCTGGCCTACGACGACCTCAGGGCGCTGAACCCGTCGGTGGTCATGCTGTCGACGTGCCTGTTCGGCCAGACCGGGCCGCTGGCCCCGTTCGCCGGCTACGGCAACCTGGCCGGGGCCATGACCGGCTTCTACAACCTCACCGGGTGGGCCGATCGGGCTCCGGTGGGCCCGTTCGGCGCCATCACCGACTACACCTCGCCCCACCCGGCGGCGGCCAGCCTGCTGGCCGCGCTCGATCACCGCCGCCGCACCGGCGAGGGCACCTACCTCGACTTCTCCCAGGCCGAGGCGTCGATCCACTATCTGGCCCCGGCCATCCTGGACTGCGCCCGGACCGGCCGGGTGGCCTCGGCCACCGGCAACGCCAGCGACCGTTTCTGCCCCCATGGTGTCTTTCCCACCGCCGGCGATGACCAGTGGGTGGCGGTGGTGGCCCAGAGCGATGCCGCCTGGAAGCGCCTGGCCGGGCTGGTCGGCCGCCCCGACCTGGCCCCGCTCCCCCACGACGAGCGCCAGGCCCGGCGGGAGGAGCTGGAGGCGGCGGTGGCCGCCTGGACGTCGGGCCTGGCCCCGGGCGACGTCGAGCAGCGGTGTCAGGACGTCGGCGTGGCCGCCCACCGGGTGCAGAACGCACCCGAGCTGGCCGTCGACCCCCAACTGGCCCACCTCGGCCACTGGCTGGATGTGGAGCACTCGCTGCACGGCCCCACCATCGTGGAGGCGGCCCGGTTCCGGATGTCCCGCACCCCGATCGGCCCCCGCCGGGGCGGCCCGACACTGGGCGAGCACACCTTCGAGGTGCTCAGCGAGCTGCTCGGCTACGACGGCGACCGCATCGCCGACCTCGCCGCCGCCGAAGCCTTCGACTGACTACCGAACCCCGAACTGCGATCTGTGGCGCCAGGTGCTGTGTTTTGCGCGCCGGCGCCACAGATCGTCGTCGCCCTCGGGAACTGTGGCGCCAGGTGCTGCATGTTGCGCGCCGGCGCCACAGATCGTCCGATCGCTCAGGCGGTTTCGAGGGCCAGCAGCTCCCGGACCCGGGGGGCCACCTCGGTGGCGTAGAGCTCGATGCTGCGCACCATCGCCTCGTGGGGCAGGGTGCCGGCCGAGTACTTGAGGTCGAAACGGGACAGCCCGAGCGTGCGGGCGGTGGCTGCGATCTTGGCGGCCACGGTCTCGGGCGAGCCGACGTAGAGCGCGCCCTCGGGGCGGAGGGCCCGATCGAACTCGCTGCGGGCGGCCGGGGGCCATCCCCGCTCGGCCCCGATCCGGTCCCGCATCGGCTTCCAGTGGGGCCACAACTCCTCGGCCGCCTGCTCGTCGGTCTCGGCCACATGGCCCGGTGAATGGACGCCGACGGGCTGGGTCGGGTGGCCGAAGTGGTCGAGGGCCCGGTGGTACAGCTCCACCAGCGGGGCGAACCGGTGGCTCTCGCCGCCGATGATGGCCACCATCAGGGGCAGGCCGTGACGGGCGGCCCGGATAACCGACTCCTGGCTCCCACCGACGCCGACCCACGTGGTGAGCCCGCCCGGGCGGCCGGTGCGGGGATAGACGGCCTGGTCGGCCAGGGCCGCCCTGGTCTCGCCGGCCCAGGTCACGGGCTCCTCCGCCCGGAGCTGCACGAACAGGTCGAGCTTCTCCTCGAACAGCTGCTCGTAGCGGTCGAGCTGGAAGCCGAACAGGGGGAACGACTCGACGAACGAGCCCCGGCCCAGGATCACCTCGGCCCGGCCGCCGGAGACGGCGTCGAGGGTGGCGAAACGCTGGTAGACCCGGACCGGGTCGTCGGAGCTGAGCACGGTGACGGCCGAGCCCAGGTGGATGCGCTCGGTGCGACCGGCGATGGCGGCCAGCACGGTCTCGGGCGACGAGACGGCGAAATCGGCCCGGTGGTGCTCGCCCACGCCGATGAAGTCGAGGCCGAGCCGGTCGGCCAGCACGGCCTCCTCCACCACGTTGCGGAGCACCTCGGCCTCGCTCAGGCGGTGGCCGTCGGCGTCGACGGTGACGTCGCCGAACGTGTCGAGCCCGAGCTCGAGCGGGCGGCCGGTGGGATCGTTGGATGACATGGTTGGAATCCTCCTACCCGCACCAACCTAGATGACGTGTCAACTAATTCCCACCGGGCAGCGCCGTCGACTCAGGCCACCGCCAGGTCGCGTCCCCGGAACCCGGCCAGCCCGGCGCCCACCAGGCCCGCGCCCAGCACAGCGAGCACCACCAGCGGTACGGCCCGCCACGGCTCGGCCGGCACGGTGGGCACGTGGCCGAAGGGCGACAGGAGGGTCAGCCAGTGGGGTAGGCGGAGCATCGTGGCGAACAGCTGGACCACGGCGAACAGGGCGAAGGCGGCCCACGTGCCGAGCGTGGCCCGGGGCAGCCAGCCGAACATGGCGGTGGCGATGCCGGCCATGACCAGCACGGCCGGCCCCGAGGCCAGACCCGCCAGCGTGAGCCGGGCCACCTGGCCGGCGTCGCCCGAACTCTGGGCGTAGGCCAGGCCGGTGCCGAGGCCGGCCAGGGCCACCAACACGGCGGCGGCGGCCACGGTGACCACCACGTGGGCCGACCCCCACCGCCACCGGCTGACCGGGGCCGCCAGCAGCATCTCGGCGTGGCCGACACTCTCCTCCGACCGGTTGCGGAGGGCCGACGCCACGGCGAACCCGCCGACGGCCAGGCCCAGCATGCGCACCGCTGTGGCCAGGTAGGCGTCGGCCAGCGACGCTCCGGCGACCTGTTCCAGGTAGTCGGCCAGCTGGGGGTTGTCGGCCACCATGGCCTCCACGTCGTTGGCCACCGAGCCGTACACCAGGCCGGCCAGGAACACGCCCACGGCCCAGCCCGCCACCCATCCCCGCTGGAGCCGCCAGGCCAGCCCGAGGGGATGCAGGGTGAGCGCGTCGGCCCGGGCCGGGCCCGGTCGCTCGGGGAGCAGACCCCGCCCCAGATCACGCCGGGACGACAACCACAACGCCAGCGCCACCTCGGCCGCCGTGAACAGCACCAGCCCGCCGAGCGCCCACCACCGCTCGCCGGCGTAGGCCCGGACCCCTATCCCCCACCCGAACGGGGTCAACCACGACAGCGCCGCCAGCCGGACGTCGCCGATACCCCGCACCACGAACGCCAGGAGGAGCAGGGCGGAGCCCAGGCCAGCCGAGGCCCGGCCGGTGCCCACAACCTGGGCCGCCACCGCCGTGGCGGCGGCGAAGGCCATGCCGGTGAGCCCGATCGAGGCGGCCAGGGCCACCGTCCCGGCGACCGGGAAGCCGAACGGCAGGGTGACCAGGGCCACCCCCGCCGCCACCGCCACGTTGGCCGCCCCCACCACGGCCAGCGCCGCCACCGCCGGGGCATGGCGGCCCACCACGGCCGATCGGATCAGATCGGTCCGCTCGCTCTCCTCCTCGGCCCGGGTGTGGCGGTTGACGAGGAACACGCTCATCAACCCGGTCGCCAGGGCCAGCCACAGGGAGGTCTCGTTCACCAGCACCACCCCCGGCGTGGGCCGGTCGAACCCGTAGCCGGGCCCGGCGAACATCTCGAGCGCCGGGTTGTGGCCTACGGTGGACACGTAGGTCCGGGCCGCTTCGTCGGTGCCGTAGAGCGAGTGGATGCTCTGGGCCGAGACGGCCATCAGACCGACCAGGCCCGCCCACCACAGCGGCAGCCGGAACCGGTCCCGCCGCAGGACCAGCTTCATCAGCCGCAGGGAGCCGGTGGTGCTCACGACCCGGCCCCGTTCCGGCGAGGGACCACCGCCGGGTGGTCGACCTGGCCGTGCTCCAGCTCGTCGCCGTAGTGACGCAGGAACAGCTCCTCCAGGGTGGGCGGGCTGCTCTGGAGCGTGCGCAGGCCGAGCTCGCCCAAGCGGGCGGCCACCGCCGACAGCGCCTCATGGTCGGCCTCGAACGTGACGTGGTGCCCGTCCGTCCGGAGGTCGTAGACGCCGGGCAGCCCACCCAGTCCCGCCGGATCGCCGGCCAGCTCGGCCGTGATCGTGGTGCGCGACACGAGGCGCATCTCGGCCAGGGACCCCGTCTCCACCGTGCGGCCCTTGCGGATGATCGTGACCCGGTGGCACAGCCGCTCCACCTCGGCCAGCACATGGCTCGACAGCAGCACGGTGCGGCCCTCGGCCACCGTGTCGAGCACGGTGTCCTGGAACACCGCTTCCATCAGGGGGTCGAGGCCGGCGGTGGGCTCGTCGAGCATCAGCAGGGGGGCGTCGCTGGCGAGCGCCGCCACGAGGGCCACCTTCTGCCGGTTGCCCTTGGAGTAGGCCCGGGCCTTCTTGCGGGGATCGAGGTCGAACCGCTCGATCAGCTCGGTGCGGCGGGCCGGGTCGAGCCCGCCCCGGAGATGCCCGAGCAGGTCGATGATCTCGCCCCCGGTCAGGTTGGGCCACAGGTTGGTGTCGCCCGGGACGTAGGCCAGGCGCCGGTGGAGGGTCACAGCGTCGGACCAGGGGTCGGCCCCGAACAGCGCGGCCGAGCCGCCGTCGGGCCGGATCAGGCCGAGCAGTATGCGTATGGTCACGGTCTTACCCGCCCCGTTGGGGCCGAGGAAGCCGTGGATCTCGCCCTCGCCCACCTCGAGGTCGAGGCCGTCGAGGGCTTTGGTGGCTCCGAAGTGCTTGGTGAGGGTCCGGCACTCGATCACGGTGCTCATCACGTCCAGTTGACCCCAGGCGGCGCCGGCGGTCCAGGGTCATCGGTCATGGCCGCGCCGATACCCAGGCGGGCCCCACCCACTTGGGAGCGGGCCGGTCGGGTGCCCTAAGGTTGGCTGCCAGTGGGACGCACGATGGCCATACGGACGGCGGTGGCCACCGCCACCCGGCCGCTGCGGGTTCGGAACTACCGCCTCTACTTCACCGGCCAGGTGACATCGCTGTCGGGCACGTGGATGCAGACCGCCGGCCTGGCGTGGCTGGTGCTCCATCTCACCGGCAGCGGCACGATGCTGGGGCTGGTCACCGCCGCCCAGTTCGTGCCCACCCTGCTCGGCAGCGCCTGGGGCGGCCTGCTGGCCGACCGGCTCGCCAAGCACCGCACCCTCCTCGTCACCCAGACCGGTCTGGGCCTCACGGCCGCCGCGCTGGCCGCCGTCACCCTGTCGGGCCGGGCCGAGGTGTGGATGCTCGTGCTGCTGTCGGTGCTGACCGGGGTGTTCACCACCGTCGACAACCCGGTCCGGCAGTCGTTCGTGACCGAGGTGGTGGACTCCCGCTCGCTGGCCACCGCGGTCGCCCTGAACAGCGTGATGTTCAACTCGGCCCGCATCGTGGGCCCGGCCCTGGCGTCGGTGATCATCGACGCCTTCTCCCCGAACGTGGAGCGCGGCACCGGCCTCTGCTTCGCCGCCAACGCCGTGTCGTATCTGGCCGTGATCCTGTGCCTGAGCCTGATGCGGCGGGCCGACCTGCGCCCGGCGGCCCCCATCGCCCGCTCCCGGGGCCAGATCCGGGCCGCCGTCGTGTACGCCATGCAGGTCCCGGCCCTGCGCACGATCCTGGCCATGATGTCGATCATCGGCCTGCTGGTGTTCAACTACCAGGTGCTGTTGCCGCTCGTGGCCCGCAACGTGTTCCAGGGCGACGCCCGCACCTTCGGTCTGCTGTCGGTGGCCATGGGCTCGGGGGCGCTGGTGGGGTCGCTGGCCGCCGCCGGCCGGGGCCGGGCCTCGCCCCGGCTCATCACCGGCGGCGCCGCCGTGCTGGGGGCCTGCATGCTGGCCGCGGCGGCGGCACCCGTTCTGTCGGTCGCCCTGGTGGCGTGGGCCCTGGTGGGGGCGTCGATGATGACGCTGATGTCGGCGGCCAGCACCACGCTCCAGCTCGCCACCCGGCCCGACATGCGGGGCCGGGTGATCGCCCTCTACATGCTGCTGCTGATGGGCTCCACCCCCATCGGGGGGCCGATCATGGGCTGGCTGGCGCAGAACGTCGGCACGCGCTTCGCCCTGGGCGTGGGCGGTGGCTCGCCTGGTGGCGGCCATCACCGCCTCCGCCCCCGCCCACATCCCGGGCGACCCGAACCCAGCCGGCGACAACCCGGCGGGCGACGCCCGGCCTGGGCGCCGGGGCGCGGCGCCGGCGCGCGCTCGACAACACCACGGGTGCTATCACTGCCCCATGACTGACCACGACGATGCTGCCCTGGCGGGCTGGCTGCGGCCCGACACCTCAGCCCTGTCCGACGCCCTCGACCGGTTGGGGATCGAGGGCCAGGCGGTCGGCATCCTTCCTCGGACCGGTCGTTCCGCCTGGTGGGCCGGGCCTTCACGGTGCGGATGCTGCCCCGGGGCTCGTCGGGCAAGTCGGTGGGCGACTACATCGACGACGTGGCCGCCGGTGAGGTGGTGGTGATCGACAACGGCGGCCGGCCTGACGCCACGGGTATGGGGCGACATCCTCACCACCGTGGCCCATCGCGACCGGATTGCCGGCACCGTGATCGACGGCGTGCGCCGGGACGTCGGCCGCTCGATCGAGCTGGGCTATCCCATCTTCAGCCGGTCCAACACGATGCGCACGGGCAAGGATCGGGTGGCGGCCGAGGCCTACGGCGACCCCGTGCAGCTGGCCGGTATCCGGGTGGAGCCGGGCGACTGGCTCGTGGCGACGCCGACGGCGTGGTGGCGATCCCCGCCGTTCGCCACCGACATCGTGACCGCGGCGGAGGAGGTCACGGCGGCCGAGGACCGGATCCGGGAGGCGGTGGCCGGGGGCGAGCCCCTGCTCGTGGTGCGCGAGCGCCTCCGCTACCACGACCTCCAGTCCCGCCAGCCGAGGGTGAGGCCTGAACCGAGCCCTCCGGCGTCGGCTCGGCTCAGGCGTTGAGGAGCGGGACCTCGGGGGCCATGCCGACGGCGTTGGCGCTGGCGTTGATGCAGGTGGCCACGCCGCTGGCCACCGCTTCGGCCAGGGCCCTCGAGGTCGTCGGGCGTACGACCCGGCAGCTCCCGGCCCCCGAAGGCCGTCATCACCCCGTGGTAGTCGGCGCCGGACAGGGTGGTGCCGACCGCCCGGCCCCGGCCCCGGGCCGGAGCTGGAAGCCCTGGGAGGCCCCCATCATGCTGTTGACGACCACGACGGTCACGGCCAGGCCGTGGCGGACGACGGCCTCCAGCTCGCCCAGGGCGAAGCCGGCGGCGCCGTCGCCGGTGACGGCCACCACCGGGCCGCCGGTGGCCACGGCGGCGCCGATGGCCAGCCCGGCCCACATGCCCATGCCCGGGGGCCTGCAAACCCGGCAGGCCCATTTGGCCACCGGCTGGGCCACAGCCACGTGGTCGAGGCCGACCTGGAGGCCGTTGGAGTCCTGGACCGCCTCGGGGTGGAGCCGACCACGTACACCACCGGAGTGCGGTCGATGTGGCGTTGGCCATCGACGTGAGCACGTTGGTGAACCCGGGCCCGGGACACACGGCGGCCACCCCCACCCGACCGGTGACCCGGGCGTAGGCCTCGGCGGCGAAGCCGGCGCTCGACTCGTGGCGCACGTCCACCATGGCCACGCCGAGGTCGGCGCAAGCCTGGAACACGGGGTCGATCTGCACCCCGTGGATGGCGAACACGGCTCCGGTGCCGGCCCGGGCCACGGCGTCGACCAACACGTGGCCGCCGCCGGGGAACGGCTGAGGGGGCGGCGGGATCGCAGCGGAAGCCATGCGGCTTCATCCTCCTGTGGGCGGCGGCTCGGTGGACGGTAGTCGCCCGGCGGCACGGCCTGCACCAGGTGGGCAGCGACCGGGCGGGAACCGGCCGCCGGTGGCGGGCTAAGGTCGGACCCATGTCGGCGTCGACCCCCGCAGCGGCCGGTATGCGGTTCGGGCTGAGCGCCCCCGGGTTCAACGATCCGGCCCAGCTGGTGGCCCGGGCCCGGTGGGCCGAGAGCAACGGGTTCGCCACCTTCGCCGTGTCCGACCATCTGAACGGGGCCTCGCCCTTCGTCACCCTCCAGGCCATCGCCTCGGCCACCGCCACGATCCGCCTGGGCACGCTGGTGATAAACAACGACTTCCGCCATCCGGCGGTGCTGGCCCAGGACGCCGCCACGGTCGACCTGCTGAGCGACGGGCGCCTGGAGCTGGGCATCGGGGCCGGCTGGGCCCGGGCCGAGTACGAGCGGGCTGGTCTGGCCTACGACCCGCCGGCGGTGCGGATCGAGCGGCTGCGGGAAACGGTGACCGTCCTGCGCACCCTGTTCTCGGGCGAGCTGGCCACGGCGGAGGGCCCGCACATGACCCTGCGGGGCCACTACACCACGCCCCGCCCGCCCCAGGGCGGGGGGCTGCCCCTACTGATCGGGGGCAACGGCACCCGGTTGCTGACCCTGGCGGCCGAGCAGGCCGACATCGTGGGCTTCACCGGCTTCAGCCCCGACCGGGAGGGCCACAACCAGCCCACCCACTTCACCCGCTCCGGCCTGGCCGACCGGGTGGCCCTGGTGCGGCGGGCCTCGGCCCATCGGGAGCGCCCGCCGGAGCTGAACCTGCTGCTCCAGTCGCTCACGATCACCGACGACCGGGACTACCTGGCCCACACCCTGGCCCAGCGGCGCAACGCCTCGCCGATCGAGATGCTGACCTGCCCCTTCCTCGCCTTCGGCACGGTGGAGGAGATCTGCGGCCAGCTGCTGCGGCTACGGGACGAGCACGGCATCACCTACATCACGGTGTTCAACCCCTACGCCGACGACGCGGCCCAGGTGATCGCCGCCCTCCCCGCCTTCGACTCGCTCTGACACCCCGGATCTCTGACGTCCGATGGCGCCAGGTGGCACGCCACGTCAGAGATCCGGAATCGGTGGTGTGACTCCGGGCCCCCGAGAGCGAACTTGCCGGCCGCCGTGGCCGGGGGCAGTGTTGCCCGATGCAAACGGTTGCGTTCCGGGGGGCTTCGGGCCTCGCCATCGTGGGCGACGTCGACGGGCCCGCTGACGGGCCGACGGTCCTCCTGCTCCACGGCGGCGGTCAGAACCGCCTGGCCTGGAAGGGCAGCGGCGCCGCGCTGGCGGCCAAGGGCTACCGGGTGGTGGCCCTCGACGCCCGGGGCCACGGCGACTCGGCCTGGGACCCCGACGCCAACTACGAGATGGAGAACCTGGCCCACGACCTCCTGGCGGTGATCGACCAGCTGGGGGCGGATCGGCCGGCCGTGGTCGGTGCCTCCCTGGGGGGGATCACGGCCCTCGAGACCCATGCCGTGACCGGCTACGCCGACATCTTCTCCGCCGTGGTCCTGGTGGACATCACGCCCAAGGTGGAGAACGCCGGCTCCCGACGCATCGTGAGCTTCATGATGGCCAACCCCGACGGGTTCGCCGATCTCGACGAGGCGGCCGCCGCCATCGCCGAGTACAACCCCCACCGGCCGCCTCCGTCGAGCACGGCCGGGCTGGCCAAGGTGCTGCGCCAGGGCGAGGACGGCCGCTGGCGTTGGCACTGGGACCCCCAGTTCATCGCCACCCGGGCCGCCCTCATGCTCGAGGACCCGGCGGCGTGGGAGGCCGAGCGGGCGGACCGGGCCGACCGCCTCCACCTGTCGGCCGGTGAGCTGAAGGCCCCGCTGCTGCTGATCCGTGGCCTGCTGTCGGATCTGGTGAGCGACGAGGCGGTGGCCGCCCTGCGAGCCGCCGCCCCTCAGGCTGAGTACGTGGACGTGCGGGGAGCCGGCCACATGGTGGCGGGCGACGACAACGACGCCTTCACCTCGGCCGTGCTCGGCTTCCTCGACCGCCACGTCCGCCCCACCGCCACCTGAACGGCCCGTCGCCGCCCCCGCTCATTCCGCGACACGGTTTCGACCGTGTCGCGAACTGTGCGCCGAGCGCTCACATCGCGTACCCGCTTTGAACCGTGACGCGGTCGGAGCGGCCGTCGGGACGGCTCAGCCGGAGGCGGCGACGGTGGCGGCCAGCGTGGCGCCGAGCTCCCAGCAGGCGTCGAGCGCGGCCCGGTCGGGGGTGTCGACCACCTGCACCGGAGCGGCGGCCGGCCGCCACCGCAGCCCGGTGACGATGCGCTCGACGGCGGCCGCCGCCCCGTCGGTGTCGTTGTTGCCGTGGATGTACAGCCCGTAGGGCCGGCCCCGGGTGGCGGCCAGGCACGGGTAGTAGATCTGGTCGAAGAAGTGCTTGAGGGCGCCTGACATGTAGCCCAGGTTGGCCGGGGTGCCGAGCACGTAGCCGTCGGCTTCCAGCACGTCCGCCGGACCGGCGGCCAGCGCCGGGCGCACCACCACCTCCACGCCGCCCGGGAACTGCTCGGCGATCGATGGGTCGGCGGCCCCCGTGACCACGGCGTCGAGCATCGAGTCGAGCGACGGTGACGGCGTGTGATGGACGACGAGCAGGCGACGGGCCATGAGCCCAGTGTGCCGTCGTGGTCCACCGTCACAGGCCCGTGCCAGTATGTCGATCATGGCCGAGCCGACCGTGACCCCCGACGAGAAGACCCGCTACTGGCGCACCAGCCGGGTGGAGCTGCGAGCGGCGGGCTTCGACCCCGACCGGGCTCGCCATCTCGGCCTGGTCGTCACCGTGGCCAGCTCGTACACCAACGCCCACCGGTGCAACAACCGCGCCGGCCGCATCACCGATCTGGTGCTCGACGCCGTGGCCGAGGCCGGGGGCCAGGGCCTCGTGGTGGGCACGCCGGCCGTGTCCGACGCCCTCACCCAGGGCACCCCCAACGCCGGCTACAGCCTGGTCTCCCGGGACCTGATCGCCGATTGCATCGAGGTCGGGCACCGGGCCCATCTTGCCAACGCCCTGGTGGTGATCTCGGGCTGCGACAAGGTGGGGGCGGCGGCCATGATGCCGCTGGCCCGCACGAACGATCCCGGCATCGTGGTCTACCCCGGCACCAGCTCCCCCGGCTCGGTCGACTTCGGCCCGTGGGCGGCCAAGGGCAACAACCTCACGATCCTCGACTACGCCGAGGCCCGGGCGGCCCAGGAGGCGGGCCGCATCTCCCCCGGCGAGCTGGCCCAGATCGAACGGTGCATCATGCCCGGCAGCGGCACCTGCGGGGCCATGTTCACCGCCAACACGATGAGCTCGATCACCGAGGCCATGGGGATGATGCTGCCCCGGGGGGCATCCCACCCGGCCGACGTCGACGCCGCCAGCGACGTCCACGACGACGTGAAGGCCCATGCCGCCGCCTCGGTGGCCGCCCTGCACCACCTGGTGGCCGAGGGCATCCGGCCGCGGGACATCATGACCCGCCGAGCGTTCGAGAACGCCATCACCACCGCCTACGCACTGGGCGGATCCACCAACCTCTATCTCCATCTGCTGGCCATCGCCCGGGAGGCGGGGGTCGCCCTCACCATCGAAGACATCAACTCGATCGGGGCCCGGGTGCCGCTGATCGCCAACCTCCAGCCCCACGGTCCCTACGCCATGGTGGCCCTCCACCACCTGGGCGGGGTGCCGGTGGTGATGCGGGAACTGCTCGACGCCGGCATGCTCCACGGCGACGCCCTCACCGTCACCGGGCGCACGGTGGCCGAGAACCTGGCCTCGGCGCCGACGCTGGCCGAGCTGGGCGACCAGAATCTGGTGCGCCCGGTGGCCTATCCCCTGGCGCCGGCCGGCAACCACATCACGGTGCTGCACGGCAACCTGGCCCCAGAGAGCTGTGTGCTCAAGCTGTCGGGCAAGACGCTGGAACGGGGCCAGTTCCGGGGCCGGGCCCGGGTGTTCGATTCCGAAGCGGCAGCCATGGCCGCCATCCGGGCCGGAGAGATCGTGGCCGGCGACGTGGTGGTGGTGCGCAACGTGGGCCCCGTGGGCGGGCCCGGCATGCCCGAGATGGTGATGCTCACGATCCAGCTCCAGGGGCGGGGCCTGGGGGGCGACGTGGCCCTGATCACCGACGGCCGGTTCTCCGGCGTGTCCCACGGCATCCTCATCGGGCACATCTCCCCCGAGGCGGCCCGCGGTGGCCCCCTGGCCGCCGTGCGGGACGGCGACACGATCGTGATCGATCCCGGCCGCCGCACCCTCGACGTCGACCTGAGCGACGCCGAGATCGCCGACCGGATGGCCGCCTGGACGCCTCCCGAGTCCACCGTGGCGCCCGGGAGCGTGCGCGACAAGTACGTGCGCCTCGTGTCCTCCGCCCACTACGGCTGCGTGCTGTAACCCGCCCGGTGAGCGATCTGTGGCGCCCGGTGCTGTGTTTTGCGCGCCGACGCCACAGTTCGGCTGAATTGGGGCTGGTCAGGCGCCAGACGGGCGGCCGAGGAGAACGTCGCTGTACTGGGTGGCGGCGGCGTCCCAGGTGAGCACGGCGTGGGAGCGGACGGCGTGAACGTCGCGCCACAGCCGCTGTAGGGGTTCGGCCTGGTCGAGAGCCGAACCGCCGGCCGCCTCGAACAGCCGGTCCACGGCGGTGGCGCACAGGCGGACGGCGAAGGCGCTGTCGCGGGCGATCGTCACCTCGTTCAGCGGGTCGCGTCCCTCGGCCCGCCCGGCGGCGTCGCACCGCTCGGCTGCGCTGATCAGGGCCCGCTCGGCGGCGTCGATCTCGGCCGATGCCTCGGCCACCCGGAGGCGGGCCGCCGGGTCGTCCCGCTGGGAGCGCCGGACGATGAACAGCCGGTGGCCTTCCATCCGCTCGATGAAGCGGGCCAGGGCGGCCCGGGCCGCGCCCAGGGCCGGCGGGGCCAGGGCCAGCAGCCCGATGGTGTGGAACGGTGCCTGGTAGAGCCAGCCCGGGTTCCACCGCTGGCCGGGGGCGGTGCGTGCCGCCGAGTCGCCGGTGAAGAACAGCCGGTCCCGGTCCACCCGGATGGGTTCGGTCACCACCAGGTCCTTGGAGCCGCTGCCCCGAAGGCCGGCCACGTTCCAGCTGTCCTGATCCACCAGCACCCGCTCCCGCTCCACCACGGCCATCGCCGGGGACCGCTCGCCGTCGCGGTTTACCAGGCCGCCGATGAGCACCCAGTCGGCATGGTCGGTGCCCGAGGCGAAGCCGAACCGGCCCTGGATCAGGATGTGGTCGGGGCCGTCGTCGGGGAAGGGGGTCTTGGGCACGATCGACCCGCTGATCATGGCGGCCGGGTCGGACCACACCAGGTCCTGGGTAGCCGGCTCGAAGTGGCTCAGCATCCAGTTGTGGACGCTCCACAGCCCGACGCACCAGCCGGCGGCCACGCACCCCTCGGCTGCCGTGGCGGCCGCCCGCACGTGCTCGGTCACGCTGGCCTCGGCCCCGCCGTAGCGGGCCGGCTGCAACAGGCGGTGCGCCCCAGCTTCGCGGATGGCAGCCGCCGCACCCGTGCTGATCCGGCGGCCGCTGTCGGCCTCGGTCGCCTGCTCGGCCAGCGCCGGAACCAACGCAGCCAGGCGGTCGTGGACAGCAGCGGGACTGACTGGGCTCGTCACGCACGCAACGTTAGGAAGGCCCCGGAGGAGACGGCCAATCGCTGCGTCGAGCGGGCGGTAGTAACGTTCGGGCATGGATCACAGCGAAATTAGGAGCCTGAGTGGCGCTCAGCGCCTCTCAGGCTCCTAAGAACGGCCAAGCGGCCAAGCGGCCAGGCTCAGCCCGGGAGCGTGGTGCCCTGGGCCCAGGTGGCGATGCTGGCCGCTGTCTCCCGGCTGACGTCGGGGCAGGCCATGGGGAAGATCTCGGTGCCGTGCACCGTCCCCATCACCTGGCGGCACTGGGCCGGCACCCCGGCCGACAGCAGCAGCCGGTAGAAGTTGACGCCCTCGTCCCGCAGCGGATCGCACTCGTTGACGCTGATCATCGTGGGCGGCAGACCCTGCACGTCGGCTTCGGTGGCGAACCCGGGCCAGGCCAGCGGGTCGCCCGCCTCGTAGGCCTCGATGCCGTACCCCATCCGCCCCTGGTTGTTGTGCAGGTCGAGGAAGATGCCGTTGTTCTCGGTCGAGGAGGGGCACCGCTCGTCGGGCCAGGCACCGAGGATGTAGGGGCACAGGGCGTACAGGCCCTTGACCAGGTCGGCCCGCCCCTCGCGCACCAGGCGGAGCCCGGTGGCCAGCGTCAGGTTCCCGCCGCCGCTCTCGCCGGCCACGATCATCCGGCTGGCGTCGACCCCCAGCCGGTCGGCCTCGGCCGCCAGCCAACCCACGGCCGACACGCAGTCGTTGAGCCCCCCGGGGTAGGGCGCCACCTCGCCAGCCGACGAGGCGACCACCGAGTTGCGGAAGTCGACCATGGCCACCGCCACGCCGTTGGCGGCGATGATGCGGGCCCAGGCCCGGTAGTTGCCGTCGAAGGCCGACATCGTGGCCATGCCGCCGCCGTGGAGATAGCACACCACCGGCGGCCGCTCCCCGCCGTCGGGCCGCACGAACAGCACCTGCACGGTGTTGCCGTCGGGCTCGGAGGTGAACGTCTCGGTGGTGACCGTGAGGCCGGCTGAGGGCGCGATCTCCTCGTTGTCGACCTTGGCCATGAAGGCCTCCATCGCCGCCCGGGCCTTGTTGGCCTTCTCGGTGTGGTTGCGCTCGATCACCTCCTCCCGGCTCACCATGTCGCGCCCGCCCATGGCCGGCCAGTGGCCGAAGGCGGCCTTGATGCGGGGGTCGATCCGGGGATCGTCGGTCAGCTTCGACATGGTGTTCACTCCCCTCCGTCGCCGGCCGAGGCCGACGCCAATGCCGTACCGCCGAGCTCCACGCCGGCCAGGTCACCGGCCTCCCGCCACCGTTCGAGCAGCTTGAAGAACCGGATCGGGCCCTCCACGTAGGTGCCGGCGAACAACCCGAACGGGCTGCCCAGCTTGCCCTCGTTGTTGTAGTAGCCCGGGGTGCACTCGGCGTAGAACCGTCGGCCGATGCTCTGGGCCCGGCGGATCTCCTGCACCCAGGCGTCCTCCGCCTCGAGCGTGGTCTCCACCGTGTCGACCCCCCGGTCCCGGGCCTCGGTCATCATGTAGACCACGTGCTTGGCCTGCTCGTTGAGGGCCATGGGCACGCTCACGGTGACGGCCGTCTGGGTGAAGCCGAGGAAGAAGCAGTTGGGGAAGCCGTTGGTCTGCATGCCGTGCAGGGTCCGCAGGCCCTCCGACCACTTCTCCGACAGGGTCATGCCGTTGCGGCCCACGATGTCGTAGCCGGCCCGCCGGGTGTACGACGTGCCGACCTCGAACCCGGTGGCGAACACCAGGCAGTCGACCTTGTACTCGGTGCCGTCGACCACAACCCCGTCCTCGGTGAGCTGCTGCACGCCGAGGCCGTCGGTATCGACCAGGGTGACGTTCGGCCGGTTGAACGTCTGCAGGTACTCGTCGTGGAAGCAGGGCCGCTTGCAGAACTGGCGGTACCAGGGCTTGAGCTTCTCCGCCGTGGCCGGGTCCTTCACGACCTCGTCGACCCGGGCCCGCACCTGGTTCATCTTCATGTAGTCGGCCAGCTCCATCAGCTCGCCCCGCTCCTGGGGAGTGAGCCGGCGGCCGAGCTTGCGGGCCGCCTGCTTGGCCACGATGCCGGTGAGGTTGCGGAAGATGTCGGTCCAGCCGTCCTTGACCAGGTCTTCCTCCACGTCGCCGCCGGAGACGACCACGTTGAAGTTCTCCATCCGCTCCTGCTGCCAGCCCGGCTTCAGGCTGGCCACCCACTCGGGGTCGGTGGGGGCGTTGTTGCGGACGTCGACCGACGACGGCGTGCGCTGGAACACGTACAGGTGCTTGGCCCCCTCGCCCAGGTGGGGGATGCACTGTACGGCCGTGGCGCCGGTGCCGATGATGCCGACCACCTTGTCGCCCAGCTTGTCGAGGTTCCCCATCGAGTCGCCGCCGGTGTACTCGTAGTCCCAGCGAGAAGTGTGGAAGGTGTAGCCCTTGAACTCGTTGATGCCGGGAATCCCGGGCAGCTTGGGCCGGTTGAGGGGGCCGTTGGCCATGGCGATCCACTGGGTGGTGAACCGGTCGCCCCGGTCGGTCTCCACCGTCCACCGGTTGGTGTCGTCGCTCCAGCTCAGCCGGGTGATGCCGGTCTGGAACAGGGCGTCACGGTAGAGGTCGTAGTGGCGGGCGATGTTCTTCGAGTGCTCGAAGATCTCGGGGGCGAACGGGTACTTGGTGGAGGGCATGGTGCCCAGCTCCTCCAGCAGGGGGAGGTACACGTAGGACTCGACGTCGCACATGGCGCCCGGGTACCGGTTCCAGTACCAGGTGCCGCCCACGTCGCCCGCCTTCTCCACCAGGCGGATGCTGTCGTAGCCGGCCTCCCGGAGACGGGCCCCGATCAGCAGGCCGCCGAAGCCGCCGCCGATGATCGTCACCTCCACCTCGTCGAAGATCGGCTCCCGGGTGAAGCCGGGCTCCACGTAGGGGTCCTCCACGTAACGGGAGAACTCGGCCGTGACCTCCACATACTGCTCGTTCCCGTCGGACCGCAGCCGCTTGTCCCGCTCCGACAGGTACTTCGCCTTCAGCTCGGACGGGTCGAAGCCCAGCCCTTCGGCGTCGTAGCCCAACTTGCCGATCAGGTCGGCGCCGACATCGCTTTCCAACACGTCGCTTCGTCCCCTTGCGTGGTATGAGACAACCACACGTCGTGTGGCCGTGAACCAGCCACAGTACTTCGAGGCTCGAAGGGGCCCCGAATCTGCCTGGTAGCGTGCGCGGCATGAGTGACGCCACGACCGACCGTGAGGCCATCGTCCGCAGCCTGCTCACCGAGCGGACGATCGACATCGTGACCACCGGGCGCCGCAGCGGCGGGTCCCGCACCACCGAGATCTGGACCACCGTGCAGTCGGGCCGGGTGCTGATCTGCGGCACGCCCAACGCTGGGAAGGCCGGCGTCGTCCGCACGCCGCGGGAGACTGGCTGGCCAACCTGAAATCCCATCCGGAGTTCACTCTTCGGCTCAAGACGAGCGTGAAGGCCGACCTGGCGGCCACGGCCGAGCCGGTGACCGACCCCGACGACCGGCGCCGCATCCTGAGTGACGCCTCCACCGAGTACTACCGCCACGCGGTCGACCTGGAGACGGCGGTGGCCCACAGCCCCATCGTCGAGGTCACGTTCACCGGCGACGACGCCTGGCTGACCGCCGAGTTGGCCGCTTCCAGCGCTTCGACCGTCCTCACGTGAACTCGGTCGCCGTGGCCGCCGCCGGCGGCGCCCACGGTGACGAGTTGGCCCTCACGCCTGCCGGTGGCTCCGGAGCGCGCCGGGCAGGAGGCGGCGGGGACGTCGGGCGTGCCAGGATTGACCCGGGGCGCAGCCAGGGGGTGCGGCGCCAGGAGGAGGAGCGCAAGCCATGGGACGCATCGCCGGATTCGACCACGTCGCCATCACCGCCGCCGACCCGGAGGCGACGATGGCGTTCTACCGGGATGTGCTGGGGGCCGACGTGCTCTACGAGGACAAGTGGCGGGCGGGGAAGATCCCGGTGTTCTCGCTCCAGGTGGGGGCGAACCGGATCAACGTGCACGATCCGGAGCGGGACAAGGGCCTACCGCCGGAGATGGTGGCCGGCGTGCCCACACCCGGCTCGGAGGACTTCTGCTTCCGGTGGGAGGGTCCTATCGAGGAGGCCATCGAGCTGCTGGAGCGACACAACGTGGCGATCCTGGAGGGGCCGGTGTTCCGGCTGGCGTCGAACGACGCCAAGGCCCGGTCGGTCTACTTCAACGACCCCGACGGCAACCTGCTCGAGCTGCTCACGATCGACTGAACCCAGACCCGATCTGATGCCGGAGGGCGTCACCGGTGACGGCCAGGGGCGACAGAACAGACACGCCCGATCTGATGCCGGAGGGCGTCACAGGTGACGGCCAGGGGCGACGGATCAGACACGCCCGATCTGATACCGGAGGGCGTCACCGGTGACGGCCGGGGGCGACAGAACAGGCACGCCCGATCTGATACCGGAGGGCGTCACAGGTGACGGCCAGGGGCGACGGATCAGGCGGTGAACGAGCTCACGAGCGTGGTCAGGTGGGCGGTGAGGGCCCTTCGGGCGGCGATCAGGGCGCCCGGCAGATCGTCGCCCGACGGGTCGGCGGCGGCGTGGGCGGCGATGGCGTGGAGGTGGGCGGCGCGGAGGTCGGCGTTGACATTGAGCTTCGCCACCCCGAGGCCCACCGCGGCGGCGATGTCCCTGTCCGGTACCCCGGAGGCACCGTGGAGCACGAGCGGCACCGGGGTGGCGGCGGCGATCTCGGCCAGGAGGGCGAGGTCGAGGTCGATCGGGGTCGCCGTCCGCCCGTGCACGTTGCCGATGCACACGGCCAGGGCGTCGACGCCGGTGTCGGCCACGAACCGGGCCGCTTCCGCCGGATCGGTGCATTGGCCGGCGCCGGCCCCGGTGGAGCGGTCCTCGTTCCCGCTCAGGTGCCCCAGCTCTGCTTCCACCCACGCCCCGTAGGGCTGGGCCACCTCGACGGCCCGGGCGCTGAGCTCGATGTTGGCGTCGAGGTCGAGCCGGGACCCGTCGATCATGACCGAGGTGTAGCCGGCGTCGAGGCAGCGGCGGATCTCGTCGAGATCTCGGCTGTGGTCGAGGTGGAGGCCCACGGGGGCGGTGACGGCGCCGGCCACCGTCCGGGCGGCGGCGATGAGCGCCGGTCCGTGGACCAGCCCGAACGCCGATGAGCCGACCTGGGCGATGACGGGGCATCCCGTTGCCTCCCCGGCGGCGGCGATGGCCTCCAGCGTCACCAGGTCGTAGGCCACGGCCGCCACCACGGCCCGGCGGGCGGCGTGCAGGGCTCGCAGCAGCTCGAGCTCGACGCCCAGGGTCATACCACCCTCGATCCGCCGGCTCCCGTCATCGGCCGACCAGCCGGGCCACCACCTGGGCCAACGTCCGCTCGTCACCGACGTTGCCGGGAAGATCACGGCCGCAACTCCCGGCGGGGCCAAGGGGGATCTGCAACACGGGGATGATGCCGGGTAGAGCCTGGCCCGCCACCTCGGCCGATCGCACGCCGAAGGCCCGGGCCAGCACATCGTGGGAGGTGACGCCGCCCTTGACCACCACCCAGGCCGGCGGGGCCAGCTCGGCCACTCGGCGCGCACGGTGGCGGTGACGGCATCGGCCACCTGCCGGCTGATCTCGAGTGGATCCGGCTCAGGATGCTCGGTGACCAGGTCCCGGCTGGTTCGCAGCACCGTGGCCTGGCGGTCCAGCGAGGCGGCCGCAGCCTCCGCCACCCGGGCCACGTGGTCGTCGGCGGGCCGGGTCGAGCACGGCAGCGACGTCGAGCTCGATCACGTCGAGCCCGTAGGCCCCCACCGCCCCCCACCTGGGCCGTGGTGAGCGCGGTGTGGGGCCGACCACCAACCCCGTGCGCCCCGGCACCGGCGCCCGCCGGCGCCGGGCCCAGGTCGGCCACCGCCGGGCGACCGAGGCCGGCGGCGGCCTGCGTAGGACGGGCCGGTGCGTTCACGATGGTGGTTCCGGCCGCTTCGGCCCTTCGGGCAGCTGCACGTCGAACACGGCCAGGTGGCCATAGTTGGTGGCGTTCAGCACCACGGCCTGGCGCCCCGGGCCGCGGAGAACTGGCCGTCCTCGTCGCCCCGGGCCAGCGTGGCCAGGCCGATGTCGATGACGTCCGGCAGGAGCCCCGGGCTCGGGCCCAATCGGCCAGCGTCAGCTCGGTGAAGCCGAAGGTGGCGTCCCGGGCGAACTCGGTGTCGCACGCCGGGATGAGCTCTCCACCGAGGTGCACCCAGTGGATCCCGTCGGCCGTGAACCGGCCGGCCTCGAAGAAGAACGCCGGGCACAACACCACGGCATCGGGCGCCAGGCCCGCCCCGGCCACCAGGGCGTCGACCTCGGCCGGGTAGTGACCCGGAGGGTAAGGTCGCTGCGGCTGATCAACCAGGCCGCAGCCCACCTCGCCGGCCGCCGCCGCCAGGGCGACGCCGACCTCGGTTCACGGCCACCGCTTCGGACTGGGGCTGGGATCGGCTGTTCGTGAGCACGAAGGTGACCGGGGCCCGCCGCCAGCGGCTGTGCACCGCCAGTGCCGGCGATCCCAGGCCGTGAGCAGCGGGACGCTCCCGGTCGGATCGTCGTCCACCGCCCAGCCATGCGCCGTTGTCGTTCACTCCCCAAACCGTACCCAGGCAGGGCGCCCCACCCTTGACGGCGCCCGATCGATGGTTTTAGATATCTCTCAATTTAGATTTCTCTGAATCATTGTTGAACAGGAGAGGTGAGGACGAATGGATCCGATCAGCCTGTACGAGCGGGCCGCCGCGGCTGGCCCACCGTACGCCCGAGCACCGGAGGCAGTCCACGCCGTGCGCAGACTAGGACGTGGCCGCCCTGCTCGATCACATGGCGGGCGGCGCCACCTACCTGCTCGACGCCATGGGCACCGACACCGCCCGCGGCGCGCGTGGCCGGCCGGGCGGCGGTGGGCGCCTGCCTGGCCTCCCTGCGGGCCCCGGGCGCGGTGCCGGTCTCGGCCGAATTTCGAATGGTCGGTCAGGGAAGCGGCCGCCGGTACGGCGATGGACAAAATGTCACTGCCTGGGATCTGGCCACTGCCATCGGAGCGGCACCCGACCTGGACGGGGAGGCGGTGGAGGCGATCGCCGCCATGTTCCTTCCGCCATGCTTGAGTCCGGGCGCCAGGCCGGCTTCGTGGGGCCCGGTGCCGGTACCGGCCGACGCCTCTGCCGAGGCCCGGCTGCTCGGGGCCATGGGGAGGATCCGGCGCGCTGAGCCGCTCGACGAGAGGAGACAGTCGGCTCGGCGCGTCCGGCCGGCGGTGGGCCGCCGCCGGCCGATTGGGACGGGACCGGCTCGGCTGCCGGGTCGGCTTTCCGCTGTCCGACCCCGGCAGCCGCTCGCCCGGCAGGTGGATCGTCCACCCCACTGGCGGCGAACCACACGGTCCCGCCGGCGTTGGTGATGAGGGCCACGGAGCCAGGTGGCGGGGACGGCGATCGAGGTGCGCACCTCGGCGTCGCCGCCGGGATCGGTGTCGGTGGCGACCGTGACCGGGAACGGGGCAGTGGCGGCCTTCACCGGCTGGTCATCGGCGTCGGGCCGGGTGACCACGACCGCCATCGAGGCCGCAACCCGATGTTGGGGCCGGCGGTGAACGCCAGGTCCTCGAACTCGACGTCGATCCGACCTGAGCGCGGACCTTCACCTCGGCCTCGCCGATCGCCCGGGCAGGCCGCCGCCGTTGATGCCCCGGATGGCACGGCCGGGCCCGTCTGAGTGGCCGCCACCCCACGAAGTCCTCGAACTCCAACTTGTCGCCGCTGTCGTGGCATACCGTCGCCGGCTCCCAGCCCGAGGGCGATCACCGCCGCGGCCGCCGACATCCGTCGCATGGTCATGACTCGGTCTCTCCTGTGGTCCCCGGGGCCTGACGACCCGCTGTGTCCTTCTTCTACGGGGGACGGGCCTTCCGGGATTGCGACCGGGCGCAATCCCGGCGATGATGTACATGCAGTGAGCTGATGCGTCACCTGGACCGGTTGTCGGACGGGCACTGCTGGCCGCCGTGGCGCTCGACGAGCGACGCCCTGGCGGTTCGTCCGCCAGCGCCGGGTGTTCGGCCTGGCGGTGACGATGACGGGCGACGGCGACCTGGCAACAGCCAGCACCGCTGCTTCGAAGCGGCCTGGCGGCACGCTGGCGGCTATGACGCCCGGCGGGCGGCGGTCACCACCTGGCTGCTCACCATCACCCGCAACCTGGCCATCGATGCGCTTCGGGTGCGACGCGACGTGCCCCGGGACCCGTGGGCGGTGGGTGACCTGTCGGCCCAGCCCTGGCCGGTGGCGAGCACCGACGATCCGCTGGAGGCAGCCCTGGCCACCGACCAACTGGGCCGCCTCGTCCCCCACCTCGCCGCCCTGTCCCGGGAGCAGCGCCGGGCCGTGCTCCTGGCCACCGTCGGAGGGCGCACCGCAGCCGAGATCGCCGCGATCGAGGGCATCCCGGTGGGGACGGCCAAGACCCGGATCCGCAACGGGCTGCGCCGCCTGCGGGCCGTCGCCAGCGAGGTGACGTCGTGAGCGGCTTCCGGGTGGGCGACGGCGAAGCGGTCACCTGCGACGTCTTCGACACCTACGCCGACGAGCTCGCCCTCGGCCTGCTCGACGAGCCATTGCGCACCGCTCTGCTGGGCCACGCCGCCCGCTGCTCCGCCTGCCGCTCACTGCTCGACGAGCTTTCGGCCGTCGGCGACGGGCTCCTGCTGGCGGCCCCCGAGCTCGAACCCCCGGCCGGCTTCGAGAGCCGGGTGCTCGACCGGCTGCCGGCAGTCGCCGGCCCGGTCGGGACGGTCGGCCCAGCTGGCCCGGTCGGCCCGGTCGGGACAATCGAGACCGGCGGGCCGGGCGAGCGAACCCCTGGGGCCGGCTCCCGACGGCGGGCACGGCGCCGCTGGCTGGTGGCGGCGGCGGCCGTCGCCGTGGTGGCAGGAGCGGCGGCCACCGGCACGCTGCTCGCCGGGCGAGACGGTCGCCCCGCTCCCGAGGCGGCCGCCATCGTGACCGCCAGCGGTCAGGAGGTGGGCGAGATCCGGCTCCTCACCGAGCCCGTGCCCCACCTGCTCATCACCGTCCCGAGCCCTCAGGGGGCACCCGGTGTGCGATTCTGCGAGCTCCAGCGGCCCGATGGATCGTGGGTTCGGGTGGGCTCGTGGGAGGCGGTCGACCTGGCCAGCGGCGTCTGGGCCACCGGCATCGACCCATCACTGCTCGACGCCACGGCCATGCGGGTGGTCACCGATCACGGCGTCCTGCTGGCCACGGCCACGCTCGGCTGACGACTGCGGGGGGTGGATCCCACCAGCTGTGCCCCCGGATCAGGCGGCCGGGCCCCGTTCGATGGCGCCGGCCACGATGGCGTCGTAGTCGCTCTGGGTGATGTGCAACGGTGTGTAGCCGGCCCCCTGGCCCTCGAGCTGGGCCGAGAACGCCCGCAGATGGTTGCGCGAACCCCGCTCCAGGTTGGCGTACACCAGCGCGATGTCGGGGGTGTCGGTGGCTCGGGCCCGGAGGTCGGCGATGTCGAGGTCCTCGATCGTCGCGCCCACCGTGAGCGCATCGACCAGCGACCCGGATCCCTGGGCCACCAGCGCGTCGTAGAGCGCCTGCATCTCCTGGCTCTCGAACGATCCTGCGGCCCGCCCGGCGGCCGGGTCGGCCAGACCGTACCGGTCGAGCAGCACCTTCACCGATGCGGTGTGGGTGGCTTCCGCTGCGGCGATGTTGTCGAACACGGGCAGTGGCCAGCGCTCGTACAGCGCCTGGTAGACGTCGAGGGCCAGCTTCTCCTCCTCCCGCATGTGGAGCAGACCCTCACGCTCAGCCGGCGTCAGCCCGGACACCGGGATCGTCTCGATCGCCGCCTGAACCTCGTCGGCCGGGATCGGTGTGACGGCGTCGGTGGTGCTCCCGGCGTCAGTGCTCCCGGCGTCAGTGCTCCCGGGTTCAGTGGTGCTCTCGGCGCCGGAGGGCACCACGCTGCTGGTGACCGCCGTCGGGGTTGACGGGGCGGCATTGTCGCTGCCACAGGCGGCAGCCGCCAGGCTCGTGGCCAGGGCCACAGCCAGGATCGGGATCGGGCGACGAACCATCTTCTTCATACCCCATAGGGTATAGATGGCCTTCGCTCCGGCGTAGGGGCCAACGACCCTGCGCCGGTGCTCCCCTGGTTCGGTTCAGCCCGCCCGCTCACCGGCCCGGCGGGCGGCGATGAGCGTCGAGTCCCAAACGGGCGAGAACGGCGGGGCGTAGCCCAGATCGAGCTGGGCGAAGTCGTCGACCGTCATCTCGTTCCACACCGCGACGGCCAGGGCGTCGATCCGCTTGGCCGACTCGGGACCGCCGACGATCTGGGCTCCCAGCATGCGGCCGCTACCCCGCTCGGCCACCACCTTCACGGCCATGCCGGCACCGCCCGGGTAGTAGTGGGCCCGGGTGGTGCCTTCGATCACATCGGCCACGGCGTCGATCCCGGCGGCCGCCGCCTCCCGCTCCCCCAGACCGGTGCGCCCGATCTCGATGTCGTCCACCTTGGTCACGGCGGTGCCGATCACACCCGGGAAGCGGGCCTCGGTGCCACTCACGTTGAGACCGACGACCCGGCCCTGCTTGTTGGCGTGGGTGCCGAGGGCGACCCAGGCCGGCTGGCCGCTCACCCGGTGATGGGATTGGGCGCAGTCACCGGCGGCCCAGATGCCGGGCACCGAGGTGGCCATACGGTCGTCGGTGGCGATGGCGCCGGTGGGGCCGACATCGATGCCGGCGTCGGCGGCCAGCTTGGCGTTGGGCCGGACGCCGAGCCCCAGCACCACCAGATCGGCCGGCGTCGTGCCCGCCTCGGTGGCCACGGCTCGCACCCAGCCATCGGGACCGACCTCGAAGCCCTGGACCCCCACACCGAGCTGCAGCCCCACGCCCAGACGGCGAAGCCCGTCGGCCACCCGGGCCCCCATGTCGGCGTCGAGGGTGGCCATGGGCTGCTCCAGCTTTTCCACCAAGGTGACCTCCAGACCCCGCAGGCGCAGAGCCTCCACCATCTCGAGACCGATATAGCCGCCCCCGACCACCACCGCCCGGCGGAGCGGGCGCTCCCGGAGGGCCCGGTCGATGGCGGTGGCATCGGGGATCGTGTGCAGCTGGGCCACGCCGCCAGCGTCGATGTTGGGGAACGGAGGCCGTATGGGCGAGGCTCCGGTGGCGATGACGAGGTGGTCGAAGGGCTGGCGAAAGGTGTTCCCGTCAGCTCGGGAGCGCACCTCCACAGTGCGGTCGTCGACGTCGATGGCCACAACCTCGTGGCCGGTGTGGACGTCGATGCCATTGGCCCGGTGCTGCTCCGGCGAGCGGGCCACGAGCCGGTTCGCCTCGGGCACCAGGCCGCCCACCAGGTACGGCAGCCCGCAGGCGGCGTAGGAGGTGAAGTCGCCCTTCTCGAACACCACCAGCTCGACCGGCTCCACCCCCCGGCTGGCCTGGGCCGCAGCCGACATGCCGGCGGCGTCGCCCCCGATCACCACCACTCGTCTCATCGCTCCTCCTCGGCGTCGAGGCTGGCCGCCCGGATCGCCCATCATACCTACCGGGGTATTCGGCCCGGGGGACGGTCACCCCCGGCGAGCCTAGATTCGGACGAGCGCTGCGCACATGCTGGAATGGGTGGCGACCGATCCCCGATCCGGAGGAACTTATGTACGCCCTGCCCCACCAGGTCGAGTTCCTGAGCGACGCCTGGTTGGCCGAAACCGAGCGCTACCTGCAGCGTGAGCTGCAGGCCGGGCGGCTGGCGGCCGTCGGACCGTTCTCGGTGTGTGAACGGTGCACCGATACCCCACCCCACCTGGGGTTTCCCGGCGACACCACGGCCTGGAACGTCGCCTTCGACGGGGAGCACCTGACGGTGGAACGGGCCGATCGCCCCGACGCCGACCTGGTGATCGAGGGCGACTACCAGGCCTCGCTCACCTTCGCCCAACGCATCGGGCTGGCATCCCCGACCGTGCGGCGAGCGATGCGGCGCGAGATCGCCCACCTGTACGGCAAGGACGCCATCAGCGTGCGGGGCCAGGCCGGGCCGGCGCTCGACGCCCTTCTGGCCGGCCTGCACGACCATCTCGGCCGGCGCACGGTGGAGAACCCGGACCTGAAGCACCGGGCCGAGCGCCAGGGACTGGCCGGCCATGTGGCCGACCTGGAGACCCAGGGGTTCACGGTGCTGGAGCGGGCCATCAGCGACGAGGTGGCCGACGAGATCCGGGAGTCGACCGTCAGGGTGCTGGCCGACCACAGCGTGACCTCGCTCAACTGGATGCTGTACCAGGGCCGCTGCTTCGAGCTCCTGGCCCAGCATCCGACGCTGATGACACTGGTCGACGCCTCCCTGGGCCGGGGGGCCGTGATCGGTTCGTTCAGCGCCATCCAGCGGGGGCCAGGCCCGGGCACCATCCCGCTCCACACCGATTACTCCCACGTCCCCGAGCCCTATCCCGAGTGGGCGGTCACCGGCGTAGGAGTGTGGGCCCTGGAGGGCTGGACCGAGGCGTCGGGGCCGACCTGGGTCATGCCCGGCTCCCACCGGCGGCGGCGGCCGCCCCGCCGGGGCGAGGAGCCGGAGGGCGGCGTGGCCGTCGAGATGCCGAAGGGTTCGGTGGTGTTCTTCACCGACGGGTTGTGGCACTGGCAGGGCGACCGGAGCCAACTCGACGACCGCGTCACCCTGCACTGGCACTTCAACCGGGGCATCTTCCGCAGCCTGGAACCGAAGAAGGTCGATCCCCAGATGCTCCACCGGAACGCCCCCCGCCTCGGCGAGATGCTGGGCGAGGACGACTGGTTCGACAAGATGCACGGCATCGGGCGCGATCACACCCGCTTCGCCCACATGCAGCGCCTCCACCGCTTCACCGAGCGGCAGAAGGCGGCGCTGCTGGCGTCCCCCATCTGAGAGGCGCCCGGTCCGGCGGCGACGGTCAGTGCCGCCCTGCCGAATCGACGCTGCCGCTGGAGCGCTGCCCCTTACCACCCTTGCCGGTGATGGACCGCAACATCTCCTTGGCCTTGGCTCGATTCTCCGGCTTGCGGGCGAGGTCGAACGCCTTTTTGGCGATGCCGCCCTTCATGGCCTTGCCTAGCAGCCCCATCGTGATCTCCTCTTCAGTTCGTGGCCACGATCCTTCCCCGTCGCATCGTGTTCGAACCGCCACCGGGCGAATGCCTGTCGCCCGGGTCTTCGTCCGCATCCGCACCGGCGAGGTCAGTCACGCATCACCAACGACGGCAGTTTCGGGCCTACGCACCGGCTGGCGCGGTTCGAAGACGAAGCCGCGGAATCCCTCGGCGGCGATCTCCTCGATCCGGTCGAAGTACCGCGAACCCATCGTGTGGGCCAGGAACTGACGGGGCTTTCCCGGGATGTTGGCGCCGGTGTACCAGGAGTTGGTGCGGGGGTAGAGGGTCCGGTTGGCCAGATCGTTGACCTCCTGGTCCCAGGCCGCCTCGGCGTCCTCGGTGGCTTCGACCGCGCCCAGACCGTTCTCGTCGAGGTGGCGGATGCAGGCATCGATCCACGCCATGTGCCGTTCGCCGCCGAGCGGCATCGTGTACAGCACGCCGGGCGACTGGGGGCCGTGGATCATGAACAAGTTGGGGAAGCCGGCGATGGCCATGCCGAGGTAGGTGTCGAACCGTGAGGACCATTTCTCGCTGAGGCGCACGCCGCCCCGGCCCTGCGGGTTGAGCTGCAACATCGAGCCGCTGACGGCGTCGAAGCCGGTGGCCAGCACCAGCATGTCGATCGGGTGCTCCCCGTGCTCGGTCTGCACGCCCGTGGCCGTGAAGGCCTTGATCGGGTCTTCGCCCAGGTCGACCAGCGTGACGTTGTCTCGGTTGTACGTCTCGAAGTAGCCATTGTCGAGGATCAGCCGCTTCGTCCCGAACAGATAGCTGGGGGTGAGCTTCCGGGCCGTCTCGGGATCGCGGACGATCTCGCGGATCTTGGCCCGCACGAAGTCGCCCACCTCTTGGTTCAGCTCCTCGTCGACCATCACCCCGGCGAAGCTGTTGATGGACAGATGCAGGCCGCCCTCGGCCCACATCTCCTCGTAGCGGGCCTGGCGCTCCTCGGGCGTGTGGTCCCGCGCCTTCAGCCGGCTGGTCGGGAACGGCCAGCCGCCCCGGCGGTACATGGAGCTCCGGAGGTCCTCCCAGTTGTCGCGGTACGCCTGGAGCTCCTCGGCCGTCAGCGGCCGGTTGCGGGCCGGCAGGGCGTACTGCGCGGTCCGTTGGAACACCGTGACGTGATCGGCCGTCTTGGCGATCTCGGGGATGGCCTGCACGCCCGACGACCCGGTCCCGATGACCCCGACCCGCTTGCCCTCGAACGAGACCGGCTCGTGAGGCCAACGGCCGGTGTGGTACACGGGGCCGGCGAAGTCGTCGATGCCGGGATAGCGGGGCTTGTTGGCCACGAACAACGCCCCGGTGGCACAGATCAGGAACCGGGCCGAGGCCTCGTCACCGTGCTCCGTCTCGATCGTCCAGCGTTGGGTTGCCTCGTCCCACCGGGCGTCGGTGACCCGGGTGTCGAACTGGATGTCCTTCCGCAGGTCGAACCGGTCGGCGACGTGATCGACGTAGGCGAGCACGTCGGCGCTGGCGCTCTGGGTCTCCTTCCAGTCCCACTCGTCGACCAGGTCCTTGCTGAAGGTGTAGGCGTAGAACGGCGCGCTCGGCGCATCCACCCGGGCGCCCGGGTAGCGGTTGTACCACCAGGTGCCGCCCACGCCACCGGCGCCGTCGAAGGCCCGGACGGACAGCCCCATCTCGTCCCGCAAGCGGTAGAGGGCGTAGAGCCCGGCGAAGCCTGCTCCGATGACGATGGCGTCGTACTGGGTGGTCGGTGTGTCACTCATCGCCACCATCTTCGCGTCCTCGGCCCCACCCTGACGACTTCAGGGGCGGGTGCGGCCCAGCCCGTGGATCACCGTGGTCACGAGCACCATGGAGGCCCGGCGCTCGGTGTGGGAGCCTCGCCGTTCGAGGAACGACGTGATGACGGGGGCGGCGTCGGCCACCTGGTCGAGCGAGTCGAACCACAGCTCGGTGACGGCGTCGTAGCCGAACCCGCGGGGTGCCGCCCCCACGGCCACGTTGCGAACCCAGCGGCGGACACCGGCTTCCATCAGGGCGTCGTCGTCGGGCTGGCGTTCCAGCGCCCGCAGATGGTCCACCGGATCCACCGTCTCCCGACGCCGGGCGTAGTCGAACACGACCACCTCGGTTTCGGGGCCGTCGACGACCAGCTCACTGGCGGCGTAGACGGTCACGTCTTCCACTGCCCGCTCGAACGTGCGCAACTCGTCGGCCAGGGCGATGTCGTTGCGGGTGAGCACAGCGTGCATGGTCGGGATCGACACCACGCTGCGCAGGGCCAGCAGACCGACGCCATCGTGCTCGTTGGAGGCTCCAGGAAGGATGTCGGCCGGGTCCGCGGCGAGGCAGTACCGGAGGCCGGCGATGGGCTGTGGCCCACCCGCCATGGACTCCCCCACCCGGCTGTGCTTGATCCACCGCTCCCGGAACTCGCTGCGGGACAGGCGGGGGTGGCGGTTGGCGAGATAGATCGCCTTGGCCGGATGGTCAACGATACTCATGCCCGATGCTCCCCTTGACTCGTCCCGCCCTGCACCCCGGCGGCCGGTGGCGCCCTTCCTACTATGTCCCGGCCGCGCTCCGCCATCGGGCCCGCCAACTGCTGACCACCGATCGGCCCGAACACCGCTGGCCCAGCCGACCCCAGGCGAGCGTCGCCTCAGCCGCAGAGGGCCGAATCCATGATCGACGTCCAGAGATCCGGCACCAAGGGGTCGGGAGCCGCCGCATCGTCGAAGGTCGACGAGTTCGCAAAGAGCACAACGGTGCGACCGCCTTCGAGTACCTGGACGTCGGTGTTGTAGCCCGGCACCGTGCCGTCGTGGCCGTGGGTCACGCCGCAGGAGTAGTTGCGGCTCCACAGGCCCGCTCCGGGGAACGAGTCAGGCTCGCCGCTGGCCATGTCCGCCAGTGATGCCGGTTCCAGCAGGCCGCCACCGAGCAGTGCGCCGTAGAACTCGGCAACGTCGCCGGGATCGGCGACGATGTTCCCCGCACCCCAGTAGAAGGGGTAGAGGTCGGTGACATCCATCGGTGGTGCGTCGCTCAATAGGTAGCCCCTGGTCAGGGTCGGATCAGGTGTCGCTGTCGTGGCGAAGCGGGTGTGTGTGAGCTCGAGGGGTTCGAAGATCCGAGCCTCGAGCTCCTCGCCCAGGGAGTGCCCGGTCACCTGCTCGATGATGCGTCCGAGGATCGCGTAGCCGGCGTTGGAGTAGGCGAAGTCGGCGCCGGGCTCGAAGACGGGGCCTGCGTCGACTGCGATCCCGATCAGCTCGTCGGGCGACCAGACGAACCCGAGGTCTCCCTCGACGTAGGGAGTGAGGACCTCCTCGGTGAAGTAGTCGGCGATTCCGCTCCGATGCGAGAGGAGTTGTCGGATGCTGATGTGGTCACCGTTGGGGACCAGACCCGGGAGCCACTCCTGGATGGTGTCGTCGATGCTGAGGCGACCCTCGTCGGCCAGCTGGAAGACGATGGTGGCAACGTAGGGCTTGGTGACGCTCGCGATCCGGAAGGTCCCTGCGCCATCGATGGGTGCTCCGGTCTCGAGATCGGCAACGCCGGAGGTCAACACCAGCGACCGATCACCGTCGCGGATCATCAGCACGGCTCCCGGCACGCCGAGATCGACCAGCGCGTCCAGCTGATCCTGGAGCTCGGCCTCGTCGCCGATCGGGGACTGTCGATCGCTCGGGGCCGCCGATGTCACGGTCGGGGCGGGGGTCGGCGTCGAATGATCGTCGGTAGCCGCGGTCGCTGAGTTGCCGCAGGCGCTGGCGCCGATGGCGAGAAGGGTCAGGGCCGTCGCCAGGCGGCAGCGTCGATACGGTCGGTCACTGCGGCGGTGTCCGCCCTTGGTTGCCTTCGGTGGTTCGTGGGTGTGCATGGTCGCTCCTTGGATGGGGGGCGCACGGCGGGTGTGCGCGCATCAACTCGTGGCGATCGTGCGCTACGGGGCTGTTTCGCCACATCGGGGACCGACCCGGATTCTTGGCGAGCGGGACCCGGAGCCCGGGCTGGGAGCCGTGGACCGGGGTGAACGCGTCACCCGCTCCATTGCCGGGCTCCCTGTCACGGGGTTACGATTCGCTACGCCGGTGCTCCACCGGCGCGGCATCGATGTCCTGTGGTCCGGCACTCGGCCGACGAGCGGTCGAGCGTCGGAGAGTTAGTGGCCTGGAGGTGCGCTGGTGGCCATGGCAGATCAGCCCATGCTCGGTCGTGAGCACGAGCTCGCCCTACTGCGCCGTACGCTGTCGACGGCCCGCCGCGGGCTCACGGTGATGGCGTCGGTCACGGGCGAAGCCGGGATCGGCAAGTCCCGGCTCCTCGACGAGCTGATGGCAATCGCCTCGCAGGACGGTTGGCTCGTGCTGTGCGGTTTCAGCTCCGAGTTCGAGACCGATGTGCCGTTCGGACCGGTGATCGATGCATTCGACGACTATCTGAGATCGCTCGACGCCGATGCGGTGGAGCGGTTGGCAGCCGATGGTCTCGGTGTGCTCGGGATGGTGTTTCCCGCCTTGCAGGCCATCGGCGGCACGGTCGACCAACCGGTGACCGCGACCGAACGGTTCCGGTTGCACCGTGCGATCTGCGACCTGGTCGAACGGCTCGCCGCCCGTACACCGGTTCTGTGGGTCCTCGATGATCTGCACTGGGCCGACAACGCCACGCTGGAGCTGCTCACGCACCTCCTCCTTCGCCGACCGCAGGCCTCCGTAGCCGTGGTCGTCGGCGCCCGCGTGGGCCAGGGTTCGCAACGAGCCATCCGTTGCATCGACGACCTGCGCGCCTCCACCGAGGTCGAGAGCATCGAGCTCGCCCCCCTGGACCTCGAGACGATCGCCGCCGTGGTCGGCGAGTCGGACCGGGTCACGAGCGAGCGGATCCATCGTGTGAGCGGTGGGAACCCCTTCTTCGCACTGCAGTTGGCGCGCCTCGGCGACGACGCGTTCGAAGCCGAGAGCGTTGTGCACGTGCCGGAGGCGGTGACGAGGAGCATCGCAACCGAGCTCGCAGCGGTTCCGGAGCAGGCACGGCGTTTCGTCGGGGCAGCGTCGGTCGTCGGTGATCCCTTCGAGCTCGACCTGGCCATCGCCGCGTCCTCGGCCGACGCGGAGTCGGCGTTGGACTACCTCGACCAGCTCGTGGCGAGTCGGATCATCGCTCCGACGCCGACACCGCGGCGGTTCCAGTTCCGTCACCCGCTGGTCCGCAGCGCGGTCTATCACGCGGTGCCGCCGGGAGCGAAGCTCGCCCATCACCGCCGCGTGGCCGACGTCCTCGCCGCACGCGGGGCGCGGCCGTCGTTGATCGCCACTCACGTCGAGCAGTGTGCGTCGTCGGGTGACGCCGACGCCGTGCAGGTCTTGCGAGCGGCAGGGCTGGAAGCGGCGGCACAAGCACCCGAGATCGCGGCCCGATGGTTCACGGCGGCGCTCTCGCTGCTCGCACCGGACGCGGCTGCGGACCTCCGCATCGACCTTCTCACGCTGGCGGCAACCGCCGATGCGGCGCTCGGGCGGTTCGAGCGGGCACTGGCCGCCATGCAGAGCTGCGTCGAGCTCGCCCCGGGAGACGATCCGCGCACGAAGGCGGAGCTCACCATCGCATGCGCAGAGATGGAGCAGCTGCTGGGTCGTCATCTCGAAGCTCGAGATCGGCTGCAACGACAGATGGACGACGTCGCTCCCTCAGACTCGGCGGTGTCGGTCACGTTGATGATCGCGCTCGTGGCCAATTGCTTCTACCTTGCCGACTACGAGGGCATGCAGGTCTGGGCCCAGCGCGCGCTCGAGCCGGCAAGGCTCCTCGACGATCCTGCGATGCTCGCCGCCGCACTGGGTGCGGCCGCCATGGCGGGGGCGTTCTCCGGCCACATCGAGGACGCGCTCCTGGTCCACCAGGAGGCATGCGACGTCATCGACGGCCTCGACGACAGCACGCATGCCCGGCGGCTCGACGCGCTGTGCAACCTGTCCACGGCCGAGCTCTACCTGGACCGGTACATCGAATCCTGTGACCACGGTGAGCGTTGTCTTCGCCTGGCCCGCTCGACCGGCCAGACGCAGCTCGTACCGCTGCTGACTCCGGTGCTGGGCTGCTCGTTGTTCATGTGCGGTCGCATGCAGCGTTCTGCCGAGGTCCTCGACGAGTCGATCGAAGCCGCTCGACTCGCGGGCAACGTCCAGGGCACAGCGATGAGTCTCTTCGATCGGTCCTTGTGCGCGCTGCTCGGTGGGGATCTCGAAGGTGCGCTCGACTTCGGAGCGCAGAGCTTCGACCTGGCGCAACAAGTCGATGTCGGCCTGGTGACCGCGTGTGCCGGGGCGGTGCACGCACAGGCGCTCCTCGAAGCGGGCCAGCCTCAGCGTGCTCTCGAGCGGCTCATCGACAGCACCGGCGGGGAGGAGATCCCGAACGTGGCGGGAAGTTGGCGCGCGACGTTCCTCGAGTTGCTCACACGATGCCGGCTCGCCACCCGCGACCTCGACGGAGCGGCCGCGGCGGCGCAGCGCTGCCGGGCCCTGGCCAACGAGCTCGGTCTGCACCTCCCCGCGCTCATGGCGGCACGAGCCGAAGCTCTCGTGGCGCTGGAGCGGGGCGAACCCGAGGTTGGCGCGGCACTGGCCAGGGCGGCCATTCTGGCCTCAGACGTGAGCGGAGCTACGGTGCATCTGCCAGCGTCGCACGCGCTGCTCGGGCAGTGCCTGACGGCTGCGGGCGATCGAGAAGGCAGCCTCGAAGCATTCCGAACCGCGGCGGTCCAGTACCAGGCGCTCGGCGCCGTCAGATATCGGGATCAGGTCGAGCGGCAGTTGCGACAGATGGGCGAGACCATTCACCGACGCAGCACGCCGGGAGACAGGGACGCCCAGGGTGTCGCCACGTTGACCGGCCGCGAGCTCGAGGTCGCGGAGCTCGTGCGAGCGGGGCGCACCAACCGTGAGATCGCCGAAGAGCTCTTCCTGGGCCTGAAGACTGTCGAGACCCACGTGCGCAACATCTTTCACAAGCTCGGCATCACGTCGCGCCGACAGATCGCCGGGCACCTCGAAACCATGGTCTAGTCGCCGATCGGTCACGCCGAAGTCGGTCGGGGGCACACCGATCGTGCTATCGGCCAGAAGCCGCGTTCGCCGGCAGCGCAGGCACCCCGACAACCCGGTGCACGGGTTCAGGGTTGCACCCCGATGTTCGGTGCGACCAATGCGGCACAAACTTCGGCCATGAGGCACGAACAGTGTGAACCGATGGAACCCAAGCACGATCTCCTCCTCGCAGAGCCGATGCGCGCACGCGCCCGACCGGCGAGCGCCACCGATCGACGAAAGGTGATGCTCTCGATGGTCTTCGCCCTTGCGCTCGTGGTCTCCGCCGTCGCGTCGCTGAACCTCGCCTTGCCTGACATCGCTCGCGCCACGGGCGCGAGCCAGACCGGCCAACAGTGGCTCGTCGACGGCTACGCCGTGGTCTTCGCCGGCTTGCTCCTGCCGGCCGGTGCGCTCGGCGATCGGTATGGCCGCCGCCGCATGCTCACGATCGGCATGCTCGTGTTCGGGCTCGCCTACGCCATGGCATCGCTGACGACGGACGTGCAGGCGTTGATCGCATGCCGCGCCGTCGCCGGTGTCGGTGCCGCGCTCACGATGCCGGCCACCCTGTCGATCATCACCGCCAGCTTCCCCCTGGAGGAACGGTCAAGGGCGGTGGGCACCTGGGCCGGCGTCGCCGGTGGCGGCGCAGTCATCGGGTTGCTCCTGTCGGGAACGCTGCTCGAGTTCGCCTCATGGAGGTGGGTGTTCGCCGCCAACGCCGTCTGGGCCGCGATCGCACTGGCGATGGCCGCCCGTTGGGCACCCGAGTCACGCGACAGCCACGCCACGTCGATCGACCCGATCGGTGGTCTGCTCTCGGCCGGTGGCCTCTCGGCGGCTGTCTACGCCACGATCGAAGGCCCTCACCGAGGCTGGGGCGACGATCTCGTCGTCGGTGGCTTCGTCGCCGGTGCCATCGGGCTGATCGGGTTCGTGCTGTGGGAACTGCGGCAGCGTGAGCCGCTGCTCGACCCGCGGCTGTTCCGCCGATCGGGCTTCGCCAGCGGGAGCCTGTCGATCGCCCTGCAGTTCATCGCGTTCTTCGGGTTCATCTTCATCGGCCTGCAGTACCTGCAGCTCGTGCTCGGCTACACGCCGCTGCGAGCTGCGTTGGCCTTCGTGCCGATGGGCATGACCATCGGGGCGCTGTCGCGGCAGGTCGCCCCCCGGCTGTCGCGGCGGGTCGGCGGTGCACGCACGAACTCGATCGGGCTCGCGATCGCGTCGGTCGGCTTCTGCCTGCTCGCCGGGCTGGGCCCATCGAGCTCGTACTGGCACGTCTTCGCCGGGATCGTCACGCTCGGAGCGGGGATGGGCCTCGCCACCAGCCCGGCGACGTCAGCGATCGTCGCGTCGCTTCCCGACTCCAAGCAGGGCGTGGCCTCGGCCGTCAACGATGCGGCGCGAGAGGTGGGCGGGGCCATCGGCATCGCGGTCCTCGGGAGCCTGCTGGCCAGCGGCTACCACTCTGGAATCGAGCCGGCTACCCAGGGCCTCCCTCCTGAGGCCGCAGCACATGCTCACGAGTCGCTCGCCTTCGTCGTCCACGCCGCCGATCAACTCGGCCCAGCGGGTGACGGCCTTGTCGCCGCCGCACGCGAGGCGTTCGTCGACGGCTTGCAGTCGGCAATGTGGGTCGCCGCCGCGATCATGGCCTGCGGTGCCGCTGTCACCGCTCTCATCCACCGGGGCGACGAGGTCGCTGACGCCGAAACCGGAGTCCCGTCATGACACACCATGACACACCTGGCCGGCGCCCCCCGTGCCTGGTTCGACGCCTATCGGGCAATTGAAAGCCTCATCCCCAAGCTCGTATCGAACGACCTGACCGGAGGACCGCATGCCCGACCCCAGAACCGAGCTCGACCCACGCTTCAGCGAGCCCGACGCCGGACCCACCCCCTGGAGCGACACCCTCGCCGTGCTCGAATCGGCTCAGCTGGCGTGGATCAGCACGGTCAGAGCCGACGGGCGCCCCCACGTCACTCCCCTCGTCGCCGTCTGGCACGACGACGCCTACTACTTCACCACCGGCCCGACCGAACAGAAGGCGATCAACCTCGCCCACCATCCGGACGTCATCATCACCACCGGCTGCAACGATTGGGACCACGGGCTCGACGTCGTCGTCGAAGGCACCGCACAGCGCGTCACCGACCGCGCCGTCCTCGAACGCCTCGCCGAGTGTTGGGTCGGCACGTGGGACGGACGCTGGCGCTACCGGGTCGACGACGAGGGGTTCCGCCACGACGGCGACGAGCACGGCATCGCGCACCTGTACCGGGTCGAACCGACCAAGATCCTTGCGTTCGGCAAGGCGCCTTTCACCCATACCCGACACCTTCCTCGGTGACGACGAAACCCCCACGAACGACCGGACGCAAACCCGCAACGTCGGCCGCTGCCCACGCAACACAAGGGGATCCATCGATGGCCATCACGTTCGAGAATGTCGGCATCGGCATCGCGATCATGTTTCGCCCGCGACCTGACCAAGCAAGGATGACGTGCTAAACGGAGCGCTACACTCCGTTTATGGAAACGGACCCGGTCGTCACTCCCCCAGCGTCAGGCGATGAGAGCTGACGCCCGCCAGAACCGGCAGCGCCTCCTCGACGCCACCGCTGAGCTCGTCCTCGAAGCTGGCGGTGAACCGACGAGCGACGCGATCGCCGAACGCGCCGGCCTCGGGATCGGCACCCTCTACCGACACTTCCCCGACCGACAGTCGCTGCTGCACGCCGTTGCGCGTCACGTACTCGAACGCACCATCGCAGATGGTGAGGCGATCATCGCCACCACGACGACCAGCGACGAAGCGGTGCGCCGGTACATGCACGCCGCGATCGACCACGGCATCGGCGTGGTGAACATGATCCATCCGTTGCTCGACGATGCCGACTGGCCGGACCTCCGGGCCCGAGCCGAGGCGGTGCTCACCACACTGATCGAACGCAACCGCTACGATCGTCTCCTACGGGAGGACCTCTCGGTCGGCGACATCGTGTTCGCCACGATCCGATTCGGGCGCCCCCTCGCCATCGGGCTCTCGCCGGCCGAGGACCGTGAGATCGCCCGCCGGCAACTCGACCGGTACCTCGACGGCCTCCTCGCCGCCACCCCGTACCGAGAACACACGGCACCATGACCATCGTTTCCCACCAGACCCGCGCCGCCGAACACCAGGTCGTGATCGTCGGTTCGGGCCCATCGGGCATGATGCTCGCTGCGGAGCTGACCCTGGCGGACATCGACGTCGTCGTGGTCGAGCGCCGCGCGACGCAAGAGCTCGAAAGCCCCCGCTCCAGGGGGCTTCATGCCCGCACGATCGAGGCCCTCGACCAACGCGGGATCGCCGATCGGTTCCTGGCCGAAGGCACCCCGATGCAGGTCCAGGCCTTCGCCGGCATCCCCCTCGACATCAGCGACTTCCCCACCCGACACAACTATGGGCTCGCGCTGCTCCAGAGCGACTTCGAACGAATCATGGCCGGCTGGATCGACGAGCTCGGCGTACGCGTCGTACGCCAACGCGACGTCACCCGATTCAGACAAGGCGACGACCAGGTCGAGGTCATCGGCGCCGACGGAACGAAACTGCGCGCCGAGTACCTGGTCGGCTGTGATGGGAGCCGCAGCGTGGTGCGCACGACAGCCGGGATCGACTTCGCCGGCTGGGACGCCACCGTGTGCTGGATCACCGCCGAGGTCGAGATGCACGAACAGCCCGTGTTCGGTCTGCGCGGCGGCGGGGGAATCGGCCCAGCCGCATCCGGGCGCGTCGGCGTCACCCTCGCCGAGACCGACACCGACCACCGCTTCGACGAGCCGACCCTCGACGACCTCCGAGCGGCGCTCATCAGGGTGGACGGCACCGACTACGGCGCCCACAGCCCACGATTCATCGCCCGCTTCACGGACACCACCCGCCAGGCCGTCAGCTATCGCAGCGGACGCGTGCTCCTCTCGGGTGACGCCGCACACATCCATGCGCCCTTCGGTGGCCAGGGCCTCAACCTCGGCGTCCAGGACTCGGTCAACCTCGGCTGGAAGCTCGCCCGGGTGATCCGTCGAACCTCACCCGCCAGCCTGCTCGACACCTACCACGCCGAACGCCACCCCGTCGCCGCCAACGTCATGCACAACACCATGGCCCAACGAGCCCTCGCCGCCACCGACGACAGAACCGTTGCCCTCAAGTCGATCGTCACCGACCTGCTCGCGCTCGATCAGCCCCGCATCCACCTGGCCGCCATGATCTCCGGACTCGACATCCGCTACGGCCCCGACGGCGGGCACCCGATGATCGGCCGACGCGTCCCCGACCTCGACCTCACGACCTCCACCGGGCGAACTCGCATCTACGACTACCTCCACCGAGCGCAACCCCTGCTGCTCGTCCTCGACCCCGGGTCCGAATTGGACGCGACCCCGTGGCGCGACCACGTGCAACACGTCGCGGCCGGCACCACCGGGCCCTGGGAGCTCCCCGTCGTCGGCGAAGTCCCGGCGCCATCGGCGCTGCTCATCCGACCCGACGGCTACGTCGCCTGGGCCGGAGCCGACGACGACCCTGCACTCCACACCGCGCTCACCACCTGGTTCGGGGAGCCGCGCCGCCAAGCCGCGAAGCTGGACTGAAACGCCCTCCGAACCCACCCTCCCCGACTGAACGAGCGCAGTGGCCCGACCTCCGCCATGCATCTCCCCCGCAGGGTGGCGCTGGCTGTCGGGGTCCTGGTCAAATGGAGCGTCTATTGTGGTGGCGTGAGGGTCCTGGTGCTCGGACCGTTGCTGGTGCTGGACGAACTGGGGACGGTCGTGCCTGTGCCGGGTCACCGGCAGCGCAGCGCGCTGGCTCTGCTCGCGCTGCGACCGGGCACCGCCTGCCCCGCTGATCGGCTGATCGACGAGCTCTGGCCCGACGAGCCACCGCAGCGTCCCGCCAACGCGCTCCAACTGGTGGTGTCGAAGTTGCGGCGGGCCCTCGGCGGTACCGCCATCGTCACCGAGGGGCTCGGCTACCGCCTGGCGGTCGAGCCCGACGAGGTCGACGCCACCGAGTTCGAGCATCTCGTCGGTCGGGGCCGGCAGGCGCTCGGGACCGGCCGGGTCGAACAGGCGGTGGAGGCGTTCGAGACCGCACTGTCGTTGTGGCGCCATGATGGTGCGCTCCCGGAGTTCGCCGACCTTCCGTCGGTGGCCGCTGTGGTGTCCCGCTGGGACGAGGTGCGGGCCGCCGCCACGGAGGACCGGTTCGAGGGCCTCCTGCTCCTCGGTCACTACGGCGACCTCGTTCCCGAGCTGAAGACGGCGATCCGGGGGTGGCCGTTCCGGGAGCGGCTGCGGGCCCAGCTGGCGATCGCCCTGTACCGTTCGGGCCGGCAGGCCGAGGCACTGGCGGCGCTGGCCGAAGCCCATCGGATCCTTTCCGAGGAGCTGGGGCTGCTGCCGGGAGCCGAGCTGCGCCAGCTCGAGTCGGCCATCCTCAGCCATGACCCCATCCTGCTCGCCGTCCCTCGGAGCGGCGGCGGGGCATCCGGCCCCACCGCTCCGACCGACGGTGGGGCCGGAGCGCCAACGGGGAACATCCCGCCCAGCCTCACGTCGTTCGTGGGCCGGACCGACGACCTCCAGGCCGTCACCGACCTGCTCGGGCGGCACCGGTTGGTGACCATCGTGGGCCCCGGTGGGAGCGGCAAGACCCGCCTCGCCACCGAGTTGGCGCTTCGCCAACCCGGCAGCTTTCCCGACGGCGCCTGGTTCGCCGGCTTCGACTCGATCACGACCGGTACCGAGGTCGATGGTGTGCTGGCCGCCGCCCTCGGCTTCGAGGCGACTGACCTCACCGGCCCGCTCGCCGCCAACGCCGGCGGGCTGCGGTCGCGCCTGGCGGCGGCGGTCGCCGGTCGGCGTTGCCTGATCGTGTTGGACAACTGCGAGCATGTGATCGACGATGCCGCCGCCCTGGCCGCCACCTTGCTGCGGGAGGCGCCCGGTGCCCGGCTTCTGGCCACCTCGCGCGAGCCCCTCCGGATCGGCGGAGAGGGGGTGTGGATGCTCACGTCGCTCAGCCGGGACGACGCCGTCACGCTGTTCGGTGACCGGGCCCGGGCGGTCGCCGCCGAGTTCGAGGCGGCCGCCGATGCCGACCTCGTGGCCCGGCTCTGCGACGGGCTCGACCGGCTCCCGTTGGCCATCGAGCTGACTGCGGCCCGGGCCAACGCGTTCACCGTGGAGCAGATGCACGACCGGCTCCGCACTCGGGCCGCCGTCGACGGCGGCGAACGTACGGCCGCTCCTCGCCACCGGAGCCTGCGGGCGGCGACCGACTGGAGCCACGGGCTCCTGTTCGAGACGGAGCAGGCGGTGTTCCGCCGCCTCTCGGTGTTCGCCGGGGGATGCTCACTCGACGCCGCCGAGGCGGTTTGCGCCGGCGATCAGGTGACCCCCGACGAGGTGGCCGGTACCATCGCCCGGCTCGTCGACAAGTCCCTGGTCGTCGCCGCCTCCGGCCGATACCGGCTGTTGGTCACCCTGGCCGACTACGCCGGCGAACGCCTCGACGACGCCGCCGAGCGATCGTCGACCGCCGAACGCCACGCCGCTTGGTTCGCCGACCTGGCCGAGGAGTCGCTCATCGATTGGCGACGTCCAGGGGGACGGGACCAGGCCTGGTGGTTGCGACGCCTTCACACCGACGCCGAGAACATCCGCCGGGCCCTGGCCTGGGCCTCTACCAACGGCGACGGGCACGCCGCAGCCCGCCTCGCGAATGGGCTGGGCTGGTTCTGGTGGCACGCCGGCCAGGCGGTCGAGGGTCGGGAATGGCTGGAGCGGATACTGCCCATGGACGGTCTGCCGCCCACCTCCCGAGGGGGTCTGACCACGTGGCTGGCCTGCCTTGACATGGCCACCGCCCAGCCCGACCGGGCCGCCGCCCACGCCTCGGCCGCCGAGGCGTTGCTGGCCGACGACGGCGATCCGGCGCTGCGCAGCGTGGCCTCGGCCATGCGGCTCCAGGCGGCGCTCACCGGCGGCGGCGACCTGGCCGGAGCGCTCGAGTCGTTGCGTCACAGCATCGAGGCCAACGAGCGGATCCAGGAACCATGGTTCCAGGGGGTCGCCGCTGCTATGCGGGCCGGTGAGGCCACGGTGGTCGGCGATCTGACCCGAGCCGAGCACGAGCTCGGGGAGGCGATCGCCCATCTCCGGACAGTCGGCGATGTGTGCACGCTCGTGCTCGCCATCGACCAGCTCGTCTCGCTGCTCCTGGCCCGGGGGGCGGCCGACGATGCAGAGGCGGCCCTCACCGAGGCGGTGGAGTTGTGCCGTCACCATGGGCTGCGGGGCTGGCAGGCGGTGACCTTGAACAAGCTCGCAGCCGTACGACTGGCGGGCCGCGAGTACGCCGCTGCCCGCGATCTCAACGAGGCCTCGTACCGGTTGGCCGGTGAGCTGGGGCTGCGGTCGATCGAGGCGGTGGCTCGGGCCGGCCTGGCCGTGTCGGGTGGCAATCACCCGGGTGAGCGATCGGTGGGGTGATGCGGGCTCACCCGCCGCCAGCCGACGATGGGGCCATGATTCGTGTGGGGATAAACGGTTTCGGTCGTGTCGGTCGGCAGGTGTTCAAGGTATTGCGCAGCCGCTGCGGCGGACTTGTCGAGGTGGTGGCGGTGAACGACCTGGCCGATGCGGCGACGCTGGCCTACCTGCTTCGCTACGACTCGGTCCACGGGCGATTCGGCGGGACGGTGGAGCCGGATGAGCACGGGCTGGTCGTCGACGGCCGTGTGCCGACGTGATCGCTCGGCTCACCTGCTCCTGACCCCGTTCCGATCCAGCCGGGGGCGGCGGCCTGCCCGCCAGCAGATCACGGGCCTGCGCCGCCTCGACCGCCTCCCGCCGGGTGTTGACACCGAGCTTCTGGAAGATGTGCCTCACGTGGGTCTTGACCGTGTTCAACGAGATGTACATCGCGTCGGCGATCTCGCGCTGGGTCAGCTGGGAGTTGAGCAGGCGGAGGATGGCCAGCTCCCGGTGGCTGAGGTCGTCGTCCGGTGGCAGGCGATCCGGGCGGCGGGCTCCTATGGCGCGTTCGACCGAATCGGCCAACGCCGAGAGGGCTCCGGGGCTGGGGCTGCCCCCCGTCACGGCGCGGGCCCGGCGGACCAGGGCGTGGGACCGCTCGGCGTCGCCCAGTGCCCCGTGCAGCTCGGCTCGCCGAAGTAGGCCGTAGGCCAGCTCGAGGTTGGCGTTGCCGTGTCGGGCGAGCTCGACGCCCCGGGCATAGCCTGCATCGGCCTCGGTCAGGGCACCTCGACGCTGGTGCAGCATCGCTCGGGCAATGTACGCCACCGCCGTACCGAAGTAGGCGGTCAGGCCGGGCCGCTGGCGCAGAAGCTCGTCGATCTCGTCGAGGAGCAGGGCGGCGCGCCCCACCTCATCGGTGGTCAGCAGGCCCACTGCCTGCCAACCCAGTGCGTGGACGAGGGCCAATGCGTGTCCCGAGGTCCGGCTGAGATCGGCAGCCTGGCCCAGGATGACCGAGCCCCGCGCCTCGTCCCCGTCGACGACGTGGGCCGCGCCCAGGGTCGTCAGCAGTGCACCGCTCCAGTACGGGGAGCTGAACGACCCCGAGTCGGCGGCGGCCGCCGCTGTGTCCCGGATCCCAGCGGCATCACCGGCGAAGTAGCAGTTGATCGAACGGCAGGCAGCGAGACCGACGGCCAGCTCGTCGGTCACGGTCTCGGCCAGCAGAGCCGCCTGCTCGGCCCGGGCCAGCGAAGCTCCCGCCTCCCCGATCCGGCCCAGTTCCTGCAGCGTCGTCGCCTGGATCAGCCCGAGCCCTGGGTTTCCGGACACCTCGCTGGCCGGGAGTGCATCGAGCCACGAGAGCAGGGTCTCCAGCCGGCCGGCATCCCGGGCCTCGAACCAGTGGTCGGCGATGAGCTGGGATGCATCGACGAGATCCCCGGCGGCGATTGCGTGGTGGATGGCCTCGGCCGGGTTCCCCGCCAGGCGGTGCCAGGCCGCCGCCCTGCGGTGCACCAACAGCAGCTCGCTGCCCAGCGCATCCACCGCGTGCTGGCGGAGCAGGTCGCCGAACAAGTGGTGATAGCGATACCACTCCCGCCGGCCGTCGAGAGGCACGAGGAACAGGTTGGACAGCTCCAGCTCGTGCAGGGTCCGGGCCGAGTCCCCCATGCCGGTGACGGCATCGCACAGCGAGCTGCAGAGCCGATTGAGTACCGACGTGCGATGGAGGAAACCCCTGATCCCCTCGGGCAGGTGGGCGAGCACCTCTGCACTCAGGTAATCGACCACGTTGCGATCATCGCCGGCGAAGTCGTCGATGAACGCGCGGGCATCGGCGGCAGCCCGCAGGCCGAGGCAGGCGAGATAGAGTCCGGCGGCCCAGCCCTCGGTGCGCTCCCACAGACGCTGCACATCGTGCGGGTGAAGCCCGAGGCCGTGGAGGCCGTTCAGCAAGCGGTGGGCCTCATCGGGCGAGAAGCCGAGCTGGCTGGCGTCGATCTCCACCAACTCGCCCCGTGCCCGCAGGCGTGGGAGAGGCAAGCGTGGTGCCTGGCGGCTGGACACGGCGAGGGTGAGGCGCCGAGGGAGGTGATCGACGAAGAAGGCGAGGGCCTCGGCGATCTCGGCGTTGGTGATGAGGTGAACGTCGTCGATCACCAGGACGACGTCGTGATCGAGGGTGTCGAGCTCACCGAGAAGCGCACCCAGGACCTCGTCGACGACGCCGACCCGGGGCGTGCTCAGCAGCGACGCCGACAACTCGCCGGTGGCAGGGTGCTCGGCTCGCAACGCTTCGATGATGTAGCCCCAGAAACGGACCGGATCGTTGTCGGCGGGGTCGAGGGAGACCCAGGCGAAGGGGCGGGTTTCGAGAGCCGATGCATGCCAGTCAGCGAGCAGCGTCGTCTTGCCCCAGCCGGCCGGTGCCCGGATGACGGCGAGCTTCGGGTGCCGGTCGACGAGCCGCTCGATCAGCGCAGGCCGCGACACGCTGGCCTGGGTCACCGGGGCCTGCAACTTCGACGTCAGCAGCCTCGGTGCTCGTGCCTCAGCGGCGGAACGGGACGTTGGCGTCGTGGTCACGACTGCTCCCGCCGGCGGGAAAGAGCGAGCTCGGAGGGGCGACGAAGAATCGCCGGTCGGTTCCGAGCGTGGCGTCGACGTCGACGGCGGCCCCACAACACCAGCGGTCGAGGAACAGCCGTGTGGCGGAGGAGACACACCGCCAGACCGCAGGACCGGACCGACCGCCGAGCGAGGCCTGCGCCGGGGACCATCGATGCAGAGGAAGGAGCGGCCAGTCGCAGAAGCTCGTGTGGGTGGCGCCACGGACGACCGCGGCCACACCCGGCTTCGCCTGCTCGTGCAGCGCCTGCCAGCCACCGACGGTGGTGACCCGGTCGATGGCGGCATAGGCGTCCTGGCGCTCATCACCGGCCCGGGATGCATCGGGAGGCGGCTGGCTGTACTCGGGGTGCTCGGCGAAGAGCTGGAGGACGGGGGTGGACACGGCCACGTCGGCCGGTTCGAGCCAGAGGCCGCCGTCGAGGTTCACCACCGCAGCCCACGCCGGATCCCGCCCGACAAGGGCAGCGGCGGCGCCGCCGAACGAGTGGCCTATCGCCGCCCGCCGGCCCGGGTCGACGGGGAGGCCGAGCGGGCCAGCCTCACCGGCGATCCGGTCGGCGACGAAGCGGAGGTCGCCGGCTTTCACCGAGACCACCGCGGCCCGCTCGTCTCTGTCGACCTCATAGGGACGACGGCCCGGGGCCCTGAGCGCGCCGCCGAGGCTGCGGGGGCGCATCAGGGCGGGCCAACCATGCTGGTAGGCCGTGATCGGAATCGACTCGTAGGGGTGGCTCACACCCGCCACCACGTAGCCGTGGCTGGCCAGATCCTCGAGCAGCGCCGAGTAGCACAGGGCTGGGTTGGCCGAGGCGGAGAAGACCACGAGGGGGAACCGCTCGTCGTCCACCGGCACGGCGCCATCCCGGGCATGAGGGCTGATGGCTGAGGCGCCCAGCCCCCACGCCGTGCTCAGCACCCGCCAGGTGCCTGGCAGGTAGCGGGCCGGCGATCCCGTGCCGGCCTCGGCCGGGTACCACACTGCCACCGGCAGCTTCCGCCGGGCACTGGTCCAACGCCGGTACGGGTCGGCCCGGTCAGGATCGGTGAGATCGTAGAAGCGGCGGCCGACCGGGTGGCGGCCCGTGGGTGATGGTAGGCCCGGGGGGCAATTGTCGTGGGAGCTCATGGGCTGAGCCTGCGCCGCGGGATGTTCCGGTTGCTGTCCGGACCCGACAGTGAAGAGACAGCGCCCCTCTAGTGGCCGATGCCACGCTGCGAGGGTGATCCCCGCCGACTCCTCCGCCAACACCGGCGACGAGCGCCGCCGTCATCGGCAGCGCCGCGAGATCGTAGGCGCCATCGACTCGGGTGATCTAGCCCGAGCGGCCGACCTGATCCAGGTCCATGGCGTCGAGTTCCCCGACGACGCCGATCTTCGGGACGTCCTGATCGCAAGAATCACCCGGGGTGAGCGAGGTGGGGGTGATGAAGGCTCACCCGGCTCGACCGTAGGTTCGCCGCTATGAGACCCATGGGCCCCGATGGTCGTCGTCGGCAGCGGCGATCGAACCCATGGCGACGAACAGGCCAGAAAGGCAGGCACTGACCATGCGGGCAGATTCGAGGGGATCAGTCACGATCCTTCCTCCCGACCACCAGCCGTCGACGCCGGAGATGACACGACGCTCATTCCTGCGCACAGCTGCGCTCTCGGCGGCGACAGCCGCCGTGCTGGCTGACGGGCTCGTCGCCTACCGGGCCTACGACAACGGGGTGATGGCGCCGGGGCGCGGCCCGGCGTTCGCCGCCTGGCACGACTGGCCGGCGGCGGAGGGGCCGACATCCCTGGTGGCAGCGGCCGTGCTGGCCGCCAGCGCCCACAACACCCAGCCGTGGCTGTTCGGTGTCACCGGCGAGACGGTCGACGTCTACGCCGATCTGGACCGCACCACCGGCGCCAACGACCCGTTGCTGCGCGAGCTGCACCTGTCGCTGGGCTGCGCTCTGGAGAACCTGGTGCTCACGGCACGGGCCCAGGGCCACACGGCCGACGTGACCTTTGGGGCCGGCCCACCGGCGGCGGTCGCCTCGGTGTCGCTCCACCCCGGTCGAGCGACGACCTCCTCGTTGAGCGAGGCGATCGGCCACCGTCGGAGCAACCGGTCCCGGTTCCGCCCGCTCCCCGATGTGACGGCGACCGTCGAGGCGATGGACTCGCTGGTCGACGCCTCGGTTCGGCCGGCACGGGTGGTCTGGTTGAGCCGGGGCGACGAACGACGTCGGTTCGCCGATCTGCTGGTCGACGCCACCCGGGCCCACGTGGGGGACGACGCCCAGTCGCAGGACTCTTTCGCCTGGTGGCGGAGCAACTGGGATTCGATCCAGCGGCACAAGGACGGGCTCACCATCGATGGTGCCGGCCTTCCTCCCGTCAAGCGGGCGCTGGGCAAGCTGCTGCCAGCGTCGACTAGGGCAGCGGCCGACGCGGCGTTCGTCGACCAGACGGTCGTCCAGGCCGGATCGGCGCCGTTGTTCGGCGTGGTCGTGACCGACGATCCCTCGTCACTGTCCGAACGGCTGGCGGGCGGGCGGCTGATCCAACGGCTGCACCTCTGGGCCACCGCCCACGAGCTCGGGTTCCAGCACATGAACCAGATCACCGAACGCATAGACCGCGACCAGCAGCTCGGCCGCACGAACCCGTTCCTCGGCCCGCTGGAGGAGTTGGTGGGTCCCGGCGTACCGCTGGCGGCGTTCCGGGTGGGGACTCCCACCCGGACATCGCCCCCGAGCCCTCGCCGCCCGGCGCGGGAGGTCCTCCGATGACGGCAACGACATCGATCCACGGCTCCGACCTGCCCGTGGTCCGGTTGGGCGTGGCGGCCGGAGCGACGGGATGTGCCGCCGGCCTCGCCGAAGTCCTCGTGGGGTCCTCGGCGTGGACCGGGAACAAGGCCGACCCGGTGACCCTGGGCTGGGTCACCGTCGCCCTCGGTGTCGCCATCGCCGGGCTCGCCCTGGCGCTGATGCGCTCCCGGTCCGCCGGGCTACTGCTCGCCACCGGAGCGCTTGCGCCCGCCCTGGGGCTCACCGGTCTCACCACGGCGGGCCTGGCCTGGCTTCCCGCCGCAGTCCTCGCCATCGCCACCGGCGCTGTCGTGATCCGGGACCTGGCCCGGACCGGCACACTCGCCGCCGAGCTGAGCCGGCGCTGGCCGGAGGCCCTGATCACTTTGCTGGCGATCGTCTACCTGGCCCTGGGGGTCGCCAGCGGCAACGCCCGAGGGGTGCTCGGGGTGGCCGGCGGCCTCGCCATCCTCGGCTCGCTGGCCGTACCACTCCGACGGCCGCTGCTGGCCGCCGGTCTGCTCGTCGCCGGCGCCGTGCCGTACGGGCTCGTCGCCTACTGGACGGTCGTCGCCCCCGTCACCGGGTCGCTCGTTCTCCTGCTTGGGTTGCCGCGAGCCTCATCCCCGCTCCTCCACCGCCGCCCCGTGTCGTTGCGGGCGAGGTCGCTCCGACCATCCTCTCGGTCCCTCGTGTTCCTGGCCACATTCCTGGCCGCCTGGGGCGCGCTCGACCGACTCGTCACGTCGCCGCCCGGGCCCCGCTCGGCGATCGGCTCGCTGGCCGCCGCCCTGGCGATCGTGGGGCTCGGGCAGCACCTGCTCCGACGTGGTGCACCGGAGCCCATCCATCGTGCGCTCGGCCTCGGGCCGCCGGCCTACCGGGCTCTCGTCCCCGCCCTCACCGCCGGTCTACTGACGTTGCTGGCTTACGTCGCCGGCGCCGCCGCCACCGGCGTGACGCTCGAGCTCCGATCCAACTGGGCGGTCGTGCTAATCAGCGCTCTGGTCTTCCACGGCCTGGCCGAGGAGCTCGTGTGGCGCGGCTTCGTGTTCGGTCACCTTCGCCGCACCCGGAGCTTCTGGAGCGCCATCGCCTGGTCGATGCCGCTGATCGCCCTCACCCACGTGGCGATCATCGTCAGCAACGGGCCGCTCGTGGGCGGGCTCGCCGTCACCTCGGCCGCCATCACCTGCCTGCCGTTCTCCTACCTCTGGCAGCGGGGCGGCGGCACGATCTGGGCGCCGGCGATCACCCACGGTCTCGTGGGGACCTGGCAGCTCTTCGAGCGGACCTACCCCGACCACTACTCCGCCGTCGTGGTGTCGGTCTCGATCCTGATCCCTCTCGTCGTCTTCGCCTTCGGCGACCGGTTCTTCCGGCCGGCGCCCAGGCGATCAACCGCCGATCCAACCGGCCGCCCAATGGCGGTCGTCACAGCCCAGGAGGTCACAACATGAACACCACCATCCCGTTCGCCGCCATCGTCGTTGAGGAGGTGGCCATCACCGCCGGCGTCGTGTTCGCCGGGCTCTGGTCGGGGCTCCTCGGGATGCTGGCCCTGGTCATGCACCGGATGCTCGCCACCATGAACGGCCGGGACTTCGAGCGTTACATGCGGGCGTTCCTGCCCATCGGGCGAAAGGCGATCTTCAACTACGTCTGTGCCCTCGGTATGGCCGTCGCACCGGTGGTGGCACTCGTGGCCCTTCGGGACGAGTGGACCTCGGCACCGTTCCTCCTCACCGGAGCCGGGCTCGCCATCGTCATCGTCGGTGTCTACATCGTCTCCAACGTCTGGAAGGAACCTCTGTACGACGTCATCCTGACGTGGGACCCCGACGCCATGCCGGCGGGGTGGGAGACGGCGAGGGGCCGCTACTTCGCCATCAACTGGATCCAACTGGCCTCGACGTGGACGGTCTTCGGCCTGTTCCTGGCGGCCCTGATCCGTCTGTGATGCGGGCGGGCAACGGCGGAGCCGACATGCTGACCCGAGGCGCTGTCCGTGCGCAGCCGGCCCGACGCATGGGCCTCCGATGGATCGCCATCGTCGTCGCCAGCGCCGCCCACGGAGCGGTGGGTGTGATCGTGGCGGCGTCCACGTTGCTGATGCCCAACGCCGCCGTGGTCGGGCTCGTCGGGCTGTGGGCGGCCGGCGCCGCTCTCCTCGTTCGCTGGCGCCACCGCCCATTCCGGCTACCCGCCGTTCCCCTGGCCGTGCTCGCCCTCTGGTTCGCCGTGGCATGGGCCGGCGATCTGCTCCTCGGGTGGACCGCATGAACACCCGCCCCGTGCCCGAAAGGAACCTCTCGTGATCCAGCTCCAGAACCTCACCAAGCGCTTCGGCCGTTCCACGGCGGTCGCCGACCTGACCGTGGCCGTACAGCCCGGAGCGGTCACCGGCTTCCTGGGCCCCAACGGGGCGGGCAAGTCGACCACCATGCGGATGATCGTCGGGCTCGATCGCCCGACGGCGGGAACGGCGCTGGTCGATGGTCGCCCGTACGCCGCCCACCGGTCGCCCCTCCATGTCGTCGGCTCCATGCTCGACTCCCGGGCCATGCATCCCGGCCGCAGCGGCCGGAACCATCTCGGATCGCTGGCCGCCACCCACCGGATCCCGCCCTCACGGGTGGACGAGGTGCTCGGAGTGGTGGGCCTGGCCGAGGTCGCCGACCACCGGGCGGGCACCTACTCGATGGGCATGTCGCAACGCCTGGGCCTGGCCGCCGCACTGCTCGGGGATCCGGGCACGCTCGTGCTGGACGAACCCGTCAACGGACTCGATCCGGCCGGGATCCACTGGATGCGCGCCCTCCTCCGATCGCTGGCGGCCGAGGGGCGAACGGTGTTCGTGTCGTCGCACCTGATGGGTGAGGTGGCGCTCACGGCCGATCGGGTGGTGGTGATCGGCCGGGGCCGGATCCTCACCGACACCACGATCGACGCCTTCACCGCCGCCCTGGAGACCGCCACCAGGGTCGGCACCTCCGAGCCGGGCCGGCTGCTGGCCGCCATCGGCGAGGCCGGGGCGGACGCCTCGGTGGAGCCGGCGGGCACCCTGCTGGTCCGGCGGATGGAGCCCGAGACGATCGCCAACCTGGCGCTGGAACGCCAGATTCTCCTGCACGAGCTGACGCCGATCCGGCCGAGCCTCGAAGATGCCTACCTCCGCCTCACCGCCGACGCCGTCCAGTACGACAGCGCCAGCGTCAGCACCCCACTATCAGCCGTCGGGACCCCGACCGAGGAGCAGCCATGACCGTCACCACCTCCAGCCACCACCGGACCAGCCCGGTCCAGGCGGCCCGATCCTCGACCCGCCAGGGCCCGCCTGGTGGTCGACTCACCCTGGGCGGGGTCGTCGACAGCGAATGGCTGAAAGCCCGTAGCCTGCGGTCGACCTGGTACATCGCAGCCGGCCTGGTGGGCGCAGTGGTCGGCATCGGCACCATCAACGCCGTGGGCGCCGTGCTGGGCCAGGCGAACCCCCAGGCACCGGCCGATCCCCTGGCCGGAGCGCTCACCGGTATCGGGCTGGCCCAGCTGTTGGCCGCCGCCCTCGGGATCCTGGCCGTCACCGGCGAGTACGCCACCGGCACAATCCGGCCCTCACTCAGCGCCGTCCCCCGACGGCCGGCGCTCGTCGTGGCCAAGGCGCTCGTGGCCGGAGCGCTGACATTGGGCGCAGCCGTAGCCGCCGTCGCCGCCAGCTTCACCCTGGCCCACATGATCGCCGACCGGGACGCCCTGGCCGCCAACGCCACCGAGCCGACGGTGCTACGGGCCCTGGCGGGGGCGGCGGTCTACCTGTGCCTCACCGCCGTGGTGGGCGCCGCCTGCGGCTGGCTGTTGCGCTCCACCATGGGCGCCACCGCCCTGGTGGTGGCGATCCTGTACGTGCCCGGACTATTGGCCCTCGTGGTGCCGGGCGGCGACGCCGCCGCCCCCTACCTGCCGGCCAACGCCGGTTCTGCACTGCTCCAGCTCGGACCCACCACCCTGCTGTCACCCCTGGCCGGCCTGGCCGTGCTCAGCGGCTACAGCGCCGGCATCTCGGCACTGGCCGCCGTACGTCTGAACCGCAGCGATGTCTGACCGCTTACGCCACCGTTCTACTGAACGAGCTTGTCGTAGCTGTTGGCAGCGAAGCCGGATCGGTTGAGCTGCTCGAGGGTGAGGCCCGGGTCAGTCTCTGCGTTCGGCTCGCGTGCCTTCATCAGACGACGTCTCGTCGCTGAACGGTGAGCAGGCCGATCGCCGCTGGCACTGCTGCCCAGACGACCAGGGCGGCGACGGCGGCGGGCTGGCTGACGTCGTCGACGGTGCCGGAGATGACGTTCGCGAGGTTGGCCGGCATCCATGGGGCAGTCCCGCTGGCCAGTTGCACGACCAGCGGTGGGGCCACCATGAACGTGAAGACGGCGAGGGTGACGGCCCCGCCGACGTTGCGCACGATCGAGCCGATGCCGGCACCGAGCACTGCGCCGGCTGCCCCGGCGAACGCCGACGCGGCGACGACCTGGGTGACGTGGCCGACCGAGACGAGGAAGCCGTACTCGGTGGCGGGCAGCGCCACCGCGAGGGCGATGACGGTGAGGGCATTGCCGATCAGGCTCAGCACCGCGCCCCCGGCAGCGACGGCGAGAAGTTGGGCGAGCACCGCACGGTGGCGTCGAGGTGATGCGAGGAAGGTGGGAACAACGGTGTGGTGCCCGTACTCGCGGGCGACGGCAATGGCCCCGAACAGGCCGGATCCCAAGAAGGCGTTGAACGCGAACGCCATGAGCGACTGCTGGTCGGCTTCGGTGGCGATGAAGGCCTTGCTGCCGTCCATGTCAGTGCCCGAGATCACGGCGAACGCGTTGAGCGCGGCGATGACGACGAGGACGGCGAGGAAGGCCACCGGCATCTTGGTGCTCGTGAGCTTGAGGAGCTCGGATCGGATGAGTCGGTGCATGCTCACAGCTCGATGACCTCCTCGGTCGCGCTGGTGTCGGCGGTCCAGGTCAGGAACAGCTCCTCGAGGGACCCGCCGTGGGGGGACAGCTCGTGGAGCACGATGCCACTGGTGAAGGCCCGCTCGCCGATCTCGGCGGTCGACAGGCCTCGCACGACGAGCCCTGTGGCGCCGTCGGCTCGGGTGGTCGCTCCCGCCTGTTCGAGGAGGTCGGCGAGCCGGCCGGGCTCGTCGGTTCGGACGAACGATGCGGCCTGTTGGAGCTCGGCGAGGACTCCGTGGGTAACGAGTCGGCCGTCGTTGATGACGATGACGTCGTCGGCGAGGTGTTCGACCTCGGCGAGAAGGTGGCTGGAGACCAGGACGGTTCCGCCGTCTGCGGCGTGGGCACGCAGCAGGTCGCGCAAGGTGCGGATGCCTTGGGGGTCCAGGCCGTTGCCCGGTTCGTCGAGGATCAGCACCGGAGGCTCGCCGAGCAGTGCTGCTGCCAGGCCGAGACGTTGGCGCATGCCGAGCGAGTAGGCACCGGCTCGACGGTCGGCGGCACCGGCGAGGCCGACCTGTTCGAGGACCTCGTCGACCCGCGTCGCCGGGATGCCGGTCGCCGCAGCCAGGATGCGAAGGTGGTTGCGGCCGCTGCGCCCGGGATGGAACGCGTCGGACTCGACGATTGCGCCCACGGTGCGGGCCGGATCGGGCAGGTCGCGGTACCGGCTCCCGCCGATCCTGGCGGCACCAGCGTCGGCTGCAGCCAGGTCGAGCATGATCTTCATCGTGGTCGACTTCCCCGATCCGTTCGGTCCGAGGAAACCGGTGACCCGGCCCGGCGGCACGATGAAGCTCAGATCGTCCACGACGGTGGTGGCGCCGTAACGCTTGGTGACGTGATCGACCTCGAGGGCATACCCCGCCCGGGATTCGCCCAGGCTTGGACCCGTCGGGGTGGAGGGAACGTGGTACGTGGTTGGTGCGCTCATCGGTGTTGCCTCATGGGGACGGGCAGCCGAGCCGGGTCGGCCGCGTCGGTCGTGGTGCTGGCCGCCCGGTTCGGGCCGGGCTCTGTGCACAGGTCGATCTCATCGACTGGGGAACGGCGGTGGCGGGCGAGACGAGCGGCTCGCAGCAGACCGGTGAGCAGGGCCAGGCCTGCCACCACGGCGACGGTGAGGCTGAGGTCGGGCACGAAGGCGAAGGCGGCGCGCCATCTGAGCCCGCCGGTGATCGTCGGGTATCCCAGCAGGACGAGCGGCGCAGCGACCAGCTCGCGGGACAGCAACGCGACGGTCATAGCAATCGAGTGCGTCGCTGGCCGGGTCATCAGTCGGGCAAGGCTCCAGAGCTGGACGGTCACGACGGCGGCGGCAAGTGTGTCGAAGGCGATGAAGAAGCGGGCCGTGCTCGTCCCGGTCGGCGGGTCGCTGTCGCGGAGCAGGTTGACCACCCCTAGGGGGATACGGCTCCATGCGGCGTTGGCGCCGCCGATCTCGAACTGGTTGCCGGCGTTGATCATCACGACGACGGCCTGGTCGGTATCGGGGAGCAGGACCATCCAGGTCGTGAAGAACGGCAGCGAACCCTGGTGCCAACGGGCGTCGGTTGCGACCCCGAAGGGCCCGATGAACCAGCCGGCGCCGTAGCGGGCAGTGAACTCTTGGCTCTGCAGGGTGAAGGAGCGCTCGTTGGTAGCGGCCGTGAGCATCCCGGTGATGCCTTCGTCGCTGAGGACCCGGCTCCCGTCGAGCGTGCCGCCGTTGGTGTACATGGCCAGGTAGCGAGCCAGGTCGTTGGCACTGGCGTATACGTAACCTGTGGGGGCGAGACCGGGGAGGTGTTCGCCGTCGTTCTCGATGGGGAACCCGAAGACGTACCGATGGGTTGCGGTCAGGCCCGCTGCGTCGGCTGCAGCCCGCTCGGTGTAGGTGTTCGTCATCGCCAATGGGTCGAAGATGTTGGCTTGCACGTAGTCCTGCCACCGCTGGCCGGTGACCGCTTCGACGACCGCGCCGAGGACAACGGAGTTCAGGTTGGCGTACTCGAACCGCTCCCCCACAGGTCGGTTCAACTCCAGGTCGGCCATGCCGGCCACGACATCGTCGATGGATTCGTCCGGGTCCGCGTCGACGACTGCGCGCAGACCGTCGCTACGGGAGATGCCGCTGGTCTGGTTGAGCAGATGCCGCACCGTGATCCGGGCCCCGGCGTGGTCGTCGGCCACCGAGAACCTCGGCAGGTACTGCCGTACCGGCGAGTCGAGGTCGACCAATCCAGCCTCGGCGAGTTGCATGACCGCGAGAGCGGTGACGGACTTGGTGTTCGAGCCGATCCAGAACGGGGTGTCGGCGCTGATCGGGTCGCCGTGGCCGTCGCTGCCGAAGCCGCGGGCATGGACCACGACGCCATCTTCGACGATCGCGATCGAGACACCAGGGATGCGAGAGTCGCCTGCCTCATCGGCCACGTAGGCGTCGATCTGGTCGAAGTGGTCGCCCCGGTGCTCCGGCCCGCTGTCGGTGAGTACGTCCCAGGCCAGCCAGGCGGCGCCGAGCACCCCCATCACCAGCAGCACCCTTGTTCGCCGGTTGAATCGGCCCGCGGCGACCAACACCCGTCTCCCGGGCGTCACTGCCCGGGCGGCATCGTCGCTTTCAGACCCGTCGTATCCCCCGAGGGATGACCAGAAGAACCGCATCGCTCGACCTCGACGTGAAGCGCATAAGCGCGTACGTTCCCTGTGTTCAGCCTGTTCCCCCGAGCGCATCGACAGGCAGGGGCGAACGTCCCTTGCCATCACCCGCCCTGGGAGGGCCGAGGTGGCCTCGGCTGACCCGCAGGAGCATGGCGGCAACGATCAATGTGGTGGCTGTGATGCAGTACTGCATCGCCGCGTACGCGGCGCCCTCGATCTCTTCTCGTAGTACCAGCGTCCCGTTGGCGGCCACTGGGGTGTGGCGTTGCAGCAGGGTCGGGAGCGCGAATCCGCACCAGCCCTATTCCTCGGCCGGCGCCTGGCGGAGACCCTGGTCCGTCGGCAAGGACGACGACCGAGGGGACGTTCGGCTCTGCCCCCGACACGACATCGGGATCACGATGAGTTGGTAGGCCCTCGTGCGCGAACTCGAACCTGAGGCAGGACGCCATGCGTACTCGGATCGAACCGGCCAGCCCCCTCACCGACCACCCACCCCGACCGCATGCGGGTGACGACGGGATCGTGGTGATCCCCGACGACCCACCCACAGCGGGGTGGCGCGCCCGCCTCCGATCCGTCGGCGAACGGCTGGCCAGGTCGCTCGCGCCGATCTGGCGTGATCGGCGCATCGGCGTCGCCGCAGCCCTGGGTGCTGGCGCGCTCTGGGGAGCTCTGGCCGGATGGTGGACGCCACGCAGCCCGCTGACCACGGCCCAGGCGATCTGGTCGATCGTGATCAGCGTCGCCATCGGCGTCGCCGCCGGGGTGGCGGCCCGGTCTCGCTGGGCCATGGTCGCGACACCGGTTGGATTCGCGGTCGTGTTCGAGATCGCCCGTGCCGGCATCGATGGACCCACCGTCGACGGTATAGAGACCACCACCTACGGGCTGATCGCCCTCGTCGTGGGCCGGGGCTTCCACGCGCTCGTCTCGCTGCTCCCTCTGGTCTACGGCGCTGCGCTCGGCGCCGGGGTTGCCCGACACCTCAGCCAGACAGCAGGGAGCCGCCATCGAGGGTGGCGCCTCAGCCGCCGCGTCGTCGCGGTGCTGGCCGGCGTCGGCCTGATCGCCTTCACCTTCGCCCTGGCCCGGCCCGCCTCGACCGACCCGATCACCGACGCCAACGGCGACGAGATCCCCGGCAGCATCGCCGAGCTCACCACGGTCGACGTCAACGGCCACGACCTGACGATGCTCATCCGGGGCCACAGCGTCAACAACCCGGTGCTGTTGTTCCTCGCCGGTGGACCGGGCGGCTCCGAGATGGGCGCCATGCGCAATCACCTCCCCGCCCTCGAGGAGCACGTCACCGTCGTCACCTGGGACCAACGGGGTACCGGGCACTCCTACGACGAGCTCGACCCCACCGACACCGTCACGCTCGCCGGTGCCGTCGACGACACCATCGCCGTCACCAACTACCTGCGCGACCGGTTCGGCCAAGACACCATCTACCTGCTCGGCCAGTCCTGGGGCTCCACCCTCGGCATCCTTGCCATCGAGGAACAGCCCGAGCTGTACACGGCGTTCATCGGCGTCGGACAGATGGTCAGCCAGCTCGCCACCGACACCATCTTCTACGAAGACACCCTCACCTGGGCCCAGACGACCGGCCGCACCGGCCTCGTCGCCGACCTGCTCGCCATCGGTCCGCCCCCCTATGACCGGATGCTCGACTACGAGACCGCCCTCGCCCACGAGCACGACGTCTACCCCTACGACCACTCCCCCAACGCCGAAGGTGAGGGCGGGTTCTCCGAGAACTTCTTCGTCTCCGAGTACGCCCTCATCGACCAGGTCCACCTCCTTGGCGGCTTCATGGACACCTTCAGCGAGATCTACCCCCAGCTCCAAGACATCGACTTCCGCGACACCGCCACCGACTTCGACATCCCCGTGTTCTTCGTCCAGGGGGCCCACGAAGCCGACGGTCGGGCCGACGTGTTCGCCGAGTGGTACCCCATGGTCGACGCCCCAATCAAGGATCTCGTCGAGTTCGACACGTCCGGCCACCGGCCCCTGTTCGAACAGCCCGACGCCTTCGTCGATTACATGACCACCACCGTGCTGTCGCGGACAGGCGGCAACACCTGACCAAGGACTGGACCAAGGAGGACCAGCGGTGAGCCCCTTCCGTCACCTCCAACAGACCCCTGCCCTCACTCGGCTCCTTGCACTGCTCGCCGCCCTCCTCGCCGCGAATTCGCTGCTAGGGCCGCTCGCTCTGCAGGTCATCGACTTCCACTACAGCGACTCGTTGATCAACCAGGGCATCGGCCTCGACGCTGTCGCCCTCGCCGGTGCCGTGCCGATCGCCATCGTCGCCGCTTGGCTCGTCCACCGTGGTCACCTGGCCGGGCCGGTCCTGGCGTTCGTCCCCGCCATGTTCGCCACGTACATGGCCCCCCAGTACATCGTCGGTCCCGACTATCTCACCCTGCCCGGCAACAACGAACGCTTCTTCGTGTTCCACCTCGCTCTGTTCATCACCGGCATCGCTGTAACCGTGCTCGCCTGGCGCTCGATCGATCCCTCGAAGCTGCGACCCTCCACCGACGACAGCGACCGTCGGCGCAGCCTTGTCCTGTTCGGCGTCGTCGCCTTCATCCTCGGGGGCCGCTGGCTGGCGGGGATCGTCGATCTGCTGGGCGGTGACCCGACCACCAACGACTACCTCGAGAACCCCACCGCTTACCTCCTCATCGGCGTCCTCGACCTCGGCATCATCGTCCCCGCGGCCACGGTCACCGCCATCGCCCTACGACGCCACCTCCCCTGGGCCCGCACCGCGGCCTACGCCCTCATCGGCTGGTTCGCGCTCGTACCCGCCGCCGTCGCCGCCATGGCGATCGTGATGACCGTCAACGACGACCCGAACGCCTCCACACCGGCGACGGTGACCTTCGTCGCCGCTGCCGCCGTGTTCACCGTTGGGGCCGCTGGGCTCTACCGACCGATCCTTTAGCCGGCGAGCCGCTCGCAGCAACCAGGTGGGGCCCAACTAGCGATACATCCGGTGTCCGGATACCGGACCGCTGACCCCCGCACAACGGCGGGATCACGATCATCCCCGTCGCCCGGATCGCCGGAGGCGGTGGCGGCGGAGCCGGGGAAGGAACCGGCCCCGACGCATCCGGCGGGCATGGCTTCGGTACCGGGTTCGGGCTCGGCGCCCGACCCGTGGGCATCTACCGCATCCACGACAGCGACATCACGGGGAAACCCGCCATCGACATCGACCGCCTGGCGCGGGGAGCTCAGGTCCTCGCCGGCATCGTCGCCGTTTGCGCCACCCTCGTGGCGCTCCGCCGTCACGGCTGAACTCATCGTGCTTGCCGTATCGATACAACCTACGCGAGACGCGAGGGGCACAGGTCCTGCGCGATCGCTCGAACGTTGACGGCTCGGTCGGGTCGGGTTCCGTGGGGACGTTGGCCTCTGTGGCGGCCACTCCATTGGGGGAGACGATGTGTCCAGGCTCTTCGGAAGGGTGCGATGATGGCCACGGACGCGTCGAGGCCGGGGATCGCAACCCGGGTCGAACATCTGCTGGACTCGCGGTCGGTGCCGCTGGCGGCGTGGCTGTACCGGCGAAGCGGCGGCCGTCTCGCCCGTCTCTACCGGCGCAAGGTGATGGTGCTCACCACCACCGGCCGCCGCAGCGGACAGCCCCGCACCGTCGTCGTGCAGTACTTCGCCGACGGTCGCGACATGATCATCGTCGCCGCCAACAGCGGGATGCCCACCCACCCGGCGTGGTACCAGAACCTGATGGCGGACCCCCACGCCCTCGTCGAGATCGACAATGACACGTTCAACGTCGAAGCTACTGCGCTGACGGCCGAGGAGGCAGCGGAGTTCTGGCCACGGGTGCTCGACGCTGCACCGGACTACGCCCGGTTCTCGCAGCGCACCGACCGGGCCATCCCCCTGGTACGGCTCTGCCCCTCGCCTTCGGCCACCGCCGGCGCGCCCGGGACAGGCGCTGGTACATCGGGGGCGGGATGGTGGCCGCGGCTCCGCGTTAGGCCGAAGCCATGGATGAATGCGGCCATGCGCACCCTGCTTCGAACCCTCGGTATCCGTCGCCGGCTCGGGAGGTCACTTGCCGTGGTCGCCGTCACCGACCAGTCCGGCAGTTCGCCCTGCGTCGACACGGTGACGATCCGGTCCGGGCCTCGTCCGATGAACGGGTTCGTCGCAGCACCAACCGCCGGCGGCCCTTGGCCCGGCGTCATCGTCATCCACGACGCGCTCGGCCCGAGCACCGACCTGCAGAACCAGGTCCGCTGGCTGGCCGACGAAGGATTCCTCGCCGTCGCGCCCGACCTGTACTCACATGGCGGTCGACTGCGATGCATGTTCTCGGCCATGCGGGCCCTTACGGCCGGACACGGCCCCACCTTCGATGATCTCGCTGCGACCAGAGAATGGCTTGAGGCCCAGCCCAACTGCACCGGCCGGATCGGAGTCATCGGGTTCTGCCTGGGCGGCGGCTACGCCCTCGCCCTCGCCGGAACCGGCCAGTTCGCTGCTGCGAACGCCAACTACGGCGACGCCCCATCGTACGAACCCGACCGCTTCTCCCGGGCCTGTCCGATCATCGCCACCTACGGTCAACTCGACCGGTCACTGCGCAGCGCTCCCGAACGGCTCCGCGCCACGCTCGACGCCGTCGGCATCGACCACGAGATCATCACCTACACCGACGCCGGTCACGGATTCCTCAACGACCACCCACCCGACGAGACCCCGCTGTGGGCCAGCATCGCCAGCCGGCTCGTCGTCACCGGCTACCACGGGCCGTCGGCCCACGACGCCCGCCATCGCATCATTGCGTTCTTCGACCAGCACCTCCGTGACGACGACGACCCCACGGCGTGAAGGTCGCCGACGCTGGGGACGTTCGGCTCTCCACGCTCCCTGACCCGATGACCCACGATGACAGCATGGACGCCCGAATTCTGATCGTCTTCCACAGCGAAGAAGGACAAACCGCGAAGATCGCCGAACGCATCGCCACCGTGCTCGCCGCGAATGGTGCCGAAGTCCAGCGGGTCATCGCCGACGACGACCCCTCCCCCGATCGGTTCGACGGGGTGATCGTGGGGGACTCCATCCACCTCGGCCGGCACAGCCGATCGCTTCGACGCTGGCTCACCCGGCACGCCGACACCCTCGACTCACTGCCCACTGCGGATGATGACCCGCATCGCTGCCGGCCAAGGCGACCCCACCGACACCACCAGCAACCACGAGTTCACCGACTGGACCGCAGTCGACGACTTCGCCAACGACGCGCTCGCCCTCTTCACGGGCGGCGCGCCCGATTCGCCATGATCGCCCGGGACGGACCGCTCCCTCCTCGGTCGCACCGAGCCAGTCAGCGCGGCCGTCCCAGGTCGCCCCACGCCCTCCCGAGCGGTGGCGTCTCGTGGTGGGACTATCGCTGAAACGGTGTAACTGCTCTGACAGGGTGAGCTGATGGCTCGCCGGAGAGTAGGAGCAGTGAGTGATTCAGAAGAGCCGGTGACGGTCGAGGTGGCTCGTCAGTTGGTGGATCAGGCCAGGGCGGAGGGGGTGAAGCTGACCGGCCCTGGCGGCCTGTTGGGTGATCTGACGAAGCGGGTGTTGGAGACGGCGTTGGAGGGTGAGATGGAAGCCCATCTCGGCTACCCCAAGCACGACCCCACCGGCCGCGACGGCGGGAACTCCCGCAACGGCACCCGCCCCAAGACGGTCCTGACCGACGTGGGCCCGGTCGAGATCGACGTCCCCCGGGACCGGGACGGCACGTTCGAACCGACGGTGGTCCGAAAACGCCAGCGCCGCCTGGACGGCGTCGATGAACTGGTGTTGTCGCTGTCGGCCAAGGGCCTCACCCACGGCGAGATCGTCGCCCACCTGGACGAGGTCTACGGGGCCAAGGTGTCCAAAGACACGATCACCACGATCACCGACCGGATCCTGGGCGAGCTGGTCGATTGGCAGTCCCGTCCGTTGGATCGGGTGTATCCGGTGGTGTTCATCGACGCCATCCACGTCAAGATCCGCGACGGCCAGGTCGCCAACCGCCCCATCTACACCGCCGTGGCGGTCACCGTCGACGGCGAGCGGGACATTCTCGGCCTGTGGGCCGGCGACGGCGGTGAGGGCGCGAAGTTCTGGGCCCAGGTCCTGACCGAGATCCGCAACCGCGGGGTCGACGACATCTTGATCGTTGTCTGCGACGGGCTGAAAGGCCTCCCGGAGGCGATCAACGGGGTGTGGCCCCAAGCCATCGTGCAGGGGTGCGTGCTCCACTTGATCCGGCACACGTTTCGCCTGGCCGCTCGTCAGCATTGGGACGCCATCGCCCGGGATCTGCGCCCGGTCTACACCGCCCCCACCGAAGCCGCCGCCAGCGAACGGTTCGAGGAGTTCGCCGCGGTGTGGGGGGAGCGCTACCCCGGGATCGAGCGGCTGTGGCGCTCAGCGTGGCCGGAGTTCGTCCCGTTCCTGGCGTTCCCCGTCGAGGTCCGCCGGGTCATCTTTTCAACCAACGCCGTGGAGTCGTTGAACGCCCGGTTCCGGCGGGCCACCCGAGCCCGAGGCCATTTCCCCACCGAGCAGGCAGCCTTGAAATGCCTGTACCTCGTGATCCGATCCCTTGACCCCACCGGCGGCGGCCGACGACGCTGGGCCATGCGCTGGAAACCAGCCCTCAACGCCTTCGAGCTCCACTTCGAAGGACGCCTCCCCCACTAGACCAACCAACCGCAGTTACACCGTTAAGGCGATAGTCCCCTCGTGGTAGAGGTTGTCGATCCTGTCGATCGGTGGGTCGATCGGGTTGGCGGCTCGTTGACCTATCGCCCTTACGTAGCCGAGGTTGCGCCGGCATGGGCGCGGATGGCATCGATCTCGACCGTGTTGGCCGGGTTGACGGCGAGCTGCTACTTGCCACTCCCTGCCGTCCGCTGCCGCTCGCTGCGATTAGCAAGGCATTTGCAGGGCGACACCCCTACCGGCGGTCAGGCGACCTCGAGGAACTTGCGGAGCGCCTCGCGGATGATCTCGCTCGTAGTTGTTCGCTCCGCTTCGGCGCGGGCTTCGATCGCGGCCTTGAGCTCGGGATCGATTCGCACCGGCACGACATCGGCGGGGCCCGAGCCCATGGCCGGGCGGCCGCGGCGGCGGGTCTTGAGTTCTTCGACGTCGTAGTCGGTCGTCTCGACTTCCTCGGCCAAGGCGTCGAGGTCGGCGTCGGTGAGAGTCCGTCCGGTCTTGGACTTGTGGGTGGTCATGGTGTCGGTCCTCTCCCGTGGGGAGCAGGTCGTAGAACGGGGGTCGCAGTTCCATGGCGTGGATCACCAACTCGGTGTCGACGAGACCGAGCCAGATGACCTCGAGGAGGTTGCCGGCGGGTCGGGGCCCATGGCGAGGACCTTCGGCGGGTCAGCATCAGGCTCCAGATCCATCACTACGATCGCATGCCCGACGGCGCGCAGGATGGTCTCCTCGTCGAGCCGTGCTTGAACGCTGATCAATGGAACCGCACACCCAGTTATCGTAATACGAATTTCCCACCGAGGGACGCACACGAGAAGCACTATCGGTTGGAGGTTCCGAGGCTGTCGGAGCTTCCCCCGGTCGATGGCCGAGCGGGTGGCGGCGTGGCCGGAGCCGTCGGTGCGGCTATTGATTGCGCCGATCGGTCGAATGGCTCCGGGCCGCGTCTGGGGCTGTCCGTCATCGTGGTCGGCGGAGGTTGGCGATGCGCTGGCCGATCTGGGCCATGGTCTGGCGGAGCTCGTCTGGCAGCAGGACCTCGATCTCTGAGCCGAGCGCGATCAGTTCACGGAGGGCGCTCTCGTAGGAGTCGAACGGAACGAGCCCTCGATCCAGTTCGGTCGGTCCGCTGGCGGTCCGACGTTAGGGCGTGGTCGCCAGCCATCGGGCCGGCCCGCCAGGAGCGCCATCTGCAGCGCAGCTGGCGCGATCCTAACCCGGACCCACCGCAGCGGTCCGGAGCCCATAGCAGGGCGTCTCGTGATGTACAGCTCTCAAGGTGAGGTCGGGGGCCTTGGCTGGACGTGGGTCGAGGACCAAATCGTTAACGCGGGGGCGTACTGGATCGTGTACGACACCTACGAGCGGGCCGACTGGCCCGGTCGCGTCGCCTTCCGGCCGTTCGGCATCACAGCTCGGAAACGCTCTGCCACCGTGCGCTAGTCCCTGCCTCGCTGGCCGCCATCACCGCTCGAATGCGACTACAAACGGTGAACTGAGCGTTGTCAGCTCGGCGAGCTGGCCTGGCGGACACGGTTCCGCGCCGGCGTTAGCAAAAGCATGTGCAGCGCGATCCCCCGACAGCGCCTCGCAACCCTGCTGACCAGGACTTCCGTCGTCCCACCCCTCGTGGACGTGGGACTTCCACCCCCACCTCCGACACGAAGACAAAGCCGCATGTCACAGGCTTTCGGCCGACCTCAGACCTACGCGATAAAGCCCCGGTCGTCGAGCACGCAACGCTCTGACCAGGGCCTTCGCAAAGAGTGTCGGAGGGGGGACTTGAACCCCCACGTCCTTTCGGACACTAGCCCCTCAAGCTAGCGCGTCTGCCTATTCCGCCACTCCGACGTGGCTCAGAGATCGTAGCAAGTCCTGACCCGGTTCCGGCGCCTTTGCACCGGTGTTCGCCGACGGCGCCGGTCAGGCGGTGAAGCGAAAGGCCAGCATCAGGGTCAGGAAGGCGAAAATCAGCGACATCAGCACCGTCAGGCGATCGAGGTTGCGCTCGATCGACGTGGAGCCGGCGGCAGCGGCTCCCAGGCCGCCACCGAACATGTCGGACAGACCGCCGCCCCGACCGCTGTGGAGCAGGACGAGCGTGACCGTCACCAGACCGACCAGGACGTACACGATCCCAAGAACGATGTTCACACCGTCATGGTAGCGGGCCAGGGGTCGATCCCCGGGCCACCGGCCGGGCCGGCCCACCAGGGCTGTCGTCCCCGAAGGGAACACCCGATGTTCACACCGTCATGGTAGCGGGCCAGGGGTCGATCCCCGGGCCACCGGCCGGGCGGGCCCGCAGGGCTGCCGTCCCCGAAGGGGACACCTATACCAGGGCGACGGCGACCTCGGGATAGTGGCACGCCACCGGGTGCTCTTCACCCCGGTCGACCAGGGCCGGCTCCTCGGTGGCGCACTTGTCGGTGGCCTTCCAGCACCGGGTGCGGAAGCGGCAGCCGCTGGGCGGGTCGATGGGCGACGGTACGTCGCCTTCCAACACGATCCGGCGCCGCGTTCGCTCCCGGTTCGGATCGGGAATGGGCACGGCCGACAGCAGGCTCTGGGTGTAGGGATGCTGCGCCCGGTTGTAGATGTGGTTCCGGTCGCCCAGCTCCACCACCTTGCCCAGGTACATCACGGCCACCCGATCCGAGATGTGGCGCACCACCGACAGATCGTGGGCGATGAACACATACGACAGATCCCGTTCCCGCTGCAGCTCCTGGAGCAGGTTCACCACACCGGCCTGGATCGACACGTCGAGCGCCGACACCGGCTCGTCGAGCACGATCAGGCTCGGTTCCAGGGCCAGGGCCCGGGCGATACCCACCCGTTGGCGCTGGCCACCGGAGAACTCGTGGGGGAACCGGTTGGCGTGCTCGGGTGACAATCCCACCCGCACCAGGAGATCCTGCACCGCGGCATCGGCCTTGTCGGACTTCCACCCCAGGTGCACCCGTAACGGCTCGGCCAGGATGTCGCCGATCTTCATCCGGGGATTCAGCGAGGCGAACGGATCCTGGAACACGATCTGGAGCCGCCGCCGCTTCTCCTTCATGGCCGACGGCTTGAGCGCCGACAGGTTCTCGCCCTCGAACAGCACCCGGCCCGACGTGGGCCGCAGCAGGTTCAGCAACACCCGACCCAGGGTCGACTTACCGCACCCCGACTCCCCCACCACGCCCAGCGTCTCACCCGCCCGGACGTCGAGCGACACGTCGGACACGGCGTTGACCTTGGCCACCGTGCGAGCCAGCAGCCCGCCCCGCACCGGGAACTCCTTCACCACGTGCTCGGCCCGCAACAGCACTTCGTCGCTCACGCCCGACCTCCCGCCAGACCGGCGCTGTCACCCGAGACCTCGTCGGCATAGAAGCACGCCGACGGATGGTGGCCCAACCCACCGGAGTTCAGATCGGGCACGTCCTTCGAGCAGCGCTCCCGGGCCAGCGGGCACCGGGGATGGAAGGCGCACCCCGAGGGCAACCGCAACAACGACGGCGGCGCCCCCGTGATCGGCATCAACGGCTCACTGCCCACGTCGTCGAGGCGGGGCAACGACCGCATGAGGCCCAGCGTGTACGGGTGGCGGGTGCGGTAGAACACCTGGTCGGTGGTGCCGACCTCGGCCTGGCGGCCGGCGTACATCACCATCACCCGGTCCGAGATCCCGGCCACCACCCCGAGGTCGTGGGTGATCAGCAGGATGGCCGAGTTCAGCTCGTCCTTCAGGCGCAGGAGCACCTCCAGCACCTGGGCCTGGACGGTCACGTCGAGGGCGGTGGTGGGCTCGTCGGCGATCAGCAGGTCGGGGCTGCAGGCGATGGCCATGGCGATCATGGCCCGCTGGCGCATACCGCCGGAGAACTCGTGGGGGTACATCCCGGCCCGGCTGGCCGCCTGCGGGATGCCAACCAGATCGAGCATGTCGACCGCTCTCGACTCCGCCTCCTTCTTGGATACCGACTCGTGGATGAGGATCATCTCGGCGATCTGGCGGCCGACCTTGTGCACCGGGTTGAGGGCCGAGAGGGGGTCCTGGAAGATCATGGCGATCTCCCCGCCCCGCACCTGGCGCATCCGGTTCTCACCGGCGTTCAGCAGCGACTCGCCCCGCCACAGCATGTGGTCGGCCTCGATCCGGGCGGTCGACGGGAGCAGCCCGAGGATGCTCATCGCCGTCACCGACTTGCCCGACCCCGACTCCCCCACCACCGAGAGCACCTCACCCCGGCGGACCTCGAAGCTCACCCCGTTCACGGCCGGCACGTCGCCGTCCTCGGTGACGAACCGCGTCCGGAGGTTGCGTATCGACAGGAGCACCTCCCCGTCGGAGCGGGGCGTCCTGATGCCGTCGGTGGTGTCCGTCACGCCGTTGTACTGGCCGTCGCTCATGACCGGTTCTTCATCTTCGGGTCGAGGGCGTCGCGCAGGCCGTCGCCGATCAGCAGGAACGCCAGCACGGTGATCACGATGGCCACCGCCGGGAAGAACAGCTCGTAGGGCGCCGGCTTGAGGCGGCCCTTGGCCGTGAACACCATCAGCCCCCAGGCCGGGGTGGGGTCGACCGGCCCGGCACCGAGGAACGACAGCGCCGCCTCGGCCAGGATGGCGCTGCCGACGGCGATGGCCGAGTAGACGATGACCGGCTGGAGCGCGTTCGGCAGGATGTGGCGGAACATGATGCGCCATCGCCCGTACCCCAGTGCGGTGGCCGCCTCCACGAACTCCAGCTCCTTGAGCTGCAGGAAGCTCGATCGCACGACCCGCTGGATGGCCAACCAACCGGTGAACCCGAGCACGATGATCACCGTGTTCTCGCTGCGCCCCATCACCGCTGCGATCGACACCGCCAGCACGATGTAGGGGATCGACAGGAAGACGTCGACGAACCGGGAGATGATGGTGTCCACCCAGCCCCCGAAGAAGCCCGACACGGCCCCGGCTACCACGCCGATGACCACGGAGATGACCGTGGCCAGAATGCCGATGCGGAGCGAGATCCGGGCGCCGTAGATCACCCGGCTGAAGATGTCGCGCCCGATCTGGTCCGTCCCGAACAGGTGGTCCCACGATGGCGCTGTGGTCTTGGTGAGCGGACGCTCATCGAAGCGGTAGGGGGCGATCTGGTCGGCGAACACAGCCAGGATGATCAGGACGATCAGCAGCGCCAGGGCCACCACGGCCATCTTGTTCTTGCGGTAGCGGCGCCAGAACTCCCGCCACGACGAGGTGGCGGCACCGACGTCGCTGATGCCGGCTCCGCCCGGCCCGCCGGGACCGTCGGGAGGCCCGGCCACCCCGCCGGCGCTGGGCAGCGATGATGGCGTGATCGTCATTTGGCGCTCCCTTGGCCCAGCCGTACCCGTGGATCGAACCATGCGTAGGAGATGTCGACGAGCAGATTGATGCCGGCGTAGGCCAGCACCACCACCGTGGTGAGCCCGAGGAGGACCGGCAGGTCCCGACGCCCGACGGAGTCGGCGATGTAGAAGCCGAGCCCACCCCAGCTGAACGCCGTCTCGGTGAGCACGGCGGCTCCGATCGACGTGCCGAAGTCGAGGCCGATGAGGGTGACGACCGGCAGCATGGCGTTGCGCAGGCCGTGCTTGACCACCACCTCCCGGTCCCGCAGGCCCTTGGCTTTGGCCGTGCGCATGAAGTCGGCGCCCAGGACCTCGAGCATCGATCCCCGCATCATCCGGGCGGCCAGCGCGGTGGTGACGCTGGCCAGCGTGATGGCCGGCAGCACGAGGTAGCGCCACGTGTTGCCGGTGGGTATGAAGAACAGGACCCAGCTGTCGTCGCCCCGGCCGCTCGTCTTGAACTGGATCAGGTCGGGCCAACCCTGCTTCTCGGGGATGACAGCGAACACGTACTGGAGCACGAACGCCAGCACGAACACGGGAACGGCGGAGGCGACTGCGGTGACGATCGTCGTGATCCGGTCCACCAGCGAGTAGCGCCGCACGGCCGATATGAGGCCCACGCTGATCCCCACCACGATCTCGATGATGATGGCCCAGATCGAGAGCCGGATGCTGCGGGGGGCGGTCTCTTTCAGGATGTCGGTGACACCCCGGCCCGACTGGTAGGACTGGCCCAGATCCCCCTGGAGGGTGCGCTCCCAGTAGTGGAACAGTTGCACCGGCATCGGGTCATCGAAGCCGTACCGGTCGGTGACCTGCCTGATCGTGGTCGGGTTCGGCACCCGCCCATCGCCCCCGGCCAGCAGGGTGGCCGGATCGCCGGGGAGGGCGAAGTACAAGACGAACAGGAACGACAACGCCAGGAAGACCGTCAGCACGATCTGGAACAGCCGTCGGATGATGTACGCCGTCATCCAATCTCACCCATGGACGGAACTCTCTACTCGGACAGATACGACAAGCCGGTACGGCCAGGCTGATGTTGCCACATCGAGCCAGGCCGCACCGGCATTCAAGGACCGCGAGGCTGAGATCAGCCCTTGATCTTGACGTCCTCCCAGGGGATCAGGCCGAAGTTGGTCTGCATGAAGCCCTCGAGCTTGTCGGCGTTGAAGGCGTAGTCGCCCTTGTACCAGGTGATCGGGATCACACCGACGTCGTTCAGCAGGATCGTCTCCGCGTCGTTGTAGAGGCCGTAGGCGGTCGGCTTGTCCGGCGTCTGCTTGGCCTCGGTGATCAGCTGGTCAAACTCGGCGTTCACGAACGGGCCGAGGTTGTTGCCACCGATGGAGTCGCTGTGGAACAGGTCGTACATGAAGTTGTCGTACGTCGGGTAGTCGGCGAACCAGCCGGCCCGGCAGATCATCTTGCAGCCGCCGTCGGCCAGGGTCGAGAAGTAGGTCTCGGTCGGCATCGGCTCGGCCACGGCTTCGATGCCGATGGTCTTCAGGTTGTCGATGATGATCTGGACGACCGGCTCGTGGCCGGCGTCGGCGTTGAACTGCAGCGTGATGGGCTCGCTGAGGCTGTTACCGGCGGCCGTCCACTCGTCGAAAGCAGCCTTGGCCTTGGCCTCGTCGTAGGTGCACACGCTGCACAGGCCGGACTTGAAACCGGGGATGCCCTCGGGCACCACACCGGTGGACGGGGTCCGGCTGTTGTTGTAGACCGACTCGTTGATCTCGTCGCGGTTGATGGCCTGGTCGATGGCCTCCCGCAGCTTGAGGTTCGCCTCTCCGCCGATCACCGGGCTGTTGGAGTTCACCACCCAGTGGTACGAGCCGAGGATGCTGGTCTCGAGCGTGGTGCCCCAGTTGTCAGCGGCCTCGGTCACCCGACCGGAGGGGATGTTGGCCGTGTCGACCTCTCCCGCCTCCAGGGCGTTGTAGCTGGTGTCGGGGTCGGCGATGGTGCGGAAGGTCAGCTTGGTGAGCGTCGGCGCCTCGGTGCCGGCGATGCTGCCGTTCCACTCGGGGTTCGGCACCAGCACGATCTCCTCGTCGGTCCGGGGCGACTCGAGCATGAACGGGCCGTTGCCGACCATCAAGCCGTTCTCGTAGTTGGCGTTGCCGTCGTCGTCGAGCTCGTCGACCTCGGACGGCATCGGGAAGAACAGCTGGAAGCCGGCCACGGCATCGAAGTTGGCGTAGGGCTTGTCCAGGGTGACCGTGAGGGTCATCGTGGCGTCATCGGCCACCGCACCCGAGATCGGGGTGGCGCCGTTGGAGTCCAGGGCCTCCTGGCCGCCGTCGATGAAGCCGAGCAGGTAGCTGTAGTCGCCACCGAGCTTGGCCGCCCGGTTCCAGGCCCGGGTGAACGAGCTCGGCATGACCTGCTCGCCGTTGGAGAAGACCTCGTCGTCGCGGATCTTGAAGGTCCAGACGGTGGCGTCGTCGTTCGGCGTGACCTCGGTGGCCACGTCAGGCACGATCTTGGGGTTGGCCGGATCGCTGGCGTCGATGTCGGTCAGGCCGTCGTACATGGCGTTGATGACCTGGTAGGCATCGAGCGTCGAGTTCAGAGCCGGGTCGATGTGCTCCGGCGGATCGCCGACGAAGGTGCCGCCGTCGATCATCTCGCCCGCACCGCCACCCTCGCCGCCCTGGGCGGTGGTGTCTCCGGTGGCGGCGGAGGAATCGGTTGCGCTGTCGCTCGTGGTGTTGTCGTCGCTGCTGCTACCGCAAGCGGCGGCAAAAACGGACAACACCAGGGCGAGCGCGAGCGTCTTGGCTCGTCTCTTGTTCAAAGGAACTCCCCTTCCCATGGGATGGCGGGCATCTCTCCAGCTGCCCACCTGAAGTTTCAGGTGGGCAAACCCTACCCCCGGACACCGGAACTTACCCGCCGGTAACGGGAGTTGGTAACACGATTGTCAGAACCAGCGGGTCGACACGGTCACGGCCCCAGACGCAGGTCAACGGCGTTCACCAGCGGCCCGCCCTGGACCAGATCGGGGGCGACACCGGCCCCCGTCAGGACACGGTTGACATAGCCGTAGTAGCGCGGCTTCTGGGTGAGCGGCAGCACGAACAAACCGTCGGTTCCCTTGTCGAGCGTGGTCACGTAGGCGTCCACGTCGTTGTAGCAGGTGGCCCGCTGGGCGTCGTCGATGGTGGTGTCGCACGCGGCGGCGTCGGCCTCGAACGTGGCGTTGGAGAAGCCGTAGGGATTGGCGTCGGACCGGGCCCGGAAGATTCCGCTCACCCCTCCCGGCCAGGGCCCGGTGGCCCAGGACCACACGGCCATGTCCCACAGGTCGGGATCGCCGTCGGTCCCCCCCGAAGCGGAGGCGGCCAGGGCCCCGGGAGAGAACGGACCCTGATCGTAGAACAGGCCCCCGGTGAAGTCGCCGGTGACGACCTCGATCCCGGCCCGCCCGAGCTGGGCCTTGATCAGGTCCAGCTGCTGCTGGCGGAGCTGGTTGCCCGGCGTCGTGCCGATCCGCAGCGACAGGCGGCCGTCGGCAGGGTGGGCGTACACCCCGTCGGCCCCCTTCACGTAGCCCGCCCCCTCCAGGGCGGCGGCGGCCCCGGCCACGTCGTTGGCGCCGTATCGCTCCTGATGATCGGTGTAGCCCGGCTCCATCGGCATCCAGTAGGCGTTGCCCAGCCCGGCCGCCGGCAGGCTGTCACCGAGGAGCGGGGCGTAGACCTGGGCCACGATCTCGCTCTTGTCGAGGGCGTAGGCGATCGCCTCCCGCACCGGCGGCTTGGCCAGATGGACGTTGAGGAGGTTCAGCCCCAGGTGCTCGAACGTGCCCCCCGGCCGGGAGGCGACGGTGAACGAGGGATCGGCGCTGAGCGGACCGAACGCCGGATCGAGCGGGCCCATCACCAGTTGGGCCGTGCCCTCCCGGAGCAGCTCCACCCGGGCTGCGGCATCGCCCACGAACAGGATCCGCACCCCGTCGACCGCCATCGGGCCCTTGTTCTGGGCCTCGGGGCTAACCGACCCGTGATACCGGTCGTTGCGGGCCAGGTCGATGTGGTCGGCCGGCACCCACTCGCTGAACACCAGCGGCCCTGACGAGGGCAGGGGCCCGGCCTCGGAGGCCCACCGGCGCAGGTTCTGGTCGACGGCGAAGGCATCGGCGCCGAAGGCGTGGGCGGCGAACACCGTGGAGAACAGGTTGCGCCAGCCGGCGAAGAAGGCGGCGAAGGAGATCCGGAACGTGGTGGGGCTGGTCACCTCGAAGTTGGTGATCAGGTCGTAGCCGATGCGGCTGCCCATGACGTAGTCGCAGCCGTCGTCGGCACCGTCGGTCAGCGACCCGTCGGCCTCGGTGGGGCACCCCTCGAGGATGACGTTGTTGGTGAAGGCCACGTCGTCGGCCGTTAACGGCTGGCCGTCGGACCACGTGAGGCCCGACCGCAGCGTGTAGTCGATCGTGACCGAGCCGTTGTCGGCCTTGGTCACCACCGGCTCGCCGGCCAGGAGCTCCGGGTAGTACGCCAGGTTGGAGTCGACCCCGAACAGCCCTTCCAGCAGACCCTGTTGGATCCAGCCGGCCAGGTCGGTGCCGTTGAGGGGGTCGTCGACCTGGAGGTCGGGCGGCTCCCGATCGTGGACCCAGACCACCCAGTTCGCCGGGGCCTGGGGGTCGGGCAGCTCGGAGGGCGCCTCGGTGACCGGAGGCGCCTGGAGCCCAGGGGCCACCACGGGCGCCGTGCGCACGGTGCTCTGTCCCTGCAGAACGGGCTCCTCCCGGCTGCAGGCCGACAACGCCACCAGCAGGATCAGGAGGAGTCGGGCCAGCGTGCGCCCCGAGCCACCGATAGCCGACATCCCGTCCGACGGTGCTCGGCCAGCGCCTAGTGGAGCCGGTACTGGATGATCCGGGCGAACGATTCCGCCTCCAGGCTGGCCCCGCCCACCAGGGCCCCGTCGATATCGGGCTGGGCCATCAGCTCGGCCGCATTCTCGCCCTTGACCGAGCCCCCGTACTGGACCCGCACGGCGTCGGCCGCGTCCTGGCCCGCCACCCGGGCCACCGTGGCCCGCACGATGGCGCACATCGCCTGGGCATCGTCAGCCGAGGCCGTGCGGCCGGTGCCGATGGCCCAGATCGGCTCGTACGCCACCACTAGCGCGGCCACCTGCTCGGCCGCCACCTTGGCCAGGCCGGCCGCCACCTGGCGCTCGACCTTGGCCTCGGCCTCCCCCGCCTCCCGTTCGGCCAGGGTCTCCCCCACGCACAGGATCGGCGTCATACCGTTGGCCAGGATGGCTTTGACCTTCGCGTTGACCAGGTCGTCGGTCTCGCCGAACAGCTCCCGGCGCTCCGAATGGCCGGCGATCACGTAGGCCACGCCCAGCTTGGCCAGCATGGCGGGCGACACCTCGCCGGTGAACGCACCCGACGCCTCGAAGTGGCAGTGCTGGGCCCCCAGGGCGAAGGGGATGCGGTCCGACTCGAGCGCGGTCTGCACCGTGCGCAGGTCGGTGAACGGGGGATGGACGGAGATGTCGACCGCCTCCACGTCGTCTTTCGTCACCTCGTAGCTCAGCTGCTGGACCAGCTTGAGGGCCTCGAAGTGGTTCAGGTTCATCTTCCAGTTTCCGCTGATCAGCGGCTTACGGGTGCTCATGTCGCTCTCTTCTCTCTCCCGGGTCCGGGCGCTCAGCCCTGCCGGGCGGCCGACTCGCGCAGCGCCGCCAGACCGGGTAGATCGCCCTGCTCGATCAGCTCGAGCGAGGCTCCGCCGCCGGTGGACACGTGATCCATGTCGGTGTCGACCCCGAACTGCTTGGCCGCGGCGGCCGAATCGCCGCCCCCGACCACGGTGAAGGCCCGGGTCTCGGCCATGGCGGCCGCCACCGCCCGGGTGCCGGCCTCGAACCGAGGATCCTCGAACACGCCCATCGGACCGTTCCAAAGCACGGTGCCGGCGTCGAGTATCACGTCGGTGAACACGGCGGCGGTTCCGGGGCCGATGTCGACCCCCATCCAGCCGTCGGGAACGTTCGCTCCCACCTGGCGGACCTCGCCGCCGGCGTCGGGCTCGAACAGCTTGCCGCCGGGACCGAGGGCCGTGATGTCTTCCGGCAGGTGGATGGTCTTGGGCCCGGCCAGCAACCGCCGGCACGTGTCGACCATGTCGGCCTCCAGCAGCGACGAGCCGATGCGGTGGCCCTGGGCGGCCAGGAAGGTGAACGCCATCCCGCCGCCCACCACGATCGAGTCGACCACCTCGAGCAGGGCCTCGATGACCCCAAGCTTGTCCGACACCTTGGCCCCGCCCATGATGGCGACGAAGGGCCGGCGGGGGTTGCGGCGCAGCCCGAGCAGGACCTCGGCCTCCCGGGCCAGCAGCCTCCCGGCGGCCGACGGGAGGTGCTGGGGCGGGCCCACGATCGAGGCGTGGGCCCGGTGGGAAGCGCCGAAGGCGTCGTTCACGAACAGGTCGTGGCCCTCGATCAGGCGGGCCACGAACGCCGGGTCGTTGCCCTCCTCGCCCTTGTCGTAGCGGAGGTTCTCCAGCAGCGTGACCTCGGGGGCCAGCTCGGCCAACCGGGCCTTGACCGGGGCCATCGACGCCGAAGCGTCGTCTGGGCCCTTGGGCCGGCCCAGATGGGAGCAGGCCGTGACCGTGGCCCCGTTGTCGACCAGCCACCGCAGGGTGGGCAGCGCGGCCTTGATGCGCAGGTCGTCGGTGATCCGCCCCCCGGACAGGGGGACGTTGAAGTCCGCCCGGACCAGGACAGACTTGCCGCCGACCGGACCCAGGTCCTCCAGCTCGGGCAGGCCGTCGATCATCGCTGGTTGGCGGCGCCGACGATCATGGAGATGTCGACGAGCCGGTTGGAGTAGCCCCACTCGTTGTCGTACCAGCCGAAGATCTTGACCAGCGTGCCCTGGGTCATGGTCATGCCAGCGTCGAGCGTGCACGAGGCGGGCGAGGTGACGATGTCGCTCGACACGATCGGCTCCTCGGTGTAGTCCAGCACGCCGGCCAGCCGGCCGCTCTCGGCCGCCTTGGCGAAGGCCGCGTTGACCTCGGCCACCGACGGCTCGCCGTCGACCACGGCCGTGAAGTCGGTGATGGAGCCGGTGGGGATCGGCACCCGCAGCGAGGTGCCGTCGAGCTTGCCGTTCATGGCCTGGAGCACGAGGCCCGTGGCCCGGGCGGCCCCGGTGGAGGTGGGCACGATGTTGATGGCGGCACCCCGGGCCCGGCGGAGGTCCTTGTGGGGGCCGTCCACCAGCATCTGGTCGCCGGTGTAGGCGTGGATCGTGGTCATCAGACCCTGCTTCACCCCGAAGGCGTCGTCGAGCACCTTCACCATGGGCACGAAGCAGTTGGTGGTGCACGAGGCGTTGGAGACGACCTTGTGGGTGGCGGCGTCGAAGGTGTCTTCGTTGACGCCGACCACGAAGGTGGCATCGGCACCGCCGCAGGGGGCGGACACGATCACGAAGGGGGCGCCGCCGGCCAGATGCCGGGCCGCCGCGTCACGCTCGGTGAAGATGCCGGTGGACTCGATGACCACGTCGACGCGGAGGTCGCCCCAGGGCAGATCCTCGGGGTTGCGCTCCGACAGCACCTTCAGCACATCGCCGTCCACCGAGATGCCGCCGTCGACGGCCTTGATCTCGTTGGGCAGCCGACCCAGGACCGAGTCGTACTTGAGCAGGTGGGCCATGGTCTCCAACGAGCCGAGATCGTTCACGGCGACGAAGTCGATGTCGGCGCCGGACTGCTTGGCGGCCCGGAAGAAGTTGCGCCCGATCCGGCCGAAGCCGTTGATGCCAACCCGAATGCTCATGTGCTGTCCTTCTCCTCGCGTGCTGTGTGGGGGGCGGTTCCCGGGCATCCCGGAACCGCCGGGAGGCACCAGGCCTGCGGCTCGTCAGCTGCCCGACGTTCGCCCGGTCGAACCCTATCCCCGTTCAAGATAGACCTGGTGCAGGACCCGGCCCAGCTTGACCGGATCGTGGCCCCAGCCGTCGCCGGCGGCCACGTCGGCCCGGATCACCGGAGGGCCGACGCCCGACGTCGGGGGCGAACCCGAGTCGGCCACCACCACGTCGATCTTCACCCCGTGGTCGGCCAGGGCGTCGACGTGCTCAGCCAGGCCGAAACCCCGGGCCATTCCCTTCTCGTTGGCCACGTTGGCCACGAACACCCGCTGCCCCGCCGATTCCTGGAGGGCGGCCCTGATGCCGGGCACCACGGCGGCGGCCAGGACACTGGTGAACAGCGAACCGGGGCCGATGACCACCTGGTCGGCCTCCCGCACGGCCCGGCTGGCGCACTCCGCCACCGGGGGGTCGATCGGGTCGAAGCGGAGGTTGTGGATACCGCTGGCCCGCTCGATCGTCACCTGGCCCACCAGCGTGCCCTGGTCGGAGTCGGCCAGCAGCTGCACCGGCACCGTGGTGGCGGGGAAGATGGCGCCCACCGCCCCCACCGCCCGGCACAGCTCGTCGATCGCCTCCTGGAAGTCGCCCGACATCATGGTGAGGCCGGCCAGGAGCAGGTTGCCCACCGGATGCCCGGTCAGCACACCCCGTTCGAACCGGTACTCGAGCGACTGGGAGAGCAGTGTGTCCTCGGTGGCCAGTGCGGATATGCAGCGGCGGACATCGCCGGGCGGGGCCACGCCGAACTCGGCCCGGAGCCGGCCGCTCGACCCCCCGTCGTCGCCCACCGACACCACGCCGGTGATCGACCGGGCGTAGCGGCGGGCGGCCTGCAGCGTCGCCGCCAGCCCGTGACCGCCGCCGAGAGCGACCACGGCCGGCCCGGTAGCGGAATCGGCGACGTCAGCGCCGTTCTCGGTTGATGTCACGATGGCTCACCCTCGACCGCCAGCCGCGCTCGGCCAGCAGTTGGTTGATCCGCTCGGCCATCGCCACCGACCGGTGACGACCGCCCGTGCAGCCGAACGCGATGCTCAGGTACGACTTCCCCTCGTCGGCGTACGCCGGGAGCAGGACGTCCAACATAGCGGTCAGTGAGTTCACGAACTGCTCGGCCACCGGACGGTCGAGCACGTAGGCCTGGATCTCGGGGTCGAGCCCGCTCTGGGGCCGGAGCTCCTCCACCCAGTGGGGATTGGGCAGGAAGCGGCAGTCGAGCACGATGTCGGCGTCGAGCGGCAGGCCGTGCTTGAACCCGAACGACGACAACATCACCCGCAGGTCGTTGGCCTCGTCGTCGTCGCCGAAGTGGCCGGTGAGGAGATCCCGCAGCTGATGGGGATTGAGGTCGCTGGTGTCGATGACCAGGTCGGCTCCGGCCCGGGCCCCCTGCAGCGAGGCCCGCTCGGCCTCGATCGCCTCCACCAGGCTGCGGCCCTCGGCCAGCCGGTGCCGCCGTCGGGTCAGCTCGTAGCGGCGGACCAGGACGTCGGTGGCGGCCTCCAGGAACACCACCGTGACCGCCCCCACCTGGGAACGGAGGCTCTCGATCATGGCCACCGGCTCGCCGTGGCCGCCCATGACCAGCGCCACCCGGTCGTAACCGCCGGAGGCCGACGAGGCCAGCTCGCCCACCTTGGGCACCAGGTCCGACGGCAGGTTGTCGATGACGAACCAGCCCAGATCCTCCAGGGCCCCGGCCGCGACGGACCGCCCTGCACCCGACAAGCCCGTGAGCACCAGCACCCGAGTCACGGTGCCCGATTGTCGCACACCCCAGCGGCGGGGAGCGGGATCGTGCCCGGGCCCGAGGGGGACCCGGCGATGGTCGGATCGACGCCCTCACCCACGGCGGAACCACAGGGCGAGCAGGCGGGGCACGGTGGCGGCCTCGGTGTACCAGGGGGCCTGGGCCAGGAACCCGGGGGGCGGCGCCGGCTCGATCATCCGCTCCAGCTGCAGCCCGCACCCGAGGGCGGCGTTGAGGTAGCGCGACAGTGGCCGGTGCAGGAAGCGGATGAACACGTCCTTCTGCACCTCCTCGATCGTCTCCGCCTCGGGCAGGTAGGGGCCGATCCGCCAGTACTGCTCCGGGGGCTCGATCACCTGATCGTCGATCCAGCCGCTCCCCGGGGTCTGGAGGAGCGGATGGTTGAGCAGGAACAGGAAGCGGCCGCCGGGTTCCAGCACCCGGGCCACCTCGGCCAGCGCGGCATCGAGGTCGTCGATGTGCTCGAACACCAGGCAGGCCACGGCCCCGTCGAAGGTGGCCGAGGCGAACGGGAGCCGCTCGGCCGACGATCGCAGATAGGTCGGGCCGCCGGCCCGGGCGACGGCCAGCTCGATCTGGGAGCGGATGGGGTCGATCCCCACCACCTCGGCGCCGGCGGCGGCCAGCTCCCGGGCCACCTGGCCCTCACCGGCACCCACGTCGAGCACCCGGCGCCGTCCGGCCAGGCCGTCGACGATGAGGGGCAGGATCTGCTCGGTGTACTCGGGGTCCACCCCGTCGGTGAACTCCCGCTGCCACCACTCCGCGTGGGCGTCCCACAGGGAGCTTCCGGCGTTGTCGATCCCGGTCACCGGCCCGCCCCCCTGCTGCTGTCGAGCCCGTGGGTGCGGGCGTAGACGGCGTCGGCCACGGTGTCGGGCAGCCAGCTCAGCTCCCGCAGCGTCTCCAGGTCGGCCTGGCGGACCTTGCGGATGCCGCCCAGCTCATCCACCAGGCGCTTGCGCCGGGTCGGGCCGAGGCCGGGGATGCCGTCGAGCACCGAGGTGGTCATGCGGCGGTTGCGGAGCTGGCGGTGGTAGCCGATGGCGAAGCGGTGCGACTCGTCCCGTAGCCGCTGCAGGAGGTAGAGGGCTTCGCTCTGGCGGGGGATCACCACCGGTTCCGAGCGCCCGGGCAGGTAGACCTCCTCGAACCGCTTGGCCAGCGAGCACACCGGGATCTCGTCGCGCAGGCCGAGCTCGTCCAGCACCCGCACCGCCACGTTGAGCTGTCCCTTGCCGCCGTCGACCATGAGCAGCTGCGGGGGGTACTGGAAGCGGCCCCGCTCGGCCACCGGTTTCACCCGGTCCTCAAGGTAGTTGCGCAGGCGCCGGGTGAGGACCTCCTCCATGGCGGCATAGTCGTCGTTCCGGCCCACGGTGCGCACCTTGAACCGGCGGTACTGGTTCTTGGCCGCCAGCCCGTCCTCCACCACCACCATCGAACCGACGTAGTCGGTGCCCTGGAGGTGGCTCATGTCGAAGCACTCGATCCGCAGGGGGGCCATCGGCAGCTCCAACCAGTCCCGCAGCTCGTTGAGGGCCCGGGCCCGGGAGTTGTGATCGGTCGCCCGGCGCAGGCAGTGGCGGGTGAACTCCTCCTCGGCGTTGCGGCTGACCGTCTCCAGCAGCTCCTTCTTGGCCCCCCGGGCCGGCACCTTGATGTCCACCCGGGACCCCCGGAGCATGGTGAGCCACTCCTGGTAGAGCTCAGGGTCCGACGAGGCCGTCGGCACCAGCACCGTCTTCGGCATCCCCTGCACCGGCACCTCGTCGTACAGGGCCTCCAGCGTCTTGTCGATCACCCGGCTGGGATCGAGCTCCTCCACCTTGTCGAGCACGAAACTGCGGCGCCCGGTGACCCGGCCCCGGCGCACGAAGAACACGAACACCGCCGCTTCCAGGTCGTCTTCGGCCAGGCCCACCACGTCGATGTCCTCGTTGCCGTCGGCCACCATCTGCTGGCGCTCGATGGCCTTGTTGACCGTGGCCAGCCGGTCCCGGATGCGGGCCGCCTTCTCGAACTCGAGCTCGTCCGACGCCGCCAGCATCTCGGCCGTGAGCTTGTCGATCACGGGCTGGGTGTCGCCGTCGAGGAAGCCGCACAGGTCCACCACCAGCTGGGCGTAGTCGAGCTTGTCTATCTCGCCCACACAGGGACCGGAGCACTTCTCGATGTGGAACAGCAGGCAGGGCTTGCCCAGCTTGGTGTGCCGGTCGAACTTGGCGTCGGTGCAGGTCCGGATGGGGAAGGTGCGCAGCAGGTGGTCGAGCGTCTCCCGGATGGCGTAGGCGTGGGCGTAGGGCCCGAAATAGCGGGTGCCCTTGCGCTTGGTGCCCCGCATCACCCGGGCCCGGGGCCACGCGTCGTCGAGCGTGACGGCCAGGTAGGGGTAGCTCTTGTCGTCGATCAGGCGGACGTTGAACCGGGGCCGGTGCTCCTTGATCAGGTTGTACTCGAGCATGAGGGCCTCGACGTCGTTGCGGACCTGGATCCATTCGACGCTCTGGGCCGTGGCCACCATCTGGGCGGTGCGGGGGTGGAGGTTGTACGGGTTCTGGAAGTAGTTCGACAGGCGCTGGCGCAGCGACCGGGCCTTGCCCACGTAGATGACCCGGCCCTCGCGGTCCTTGAACTGGTAGGAGCCGGGCGCATCGGGGATGGAGCCGGCGGGCGGGCGGGTGATCACCCTTTCGATCCTAATGGCGGGCCGGGTGGGGCCGACGGGACGGGCCATGGGTGCCACCTGTCCCACCGTCGACGTCGTCATCCTCACCTGGAACGACGGCCCCCTCCTCGCCGCCGCCATCGCCTCGGTGACGGGCAGCGAGGCCGTCGACACGAGGATCGTGGTGGTCGACAACGGCAGCGAGCCGGCGGCCACCGTGCCCGAGGGGGTCACCCTGATCCGCCTGGCCGAGAACCGGGGGGTGGCGGCGGGCCGCAACATCGGCATCCGGGCCGGAACGGCCGACCTGGTGTGCCTGCTCGATTCCGATGCCGAGCTCGGTCCCCGCTCGCTCCGCACGCTGGCGGCGGGTCTGGAGGGGGCCGGAGCCGACGTGGCCGTGCCCTGCTTCACCGCCCAGGCGCCCACGGCCAGCGCCGGCGCCGCGCCCGACCTGGCCGACAAGGCCCGGCGGGTGCTGGGCCGCACGGCCGAGTACCGGCCGTTGGGCCCGCGCCCGAGGGCAGCGTCCGGTGCCGCCACGGCCACGCTGGAGGCCGGCCCCCCGTGGTGGCCCGTCGATTTCGGCATCGGGGCCTGCCAGCTGTTCCGCCGGTCGGCCTGGGAGGCCGTCGGTGGGATCGACGAGAGCTTCTTCTACGGCCCCGAGGACGTGGACTTCTGCCTGCGGATCAAGCAGGCCGGCGGGCTCGTGGTCCAGGTGGCCGGCGATCCGGTCCACCATCCGCCCCGCCGGATCCACCGGCGCCCGATCAACCGTCGGGGGATGGCCCACGCCTGGGCCGTCGCCCGCTACTACCACCGCCACCGGGCCTGGCTGCGCTCCTCCCCCACCCGACCCTGACATCGGCCGGCGCACCGCTGGCGCCGCCCCCGTGACGCCTTGCTCGCACCGGCGGCGCCCGAGTGCCGCTCACCGGTGGTGGTTCCGCCACCCGGAACCGGGGCGGGCGGGCGTCCCGTCACGCAGTCCGCACCAGCGGCGCCGGCGGTACCGGGGCGACGGCCGGCGTTCGACGGGCGAGAGCGCCGGCGGCGAGAGCCAGCGCCGCGTTGACGGCCAGATAGGCCGCGGCCACCAGGCCGACCCCGCCCGACGCCGCAGCCGCCCCCAGGGACGCCCCGGCGAGGGCCACCGCCCCGCCGGCCCGGAGCACGAGCAGCGCCCGACGGCGGTCGGCCAGCTTGAGCCGGGTCAGGCCCCAGGTGGAGACGGTCTGGGCCGCCACCGTCGCCCCGATGAGAGCGAGCACCGCCCGCCCCGGCCAGGCCGACCCCAGGGCGGCGGTGCCCACCCGCTCCGGCACCGCAGCCAGGCCCGCCACCACGGCCAGCGCGGCACCGCCGATGCCGGCCACCAGGCGGGCGCGGGCCGGGCGGCCGGCCAGGAGCTGGGTGGTGAGCGCGGTGTTGGCCACCCCGACCGGTCCGAGCAGGGTGATGGCCCCCCGTAGCTCGCCGTACGGGGCCGGCGCCATCACCAGGGCGAGCAGCAGCCCGACAGCCTGGGTGGCACCCGACTGGAGCACGAAGTCGGCGGCGAACAGGCCCCGGGGGGCGGCGACCCGGCCCGGACGCTCGACGTTGGCCCGCCGTTGGGACGCCGGCAGGTTCACAGCCACCGCCGCCCCGGCCCCCAGGGTCCACACGCCCAGCACGTCGTCGACCCCGAGGCGGGAGGCGACGGCCGGTGACAGCACGGTGGCAGCGCCGACGGCCGCCATGACGAGGACCCACACGGCGTCCGACCGCACGGCGGCCGCCGGGTGTCGGCGGAGCAGGGCCCGGTACCGGAGGCGGTCCTGGAGCAGGGCGACGGTGCCGGCGGCCGCCACCGCCGCCGCCCACGGGGCCAGGCCGGCCATCCCCGCCACCGCCACCGTCGACGAGGCGGCGGCCACCACCACCGCCGTCGCCCGGCTCGGGGCGGGCGAGGCCTCACCCCGGGCCATCTCCGGCTCCGACCACATCGCCCGGACCCCGTTCACGGCCACCGACAGGGCCAGGAAGGCCAGCATGAAGCGGCCGAACCGGGCGGGATCGGCGCTCCGGCCGGCCAGGACCACCGCCGCCAGGTTGGATGCGGCGTAGAGGCCCTGGTCGACCAGGAGCAGCCGGTACCGGGGTGTCACGCGGCGGTGACCGGCCCGGCCGCCGGCGCCCGGCGGGCCGCCACCAGCCAGCAGCACGCCAGCGGGTTGCGGGCCGGCAGCAGCTGGTTCAGCCGGCGGTCGACCGCGCAGAAGGCGTCGGCCAGGCGGCCCGGCCCCACCCGGCGGGTCAGCGGGAGGTAGCCGTAGGTGCGCTCGGCCACCACCTCGAAACCGTGGTCGGCCAGCAGCCGCTCGAACTCGGCGGCGGTCAGCACCGAGTCGGCCGGGCGGCCCAGGCGCCGCTTGGCCCGGCGCCAGAGGCCGAGCGTGCTCCAGGGCTGGGCGTGGACGTTGGCCACCAGCAGCCCGCCGGGGGCCAGGCACTCCCCTATCCGGTCCAGCACGTCGGCCCGCAGCTCGGGCCCGGCGTTGAGGAAGAACCGGAAGGCGGTGACCACGTCGAAGGGCTGGGGGAAGCGCATCGTGGAGGCATCGCCCACCACGAACGTGCCGCCGGGAACCGTGGCCCGGGCGTGGGCCAGCATGTCCTCGGAGATGTCGATGGCGGTGGAACGGGCGGTGCGGGGTTGCAGCCAGGCCAGCACCCGACCCGACCCGGAGGCCACGTCGAGGTGGTGCAACTCGTCCAGGGGGCGGGTGGTGGCCTCGGCCAGGAGATCGGCGAGGAGGGGCTGTTCCACCGCCACCCAGTACCGGCCCGGCAGGCGAGCGGTGAAGTCGTCGTGGTAGGCGGCGGCCAGGGTCGCCCCGAGGTGCGAGCGGCGGTAGTCGGCGGCCCCGGGCCCGGTGTCGGCCCCGGCAGCGGTTCCCGCAGGGGAGGGAGTGGCGGCAGACGAGGTCACGGCATGTTCCTTTCGAGCAGGCGGGCCAGCGGCACCAGCACCTGGGGCCGGCCCTGGCGGCACCAGTCGGCGAACGCCCGCACGGTTGCCCGGGTGTAGGCCCGCAGGCGGTCCCGGTCGGCCGGGCGTCCGGCAGCATCGTCGTAGCCCTGGAGGAGGGCGGCGAACAGATCGGGCCCGAACCGGATCGTGCGCGTCATGGCCACCGGCCGCACGGTCCGGCCCACGAAGTTCGACGCGATCAGGGCCAGGTCGAGCTCCGGGTGGTCGACGTTCAGCGCGTCGACGCTGACGTAGCGGTTCGGCGACGGGTCGATCACCACCAGCTCCCCGATGGGGCTGAACCGGACGTTGGAGTAGCCGAAGTCGCCATGCTGGAGCACCAGGTCCGACCGGGCGGCCGGCGGCGCTTCGGGGCCGAGGGCCAGCCTGAATCGTTCGCTGCGGCAGGCCCGGGGGAAGCCGGCGGTGGGCAGCACCCGGTGGAGGGCACCCAATGCCGCTCCCGCCTGCTCCACCTGGGCCAGGATCAGGGCCGGTGTCGCCGCCCGGTCGCTCATCAGGTCGAGCAGGCTCGTCGGGCACGACACGTGCTCGTAGCGGATGGAGCCGGTGGTCTCGTCGACGTCGAGCACGGCCGGGACCCGCACCCCGACGGACTCCCCGGCCTCGGCCATCAGCCGGGCCTTGGCCGCCTCGGCCGCCAGCTCGGCCGCCGGATAGTGCTTCACGAACGCCGCCGGCTGGGCCGCCCTCGTCGTCGCTGTCATCGTCCGTCACCTCCCACCACGCCCCGCACCGTGCGCCACAGGATCCGCAGGTCGAGGCCGAGTCCTTGTCGCCGCAGGTAGAAGACGTCGTACTGCAGCTTCTCCAGGGCATCGTGCTCGTCGGCGGCGTAGCCCTGCTTCACCTGGGCCCAACCGGTGAGGCCGGGTCGCACCAGGTGGCGGACGTCGTAGAACGCGATCTTGCCCCGCAGCTCCTCCACGTAGTGCGGCTGCTCGGGACGGGGTCCCACGATCGACAGCTCGCCCCGCAACACGTTGACCAGCTGGGGCAGCTCGTCGAGATGGCTCCGGCGCAGGAGACGACCGAACGGGGTGACCCGGGGGTCGTCCTCGGCCGTCCACGGGGAGGCGGCGTCGGCGGGCGGGCCGGGCACCATCGTGCGGAACTTCCAGATCGTGAACGGCTCACCGTCACGTCCCACCCGCCGCTGGTGGAACAGGAGCGGGCCCGGGTTGCCCAGCCGGTCTCCCAGCCAGACCAGGGGCAGGGCAGCGACCAGCACCGGCAGCCCGACCACACCCAGGGCCAGATCGACCACCCGTTTCGCCCGCATGTACCCGAGGCGGTGGACCTCGCCGATGTCGAACAGGAGCGACACCCGAGCCAGCTCGGCCACCGGCAGCTTGCCCAACCAGCCTTCGTAGAACAGAGCCAGGGTCCGTACCCGCACCCCCCGGCGATGCAGCTCGGCCGCCTGGGCCACGATCCCGTCGTCGGACTGGGCCGCCGTGTCGAGAACCACCACCGTGGCCCCGGCCGCCCCGGCTGCGTCGAGCAGCGGGGTCCGACCGTCGGGCCCGAGCCGGGCCTCTCCGACGCTGAGCGATCCGGCCAGCACCGCCGGGAGCTCGGCCCGCCGGGTCAGTTCGTAGGCCAGTGCGGCCGGCTCCCCCGGCTGGGCGCTGACCACGAACACCCGGTCCCGCTGGCTCCGCCACGAGGCGACGTCGCCGGCCAGGTTCCAGGCCAGCACCGACCACAGGGGAGCGATCGCTCCCAGCAGGGCCAGCGAGGAGCGGGGCAGAAGCGGTTGGGCCAGGGCCAGCTGGGCCACCGACACCGCCCCGATGGCGAGGCCGTAGGCGGCCAGGGCCCGGGCCACCACCGCCGGCCGCCGGGCCGGCAGCTCGGGCAGCCCCAGGCCGTAGCTGGCGGCGGCCAGGGTGCCGGCGACCACCGCCCACCACAGGAGGCGGGACGAGCGGAGCAGGCTGTAGGGCTCGGGAGCCACCAGGCTGGCGTGGAACCAGGCGACGCCGGCCACCGCCGCCAGCTGACCGAGGCGGAAGACGGCGCCGGGCAGCCGGCCGGGCGCGCGCCCGGGGCCCGTCGACGGAGGTGCCTGGGTGTCGGTCACCTGTTCCGATCGGCACGCGGCGCACGGGTTTCAAGGTCCGGGCGTCGTCGATCGGCTCCGTCCACCCGAACGCTCATGTCCGGCCCCGATGGGCCGAACAGCCTGAGGCATAGGGGGCCGGTCGTCGGCCGCCAGCCACCGACCCGCCGAGGTGACCGCCATCGTGCACTCCGCTGCACCGCTCGACACTGTCCACCCTGCCGCACCGCTCGACACACAACCTCCTGCATGGGAGCATGGGCGGGAGCGGGTGGCCGAGATGAGCTGCGTGCCATGAAGCCCTCCGCCATGCTCAAACTGTCCCGCCGCCGAGACACGGCTCCCGGCCGCTCCCCCGTCGGGTCGGGGGCAGACCTGCGCCCCTCACTCGACGACTTCGTGCTGCGGGCCACCCACGAGGCGGCCGAGGTCGGCACCGCCCTCCTCGAGCTCGGCTCGCCCGGACCCCGCCGGAGCCGGCCGGGCCCGGACCGGTACCGGTTCGTCGGGCTACCCGAGGTGGCCGGCGCCCGCCAGCCGTCGCTAGGGCCGCTGCCGGTCGACGACGAGGCCTACTCGGTGGCGCTGTGCGCCGAGGCCGTGGCCACGTCGCCCGAACCGCAGGGGCTGCTGACCGAGATCAACCGGGTGCTGGTCCCCGCCGGTCGGCTGTTCCTCACCGCACCCTTGATCGTGCCCGACGCCTCCGAGGGCTACCTACCGTGGCGGGCCCGGATGGGTCTGAACTACCTGCTGGAAGCCGCCGGGTTCGTGATCGAGGAGATCCAGGCCCTGGAGCGGACCCGGAGCTACGGGGTGGTGGCGGCCAAGCGCCGGCGGCCCGGCCACACCCGCCTCGAGGCCGGTGCCCTGAGCCGGAGCTAGCGGCGGCCCCACCGGTTCGCCGGGGGCACACCCGCGGCGGCCTCTCATCCCTTGTCCAGCACGGGGGCCAGGAACCGGCCGGTGTGCGACGCCGCCACCCCGGCCACGTCTTCCGGCGTGCCGGTGGCGATCACCCGCCCGCCGCCGCTGCCCCCGTCGGGTCCGAGGTCGATCAGCCAGTCGGCCGTCTTGATCACGTCGAGGTTGTGTTCGATGACGAGCACCGTGTTGCCCTGGTCGACCAGGCGGGAGAGCACGGTGAGCAGGCGGCGGATGTCTTCGAAGTGGAGGCCGGTGGTGGGCTCGTCGAGCAGGTAGATCGTGTGCCCGGTGGACCGCTTGGCCAGCTCCGAGGCCAGCTTCACCCGCTGGGCCTCGCCCCCCGACAGCGTGGGCGCCGGCTGGCCCAGGCGGACGTAGCCCAGCCCCACGTCCACCAGCGTCTGGAGGTGGCGGGCGATCGGGGGCTGGTTGGCGAAGAACTCCAGACCCTCCTCGATCGGCATGTCGAGGACCTCGGAGATGTTCTTGCCCTTGAACTCGATGTCGAGGGTGTCGCGGTTGTAGCGGGCCCCCTTGCACACCTCGCACGGCACGTAGACGTCGGGCAGGAAGTGCATCTCGATCTTGATCGTGCCGTCGCCGGCGCACGCCTCGCATCGCCCGCCGGCCACGTTGAACGAGAACCGGCCGGGCTGGTAGCCCCGCACCTTGGCCTCGTTGGTGAGGGCGAACAGCTTGCGGATGGAGTCGAACACGCCGGTGTAGGTGGCCGGGTTCGACCGCGGGGTGCGGCCGATGGGTGACTGGTCTATGTCGATCACCTTGTCCAGGTGCTCCAACCCGTCGATCCCCTTGTGCAGTCCCGGCGGGAGCTTCGACCCGTAGACCCGCTGCATCAGGGAGCGCAGCAGGATGCCGTTGATCAGCGACGACTTGCCCGATCCCGATACCCCGGTGACGGCGACGAAGCAGCCCAGCGGGATCTCGACGTCGAGGTTCTTGAGGTTGTTCTCCCGGGCCCCCCGGATCACCAGGCGGGCATCCCCCGGCTCCCGGCGCTGGGTCGGGACCGGGATCTTGCGGCGACCCGACAGGTACTGACCGGTGACCGAGTCCTTCTTGCGCAGCAGCCCGGGCACGGTACCGCTGTAGACCACGGCACCGCCGTGCTCCCCGGCGCCGGGGCCGATGTCGACCACGTAGTCGGCCACCTTGATCGTGTCTTCGTCGTGTTCCACCACCAGCACCGTGTTGCCCAGCTCCCGGAGGCGGCACAGGGTGGCGATGAGCTTGGCGTTGTCTCGCTGGTGGAGCCCGATGGATGGCTCGTCGAGCACGTAGAGCACGCCCACCAGGCCGGAGCCGACCTGGCTGGCCAGCCGGATCCGCTGGGCCTCGCCGCCCGACAGGGTGCCGGCGGCCCGGCTGAGCGACAGGTAGTCGAGCCCTACGTCGAGCAGGAAGCTGAGCCGGGCGTTGATCTCCTTCACCACCCGGTCCGCGATCAGGTGGTCCCGATCCGACAGCTCGAGGCCGGCCAGGGCCTTGGCCGCCTCCCCGATCGACAGCGAGCAGATGTCGAAGATCGAGCGGCCGTCCACGAGGCAGGCCAGCGACAGCGGGTTGAGCCGGGCCCCGCCGCAGGTGGGGCAGGGCACCTCCCGCATATAGCCCTCGATCTGTTCCCGCTGGGCGTCCGACTCGGCCTCGCTGTGGCGGCGCCGCAGGTAGGGCACCACGCCTTCGAACGTGGCGTTGTAGGTGCGATTGCGCCCGTAGCGGTTCTGGTACCGCACGGTCACCCGGGTGACGCCGCCCCCGTGGAGCAGGATCTTGCGCTGCTTGGCCGGCAGATCGTCCCACGGGACATCGGTCGGGATCTCGTGCTCGGCGCAGACGGACTCCACCAGGCGCCCGAAGTAGCGGCTGCGGCCTCCGGCCCAGGGGTGGATGGCCCCCTGGTCGATCGTGAGGTCGCCGTTGGGCACCACGAGCTGGGGGTCGACCTCGAAGGTGGTGCCCAGGCCGTCGCAGGCGGTGCAGGCCCCGTAGGGCGAGTTGAACGAGAAATTGCGGGGGGCCAGCTCCTCGAAGCTCTTGCCGTCGCTGGGGCGGGCCAGGTGCTGGGAGAACACCATCACCTCGCCCGGCTCGTCGGCATCACGCGACACGATCTCGATCTCGGCCACACCCTCGGCCAGGCGTAGGGCGGTCTCCATGGAGTCGGTGAGGCGGCGGTCGATGCCGTCCCGGCGGACCAGGCGGTCGACGACCACCCGGATGTCGTGGGTCTCGTAACGGGCCAGGTCGGGCAGCTCGCCCCCCAGCTCGATCAGCTGCCCGTCCACCACCGCCCGTACGAACCCCTCGGCCGCCAGGTCCTTGAGCAGGGTGTCGTACGTGCCCTTGCGCCCCCGCACCACGGGGGCCAGCACCTGGAAGCGGGTGCCGTCGGGCAGCTGCAGCACCCGGTCCACGATCTGCTGCGGCGTCTGGCGCACCAGACGCTCTCCGGTCTCGGGGTCGTGGGGCACGCCGACCCGGGCGAACAGGAGGCGGAGGTAGTCGTAGATCTCGGTGACGGTGCCCACGGTGGACCGGGGGTTGCGGCTGGCCGACTTCTGGTCGATCGAGATGGCGGGCGACAGTCCCTCGATGAAGTCCACATCGGGCTTGTCCATCTGCCCCAGGAACTGTCGGGCATAGGCCGACAGCGACTCGACGTAGCGGCGCTGGCCCTCGGCGTAGATCGTGTCGAACGCCAGCGACGACTTGCCGGAGCCGGACAGGCCGGTGAAGACGATCAACTTGTCCCGCGGGAGGTCGAGATCGATGTGCCGGAGATTGTGTTCGCGGGCCCCGCGGATCACGATCTTGTCTGCCACCGCTGCATCCTATCTCCGGCCCAGGACCGAACGACCGTTCGTTCGGACGGTTGTCGTGGGCCGATCGACCCGGCGGATCGGGCCCGGCCCCACGGTCATCAAATCGCCGTCGCTGGCGCCGACGGGGTGGCCGATGCGCCCCCTTCGGCTCCCCCGCGTGCTGTGGCACCTGCTGGCCTACGCCTCGGTGCTGGCGGCGGTGTGCGCCGTGGTTCCGCTCGACTCCTCGTTCGGCAGCGACGACGGCGCCTACGGGGGCCAGGTGTGGGCCCTCCGCCAGGGATCGTGGGTGCTGGACCGGCCCTTGCCGGTGGTCGACGCCGAGCACGAGGGCTGGCTCAACGGGGCCATCGTGGCCGATGGACCGGTGCCCTATTCCACGAGCCCCGTCTGGGTGAAGGTCCTGGCGGCGTCGGCCGCCCTGGTGCACGGCCCCGGCCCGGGGCCGGCCGAGGTGGCCGCCGGCCCCACCGACGACCCGAACTGTGGCGCCAGCGCGCAAAATGCAGCACTGGGCGCCACAGATCCTGGCTGCGGGGGAGGCTGGGCCCCGGCCGAACGGGCCGGCGACCTGGGCCTCGGCCTGCACCTGCCCGGCCTCCTGGCGGCGCTGGCGGCCGCCGCCGCCGCCTGGCGCCTGGCCGCCCGGTGGGATCGGCGGGCCGCCCCGGTGTCGTTCTGGTTGGTGGCACTGAGCCCACTGCTAGTCGATACGACCACCCTGTGGGCCCACACGCTCGGCGCTGCCTGCGCCGGCTGGGCCATGGTGGCCGTGGCCGAGCTGTGGCCCACCGGCCGGGGCGGCTCCGGGGCCGGCGACGGAGCCGAGGCGCCCGGAGCCGGAGCCGAGGGGGCCGTCGACGGGATCTCCCAGCGGCAGCCGACGGGCCGCGGGGCCGCCCTGTCGGGCCGGGGCCGGGCGGGCTGGACCGCGGTCCTGGTGGCGGCGCTGTCCCTCGGCGCAGCGGTGCGGACGGAGGCCGTGTTCTGGACGGTGGCGGTGGTGACCGCGGCCGTGCTGGCCGACCGGACCCGCGCCATGGTGCTGTCGGCCACGGCGGGGGCCACGGCGGCGGCGGGCGTCTGGGTGCTGAACCGGGCGTGGGGCTCGTCGCTGCGCTCGCCCCGGCTGCCGATCGAGACCAGCGTCGAGGTGCTGCGGGACAGCCGGGGCTGGCTGGCCAGCCGGATCCCGGCCGCCTGGCAGCTGCTGGGCACCTGGCGAGGTGCGGGCTGGGGTCAGCTCCTGTCGTTCGCGGCCATGCTGGTGGCGCTGAGCGCCGCTGCCGCTCTGTACCGGGCGAGCAAGGAGCGCCGCCCGGTGCCGGCCGCGGCCCTGGTGGCGCTGGGGGTGGCGGCCGCTCTCTACGTGGCCAAGGCGGTGGTGGCCCCCGACGTGGCCATACCCGGGATCGTGGCGGCCTGGCCGGTGGTGGTCGTGGCCCTGGCCCTCAGCCGGTGGCCGGCTGTCGGGGCGGGCCCCGGCCCCGGCCCACGGTGGCTGCTGGCACCCGTCGGGCTGATGACGGTGGCCGTGCTGGCCACGCAGTACGAGAGCAGCGGCGGCCTCCAGTGGGGCGGCCGGTACCTGTCGATGACCTATGTGCCGCTGGCGGCGGCGGCTGCGGTGGCCGTGACCCCGGCGCTGTTCGGTGATCTCGTGTCCGGCGGCGTCACCGGCGACGGCCCGGAACAACAGATCGGCCACGCCGGCGCTCGCCGATGGGCCCTGGCCGCCGGGCTGGCCGCCCTGGCGGCGGCCCCCACCCTGTCCGGCCTGGCCACCAGCCACCGGTTCCACACCACCCACGCCATGATCGTGGACCTCACCACCACACCTGCGGCCGAGGTGGTGCTCACCGACCAGGGCGCCCTGCCCCGCATCGGCTGGACCGCGCTGCCCACCACCTTCTACCGGGCCGATGCCAGCTCGATCGACGACCTCCTCGGCCAGCTGGCCGACGCCGGCGTCGGCTCGGTCAACGTGGCCGGCCTCACCGCCGTCGAGGTCGACGGGGTGGCCGGCTGGCGCCTGGCCGCCACCATCCGTGACCCCCACGGCACCATCCGCCACCTCATTCGCCCCTGATCTGCGTCACGGAACCGCGGCACCGACGCCATCTGCGTCGCGAAACCCCTGCGTTTCGCGATGTTCGCGACGTCGGTTGGCCGCCGAGCGCTGTTTCCGTGACGCAGTTCGGGGGGCGGGGCCGGGGCGGGGCGGGGTGTGGGACGGCGTCAGACCATCTCCCGCAGCTCCCGGCGAAGGTCCTTGATCTCGTCGCGCAGGCGGGCGGCGTACTCGAAGCGGAGCTCGGCGGCGGCGTCGCGCATCTCCTCCTCCAGGGTCTGGATGAGGCGGGCCAGCTCGGCCTCGGGCAGCTCGGCCAGCTCCTTGAGCGCCTTCTCTTCCTGGGGGCGGCGCTTGCGCTGGTCCTTGCCCGGCATGGGCGCCGTGGTGTCGGGCCGGATCAGCGACAGGATGTCGGTGACGGCCTTGCGCACCGTGGTGGGGTTGATCCCATTCGCCTCGTTGTAGGCCTGTTGCAGCCCCCGGCGGCGGTTGGTCTCGGAGATGGCCCGTTGCATCGACGGCGTCATCTGGTCGGCGTACATGATCACCCGCCCCTCGACGTTGCGGGCGGCCCGGCCGATCGTCTGCACCAGCGACGTCTCCGAGCGCAGGAACCCCTCCTTGTCGGCATCGAGGATGCAGACCAGCTGCACCTCGGGCAGGTCCAGGCCCTCCCGAAGCAGGTTGATGCCCACCAGCACGTCGAACTCGCCCAGGCGCAGGGCCCGGAGGATCTCGATCCGCTGGATCGTGTCCACCTCGCTGTGGAGGTAGCGGACCCGCACCCCCTGCTCCAGCAGATACTCGGTGAGATCTTCGGCCATCTTCTTGGTGAGGGTGGTCACCAGAACCCGGCCGTCGTTCCCGATGACGCCGTTGATCTCCTCCAGCAGGTTGTCTATCTGGCCCTTGGTGGGCCGCACGATCACCTCGGGATCGATGAGCCCGGTGGGCCGCACGATCTGCTCCACGATCCGGGACGAGTGCTGGAGCTCGTACGCCCCCGGGGTGGCCGACAGGAACACGAGCTGGCCCACCTTGGAGGTCCACTCCTCGAACCGCAGCGGCCGGTTGTCGGCGGCCGAGGGGAGCCGGAACCCGTGCTGGATCAGGGTCTCCTTCCGGCTGCGGTCTCCCTCGTACTGGCCGTGGAGCTGGGGCACGGCCACGTGGCTCTCGTCCAGGATCGTGAGGTAGTCGGACGGGAAGAAGTCGAGCAGGGTGTACGGCATCTGGCCCGGGGCCCGGCCGTCGATGTGGCGGGAGTAGTTCTCGATCCCGTTGCAGAAGCCCATCTCCTGCATCATCTCCAGGTCGTACTGGGTGCGCATCCGCAGCCGCTGGGCCTCCAGCAGCTTGCCCTCCTTCTCGAACAGGGCCAGCTGGTCCTGGAGCTCGGCCTCGATCCCCCCGATGGCCCGCTGCATCCGCTCGTCGGACGCCACGTAGTGGGTGTTGGGGAACACCACCAGCTCGCTGAGCTCGCTCAGCCGCTCCCCGGTGAGGGGATCGACCGTGGTGATGGCCTCGATCTCGTCGCCGAACAGCTCGATGCGGACCACGAACTCCTCGTAGGCGGGATGGAGCTCGATCGTGTCTCCCCGTACCCGGAACTTCCCCCGCACCAGGTTCATGTCGTTGCGCTCGTACTGCATGTCCACCAGGCGGGTGAGGATCGACCGCTGGTCGTACTCGTGGCCCGACTGCAGCACCAGCAGCTTGTTGCGGTACTCCTCGGGCGACCCCAGGCCGTAGATGCACGACACCGACGCCACCACGATCACATCGCGCCGGGTGAGCAGGGCCGACGTGGCCGAGTGCCGCAGGCGGTCTATCTCGTCGTTCACCGACGAGTCCTTCTCGATGTAGGTGTCGGACGAGGGGATGTACGCCTCGGGCTGGTAGTAGTCGTAGTAGGAGACGAAGTACTCCACCCGGTTCTCGGGGAAGAACTCCTTGAACTCGTTGGCCAGCTGGGCCGCCAGCGACTTGTTGGGGGCGATCACCAGGGTGGGCCGTTGCACGGCCTCGATCGTCCAGGCCATGGTGGCCGACTTGCCCGACCCGGTGATGCCGAGCAGCGTCAGTTTCGACTCGCCGCCCTCGATGCCGTCCACCAGCTCGGCGATGGCCTTGGGCTGGTCTCCCGCCGGCCGGAACTCGGACACCACTTTGAACGGAGGCATGGAAACCAGCCTACCGAGAGGGTGTGACAGCCTCCGTCGGCACGGTGGGGAGGATCAGGCGTCGGTCTTCTTGGCCCGCCGGGGCGGGGGCCAGGGGGTCTGGGGCTGGGTGTCCAGCCAGGACCAGAACCGTTCCACCTCGGCGTCGAGATGGGCCATGTCGCGGCTGTTGTCGATCACGAAGTCGGCCATCTCCAGGCGCTGCTCCCGGGTGGCCTGGGCCGCGATCCGGGCCAGGGCGTCCTCCCGGGTGAAGTTGCGGTAGGCCATCAGCCGTTCCACCGCGATCTCCTGGGGCGTGTCGACCACCAGCACCACCGACGCCCCCCGACGGTCGTCGGGGCCGCCCTCGGCCAGGAGCGGGATGTCGAAGATGACCACTCCGGGCTGCTCGTTCACGGCATCGGCCCGGTTGTGCATCTCGCGGCGCACGGTGGGATGGATCATCTTGTTGAGGGCAGCCAGCTCCTCGGGGTCGCCGAAGGCGATGCCGGCCACCGCCGCCCGGTCCAGCGTGCGGTCCTCGGCCAGGATCCGATCGCCCCAACGCTCCACCATCTGGTTGTAGATCAGCTCCCCCGGTTGCTGCAGCTCCCGCACGATCAGGTCGGCGTCGATGATCAGGCATCCCCGCTCGACCAGCCGCTCCGACACCGACGATTTTCCGGACCCGATACCACCAGTGAGCGCCACGAGTTTCACCGGGCCGAAGTTACCCGGGCCGCCCGCCCCCCGCCCAGTTACCTGGCCGGCCCGGGCCCGATCGCTCACGTTCGGGCCGCTCGGACCGATCCGTAGTGCTGGCAACCCGCCCCCCGACAATCCCGAGGAACCACCCCCCGGGGTCGTAACGCCCAGGCGTTCCGGCCTCCCTCCCCGAACGACATGACGGACACCACACTCAGCGATCTCGTCTCCGGTCCCGAACCGGCGCGGCCGGCTTCCGGCCCCGGCGTCGACGGGCCCGGGCGCGCCCTGTGGGCCGAGGCGGGATCGCCGGGCGAGCCACCGCCGGGCGGCGATCGGCCGGCTGACGCCGACGCCCTGGTGACCTTCGGGCCGGCCATCATGGCCGTGCGCTGGGCCACCACCGGCGTCTCGCTCGCTCTGGCCAGCCCCGCCCTGCTGGCCGGCGGCCAGGTCCTGGGGGCCTGGATGGCCGTGGTGCTGGCCAACACCGTGTTCCGGACGTTCCGACCCCTGCGCTACACCGGCTCCATCCGGTCCCTGGTGCTGCTGGTGGCCGAGATCGGGCTCCACGTCCTGGCCGTCATCGCCACCGGCTATTGGGACTCGCCGGCGGTGCTGGTCCTGGTCAACGCCGTGATCATCGCCGGTTTCGCCCGGGGCTTCGGCTTCGCCCTGCGGGTGGGGGCGGCCTCCACCCTGGCCGTGACCGTGCCCGAGCTGAACATCGGCCACTGGCAGGCGGCCCAGCTGGCCCAGAGCGCCCAATGGGCCACGCTCATCGCCCTCAGCGGGATCGTGGCCGGCTACAGCCGCCGGATCTCGGGCGAAGCCACCCGGCGCCACTCCCTCGCCCTCGACCGCGTGGCCCGCCTGGCCGACGCCAACACCCTGCTGGCCAACCTCCACCGGGTGGCCCAGACCCTGCCCGCCTCGCTCGACCTGGGCGACGTGCTCGACACCACGATCACCCGCCTCCGCGGGCTCCTGGCCCACGACACCGTGGTCATCCTCACCTCCGAGCCCGACGGCCGGTGGCGGGTCGCCCGCCAGATCGGGACCTCCTCCACCCCCACCGGCCACCACCGGGACCGGCTCCCCACCTCGGCCGGCCGGGCCGTGGCCACCAGCCAGGCCGTCCGTGCCGCCCTCCACCCCCTGGTCGACCCCGGTTTCAACCCGAGCTCGGCCGCCGCCGTGTACCTCCCGCTCCTGGCCCGAGGCCGGCTGATCGGCCTGCTGGCGGTGGAGGCCGACGACCCCGACGCCTTCGGCCCCCGGGAAGAGCAGCTGCTGGAGGGATTCGTGGAGCCGGTGGCGCTGGCCATCGACAACGCCCGCTGGTTCCTGCGCATCCGCACCATCGGGGCCGACGAGGAACGCAACCGGATAGCCCGCGACCTGCACGACCGGATCGGCCAGTCGTTGGCCTACGTGGGGTTCGAGGTGGACCGGGTGATCCGACGCTACGAGGCCGGCACCGACGTGGCCTCCCAGCTCCACAGCCTCCGCTCCGACCTGCGGGGCCTGGTGGGCGAGGTGCGGGACACGCTCTCCGACCTGCGGACCGACGTCAACGACAACCGCGACTTCGCCCAGACGGCCCAGGAGTTCGCCGAGCGGGTCTCGGCCCGGTCCGGCATCGAGGTCGAGGTCGACTGCGCCGCCACCCGGCGCCTGCCCATACTGCAGGAGCGGGAGATGTGGCGCATCGCCCAGGAAGCGCTGGCCAACGTCGAGCGCCACGCCCACGCCACCCGGGCCGAGCTCCGGTGGCGGTGCGACGACCAGGGAGCCCTGCTCGAGGTGATCGACGACGGCCGGGGCCTCCCCCCGAAGTCCGACGACGGCCGTCTGGGCCGACCCGACTCCTACGGGATCGTCGGCATGCGGGAACGGGCCGACTCCGTCGGCGCCACGTTCGAGATGACATCACAACCAGGAGAAGGGACCAAGGTACGGTGTTTCCTACCTCAGAACTGAACACGGGTGCCCCGGCACCGGCCAGACCGGTGAACGCCCCCACGGCAACCGGTCCGGCTGCCGGACGGGCCGCCATCCGGCTGCTGCTGGCCGACGACCACCGGATGATCCGGGAGGGTCTGCGCCGCTCGCTGAGCGAGCTCGGCTTCTCGGTGGTCGGAGAGGCCCGCAACGGGGCCGACGCCCTCGACCTGGCCGCCGCCCTGCGGCCCGATGTGGTCCTGATGGACGTCACCATGCCCGAGCTCGACGGGGTGGAAGCCACCCGACAGCTGAAGGTCCGCCAGCCGGAGGTGAAGGTGGTGGTCCTGACCATGCACGCCGACCACGACATCCTGACCCAGGCCATCCGGGCCGGGGCCAACGGCTACCTGGTCAAGGACTGCAGCACCGACGAGATCGCCCAGGCCATCGACGCCGTCGCCCTGGGTGAGACCGCCCTGTCCCCCGGCCTGGCCGCCTCCATGCTGGCCGAAGTGCGTCGGCAGGGCGCCAACCCGGTCCCCGAGCGACTGATCACCACCCGGGAGGAGGAGGTGCTGCAGCTCATCGCCGACGGCTGCTCCACCCCCGAGGTGGCCGAGCAGCTGTTCATCAGCCAGAAGACGGTCAAGAACCACCTGGCGTCGATCTACCAGAAGCTCGACGCCCGCGACCGCACCCAGGCCGTGCTCCAGGCCGTGCGCATGGGGATCGTCCACCTGAACTGATTCCCTATGGGGCCCCTGGTCGCTCGGGCGACGGGCGCGGTTCGACGCCCCCACCGTCCCGTAGCCCCTGCGACCAGGGCGGATTGAGGCTGGAGGCCCATTCAGCAGCGCCGCTGGAGCGTCGATGCATTGGTCACACCATCCCCCCACCGGGATCGACAGCACACCACACCCACGGAGAATCTCATGCTTCACTTCCAGTTCATCGCCGCTTGGGCTCGGGCGCAGGCCAAGAGCGAGCGGGGCGCCAGCCTCGTCGAGTACGCCCTGCTCGTGGCTCTGATCGCCGTCGTCTGCATCGCCGCCGTCACCCTGCTGGGTGGCGCCGCCGACGAGAAGTTCAGCTCGGTCGCCAGCGCCATCGGCTGATCAGCGACACCAGCTCGATCTCGAATTGAGGCCTGTGGGGAAGCGCATCGGCGCTTCCCCACAGGTCGTTTTGGCGTTGGGCCGGGTGCGCTGCGGGTTGGGTGGGAACGCCCACGGCGGGCGGGTGGGATCGGTCCGGACACCCCAGGCAGCAGCAGGGGGGCGTCCACCACACTTGGTGCCTGATGAGGCGTTGGTGGACGGAGGTGATCGGGGGCGGAGCGCGCCGGCGTCGACGCCAGGCCCGGGCCGCGTGGCGCGAGGGGTTCGCCGCCGGCGTGGGTCTGATCGGGAACGAACCGGCCCGGCCCCCGTCGGGCGGCCGGCCGCCGGTGGATCAGGGAGCGGCGGGCGAGCAGCGGGCGTAGGCGGGGCTCGACCGGCGGCAGGCGATGATCCAGTCGCCGTCGGTCCGCACGATGTCCCAGTCCGGGTCGCGGGCCAGCCACCGGACCAGGGGGCTCGGCGCCGCCCACAGCACGACGTCGAAGCGGTGGCGCTCCAGCACGGGCGCCATGTCGCCCCCCAGGACCAGGGCGTTGTGGTCCTCGATGACGTCGGCCGGGTAGAAGTCGAACCGGTCGTCCATGAAGACCCGGGCGTCGGTGCCGAAACGCCACGTGAGATAGTTGCCCACCGTCTCCCGGTGCCCGAGGCGGACCCCGTCGGTGGCCACCAGGCCCCGTTCCGCCAGCCAGTCCACGGACGCCACGGGGTAGCTGGTGAGGACCAGGGCCGGGCTGAGAGCGACGGTGACCGTCGACACGGCCAGGGCGGCGACCGCCATGGCCGCCAGCACCCTGGTCAACGACCTCGAGCCGCGGCTTTCGAGACCGTTTCGGAGCCCGGACAGCGACGGCGCCAGCATGGCCACCACCACCAGCGAGGCCAGCCCCAGGTTGCGCACGGCCATGAGGCCGGCGGCGTAGAACACCAGCGCCGGGACGAGCTGGCGCCAGCTGGCCCGGCGGGCGGCGGCCAGCACGACCACCGCCAGCAGCCCCAGATAGACCTGCTCCGGCACCGATTGGAAATCGGGGGCCCGCCATTCGGCCACGCGGCGCAGCGAGCCACCCCGGCCCAGGAGCTCCACCGGGAACCACAGGAGCCGCCAGCCGAGGGGATTGACCATGCCCACCAGGGCGCCGACGGCGGCCGCCGCGCAGGCCCGGGCCTCGGCCCGGGGCCACCAGCGCCGCTGGTCGATGGCGGCGCCCACGGCCACCGCCCCGACCAGGGCCAGACCGAGGGCGAACGAGCCGTGGCTGTTCACCCACACCCAGAACAGGGGCACCAGCCACCACCGGGGCCGCAGGCCCTGCACCACCTGGAGTGTGAGCACGAGGGCGGCCAACCCCACCAGCAGGGGTCGGGGCGACCACAGGGAGGTGCCGACCACGATGGCCGCCGTCACCAGGGCCACCCGGGTGACGAGCTGGCGGGCCGGTGCCACCAGGCGCCAGAGTCCGAGCACGATCCCGGCCGCCAGGATCCCGTGGAACGCCCGGATGGCCCACGGCCCGACGGCCGCGTCGAGCACCGCGTAGACCACGCTGACCAGCCAGCTCTGGACCGTCCAGGGCTGCCCGGCGGCGGTGGCCGAGTAGGGGTCGGTCGCCGGGACCCCATGGCGGGCCAGTATCAGATGACCGGTGGCCAGGTGGGTGAGGAAGCTGTTGTCGGCGATCGGGCGGGCCCCGACCATGAAGCCCACGGCGGCCAGCAGCCAGCCGATGCTGCGGGCCAGGTCGGCGTCGCCGGCGGTGTTCGCCGCCGCCGCCGGGGGAACCGGCGAGGCCGGTTCGGGGACGGGCGCTGCCGTCAGCAGCTCGCCGGCGGGCTCGTCCATGGCGGCGGCCCGCCTACAGGCTGCGGGAGATGTTGATGATGGCCGGCCCGAGCACCACCACGAACAGGGCGGGGAAGATGCACAGCACCATGGGGATCATCATCTTCACCGGCGCCTTCTGGGCCTTCTCCTGGGCCATCTGGCGGCGCTTGATCCGCATCTCGTCGGCCTGGGCCCGCAGCACCCGGCCGATGCTCACGCCGAAGGTGTCGGCCTGGATCATGGCCAGCACGAACGAGCGGATCTCGGGCGTGTCGACCCGGGTCTGCAGGTTGCGCAGGGCGTCGGACCGGGACGAACCGGCCTGGGTCTCACCCAGCACCCGGGCGAACTCCTCGGCCAGCTCCCCCGGGACGTTGGCGATGACCCGGTCGAGCGCCTGCTCGAACCCGAGGCCGGCCTCCACGGAGATGACCAGGAGATCCATGACGTCGGGCAGGCCCCGCTGGATCGACTTCTGGCGGGCCGTCACCTTGGCGTTGAGCCGGGACGACGGGCCGATCGCCCCCACCAGGCAGCCGAGGCCGGCGAAGGCCAGCTGCATCAGGCCATCCAGCCCGAGGGGGTTGACGATGAACGTGAAGGCCAGCCAGAACGGGATCGACACGAAGCCGATCACGCGCAGGGCCAGGAAGCGCTCCACCTTCTCGGCCGAGTTGATACCGGCCTTGATGTGCTTCTGGCGGACGCTCTCCACGTAGTCGGGCGGGTTGAGGCGGCCGCCGAACCGGGTGAACCCCGACATGACGGGGGCCAGCAGCCGCTCGTGGATCGGAGCCAGGAGCTCCTTCTCCCGCTGGTTCTCGACTTCGTAGTCGTCGAGCTGGCGGAGGGTGGAACGGGCGGCGGCCCGCTCCTCCAGCTGGGTCATCACGTAGTACATGACGAGGGCGACCCCGAAGCCGGCCATGACGACCAGGGCCTCCAGGGGGATGGTGGGCAACGAGCTAAACATCGATCGTGATCACCTTTTTCATCCACGCCAGGCCGATGGTGGCCGAGACCGTCCCCAGGCCCAGGAACACATTGCCGATGAAGGTGGTGAACAGCAGGCTGATGTAGCCCGGGTTCATCACCCACATGATCAGACCCAGCCCCGGAGGCAGGCACGACAGGATGCCGGCCGACATCCGGCCCTCGGCGGTGAGGGCCCCCACCTCCCGGCGGAGCCGCTCCCGGGCGATCATGGTGTCGGCCACGCTGTTGAGCAGCTCGTTCAGGTTGCCGCCCACCTCGCGCTGGATGCCGATGGCCATCACGGCCCAGGCGAAGTCGGGGCTGGACATGCGCTCGGACACGCCGGCCAGGCACTCCTCCAGCTCCCGGCCCAGACGGGCCTCGGTCATGGCCCGCCGCAGCTCCTGGCCCATGGGATCGGCGATCTCCTTCGAGACCACCTCCATGCCCTGGGGCAGCGAGTAGCCGGCCCGCAGCGTGCCCGACAGCAGTTGGAGGGTGTCGGGCAGGAGCCGCTCGAACTTCTTGAACCGGCGCCGGGCCAGGAACTTCACCACGAAAAACGAGATGCCGACGGCGAACACCGCCAGCAGCAGGGCGGCCACGAAGCTCTGGGTGATCAGAAGGCCGAACAGCGAGGTGAACACCGTGATGGCGGCCAGGGCGAACATGGCTTCGCCGGCCCGGATCGGCAGGTTGGCCTTCTCCAGCAGGTCCTCCACCCGCACCAGGAAGCCCCGCTTCTCGGCGAAGGCCTCGCTGAAGCTGATGGCCCGCTTGAGCAGGGCCGACTGGACGATGAGCTCCTCCACGTCGGCCTCGGGCACCTCGCCCCGGCCGTCGGCGTAACGGGACAGCAGGCCTTCCAGCGAGCTGTCGCTGGTCAGCATGATCGAGCTGAGCGACCACACCCCGAGGGCGATGCCGACGAAGGCCAGCACGAGGCTCACGTAGAGGCCGACCGACGAGCGGAAGAAGGCGAACCCGGTGGGGTCGGTACGGTGCTCGGCCCGGAGCTGCAGCGGGCTCACGGTCACCACGCCGGCGGGATAGGACAGCTCGGTGGTGGCACCGGCCACGTCGAGGTCGAGATCGACCCGGCTGCCGCTCTCGGCCGGGGGCTGGAACACCACCAGCGTGCGGTCCGCCGCCTGGGTCAGGGCGGCGGCCAGGGCCGCCGGCAGATCGATCGGGGAGATGACGCTGGTGTCGAGCCCCGAGGTGGCGGCGGTGAGGCCGCTCAGGTCGTCGTCGCCGCCGTCGTAGCGCACCGACACCACCTGGATGCCAGTGGCCACCAGCGGTACCTGGGCCTCCTTCGGCGTCACGTCGGATCCCAGGTCGGCGCCGGTGCTCACGACCAGCACCGTACGGATCACACCCGGGCCGTCGCTGAACAGATCGGCCGCCCGCCGCACGCCGTTGTATAGCGCGGCCCCGTTGCGGGCGGTGAGATCGTTCACCGCCTGGGTCAGCTTGGCCGGGTCGGCGGTCAACGGCGTGCGCACCAGGGCCGAGTCACCGGCCGACACGACCGCCATCGACAGCCCGGGCGGCGGCGCCTGGGCCACGGTGAGCAGCTGGGCCTTGATCGTGTCCAGCACCTGGTCGTCGTTGCCCCGGGCGTTGGTGTCGACCACCACCACCATCTCCCGGGCGATGCCGGCGGCGGAACCGGTGGTGACTCCTTGGACCGCCAGCTCCTCGTCGCCGGAACGAACCGACACCTGGTCGGCGGTCACACCGACGGCGGCCCCGATCACCGACAGCTGCACCCGGTCGGCTCCGCTGGCGTCGACCGCCGTCACCTCCACCGGCGCCGCGGTGGAGGCGGGGGCGGCGTCGTCGGCCGAGGCCGGCACGCCGAGGGCCAGCAGCACCAGCGCCAGCGCCGCGCCGAGCACGGCCAGCAGCCGGCTGGCCCGCCCGCCGGCGGGCACCGCCGGGGCCCTCATCGGTTGCCCCGCGCTTGCTGGGCCAGCTTCTCGCCCACCGCCGGCGAGAACATCTCGGGACCGAGGCGGATGCCGTGGTCGGCCAGCTTCTGGGTGAACTTGGGCCGCACGCCGGTGGAGCGCAGCTCGCCCTTGAACCGGCCGTGCTCGTCCACCCCGGCGGCGAAGTCGAACAGGAACACGTCCTGGAGGACCACCACGTCGCCCTCCATGCCCGCCACCTCGGTGATGTGGGTGATGCGGCGGGTGCCGTCCCGGAGGCGCTGGAGCTGCACGATCAGATCGACAGCGGAGGCGATCTGCTCCCGGATGGCCCGGATCGGCAGGTCGTAGCCCGACATCAGCACCAGTGTCTCGAGACGGCTGATCGAGTCCCGGGGGGTGTTGGCGTGCAGGGTGGTGAGCGACCCGTCGTGGCCGGTGTTCATGGCCTGCAACATGTCGAGGGCTTCCCCCGAGCGGCACTCCCCCACCACGATGCGGTCGGGCCGCATGCGCAGGGTGTTCTTCACCAGGTCGCGGATCGTCACCTCGCCCTTGCCCTCGATGTTGGCCGGGCGGGTCTCCATCGACAGGACATGGTCCTGGTGGAGCTGGAGCTCCTTGGCGTCCTCCACCGTCACGATCCGCTCGTCGGAGGGGATGAACGACGACAGCACGTTGAGGGTGGTGGTCTTGCCGGTGCCGGTACCACCCGACACCACCACGTTCAGCTTGCCCACCACGCAGGCCTGGAGGAACCGGGCGGCGTGCACGCTGAGCGTGCCGAAGCGGATCAGGTCGTCGATGCGCAGGGGGTCGGCCGAGAACTTCCGGATGGTGAGGAACGGACCGCCCACGGCCAGCGGGGAGATCACGGCGTTGACCCGGGAGCCGTCGGGTAGGCGGGCGTCGCACAAGGGGCTCGACTCGTCGATCCGCCGGCCCACCTGGGCCACGATCTTGTCGATGATGCGGCGCAGGTGGTCTTCGTCGAGGAAGAACACCGGCTCCAGCCCCAGCTTGCCCTTGCGCTCGGCGTAGATCTGGCGGGGGCCGTTGCACATGATCTCGGAGATGTCTTCGTCGCGCAGCAGCTTGTCGATCGGGCCGTAGCCCAGGATGTCGTCCGAGACGTCCTGGATCAGCTGGGCCTTGTCGGTGGCCGACAGCGGCGTCCGCTCCTGGGCCAGGGCGTTCTGGAGGGCGGCGTGCACCCGGCGCCGGAGCTCGTCCTCCGACATCCGCTTGTCGTACAGGACCGGGCCCAGCTCGTCGATCAGGGCGGCGTGGACCCGCAGGCGGACCTCGTTGATCGCCGGATCCCGGCTGACCAGGGCGCCCAGGGCCCCCATGGCTCCGCCGCCCTGGCCGGAGCCGTCGGCTCCATCGGTGAGACGCTTGTAGAGAGACATGGCCGTCGCTCCTCCTCAGATCAGCCGAAGAACTTGCGCCGGCCCGGGATCGGGGCGGCAGAGGCGGAGAACCCTCAAGGAAGCGCAGAGCCAGCTGCTCGAAGGCCTGGGCCACGCCCGACTTGGCCGCCGAGAGCACCACGGGGGATCCCTTGTTGACAGAGATCGGCACCACCACGTCGGATGGGATGTGGGCCACCGCCGCCACCCGCAGGGTCCGCTCCACCTCGGCCACGTCGAGCTTCACCTTGGAATCAGCCCGGTTGAGGATGAGGTGGAGCTTCTCGGTGGGGATGTCGAGCAGGGCGAGGGTGCTGAGGCCGATCTTCACGTTCTTGATGTTGGGGATGTCGAGGCCGGCCACCAGCACGATGTCGTCCGACGCCTCGATGATCGACAGGACCACCTCGTTGAAGATGGCCGGCGTGTCGACGACCACGTGACCGGCGAAGCTCTTGCACAGCTCCACCAGCTTGGCCATCTGCTCCCCGCTGACCTGGTCGGCGAAGGTGGGCTCCACCGGGGCCGGCAGCACGAGCAGCCCGCTCGGCTCGTGCACGGTCATGAGGCTGCGGATCATCTCCGGGTCGGCGTGGTCGAGCTGGGTGACCACGTCGACCACGGTGTGCTGGGCCTGGAGCTTGAGCATCACGGCCACGTCGCCGAACTGGAGGTGGGCGTCGATCAGCACCACCGGCCGGTCGGAGCGCTGGGCCAGCACCACCCCCAGGTTGGTGGCGGTGACCGACTTGCCCGAGCCGCCCTTGGTGGAGAACACGGTGAGCACCCGCCCCAACGACTCGTCGCCGCCGGTGGCGGCCCGGGGGGTGCCGGAGCTCGACAGCTGGGTGACGGTGGGAAACAGCCCCTCGGAGACCCGGGTGACCGTGTCGATCAGCTGAGCCTTGTCGATGGGGGCCGACAGCACGTCCCGCACACCGGCCCGGAGGGCCTTCTGCAGGAGCTGGGTGCTGAGCTCGGCCGTCACCAGCACCGTGCCCACGTGGGGCTGGGTGCGGGTCCACTGCTCGATCGTGGCCAGGTCCTCGGGCTCGGCGCACGAGGGACCGAGGATCACCACGATCGGCGACAGGCCCAGGCGGGTCTCGATCTCGGCCAGCGAGCCGGCGGTGTCGACCCGGCCGTCGAACAGGCCGGCCAGATAGTCGCGGACCGCCTGGTCGGGATCGACGATGGCCAAGGAGATCCCGCCGAACTGGCTCTTCTCGTTGGCCGCGTTGAGCTGGTCGTCGAGCTCGGCGTCGATGCCGAAATCGTCGTAGCTGAAGGGGGTGAAGGTGCTCAGGTCCTGGTCGGTCATCTCGGTCCTCGGGTCATTGCGGTGGCTGGCGGGGGGAGATCGGTGGGCGGAGCGGCGCTGGCCTCAGGCCTTGGAGGCGCCGTCGGGGCCGTAGGGGGTGAGCTTCGACGCGTCCTCGCCGGGCAGGGTGTCGGAGCCGTAGTTCAGCGGCGGGATCGGGGCCGGCTGGTAGTCGGACGGCACCAGGGAGAGGTAGAGGTTCTCGGTGCCGACCGAGAGGATCGTCTGCACAGCGTCGGGCGGCACGGCCAGGGTGATCATGCCGGCGTTGGCCGGAGCGCTGGCCTTCTCGTCGGTGCTCTCACCCAGGTCCGGGGTGAGCGACTTGTCGATCGCCAGCACCTCGGCCTTCTGATACACGTAGCGGGTCACGAAGTTCCACGTGGTGCCGGCGGCTCCCCCGGTGGGGGCGCCCCCGGCCTCGGTGGTCTGGGCCGCCGGGGCGGTGTTGGGGATCAGCGCCAGGACGTTCACGAAGTCGCCCGGCTCGATCAGGTAGGCGGCGCCCTTCACCTGGTCGACGCTGAAGGTGACCGTGGTGAGGCCCTTCTCCTGGAGCCGATCGGTGATGCCGGTGTTGACCACGCTGGGGGCCACGAAGTTGCCGGCCACGACGGTGGCGTTGGCCGGCAGGTCGGTCACGGCCACCAGCCCGGCCAGCTCGGTCTCGGGGTCGACGATGGCGGTCGCCGGGCGGAAGCTGGCCGGGATCTCGCCCTTGGTCAGCAGGCCCTGGGTGATCGCCTGCTCCGCCGGCGTTCCCTTGGCGATGCCCTGTTGCACCACCCAGACCGTCTGCGGCTCGGCGTCGTCGTAGACCGACCCCTCGACATTGCGGATGTAGTTGAGCAGCCCGAAGGACGCGATCGCGCCCACTACCACCGCAACAATGAGAATCACCGTCCGTCGTGACTTCACGACACTCTCCCCTGGGTCGGGCAGGCCGGCAGATCCGACCTGGTGCGTTTCCTTAGGGAGTCATGTCGGTCCCGGGACGGGCCGGGTGAAGCAAAAGGCAAAAAAGCCGAACGACCCGGGCCGAAGGCACCGGGTCGTTCGGAACTGATGGCTTATGAGCCGGGAAACGCCAGGCCTATCAGGCCTCCTCGGTGGCTTCCTCGCCGCCCTCGAAGGTGGCGGTGCCGCCGGAACGCTCCAGCTCCTCGTAGTACTCGGCCCAGGCCGCCTCGGTAGCCGGATCGACCTCGGTGGGGCCGATGTAGTTGCCCTCCTCGTCGAAGGCGTGCTCGCCGAAGTGTTCCTGGTACTCCTGGGCCACGACGCCACCTTCGGCCGCCTGCTTGATCGACAGGCTGATCCGACGGCGCTGGAGGTCGATGTCGATGATCTTCACCCACAGCTCTTCGCCCGGGGTGACGACCTGCTCGGGAAGGTCGACGTGATGGGCCGACATCTCCGAGATGTGGACCAGGCCCTCGATGCCCTCGCCCACCTGCACGAACGAGCCGAACGGCACAAGCTTGGTGACCCGACCGTAGACCAGCTCGCCCACCCGGTGGGTGGTGGCGAACTCCTGCCACGGATCCTGCTGGGTGGCCTTGAGCGACAGGCTGATCCGCTCGCGGTCGAGGTCGACCTCGAGCACCTGGACCGTGACCTCGTCGCCCACCTGCACCACGGAGCCGGGATGATCGACGTGCTTCCACGACAGCTCCGACACGTGGATCAGGCCGTCCATGCCGCCCAGATCCACGAACGCACCGAAGTTGACCACCGACGACACCACGCCGGTGCGAACCTCGCCCGGGGTGAGGTTGGTGAGGAAGTCCTCGCGCTGTTCCTTCTGGGTCTCCTCCAGGTAGGCCCGGCGGCTCAGCACGACGTTGTTGCGGTTCTTGTCGAGCTCGATGATCTTGGCGTCGAGCGTGCGGCCCACGTAGGGCTGCAGGTCCCGGACCCGGCGCAGCTCGACGAGGGAGGCCGGCAGGAAGCCGCGCAGCCCGATGTCGATGATCAGGCCACCCTTCACCACCTCGATGACGGGGCCGGACACGACGCCGTCGCGCTCCTTGACCTCTTCGATCGTGCCCCAGGCCCGCTCGTACTGGGCCCGCTTCTTCGACAGCAGCAGCCGGCCCTCCTTGTCCTCCTTCTGGAGCACGAGGGCTTCGAGCTGGTCGCCGACCGAGACGATCTCGCCCGGGTCGATGTCGTTGCGGATCGACAGCTCGCGCGAAGGGATGACGCCTTCGCTCTTGTAGCCGATATCGAGGAGCACCTCGTCACGGTCGACCCGCACCACGGTGCCGGTGACGAGCTGGCCGTCGTCGACGACCACCATGGAGGCGGCATAGGCGTCGTCCAGGGACCCCTCGAGGTCGTTGGCCGTGATCTGGCGGGGCGTATACCCGTCGAGGTCTGTGGTGGCGGTGTCGCTTGTATCGGACATGTGTGAGGTCAGATCATTGCTGAGTTCAGTGGTGGACACGTGTTGGACTGGTTGCTTTCAAACAAGGGGAGCTACCGATAGGCCCACCTGACGGGCTCGGCATGAAGCCGGATCCGCAGCGATGGGCATAAGGCGGCAGAGCCGGGACGGTCCCGGCTATCTTCCAGCCTACCAGGGCGTTTCGCCCACCCACCCGTTGATCGGCCGCCACTACCGGCAGGTGAGGACCGACGCCCGATGTGAACGTGTTCAGCCGGCCACCTGGGGGCGGCGGGCCACGAGGAGGAACTCGGGACAGTCGATGGTGGGCGGACCGGGGCGGTAGGCGCCGGGGGTGACGCCGTGGACGGCCACCACCTCGAGGCCACCGCTGCGGGCCAGGAGGCGCAGCTCCCGGGGGGTGAAGCACGTCGTCCACAGCTCGGCCGGCGTCTCCCGCCCCTCGCCGTCCTTGAGCGTGGTGTGCTCGTGGTTCACACCCCGGTCGGCGTCGAAGCTGTCGCGGTCCTCCAGGTACCGGAGCTGGAAGTAGGCGGAGAAGGCCGACACCACCAGCCGCCCGCCCGGGGCCAGCGCCCCGGCCATCCCGGCCAGGATCGGCTCGTCGAGCTCCCGGCCCGACAGGCTACCGACGTCGGGTCCCCCGGCCAGGCCGAACGCCCCCTGGCACAGCGAGTACACGGCGTCGAACGCCCCGAGCCGGACCCAGGCGTCGGGGTCACGGGCATCGGCCACCTGGAACCGGGCGCGCTCCCCCCGTCCCTCGGACTCGGCCGCCTGGCGGGCCAGGTCGACGAAGGTGGCCGAGATGTCGATGCCCACCACCTCGTAGCCCATCCGGGCCAAGGCCAGGGCGTGGCGGCCGGGCCCACAGCCCACGTCGAGGATCCGCATGCCGGGCCGCAGCTCCAGCAGCTCCACCAGGGCGCCGACCTCCTGGTCGGTGCCCTTGGTGAACGAGTAGCGGAGGTAGGCGGGGCCGAGGAAGTCGGCCACCGACTCGAACCAGTGTGGGCCGCCCTCGGTCACCACCGGCTCCTCAGTCCTTGGCGTCGGCCCAGGTGTCGCCGAAGGCCAGGTTGACCTCCAGCGGCACGGCCAGCTCGAACGCCCCGTGCATCTCGGCCAGCACCACCTCGGCCGCCCGGTCGGCCTCGGTGTCGGGCACCTCGAGGATCACCTCGTCGTGGACCTGGAGCACCACCCGGCTGGCCATGGCCTCGCTCGCCAGCCGTTGGTCGAGCCGGACCAGCGCCACCTTGAAGATGTCGGCCGCCAGCCCCTGGATACCGGCGTTCATGGCCTGGCGCTCACCGGCCTGGCGGATGCGGGGGTTGTCGCTGCGCAGCTCGGGGATGGCCCGGCGCCGGCCGAACAGGGTCTCGGTGTAGCCCCGGTTGCGGGCCTCGGTGACGGTGGCGTCCATGTAGGCCCGCACCGCCGGGAAGCTCTCGAAGTAGGCGTCGAGGATCACCTGGGCCTCCCGGGTGGGGATGCCCAGCCGCTGGCCCAGGCCGAACGCCTCCATGCCGTAGGCCAGCCCGTACGACACCATCTTGGCCTTGCTCCGCTGCTCGAAGTCGACCTCCTCGGGCGTGACGCCGAAGACCCGGGCCGCCGTGGTGCGGTGCACGTCGGACCGGGTGGTGAAGGCCTCGATCAGCCCCGGGTCGGCCGCCAGGTGAGCGATGCAGCGCAGCTCGATCTGGTTGTAGTCGGCCACCAGGAAGCGGTAGCCGGCGGCCGGCACGAACGCCTTGCGGAAGCTGCGGCCCAGCTCGGTGCGCACCGGGATGTTGTGGAGGTTCGGGTTCTCACTCGACAGACGGCCGGTGCGGGCCACGGTCTGGTTGAACGTGGCATGGATGCGACCGTCGGGCCCGACCACCGACAGCAAGGAGGCGCCGTAGGTGGACCGCAGCTTCTCCACCTCGCGGTAGCGGAGCAGGTGCTCGATGATCGGATGCTGGCCCACGAGCTTCTCGAGGGTGGCCTGATCGGTGGAGAAGCCGGTCTTCGTCTTCTTCTGGGGGACGAGCTCCAGGCGGTCGAACAGGATCTCGCGCAGCTTCTTGGTGGAGTTGACGTTGAACTCCTCGCCGGCATCGGCCTGGATGGCGGCGGCCAGTGTCTCGGCCTCGGCCGTCATCTCGTTGTTGAGCGACTCGAGCTCGGCCCGGTCCACCGCCACCCCGAGGTGCTCCATGCGGGCCAGCACCCGCACCAGGGGGACCTCCACCGTGTCGTTGAGCACGCCGAGCCCATCGGCCTCCAGGGCGGATGCCAGGCTGTGGCCCAGGTGGGCGGCGGCCAGGGCGGCCCGGCCCGTGCGCTCGGGATCGCCCCCGTCGGGCTGGCCGAAGTCGAGCTGGCCGGTGGGGGCCCGCTCGTCGTCGGGCAGGTTGAACGGCGTGTGAGCGGCCAGCAGCTCGTCGAGCGGATAGGAGTTGCCGGCGGGATCGAGCAGGTAGGCGGCGAGCGAGGTGTCGAGGCGGAGGCCGGCCAGGTCCACGCCGTGGGCCAGGAGCGCCCGGATCAGGGGCTTGGCGTCGTGTGCCACCACCCCCGGGCCGTCCGCCGCCAGCAGGCGGCCCAGGGCGTCCGTCACCGCCGGCTCACCCAGGGCGATCCGGTCGATCCACAGCACCGAACCGGTCTCTTCGCTCTCCACCACGGCCAGACCGTCGAGGGCCACGCCCTCGGGGGTGGGGGCGGCGATCACGGCGTCGAGGGCTCCGGCCACCCCGACCCACCGGCCGGCACCCGACGCCGCGGCCACCAGGGCGTCGATGGCGTCGGCCACGGCGCCGGCCGACGACGGCCGATGCACCGACACCTCCAACGGCACGCTCTCGGCCCGGGCTGCGGTGTGGGGGGCGAAGGCATCCTGGAGACGGTCGAACAGGGAGCGGAACTCGAGGAAGTCGAACAGCTTGCGGACCTCGTCGACGTCGTAGGGCTCGATGCCCACCAGGTCGGCCGGGCCCACCTCGAGCGGTACGTCGCGCACGAGCTCCATGACCACGGTGTTCACCCGCACATCGGTCTCGTGGGCCGCCAGGTTCTCCCGCAGCTTCGGGGTCTGGGCCGCCAGGTTCTCGTACAGGCCGTCGATCCCGCCGTAGGTGGTGATCAGCTTGGCCGCCGTCTTCTCCCCCACCCCCGGGACCCCGGGCAGGTTGTCGGACGTGTCGCCCCGGAGCGCGGCGTACTGCACGTACTGGTCGGGCCGGACCCCGGTGCGCTCCACGATCCCGGCCTCGTCGTACAGGGCGTAGTCGCTGACCCCCCGCTTGTTGTAGACGACCTTGATGTGCGGATCCTGCACGAGCTGGAAGCTGTCGCGGTCGCCGGTGACGATCAGCACGTCGATGCCCTGGTCGGCGGCCTGGGTGGCCAGCGTGGCCAGGATGTCGTCGGCCTCGAAGCCGGCCAGGTCTATCTGGGGCAGCCGCAGCACGTCGAGGACCTCCCGCACCAGCCCCATCTGCTGGCGCAGGGGCTCGGGGGCGGCCGACCGGTTGGCCTTGTAGGTGTCGAGCCGCTCGTGGCGGAACGTGGGCTCGGCCCGGTCGAAGGCCACCGCCACGCCGTCGGGCTCGTGGTCCCGCACCAGGTTGATCAGCATCGAGGTGAAGCCGTAGACGGCGTTGGTGATCTGCCCGCTGGCGGTGGCCAGGTCGGGCGGCAGGGCGTGGAAGGCCCGGTAGGTCAGCGAGTTGCCGTCGACGAGCATCAGCGTGGGCATCGATCCGATCCTACGGCCCCGACGCTGGCGCCGGGGCCAGGTTGGCGGCTGCCGGCTAGCGTGGCCCGATGCCTGCTGATGTGACGGCGCTCCCCCTGCTCCCCACGGCCGTGGTGGGCAGCCACCCCCAGCCCGGCTGGCTGATCGATCGGGACCGGCTGGCCGGCCACGTGCCCCGGGCCCGGGCCGAGGATCTGTGGCGGGTGGCCGCCGGTCCCCTGCGGGACGAGGCCCAGGACGACGCGGCCGTGCTGGCCGTGCGGGACATGGAGCAGGCCGGGGTCGACGTGGTGACCGACGGCGAGGTGCGGCGGGAGAGCTACTCGAACCACCTGCTGGGCGGGCTGGAGGGGGTCGATCTGGACAACCCGGCCACGATCCGGGCCCGGGGCGGGTTCACCATCCCGGTGCCCCGCATCGTCGGGCCGATCCGGCGCACCGGCGAGGTGGAGCTGGGCGCCCTGCGCCACCTGTTGGCGACCACCGACCGGGTGGCCAAGGTGACCCTGCCGGGACCGTTCACCTTGGGCCAGCAGTCGGTGGACGAGCACTACGGCGACCCCGAGGCCGTGGCCCTGGCCTTCGCCGAGGCGGTGAACGCCGAGGCCCGGGCGCTGGAGGCGGCGGGCGCCCAGATCATCCAGCTCGACGAGCCGTGGCTGCGCAACGATCCGGCCGGGGCCGAGCGCTACGCGGTTCGGGTGCTCGACCGGGCCCTCGACGGGCTGTCGGCCCGCACCGTCGTGCACCTGTGCTTCGGCTACGCCGCGGTGGTGCCGGCCGACAAGCCGAACGCCTACGCCTTCCTGGCCCCGCTGGCCGACAGCGCCGTCGACGAGATCTCGATCGAGGCGGCCCAGCCCCGCCTCGACCTCGGCGTGCTGGCCGACCTCGCTCCCAAGCGGGTGTCGCTGGGCGTCATCGATCTCCGGGACGGGGCCGACAACAGCCCGGCCACGGTGGCCGACCGCCTGCGGGCCGGGTTGCGGCACGCGCCGGCCGACCGGCTCGTCGCCAGCCCCGACTGCGGCATGAAGTACCTCACCCGCACCGATGCCCGAGCCAAGCTGGCCGCTCTGGCCACCGCCGCGGCCCAGGTCCGGGCCGAACTCGCCTGAGCGCCACCCCTGCGCTCGAACCTGGTGGACTTGTGGTCACCTGCCGACCAGAGGTCGACCGAGTTCGTTCGTGGTCGACGTTCGGTCGAACGGCCGAGGGCCAGAGGCCGCCGTCAGGGTGTGAGCTCGCCGTCCAGCACCGACTGGGAGATCTGCTTCATCGAGGTGCGGCGCGACATCGCCGTCTGCTGGATGAAGCGGAATGCGGCCTGTTCCGACAATCCGTGGTTGTCCTGCAGGCGCCCCTTGGCCCGGTCGATGATCTTCCGGGTCTCCAACCGGTCCGACAGCGACTCGGCCTCCTTGGCCAGCACCATCTGGTCCCGGAAGCGGGCCACGGCGATCTCGATGGCGGGGGCCAGGTCCGCCCGCTGGAACGGCTTGAGCAGGTACGACATGGCACCGGCATCGCGCGCCTGCTCCACCAGCTCCCGCTGGGAGTAGGCGGTGAGGATCACCACCGCCGCCAGCCGGTCGGCCACGATCTCCCGGGCCGCCGTGAGCCCGTCGACCCCCGGCATCATCACATCGAGGATGGCGACGTCGGGCTTGGTCTCGCGGATGATGGCCAGGGCTTCGGCCCCGTCTCCGGCCTCGCCCACGACCTCGTAACCCTCTTCGATGAGGCACTCGCGGAGGTCGAGCCGGATGAGGGCCTCGTCCTCGGCCAGGACCACCCGGGTGGGGCTGCCGGTGCCGGGGCCGCCGCCGCCAGCCGTCACGACCGCACGCTCGTGAGCTGGTCGAGGAGGGCATCCTGCTTGGATTCGAGCTTCGCCATCCGCTTCAGGCGGGCGTCCCGATCCCGGCGCAGGGCCGTGACCGTCCTGGCCGCCTCCCGGTGCTCGCTCTCGGCCAGCGGGGTCTCGGACACCAGCGAGCGCAGGCGCGCCTCGTCGGCCTCGTCGGTGAAGTGCTGGAGCTGCTCGTCGAGCACCTTCAACTCGTCACGGGCGACGCGCAACTCGGCGGTGATGTCGTTGAGGCGTCGTTCGATGGAGGCACGCGACATCCGTTGCTCTCTCCGTGGGGGTCTGTGCAGTTCTACTGTGTGCCCGGGGTGGGAGTCGAACCCACACGCCCTTTCGGACAGCGGATTTTGAGTCCGCCGCGTCTGCCATTCCGCCACCCGGGCGGGCGATTCATCCTAGCGGCCCGGCAGGCCGCCGACAGGTTGTAGAGGACATGAAACCTTCCGGGTACCGCCCGGGTCAGAAAGGCGATGACCACCGTGATGATTGCTTTCACCTTCCCCGGGCAGGGCTCGCAGGCACCCGGGATGGGCGAGGCCTGGATCGAACATCCGTCCTGGGAGCTGGTGAGCGAGGCGTCCGACGCATCGGAGCGGGATGTGGAGCATCTCCTGCTCCGGGCGGACGCCGAGGAGCTGCGCCAGACCCGGAACTCGCAGCTCGCCACGTACGTGCTGTCGATGGTGGTGCTCGACGCGGTGGAGCGCACCGGGGTGGAGCCGGCGTTCTTCGCCGGCCACAGCCTGGGTGAGTACTCGGCCCTCACCGCCGCCGGCGTGCTCAGCTTCTCCGACGGCGTCCGCCTCGTCACCGAGCGGGGCGACGCCATGCAGGCGGCGGCCGAGGCCGCCACCGGCACCATGGCCGCCGTGCTGGGCCTCGACGACGACAAGGTCGATCTGGCCTGCCGACGTACCGACGGCGACGTGTGGGTGGCCAACTACAACGCCCCGGGCCAGGTGGTCATCGCCGGCGATCCCGCCGCCATCGAGCTGGCGGCCGAGGCGGCCCGGGAGCTGGGAGCGAAGCGGGTGATGCCGATCAAGGTCGGCGGCGCCTTCCACACCCCGTTCATGTCGCCGGCCCGGGACCGCCTGCGCAAGGCCCTGGCCGACGTCGAGCTGCGGCCCGCCTCCAACCCGGTGTTCGCCAACATCGACGCCCTACCCCACACCGAGGGCGAGATCTGGTCGAGCCTGCTGGGGGCCCAGCTCACCGCCCCGGTCCAGTGGCGCCAGACGCTGCACGCCCTGCGGGATGCCGGCGCCACCGTGCTGTTGGAACTGGGGCCCGGCACCGTGCTCACGGGGATGGCCAAGCGGACCATCCAGGGCACCACCAACCTGAGCATCGGTTCACCATCGGAGGTCGACAGCCTGCTCGAGTCGTTGGCCCACGCCTCCGAGGGAGGGGCCGCCGGGCTCGAGGGCGAGACGTTGCACGCCGTGGAGCGCCTGGTGGTCAGCCCGGCCACCGGCGTGTTCACCCCCCGGGCCGGCCTCACCGAGGGCACCCCGGTGTCCCGGGGTGAGGTGGTCGGCCTGGTGGGCTCGGCCGAGGTGCGATCGGCGTTCGCCGGCCTGCTTCAGGGCATGCTGGCACTAACCGGAGAACGAGTGACCACGTCCCAGCCACTGGCCTGGCTCCGGACCGACTCGATAGGAGCCTGACATGACAGCCTGGGGATTCAAGCTGACCGGCGTCGGCTCCGCCCTACCCGAGAAGGTCTTGTCCAACCACGACCTGACGGCGTGGATGGACACCACCGACGAATGGATCAGGGAACGCACCGGCATCGGCGAGCGCCGCATCGGCGGATCGACGTCGGGCCTGGCCACCCAGGCCGCCCAGCGGGCCCTCGACGCGGCCGGCGTCAGTCCCGACACGATCGACACCCTGATCCTGGCCACCACCAGCCCCGACCACATCTGCCCCGGCACCGCGCCGGCCGTGGCCCGAGAGCTGGGTATCGAGTGTGGCGCCTTCGACCTGCAGGCCGCCTGCTCGGGCTGGGTGTACGGCCTGGTGATGGCGAACGGCCTCCTCCTCCAGGGCATGAATCGGGTGCTGGTGATCGGGGCCGAGAGCCTGGACCGCATCACCGATTACCACGACCGGGGCACCGGGATCCTGTTCGGCAACGGCGCCGGGGCGGCGGTGGTGGAGCGGGACGACACCGGCACCGGCCAGCTGCTGGGCTGGGATCTGGGGGCCAACGGCAACTGGGTCCACATCCTGTACGCCGACCACGGCGACACACTCAAGATGGACGGCAAGGAGGTCTACCGCCAGGCTGTGATCGCCATCCAGCGGACCGTGCAGAACACGCTGGACCGGGCCGGCCTGACGGTGGCCGACGTCGACGTCGTGATCCCCCACCAGGCCAACGTCCGCATCGTGGAGGCGGCCTGGAAGAAGATCGGCTTCACCATGGACCAGACGGTGATGATCCTGGAGCGCACCGGCAACACCTCGGCCGCCTCCATACCCCTGGCCCTCGACGATGCCCTCCACCACGGCCGGATCCAGCGGGGCAAGCTCGTGCTGTTCGTGGGCTTCGGTGCCGGCATGACGTGGGCCAGCGCGCTGGTCCGCTGGGCCTGAGGTCACGGATCCGTGGCTGACCAGGAGGTGACGCACGGGATCGGGGCCGAGGTGGAGCGGGTGGCCTTCGTCACCGGCGGGAGCCGTGGCATCGGCCTGGCCTGCGCCCGTCAGCTGGCGGCAGCTGGCCACAAGGTGGCCGTCGGCTCGCGGTCCAAGCCCGACGGGCTCGATCCGGGGCTTCTGTGGGTGGAGTGCGACACCACCGACACGGCGTCGGTAGAGGCCGCCTTCGACACGATCGAGGCCGAGCTGGGCCCGGTGCAGATCCTGGTGGCCAACGCCGGCATCACCCGCGACCTGCTCGTGCTGCGCATGACCGACGACGACTTCACCTCGGTCGTCGACGCCAACCTCACCGGGGCCTTCCGCACGGCCCGGCGGGCCGTGAAGTCGATGATGCGGGCCCGCTGGGGCAGGATCGTGCTGGTGTCGTCGGTGGTGGGTTCGCTGGGTCAGGCCGGCCAGGCCAACTACGCGGCGTCCAAGGCCGGGCTGGCCGGGCTGGGCCGATCGCTGGCCCGGGAGTTCGCCAGCCGGGGCATCACGGTGAACCTGGTGGCCCCCGGCCCCATAGACACCGACATGCTGGCCGCCCTCGGCCCCAAGGCGGTGGAGGCCATGGTGGCCCAGGTGCCGGTGGGCCGGGTCGGCACACCGCAGGAGGTGGCGGCGGCCGTCGGTTTCCTCACCTCGGATGCCGCCGGATTCGTCACCGGCACCGTGCTCAACGTCGACGGCGGCCTCGCCATGGGCGCCTGACCAGACGCCGTGCACGGCCGCCTGACCAGGCGCCGTGCCCCGGGCGCCTCGGCGCCCGACCCGTCCCTACCGCCGGCAGTCAGCCGACGCCGGCACCGTTACCCTGAAAGCGCCAACATCTGTTGGACGGTCGAGGAGGACCACACAAGTGACTGATGATCAGAAGTTCGAGGCCTTCAAGAAGTGCGCGGTCGAGGTGCTCTCGGTCGATGCCGCCCAGGTCACCCGCGAGGCTCGCTTCGCCGAGGATCTCGACGCCGACAGCCTCGACCTGGTCGAGCTGGTGATGGCGCTCGAGGAAGAGTTCGGCGTGTCGGTCGAGGAAGAGGAGCTGGAGGGCATCGAGACCGTCGGTGCCGCCTACGACCTGGTCGTCGGGAAGATCTGATGCCGGCGCCGGCCGTCGCAATCACCGGCATCGGCGTGGTTGCCCCTTGCGGCGTCGGTACCGAGGCGTTCTGGCGGGGCCTGCTGGCGCCCGCCCCGGACGGAGTGAAGCGCCAGGTCCCCGATTGGGACCCGTCGCCGTGGTTCGCCAACGCCAAGGAGGCCCGGCGAGCCGACCCCTTCACCCAGTACGCCCTGGCGGCGGCGGCGATGGCGCTCGAGCAGGCCGGTGAGCTCGACGCCGATCCGTCCCGCATCGGGGTGCTGGTGGGCACCGGCATCGGGGGCATCACCACCAACGAGGAGCAGATCGTCATCCGCCACGAGAAGGGCGACCGTCGTGTGTCGCCGTTCCTGGTACCGATGATGATGCCCAATGCGGCAGCCGCTGCCGTGTCGATGCGCTATGGCTTCCAGGGCCCGTGCGAGGCAACGGTGACGGCGTGTGCCGCCGGTACCCACTCGATCGGCAACGCTCTGCGCCTGATCACGTCGGGCCGGTGCGATGCCGTGCTGTGCGGGGGCAGCGAGTCGCCCCTCACCCCCACGTCCCTGGCCGGTTTCGGCAATATGACGGCGCTGTCGTCGAGCGGCCGATCGATGCCGTTCGACGAGCGGCGCGACGGGTTCGTCATCGCCGAGGGGGCCGGCGTCCTCGTGCTGGAGGATCTGGAGCGGGCCCGGGCCCGCGGCGCCACGATCCTCGGCCTCGTGCTCGGCGCAGCCAGCACGGCCGATGCCCATCACATCACCGCCCCCTCCCCCGGGGGCGGCGGCGCCGTGCGCTGCATGGAGTTGGCCATCGCCGACGCCGGTCTCAGCGCCGCCGACATCGTGCACGTCAACGCCCACGGCACCTCCACCCCGCTCAACGACGCGGCCGAGGCCGAGGCGCTGGCCAAGGTGTTCGGCACGCCGGGACCCGTCATCACCTCGAACAAAGGGGTCACGGGGCACGCCCTGGGGGCCGCCGGCGCCCTGGAAGCGGTGGCCACCGTGTTGGCCATCAAGCACGAGATCATCCCCCCCACCTTCGGCCTCGAGCGTCTCGACCCCGAGATGCCGGCGATCGACGTGGTGATGCACGAGCCCCGCCCCTGGACCCCGGGGCCGTCGCTGTCCAACAGCTTCGGCTTCGGCGGCCACAACGGCTCGATCGTCATCGCTCCCCCGCCTTCGGCCTGAGCAGCCCTCAGATCGGGCCGCCGACCAGGCACGTTGGTGCCGGCGGCGGCGCCGATCGTAAGATTCGCTTCCGTGACGCTCCCGGTCGGCCAGACCCCCACGCTTGTCACGGCTCGCCGTGCCTGGACCGATCGGCTCCGGTTCAGTGGGAGCCCACTGGCCGTCGTCACCCTGCTGTGCGTCTCGGCCATGGGCACGTTCGTGTCCCAGGGTCTGCTCTATCCGGCGCTCCCCCTCTACCTCCACGACGTGTTGGGCACGTCCCTGGGCACCGCCGGCCTGATCATGAGCTCCCAGTCGATCTCGGCGGTGGTGGCCCGCCCCTGGGCCGGCCGCCGCCTCGACACCAAGGGTCGCAAGGCCTTCCTGATCTTCGGGCCGATGCTCACCATGGGCACGGCGATCGGGCTGCTGACGCTGAAGACCGAGCTGGCGGTGCTCGGGCTGCGGATGCTCCAGGGCGTGGCCAACGCCATGTTCTACGGGGCCGCCACCGCCACTGTGGCCGATGTGGCCCCGCCGGAGCGCCGGGCCACCTACCTCGCCCGCTACAGCCTGTTCTTCTACCTCGGCTTCGCCACCGGGCCGGCCATCGCCGAGGTCCTGATCGTGCAGAGCGGCTTCGACGCCGTGTGGTGGACGGTGATCGGGGCGTCGGCTTTCGGTGCCTCGCTGGCCCTCCTCCTGCCCGAGACCGGCGGCCGCAACCCCGACGCGGTGAAGCTGCCCCTCCTGTCCCGCCTGTTCCACCCCGATGCCGTGGGGCCCGGCATCCCCTACTTCTGCGCCGGCATCGGCTGGACCGCCATCGGGGCCTTCCTGGCCCTGTACGCCCGCCACATCGGGATGGGCAACTCCGGCTGGCTGTTCGCCGCCCTGTCGGCCACCGTGATCCTCACTCGCTCGCTGTCGGGCAACATGGCCGATCGGGTGGGGCGGCGGGCGGTCGCCGTTCCGTGCTCGCTGGCCTGCGCCGCAGGGCTGGCCGTGCTGGCGGCCTTCCCGGTGCCCCTGATGGCGTTCGTGGGTGTGATGCTGTTCGCCGCCGGCTACGCCGGGCTGTTCCCCACGATGCTGGCCATGGTGGTGGACAAGGCCCCGCCGGCCGAACGGGGCCAGGCCATGGGCTCGTTCAACATGTTCTTCGACGTGGGCGCCCCGCTCGGCGGGTTCGCCACCGGGCGCCTGGTCGACGTCTCGGGCTACGGAGCCGGATTCGGCACCATGGCCGCCATCGGCGCCGTGGGGGCCCTGCTGCTGATCTTTCGCGTGACCGACAACGGCATCCCCTTCCGCCGCTCCCCCCGCTCTGCGTAGCCGACTACGCGCCCCTCAGCCGATCTGCGATGTGACGTTCTGCGGATTCCGCAGGTTGTGCGACGCAGTTCGCAGCCAGAACGCAGTTGTCGTGACGCAGGTCGACCCTCAGGCGTCGGCGACGACGAACAGGATCTCGGCCTCGGCCGCTGTCTCGCCCCCCACGGAGGCCCGGGCCGAGCCCTTGCCGGCCCGGCCGCCGAGGCGGCCCATCGTGACCTCAAGGTCGAGCCGGTCGCCGGGAACCACCTGGCGCCGGAACCGGGCCTTGTCCGCCCCGGCCAGCAGCGGGATCTTGCCCTCGAAGCGGGGGTCGGCCAGCACGGCGCACGCCCCCACCTGGGCCAGGGCCTCGATCATCAGGACCCCGGGCAGGGTGGGGCGCCCGGGGAAGTGGCCGGAGAAGAACCACTCCTCGCCGGTCAGCTGCCAGTAACCCCGCACGCTCTCCCCCGGCGTGAGCGCCACCAGCTCGGTGACGAACAGGAACGGGGGCCGGTGGGGCAACAGGCTCGCCGGCTCGGGGAGCGGGGCGTCGGCCCCGGAACGGTCACTGTCGGTCATCTCGTGCCTCTCCGCCTACTCTCCTGTCGACCGACTCCGGTCGACCTTGTCCCGCTCACCGTCCGGCCGGCGTCGAGCGCCGGCTGGACGGTTCGCGAGCCTCTCCCCGCATGTGCCGGGGCACCGTACCGTGCGGCTCAGGCCGGCGGATGCTCGGTTCCCCGGGCGTAGGCCTTGAGCTTGTTGCCGGCGGTCACCTTCACCGCGCTCGCCGCCGGGATGGTGATCGGTTCCCCGGTCTGGGGGTTGAAGCCCTTCCGGGCCTTCCGGTTCACCTGCTCGAAGGAGACGAACCCGGGGATCGTCACCTTGTCGTCGCCCTTGGCCACGACCCGAGACACCTCGACGAAGAGACCATCGATGACGGCGCCGACGTCCTTCTTGGAGATCCCCGTTCGCTCGGCGATCTGGTCGATCAGTTCCGTCTTGTTCACTTGAGCTCCTTGTGTGGGACGCTGCCGTTCGGTGGCAGGTACGACGCTGCGGTGGCAGCCAGGCCAAAGTGGAGTCGGCCCGAATCACAAAGTCAAGGATTTGGTGATCTTTCACGCCCCCGAACCCGCCCGGGGAGTGGGTTGTGGGACGTGGCCCAAACTACAGACCCCGGCCCGAGCGGCGGTGGATCATGCCTGATTCATCATGGCCAGGCTGGCCTGCTCGAAGTACTGGCGGAAGAGGCTCTTGGCCTCCTCGGGGGCGTCGGACTCCTCCACCGCGGCCGACATGTGCGCCAGCCAGGCGTCGCGCTCGGCCCGGCCGATCACGAACGGGAAGTGCCGCATCCGCAGCCGGGGATGCCCCCGATGGTCGCTGTAGGTGGCGGGCCCACCCCAGTACTGGCACAGGAACAGGGTCAGCCACTGCTTGGACTCGGTGAGATCGTCGGGGTAGCTCGGGCGGAGCAGCGGGTCGGCCGCCACCCCCTGGTAGAACCGCTCCACCAGCCGGGCGAAAAAGGGTGCCCCGCCCACCACCTCGTAGACCGTGTCTAACGGGATCCCCGGCTCCGGGGCTGATTCCGGGACTGAATCCGGCGCCGGTCGGGGATCCGACTGGTACCCAGGTTGCTCGCTCACGGGGGCACCATACGTTGTTTTTCGTCCCACCATGTCAGGATGCAGGAATGAACCTCCACCCGGTCCGGTTCCGATGCCGATGGTGCTGCTCATGACCCCGGCCACCGACACCACGGCCGCCTTCGAGCAGTACGTGCTGCCCGAGTTGGACCTGCTGTACCGCACGGCCCGCTCGCTCACCCACGGCGACGCCGATGCCCAGGACCTGGTGCAGGAGACACTGTTGCGGGCCTACCGGGCCATCGACCGCTTCGACGGTCGGTACCCCCGGGCGTGGCTGCTCACCATCATGCGCAACGCCAACATCAACCGGGCCCGCAAGCGCCAGCCCGACCTCCTGGCCGATCCCGACCTCACCTTCGAGCGGTCGGCCCGAGGAGCCGACAACGACGGCCCCGAGGACCTCGTGGTGGGTGCCACGTTCGACGCCACGGTGGAGGCGGCCTTCGACGCCCTGCCGGAGAAGTTCCGGGAGGTGGTGGAGCTCGTCGATCTGAACGGCCTCTCCTACCAGGAGACGGCCGACATGCTCGACGTGCCGGTGGGCACCGTCATGTCCCGCCTCCACCGGGCCCGCAAGCGCATCCGCGACCACATCGCCGAGGTGGGGCTCGACGCCCTGGGAGGTGATCACTGAGATGTCAGGGTCGGACCCACGCGACCTGTCGTGCGAGGAGGTGCTGCTGTCGCTGCAGTCGTACCTGGACGGTGAGACCGGGGCGGGCGAGGCCCGCCAGATGGTCGGCCATCTGGATCTGTGTCCGGACTGCGATCATGAGCGCCAGATCTACGCCGACATCAAGCGGGCCCTGATCTCGTGCCGGGCGTCGATCGACCCCGACGTGAAGGCGGCGCTGCTCGCCTACGGCCAGCGCCTGGCCCACGGCGACATCTGAGCAGGGCCGCCCGGCGGCACCTGCTCGCCTACGGCCAGCGGCTGGCCCGGGGCGACGTCTGAAGCTGGTCGTTTCCCGCCGAGCGTGCTAGAGTCGCCCTCGGTGCGTTTTCTGCTCGACCTTCGACTTCGACTTCTGGGCCCGGCCGCTTAACCAAGCGCGCCGGGTTACCTGTGTCGGGAGTCGAGGACGACGAGACGGAGTCGAGCCAGACCCACCACCACCGATCCGCCCCGGCGGAGCGAGGTGCGAGCGGTCGGCTGGGTGTGAGCGCCCCTCTGCGATTCGGTCACCGTCCAGCGGCGGATTCCGCCGTCGACGGCCCGGCTGCACCCTCACTCGTACCGCCGGTCGAGGCACCGGCAACGCCGTCATAGGAGAACCAGTTCAGCCATGAGCCCGCAGATCCACACCCCCCAGCCGATGCCGATCGAGAAGTACCAGGCCTTCGCCCCGATCCCGATCCCGGATCGCACCTGGCCCGATCGAGCGATCACCAAGGCTCCCCTGTGGTGCAGCGTCGACCTGCGCGACGGGAACCAGGCCCTGATCGAGCCGATGGACCCCGAGCGCAAGCTCATCATGTTCAACAAGCTGGTGGAGATCGGCTTCAAGGAGATCGAGGTCGGGTTCCCGGCCGCCTCCCAGACCGACTTCGACTTCATCCGCCAGATCATCGAGGACGACCTGATCCCGGAGGACGTGACGATCCAGGTCCTCACCCAGAGCCGAGACGAGCTGATCGACCGGACCTTCGACTCGATCATCGGCGCCCGCAGCGCCATCGTCCACCTCTACAACTCCACCTCGACCGTGCAGCGCCGGGTGGTGTTCGGGCTCGACGAGGCCGGCATCATCGACATCGCCGTCACCGGGGCCAAGCGCTGCGTGATGAACCAGGCCCGCATGGGCGACACCCAGATCCGCTACGAGTACTCGCCCGAGAGCTTCACCGGCACCGAGCTGCCCTTCGCCAAGCAGATCTGCGAGGCGGTCATGGACGTGTTCCAGCCGACCGTGGAGAACCCGCTCATCCTGAACCTGCCGGCCACGGTGGAGATGAGCACGGCCAACATCTACGGCGACATGATCGAGTGGTTCCACCGCAACATCCGGGACCGGGACCGCATCGTGCTGTCGCTGCACCCCCACAACGACCGGGGTACGGCGGTGGCGGCGGCCGAGTTCGGCGTCATGGCCGGGGCCGACCGGGTGGAGGGCACCCTGTTCGGCAACGGCGAGCGCACCGGCAACGTCGACGTGGTCACCCTGGCCCTCAACCTGTTCAGCCAGGGCGTAGCCCCCGAGCTGGAGCTCCACGAGATCAACGAGCTGCGGCGGGTGGCCGAGCACTGCAACCAGCTGCCGGTCCACCCCCGCCACCCCTACGTGGGCGACCTCGTCTACACGGCCTTCTCCGGCTCCCACCAGGACGCCATCAAGAAGGGCTTCGAGGCCATGGAGCGCACCGGCCAGACCCTGTGGGAGGTGCCCTACCTGCCGATCGACCCCAAGGACGTCGGCCGGAGCTACGAGGACGTGATCCGGGTCAACTCCCAGTCGGGCAAGGGCGGTGTGGCCTACCTGCTCAAGACCGAGCAGCAGCTGGACCTGCCCCGGCGCCTGCAGATCGAGTTCACCCGGGTGATCCAGACCATCACCGACACCACGGGCAAGGAGATCACGGGCCAGGAGATCTGGGACGAGTTCCGCCACCACTACCTGGCGGTGGACAAGCCCTACGAGCTGCTGTCGTTCGCCACCTCGCACAACGCAGCGGGCACCGATCGCAGCCGGGTGGAGGCCCGGGTGCAGGTCGACGGCGAAGAGGTCGTGATCGACGGCGAGGGCGGCGGTGCCGTCGAGGCGTTCGTCACCGCCCTGCGCAGCCACCGCAACCTGGACGTCCGGGTGCTCGACTACCACGAGCACGCCATCGGGGCCGGCACCGACGCCAAGGCGGTCACCTACATGGAGCTGAAGGTGGGCGACCAGGAGCTGTGGGGCGTCGGCATGCACGGCGACATCACCACTGCGTCGCTGCGGGCCATCGTGTCGGGGGTGAACCGGGCCCACGACAGCTCGCTCACCGCGCCCACCCTGCGCTGAGCCCGTCCTTTCCCCCTTTTCCCCCCCGATCCTGCGATTCTGAGGAGCCTGAGGTGCGCTGACCGCACCTCAGGCTCCTTTTTTCGGTGGCCCGACCGTGGCCCGCCGGCTGGCAGACTGGGGCCATGCCCTCGCTCGACGACGACCTGGCGCTGGCCTTCGCGCTGGCCGACGCGGCCGACGCCGTGTCGACGGCCCATTTCCGCTCCGAGGCATTGCGTACGGTCACCAAGGACGACGGAACCCCCGTCTCGGAGGTCGACCTGGCGGTGGAGCAGGCCATGCTGGCCATGGTGCGGCACCACCGGCCGGCCGAGGCCGCCGTCGGCGAGGAGGTTGGCCCCCACCCGGCCCCCTCGGCCGGTCCCGGGGCGGGCGCCGCCCCCCGCCGGTGGATCTTCGACGGCATCGACGGCACCCACAACTACGCCGCCGGGCGCACCGGCTGGGCCACGATCGTGGCCCTCCAGGATGGCGACGGCGTGGTCGTGGCCATGATCACCGCCCCCCTCTTCGGCCGGCGGTGGTGGGCCACCCGGGGCGGCGGTGCCTGGACCGCCTCCTACCGACCCGACGGCGCCAACCCTGCCGGTTCCACGTTCGAGCACGCCACCGCCACCCGCCTGGCCTGCACCGCCACCGAGCGGCTGGACGACGCGTCTGTGATCGTCATCCCGTTCGAGGGGTTCCTGCTGGGTTGGCGCAACACGGTGGCCAAGCGGTTCACGCCCCCGGCCGAACCCCGCAGCCACTGCTTCGCTCTCGATGCCGCCATGGTGGCCGAGGGTCGCCTCGACGCGGCCATCATGACCTTCGGCTCGCTGTGGGACCACGCCGGCCCCAGCCTGCTCGTCACGGAGGCCGGCGGCGTGTTCCGGGACGCCTGGGGCGGCACCCGGCTCGACTCCACCACCGCCGTGCACACGAACCCGGCCCTCGTCGACCAGGTGCTGGCGACGTTGGCCGAGCTGCGGCCCCCGACCCCCGACGAGCCGCTCCTGGCCCGCAAGGTGAGCACGCCGATCGGGACGGCCGAGGAGCAGGAAGCCGACCCCTGGCGGCGGTTCGGGCTGCGGCCCATGCCGTCGATGTCGGCCCGGGTCCACGTGGCCACGGCGGCCCCGGCCATCCTGGAGATCGTCGACGAGCGGGCGGCCGAGCTGGGCCGGCCCTTCCTGGGCGTCACCACCGACGGCACGGTCCGCCCCCGCTTCGGCCCAGCGGGCCGCCCCGGGCCCGGCCCGGGCACGGCGGCGGTGGCCGAGGCGGCCCAGGCCTTCCTGGGCGCCCTCACCCCCGAGCAGCGCTCCCGGGCCACGTTCGCCTTCGACGCCGACGAGTGGCGGATGTGGATCAACGTGCACATGAACCACTTCCGCCACGGGCTGATGCTGGAAGACCTGAACCCGGCCCAGCGGGAGGCCGCCCTCGACATCGTGCGGGCGTCGCTGTCGGCCCGCTGCTTCCACCAGGCCCGCTCGATCATGCGGCTCAACGAGCTGCTGGCCGAGATCACGGGCGACCACGAAGCCTTCGGCGAGTGGCCCTACTTCCTGTCGATCTTCGGCGACCCGGCCGGGCCGGCGCCCTGGGGCTGGCAGATCGACGGGCACCACCTGTGTGTGAACGCGGTGGCCGTGGACGGTCGCCTGGTCACCACCCCCACGTTCATGGGGGCCGAGCCCCGCCGGGTGAACCTCGGGCCCCTGGCCGGGACGTTCCTGTTCGATCCGGAGGAATCGCGGGGCCTGGACCTGGTCCGGTCGCTCGACGGGCCCCAGCGGGACCGGGCCGTGCTCTACCCCTCGATCCATCCCGACCACATCCCGGCCCTGCTCCAGAACGCCTTCGACGGCCGGATGGCGGCCGGCGCCTTCCACGACAATCTGGTGGCCCCCTACCAGGGTGTGGCCGGGGTCGACCTGAGCGACGCCCAGCGCCGCCTGCTGATGTCGCTGGCCGCCACCTACGTGGGCTGGAACGCCGACGCCCACGCCGCCGGCCGCCTGGCCGAGGTCGAGGCCCACCTCGACGAGACATGGTTCAGCTGGTACGGCGGCACCGACGACACGTCGCCGTTCTACTACCGGGTCCACAGCCCGGTGCTGCTCGTCGAGTTCGACCATCACCCGGGCGTGGCCCTCGACAACGAGGAACCGTCACGCCACCACGTCCACACCGTGGTCCGAACCCCCAACGGCGGCGACTACGGCACCGACCTCCTCGCCGACCACCACCGACGTTTCGACCACCGCGGCGGCCGCCACACCCCCCGAAACCAGCGAAATTAGGAGGAACAACCGCGCTGAGCGCGGTTCAGGTTCCTAATTTGGGAGGTTGGGGCGGGGCCACAGATCCAGGACCCGGCCGATGACCGACAGGGCCAGGGCATGGCGGATCTCACCCCGGCGGGCCGCGGCGATGACCTCGTCGTCGGACATCAGCTCCACCGCCAGGTGCTCGCCGGTACCGGGCGACGGCGGGGCCACCAGCTCCACGCCCACCCCCAGCCAGTGGTGGCACAGGTTGGTGTGGAAGGCGGGGTTGGGCTCCACCGACCCCAGGTAGGTCCAGGTGCCGCCGCCGTAACCGGTCTCCTCCAGAAGCTCCCGCCGGGCGGCGGTGAGAGAGTCCTCCCCGTCGTCGACCATCCCCCCCGGCGTCTCCAGCGTGGTGTAGCGGCTGCCGTAGCGGAACTGGCGGACCATCACATGGCGTCCCTCGGCGGTGACGGCCACGCAGTTCACCCAGTCGACCGATTCGAGCACGATACGTTCGAACACCCGCCCCGACCCCGGATGCTTCAACTGGTCGTAGCGGGCCTGGAACAGGATCAGGTCGTGGGCATAGCGGGAGCCGAGGTGCTCCCAGTCCATGTGGCGCCACTCCCCCGAGTCCGGCTCGCCCGGCAGGGGGTGCTCGTAAGGCCCGTCGGTCACGCGGGGTCGTCCCCCGGCTGTGAGCCGGGCTGCGTTCCCGGTATCGGCATCGTCACCCGCTCGCCCCCCACACCGGTGTAGCGGGACAGGGGACGGGCGAAGCGCTCGGCGAACCAGCGGTCGTCTCGGGCGTGGGCGTGAAAATGCTCGGGCACCTGGCGCATCGTGGTGTCGAACCGCCACTTGCCGGGGCCGAAGCGCTCATCGGCCGCCTCACCCAGGGCCGCCAGCAGACGCTCCCGGGGCTCCGGGCCGCAGTCGGGCCCGTGGTCCCACCACACCACCATCGGGACCGAACATACCTCGCAGTCCGCCACCCAGCCATCTTCGGTCACGGCGTACCAGTGGGTGAACCGGTCGGCCCGGCACAGCTCGCACCCGGGATCGGTGGGCGGGAACGGCCGACCCTCCAGGGCCGGCTCATACATCGTCGAGCGCCGCCCGCAACTCGCCGACGAAGCTGATGGCGGCGTCGACCGAACCCGTCTCCAGCAGCCGGCGCACGATCGCCGAGCCGACCACCACGCCGTCGGCCACCTGGCACACCTCGGCCGCCTGCTCCGGAGTCGACACCCCCACGCCGATGATGACCGGCTTGTCGGTGATCTCCTTCAGCCTGCGGGCCATCTCCACCGCGCTGGCCGCCAGCTCGTCGCGCTCGCCGGTGATGCCCACCAGACCGACGCCGTAGATGAAGCCCCGGGCCCGCTCGGCGATCCTCACCAGCCGCTCGTCGGGGGCGGTGGGGGCGGCCAGCAGCACGGTCTCGATGCCGGCGGCGTCGGCCGCCTCGGCCCACGGTCCCAGCTCCTCCAGAGGCAGATCGGGCAGGATGCAGCCCGACACGCCGGCCTGCACCAGGGCGCTGGCGAAGCGCTCGTGGCCCATGCGGAAGCAGATGTTGTAGTAGGTCATGGCCACCAGCGGGATGCCGGCGTCGATCTTGGCCACCTCGTCGAGCAGGGCCTGGGGGTTGGCGCCGGCCTCCAGGGCCAGCGTCGAGGCCTCCTGGATCGTGGGCCCGTCCATCACCGGATCGCTGAACGGGAGCCCGATCTCCATCCCATCGGCCCCGGCCAGGGCGAACCCCTCGATCAGACGGGGCCACTCCCCCACCGGGAACCCGGCGGTGAGATACGGCAGCAGCAGCTTGCGGCCCTCGGCCCGCTTGGCCCGGAGATGCGCTTCCAGCCCGGCCATCAGAAGCTCACCGTCTTCAGCGCCTCGGGGTCGCCGTCCTGGATGGCCTGGACCTGGGCCACGTCCTTGTCGCCCCGGCCCGACAGGTTCAACAGCACCGTGCGGCCGGCCAGCTCCTCCCGGGCCCGCACGATCCAGGCCAGCCCGTGGGCCGGCTCCAGGGCCGGGATGATGCCCTCGGTGCGGGCCAGGAGCTCGAAGGCGTCGAGCACCTCCCGGTCGGTCACCGCCTCGTAGCGGGCCCGGCCGATGTCGGCCAGGTGGGCGTGCTCGGGGCCGATGCCCGGGTAGTCGAGCCCGGCCGACACCGACTGGGCCTCCAGCACCTGGCCGTACTCGTCCTGCATGAGGTAGCTGAGCGATCCGTGGACCACGCCCGGGATGCCCTTGCCGACCGCCGCACCGCCGGCCGGTTCCACGCCCACCAGCTCGGCTGCGGTGTCGGCGAAGCCGGAGAAGATGCCGATGGCGTTGGAGCCGCCTCCCACGCAGGCCACCACCACGTCGGGATCGGCGCCGCCGAGCAGAGCCCGGCACTGCTCCCGGGCCTCGTCGCCGATGACCCGGTGGAACTCCCGCACCATCCACGGGTACGGGTGGGGGCCCATCACCGAACCGAGGCAGTAGTGGGTGTTGGCCACGGTGGCCACCCAGTCCCGCATGGCCTCGTTGACGGCGTCTTTCAGGGTGCGGCTGCCCGACAGGGCGGGGCGCACCTCGGCCCCCAGCAGGCGCATGCGGTAGACGTTGAGGGCCTGGCGGGCTACGTCGACCTCGCCCATGTAGACCACGCACTCCAGCCCGAAGTAGGCGGCGGCGGTGGCCGTGGCCACCCCGTGCTGGCCGGCTCCGGTCTCGGCCACCACCCGGGTCTTGCCCATGCGGCGGGCCAGCAGGGTCTGGCCCAGCACGTTGTTGATCTTGTGGCTGCCGGTGTGGTTCAGGTCCTCCCGCTTGAGCAGGAGGCGCAGGCCCAGTTGCTCCGACAGGTTCCGGCACTCGGTGAGGGCCGAGGGGCGCCCGGCGTACCCGGTGAGCAGCTCGCGGTACTCCGAGCGGAAGCCGTCGTCGGCCCACGCCTCCCGGAACGCCGCCTCGAGCTCGGCACAGGCCGGTACCAAAGTCTCGGGCACGAACCGCCCGCCGAACCGGCCGAAACGGCCGGTGGCGTCGGGTTCGCCCATCACGACACCCTTGCGGGGTGCTTGGGCCGACGGGTCACGGGCCTCGGCTATCGCCATGGTACTTCCTCGCTGGAGTCGGTGGGTCGTGGGTCGGCGGCGGGTGTGGCGGCGGGGAACGGGGCGCCGGGCCGGAGGCCGTCGTTCCCGCTGTCGGGGGCGGCCTCCCGCACCGCGGCGAGGAACTGGCGGAGCTTCACCGGATCCTTGCGGCCGGGCGAGGCCTCGGTGCCGGAAGCGGCGTCGACGCCCCAGGGCCGCACGGCGGCGATGGCCTCGGCCACGTTGCCGGCGTGCAGCCCGCCAGCCAGGATGAAGCGCCGCTTGGGCCATGACCCCTCGAGGGCCGACCAGTCGAAGGGGCGGCCGCTGCCCGGGGTGGGCGAGTCGATCATCGGCCATACCGGGCCGAACTCCTCCACCCGGCGCAGGGTGGGATCGGATGCGGCGAACACCTTGATCACGATCGGCACCCGCTCGGCCACCCACTGGACGTCCTCGGGCGACTCGTTGCCGTGCAGCTGGACCGCCCGCAGGCCGATCGAGTTGGCCAGCTCGGCCACCCGCTCCCGCCGCTCGTTGCGGAACACCCCGACCGACACGATCTCAGCCGGCAGGCGCCGGGCGATGTCCCGGGCCTCGCCCTGGGTGATGCGCCGCGACGACTCGGCGAAGATCATGCCGACGGCGTCGGCTCCCAGGCCGGCGGCGAGCAGGGCATCGTCCACCGTCGTGATGCCACAGATCTTCACGAACATCGCACTAGACGGTACCGGACCCGACCGGGCGTTGAGTCGATGTTCGCCGCTCGACAGGGACCGGGCAGCTCAGCGGATGGCCCGCAGCCCGGCCACGGCACCGGTGGGGTCGCCCGAGGTCATCAGGGCCTCCCCCACCAACACTGCGTGATAACCGGCCTCGTACAGCACCCGGGCGTCGTCCGGGCCCCGCACACCCGACTCGGCCACCCGCACCACCCCGTCGGGCAGGACGCCGGCCAGTCGCACCGCCCGCTGCTGATCCACCTCGAACGTGACGAGATCCCGCTGGTTGACCCCGATCAGGGTGGCCCCCACGGACAGGGCCCGATCGACCTCGGCCTCGTCGTGCGTCTCCACCAGCACATCGAGCCCCAGCTCCACCGCCAGGTCGTGGAAGTCGGCCAGCTCCAGATCGTCGAGGGCGGCGACGATCAACAGCACGGCGTCGGCTCCCATCAACCTCGTGTCGCAGACGTCGTGGGCCGAGACCGTGAAGTCCTTGCGCAGGGCGGGGATCGGCACCGCGGCCCGGGCGGCGGCCAGATCGTCGGGCGAGCCGCCGAAGAACTCGGGGTCGGTCAGGACCGACAGGCAGGTGGCGCCCCCCTCGACGTAGGCGGCGGCCCATGGCCCGGGATCGACACCCGGGTTCAGGTCGCCCTTGGACGGTGATCGGCGTTTGATCTCGCTGATCACGGCCAGGCCGTCGGTGGCGGCCAGCGCCCGCCGGAAGCCCCGGGCCGGCTCGGCCCGGTGGGCCTCGTCGACCAGCTGATCGAGGTGGCGTTTGTCGGCGCGCGCCTGGTCCCGGTGGGCGGCCAGGATCTTGTCGAGATAGGTGACCACTCCCCGCCGGCTCAGACGCTCAGGCCCTTGGCCGCCAGCGGGGTGAGGAACGTCACCTCGGGGCGGCCGGCCAGCATCGAGCCCAGGGCCTTCATGGCCGGCTTCATCTGTTCGCCCCGGCCGTGCACGTCGAGGGCCTCCTGGCCGGCGTAGAGCTCGTAGAACCAGATCACGTTGGGATCCTTGGGGTCCTCGTGGGCGCTGTAGACCTCGAGGCCGGCCTCCTCCTCGGCTGCAGCGACGAGCGAGGCCAGCGAGGCCTTCAGCTCGTCGGCCTTGCCGTCGGCGGCGGTGAGCTTGGCGATGAGCGCGATCTTCGACATGGCGCAGAACCTAGCTGCTCGCCGTTCCGATTGCCCCACGGATCTGGAGTCCGGGCCTGTCACGGTGAGGGGCGGCGGCGTGACACGACCGGTTCCGGTTCAGAACGGCAGCTCGACGGCCTCGGCCGCCACCCGGTGCCCGGCGGCGTCGACCACGACCACCGGGGCCGGCACGTCCAGCGCCCGCCGGCAGTAGGCCAGGGCCAGGGGCCCCTCGCCGGTGACGGGGGCGTAGCTCGTGACCCGCCCCACGTCGGCTCCGTCGGCCTCGACCACCTCACCCCCGGTCAGGTCCAGCGGCTCGGCCAGGCGGAGGCCCCGGAGCCGGGTGGGGGTGGACGCCCCCCGGGAGTCGATACGGGCCACCAGCTCCTGGCCCACGTAGCAGCCCTTGGTGAAGTTCACCGACTCCTCCACGATGCCGGCGGCGGCGGGGATCGTCGACTCGTCGAGCTCGCGGCCCATGGCCGGCAGCCCCCACCGGATCCGCCACGCCTCCCGGGCCGCCGGCGGCCCGAGCGGAACCGGCCCGTCATCCGGGACGGCACCGACCAGGTCGAAGCCGGGGCCGGCGCCCCGGGCCTGCTCGGCCGGGACGGCCAGCACGACGGCGTCACCAGGATCGAGGCCGACAGCCGACGGCCCGCCGTCGGCCCCGGGCCCGCGCACGGTCAGCACGGGCTGGCGTTCGAGCAGGGTCAACTCCACCTTGACCCGGATCTTGAACCGGTTGAGGCGCTCGGCCACGGCGGCCCCGTAGCCGGCGTCGACGTCGAGCCAGAACCGCTCGGGCTCCAGCCGGCTCACCCGCAACCAGGCGTCGACCTTGCCCTGGGGTTGGAGCAGCAGGGCCGGCACCGACGCACCGACGGCCAGGTTCTCGATCTCCTGGCTGAGCTGGCCCTGGAGGAACGAGGCGGCGTCGGGGCCGACCGCCTCCACCACGTCGCGCTCGGTGACCACGCCGGCCACGGCGTGGGTGAAGGCGTGGAGAGTGGCGTCGAGATCCAGCATGGCCCCGACGCTACCCGGCCCGGCCAGCGGCCCGAGAACCGGGCCCTGCTCTACTCGCCCGTGAACCGGGCCCTGCTCTACTCGCCCGTGAACCGGGCCCTGCCCTACTCGCCCGTGAACCGGGCCCTGCCCTACTCGCCCGTGAACCGGGCGTCGCGGCGCTCCATCCGGGCCCGCACGCCCTCCTTGGCGTCGGCGCTCTTGATGGCGGTGCGCACCATCTGCTCGGTGTCGGCATGGTAGATACCGTCGCGGAACGTCATCTCCCGGTTGATCGTCGCCTTCATGGCCTTGAGGCTGAGTGGCGCGTTGCGCACCAGCCGGTCGATCACCTTGTCCGCCTCGGCTTGCAGGTCGGCCGCCGGCACGCAGCGGGCGATCAGGCCCAGATCCGCCATCCGGCGGGCCGGGATCGGGTCTCCAAGCAGGAGGATCTCCCGGGTGGCCACCGGCCCCCCCACCTCCAGGAGCTTCTTGGTCAGGAACCACGACGGCGCCAGGCCCACCTGGGCCAGCGACATCCCGAACCGGGCCTCCTCGGACGCCACCACCAGGTCGCAGTGCAGCGCCAGCTCGTTCCCGCCGGCGATGGCGGCCCCCTGGACCACGGCCACCACCGGCAGGGGCCACGTCTCCACCCGGTGGAACAGCTTCTCCACGTCCTGATCCCGGCCCAGGCTGCCCCGGAGGTCGAGCCCGGAACAGAACACCCGCCCCTCGGCCCGGATCACGGCCACCCGCTCCTCCGGCCCCGGACCAGGCACGGGGTTGAACGCCACCTCCAGGGCCCGGAGCATGTCGGCATCCATGGCGTTGCTCTTCTCGGGCCGGTTCAGGGTGACGGTGCGGACGGCGCCGTTGATCTCCACGGAGACGGTGCCGGAGCCGGTGGGGGTGGCGTCGGTCATGGTCTGCTCTTATGCCACCCCGAGCCCCGGGTGCAAGTCCTCGACACCGATAGGCGAGGTGGCAGCATCGCCCTGCCCCCTCCGGTGGCAGCATCGCCCTGCCCCCTCCGGTGGCAGCATCGCCCTGCCCCCTCCGGTGGCAGTGCCGGAGGGCGGTGATACAACGAACGGCAGCGATGCTGTTCCCGACCGTGACGTTCGCCGTGTTCTTCGTCGCCGTCTACGCCGTCCACACTGCGCTCCACGCCAGGGACCGGGCGTGGAAGGTCGCCATGGTCGTCGCTTCGTACGTGTTCTACGGCTGGTGGGACTGGCGGTTCTGCGGCCTGCTGGCCGGCTCCACCCTGGTCAACTGGACCTACGCTCGGCTGCTGGCGGCCACCGCCGCCCGCCGGGCCCGTCTGGCCCTGGTGGCCACAGCCGTCGCCGCCGACCTGGCCGTGCTCGGCGTGTTCAAGTACTACGGCTTCTTCGCCGAGGCCCTGAGCCGCCTGCTGGGGGCCGATCACACCCTGCCCGGGCTCGATCTGGTGCTCCCGGTCGGCATCTCGTTCTTCACGTTCCAGGCCGTCAGCTACGTGGTCGACACCTACCGGGGCGAGGTGGACGACCGGTCCCTGCTCGACTTCACGCTCTACCTGTCGTTCTTCCCCCACCTGGTGGCGGGACCGATCGTGCGGGCGTCGGAGTTCCTGCCCCAGCTCACCGGGCGGCGCTTCCGGGGCGACGTCGATGTGGTGGGGGCAGCCTGGTGGATCGGCCGCGGCCTGTTCAAGAAGGTGGTGGTGGCCACCTTCCTGGCCCAGTCGGTGGTGGATCCGGTGTTCGCCGCTCCGGCCGCCGCCACCCGCCTCCAGCTCCTGGCCGCCCTCTACGGCTACGCCATACAGATCTACGCCGACTTCAGCGGCTACACCGACATCGCCATCGGCCTGGCCGCCCTGCTCGGTATCCGCTTCCCGGTCAACTTCGACCGGCCCTACGGGGCGGTGTCGATCCAGGACTTCTGGCGCCGCTGGCACATGACGCTGTCGCGCTGGCTGCGCGACTACCTGTACGTGCCGCTGGGCGGCAACCGCCGGGGCCGGCTCACCACCTACCGCAACCTCCTGCTCACGATGGTGCTCGGCGGGTTGTGGCACGGGGCGGCCTGGACGTTGGTGGTGTGGGGCACCGTGCACGGGCTGGCCCTCGCCCTGGAGCGGCTCCTCGGCCGCAGCCCGACGGTGGCCTCGCTGTGGGCCAGGGGCCGGGCCGCTGCCGGGCGGCGCACCGGAGCCGAGGCGCCGCCGTGGCTGGGGCCCGCCGCCCGGTGGCTCGTCACCTTCCATGTGGTGTGCCTGGCCTGGGTGCCGTTCCGGGCCCAGAGCCTGGGCGAGACCGGTGACTTCCTGCTCGGCCTGGTGCGAGGCCCGCAGGGGGCCACGGCCGCCGCCCCGGTGAGCGTGGTCGCCGTCGGGCTGATGGCGGCCGTACTGGCCGTCCAACTCGTGCCGGCCGGCCTCCTCGGTCAGGCCTACCACCGCTGGTTCCACCGTCCGCTGAGCCACCTCGACCCGGCGCTCCAGAGCGCCCTGATGGGCGTCTGGCTGTCGCTCGTGGTCGCTCTCGGCCCCCAGGGCGTGGCGCCGTTCATCTACTTCCGCTTCTGACCCATGTCGTACCGATTCCGCAACCGGCGTCCCCGCCCCAGCCGCTCCCAGCCCGGACCCCGGGCCGCCGCCCTCCCGCCGCCCCCCGAGCCGGCTGCGGGGCCGGCCCGCAGCCGTCCCGGACCCCGCGTCGTGCTGTGCCAGCTGCTGGTCTGCCTCACCGTCACGGTCGGGTTGTCGAGCGCCCATCTGGAGGCCACGGCGGCGTCGTTGCCGTTCGGGCCGGAGCGATCGGTGGCGCTGGCCGTGACCCGACCCCTGCACCGCCTGGCCATGGCCGGCGGCCTCGATCGGCCCGATCGGGCCGTCGGCCACCTGCTGGGGCGAGCTCCCGACGACCAGGGCCCGGCGCTCCCGCCCGTCGACGGGACGCGGCGGGAGGAGGCGGCGATCGGGTTGGTCGAGGCCGCCGGAGATCCAGCGGCAGGCGGCGTCGGCGGCGGCCCAGCCGGTTCCGATCCGGCCGGCGGGGCTGCCGCTGACGCCTCGATGCTCCACGGCCCGCCCCGGCCGGCCGACGGCTCGGGCGCCCCGCCCCCGGCCGCTCCGGAGACCCCGGTGGCACCAGGCCCGGCGGGCGATCAGGCCGGAACGGGCGTGAGCGCCACCACCGACCCGGCGCGGCCGACGCCCGCCGTTGCGCTGGCGCCGGGGCTCGGCCCCGACGTCGTCGATCCGGTGCCCGATCGGGAGCCGGCCCCGGCCCGGGCCGTGACTCCGGAGGCCCGGCTCCGGCTGTGGGCCGGGGGCGACTCCCTCGGCGAGTACGTGGGCAACCAGCTCCTGGCCCCGCTGTCGAACCGGGATCTCACGGCGGTCGAGCTCGACTTCCACATCGGCACCGGCCTCACCCGCCCCGACGCCTACGACTGGGCGGCCCGCATCGACGAGGTCATGGCCCGGCCCGAACCGCCCGAGGCGCTCGTGTTCATGGTCGGCGGCAACGACAACCAGCCCATGCGGGCCGGCGGAGAGAACCTGGCCGTTGGATCCGAACCGTGGCTGGCCGAGTACCGGGCCCGGGTGGTGGACCTCATGGATTCCACCCGGCCCCCCGACCCCGGCCGCAGCGCCAGCCACCTGTGGTGGATCGGGCTGCCGCCGATGCGCGACGGCGAGCGCGACGGCCTGGCCCGTTCGATCGACGCCATCGTGGCCGAGGAGGCGGCGGGACGTCCCTGGGTCACGTTCGTGGATCTGATGCCCCGCTTCAGCGGCCCCGACGGCGGCTTCGCCGGCACGCTGGCCGGCCCCGACGGCACCACCAAGGTGGCCCGGGCGCCGGACGGCATACACATCACCTACGCCGGCTCCACCTGGATCGCCCAGGACCTGTGGGCCGACATCGTGGCCCGCTGGCGCCTACCGGCGTCCTGAGGCCGGCGACAGGATCGCCCCCGACGGCGCAGCGGCCCCGGACCGCTAGCGCACCGCCGACGCGCTACGGGGCCGCATCCGCCGGGCCGGTTCCACCGCCGCCAGCAGGGCCCGGGCCTTGTTCCAGCACTCCAGGTTCTCCAGCTCGGGCACACTGTCGGCCACCACACCCGCTCCGGCCTGGACCGACGCCTGCCCGTCGGGCCCGCAGAACATGGTGCGGATGGTGATGGCGGTGTCGAGATTGCCCGAGAAGTCGAGATAGCCCACCACGCCGGCGTAGGGTCCGCGCTTCACCGGCTCCAGCTCGTCGATGATCTCCATGGCCCGCACCTTGGGTGCGCCCGACACGGTGCCGGCCGGCATGGTGGCCCGCAGCACGTCGATGACCGACCGCTCGGGCACCAGGTCGCCCGACACCTGGGACGTGAGGTGCATCACGTGGGAGTAGCGCTCCAGGGTCATCAGCTCGTCGAGATGCAGGGTGCCGTAGCGGACCACCCGGCCGATGTCGTTGCGGGCCAGGTCCACCAGCATCACGTGCTCGGCCCGCTCCTTGGGGTCCTCGGTCAGCTCCGAGGCCATCAGCTTGTCGTGCTCGTCGGTGCGGCCCCGGCGCCGGGTACCGGCGATGGGACGGGAGATCACCCGGCCGTCGTTGACCTGCACCAGCGGCTCGGGCGAGCAGCCGACCAGGGTCAGCTCCGGGTGACGGAGGAAGTACATGTAGGGGCTGGGGTTGATCTGGCGCAGCACCCGGTACACGTCGAACGGCTCGGCCTCCAGGTCGAAGTCGAACCGCTTGGACAGCACCACCTGGAAGATGTCGCCGGCCCGGATGTACTCCTTGGCCGCCTCCACCGCCCGCTGGTACATGTCGCCCGACAGCGACTCGCGCACGTCGGGGATGTCGAGATCGGCCGGTGGCTCCATCAGGGGCTCGTCCACCGGGCGGGCCCCGTCGGCGGTGAGGGCGTCGAGACGGCGGATGCCATCGTCGTAGGCCCCGTCGATCGTGGCCTCGTCGGCGTCGGCCGGCAGCATGGCGGTGGCCACCAGCGTGACCCGCTGGCGCCAGTGGTCGAACACGGCCAGCTCGCCGATCACGTCGAGCACGGCGTCGGGGTAGCCGTAGCTGTCGGCCGGCACGTCGGGTAGGCGCTCCACCTCCCGCACCACGTCGTAACCGAGGTAGCCGACGAGACCGGCGGTCAGCGGGGGCAGGTCGGGTAGGCGGGGCGAGCGGTAGCGCTCGAGGAGGGTCTCGACGGCGGCCAGGATTCCCCGGTCGAGCGGGAGGTCGGTGTCGGGCAGGGTGCCCCGCAGCTCCACGTTTCGGCCCCGGCACACCAGCGTGGCCGGTGCCCGCCGCCCGATGAAGCTGAATCGGCTCCAGCGCTCGCCGTTCTCCACCGACTCCAGAGCGAAGCCGGGCTCGTTGCCCACACAGCGCAGGAACGCCGCCACCGGCGTGGTCATGTCGGCCAGCAGCTCCCGGTGGATCGGCACCGCCCGGTACTGGCGGGCGAGCGACCGGAACTCCTCGCGGCTGGTCGTCATCGGGGGGACTCCTCCTGGGTGGGGGGCTCGGCGGGTTCGGGCCCGAATGGGCGGAAGAAGCAGGAGCGGGCGCCGGTGTGGCAGGCCCCCCGCCCCTCCTGGCGCACCCGGAACAACAGCACGTCACCGTCGCAGTCGTACCAGGCGCTGCGGATCCACTGACGGTCGCCCGACGTGTCGCCCTTGCGCCACAGCTCCTGGCGGGACCGGGACCAGAACACGGTACGGCCCTGGGCCAGGCTCAGGGCCAGCGACTCGGGCGACATCCAGGCCATCATCAGCACCTCGCCGCTCTCGTCGTCCTGCACGATCGCCGGCACCAGGCCCGCTTCGTTGTAGAGCACGGCCGCCAGCTGCTCGGCGGTGGGTTCGATGGGGAGGGCCACCCCGTCGGGTGGCGGTGGGGATTCGTCGGCCACGGGGGCGCCCCGCTTCAGAGGTAGAGGCCGGTATGGGAGTCGTCGAGGCGCTTGGCCGCCACGGCGTGGATGTCGCGCTCCCGCAGGATGATGTAGTCGCGCCCGCCCACTTCCACCTCGTAGCGGTCCTCCGGGTTGAACAGCACACGGTCGTCCAACTCCATGGAGCGCACGCTCGGGCCGAGCGCCACCACCTGAGCCCAGGCGAGACGCTTGCCCACCTGGGCCGTGGCCGGGATCAGGATGCCGCCGGAGCTCTTGCGCTCGCCGTCGGGGCCCTCCAGCTTGACCAGGATGCGGTCGTTCAGCATCTTGATCGGCATCTTCTCGCCGTCGGCCGCCGCCCCCTTCGCCGCCGGAGCGCTGGTGGGTTCGGGAGTCGGATCTTCGTCGGCCACGGGAGAAACGGTAGCGTCTCCCCCTATGAGCGACGACATGGGCCAAGGGGCGGTGGCCGTGACCCGGCTGGCGGTGGCGACCGCCGACGGGCTCGACCTGCGGGCCGAGCTGGCGGTGCCCGGCGGGGCGACCCCCCGGGCCGGGGTGGTGGTGTGCCATCCCCACCCCCTGCACGGCGGTTCGATGTACAACAACGTGGTGGAGGCCCTGTTCGACGGCCTTCCGCCATTGGGGGCGGCCGTGCTGCGGTTCAACTTCCGGGGCACCAGCGGATCGGAGGGCCGCCACGACCACGGCCGGGGGGAGCGGCTCGACGTGACGGCGGCGCTGGATGAGATGGCCGGCCGCTGGCCGGGGATGCCGCTGCTGCTGGCCGGCTACTCGTTCGGGGCCGACGTGTCGCTGGCCGTCGACCATCCGGCGGTGGCGGGCTGGCTGGCCGTGGCCCCCGTGCTCCGGGTGGTCGACCCGGCCGAGATGGTGGCCCTGCGCGACCGGCGGCCGGTGTGGCTGGCCTCGGCCGAGGGCGACCAGTTCCGCCCCTACGCCGACCTGGTGCCGATGGTGGCCGACGCCGTCACCACCACCGTCACCCCGGTACCCGGCGCCGACCACTTCTTCATGGTCGGTCTCGACCGGGTGGTGGCTGTCGGTTCCGAGGCCCTGGACGCGATCGCCCCCCGCCCCACCGGTTCTTAGGAGTCCCAGCTGCGCTCACCGCCGCTCAGGCTCCTAGTTTCGGTGGATGGGGTCAGCTTTCGTCGGGAGGGCGGACGATGATGCCGGCGGCGGTGAGGGCCCGCTTGGCGTCGGCGATCGTCGCCTCCCCGAAGTGGAAGATGCTGGCCGCCAGAACGGCGTCGACGCCGCCCTTGGTCACACCGTCGGCCAGGTGGGCCAGCGTGCCGACGCCGCCGGAGGCGATCACGGGCAGGTTCACGGCCTCGGCCACCGCCCGGTTCAGCTCGTGGTCGAACCCGTCGCGGGTGCCGTCCCGGTCCATGGAGGTCAGCAGGATCTCGCCCGCCCCCAGCCGCTCCACGGTACGGGCCCACTCCACGGCGTCGAGCCCGGTGGCGGCCCGGCCTCCCCGCACGTAGACCTCGAAACCCGACGCCGGCCCGCCGGTTCCGGCCCGCCGGGCGTCGATTGCCACCACACAGCACTGGGCGCCGAACTCGGCCGAGATCTCGCTCACCAGCTCGGGCCGGGCCACGGCCGCCGAGTTGACCGACACCTTGTCGGCCCCGGCCCGCAGCAGGGCGCGGGCGTCGTCGACCGAGCGGATGCCGCCGCCGATGGTGAAAGGGATGAACACCTGCTCGGCCACGGCCGCCGCCATGTGCACGGTGGTGTCACGGTCTTCGTGGGAGGCGGTGATGTCGAGGAACACCAGCTCGTCGGCCCCTTCGGCGTCGTAGCGGGCGGCCAGCTCCACCGGATCACCGGCGTCGCGGATGTCGACGAAGTTCACGCCCTTGACCACCCGGCCCCGGTCCACGTCCAGGCAGGGGATCACCCGTACCGCCTTCATGGCCTGGTCCCGGCGGCACCGGCGGCCCCGATGGCGGCGGCCAGGCCGAACGCCCCTTCGTAGAGGGCCCGACCCACGATCACGCCGGCCAGGCGCCGGCCCGCCACGTCGAGGTCGGCCAGAGCGGCGATGTGATCGAGCGTTCCTACGCCGCCCGAGGCCACCACCGCGATCTCGGTGGCGGCCGCCAGCCGGGCCAGGCCGTCGATGTCGGGCCCTTCCAGGGTGCCGTCGCGCCCGATCTCGGTGACCACCAGCGCCTCCACCCCGACGTCGGCGAACTGGCGGGCCAGATCGGCCGTCGTGCGCCCGCTCCGCTCGGTCCACCCATGGGTAGCCACCTCGTCGCCTCGGGCGTCGAGGCCCACCGCCACCGAGCGGCCCGCTCCGGCCAGCTCGGCCACCAACTCCGGCCGTTCCAGGGCGGCCGTACCGATCACCACCCGGCCCACGCCCAGGTCGTACAGGGCCTCAGCCGCCTCCCGGGTGCGGACGCCGCCTCCCACCTGCACCGGCACCCCCACCGAGGCGCAGATGGCGGCGATCACGGGGCGGTTCACCGGCTCGCCGGTGCGGGCGGCGTCGAGGTCGACCACGTGGAGCACGCTCGCCCCCTCGGCCACGAACGCCGCCGCCTGGGCCACCGGGTCGTCGCCGTACACGGTCTCCCGGCCGTAATCGCCCTGGTAGAGCCGCACACAGTGCCCGCCGCGCAGGTCGATGGCGGGGAACACCCGAAACGTCGGGTCGATGGCGGTCATGCCGCGCCCTCCAGGAGCTTGACGTAGTTCTGCAGCAGCCGGAGCCCGGCCTTGTCGGACTTCTCGGGGTGGAACTGGGTGGCCATGACGTTGTCGCGGGCCGAGGCGGCCACCACGGTGGCGCCGTACTCGGTGGTGGCGATGGCGTGAGCCGGGTCGTCGGCGGCCAGGCTGTGCACGAAGTACAGCCAGGCCCCGTCCATGCCCCGCATCAACGGGTGGACGGTGCCACCCCCGTCGGCCCCCCGCACGGTGGCGATCATGTTCCACTGCATCTGGGGGCGCTTGACGGTGTCGGGCAGCCAGCGGATCACACCGGGCAGGATGCCCAGGCCCTCCACGCCGGGGCTCTCCTCCGACGCCTCGTACAGCAGCTGCATGCCCACGCAGATCCCGAGGAAGGGCCGGCCCGAAGCGGCCGCCTTCCGGGCCTCGACGTCGAGGCCGGTGTCGGCCAGGGCCCGCATGCAGGCCCCGAAGGCGCCGACCCCGGGCAGCACCACCCCGTCGGCGGCGGCGATCTCGTCGGGATCGGCGGTGAGATGGGCGTCGGCCCCCGCCCGCTCCAGGCCCCGCTGGGCCGAGCGGAGGTTGCCGATGCCGTAGTCGAGCACGGCCACCCTGGGCCGCCCGCCGGCCACCGCCGGACCCTCGGGTTCGGCCCCTGTCACAGCCGGACCCTCGGGTTCGGCCCCTGTCACCGCCGGACCCTCGGGTTCGGCCCCTGTCACCGCCGGACCCTCGGGTTCGGCCCCTGTCACAGCGATCCCTTGGTCGACGGGATGCCGGCGCCGTACTCCACCCGCACCGCATCGCGCAGGCAGCGGGCCACGCCCTTGAACGACGCCTCGATGATGTGGTGCACGTTGCGGCCCCGCTTGAGCGTGACATGGAGGGTGATGCCGGCCGCAGTGGCCAGGCTCTGCAGGGCGTGCTCGGCCAGCGACGGGTCGAACGGGGGCGTCCCCAGCGGGATGGCTTCGGGCAGCTCCACATCCCACACGAAGAAGGGCCGGCCCGACAGGTCCAGCGCCACCTCCACCAGGGCCTCGTCGAGCGGGTAGAGGCCGGAGGCGAAGCGCCGCACGCCGGCCTTGTCGCCCCAGGCCTCGGCCAGGGCCTGGCCGATCACGATGGCGGTGTCCTCCACCGTGTGATGGGCATCGATGTGGATGTCGCCGTCGGCCTTCACCACCAGGTCGAACCCGCCGTGGCGGCCCAGCTGGTCGAGCATGTGGTCGTAGAACGGGATGCCGGTGGCGACGCTGGTGACGCCGGTGCCGTCGAGGTCGATCGACACCTCGATCGACGTCTCGGCGGTGGACCGGGTGCGATGGCTGCGCCGGGGGGCGTTCACGGTGGTCACGATGCGTCCTCCTCCAGGAGCTCGGTCATGCCGGCCAGGAACCGGTCGTTGTCGGGGGCGGTGCCCACCGTCACCCGCAGGCACCCGTCGAGCCGGTCCCAGCCCGACACGTCGCGCACCAGCACCGAACGGTCCACCAGCCCCTGCCACACCTGGCGGCCGGGCCGGGTGGGGCGGAACAGCACGAAGTTGGCACCCGACGGCCACACCTCGCAACCGAGTTCCCGCAGGGTGGCCTCGATCCGTCCCCGCTCCTCGACGATCGACGACACCCGCCGCTCCATGTCGTCCACGAAGCCGAGGGCGGCCAGGCCGGCCCGCTGCTTCAGCGTGTCGAGGTGGTAGGGCAGCACCACCTTGTCGAGCTCGGCCACCAGCCAGGCCGGGGCCAGGAGGTAGCCGAGGCGGGCGCCGGCCATGGCCCACGTCTTGGAGAAGGTGCGGGACACCACGAGGGCCCGCTCGTCGTCGAGCAGGCTGGCGGCCGACCACGGCGCGAACTGCCCGTAGGCCTCGTCGACGAAGAGCAGCCCGCCCACCGCTTCCACCATCCCGAGCACCGCCCGCACCGACTCCTCGGTCTCCACCGTGCCGGTGGGGTTGTTGGGAGAGCACAGGAAGGTGACGGCCGGCCGCTCGGCAGCGATCACCCGGGCCACGTCGTCGAGGTCGAGGGTGAAGTCGTCGCGCCGCTCCCCCACCACGCTGTCCGCCCCCGTGATCCTGGCGATGTGGGCGTGCATGGCGTAGGTGGGCTCGAAGGTGGCCACCCTCCGCCCGGGGCCGGCGAAGGCCAGCAGCACGGTCTGGATGACCTCGTTGGAGCCGTTGGCGCAGAACACCTGGCCGCCGGGGAGCCCGTGGATGGCCCCGATGGCGGCCCGCAGGTCGGTGGCCGCCCGATCGGGGTAGCGGTGCCACTCGACACCGGCCACCGCCGCCTCCACCGCCCGGGTGAACGCCTGGGGCGGGGCCTCGGGGGCCTCGTTGGTGTTGAGCCGCACGTCCACCGTGAGCTGGGGCGAGTGGTACCCCTCGAGAGTTTTCAGATCATCCCGCACTGTGGGTCTCGTCATTCGCTGACCTTTCCGGCGAGGAGGTCGAGGCGGAGGCGGACGGAGGCGGCGTGGGCGTCGAGCCCCTCGGTGTCGGCCAGGGCCACCACATGGGGCCCGAGGCGCTGGATGCCTTCCGGGTCGAGCGTCACCACGTGGTGGTCCTTACAGAAGTCGGCCACGGTGAGGGCGCTGGCGAAGCGGGCCGAGCCGTAGGTGGGCAGCACGTGGCTGGGCCCGGCCACGTAATCGCCCACCGAAGCCGGCGACCAGGGACCGCAGAAGATGGCGCCGGCGTTGTCGACCCGGCCGGCCAGCTCCTCGGCCCCGGCGCACTGGAGCTCCAGGTGCTCGGGGGCGATGGCGTTGACCACGGCCAGGGCGGCCACGGGGTCGTCGACCAGCACGGCGTAGCCGCCGGCGGCCAGCGTGGACCGCACATCGGCCGCCCGGGGGGCGTCGGCCAGGAGCCGATCCCCGGCGGCGCACACGGCGTCGGCCACCGCCTCGTCCCAGGTCACGAGCCAGGCCAGCCCGTCAGGACCGTGCTCGGCCTGGACGATCACGTCGATGGCAGCCAGCTCGGGGTTGGCGTCGGCGTCGGCCACCACCACCACCTCGGACGGGCCGGCGAAGGCGGCGGCGATGCCCACCTGGCCCGCCACCTCCTGCTTGGCCAGGGCCACGTAGACGTTGCCGGGGCCGGCGATCACGTCGACGGGCCGGATCGTCTCGGTGCCGTAGGCCATGGCGGCGATGGCCTGCGCTCCGCCTACGGCGTACACCTCCGAGACCCCGGCCAGCCGGGCGGCGGCCAGCACCGACGGGGCGATGGCTCCGATCCGGCGGTCGGGTGGCACGCACAACACGATCTCGCCCACACCGGCCACCCGGGCCGGCACCGCTGTCATCAGCACGGTGGAGGGGTATTCGGCCCGCCCGCCGGGGACGTACAAACCGGCCCGGCCCATCGGCTTCTGGTAGGCCCGGATCGTCATACCGGGGCTCTGCACCGTGTGGGGCGGCCGCACCTGATGGCGGTGGAAGGCCTCGATGCCCTCGATGGCCGCCTCCATGGCGGCCCGCAGCGATGCGGGGATGCCGGCCAGAGCGGCATCGAGCTCGGCTTCCGGCACCCGGATGGCGCCCAGCGCCACGCCGTCGAACCGTTCGGTCAGGCGGCGCAGGGCGTCGTCACCGTCGCGCCGGACCTCGTCGATCAGATCCCGCACCACGGCCCGCGGCTCGTCGCCGGCGATGGCCGGTCGGGGCAGCTGGCCAGCCACCGCGGCGCCCCGACCCCGGAGGTCGAGACGGTTCAACACGGCAGTGCGCTGCTCGGGCGCTGGAGTGCACGTCGAGGGCTGTGGTCCACCCCTCGACGCTAGCGTGGGCCGGACCCCCTCGACGCAGGTCAGAGGCGTCGCCCTCCCGGCGCCGGCGCCGGACGCTGCGCCCCTGCTCCCGGAGGATCGGACATGGCCCTGGACCTGAGCGCTCTCGCCTCGCTGTCGTCGACGCTCGACGAGCTCACACTCCGCATCGGCCAGCTGGCTGCGGCCTGCGACGACAAGGACGAGGCCGGCCTGGCCCTCAAGGAGCTGGAGCGCCAGCTCGAGGCGTCGGCCCGCCGCCTGACGAGCATCCTGCGCCAGGCCCACCGTTGATCGACAACAATAGACGAGGCTATTAGTCGCTTCTTATTGAGAAATATAGCGAATAGATATCCGTCTATTGAGAAACATTCACAGCCACGCTGGTTGCAGCAGATAGGCACGGGGACCAACGCATGGGCCACGGGCCAAGCGAACGCCTCGAGATCGGATCCCCATGCTTCGGCGAGACCCAGCATGTCGATGGAGGAGTGACGTTTCTGCAGGTAGAGGCCATAATGCACTCGGCCGGACCAGCTCTGAGAGTCCGGTCCGGCCGAGGCCAAAATGAACGCCGGCGCCCCACAAACGGGGGCGCCGGCGGCGCGACACAGGGCGGCGGATCCCTGTTGTCGCTGCTACCAGGTGGCGGGAACCTGGCTGTCATCAATATAAATCGCCGCACCTAGAAGAGGGTGGATATTCAGAAAAAATCGCGGGCTATGAACACGATTACCCGACCCTTTGGGCAAAAGGGGTCGGCTCGGCCCGGGGAGGCCAGTGTTGGCTGTTCTCTCGGACCCTCAGCGGACGGAGGGGCAGAAGTCGGCCAGCACGCAGCGGCCGCACTCGGGGCGGCGGGCCACGCACACCCGCCGGCCGTGGAGGATCATCCTCAGGCTGAACAGGCCCCGCTCGGCCGCCGGGATCATCGGGTTGAGCGCATGCTCCACCTTCACCGGGTCGGTCTCGGTGGTGAGCTGGAGCAGGCCGCTGAGCCGCAGCACATGGGTGTCGACCGGGAGGCCGGGCAGCCCCAGCGCGACGCTGCGCACCACGTTGGCCGTCTTGCGTCCGACACCGGCCAGCGCCGTGAGATCGGCCATCGCCCCCGGCACCTCACCCCGGTGGCGCTCGACCAGCTGGGAGGCACAGGTGACGATGCTCTTCGCCTTGTTGCGGAACAGCCCGAGGCTGGAGATCAACGGCTCCACCTCCTCCGGGGAGGCGGCGGCCAGAGCCCAGGCATCGGGATACCGGGCGAACAACCCAGGGGTTACCTTGTTCACCCCCACGTCGGTGGCCTGGGCCGACAGGATCGTGGCGATCAGCAGCTGGAAGGGGTCGGCGTGATCGAGCTCGCACCGGGCGTCGGGGTACTCGTCGGCCAGGAGGAGATGGGCGCGCTGGGCGCGGCCCTTTGGGGTTCGGGGGCGAGCCATCGGTACCTTATATACCTATGCCACCCGGCTCCTCCCACGTCACCATCAGTGTCGCCACCGGGATCACGGCGGCCCTGGGGCGCCAGGGGCGCCTACTGCTGTCCCGGGCGGTGCCGCCCCACCTGCTCGACGACCGGTTCGACAGCTGGACCGACGATCCCGGCGCCCAGCCCCCTGGCTTCTGTGCCACCCTGGCCTGTGACGCCGACGCCTCTGCGGCAGCGGGCAACGGGGAGCACGAGCTGGTCGGGTTCCTGGGGGGCGGGGTCAGCCGGGGCCGGCTGCAGCTCGACGGAGTGCTCGACCCCACGGTCGAGAACGCCGACGAGGTGGCCGACCGCCTTCTGGCCGCCATCCAACCGGCGCTGGCCGACGCCGAGGCCGACCGGCTGGAGGTGTGGGGGCGCCCGGCCCAGCCCTGGCACGAGCGCCTGGCCGACCGCCACGGGCTCGCCCCGGTGCGGGCCCTCCACCAGATGCGGTGCCCGCTGCCCGTGCCCGGCGCCGACTCGCTCCCGTCGCGGCCGTACCAGCCCGGCGATCTCGACGAGCTGGTGGCCGTGAACAACCGGGCCTTCGTGCACCACCCCGACCAGGGAGCGAAGACGGCCGCCGACCTGGAAGCGGCGATGGCCGAGCCCTGGTTCCGGCCCGACTGCCTCCGTATCCACGAGCGCGACGGCCGGATCGCCGGCTTCTGCTGGACCAAGATCCACGAGCACCCGGTGCCCGAGCGGCGGCTGGGCGAGATCTACGTGATCGGGGTGGACCCCGACTTCCACGGTCGCGGGCTGGGCGCCCCGATGACGATGGCCGGTCTCGACTGGCTCCACGCCCAGGGTCTCACCACCGGGATGCTCTACGTCGAGGCCGACAACGAGCCGGCCGTGCGCACCTACGTCCGGTTGGGGTTCGGCGTGGTCCGCACCGATCGGGCCTGGGGCCGGGCCCTCACCCGGTCGTCGTGAGCCTCCTCCCCTCGCCCTGGACCCCCGACGCCGACGAGTGGCGGGAACTGCTGGCCGGGGAACCGGCCTACCGGGCCCGCCAGGTATGGCAGGGGCTCTACGACCGGGGTCTCGCCCCCTCCGAGCTGTCCAACCTCCCGGCCGCCCTGCGCCGGCGCCTGGAGGAGGCGGTCCGCCCCGCGCTGCGCCTGGAGCGGGAGCAGCGGGACCCGGTCGACGGCACCGTCAAGTGGCTGTGGGGCACCGACGACGGGGTGGCCCTGGAGACGGTGCTGATGCCGTACCGTGACCGGGTCACGGTGTGCGTGTCGAGCCAGGCCGGCTGCGCCATGGCCTGCGGGTTCTGCGCCACGGGCCAGGCGGGCTACCAGCGCAACCTCAGCGTGGGTGAGATCCTGGAACAGGTGGTGGCGGCCCGGGCGGCGGCCGCCCCCCGCCGGCTGTCGAACATCGTGTTCATGGGCATGGGCGAGCCGTTCGCCAACTACGACCGGGTCCTCACCGCTGTCCGCCGGATCGTGGGCGACCTCGGGATCGGGGCCCGCCACGTGACCGTGTCGACCATCGGTCTGGTGCCGGCGATCGACCGCTTTGCCGGCGAAGGCCTCCAGGTGGGGCTGGCCGTGTCGCTCCATGCCGCCAACGACGAGCTGCGCTCGGAGCTGGTGCCGGTGAACCGGCGCCACCCCATTCCCGAGGTCGTGGCGGCGGCCCGCCGCTTCCGAGAACGGACGGGGCGCCGGGTGTCGTTCGAGTGGGCCATGATCGATGGGGTAAACGACCGCCCGAGCGACGCCGACGAGCTGGCGGTGGTGGCCGCCGACGCCCGGGCCCACGTGAACCTCATACCGCTCAATCCCACGCCGGGGTGGCCCACCACCGGCTCGCCGGCCGGACGGATCGCCGACTTCGCCCGCCGGCTGACCGATCGGGGCATCAACGTGACGGTCCGGGCCAACCGGGGCACCGGTATCGACGCCGCCTGCGGCCAGCTGGCCGCCGGCCACCAGCCCGAGCCGGGCACGCCGGTGACGGTCGGACCCCGGCGGCGGCCGCGGACCGGGGCACAAGTTGGTGGCCTGCATGCACCGCCGGCGAGCGGCCCCTCCATACTGTGAGTGCTATGACTCGCTGGTTCAACCCGTCCCATCCGCAGACGCTGCAGGCCGCCGTGATCCTCGGGTACCTCTCCGCCGTCTTCGGGCTCCTGGGCGGAGCCGATCTGCTGTTCCTCGCCCTGTTCATCGGCCTCGGCGTCGGCGCCTTCGGATCGGCCAACAACAAGCGGTGGGGCTACTTCCTGCTCGCCATCTGCGCCGTCCTCATCGCCCTCTACTGGGTCTACCTGCTGGCCACGAACCTCGACGCCGGCATCGTGACCATCCTGCTGGTGCTGAACCGGATGGTGTTCCCGGTGGCGCTGGCCGTGGCCGCCATCCACCCCCACTCCCGGGAATACCAGAAGGTGTGGTTCGAGTAGCGGGCCGCCGCCGCTGGCAACCCGGCCGGGCGGCGGCGCCAGTGGCGCTCTCGGCCCTCCTCGTGGCGGCAGCGGCCTGCGGCGGAAGCTCCGGCGCCGGCGACGGCACCACCGCCCCGATCCCAGGATCGGAATCGACCACCACTGCGGCGCCCGCCACCTCCTCGACGCCGGCCACCGCCAGCTCCACCGCCGAACCGCCGGCCCCGGCCGGTCCCGCTGCCTGGCGGCCCTGTGGCCAGCTGACCTGTGCCTCGGTGGCCGTGCCGCTGGACTACGGCGATCCCGGCGGCCCCACGATCAGCATCGCCCTGGTCCGGCGGGCCGCCACCGGTACCCGGCTGGGCTCGGTGTTCGTCAACCCGGGCGGGCCCGGCGCCTCCGGCGTCGATTTCGTGGCCAACGGCTTCCAGCTCGACCCCGAGACCGCCCGTTCCTACGATCTGATCGGGTTCGACCCCCGGGGCGTGGGCGCCAGCACGCCGGTGGCCTGCACGCTGGACCGCTCCCTCGGTCCTCTGCCCGACTGGTCACCCGACAGCGAGGCCGAGGTGAGGGCCATGGACGATGCGGCCGAGGCGTTCGCCCGGAGCTGCGCCCAGACCGACGCCACCGGCCTGCTGGCCCATCTCCGCACCGACGACGTGGCCCGCGACCTCGATCAGCTGCGGGCGGCGGTGGGCGACGAGCAGCTGCACTACATCGGCTTCAGCTTCGGCACCCTGATCGGGCTGGTCTACGCCGACGCCTACCCCCAGCGGGTGGGCCACCTGGTGCTCGACGGGGTGGTGGACCCCGAACAGGACCTGACCGACCTCCTCACGGCGCAGGCCGTGGCGTTCGAGCAGGCGTTCGCCGTCCTCGACGCGGCCTGTGGGACCCGGATCACCTGTCCCCCGGGCGGGGTGGCCGCCGCCCACGACGAGCTGATGACCCGTATCGAGCGCGCCGGGCCGGTGGGCCAGGTCGGCCCGACCGAGCTCGATTCGGCTGCCCTGATCACGCTGTACGACGAGGGTCTGTGGCCGGTCTACGCCTCGGCCCTCACCGACGCCCTGGCCGGCGACTTCGCCACGATCGAGGACCTCAGCGACACCTTCACCCAGGTCGTGCCGTTCGGGGCTTACGCCGGTGTTGAGTGCACCGACAGCCCCCGCCCCGCCGATCGGGACGCCTGGGCCGCCTTCACCGCCGAAACCACCGCCCTGGCCCCCCGCTTCGGACCGGCCGTGGCCAACGAGCTGCTCGCCTGTGCCTGGTGGCCGGTGCCGGCGGGGCCAGCGCGGGGTCCGGTGACGGCGCCGGGTGCCCGACCCATCCTGGTGGTGGGCAACACCAACGATCCGGCCACCCCGCTGGCCAACGCCCGGGCCGTGGCCGGCCACCTGGAGGCAGCCTCCCTGGTGGTGGCCGAGCTCGACGGGCACACCGCCTACTCCGCCAGCGCTTGCGTCCGCGACCTCGTGCGCGGCTATCTGCTCCGCGACGAGGTGCCCCCGGACGGTTCGAGGTGCTGAAGGCCCGGTGGGATAGGGTCGGTCCACGATGACCATGCCCCGAGACCGGCTGCCCGAGGGCGACGAGAAGCGCGCCGCGGTCCGCTCCATGTTCGATGCCATCGCCCCCCGCTACAACCTGGTCAACCGGGTCCTGACATTCGGGCTCGACGCCCGCTGGCGCCGGCGGGCGGTGCGGGAGCTTCGCCTGCCCCCGGGATCCACGGTGCTCGACCTGGCCTGCGGCACCGGCGACCTGTGCCTGGAGCTGACCTCGGCCGGCCACCGCCCGGTTGGCGTCGACCTGTCGTTCGGGATGCTGGCGGCGGCCCGCACCCCGGCCCCGCTGGTGCAGGGCGACCTCCTCGCCCTACCGGTGGCCGCCGGCTCGGTGGCCGGTGCCGTCTGCGGGTTCGCCCTGCGCAATCTGGTGGGCCTGGAGCCCTTCTTCGCCGAGCTGTACCGGGTGCTGGAGCCCGGCGGCCGCCTGGCCCTCCTCGACGTGTCCCAGCCCGACAACCGCCTGCTGAAGGCCGGCCACCAGGTCTACTTCAACCAGGTGGTGCCCCGGGTGGGTGGGCTGCTCTCGGATCGCTCGGCGTACAGTTACCTCCCCCGATCGGTGTCCTACCTGCCCGAGCCGGCCCGGATGGTGGAGATGCTCAACGCAGCCGGCCTGGTGGACGTCGAGCGCCGCCAGCTGTCCACCGGCATCACCCAGCTCCTGACCGCCACCCGCCCCCGGAGCTGACACCGGCGGCCCCGCCACCGGCGGGCGAGGCCTCACGGCAGGCTCGGCGCGGCCGATGGGAGGCCGATGACGGCCTCCTCCCCCGCCGCCCCTGCCGGTCCCACCACCCAGCCGTGGCCGGCGTGGGCCGATCGGCGGGGGCCGCTCCGCCCCCAGCTGTCGGTGGTGGTGCCCACCTACAACGAAGCCGAGAGCCTCCCCATCCTGCTCGACCGCCTCGACCTGGCGCTGGCCGAGCTCGACTACGAGGTGGTGGTTGTCGACGACGATTCGCCCGACGGCACCTGGCAGCTGGCGGAGGATGCGGCCCAGCGCTCCCGCCGGGTCCGGGTCCTGCGCCGCATCGGGCGCCGCGGGCTGTCGTCGGCGGTGGTGGAAGGCCTGGCCCTGGCCCAGGGGCAGGTGCTGGCGGTGATGGATGCCGACGGGCAGCACGACGAGGCCATCCTGCCCGCCATGACCGCCGCCGTGGCCGACGGGGCCGACGTGTGCATCGGCTCCCGGGCGGTTGAGGGCGGCAGCTACGGCGAGTTCAGCCGCCAGCGGCGGCTGGTGTCGTGGGGCGGGGCCCAGCTGGCCCGGGCCCTGGTGGGAGTGGACGTCAGCGATCCGATGAGCGGCTTCTTCGCCCTTTCCCGGTCCCGCTGGGAGGCCACCCGGGCCGACGTGACCGGCCGGGGATTCAAGATCCTGCTCGAGCTCCTGGCCCGGGGCGAGCGGCCGGTGGTGGCCGAGGTCGGCTACCACTTCCGGCTCCGGACCGCCGGCACGACGAAGCTGTCGGGGTCGGTCGTGACCGCCTACCTGGCCTCGGTGACCGAGCTGCTGGCCTCCCGCCTGGCCGCCAGCCGCTTCGTGGTCTACGGCCTGTTCGCCCTGCTCGGCACGACGATCCGGTCGTCGGTGCTGGCCCCGGCGCTGGGTTCAACCGGGGGCGCCCCCCTCGTCGCCGGGGCCGGGATCCCCATCAGCGCCCTGCTGGCGGCGGAGATGGCCGTGGTCGTCGAGTACCTGGCCCACGACCGGGCCACCTTCCCTCACCGCTGCCACCATCGCTGGCACCACCTGGGGCCCCTGGCCCGCTTCCATCTGGTGACCGCTCAGGCCATGGCGGCCGTGGCCGGCGCCGACCGCCTGATCGGGCAGGTTCTGCTGCCCGCCGGCGGTCCCGAGCCCACGCTGGGGCGCCTGATGGCAGCCCTCGCCCTCAACACCACCGCGGTCAGCGGCACGGTGATCGCCAGCTTCCTACTGAACACCCGTGTCACCTGGCGTGCCCGACCGGCCTGGCGGGCCCGGCCCACCAGCGGCCCTCCCGCTCAGACGATGCGGTCCATGACCTCGGCCACCAGACCGTCGATCTCGGCCACGGCCCGGCGGTAGTCGCGGAGCTTGCGCCGGTAGGGGTCAGCCACGTCCCATCCCTTCGACAGGTAGGTACGGGGGTCCCGCATGCGGTTCACCTCGTCCACCAGATCGTCGAGGGAGACCCGGGGGCCGAGGCCGGTGGCCACCCGTGCCGCCTCCTTGAGAGGCATGATCTTGGGAAAAGCCGCCCGGTGGAGGCGGGTGGCGCTCGGCACGTGCTGGCCCTCCATCGTGAGCACCAGATCGGCTGCCTCCAGGCTCGCCGGATCGATCCGGTAGCTCCGATGCTGGGACGCATCGACGCCCAGCTCGCCCAACGCCCGCAGCAGGTGCTCGGGGCAGGCCTCGTCTTCGGTGAGGAAGCCAGCCGACCGGAACATCGCCTCCGCCTCGCCGAACCGGTGCCGGGCCAGATGCTCGGCGGCCGGGCTGCGGCAGATGTTGGCGGTGCAGACGAACAGGATGCGCAGCGGCCGGCCGCCCGTGGTCAGCTCCCTCGGCGAGTGAACGGGATCAGCGCCGTCTTCACCAGGATCTTGAGGTCATGGATGAAGCGGATGTGCACCACGTACTGGAGATCGAGGTGGAGGCCGGCCGAGATCCGGTTCTGGGAGCGCAGGGGAGACACCTGGAACATCCCGGTGAGGCCGGGGCGGGTGAGGTGACGAGGGTGGTTGGCGAAGCCGTCGCGCCGGGCCACGGCCACCAGCTCGGGACGGGGACCGACGAGGCTCATGTCACCCCGGATGATGTTAACCAGCTGGGGGAGCTCGTCGATGCTGGTGGCCCGCAGGAACCGGCCGTACGGCGTGTGGCGGGGGTCGTTGCTGCTCTTGTGGGTGGAGCGACGCTCCGGGCCGATGTAGAGCGGATTGGCGCCCTGGCGCCGGTCCTGGAGCATCGAACGGAACTTGTAGATGGTGAACGGCTCGCCGTGACGGCCCACCCGCTCCTGGCGGTAGATGATCCCGCCGGGGCCCAACATCACGGGGATGGAGAGCGCCACGACGATCCACACCGGAGCCGACAGCAACAGGACGAGCAGGGCCAGCGTCACGTCGAGCGGACGCTTCACCCAGCGACTGTACGCTGTGACCCGCGGAACGAGAAGTACCGGGGCCACTGGCCGTCGACGTACTTCTAGCGTCGTGAGCGGGAGATCGGATGTCAGGTTCACCACTGGTCACCGTCGACCTTCTGCCCCATAGCGCTCGTCACCCTAGACCACCCCGTTGCCGAATCGACACATTACGGGGGTGGGTAAACTTCCCGATTGGCGCACCGTCACCGTTCGGATAGCAGGGGTCTTCTTGACTACCACCGACACCGAAGATCCCAGCTCAGAGGGCCACGAAGCCCGGCCCACCACCCCAACCGGCCACCCTCGACCGGTCACCGTGGGCATCCTCACCTACCGTCGCCCGGAGTCGCTCGTGTCGACCCTGGAGAGCCTGCGCCCCCTGGCGGAGAACATTCCTGCAACATCATGGCGGTTACATGACGTACTGATCGTCGACAACGACCGCACGCCGTCGGCCCAGGGCACGGTGGACGCCCTGATCGAGGCGGGCTACCCGCTCCCCCTGCGGTACCGCCACGAGCCTGCACCCGGCCTCGCCGCCGCCCGGAACCGGGCGCTCGACGATGCCGGGGGCGACGTGCTGGCGTTCATCGACGACGACGAGGTGGCCGAGCCCGGCTGGCCCGACGGGCTGCTGCGGGTGATGGCGAGCACCGGGGCCGCCCTGGTCGGTGGCCCCGTGCGCACCCGCTTCCGCCACCAGCCTCCCGCCTGGGTGGTCGACGGGGGCCTGTTCGACCGGCCCGAGCCGGCCGACGGAACCCCCCAGACCTGGCTCCGTTCGGGCAACCTGGCCGTCGATCTCACCCAGATCCGGGCCCACGGCCTCCGTTTCGACCAGCGGTTCGCCTTCAGCGGCGGCGAGGACACCGACTTCTCGCTGCGGGCCCGCCGGCTCGGTCTGGGGCTGCAGTGGAGCGCCACGGCGGCCGTGACCGAGATCGTGGGGCCCGACCGCACGACACTGGCCTGGCTGACCCGCCGGGAGCGGCGGGCCACCGCCAACTGGGTGCGGGCCGAGATGGCCGGTGACCCCACACTGCGGCGCCGGGCCTTGATCTCGGCCCGGGCCACCACCCGGGTGGCACAGGGCCTGGCCCTCGCGGCGGCCGGCGTGGCCACCCGCCGCCGGAGCCGCGCCGCCTGGGGCCTGATGAGGATGTCCCGGGGCATCGGCAGCTTCCACGGGCTCGCCGGCGGCACCCGCCCCGAGTACGGCGACGGAAGCTGAACGCCAGGTCGGGCCAGGGCGAGGCTGCTCTACCTGATGCCACTGGGCAGATCGACCAGCTACGATGCTCAGACCCGCCGCAAACGCATCCTCTCCCAGGAGCGCAAGAACCATGATGTACCAGACAGGGACCTCCGGTCCGGAGGCTGCACGCCTCGAGGACTATCTCCGGGCCGTCCAGCGCCACAAATGGGTGGTGCTGGCCCTGACGGCGCTGTGTGTGGCGGTCGCCCTGCTCTACACCACGGCCCGTACCCACACCTACACCAGCACCGCCACCATCCTGTTGCGCCCCACCCCGGGCCCCAACAACACGCAGGTGCTGCCGAACCTGGAGCGGGAGCGGGAGGTGCTGGCCTCCAACCAGACGGCAACCGCCGTTCAGGCCCAGCTGGGCACGGCGGCCACACCCAATGAGTTGCTCAAGAACCTCACGGTTCAGTTCCGGCCCGACTCCGACGTCATGCAGGCGTCATTCACGGCCACCGACGCCACGACGGCCGCTGTCACCGCCGAGGCGTTCGCCGAGAACTACGTGGACAAGCGGGAGGCCGACGCCAAGGGCTTCTACCAGAAGATCATCGACAGCGCCACGGTGGAGCAAACTACGGTCAACCAGCAGCAGGGCACCCTGGCCACCCAGATCGACGAACTCCAAAGCGAGCGGGCCAAGGCCAACGGCAATGCCCAGGCCATAGCCGACATCGACACCCAGCTGAACAGCCTTCGCGCCCAGCTCAGTCAGGTCGGCACCACCGCCCGCAATCTCGACAACGAGATCGGCAACGCCCAGCGGAACCTCGCAACCCGAAGCCCGGCGGCCGAGGTACTGCGGCAGGCCAGCCCGGCCAGCGGGCCCGACGGGCTGCCGTCGTCGCTGCTCCTCATCGGTGGCCTGCTCGGCGGCCTCCTGATCGGCGTGGTCACCGCCTTCCTGCTGGAGCGGCTCGACACCACGGCCCGGGACTCCGAGGACGTGGCACTGGCCCTGGGGGCCACCGTCATGGGCAACGTGCCGACACTGGGCATGGGCAACCGGGGCGGCACCGGCAGCCTGATCATGCTCACCACCGGCGGCTCGGCCCGGATCGGGGCGGCCCGGGAGGCGTTCCGCCGGCTCCGCAGCTCCACCCAGTTCCTCAACTCGTCGAGCGGGGTGTCGTCGATCATCGTCACCAGCGCCAATCCGGCCGAAGGCAAGAGCCTCACGTCGTCCAACCTGGCCATCGCCCTGGCCCAGAACGGGTCGCGCTGTGTGCTGGTGTCGGCCGATCTCCGTCGGCCCACCCTGGAGAAGCTGTTCGGCATGGAGGGACCCCGGCCCGGCCTCTCGGAGTATCTGGCCCACGCCGCCGAGCTCAACGCCGAGAAGGTGCCCGGCATCGACAATCTCTGGCTGATCCGTTCCGGCGCCCCGCCCAACAACCCCGGTGAGCTGCTCAACTCCGACCGGTTCGAGCAGATGGTGAAGGAGCTGGAGCGGGAGGACGTCGAGTACATCGTGATCGACACCCCGCCGGTGCTCTCCACGGCCGACGCCCTGTCCGCCGCCCGCTACGTCGACGGCGTGATCGTGGTGGTCGACACCGAGCGCACCGCCACCTCCGACCTGCTCCAGGTCCGGGCCGACCTCGAGCGGACCGGGGCCAAGCTGCTGGGAGCGGTGATGAACCGGCAGAAGTACGAGCGGGGCAAGCTGCTGCAGCGCGACCGTTACGCCTACACCCGGGTCTAGCGTTCGCTGATGACAGCCCTCGTTCTCGCTCCCGAGTCCACTCCCGCCGGCCAACGGGCCCGGCGGGTGGTGGCCCTCACCCAGCCCGGGATCACCGAGAAGGCGATGGTCGTGCTCACGGCCTTCGTCTTCGTCCACGAGATCCCCAGCTCGTGGCTGCGGAATCGGGGTGCGCTGGAGTCGGACTACTCCAACCCCCTCCTGGTGGCGGTGGAGCTGGCCCTGATCGCCATCGCCTTCGCCCGGGTGGCCGGCAGCATCGACCACCTGGTCACGATGGTGCGGACGGAGCCCCTGGTCTACGGCTACGCCACCCTCACGTTCGCTTCCACCTTCTGGTCGGCCGACCCCTCGCTCACGCTGCGCCGAGCCACGATCTTCGTGGCCGTCACCCTGTACGGCTCGTACCTGGTGATGCGGTTCTCCCTCGATCAGATCCTGCGCCTCCTGGCGGTGATGGCCCTGCTCAGCCTGGTCATCAACCTGCTCTTCGTCTTCGCGCTGCCCCAGTACGGGGTGGATGCGGCAGGCAACTGGCAGGGCGTGTTCATCCAGAAGAACTCCCTCGGGTACGTGGCCACCCTGTCGATACCGACGCTGCTGGTGTCGGCCCGCACCTACCCGGTCCTGCGCTGGGTCTTCTACGCCGGCGCCGCCGGCCACGTGGCCCTGCTGTTGGGCTCACAGTCCAAGACGATGCTCATGGCCACGCTCGTCACCCTGGCCTCCATGGTCGTCTACAAGGCGTTCCGGGGGCGCAAGACGCTGCGGGGAGCCGTGATCCTGAGCCTGGTGGGCAGCAGCACCTTCGCCGTCGCCTTCGCCACCGCCAACATCGCCCTGCTGGCCCGGTGGCTCAACAAGGACATCACCCTGACCGGCCGGGTACCGCTGTGGGAGAACCTGATCCCGATCGCCCTGCAGAAGCCGTTCCTGGGCCACGGGTTCGGGGCCACGTTCAACGGCTTCTTCAGCCCGGTGCACGAGGTGTGGATCCAGAACCGGTGGAATCCCAGCCACGCCCACAATGCCCTGCTCCAGATCTGGTTGGAAATCGGGATCTTCGGTGTGCTGCTCTACCTGGCCGTGTACCTCCGCTCGATCAGGAACGCCACCCGGATCGTCGCTATCGTGCCCGGTCCGGTCGGCCTGTGGCCCCTGACGTTCTTCACCACCGTGCTGATGATGTCGATCACCGAGACCGGCGTCGGGTCGGAGCCCCTGGGGTGGATGATGTTCATGGTGGCCGTGCTGTCGACCTCGCTCCATCTGCGGCACCGCAGTTCCCTCGGGCTCTCCAATGACATCAGAGCGGCGGTGAGCGGCGGCTCGGCGGGCGCCGTCCGGCCCTGAGCGAACCCTGACGGCCCTGCGGCCGGCTCAGCCTTCCCCCGCTGGCTCCGAGGGCCCGACCGTCAGCGTCCGGCCCTCGTGGCGCTCCAGCCCCAGCGGCTGACGGGGCGGTCGGCGCTCGAGTTGCTCCCTGGCGCCCGGCTCGAAGGCCCCCACCGCCGGCCCGACGTCCGGCCGACCCCGCCCGCCGGTGTCGGTCGGCAGCGACGGGATCGGGAGCAGCACCGCGGGCCGCCCCACCAGGAGGCTGCCCGGCGCCGGCCGGAAGTCGGCGACCGTCGGGTCCTCCCCGGGCAGGGTCACCAGCCGGGCACCGTCGGCGGTGATCAGATCGGTCTCGGCCGCCCGGGGCACCGGCTGATCCGTCACGAACACGTTGCCGTCGGACACGACGGACCGGCTGCTGCTCACCGTGAACGCCGTGCCGCCGGGCCGGGCCCACGCCAGGTTGGCCACGAAACGAACATCCCGGGCCCGCCCCGCCGCCAGCTCCACCGGTCCCCCCTCCAGCCCGGCGGTGCGGGCGTTGTGGTAGGTCGTGTTGTGGACCACGTCCACCCGGGACGATTCGAGCACCAGGACGGCCCGGCCCCCGTTGTCGAGGATCACGTTGTCGGCCACCAGCACCCGTCCCGTGTAGCCGGTCTGGTCGGCCTGGTCGACGATGATGCCGTTGCCATCGGTGATGATCCGGTTGGAGCGGAACATCGACCGGACCTTGTTCTCGTTGCGGTACACCAGGTTGCCGACGATCCGGTCGTGGTAGCCATCGGGCCCCGGGTCGGTCCCGGCGTCGCGGGAGTGCCACAGCGAGATGCCGCTGCCCTGCTCCGGCCCCCAGAAGCTGTTGTCGTGGACCTCGTTGCCCGTGATCTCCAGGTTCGTGGCCTCGATCGAGGTGATGCCGCCCACCGCCATCCCCGAGATCGTGTTGCCGGCCAGCCGGACATGGTGGTTTCCCCGGGTCATGAGGCCCCAGCCGTAGTCGTTGCCGGGCCCGAAACCCTCCCCCACCACGGTGAGGCCCTCCACCGTGACGTAGTCGCCCCGGATCTCGATCCCGTTCCCGGCGGTGGCCACGATCCGGGGCCGCTGGCCCGGAGCGGCCGTGATCGTGATCCAGGCGTCGGCCGTGCCCGACACGCTCACCTCCACATGGGAACTGGTGGGCGTGAGTCGGTCGCCCCGGTAGTCGCCCCCCATGAGGTACAGGGTGTCGCCCGGGGCCAGCCGGTCGACCGCCGTCTGGAGCGACCGCCAGGCCGAGACCGACGTCTGGCCGTCGTCGGTGTCGTCGCCGGTGGCGGGGTCCACGAACACCACGCGGGGGTCGGCATCGGTGGCCAGCGAGCCCACGGCCGGCACCGCCGGCACCGGGCGGGGGCGGGGAAGGTCGCCGGGGGCCATGGCCACGGTGGACCCGGTCGTTGGCGCCGGATCCCGGTCCGAACGGCTGGGAGAGCACGATGCGACGAGCAGCCCCAGTGTTGCGAGGAGGAGGCCGGGTGTCGCCCCCCGGTGCCGGCCGATGGGCCGGTTCCGGGGGCGCCGGCCGCTCCCCGGCACCGTCAGGTGACGGCACTCCTGCCGGTATAGGCCGCCTGGCGCCTCTCCATCGTCGACAACAGGAACACCATGGCCGCCATCACCGCCGTGAGGTAGATCTCGCTCGTGATCGTGGTGTACACCGCGGTGGACCATTGCCCCTGGGGCAAGAAGCGGACGTTGAGGCCGAAGTTGACGGCCGCCGCCGAGAGGGTGGCCCCCACCCGCCACCACTGGTGGCCGGAGGCGCTGAGGCAGTTGCCCATCAGGTACTGCACACAGCGGATCAGAGGCAGGACCGACAGCATCCGGATGGCGCCGACGGCGTCGTCGTACTCCGAGCCGGCCACCACCGGCACCAGCGGGGCCAGCACCAGGAACCCGACGGCCACGAGGAGGGCCACGCCCACCCCGGGGGCCAGAAGGCGGCGCAGCACCCGCATCGTGGGGCGGGTGCCGTGGCGTCCGGCCTCGAACATGTCGGCGTCACTGGCCCGCAGGAGCACCAGGAGGGGCAGGTAGCCGAACTGGATGATGCGGGCGGCGACCGTGTAGATGGCGGCGTCGGCCCCGTGGCCGTAGCGGACGAGCAGGGGACGGTCCGACACGTCGACTACCGACTCCGATACCGAGTTCACGGCGAACGGGAGCCCCTCACGCATGTCGCCCACCGACAGCCGGACGAGGCTCGGCCGGGCCCCGAAGTAGCGCCAGATGTATCCGATGGCCATCAGCGCTCCCAGGCCGAATGTGACCAGGTTGGTGAACGCCCACCACGTCAAACTGCCCCTGCCCACCAGCGCGAACAGCAGCAGGCCGGCGAGCCGGATGCTCACCACCGTCAGCCGGATCTGGGCCGAGTCCCGGATCCGCCGTGTCCCGTTGCCGATGAACACGGCGAGCTCGGTGATCCAGAACAGGTTGAGCTGGGCGATCACCAGGCTCGCGTAGACCCAGCCGTTCACCGCCGGCAGGATCAGGGGTTTGGCCAGGATCACCAGCAGCGCGCCGATACCGGGCCCCCACACCCCCATCGACAACGCACGCTGCCAGGTGTCGCCGACGTCGGCGCCCTGCGACACCCGCTTGATCAGGATGGCGTGGGAGCCGATCGAGCTGAGGCTGGCCACCGGCATGGCCACCGCCAGCACGCCGCCCATGACACCGAAGTCCTCCGGCGTCAGCAGCCGGGTGAGGGCGAAGAACACGAGCATCGAGCTGCCCAGCTGGAGCAGCTCGACAACCAGCGACCAGCTGAGGCGGCTCCGCATGCCCTGCGGACCGCCCCCGGCCGTCACCTTGGACCGGACCGTGTCGAGGAGGGCCACCGCCACTAGCGGGCGGCTCCGACCCGGTGGGAGAACCCCAGCCGGGAGCGCACGAGGGCCCGGCCGAAGTGGGCCAGGAACCGGGAGTTGGTGACCAGGTACCGACGCCACAGGCGGCGGGGCTCCTGGCCCAGGCGGAACAGCCACTGGAGGCCGGTGCGCTGCATCCAGGCCGGCGGCGGCGCCAGGTTCCCGGCGCCGTAGTCGAAGGCGGCGCCGACGGCCAGCATGGCGGCGTTGACCCGCCCCCGGTGGGCGGCCACCCACCGCTCCTGGCGGGGGCATCCCCGGCCCACGAGCACCACACCGGCACCCGAGGCGTTCATGCGGGCGATGTCGGCCTCGTCCTCGGCCGGGGTGGCGTCGCGGAAGCGGTCGGGCTGGACGTCGACCACCTTGGCACTGGGGTGACGGCGCCCGATCTCGTCCCGGAAGGCGTCACAGGTCTCCTCGGTGGATCCGAACAGGTAGATGCCGACCCCCTCGTCGGCCGCCGCCTCGATCACCTTCCAGGTGAGATCGGGCCCGTAGACCCGGTCGTCGAGGCCGGCGTGGTGGAGCCGGTTCATGGCCCAGCGCACCGGCTGGCCGTCCGGTGTGACCAGGTCGATCTCGTTCACCACGGCCCGAAAGGCGGGATCGCCCACCGCTTCCATCAGGCCGTGCACGGCCAGGGCCGACACCGCGTAGGAGCGGTGGTTGCGGGCCGCGTCCATGATGGCGGCCGTGGCATGGCCGTAGGTGGTCACGCTCACGTCGACCCCGAACAGGTCCACCTTGGAGCCGAAGCACCTGTCGGTGCCGGCGTCCGCCGGGCCGTTCGTCGGCGCCGCGTCCATCACGCCCCCAGCCAGCGTTGCGAGCCGTGCTGGTGGATATCGGTCAGTATGGCCCGGATGTCGTAGTTCAGCTGGAACGACGGGAAGTGGGCCTGGAACTTGCTGATGTCGGAGATCCACCAGATGTGGTCACCGATCCGGTTGTCGGCCTGGTACTCCCACTTGAGCTCGCTCCCTGCGATCTCCTGGCACAGGTCGATCGCCTCCAGCATCGAGCAGTTGGCGTAGCGTCCGCCCCCGATGTTGTAGGCCTCGCCCGGCCGGGGGGCCTGGCGGAAGGCGTCGAACGCCCGGACCAGGTCCACCGCGTGGATGTTGTCCCGGACCTGCTTGCCCAGGTAGCCGAGCACCGTGTACGGATCGCCGGTGACGGTGCAGCGCATGAGATAGGCCAGGAAGCCGTGGAGGGCGGCACCGGAGTGGCCGGGCCCGGTGAGGCAGCCGCCGCGGAACACCCCGGTGTTGAGGCCGAAGTAGCGGCCGTACTCCTGGCACATCACGTCGGCCGCCACCTTGGAGGCCCCGAAGATGCTGTGGGTTGAGTTGTCGAGCGTCATCGACTCGGGGATGCCGTGCTCGGCCCACTCGTGCGACGGATCCAGCTCCCACCGCTGATCGAGCTCCACCAGCGGCAGCCGGTTGGGGGTGTCGCCGTAGACCTTGTTGGTGGAGGTGAAGATGAACACCGCCTCCGGCGCCCGGGTGCGGGTGGCCTCCAGCAGGTTCATGGTGCCGAGGGCGTTGACCTCGAAATCGGTGATCGGCTCGTTGGCCGCCCAGTCGTGCGAGGGTTGGGCGGCGGTGTGGACCACCAGCTTGATGTCGGCGCCGTACGAGGCGAACAGACCATCCACCGCGGCCCGATCGCGGATGTCGATCTGCTGGTGGCGGTAGTTGGGCACGGTGTCGCGCAGGTCCTGCACGGCCCAGGCGGTGGACGCCTCAGGCCCGAAGAAGTAGGCCCTCATGTCGTTGTCGATGCCGATCACGAGGTCGAACGACGACGCGAACCAGCGCACGGACTGGGCTCCGATGAGGCCACCCGACCCCGTCACGATTGCGATCTCCACCCGGTACCAGCCTTTGCAGCAACAGCGCGCTCCACGCCAAGGCGCGCACCCGACAGGGTTCCGAGGTTGGAGGGTAGCGAGACGGGCCCTAAACCGTACCTCTCCGGGTGGCCCGGTTGCCGAGCGCCACGAAGGCCAGGGCCAGGGCGCCGACGATCGCGTCGCCGGCGGCGGGAGGCACCGGCCCCCGGCGGGCCGGGAGCGGCCCGGCCGCCAGCGGCGCGACGGCGGCCTCGAGCTGCGGCCGGCCCGCTCCGGCGACGACGGTGGCTTCCGGTGCCTGATAGGCCAGCAGGTCGACCGGACGATCCTCCAGCCCCGGCACCGGCGACGCCCCACCCGGGACCAGGTCGATGGCGGGCCCGTTCGTGGTGGGGGTGACCGAGCCGGCCGGACCGGCGGCGGTCGAGCCGCCCGGCGGCACGACGACCGGAACGCCGGCCCCGCTGAGCGGCCCGGGGTCGACCACGGTGCCGGAGCCGTCCCCGGCGGAGGCCCATACGGTGGTCGCCGGGCTACGGGCCGTGGTGGGCGGATCGGCGGCGGGCTGGGCTGCGATCAGGCTGCTCCACCCCAGGCCAGAGCCGGGTCCGGCGCCGGCGTCGGCCGTACCGCCAGTGCCGATGGCGGGCACCGGCCCCGGGAACCCAGAGGCGTCGACCACCAGCTCCGACGAAGCGGGCTCGACACCCCGATTCCCGCTGGCCGCCACGTTGGCCGCCCCCGACGGCTGCCCCTCGGCCACCCAGCCCCGCGCCGTCCACAGCACGTTGTCCCGGATCCGGATCGGGTGGGGGCCGAAGTCCTGGGTGGCCCGTATCCGGACCGCCCGGGCGCTGGCCGGGTCGGCTCGCAGGCCCCAGATCCAGTTCTCCACCACATCCACCCCGCCGTGCCCCACCCAGATCGCCCAGTCGTTCGAGCCCGGGGTACCGCCCAGGTTGAGGTTCCAGATCCGGTTGGCCCGCACGGTCACGGCGTCGAGCTGACCGGGATGGGGATTGGGCACCAGGTTCACGTAGTGGGCCGAGATGGCCCCGCCGTTCAGGGGTGCCAGGTCGTGGATGGCGTTGCCATCCACCGTGATGTCCCTGGTACCGGGCTTGATGTCGATCCCCTCGGCTCCCGTCTGCGAGATGTCGTTCCCCCTCACGGTCACGTCTCCGGTGGTGTCCACCCACTCCGCTCCGCCGTAGCCGAGGTAGATCCCCTCGCCGTAGGTGGCCGCCGTCCGGCCGGTGAGATCCACCACGTTGTCCTCCACCACCACCCAGGAGCTGGGGGCGTGGCTGGCCCAGTGACCGCCGACGTGGATGCCGGCGTGCCCGGTGAGGGTCACCCGGTTGGCGGCGATCCGCACCGGCTGATCGTCGCTGCCCCGGCACTGCAGGCAACGGATCCCGAACTGGGCGTTGCGCACGCTCACGCCTACCACGTGGACATGATCGGCGGCGATGACGTCGAGGGCGCCTTGTCCGCTGCTCTGATTACCGGGGTCGATCCACACCCCGGGATCGGCGGTGATGACGATGGGGGCCTGAGCCGTGCCGTCGGGGCCCGGCCCGCCGCTGCCGTCGTGGCCGCCCTGGTACACGAGCCGGCCCGGGATGTCGGACCGCAGCCGCAGCACGTCGCCCGGCTGGGCCGATGCCACCGCCAGATCCCAGTCGGCGAGCGAGCGGACCTCCCTGGTCGTGCCCGCCCCCACGGGGGCCACGGGGTCGGCGGCGGGGGCGCCCCGAGCGTCGGCCTCGTCCCGGCCCGCCTCGGGGGTCGGGCCGGACGAACCCAGCGTCAGCAACATCGTGCCCAGCACGAAGCACAGCAGCAGAGCAGCGGTCGCCACCCGCCGGTGATGGGCCAGACGAACGGCCATTCCTGGGCATCGACCGACCGGCAGGTGGCCTTGAGGCATTCGACCCGGGCCGTACCGGCCCCATCGCCCCCACCTCGGCTGACGATCCGATAGGGTTGAAGCGTCTGACGCCTGCCACCCCGCAGCGCTCGGGCTGACCCGCCGCACAACCCTAGGGGTTTTCTCAGTGACACAACCGGCACGCATCCCGGGCGCGGGGTGGTGATGGTGAGCTCATCCGGCGCGGTCGCCGACGAGCTCGAGCTGGCCGACTACCTGCGCATCATGCGCCGGCGATGGCTGTGGATCCTCGTGCCGGCCATCGCCGTGTGCGCGCTGGCCACGGCACTCACCGCCACCCAATCTCCCAGCTGGTCGGCCTCGGCCCAGGTCTCGGTGGGCGGTTCGGCCGCCCAGGAGGCGATCTCCGGGAGGACATCCGGCGCGGCCGGCGTGCGGGAGCTGTCCAACGAGGTGGACCTGGCAGCGAGCGATCAGGTGCGCCAAGAGGTGGAGAACCGTCTCGGGTTCTCCCCCGACGTCGACATCGCCGCCGCCGAGTCGTCCGACGCCATCCTGTTCACGGCCACCGCCCCCACCGCTGAGGCGGCGGCCAGTGCCGCCAACACGTGGGCCGACGTCTACGTCGAGACCAAGCGGCAGGACGCCATCGACAGCATCGACGGCGCGGTGGAGGCCTTCCAGACCGACCTGGCCGACCTCCGGACCGAGCGGACGAGGATCCGGAAGCCGATCGATGATCTGGAGGACCAGCTCGCCGGCGACGTCACCGACGAGGAACGGGCGGTGCTCGAGGGCCAACTGACCCGCCTCCAGAATGACCTGGAGCCCGACCTGAACGTGGTGGACGCCAAGGTGCAGGCGGTGGCCGGCTCGATCGCCGAGCTCCAGCTGAACAGCCGCCTGGCGGCGGCCGGGGCGGCCCGGGTGGTCCAGGTGGCCGCTCCGCCTCAGCACCCCACGAACGCCTCCCTGGAGCGCAATCTCCTGCTCGGCCTGGTGATAGGGCTGATCCTGGGGGCGGCGGTGGCCCTCCTGGTGGAGAACCTCGATCGGACGATCAAGGGCCCCGACGACGTGGCCGCCCTCGGTCTGCCACTCCTGGGCGGCATCCCGGAGCCGGCGCGGCCACTGGAGGACGGCGATCTCGCCCTGGCCACCCTCCGCCACCCCCGCTCACCGGTGGCCGAGGCGTATCAGAAGGTGCGCACGGCCGTGGAGTTCGCCCTCCTGGGGCGGGAGATCAACTCTCTGCTGATCACCAGCCCCGACCAGGGCGAGGGCAAGACCACCTCGGCCGCCAACCTGGCGTGGGCCATGAGCGCCGTCGACCACCGGGTGGCCCTCATCGACGTGGACTTCCGGAGGCCCCGGATCCACCGGATCTTCGAGTGCCCGCTCCAGCCCGGCCTGTCCGACAACCTCCGCTCCGGCGTGCCGCTGGACCAGCTGGCGGTGCGGGTGGGTACGCCCGGCAGCCGGAACCTGGTGGTGATCCCAACCGGCGCGCTGCCGCCCAACCCCGGTGAGTTCGTGGCGTCCCCGGCCTTCGCCGCCCTCATCCGCGACCTCGAACGGCAGGCCGACCTCGTGATCCTCGACGCCCCGCCGGTGGGGCCGGTGTCGGACCCGGTCTCGATGGGCCGCATCGTCGATGCCGTCATCGTGGTCGCCCGATCGGGCCGGACCACCCGGGACCAGCTCCGGGACACCGTCGACAGCCTGCGTCAGGTGGGGGCCGACGTGATCGGGGTCTGCCTGGTGGGCGTGGCCTCCAGCGAGTACGGCTCGTACTACGGCAGCGACGACGATGACGAAAGCGATGGCCGCGCCCGACGCCCCCGTTCCATGGAGACCGGGCGGCCGGCCATCGACCTGACCTCCCCGCCGTCGCCCTCCGGCGCCACGCTCCTGAGCCCCCGACAGCGCCGGTCCCAGCCATCCCCCTACGGTCGCTGAGCGGACAGTACGGTTACCCGCCTCCGGTCTTCGGCGGGCGGTCATGCAACGCGTATCACGGGCGGCTTTTCCGTCTCTGCTAGGCGGTGGAACCCACCCCGCGTACCGGTCGGAACCCGACGGTCGGCATGGCCTCCGAGAGGCAGCGGCCGGCCGCTCGGTTTTCGCTGTTTTGGCTGGTGGGCAGAACCTCCCAACCCGGGAAGCCCGACGGCCCCGAAAGGGGATCCTTTGATAGAACTGGTAGGGCAGAGGCGAGCAGGCAGGGCGTGCACTGACGATGTTCAAAAGGATCCTTTCAACCTTGCCGCGACCCGCTAGCCCCCCCATGACCCAGCTGACGGCGGACGTCGCTGTGGTGACCTTCGGCTGGTTCGCCGTGCTGGTGCTGAGCAACATCACCGACACGTTCAAGCGGTCGGACGGCCCCTCGCTGCTGATGGTGGCGGTGGCATCTCTGGTGACCATGGCCATCATGAGGCGACGGGGGCTCTACGCCGGTCGCCCGGCCCTTCCCCGAACCGAGGAGATCTCGGCCGTGTTCGTGGCCTCCCTGGGCGGCGCCTCGGCGGTGGCCGTCCTGGCCGCCTTCCTCGACTGGCACATCGGCGCCTGGGAGATCCTGATCGGCTGGCTCATCGTGTTCGGCACCCGCACCCTGGTGCGCGGTCTGCTGCGAGCGCTGGCGGCCGAGATCCCGGGCATCAGCCAGGAGGAGCGGGTGCTCATCGTGGGCACGGGAGACGAGGCCCGCCAGATCGCCGATCTCATCGCTGACCATCCCGAGTCCCGCCTGACCTTGGCCGGCGTCGTCGGAAACCTGGCCGTGGCCGAGCGCAGCGGGCTCACCGAGCACTGGATCGGCCCCGTCGGCCGGCTCGTCGAGCTCATGCGCCAGCGCGGCGCCACCGGCGCCATCGTCACCGCCACCGGATTCCGGGGCGACCAGTTCCGGGCCATCACCCGCGAGCTGTTCACCGCCGGCTACGACGTGCACCTCACCACCGGCGTCTCCCGCATGGGCCAGGGCCGCTTCGACGTGCGCTCCCTGGCCCACGAGCCCATCGTCATGATGGCCCGCACCCGCACCCGGCGCGCCGAGCTCGTGGCCAAGCGGATCATCGACATCGTCGGCGCCGTGGTCGCCCTGGCCCTTTTCTCCCCGGTCATGGTCCTGGTGGCGATGGCCATCTGGCTCGAGGACCGGGGGCGGGTGACCTACACCTCGCAGCGGGCCGGCCGCCGGGGCGAGCTCTTCGCCATGCACAAGTTCCGCTCCATGGTGGCCAACGCCGACGCCCTCAAGGCCGAGATCCAGGCCGAGAACGAACGCAACGGGCCGCTGTTCAAGATGTCGAACGATCCCCGCATCACCCGGGTCGGCCGGATCATCCGGGAGACCTCGCTCGACGAGGTTCCTCAGCTCATCAACGTGCTCAAGGGCGACATGAGCCTCGTCGGGCCCCGGCCCTGCCTGCCCGAGGAGCTGGCGGTCTTCGACGACGAGCTGAAGGACCGTTCGATGGTCCGGCCCGGCATCACCGGCCTGTGGCAGGTCGAGGCCCGCTCCAACGCCTCGTTCAACGCCTACCGCCGGCTCGACCTGCACTACGTCGAGAACTGGAGCCTCGGCCTCGACCTGCGGATCCTGCTGGCCACGCTGGAGCAGGTGGTCGTGTCGTTCGCTCTGCTCCCCCTGCGGTTCGTACGCCGCTCCGCCGGTACCGACGGCATCACGCCGGCCCCCCGGGCCCACTCCGGCCCTCTGCCGGCCCGGGTCCAGGCGGCCCAGGCCCGTCCCGGCGCCGTCGCCCCGACCATGGACGATGCCGTTCCCATGCACCGGCCCGCCGCTCCGGCGGTGCCGACCGGGCCCCTGGCCGCCGCACCCGTCCCGGCCGCCGCCCAGATCCGGCCCCCGTCGGTGTCGGTCAGCCTCGACGCCGTGATGGCCGAGATCGCCGAAGCCAACCACGACGACCGGCCGGATGTGGTCATCGATCTCCGCCAGCGCAGCCTGGCCCGCCGGGCAGCCCACCTCGACGCCAGCCCCTCGCCCCAGGACCCGGTCGGCCAGCGGCCGTCGACGGCGGAGCGGGGCCGCACCAACACCGGAGACTGAGCATGCAGACGGCCGCCCCGAAGGGCGGCCGTCGCCGGTACTCACTCGGTACTCAGCCGGTCGGGCGCCGAGCGCCAGACGTAGCTACCAGAGCTTCCAGGCCGCCTCGCCGCTGGCCCACATCTCGTTGAGAGCCGTGTACTCGCGGTAGGTGTCCATCCCCATCCAGAAGCCGGTGTGGCGGAACAGCCCGAGCTTGCCCTTGTGCGTGATGGCCTGCACGGGGCCCCGCTCGAAGAAGTGCTCCGGATCGTCGCTGGGCACGTAGTCCAGGAAGGACCGTCGGAAGGCGAAGAAGCCGCCCGACACCCAGCCGTCCGACGACGGCTTCTCGGCGAAGTTCGTGACCATGTTCTCCTCCACACCCAGCTCGCCGTAGCGGGACGTGGGGTTGACGCCGGTGACGAGGCCGATGTTGTCCGAGTCGGCCAGGGCCTGCAGCTCGGCCCGGAGGTCGACGTTGCCCAGGCCATCGCCGTAGGTCACCATGAAGTAGTCGGTGTCGATCAGGTGGCGCACGAGGTCGATGCGGCCACCGGTGCCGGTGTCGACACCGGTGTCGACGAGAGACACCTCCCAGTCGTCGAGCGTCTCCCGATCGAGGAAGTCGATGGCGCCGCTCCCGGTCTCGATGCGCAGATCGGACATCATCCGCTGGTACTCGAGGAAGTACTGCTTGATGTCCCACGCCTTGTACCCGAGGCACAAGATGAAACGACGGAACCCGTGGGCTCCGTACAGCTTCATGATGTGCCACAGGATCGGCTGGCCACCGATGTCTATCAGCGGCTTGGGTAGGCGCTCTGACGCCTCTCGGATGCGGGTTCCCTGACCACCGCACAAGACGATGACCGGGATATCAGATGGTTCGGGCTGGGTCATGCCGCAACCCTAGACAGGCCTGGAGGCAAATCGGCGGCGGGCGGGCGGTTCGCCCCGGTCGCTCTCACCAGGGTGAACACCGATCACCAATCGTGTCGTGGCAGCTCAGTGCGGCTGCTGCTGCCCCCACCCATCGGCCGGCCGGGTAGCGGCGGCGTCGCCGTTGGTGGGCAGCTCTGGCGCCTTCACCGGCGCCGTCCAGCTGCTCGTCCCGTTGTCGCCCAGCAGGCCCGTGGTGGACGCTGCGGCAGCCGCCGGCGTGGCCGGAGCAGCGGGAGCGGCCGCCGCCCCCGAGCCGTTACCGGAGGGGACCTCGGTGGCCACCACCGGGCGGCTGGCGCCATACGGGGCGGCACCCCCGCCGGCCCCGGGGCCCGGCATCACGATCGTGCCGTCGGTACCCACCACCTCGCCCCGGGCCGAGCGGCGCGAGGGGGCGGTGACCACGGGCAGGAGCTTGGCCGCCACGGGGCCCAGCTGGCGGGACAGGTCGAGCAGGGCGTCGCCCTTCTGGCGGGCCAGCGGCACGGCCAGGACCACGGCATCGGCCAGGACGGCGAACTGCAGGGTGGAGGCCAGGTCGAGCACCGGGCCGCCGTCGACCACGATGACCTCGGCCTTGCGCCGGGCGGCGCCCAGGACGGCGGGTACGGTGTCTCGCCGCAGCGCAGCCGAGCCCCGGTTGGGGCCGAGCCCGAGCACGCTCACCGCCGGGTCCATCGTGCGGGTGAAGGCCGACCGGCCCCGCTGGTCGGTGAGGGCGCCGTCGCTGGCGATCACCGACGGCACGCCGCCGTCGGCCGTGGCATTGAACAAGGCCGTGACCCGGGGGTCCCGTACGTCGCCGTCTATCACCACCACCGACGCCCCGCCGGCGGCGAAGCGCTCGGCCATGGCCAGGGCCAGGGTGGTGGACCCGGCGCTGCGCATGGTGCCGGTGACGGCCACCACCAGTGGTTCGCCGATACGGGCCATGGCCTCCGCCCGCACACACAGCTGGTCCACCGTGGGCACGGCCGACCGGGGCAGGGCCTGGAAGGCGGCCAGCGGGTTGCGGGCCAGGGACCGGTAGTGGGGGAACTCCGACACCACCGGAGAGCCGAGGATCTCGCCTGCCGACACCTCGTCGAGCACCTTGGTGGAGAAGCGGGCCCACATCAGGGCCACCACCACGCCGGCCACGGCGCCGGCCAGCAGGCCACCGGCCAGCAGGAAGTTGCCCCGGGCCGGCTTGGGCTCCAGCGGCAGCGGGGCGTCGTCGATGATCTCGGTGTTGACCTTCAGGGTGGACTGGAGGTTCAGGTCGTTGCGCTGGCGCTGGAGATCGATCAGCTCGGCCAGGATCGTCTGCCGCTTCGACACGTTGGCCGGGTCGACCACCTCGGCCGGGGGGATCGGATCCGGGTTCTGCTTGCGACCGGTGGGCAGGAAGGGCTTCAGCGCGTCCTTCAGGGCCGTGTCGACGGCGGTGAGCTCGGCCTGGCGCTGGGCGATGTCGGCCTCGAGCTTGGCCCGCTGATTGTCGTCGGTCTCGGTGGTGGCCAGGCCGGCCACGTAGAGATCGGCGTACATCTGAGAGATGGCCTGGGCCTTGACCTCGTTGTCGGTGGTCGTGGTGATCTCCACCACGTCGGTCTCGGGCTTGTGCTCGATGGTGACGATCTGGCGCAGCTCAGCCGGGGTGATCTCCGCATTCGACGCCTTGGTCACCTCCCCCGCCACCTGCGACGCCAGCTCCTCGCTCTGCAGGACGCTGAGCTGGCCCTGGACGTAGCGATCGGGGTCGACCTGGAAGATGTTGACGCCGGTTCGGGTGGGCGGCTGGATGTTGAGGACGGCCGTCGACTCCCACACGTTGCTGTCGGCCCGGTTGGAGGTGAGACCCGGGAGCGATCCCAGCAGGGCGAACAGCGTGACCACCCAGAACCGTCGGCGGAGAGCGGAGATGACGAACGAGAGTTCCATGCGGGAAGGAATCCTTACGGTTCAGCTGGCACCGGGACGAAGCCCCGGGACCCGACAGCGGCGCGCCCGCACCAGAGGGACAAGACGAGCGAGGTCGAGTCTAGTGGCACCGGCCCCGTTCCCGGGATCGCCTCACGGCGAATCGTGATGCCCGGGCCGGCGCCGGCGGGCCGTCCGTTCGCCGACGAGCCCCACGACGCGCCCCACGGCGATCGAACCCCGCCGTAGGAAGTACACCGGCCCTATGTGGGCCACCGACTGGCCGTTGGGCTTCAACGACCGCAGACCGGTGCTCCCCTCCCCGCCCGGCACCCCGCGCCGGGCCAGGATCTGGCTGAACCCCCGGCCGTACAGGTAGTGCTGGCGCATCATCGGCCACAGCCCCTTGCGGTGCCGGTAGTGGATGACCGCCTTCGGGGCGTAGCTCATCGCCACCCCGTTGGTGGTGAGATCCCAGGAGAAGGCCACGTCTTCACCGCGGATCAGGGAGGTGTCGAACCCGCCCACCTGCTCGAACGCGTCGCGGCGGACGCCCATGTTCGCCGTCACCAGGAACGGGTGGCCGAGGAACGCGGGCAGGCCGCCGGGCGTGGCCTCGGGACGCCACGTCTCCTGGCCGGGGATGGCCAGCATCGCCTCCTCCAGGTGGCCGCCGACCGCTCCCGACTGGCCAAGCGCCGCCACCATCTCTTCCAGCCAGCTCGGCTCGGCCAGGTCGTCGCCGTCGCAGAAGGCCAGCAGGGGCGCAGTGGCGGCCGCCGCCCCCACGTTGCGGGCGTGGGACGCGCTGCGCAGGTCGGACGAGTCGACGATCCGGGCGGACAGACCGGGCCGGGCCGCCAGGAGGCCCTCGAGCGCCACCCGCTCCACCGGATCGGGGGTGTTGAGGGAGCAGATCAGCTCCCAGGAGCCGGCGAAGGTCTGGGCCACCAGCGTGTCGAGCATGGCGCCGAGGTCGTCGTCGACCCGGCCCACGGGGATGATCACCGAAACCTCAGGCTCCGTCATCGCGGACCACCTTCCGTGTCGCCCTCCACCCATCGACCGCCGGGCGCGTCATCCCCGCCGCCCTGCCGGCGGGTCCGCAGGGCTCGACCCACGATGGCCAGGAAGGCGACGTCGCGCACGAAATAGCGGTGGAACAGGCGTCGGGGCTCCTGGACGAAGCGGAAGAACCACTCCAGCCCGGCCTTCTGCATCCACCCCGGCGCCCGGCGCTTGAAACCGGCGTACATGGCGAACGAACCGCCCAGGCAGCAGCACAGGGGTCGGCGGCCGAGGGCGAGGGGCCATCGTTCGAGGAACCGGGCGGCGACGATCGGATCCTTGGGGTGGCCGATCCCGAACAGCACCAGCTCGGGCCGACGGGCCTCCGCTTCCCGGATGAGCTCATCCACCACGCGGTCGACGGCATCGGCGTCGCCGGCGTCGAACAGGGGCGGGGTGACGAAGGCCGCGGTGGGAGCCTCGTGGGACAGCCGGCGGGCGATCGCCGTGCTGGCCGTGAGCACCAGCACCGGCCGATCCTGGGCCACCAGCGCCGGCCACAGCATCTCGAACAGCCCGCTGCCGGTCAGCCGGGAGGCCAGCGGCGAGCCCAGGAGGCGGGAGGCGGCCACGATCGGCATGCCGTCGGGCAGCACGTACTGGGCCCGGCGCATGACCCCGGCCTCGATCGAGTGCTCGGCGTTGCGCAGCTGGACCAGGATGTCGACGTTCGGCGTGACGAGCACGGGCAGCACCGAATCTGCGGCCAGCGGATCGCCTCCGGCCGGCAACTGGTTGAGCACCGCCTCGAGAACGGGGTCCAGGGACGGAGCGTCGACGAAATCGAGGCCGAACAGCGTCCGGCGCTCGAGCCCATCTGTCGCCCTGGGATCTCGTGGCGTCGTATCAGCGATGGCCGAATCGGGTCGCCCCTGATCCGACGAGGTTTGTCGCGTCACCTGAACCAATCTCTGGGGTCGTACACGCCTGCAACGTCACGCTACCCCGGCCCGGGCAGGGGGAGATGAACGCACCACGTTATTCACATGCCTCCCATCGGCAGGTCGTGGGCAAAGGTTCACTCCCTTTCCGGGAGCCACTTTCCCTCCCTGAGGCGGGCCGGCCGAGGCAGCCAATACACTCCGTCGAGCCATGGTCGACTCCCCGCTACCGACCGCTCCTCTGACCGCCGCTGTCATCGGCACCGGTGGTATCTCCCAGGAGCACCTGTCCTTTCTCGCCGGTCGCACCGCCTTCGGGCCGGTGACCGACCGGGTGCGGCTGGCCGCCGTGTGCGACCTGTCACCCGCCGCCGCCCGCTACGCCGCCGACACCTTCGGCGCCCCGGCGAGCTACACCGACCTCGGACGGCTGCTGGCCGAGGTGGAGCCGGACGTGGTCCACGTGCTCACGCCGCCCTCCAGCCATGTGCCGATCGCCACCCAGTGCCTGGAGGCGGGGGCCCACGTCCTGTGTGAGAAGCCGGTCACCGCCTGCCGTCCCGAGCTCGACGCGCTGCTGGCCGTGGCCCACCGCACCGGACGCCGGGTGATGGAGAGCCAGAACTACCGGTTCAACACCGCCATCACCACCATCGGGGCCGCCATCGAGGCCGGGCAGCTCGGCCAGGTGCGGGAGGTCGAGGTGCGCATCGCCCTTCCCGTCACCGACCCCGGCGGTCGCTTCGGCGACCCCAACCTGCCGAGCCCCATCCACGCCATGCCGGCCGGGGTGATCCACGACTTCACCACCCACCTCACGTCGCTCCTGTTGGCCCTGGCTCCCGACGTGACCTGGGACCGGGTGGCGGCGGCCTGGAGCCGACACGGCGACAACGAGCTGTTCCGCCACGACGACCTCGACGCCCTCCTCGTGGGCACCGGCCCCGACGGGGCGGTGCACGCCCGGCTCCGGTTCGACGCCCGCACCTTCCCCGATGTCTTCACCGTGATCGTTCGGGGCAGCGGGGGAACGGCCGAGACCGACCTGTTCCAGCCGTATCTGCGCATCGTGCGGCCCCGCCCCGGGGGCTCCAAGCTCTCCCCCATCGTGAACCATGTGGTCAACGGGTTCGGCATGGCCCGGTCCGGGGTGCGCAACCTGGGTCAGCGCCTGGTCCAGCAGGGCCAGTACGAAGGTTTGCACCGCATGCTCGACCTGGCCTACACGGCCCTGGTGGAAGGCGGCGAGCTGCCCGTCACCGAGGCCGACATGCTGGCCGCGTCGGGTCTGGTGGACCAGCTGCTCAGCCGGGAGGTGGCGCTCTGATGCGGATCGTCGTGACGGGAGCCACCGGCTTCGTCGGCCGGTACACCGTGGCCGCCGCCCTGGCCCGGGGGCATCGGGTGGCGGCCGTGCTGCGGCCGGCCAGCTCGGGGCGGGAGTTGGGCCCCCTGCTCGACCATCCCGGCGTGGAGGCGGTGCGGGTCGACCTGAGATCGCGGGCCGGGCTGGTCGACGCCGTGCGCGGGGCCGACAGCGTCATCCACCTGGCGGCAGCGAAGTCGGGGGACTTCTACACCCAGTTCGCCGGCACGGTCGTAGCCACCGAGAACCTGTTGTGGGCCATGGGCGAGGCCGGGGTCGGCCAGCTGGTGGCCGTGAGCACCTTCTCCGTGTACGACTACAAGTCCCTCGACGGCGGGACGCTCCTCACCGAGACCTCCCCGATCGACGCCGATCCGGTGAAGCGCGACGAGTACGCCCGAACCAAGCTGCTCCAGGAGGAGCTCTACCGGGAGTTCGGCTCCCACGGCGCAGTGCCGGATCCTTCGCCCGAGGCGGAACCCCAGGCCCCCGAGGGGCGCCGGGCCGTGATCGTGCGGCCGGGTCTGATCTACGGGCGAGACGAGCTGTGGCACGCCCTCCTCGGGGCCGAGCTCGGCCCGCGCTTCCTGCGGGTGGGGGCGAAGGCCACGTTGCCCCTGCTCTACGTGGAGAACTGCGCCGAGGCGCTGGTGCTGGCGGCCGAGAAGCTGGCCGAGAACCCCAGCCTGGTGAGCGGCGAGACGATCAACCTGGTCGACGACGATCTGCCGACCCAGGGCCGCTACGTGGAGCTGGTGACGGCGGTGATGGAACCCCCGCCGTCGCTGTTCGTTCCGTGGCCCGTGATGCGGCTGGCGGCCGATGCCCTCGACCGGGCCAACGGGCTGCTCCTCGGCGGCCGGGCCAAGTTCCCGGGCATCGTGGTCCCGGAGAAGCTGCACGGCCGGTTCAAGCCCCTGCGCTACACGAACGCCAAGGCCAAGCGCCTGCTGGGGTGGACCCCGCGCTACGGCACCGAAGACGCCGTGCGCCGGGCCGGCGGTGACGCCGACCTGCTGAGCGAGCTGGCCTCCCCGGCCGGGAGCCAACGGGCCCATGGCTGAGCCGGCCCGCGCCCGGGGGCACGTCGCCTACTTCACCGGGGAGTATCCCCGGGCCACCGACACCTGGATCCAGCGGGAGATCAGCGCCCTGCGGGCCCAGGGGGTCGACGTGGAGGGCTTCGCCGTCCGCCAGCCCGGCTCCGAGCACCTCGTGGGCCCGGAGCAGGTGGCCGAGACGGCCCGCACCACCTATCTCCTCCCCCAGGTGAAGAGCCTGCGCCTGCCGCTGGCCCACCTGGGGCTGGCGCTGCGTTCTCCGGGCCGCTACCTGCGGACGCTTCGCCTGGCGTGGGACACGCGCCGTCCCGGTGTCCAGGGCACCGCCTACCAGCTGGCCTACTTCCTGGAGGCCGGTCTGCTGGCCGCCGCCGTGCGTAGGCGCCGGATCCGCCACCTCCACAACCACTTCGGCGACTCCAGCTGCTCGGTGGCCATGCTGGCCGCCGAGCTGGGCGGCTTCACCTTCTCGTTCACCCTCCACGGGCCCGGCATCTTCTTCGAGGCCCACACCTGGCGCCTCGACGAGAAGTTCCGGCGGGCCGCCTTCGTGGCCTGCATCAGCTGGTTCTGCCGGTCCCAGGCCGCGATCTTCGCCGACCCGGCCGATGTGGCCAAGCTCCACATCGTGCACTGCGGGATCCAGCCCGACGTGCTGAGCCGCCGCACCCACCGCCCCGGCGGCGCCGAGCTGTTGTTCGTGGGCCGTCTGGCCGAGGTCAAGGGCGTGGCTGTGCTGCTCGAAGCCCTCGTCGAGGTGGCCAAGGTCCATCCCGACGTCCATCTCACGCTGGTGGGCGACGGGCCCGAGCGCCAGCGGTTCGAGCAGCTGGCCGCCGACACCGGCGTGGACGGTCAGGTGACCTTTGCCGGCTACCGGTCACAGGCCGAGGTGGCGGCCTTCCTGGCCGACACCGACGTGTTCGTGCTCCCCAGCTTCGCCGAGGGCGTTCCCGTGACCCTCATGGAGGCGCTGGGAGCCGCCGTACCGGTGGTGGCGACCCAGGTGGGCGGGGTCAGCGAGCTGGTCGACCACGGGGTCAACGGCTACGTGGTGCGCCCGGGCGATCCCGAACCCCTGGCCCGGGCCCTGATCGAGCTGCTCGACGACCCGGACCGACGCCAGCGGCTGGGCGACGCCGGGCGGGCCACCGTGACGGCGGAGTTCGCCAACGCCACCGAGGCGGCCCGGCTTCGAACGCTCTTCGCCAACACCATGGCCGGGCTCCCCACCGCCATCCGCCCCGAGCTCGCCTGATCTGGTGTCCGGGGCCGTCATCGGTGACGGCCCCGGACATGAGATCAGGGTTGGCGGGCCAGCATGCCGAAGGCGTAGAGAGCTGCGCCGTGGCTCTGGTGGACGGTGAACTCGTCCATCTGGGGGATGGTGGAGGCGTCGAACCACTGCCAGGCGTACGGCAGATCGGCGGCCCGGGGGCGGGTTCCGGCCGGGCCCAGGTTGTACCCGTCGATCCAGCCCTCGGCCGCCGGATCGACCTGATGCATGCCGTACACCGGGGTGCCGGGCCACACCGGCAGCCCGCCGTTGGCCACATCCACGATGAGGGGCGACCGGCTGGGGGTGGTCCCCACCCCCGTCACCAGGGCGGTGTCGATCGGGTTGGCCCCCAGGGAGGCGGCCGCGGCCCGCTCCGCCCCGGCCCGGTACCGCTCGTCACCGGTGATCTCGTACGCCCGGACCAGAGCCGTGACGTGGGGAGCGCCGCCCAGGCCGAGACCCCAGATCAGGGGCACCCCCGGGTCGTCGACGGCCCATCCGAAGGCGACGGTGGCCTGGGCCGTCAGGAGCGTCTCGGCGTTCGCCACCACGGCGTCGGCGATCCGGGCCCTCAGGGCGGGATCGGTGAGCGCCGGGTCGGCGGTCCAGTAGAGCCAGGCGGCGTCGCATCGGGTGTGCTCGTGGCAGGCCAGCGGCCCGGGATCGGCCGAGTCGAGGTCGGTGGCGTCGAGGAAGACATCGTGCCACCGCCGGTCGCCCGTGGCCGACAGCAGCGCAGCGGCCGCCACCGACCGCTGCCCGGCCACGGCCGCCGCCAGCTCCTCGTCGCCGGCGACGGCCTGGGCCTCGGCCCATGTCATGGCGGCCAGGGCCGACTCGAGGTAACCCTGGGCCCGGTCGGCGTCGTAGCGGGCCAACACGTGGGCCGCTTCGGCCGCCACCCCGGCATAGAGGTAGCTCGACCAGGCGTCGGGGGCATAGGCCAGCAGGGCCAGGTCGTCGGTCCACGAGGTGGTGTCGGGCTGGGGGTGCTCGGACGCTTCGATCCCGCCCCGGATGGCCCCGTCCGGCTGCTGCATCCGGCGATACAGGTCGAGCGACCACAGCCCCTCGTCGAGCAGGTCCGGCACGTCGTCGCCGCTCTCGGGCAGATCGAGGTCGAGGCGGGCGAACAGCCCGGGCCGGCGGTCCACCAGCTCGGCCGCCGCCCTCGTGTACCACAGGTGCTCGATGCGCCGGTCCCAGTCGCCGGCGTCGAAGTGGCCGCCCCACGCCCCGTCCATCAGCTGGCCTTTCTGGCGCCCGGCCACGAGCTCGGCGAACAGGTCGGCGCTCCGGCCGGCAGCGCTCAGCGTGAGGGAGCTGGCCTCCACCACGGTGCCCTCGTCGGGATGCCGGGGGCGGGGCCGGACGATCGACGTGTACGGCGGACCGAGGGCCAGGCCGGAGCGCTGGTGGAACATGGCCCGGGCCACGGTGACGGTGAGGTCCCGCCACACCGAGGGGCGGACGTCGAACGCCACCGAGCACCCGACGCCGTCGACGCAGGCCTGGTACCGGCCGGGGGTCTCCAGAGCCGACAGGTCGAGCTCGAACACCGGCGTCCCGGTCAGATCGCCCCGGCCCAGCTCGTCGCCGCCGGGGCGGGCGGTGACGGTACCCGACACAACCCCGGCCCCGGTACCGGCGTCGATCACCCGGAACCCCATTCCCGCCCGGTAGTCGAGGTCGGCCCCGGCCGGCAGGCCCGAGGGGAGGGGCCCGGAGAGATAGGCCACCTTCAGCCCGTCGTCGGGGGCGTAGCCCGCCTGGTTGACATGGACGGCGGGGCTTATCTCCGCCGCTTCGCCGGCCGTCCACTCGATCGGCTCCACCAGATCGCCCGGCGGCTCGAGCCGGTAGTGGCGGCCCGCCACCGTCTCCCGGGGCAGTCCCACGGCCACGTCGTGGACCATCGCCACCACCAGAGGGCCCCGGGGCCCGGTGCCCGAGCCCGAGGGGCGAGAGGTCACGGCCAGACCGGTCGGGGCCGCTCCCTCGGGACCGTAGGCGGGATCGTCGGGTGACGTGATGCGCCACGCCCCGGCCAGCAGCTCGTCGGCGTCGAGGGGACGGCCCACCAGCCGATCGTAGGGTCGCAGCAGCCGGTCGCTGCCCGCCACCTGGCGTCCGAACGGCCGGCCGTCGCGTATGACCCGGGGCACCCCCTCCCAGTCCCACAGGAACGGGAACGCCCCCTGCACATCGTCACCCGGGGGCGCATCGTCGAAGTCGTAGGGCTGCACCACCCCCCGCTCCAGCCGTCCCGCCTCGATCCGCACCATCATCATCGAGCCCGACAGGGGCCGTACCCAGCTCGCTCGGTGCCGGCCCGAGGCCGAGGCCGAGGCCGTGGCGGCTTCCCACGTGGCGTCGAGGGTGATGCCGTCGACGCTGACCGCCGACGGTACGGTGTCGCCTCCCGAGCGGAAGCGGGCGTAGACGACCTGATAGCCCTGGGCCGGCGCGGTGAGCACCGCTTGGCGCTGCACCGGCTGCCAGCCGACCGCAGCGAACGTCGGGTCGAACCCGATGGCCATCTCGGTGGATCCGCTCGGTGGGTCGATGTCGACCGTCAGGTCGGGACCGGGCACGGTGAGGCCATCGGCCCGGATGGCGATGGCCCCCCGGGGCACCGGCGTGGGTGCCACGTCGAGCCCCGGCACCGTGCGCTGGTCGGGGCCCCGCAGGGGCGACGGCAGCGCCCGCTGGCGCCACTCCCGAACCCCCACCACCGAGGCCGCCGCCACCGCCAGGGCCAGGAAGGCGGCGCCGATCACCAGCAGCGGGCCTCGCCGTCCCCATCGTCCGCCTGGCGGCCGCACCATGGCGTCCAACGGGCTAGGCGGGCGTCATCACGGCGGCCGAGCGACGGATCTCGTCGTCCGCCTTGCGCTGGTAGTACCACAGCGTGCTCCAGGCGATCACCGCCAGCGCCACCTCGCTGATGTAGGTGGCCACGGCGGCCCCCTTCCACCCGTGGTTCGGGATGAGGAGCAGATAGCTGACCATGGAGATCGCCGACGACACGATCGTCACGTACATGCGGACGGTGGAGCGCCCGAGGCCGAGGAGGCCGTTGAGCGCGGTGTTCGAGGTGGACACCAGGGGCACCATGAACAGCAGCCACGGCACGATGTCGAACGCCTCGTTGTAGCGGTCTTCCACCAGGAACCCGAGCAACGGCAGGCAGATCCACAGCGCGGCGGCCGCCACCAGGCTGGCCGAGAGCATCAACATCCCGAGGCGGGTGGCACGCCGCCAGTGCACACCGATGGCGCCGGGTTCCCCCCGGGGCAGGAATCGCTGGAAGGCAGCGGTGTCGAGGGAGCCGAGCGGGGTGAGGGCCAGCAGCACGAGGCGGTAGGCGGCCCCGTAGACACCGGCCTGGGCCTGGAAGCCGAACACGTTGAGGAGGAACTTGTCGGCGTCGGTCTGCATCTTGTTGGCCACCATGGGCAGCGAGAACACCCCGCTGGCCCGCACCGACAGGCCGCTGGGACGGCCGAACACCACCGTGTAGCCGTGCCGGGGGAGGTGGACGGTCAACAGCCAGGCGGCGTACACGGCGAACGCTACCAGGATGCTGATACCCAGACCGGCGATCGTGAGGTGGCCCGTGAGGTGCAGGAGCACCACTGCGCTGAACCGGATGGCCACGATCCCGAGCTTCACCCGGGTGGCCGGGGCGAACCCCGAGACCCCCTGGATCAGCACGGCGGACATGTAGATCATGGCCGGGCCCAGCAGCTCGGCCACCACGATCAGCGACGCTTCGAGAACTCCCAGGCCGGGAATGGCCATGGCCAGCGCCACCGCCAGACCCGACAGGCAGGTGCCGGTGATGACGGTGAGCGACAGGAACGAGCGGAGGACCGTGTTGGGATCGTCCCGCTCGCCGATCAGCCGCTGGAGGGCGGCCAGGCTGACGCCGGAATAGGAGAAGGCCCCCACCGCGCCGAGCAGGCCGTAGAGGCCGACGTAGCTGCCGTATCGCTCGTTGGTCAGCGCCCGGGTCACGAGGAAGAACGACGTCATCGACGTCAGCAGGGCGGATGCATCGTGCAGACCGCTCCACAGGGTGTCGCCGGCCAGACCGTCGAACCCGTGCCACAACCGGTGTACGAGTTGACGCAGACGGGTCACCGGACGCCCATTGCGTCGGTGCGCCGGGGCGCCGCAGCCCGACGATGGAGGCGGGAGACCCGGGCCATTGCCGGGCTGTGTCTCAAGCGCTCGGCCAGGGCCCCACCGTCGTCATCGTCGTCGTCGTCGAGATCGATCCCCTCCTTGCGCAGCAGGAGGATACGGAACATGACCAGAACCGGCAGCCACCCGTTGTTGAGGAACGTGGGCTCGGACAACGACATGTAGAGCTGCACGAGCATGACCGTGACGATCCAGGTGGTCATCTTCGGCCGGTCGCGTAGCAGCCGGAGGGCGCCGAGCAGCGTGGTGAACCACAGCAGGAGGAACAGCACCACGCCCACCAGGCCGAGCTGGATGCCGACGTCGAGCACGCCGTTGTGGGAGTGGGGCACCCGGAAGCCGATGGCCCGCCACACCTCGCTCGTCCTGGGGGTGATCGGCTCACTGCCCAGGATCCCGCCCAGGCCGTAGCCGGTGACGGGCCGCTCCATCCAGGCGTTGAACGAGGCCCGCCAGATGAAGGTGCGGCCGGTGAAGGTGAGGTCCTTGCCCGAGGCGTCGGTGATGGCGGTGAGCGAGGTGGCCGCGCCCACCAGGGCGAAGGCCATCACCATGAGGGACGACAGCAGGAAGATGCTCGAGTTGCGCAGGTCGAGGTTGCGGTAGAGCTGTACCCACACCCATACGGCCAGGCCGAGGATGGCGGCGCTCAGCCCCGTCACCGAGTCGGAGAAGGCCATGAGGACGCCGATGGCGGCGAGCGAGGCCAGCTTGGCCAGCTTGGAGCGGTCGAACGTGAGGATCGTCAACAGGGCGAACACCAGGTACGGGCCCATCGTGTTCTTGTGGGGGAACCAGCCGTGCCACCCCTCGAGGTCCAGCGACTTGCCGGTGGGGTCGAAGTGCGTTCGGGCCAGGGGATCCACGATCACGGCGATCACCGTGATGACGAGCGCGGTCCGGATCGACCACAGGAGCGCGGTGATCAGGTCCCGAAAGGGCAGGACGCCGACCATCAGCATCATCCCGACCACGATCGGCACGTCGAGCTGCATGGTGTAGGCCGTGCCTTCGGGCGAATCGGTCCAGACGACCGAGGCCAGCTCCCATCCCACGAACAGCAGGACCGACAGCGAGATCGGCAGCTTGCTCGTCACCCGGGTGGGGGCCAGCACCAGCACCGGGAACACGCCGGCCAGCAGCGCCAGCGGGGCGAGGCCGGGCACGACCTTGAAGCTCTCGACCCGGAAGGCGATCAGGAAGGCGGCGAAGACGAACACCCCCGCCCCGAACCGGGCGATCGGACCCAGGGTCGTACCCGGAACCCCCCGGATGAGGGGCTGGCGCAGGCCTCGAACCGGCTCGACCGGCGACGTGGTCGTCACTTGTGCTCGACCCTGACCCCCACCAGACCCACCAGTGTGCCCAGGGCCCGGGCGACGCTGGCGCCGGCGAAGCGCCACTGGGGATCCTGGCGGGCGGCGAGGCGGCGGACCGGGCGCAGCATGGCGACAGCCAGCTTCTTCCCGCCTCGGAGGCCGAGCCGCAGCGGCCTGGCCTCACCCGTCTCGATGCTGGTCACGTACTCGGTGTTGCCCATCCACCAGCAGCCGCGGACGATCGAGCGGTAGCTCGTGCGTTCCGGTGGCTGTTCGCACCAGCAGAGGGCGGCCGATGCGAACCGGGCCTCGAGCCCGGCGGCCACGGCCGTCCGGTAGAACACCATGTCCTCGCCGCCCACCGTGCCCAGGTCGGAACGGAAGCGGATGTCGGGGTGCTCCCGCAGGAACGAGGCCCGGAGCATGGAGTTGCCGGTGGAACAGACCTCGACCCGGGTCCCATCGGGCTGGGGATCGGCCACCAGGATGTCGTCGAAGGGCTGCTCGGTGAACCAGCGTGGGGTGCCGGGCGGGTAGCGGAGCTCCACCGGCCCGGTGACGGCGTCGACCCCTGGCCGCTCCGCCATCTCGGCCAGTGCCGCCAGCCACTGGGGGCTGACCACCTCGTCGTCGTCGGTCATGGCCACCCAGTCGGCCAGCTCCATGGCCGACTCGAGACCGAGGTTGCGGGCCTTCGAGATGTTCTGGGCACCGGAGTAGCGGTAGTGGAGCCCGCGGAGGAACGACCCGCCGTCGAAAGCGTCGACCACCTCCTTGGCCCGACCATCGGGGTTGTCGTCGACCACCACCACCGCCACCTCGACGCCGGGCTGCACCCGGACGGCGGCGTCGGCCAGCGAGTCCAGCACCCGGCGCAGGGGGCCGTTGCGGCGGTGGGTGCAAACGTAGACGCCGATCGAAGCGACTCGACGTGACGGGGATGCGGCGGGAGTGCTGTCGTCCATCAGGGGTGCGGATCTGCTTTCGTTTCGGCTGCTGCCCGAGCCGGCCGTCGGCGGTCGGCTTCAGGTTAGCCGGGCCAGGCCGGGCCCGGTGGAGCGGGTGGAACCACCCAAGGGGACGCCGGCCGGTGTCGGCCCGGGGGCCGAATCACAGGACCACGGAGTCGGCTCCCAGCAGAACCCGCAGCTCGGGAATCAGCCCGTTCGACGTGTCGACGCAGAAGGCGTCGGAAAGGCGCAGGGCTTTGGTCTCGCCCAGGTGGATGACCACCGGCGACTCGCCGGGGTGGTCCACCAGCACCACCTTCAACCGGTTGATCACCTCGTCCGACAGCTGGTTGGGGCGGATGTCGAGCCGCAGCGGCGGCGACGCCGACGCCCGCTCGGTGTCGAACACCTCGATCGACTGGGCCATCAGCTTGGGCTGATCGTCGCGCTTGTCCACCCGACCTCTGACGATGACCACCCGATCGTCTTCGAGGAGGTGGCCGTAGTCGGTGTAGGAGCGGGGGAAGAGCATGGTCTCCACCGAATGGGTGAGGTCCTCCAGCACGAACACGGCCATCAGGTCGCCCTTGCGGGTCCACTTGCGGGCCATGCCGGTGACCACACCGCCCACCACCACCATCTGACCATCCTCGCAATCTTCCAGGTCGGCGATGGTGGCCTCCGTCTTGCGCTCCAAGGCGGCCTCGAGACCCATCAGCGGATGGTCCGAGACGTACAACCCCAGCATCTCCTTCTCGAAGGCGAGCCGCTGGGACTTGTCGAACTCCTGGGTGGAGATGGCGGGGCGATCGTCGAAGCTGGCCCCGCCCGCTCCTCCGGCGGCGTCGCCTCCGCTGTCGCCACCCAGGCTGCCGAACAGGGTCATCACCCCCATGTCGTGCTCCCGCCGGGCACTCACCGTCTTGTCGACGATGTCTTCGAAAGCCAGCAGCAGACCCTTGCGGGGGTGGCCCAACGAGTCGAAGGCACCCGCCTTGATCAGGGACTCCAGCGTCCGCTTGTTGAGCACCTGGTAGTCGACCCGCTCGCAGAAGTCCATGAAGCTCGTGAACGGCCCGTTGGCCACCCGCTCCTCCAGCAGGAGGTGGACCAGGCCCTCGCCCACGTTGCGTACGGCCGACAGGCCGAAGGCGATGGCGTTGAGCTCGCCCCCGTAGGGGTCGGGGATGGACGTGAAGTCCAGATCCGAGATGTTGACGTCGGGCACCAGCACCTTGATGCCGAGCTGGCGGCACTCGTTGAGGTAGACGCCGGCCTTGTCGAGGTTGGTCTTGACGCTGGTGAGCAGGCAGGCCAGGTACTCCACCGGGTAGTTGGCCTTGAGGTACGCCGTCTGGTAGCTGACGAAGCCATACCCGTAGGAGTGGCTCTTGTTGAAGGCGTAGTCGGCGAAGGGCTCCATGGTGTCGAAGAGCTCTTCGCCCAGGGCCCGGCCGTAGCCCTGGGCCTCGCAGCCGGCCACGAAGCCTTCCCGCTCCGCCTTGATCAGCTCCCGGATCTTCTTGCCCATGGCCTTACGCAGGTTGTCGGCCTGGGCCAGTGTGTAGCCGGCGAACTTCTGGGCCAGCTGCATCAGCTCTTCCTGGTAGATGCACAGGTTGTACGTGCTGCCCAGGATCTCGGCCGCGTCGGGGTGGAACGGCACCGACTCCTTCCGCCCGTTCTTGCGGTCGGCGTAGTCGTTGTGCATGTTGGCCGCCATCGGGCCCGGCCGGTACAGGGCCACCAGAGCGGCGACGTCCTCGAACTCGGTGGGAGCCATCGAGCGCATGAGGGCCCGCATGGGGGCCGACTCCAGCTGGAACACCCCGATCGAGCGCCCATCCCGCAGCAGGTCGAACGTGGGGACGTCGTCGAGCGGGACATTGTCGATGTCCAGGTCGGTCCCATGCACCTTCTTGATCAGCGCCAGGGTGTCGGAGATGACGTCGAGGTTGCGCAGGCCCAGGAAGTCCATCTTGAGCAGGCCGAGCGATTCCACCCCCTTCATCTCGTACTGGGTGACGACCGGCGCCTCCTCGATGGGCTTGCCCGCTTCCGGCTTGCGCTGGATCGGAAGGTAGGTGGTGAGCGGATCCCGGGTGATCACCACCGCTGCGGCGTGGATGCCGTCCTGACGGCGTAGGCCCTCCAGGCCCCGGGCGACGTCCACCACCTTGGCCGCGTCGGCGTCGGTGTCGACCATGGCCCGCAGCTCCGCCGCCGCCTTGTAGCCGTCGGCGTACTTCTCGCTCTGCTCGAAGCAGTACTTGAGCGGCGTGTCGCGCCCCATCACCAGCGGCGGCATGGCCTTGGCGATCTTGTCGCCCACGGCGTAGGGGTAACCCAGCACCCGGGCCGCGTCCCGCACCGCCGCCCGGGCCTTGATCTGGCTGAACGTCACGATCTGGGCCACGTGGTCGCGCCCGTAGCGTTCGGCGGCGTAGCGGATCATCTCGTCCCGGTACCGGGAGTCGAAGTCCATGTCGATGTCGGGCATGGAGATGCGGGACGGGTTGAGGAACCGCTCGAACAGCAGGTCGTAACGGATCGGGTCCAGGTCGGTGATGCGCAGGCAGTAGGCCACGGCACAGCCGGCGGCGGATCCACGGCCGGGCCCGACCCGGATGTCCACATCCTTGGCGTGGCGGATCAGATCCCACACGATGAGGAAGTAGGAGCTGAACCCCATGTTCTTGATCACGTCGAGCTCGAAGGCCAGTCGCTCGGTGATCGTGTCGTTCAGGCCGGCGCCCCAACGCTGCTTGGCCCCCTCCATCGTGAGGTACCGCAGGTACTCGTCGTTCGAGGCGAACCCCTCGGGGATGGGGAACTCGGGCAGCTGGGGCTTGCCGAACTCGATCTCGACGTTGGCCCGCTCCGCGATCCACAGGGTGTTGTCGCACGCCTCGGGCAACTCGCTCCAGGCCGCCCGCATCTCGGCCGCCGACTTGAGGTAGTGCTCGTCTCCGTGGAACTTGAACCGGTCGGGGTCGCTCATGAGCGAGCCGGTCTGCACACAGAGCAGGGCGTCATGGGAGACGTGGTCGGCCCGTTCGGTGTAGTGCGAGTCGTTGGTGACCACGATCGGAGCTCCGATCTTGCGGGCGATCTCGATCAGCTTGGGGTTCGTGTCCCGCTGGGCCTGGATGCCGTGGTCCTGGATCTCGACGAACAGGTTGTCCTTGCCGAAGATGTCCTGGAGGCGAGCCGCCTTCTCCAGGGCCGCCTGCTCATCGCCCTGGAGCAGCGACTGCAGCACGTGGCCGCCGAGGCAGCCGGTGGTGGCGATCACCCCTTCGGCGTGGTCGGCCAGCACCTCCCAGTCCACCCGGGGCTTGTAGTAGTAGCCCTCCATGTAGGCCCGGGAGGCCAGCTGTATCAGGTTCTTGTAGCCGGTGTTGTTCTCGGCCACGGCGATCAGGTGGTAGTAGAGCTTCTTGCCGCCGTCGGTGGAGCCGCCCGAGTCGTCCACCTTGCCCCGCCGGTTCGGCTTCTCGAACCGGGAGTCGTCGGCCTGGTACAGCTCGATGCCGATCACGGGGTTGATCTCGTGCTTGCGGCAGGCCTTGTAGAAGTCCAGCACCCCGTACATGTTGCCGTGGTCGGTGATGCCGAGAGCCGGCATGCCGTCGGAGGCCGCCTTGGCCACCAGATCGTCCAACCGTGAGGCGCCGTCGAGCATCGAGTACTCGGTGTGGACGTGGAGGTGGGTGAACGACGAGCCCACGGCGGTTCGCACTCCTTGCTGTCCCGGGACGGTGCTGGCCCGAGCTGCGACCGCTCGGACTTACCCACAGGGTTTGCCCACAGAATGTGGACAAATCACATGGATGTCATTCCGAGCCTAGCCTCAGGACAGGGGGGAGTGAAACCCCTCCAGGAACTCGGCCATGGCCCACCCCCAGGCGATCACGTACTCGCCGCTGGCCGGGTCTATGCCGTCGAGGATGGACGACCCCGGCACCGGCTTGAGCGCGTCGTGGTCGAACACCAGATGCTCGCCGTCGCCCCGGGCGATCATCGAGCGATCGTCGAAGGCCAGGGCCCCGAACCGCTTGGAGAGCCGCCGCCCCCACGCCCGCTCCTCCCCGTTGGCCCTCGTGTCGGGCCAGGGCCGGACACCTTCCAGCCCGGTGAAGGCCTCCAGCGGACCGGGTGAGGTGAGGCGGGAAGCCACGATCACGTCTTCGTCGGGGAAGGCCATCAGGGCCTTGTGGTAGCTCTCGTGCATCAGGGCCTTGAGCACCGAACCCCGCTGGCGGGTGCGGGAGATCGAGGCGATGCCGATCACCATGGCCGGGGTGCCCCCGATCCGCTCCAGCGTGGTGAGCATGAACCCCTGGAGGCGGTCGCCGTCGAGGGCCATGCTGGCCAGCACCCACTCTTCGGCCTGTTTGGACAGCAGGCCGAGCCCCCAACCCGCTCCGGGTGCCGCCACATCGGCCATCTCGGCGAAATCACTGTCGCCCAGGGCCGAGCAATCCTTCGTCACAACTCCGACATCCACGCTCGCGAATCCCCCTCGATGCGAAACTCCCAGCAGTCGATTTTCCCCTGGTCGGAGCGAGGGCGCAAACTGAGCGGACCCAGTGTGGTGCCAGGGGGCTGCCGCCCCCGGCGGCTCCGCCGCCACCCCATCGCCGTCGGGGCCCCCACCCCGCCGGCTGGTCGCCTCCGGCGATCCACCAGGGGGCTGCCGCCCCCGGCGGCTCCGCCGCCACCCCATCGCCGTCGGGGCCCCCACCCCACCGGCTGGTCGCCTCCGGCGACCTACAGGTACACGCCGCCTTGTTGCGGCGGCTCCTCGGACTGGGGGCCCCGGGGCAGCGCCCCGGACCGCTGCATCAGCTCCAGCTGCTGGCGGGCCGCCGTCTGCTGGGCGAACAGGGTGGCCTGGATGCCGTGGAAGAGGCCCTCCAGCCAGCCCACCAGCTGGGCCTGGGCCACCCGGAGCTCGGCCTCGGACGGGATGCCGGCATCGGCGTCGAACGGTATGGCGAGGCGGAGCAGCTCGGCCTCCAGGTCGCTCGACAACGCCCCTGCGAGCTCCTCCACCGAGGTCTCGTAGATCTCGCGCAGCCGGTCCCGCCCCCGCTCGTCGAGCTGGGTGCCCCGCACCTCCTCCAGGAGCTGCTTGATCATGGTGCCGATCCGCATCACCTTGGCCGGCTCCGAGACCGTCATCGGCGACTCGCCCTCGTCGCGCTCCTCCCCCACGGCCCGGACCGCGGCCGCAGCCACGTCGGTCGGATCGAGGATCTCAGGGGTCTCGGGCGCCTGGTCACTCATGGTTTCCATCTCACTTCGTCGGCCTGTCGGGGGTCATGCTCACGCTACTGCCGGCCGCCGCTTCCCGGCGCTCCCCTCGGGCAGACGGCACGAGCAGCAGTTGTACCCCGGGAAGCCGGTTCTCAGACGGTGGCCGACAGGCAGGGCACCAGCATCTCGGCCGGCGTGAGCGACCCGTGGCGGCCGATCAGCTCGAAGGGGCCGGTGTCGGCCGGGTCCTCGAAGCCGGTGTCGGTGAAGGGCACGAGGGCCACGTCACCCAGGCGGGACCGCACCTCGGACCCCATGCGGGGGCCGAGCCAGCCCTCGTCCACCACCTGCTCCACAGTGAACACCCAGGCCACGTCGCCATGGCGGGCCCGCGCCGCCTCGGCCAGATCCCCCGCCCGGCCGGGGCGGGCGTGGAGCCAGCGGAACCGGGCCTCGCCCGAGAGGCGGGCCACGTGACGCATCACGTCGGCCGCCACCGGCAGCAGGTTCCGGCCACAATCCACCTGGCCGTGATCGGCCGTGACCATCACCGTGGTGCCGGTGGGCACGGCGGCCAGCACATCGGCCACCAGCCGATCGGCGTACGCCAGCTCGGCGTCGTAGGCCGGGCCCAGCCCATACTCGTGGGCCACCTTGTCCACCCCGTCGTAGTAGGCATAGAGCGTCTGCTCCCCCTCCCGAAGCAGCCGGGCCACGTGGTGGACCATCACCGCTGTGGTGCGGTAGCCGACGATGGGACTGCCCCGCAGGTGGGCCTCGCTGAAGCCCGAGCGCCGGAAGTCCTCCTTGGTCACCAGCGGTACAGCGTGGCCCAGGAAAGGCGGATACGGCTGGATCAGGTCGGGGGGAATGGTGGCCCGGGCGTCGGGCTGGATCTCGGTACCCCAACGCAGGCAGTTGAGCACCTGGTCGTCGACCAGCATCCGGTACCCCACGATCCCGTGCTCGGCCGGGGTGAGGCCGGTGGTGATCGAGGTGAGGGCGGCGGCGGTGGTGGACGGCGCCACCGTGGTTATCGGCCCACCGGCCATGGCCGACAGGGTGGGGGCCAGGGCCGACCGCTCGCACAGCTGCTCCCACCCCACGCCGTCGAGCACGAGCAGCAGGCGGGCGCCGGTGGGCGCCAGGGGGGCCGGCAGGTCCACCATCCCGTGACCCAGCAAGGTGGGCACCAGATCGGTGATGCACCCCTGCCCGAACGCCGGGCGCACGGGGACGGGAGACGCAGGAGGTTCGTGCTGCTGCTTGGTTGCCTGTTCCACCTGCATCCCTGCACTCGTTCTGCGACCGGGCCGCCGCAGGCGGGAGGCGGTCGAACCGGCCCCGCTCGGCGGACCATCAAAGCATAGGCCCCGCCGGGCGCTAGCCTGCTGACATGGCCACGTCGATCGGGCAGCTCAGGATCGGGCGGGTGACGGGGACCCCGACTGGAACGGCGCGAGCCCGGTGAAGGTCTCCACCCGGGGCGACTACGCCAGCCGGGCGTTGCTGTCGCTGGCCCTTCACGCCGATACCGACGGGCCCACCACGGTGCGGGACATCGCCGACCGGACCGGCCTGCCCCAACCGTACCTGGAACAGATCCTCCTGGCCTTGAAGGGGGCGGGGCTGGTCCGCTCGAAACGGGGCGTGGGCGGCGGCTACATCCTGGCCCGCCCGCCAGACCAGATCACGCTGGCCGAGATCATCCGGGCCGTCGACGGCCCGATCGCCCTGGGCGACTTCGGCCAGCCCCACACCGACGGCGCCTGCGACCACGAAGGCCAGTGCGTCCTCCTCTCGATCTGGCACACGGTGGGGGCCCAGATCCGCAAGCAGCTCGAGGAGTGGACGCTGGCCGACGTCACCGGCATGGCCCGGGGCGACCAGCCCTGGCCCGAGCCCGCCTAGGCCCCCGGTGGAGTTGCTCTCGGCGCTGGCCCGGCGCCGGATGGTGCGGTCGTTCAGCTCGGCCCCCGTGCCGGCGGCCGAGATCGATGACCTGCTCGATTGGGCCCGCCGTGGTCCCTCGGCCGGGAACACCCAGGCCACGGGCTTCGTGGTGCTCGATCACCCGGCGGCCACCGCCGCCTACTGGGATGTGACGCTGCCGGCCGAACGGCGGGCCACCTTCCGCTGGCAGGGTCTGCTCCGGGCGCCGGTGCTGGTGCTCGTCACCACCCGGCCACGCAGCTACGTGTCCCGCTACGCCGAGGCCGACAAGGCGGCCACCGGCCGGGGAGCGTCGACCGATCGCTGGCCCGTCCCCTACTGGTTCGTCGACGCCGGTGCGGTGGTGCAGAACCTCCTCCTGCTGGCCGTGGACCGGGGGCTCGGGGCCTGCCTGTTCGGCCCGTTCGACCACGAACCGGCCCTGGCCCGGGCGTTCGGCCTCGCCCCGGACGAGCGGATCGTCGCCACCGTCGCCCTCGGCCACCCGGCACCGGGCGACGAGCCCGGACGCTCGGCCCGCCGCCCCCGGCCTCCCATCGCCGAGATCGTCCGCCGCCCGAACCTCCCGCCCCGGACCGAGCCGGCCTGACGCGCCCGGGAGCCGGCCCGGCCCCGACCCCGCCGGCCGGCGAACGTCGTCGAGACGGGCGGTGACGCGCCCCCTCCGGTCCCGAGGTTCAGCGGCGCGCTGAACGCTGGCCCGGCCAGCGGCGAGGCGCCGCCTCAGGCCGGCGGCGTGAGGGCGGCGACGTCGGCCGGGCTCAGGCCCAGGCCGGTGAGAACGGCGGCCAGGTCGGCCGGGAGGGGGCTGGCGAAACGGAGCCGCCGGCCCGACACCGGATGATCGAAGCCGAGCAGACCGGCGTGGAGGAAGGGTCGGCCGGGCCCGGGTTCGAGGACGGGGCGCCGGTGCTGGCCCCGATAGGTCTCGTCACCCACCACAGGGTGGCCGATCGCCTCCAGATGGGCCCGGATCTGATGGGTGCGCCCCGTCTCCAGCCGGCACCGGACCAGCGTGAGGGGCGGCCGGCCGGGCGCAACCGGGACCCGGTGCACCACCTCGTAGCTCGTGCGGGCCGGCCGGCCCGAGGTCACCACGGCCCGGCGCAGGGCGTTGGACTGCGACCGCCCGAGCGGCGCGTCGATCACGCCCCGCTCCGAGCCGACCTCGCCCAGCACCAGGGCCAGGTACTCCCGGTCCACGCTGTGGGCCTGGAGCTGGGCCGACAGCGACTCCCGGGCCTGTACGGTGCGGGCCACCATCAGCAGTCCCGACGTGCCCTTGTCGAGCCGGTGGACGATGCCGGGCCGGTCCTCGGGACCCACCGCCACGAGCTCGGGGAACCGGGCCAGGAGGCCGTGGACGAGGGTGCCGTGGTGAACCCCCGAGCCGGGATGGACCACCATGCCGGCCGGCTTGTCGACCACCAGCACGTCATCGTCGGCGTGGACCACCGGCACGGCCACCTCGGGCTCGGCCACCAGGGTCCGATCGGGTTCCGTCACCTTCACCACCAGGCGCGACCCGGCAGTCACCTTCTGGGAGGCCCGCTCGGCCGGCGCCCCGTCGATCAGCACCCGCCCGGTGGCCAGGAGATCCGCCGCTGCGCTCCGGCTCACCTCCGCCACCAGGGCGACGACCCGGTCGACCCGCTGGCCGTCCAGGGCGTCGGGCAACTCGACATCCACCGTACGCTCGTCCACCGTCAATTCCGTCCCCGGGAGCCCTCGGCCGACTCGGCCGGGTCTCCCACCCCGGTGTCGTCGCTTCCACCGCCACCATCGCCGCCGCTGGCGCCCTCGGCGGGAGCGGTCCCGTCGTCGGCGGCCGCGCGGGTGGTGGTGTCATTGGTGGTGGCGTCACCGGTGGTAGTGGTGTGACCGGTGGTGGTGTCGCCGGTGGCAGCGTCGGCCCACATCGACCGGATCACGAAGGCGATGACCCCGCACACCACTGCGGCATCGGCCACGTTGAACACCGGCCACCACTGGAGATCGATGAAGTCGACCACCGAGCCCGACAGCAGGCCCGACTCGGCCCGGACCACCCGGTCGATCAGGTTGCCCACCGCTCCCCCGGCGATCAGGCCGAACAGCACCACACGGACCCGGTCCGTGGAGGTAGCGGCCAGCCGGAGCAGGACCACCGCCATCACCGCCGCCACCACGCCGAACAAGGGCCCTATCCCCAGACCCTTGGAGAAGGCAGCACCGGGGTTGTAGATCAGATGGAACCGCAGGCTGCCCACCAGGTCGATGCACTCGTTGCCCCCGGGCCGGCAGGGTCCGGCCACCAGGCGCCGCTCGGCCCACACCTTGGTGGCCCGATCGATCCCGATGGTCACCAGCGCCACCGCCAGGGCCAGGGGAAGGCCCCCGACCCGAGCGGTTCTGGGCGTTCCGGTCACTGGCGGCTCACCGGCGCCTCACCGGTCAGAACATCGACGTCTTGTGCTGCACGCACACCGACGCCTCGGGGATGGCCTCCAGCCGCTCCTTGGGAATGACGTCGTCGCCGGCCAGGCACAAGCCGTAGGTGCCGCTGTCGAGGCGGGCCAGGGCGGCGTCGATGTCGGCCACCGCCTGACGGGCCGCCGCTGACAGGGCCAGGTCCCGATCGCGCTCCACGGCGATCGTGTCGCCCTCGCCCGACTCCTCGTCGAACTGGACGTCGCCCGGCTCCCGGTCGGCCATCAGGGCCGCCGCCTCGGCGGCCAGCCGGTCTGCACTGCTCGTGTACTTCGCCCGCTCAGCCATGAGGGCTTCCCGCTGGCCGTTCAGCCAGGCCTCGTCGAACAGGTAGGTGGCCTCGGCCGGGATCTCCCGGCTGGCCGGATCGGTTGGTGTCGGCATGTTGAACGTCTTACGGGGTCGGGGGCTGGCCGACTTGGCCGCGGGAGCCGCCTTGACGGCCGTCTTGGCCGCCGGGGTGGACTTGCTGGCCGGAGCCGAAGCCTTGTGCGCTGCCTTGGACGTCTCGGCACCGCTTTTCGCCACTGTCTTCTTCGCCACGATCTTTTTCGCCACTGCTTTCTTAGCCGGGATCTTCTCGGTCATCGCCTCGGTTGAGGTTGCTCCAGCAGTGCCTGTTCGCCCCGCCGGTTTCTTGCCCGCCGCCGCTTTGTTACCCGCGCTGGTAGTTGCAGCCTTGCCCGGGCCGGCTGTCGCCGCCCCGGCCGTCACCTTCGCCTTCGCCCCGCTCCCGCCGGACGTCTCCTTCTTTGCCCCACCGGTGGGCCCCGCCGTCGATGTTCCCGATGCCTTCTTGCTTGCTGCCACAGTCGGTCTCGCAGTCGGTCGTGGAGTGCTGTCGGTTTGCTTCGGTTCTCGACGGCGGCGGGAGCCGTTCGTCAGGGGGGGTGATGCGAAGGTCGGGGCAGTGTAGAGGATCGCGCGTCGGTTCCACCAGCGGGCGTAGGTACTGGTCACGCCGCAGCCGCCCCGCAGTGCCCGGCCGGCAGCGGGCAAAGCCGGCTCGGGCCCCGTAGGGGGCCGGTATGGTGGATTCCCTATGGCCGACAATGCTCCGCTCACGCCCTATCCCGAGGTCTCGTCCCGCCCTGACTTCCCGGGGATCGAGCGGTCCATTCTCGATCGGTGGCAAAAGGAGCAGACGTTCGAGCGTTCGGTGGCCTTCCGGCCCGGGGACACCGAGGGCGGCACCCAGTTCGTGTTCAACGACGGCCCGCCCTTCGCCAACGGCCTCCCCCACTACGGTCACCTGCTCACGGGCTACGTCAAGGACGTGGTCCCCCGCTTCCACACCATGAAGGGCCGGCGGGTGGAGCGCATCTTCGGGTGGGACTGCCACGGCCTGCCGGCCGAGATGGAGACCGAGAAGGAGCTCGGCGTGTCGGGCCGCAAGGCCATCACGGAGTACGGCATCGAGGCGTTCAACGCCCAGTGCCGCAGCTCGGTGCTGCGCTACACCTCGGAGTGGCGGGACTACGTCACCCGCCAGGCCCGCTGGGTCGATTTCGACAACGACTACAAGACGATGGACCTCCCCTACATGGAGTCCGTCATCTGGGCCTTCAAACAGCTGTGGGACAAGGGCCTGGTCTACGAGGCCTACCGGGTGGTGCCCTACTCCTGGGGGGCCGAGACGCCCCTGTCGAACTTCGAGATCCGCCTCGACGACGCCACGCGGCCCCGTCAGGACCCGGCGCTCACGGTGGCCTTCACGCTCGAGCCCCGCCCTGGCGACCCCGGCCCCATGGCCATGCTGGCCTGGACCACCACCCCGTGGACCCTGCCGTCGAACCAGGCCCTGGCCGTGGGCCCCGATGTGCCCTACGCCGTGGTGCCTGCCCCCGACGGGTCCCCGGTGGCCTACTACGTGCTGGGCGACGCCGCCCGGGCCCGCTACGCCGCCGAGCTGGGCGAGGTGGAGCCGGTCGCCGTGGTGCCCGGGGCGGACCTGGTGGGGCGCCGCTACCGGCCCCTGATGCCGTTCTTCGCCGACCACGACGACAGCTTCCGTGTTCTGGGAGCGGACTTCGTGACCACCGAGGACGGCACCGGTGTGGTCCATGTGGCCCCCGGCTTCGGCGAGGACGACCAGAGGACGGGCGAGGCCGCCGGTATCGCCCTGGTGGCACCGGTCGACGACGAGGGCCGCTTCACCGCTGAGGTCCCCGACTACGCCGGGATGAACGTGTTCGACGCCAACCCCCTGGTCATCCGGGACCTCAAGGCCCAGGGCAAGGTGCTGCGGCACGAGACCTACGATCACAACTACCCCCACTGCTGGCGCACCGACACCCCGATCATCTACCGGGCCATCAACTCCTGGTACGTGCGCGTGTCCGATCTCACCGACCGTCTGGTGGCGGCGAACAAGAAGGTCAACTGGATCCCCGAGCACGTCCGCGACGGCCAGTTCGGCAAGTGGCTCGAGGGGGCGCGGGACTGGTCGATCAGCCGGAACCGGTTCTGGGGCGCCCCCATCCCGGTGTGGCGCAGCGACGACCCGGCCTACCCCCGGGTGGACGTCTACGGCAGCCTCGACGAGATCGAGCGGGACTTCGGCGTGCGCCCCACCGACCTCCACCGGCCCTTCGTCGACTCGCTGGTGCGGCCGAACCCCGACGACCCCACGGGCCGCTCGATGATGCGGCGGGTGCCCGAGGTGCTCGACTGCTGGTTCGAATCGGGCTCGATGCCCTTCGCCCAGCACCACTACCCCTTCGACAACGTCGAGCGGTTCGAGACCCACAACCCGGCCGACTTCATCGTGGAGTACATCGCCCAGACCAGGGGCTGGTTCTACACCATGCACGTGCTGTCGGTGGCGCTGTTCGACGAGCCGGCGTTCGCCAACGTGATCTGCCACGGCGTGGTCCTCGACGGCGAGGGGCAGAAGCTGTCCAAGAAGCTCCGCAACTATCCCGATCCCCTCGAGGTGTTCGATTCGCTCGGGTCCGACGCGCTGCGCTGGTACCTGATGAGCTCGCCCATCCTGCGGGGTCTCGACCTGCGGATAGACGCCGACGGCTCCGGTATCCGCGACGTCGTGCGCCAGGTCCTGAACCCGATCTGGAGCGCTTACAGCTTCTTCACCCTGTACGCCAATGCCGAGGGTCACGTGTCGCGGTTCGCCACCGACTCCCCGAACCTGCTCGACCGCTACATCCTGGCCAAGACCCACCGCCTGGTGGCCGACACCGAGGCCCGGCTCGACGCCTACGACCTGGCCGGGGCGTGCGCCGCGGTGCAGGGCTTCCTCGACGCCCTCACGAACTGGTACATCCGGCGCAGCCGGGAGCGGTTCTGGAACACGGGCGACGGCTCGGCGGCCGACGCCGCCCGGGAGGCCGACACGGACGCCCTCGACACCCTGTACACGGTGCTGCTCACGCTGACCCGCACGCTGGCCCCCCTGCTGCCCCTGGTGGCGGAGGAGATCTGGCTCGGCCTCACCGGCCCCCAGCGGGCCGAGACCGGTGCGCTCACCGCCGACGAGGCCGAGCGGCTGGGCAGCGTCCACCTGCAGGACTGGCCCGACGCCGCCGAGTTGCCGGCCGACGACGCCCTGGTGGCGGCGATGGACCGGCTGCGGGAGGTGGCCTCGGCCGCGCTGTCGCTACGCGATGACCGGGGCCTCCGGGTCCGCCAGCCCCTGGCCCGGGCGGTGGTGGCCGGAGCCGACGTGCAAACCATCGGCCCCTTCACCGACCTCCTGGCCGACGAGATCAACGTCAAGGCGGTGGAGCTGAGCGGTGACGTGGAGCGCTACGGCTCGTTCCGACTCCGGCCGAACGGCCGGGTGCTCGGCCCCAAGCTCGGACCCGAGGTCCAGACCGTCATCCGGGCGGCCAAGGCCGGCGACTGGACGGCACAGGACGACGGCACCGTCACCGTGGCCGGCCACGTGCTGGCCGGAGACGACTTCGAGCTGGCCCTCGACCCGCTCGACGGTGTCACGGCAGCCGCTCTGCCGGGAAACAACGCCATCGTGGTCCTCGACACCGAGCTGACCCCCGAGCTGGAGGCCGAAGGTCTGGCCCGGGACCTGGTCCGCTACGTGCAGCAGCTGCGCAAGGACAAGGGCCTCAACATCGCCGACCGGATCCGGCTCAAGTTGGACCTGCCGTCCGACGTGAAGCCCCGGATCAACCCCCACCTGGCCTGGGTGGCGAGCCAGGTCCTGGCGGCCGACGTGGTCGACGCCACCGGGCTGGCCAACGTCAAGCCGTTGGGGCCGGCCACGGTCGGCTTCGACCTCGAGGTGGTGGCCTCCCCCGCCTGATCGTCTCGGGGGGCAGAACGGGAACGAGCCCGGATCCGAGGATCCGGGCTCGTCCAGCCTCTACTTGCGGCGGCCGAACCAGCCGCCGCCTCCGCGGTTGGAGTTGTCGTCTTCCAGGAAGTTGGTGATCGGATCTCCGGCCGCCGGCTCCTCGGTGGTCACCCGGCGCAGCTCGTCGAGGAACGGATCGCCGGTGGGCGGCGACGCCGGGGGGCCGCCGGCCGCAACCGGAACCGGGGGCACCTGCGACGCACCGTTGGGCGGCGGCGGGGTGGCGGCAGCCGAGTCGGTGATCTCCTCGGCGTAGCTGTCGGCGTAGACGACCTCCTGGGCCGCAACCGGCGCCGCTGCTTCGTAGACGACCGGCTCCTCGTCGACCTCCTCCTCACCGTTGAGGGAGGGGGTGGGGGGCGCCAGATCGTCGAGCTCTTCGGGGGCGATGACCTCGGTGGGACGGGTGGTGGCCTCGATGGCGGCGGCCGCCTCGGCCTCCAGCTCGTGCAGGGCCACGACCTCGACCGCGATCGGCGGATAGTCGGTGGAATCGACCACGCCGATCTCCGCCGGCTCGAGCGCCTCCCGGGACCGCAGGGCCTCGGCATCGTCGAGCACGGCGTTGAGCTCCTCGAGGGCCCGCTTCACATCGGCCCGGCGGACCTCGAGGTGACGCTCGAAGCGGGTGACGTCGCCCTGGAGCAGCCCGTGGATGTGCTGGAGGTCTGCGATCTGATCCAGCAGGCGGGCCCGCTCGTTCTCGTGGGCCTGCGACAGCTCATCGACCACGGCGTTGACCCGGTGCTGGGCTTCCTCCCGGGCCGAGTCGAGCATCTTGGCCCGCTCCGCCGCGGCTTCGCCCAGCAGGCGCTCGCGGTGGGCCACGGCCTCGGTGGTCATCTCGTTGGCCTGGTCCCGGGCATCGGCCAGCAGCGCATTGGACTGGAACTCGGCCTCGTTGCGCAGCCGCTCGGCTTCTTCCTTGGCCTCCCGCACCAGCGTGTCGGCCGTGCGCTGAGCGTTGACCAGCGTGTTGCGCAGCGTCTCGTCGAAGTCCGGCATCGGACCCGGCGCCGGGCCGGGCGGCACCGCCGGCTGCGACGGGCTCCGGGCTTCGATCAGGCGGGCCTCGGCCGAGGCCGCCCGGGTCTCCGCTTCAGCCAGCCGGGCGTGCAGCTTCTCGATCTCGTCGGCCAGGGGTGCGAGGTTCGCCAGCACCCGGTCCACCTGATCCTTGCTGTAACCCCGGGACTCTTCCTCGAACCGGATGTCCGGGATCCGCCGGAGCAGCCGGAGCTTGTCACTTTGCTGGGCCATCGCGACAGGGTAGCCGTCCCGACGCGCCATATGCACGGGATCGATCTACCCGCTTGCCTCTCCAACTCGGTGCCCGTGGCCGGGCCCCGGGCCAGCAGCTGTTTGGCCGTTCATAACGATCCTGGATGCGCGACCGATGCCGCCCTACCAGGGGCGATCCTCAGGCTCCGCAGATGATCCGAATCAGAACTTGCAGAATGATCAGTACCAGAAGCTCGGCCAAACCGACGAAGGCCAGAGCGCCCTGCATGGGTGGAAGTGAACGCCGGATCGGCACCACCACCGGGTCGGTGATGGCCACCGACAGGTCCCGGACACCAGCCACCGGCGAGCCGCTGCTGATCGGGAAGAACGACATCACCAACCGCAACAGGAACACGAACTGGAAGGCGAGCAGCAGGACGCAGATGATCGTTCGGGGGCTCATAGGGGTGTCCGCAGCGTAGCCGCCCTCGACGGGTCAGCGGTGCTGGCGGCCGGGTCGCTCGAACCGGCGGCGATCCTCGTCCGACACCGTCACGGTGGGCGGCGTCAGCAGGAAGATCTGGGGGGCGATCTTCTCCATCGACCCTTCGAGGGCGTAGCAGATACCGCTGGCGAAGTCGATCAGCCGGCGGGACAGCTCCCGTTCGGTGCCCTGGAGGTTCATGATCACCGGCACCTCGGCCTTGAACTCGTCGGCCAGCGTCTTGGCGTCGCCGAACGACTGGGGCGACAGGTGCCGGGGGGTGACCCGGCGCAGCGGCGGTGCCGCCGAGTGGTAAGCCGCCGATTCTGATGCCATGTCCGCCTCCGCCGGCACCGCGCGCACGGTGATGCCGTTCTCTGGTTGGACGAGGTCCTCGGCTGCGCCGGGCGGTGGGACCGCCCGCAGCGGCCGGCTGGCCCCGCCCACGGGCCGCAACTCGGCGGCCCGCTCGTCCGGGCGGCGGGTGCCGCCCTCGCCGATCACGTCTGCTCCCCCGCCGTCGGAGCGGGGCGCCGAGCCTGTTCCGCCGGCCGCCGCCGGCGCTCGGGCGGGGATGGAGTCGGCGCCGGTGCCGGCCGGGACGACCCCGTTCCGGGCCGCCGGCCTGGAACCGGCGCCCTGTCCGCTGGCCGCCGTGGCCGAGGACGCCGCTGGCGTTGGCCGGCCGGAGCTCTGGCCTCCGGAGGTTCCGGTACCCCCGACGGCCGGAGCGGCGGCGGCAGGGCCGGCGGCCCCGCTGCCGGTCCGGGGCGAGCCGGAGGCCCGGGCGGCCGGGACGCCCTGGGCTCGCGATGCCGGGCTGGCGGTGGGCGTGCCGGGTGCCGGGCTGGCGGTGGACGCGGCGCGGCCGCTCACCGCAGCAGGGCCACCACCGCTGGCGCCCCGCCCGGCCTGGGACGCCGGCCCCGGCTGGCCCGACCGGGCGCCGGTACCGCCAGCGCCTTTGCCAGGCTGGTTCGCGTCGTGGGCCCCGGCGCTCCGGGCCCCGGCGCCGCGGGTCCCGGCGGTGGGGGCGGCGCCGGCCCCCGACCCTGGGCCGGCGGCGGTGCCGCTTCGGGCCGGGGCCTCGCCGGGCGAACCGACGGAGCGGGCGGCGGTGGCGTTGCGGACGGCCGCGGCCCGGGCGCCGATCTCGGCGGTGGTGCCGGGCTTGGAGGCCGACGACGGTCGGGCGGCGGTGCTACCGCCTCCGCTCTCGGGCTGGCCGAGCTCGATGACGGCGTCGTCGACCCCGTCGTCGGGCGCCTGGCGGCTGTGGCGGCCACGGCGCGCCGGCTTGTCGTCGAGATAGCCGTCGTCGTAGTCCTCATCCGGGCCCAGGCCCATGTAGGTGAGCACGTTGCGCAGCATCGACATCAGGTGTACTCCTCGACCACCGAGATCAGTCTCCCACGTCCGGCCGGTCTGCCGGTGGTTCCCCCCGGGCGTTTCGCCCATGGCGGGACGCCCGGACCCGGCGCGGGACGCGGCCGGAGGAGACACCTAGGCACGGGGCCGCTCACCGAACAGGGCCGAGCCGATGCGCACCATCGTGCTGCCCTCGGCCACCGCCGCCTCGTAGTCGGCCGACATGCCCATCGACAGCTCCCGGGTCTCACACGCCACGCCCAGCTCCCGCAGCCGGGCGAATCCGGGACGAGGATCGACGCCGACGTCGGTGGGCCCGATCGTCATCAACCCCATCACGTCGAGGCCCAGCTCCCGGGCCCGGCCGACCAGCCCCGGGGCGTCTACCGGTTGGCAACCCGACTTCTGGGCCTCACCCGTGGTGTTGACCTGCACCAGGATCCGGGCGCCGGGATCCCGCCGGGCGATGGCCTCGGCCAGCGCCAGGCGGTCGACCGTCTGCCACAGGTGCACCACCCCGGCCAGCAGCTTGACCTTGTTGCTCTGCAGGCCGCCGATGAAGTGCCACCGGGGTCGTTCCCCGCCCGGGCCCACCGACCCGGCGTCGGCCGCCTTGGCCACCAGCTCCTGGGCGTAGTTCTCCCCCAGGTCGACCAGACCGGCGGCGAGCGCCCGCCCGATCAGGGGCGCGGCGAACCCCTTGGTCACCGCGATCAGGGCCACCTGGTCTCCGCTGTCGCCGGCGGCCCGCAGCCGCTCCCGGATCTCGGCCGCCCGGGACCGGATCACCTCGGGCTCCACCATCGCCGCCGGTTCCGCCGCGCTCATCACCGCCTGGCCCGGGCTACTTCAGGAACGAGGGCACGTCGAACTCGTCGTCGAGGTCGTCCTCTTCCTCGCCGAAGAGGTCGATGGTCTCCTCGACCACGGCCGTGGGCATCGGGGGCGCCGACAGCCGGGGCGCCGGCGCCGTGGCCCGGGGGATGTAGACGTCGTCCACAATGCCCGGGCCCTCGTAGCGGTCGAATCCGGCGGCGATCACCGTGACCCGGATCTCCTCGGCCAGATTCTCGTCGACCACGGTGCCGAAGATGATGTTGGCATCGGCGTGGGCCACGTCGTGGATGATCTCGGCTGCCTCGTTCACCTCGAACAGGCCGAGGTCGCTGGAGCCGGCGATCGTGAGCAGGATGCCACGCGCCCCTTCGATCGAGGCTTCGAGCAGGGGGCTGGCGATGGCGGCCCGGGCCGCAGCCAGGGCCCGGCCCTCGCCCGACGCCCGACCGATGCCCATCAGGGCGGAGCCGGCGTCGTGCATGATCATGCGGACGTCGGCGAAGTCGGTGTTGATGAGGCCGGGGGTGGTGATCAGGTCGGCGATGCCCGACACGCCCTGGAGGAGGATCTCGTCGGCCATGCGGAAGGCGTTGACCATCGACGTCTTCTCGTCTGCGATCGACAGCAGCCGGTCGTTGGGGATGACGATCTGGGTGTCGACCTTCTCCCGCAGCCGGTTGATCCCGGCGTCGGCCTGGGCCGCCCGCCGCCGCCCCTCGAAGCCGAAGGGCCGGGTGATCACGGCGATCGTGAGGGCCCCCTGGCTCTTGGCGATCTCGGCGATCACGGGGGCCGCCCCGGTGCCGGTGCCGCCCCCCTCACCGGCGGTGATGAACACCATGTCGGCGCCTTCGAGGGCCGAGGAGATCTCGTCCCGGTGGGCTTCGGCCGCCTGCTGGCCCACGGCCGGGTCGCTGCCGGCTCCCAGGCCCCGCGTGAGCTCGCGCCCGATGTGGATCTTGGTCTCGGCGTCGCTCATGAGGAGGGCCTGGGCGTCGGTGTTGACGGCGACGAACTCCACGCCCCGCAACCCGGCGTCGATCATGCGGTTGACGGCATTGCAGCCGCCACCGCCGATGCCGACGACTTTCACTACCGCCACATAGTTCTGGGTGCTCATAGGGTGCGATGTCCTCTGCCGTTGGTACGCACAGCGCTGCTGGATCGAATAGCCCGGCTCGATTGAACGGCCCGGCCCGACACCGGTTGCTGGCCCGGAGTCCCACCGAGTCGAAACCTGAAATCTGGCCCCGGGGGGAGACCCGGCCCGCTCATCGGGGATCCGGCTGTCCGGCTACTGGTCACGATCGACCCACACTAGCAGCCGCCTGCGCTGGCTAATGGTTCTTCAGAATCGGCTCCGGAAGCGGCCAGTTGGCCATCCCCGAACCCTGCCCGCCGCACCGTCGGAGCCGACGGCACCCGGACATCGATCACGCTGACACAGGTCAGGTCGACCCGGGCCAGCACGGTCTCCAGGGCCACCATCTTGGCCTCCAGATCCCGGTCGTCGCCGATCTCGGCCCGGCCGACGGGGCCGAGCTCCAGGAACACCTGGCCGCCCTCCACCGACAGACCCGTGGTGCGGGCGGCGACATCGGGGCTGAGCCGCTCGAGCGACACCACCGCGGCCAGGGCCTCACCGGGCACGGCCTGTCCCGGCACGCCCGAGGCCTCGAGCCCGCCCAGCACCAGCATCCCCTCGGGTGGGCCGTCCACGATCTCCAGCTGCCGGCCGGTCGGGTCGACCAGGGCGAAGCGGGTGCCGGTGGGCATGGCCAGCACGGGCCGCCGCTCGGTGACGGCGACGGTCACGTCGCCCCGCCATCCCCGATGGATCCGGGCCGTGTCGACCCACGGCACCCGCTCCACGGCGGCCGCCACCTCGGCCGGCCGCACCTTGATCAGGGGCTGGCCGATCTCCAGACCGGTAGCCACCACCACCTGCTGGGGGTTGGCCCGAGACGCCCCCGACACCGTGACCCGCTCGACGTCGAGCAGCGAGCTGTTGGCGGCGGCGATGGCCACGATGGCCAGCGTGGCGGCCAGGGTGACGGCGGCGACCAGGCGGAGGCGGCGCCGCCCCTCCTGACGGGCCACCTGGTGCCGCCGGGCCTGGAGACGAGGGTCGACGGGCTCGGGGTCCCGGCGGGGCCGGGGCCGCTCCTGCTCGGCCGCCGCCGGAGGCCGGCCGGGCCGGGGACGGACGGCGTCGACGGTGCGGCTGCCCTGGCCCCGGCTGGGGGCGACGTCGGCGGTGCGGCTGGCGCCGCGGCGGGTGGCGGTCAACGGAGGGCCTCCTCCCCGTGGGGATCGTCGAATCCCACCAGCAGGTTCTCGCAGTGCAGGGCCACGCCGAAATGGTCCCAGATCCGGCGCCGGACCTCGGTGATGAGGTGGGCCACGTCGTCGGCCGAGCCGCCGGGGTCGGCCTGGATGAAGTTGGCGTGCTTGGTCGACACCTCGGCGGTGCCCACCCGGAGCCCCTTGAGCCCGGCGGCGTCGATCATCCGGCCGGCCGAATCTCCCGGCGGGTTGGTGAACACGCTGCCGGCGTTCTGGCCTCCCGGCTGATGGGCCCGGCGCCAGCGGACGATCTCGGCGATCTCCGCCTCGGATTCCTGGCGCCGCCCGTCGCCCAGCTGCACAACGGCTTCCAGCACCACGTGGTGCGGCCCCACGGTCGAGCGGCGGTAGGCGAAGTCGAGGTCGCCGGGACCCCACGTGAGGCCCTCGCCGGCCCGCAGGTCGAACACCGACACCGACACCACCGAGGCGGCCATGTCGGAGCCGTGGCCTCCGGCGTTCATCCGCACCGCCCCGCCGACCGAACCGGGCACGCCCACCGCCCACTCGAAACCATGGAGCGACTCGGCCGCGCTGCGTCGGGCCGCCACCGGCAGCAGGGCGGCGCCCCCCAGGCGGAGGCGGGCGGCGCCGTGGTCGGGCGCCACCGCGGCGAAGGCCTCGCCCAGCTGCACCACCAGGCCGGGGAAGCCGGCGTCGGCCACCAGCAGATTCGACCCCCGCCCCAGCACCAGCACGGGCACGGCGTCGCCGTCGGGGCCGGCGGCCGGGCCGCTGCCGTGGGCCTCGGCCCGGGCGCCGGCCCCGGCCAGCGCCGTGGCCACCGCATCGAGGGTCTCGGGCCGGTCGATCGTGACGAACAGGGCGGCCGCACCGCCCACCTTGTAGGTGCACAGCGGAGCCAGCGGCACCTGACGGCGGGCCAGCGGCCCGAGCCGCCGGGCCACGTCGTCGAGCAGCGCCGCCTCCGTCACCGTCAGGCCCCCCGCTGCTCCAGCTCGGCCAGCACGCGGTCGGGCACGGCGGTCAGGTCGCCGGCACCCAGGGTGATGCAGAGGTCTCCGGGGCGCAGCTCGGCCGACAGGGCCGCCACGACCTCGTCGAGCGTCTCGGTGTAGCGCACGTCGGCCTCGGGGTGGGTGGCCCGCACCACGTCGGCCACCAGCGATCCCACGATCCCGGGGCGGGGCTTCTCCCCCGAGGGGTAGATGCCGGTGACATAGAGCACGTCGGCCTGCGTGAAGGCGTGGCCGAAGGTGGACCACAGCTGCTCGGTCCGGCTGTACCGGTGGGGCTGGAACACGGCGACGAGCCGGCCCGGCTCCAGGGTCCGGGCGGCGGACAGGGCCGCCTCGACCTCGGTGGGGAGGTGGGCGTAGTCGTCGACCAGCCGCACCCCGGCAGCCGACCCCCGCTCCTCGAAGCGGCGGCCCACGCCGCCGAACCCGGCCAGCGCGTCGGCCGCCCGTTCGGGGTCGGCCCCCAGGGCGACGGCCATGGCCAGGGCGGCCGTGGCGTTGCGGAGGTTGTGCATCCCGGGCTGGCTCAGGCGCAGGGTGACGGCGATCCCACCGGGGCCGGTCACGGTGGCCGTGATGCCCCGGGGCGTGGGTACGGGGTCGGTGATGCGCCAGGTGGCGCCGTCGGCCACGCCGTAGGTGGTGCACGCCACCCGCGACGCCAGCAGGGCCGCCCCGGGGTCGTCGAGGCACACCACCCGGGGACCCTGGGCCTGCTCCACGAACTGGTTGAACGCCCGCTCCAGCGCCTCGAAACCGCCGTAGTGCTCCAGGTGGTCGGGCTCCACGTTCGTCACGATCACGGCGTGGGAGTCGAGCTCCACGAACGTGCCGTCGCTCTCGTCGGCCTCCACCACCAGCAGCTCGCCGGTGCCGACGGCCGCGCCCCGCCCGAGGTCCCGCAGGTCGCCGCCCACGATGAACGCCGGATCGAGCCCGCAGCCCCGCAGGGCGGTGGTGAGCATGGCCGAGGTGGTGGTCTTGCCGTGCGTGCCGGCCACGGCCACCGTCTTCCAGGCCCGGGTGATGGCCCGCAGCGTGTCGGCCCGACGCAGGCACGGCAGGCCCCGGCGGGCCGCCTCCACCATCTCGGGATTGTCGGCCGGCACCGCGGTGGAGTGGGTGACGACATCCACGTCGCCCACATTGTCGGCCCGGTGGCCGGTGTGAACGGTGGCCCCGGCCTCGGCCAACCGCTGGGCGGCGGCCGAGCGGCCCAGGTCGGAGCCGGTCACGGTGTGGCCGGTACCGAGCAGGATCTCTGCGATGGCGCTCATCCCGGCCCCGCCGATCCCGATGATGTGGACCCGGCGGGGCCGGGTCAGATCGAGCTCGTAGCGGGTGGTGCCGCCGGCCGCCTCGGTCATTGGGACCGTCCTTTGCTGTCCGCGGCGTCGTCGCCGCCGGGAGTCGTGTCGGGGTGGACCTCGATGCCGCCGGCATCCAGCACGAGTCGGGCCACGGCCTCGGCCGCATCGGGGCGGGCCACGGCGGCCGCCGCCCGGGCCATGGCCTGGCGACGGTCGCCGTCGGCGAGCAGGGGTTCCAGCTCGGCGGCCAGGCGCTCGGCCGTCAGCTCGCCGTCTTCCACCACCACCGCCCCCCGGGCCGCCACCAGCTCGGCGGTGTTGGCCCGCTGATGGTCGTTGGGCGCATGGGGCAGGGGTACGAGCACGGCCGGCAGGCCGGCGATCGAGATCTCGGCCACGGTGGACGCCCCCGAACGGCACACCGCCAGGTCGGAGGCCACCAGCACGAGTGGCATCCGGTCCTCGTACTCCACCAGCTGGTAGACGAGGGCACCGGCGGTGACCGCCTCGGGCGGCGTGCGGAACCGCTCCCAGTCCCGCCGGCCCACCACATGGCGGATGGCGACGTCGGAGCGGTCGGCCCAGCGCTCGGCCAGCTCCCGCACCGCGGTGTTGACCCGGGTGGCGCCGAGCGAGCCCGACCACACGGCCACCACCACCCGGTCGGCCGGGAGATCGAGGGCGGCCCGGGCCGAGGCCACGTCGGCCCCGGTGACAGCGGCCACCACGGCCGGCAGGCTGGGGTTGCCGGTGACGACCCCCCGGGGCAGGTCGGTGTCGGGGAAGGGCAGGGCGCAGACCTTGGCGAAGCGGCCGATCAGGCGGTTGACGGCGCTGGCCCGGGCGTTCTGCTCGGTGACCACCAGCGGCACCCGCAGCACGACAGCGGCCAGGGAGACGGCGAAGGCGGCGTACCCCCCGAGGCAGAGCACCACCCGGGGGCGGCGCCGCAGGACCAGACCGAACCCCTGGCCCAGCCCTCGGACCAGCGACAGCGCCGCCCCGAGGTTGGCCGGGGTGAGCCGGCGCTGGATGCCCCGGCCGGCCAGCTCGTCGATGGTGAAACCGGCGTGGCGAACCAAGATGCCCTCGTTGCCCCGCCGGCCTCCCACGAAGTGGACGTCGTCGGCCGGCAGGCCGAGAGCCACCAGCGTCTGGGCCACCGCGATGCCGGGGTTTGTGTGCCCGGCCGTGCCGCCGCCGGTGATCACCACCCGGGGTCGGTGCCGGCCGGCCGCCTGGGGGCTCGGCCCCGCACTCGGGATCACTGGGTCCGCCACCGCGCCTCCTAGGTCCGGATCCGGCGGGCCACGCTGGTGAGCAGGCCCGCCGCCGTGAGCGTGACCACCAGGCTGGAACCGCCGGCCGAGATGAACGGCAGAGCCTCGCCCGTGATGGGCAGCACCCCGAGAACCATGCCGATGTTCAGGAACGCCTGCACCAGCAGCCAGCAGGTGATGCCGGCGGCCAGGAGCGTGCCGAACCGGTCGGGGGCGCCCAGGGCCGTGCGCAGGCCGAGCCAGGCGATGAGCAGGAAGCCCCCGATGAGGGCGCTGGCCCCGATGAGCCCGACCTCCTCGGCCACGATGGCGAAGATGAAGTCGGTGTAGGCGAAGGGCAGGAACCCCCACTTGGCCCGGCTGGCTCCCAGGCCCACGCCGTAGAGGCCGCCCGAGGCGATGCCGACCTGGCTCTGGACCGCCTGCATGCCGATGCCCAGCGGGTCCTGCCACGGGTCCATGAAGGCCAGCAGGCGCTGGCGGCGGTAGGGGGCGGAGTAGGCCAGGATCGTCGCCGCCACCCCGGCCACGGTCACCCAGCTCAGCAGGCTCCGCATCCGGGCGCCCGACACGAACAGCATGAGGATCACGACCGACGACATGATGATCGGGGTCCCCAGCTTGGGCTGCACCACGATCAGTCCCGACAGGATGACGAGGATGAGCATCACCGGGCGCACCGTGAGCTCGGGGCGGTCCATCCGCCGTTCCCTTCGGGCCAGCAGGTCGGCCACGAACACGATCAGGGTCAGCTTGGCCAGCTCGGACGGCTGGATCACCATGGGCCCCACACCGAGCCAGCGCCGGGATCCGTTCTCGGCGATCCCCAGCCCGGGAACGAGCACGGCCACCAGCAGGGCCAGGGTCACCAGCATCGCGGGGCCGGCCAGGAACCGCACCCGGCGGTAGTCGATCCGGCTGGCCACGATGAAGGCCACGGCCCCCACCCCGGCCCACATGGCCTGCCGCTTGAACTGGAAGAAGGGCGAGTTGGCCAGCTGATGGAGGCTGGAGACCGACGACGCCGACAGCACCATCACCAGCCCGAACAGCGTGAGGCCGAGGAAGGTGGCGGTGAGGTAAGCGGCCATCCGCTCCCCCACCTCGGTGACCGGGGGATGGCTCCGGCGGGAGGCGCGGCCCCCACCCCGTCCTGGTTCGGGCCGGCGCCGGGGCCGGAACCCGGCCGTCGTCTCGGCTGTCACCCGGCGGCGGGACCCACCGGCAACGGACGCCGAGCCGCTGCGGACGCCGCTTCCCGAGCGGCGGGCCGAGGTTCGCCCCGCCGCACCGGTGGACCGGTTGCGGGGGGCACCGGGACGGCCCGTGGCCGAGGATCGCCGGGGAGAGGGACCGGCGGACCGGGAACGGGCGCTGGTCCCGGCACCGGTACCCCGGGACCGGGGGCTGGACCGTCGGTCCGGTTCGTCGTCGATCCAGATGTCGTCGCCGGGACCGCCGTCACGGTGGGCCGGAGGGACCGCCCGGTGGTCGTCCTCGTACCAGTCGTCGTTCCGCCGGGCGCCGTCTCGGCGATCGGGCGCCACCGACGTGCGGCTCCGGGGGCGGCCGGCGGCCGGCACGGTCCGCCGGGAGCCGGACGACCCGGTGCGGCGGGACACGCCGGCACCGGCCGACTGCCGCCCGCTGGCCGTTCTGTTGCCGGCGCGGGTCCCAGGCGAGCGGGCTCCAGCCGAGCGGGCTCCGGTGGAGCCGGTGCCCGTGGAACGGCCGCCCGAAGGGCGCCGGGCGGCAGACCGCGAGCCTGGGCTGGTCCGTCGGGACTCAGCCCCTTCCACCTCCTCCAGGGCCGTGTCGGACCACAGCGACAGCAGGCGCGCCGCTCCCGAGGCCGGCCGGCGGGCGGTGCCGCCCCGTCGTCCCCGGGTCGCCGTCATCGCGCCCCCGAGTTGGCGACCCAGTCGGCGTAGAACAGGCCGAGGGCGATCATCGTGAGGCCGCCGGCGATCATCCAGAACCGGATGATCACCTTCGTCTCCCGCCAGCCGAGGAGCTCGAAGTGGTGGTGGATGGGGGCCATGCGGAACAGGCGCCGGCCCTTGGTCAGCTTGAAGAAGACGACCTGGAGCATCACCGACGACGTCTCGATCACGTAGATGGCGCCGATGACGGGCAGCAGCAGGTGGGTGTTGGTCACCAGGGCCAGAGCGGCCAGGCCGGTGCCGATGGCGAGCGAGCCGGTGTCGCCCATGAAGATGTCGGCCGGGGCGGCGTTGAACCACAGGAAACCGGCGCAGCCGGCCAGCATGGCCACCGCCACCACCGCCAGGTCGAGGGCGTGGGGTACCCCGTAGATGTCGACGGCGTCGACCCCGGTTGACTGACGGAACATCCAGAAACCCATGAGCGTGTAGGCGGCGAAGGAGAAGATGCCGGACCCGGCGGCGAGGCCATCGAGCCCGTCGGTGAGGTTGACGGCGTTGGACGTGGCGTAGACCAGGATCACGGCCCAGAGCACCCAGCCGACCGACCCCAGATGCCAGCCCGGCACATCGTGGCGCAGGAACGAGAGCTGGGTGTGGACCCGGGTGAGGTTGACCGTCAGCACGGCGAACAGCACGGCCACGGTGAGCAGGCCCGCCGTCTTCAGCTTGGCGTTGAGGCCCAGGTTCCGGGCCCGGGTGACCTTGATCCAGTCGTCGAGGAAGCCCACCAGCCCGGCGGCCCCGATGGCGGCCATCACCAGCAGACCCGACCGGGTGATGGTCGACGCGCCGAAGAACGAGGGTCTGATCTCGCTCATCAGGTCGGAAAGGCCATAGCCGCCCAGCGCCCCGGCCACGATGGCCAGGCCGCCCATGGTGGGGGTCCCGGCCTTGATGAGATGGCCCTGGGGACCGTCCTCCCGGATGGGCTGGCCGATGCGGGAGCGGGTGAGCAGGTCGATCAGGACCCGGGTCAGCACGGCCGACAAGGCGAAGGAGATGGCGCCGGCGATCAACAGTCGGATCACGCCCGGGCCTCCCTCAACAGCTCGAGGGCGACGGCCCGGTCGTCGAAGGGCAGCACCCGATCGCCGATCACCTGGGTCGTCTCGTGGCCCTTGCCCGCCAGCAGCACGAGATCGCCGGGGGCGGCGAGCGACAGGGCCAGGGCGACGGCCCGACGGCGGTCGGGCTCCACCCGGACCCGCTCGGGGTCGGGCCCCATGCCCGACACCACGGCGGCGATGATGGCGTCGGGGTCCTCGCTGCGAGGGTTGTCGGAGGTCACCACGGCGACGTCGGCCAGCCGGTCCACCACCGCCCCCATCTCGGGCCGCTTGTCGTGGTCACGGTCGCCTCCGCAGCCGAACAGCACGATCACCCGGCCCGCCGTGACCTCGCGGCCGGCCGTGATCACGGCCTCCAGGGCGTCGGGGGTGTGGGCGTAGTCGACGGCCACGTGGAACGGCTGGCCGCCGTCCACCAGCTCGAAGCGGCCCCGCACCGGCCGGGCCTCCTCGAGGGCCGCCACCACCGGCGCGGCATCGAGCCCCAGGGCGGCCGCCGTGGTGGCGGCGGCCAGAGCGTTGGACACGTTGTGGCGGCCGGCCAGCTGGAGGGTGACCGGATGACCCCGCCAGGCGAAGCGCCAGCGTGGGCCGTCGGCCTGAAGGCCCTCGGCGTCGGCCAGGGCGTAGCCGTGCGTGGTGATCCCCGCCCCCGCCAGCTCGCCGGCCAGCCGGCGCCCGTGGGCGTCATCGAGGTTCACCACCGCCGTGTCGGTGTAGGCGGCGTCGAACAGCCTCGCCTTGGCCCGGTAGTACGACTCCACGTCGCCGTGGAAGTCGAGATGATCCCGCCCCAGGTTGGTGAACACCGCCGCTGCGAACCGGGTGCCGCCCACGCGGCCCAGCTCCAGCGCATGCGAGGACACTTCCATCGCAACCACGCTGACTCCTCTGTCCCGCGACTCCCGGAGCTGGCGTTGCAGGTCCGGGGCCTCGGGTGTCGTTCGCGCCCCGGTGAGCGTGCCATAGACCTCGGCTCGCTGACCAGCCTTCTCCCAGATGGCGGCGAGGAGGGAGACCGTGGAGCTCTTGCCGTTGGTGCCGGTCACGCCGATCACGGTGAGCTGGCGTGAGGGGTGACCGTACACGGCGCTGGCGGCCGGGCCCATGGCCCGCCGGACGTCGCCCACCAACAGCTGGGGCAGGTCGACGGCCAGGCGTCGTTCCACCAGCAGGGCCACCGCCCCCGCCGCCGCCGCCTGGAGGGCGAAATCGTGGCCGTCGGCCCGGGCGCCGGGCACGCAGCAGAACAGGGTCCCGGGAGCCACCGCCCGCGAGTCATGAGTGATGGCGTCGACCGTCACACCCGACCACGCCTCGTGGTCGAAACCGACACCATGAGCGACGCCGGCGGCCCCCGCCACGTCCACCAGCGTGGCCGTCACCGCTGGCGCCCCCCGTCGGCTGCATCGGCTGCGATCGGGGCACCGGTCGCCGGGTCGGTCGCCGGCACCTCGTCGGCCGGTAGCTCCACGGCCCCCAGCTCACTGGGGGTGGCGGGACCGGCGGTCGGGCTGAGCGGGTCGACGGTGGGCGCGGCCAACGGGGCCGGGGTGCCCCGGACCCGGCCGCCGGCGACATCGCCGGCATCGACATGGTTGGGGGTGACGGGCAGGATCCGGGCAGCGTAGGCCCCGATCTCGGAGAAGATGGGGGCAGCGACGGCCGACGCCATGTAGTCGGTACGGGGCTGATCGACCACCACCACCATCGACAGCTCGGGCCGCTCGGCCGGCAGGAATCCGACGAAGCTCGACACGTACCGCCGGTTCCCGTCCGACCCGAAGGTCAGCTTGCCCGTGGCCTCGTCCTTGAACGCCTTCCACGCCGTGCCGGTCTTGCCGGCAACGGTGTATCCGGGGATGGCAGCCTGGCTGCCGGTGCCGCTCTCCACCACGGCGGCGAGGGCCGTGGTGGCCTCGGCCGCCGCCGCCTCCGACACCACCCGACGGGGCTCGTCGCTCACGCCCGATCCGAGGGAGCCCTCCGCTCCCCCCAGCGACCGGATGAGGCTGGGGGCCACGTAGGTGCCCCGGTTGGCCAGCACGTTGTAGGCCGACAGCAGCTGGGCCGCCGTCACCGACATGCCCTGTCCGATCGGGATGGCCCCGAAGTCGGCGCCGTACCAGTCCTCGGGCTGGCGCAGGCTCCCGCCCGACTCGCCCGGGAACTCGAGGGCGGTGTCCTGGCCCAGGCCGAAGGCGGTCAGGTAGTCGAAGATCGACTGGGCGTCCAGCAGCTGCGCGATCTCGATGGCCCCCACGTTCATGGACTCGGCGATGATCTCCCTCACCGGGAACATGGCCCCCGGATGGGGCGGGTGGTCCACGAACGTCTTGCCCCCCACCGTGACCCGGCTCGGCACCTCGATCTGGCTGTCGGCGGTGAGGCCCGTGCGGTCGGCCGCCGCCGCCATCACCAGGGGCTTGATCACCGAGCCGGGCTCGAAGACGTCGATCAGCGCCGCGTTGTAGTCGGTGGTGACACAGGCGCCGTCGTCGTTGCGGGCCACCGAGGCCATGGCCAGCAGCTCGCCGGAGCGGGGATCGGCCAGCACGGCGGTGGCACCCTCGGCCTCGGTCCGCTCGCACTGCTCGATGAGGGTCTGCTCCGCCATGTACTGGATGCGATGGTCGATAGTGAGCACCACGTCGTTGCCGGCCGTGGCCGGGTCCACCTCGTGGGCCCCCACCGAGATGCTGCCGAACTGGCCCCTCTCGAACCGCTCCTTGCCCGGGCTGCCCTTCATGACGTCGTTGTAGATCTTCTCAACCCCGTACGTGCCCTGTTCGTCGGGGTCCACGCCGCCCACCAGGGCGTTGGCCAGGTCGCCGGCCGGATAGACGCGGCTCTCCTCCGGCCGCACGAAGATGCCCACCATCGACGAGGACCACTTCTTGTTCGACCGGATGTCCTGGATCTGGGTCACGGCGGCGTCGTCGACGTGGCGGGCCAGGAGGCTGTAGGAGGCTCCCGGCTTGTCGGGGGTGAGCTTGGTGGTGAGCACGGCGGAGTCGATGCCCAGGACCGGGGCCAGGATGGCGGCGGTGGCGGCCGGGTCCTTCACCTGTGACGGGTTGGCCACGATCTGGTGGCTGGGGGTCGACGCCGCCAGCACGAACCCGTTGCGGTCGGTGATGGCGCCGCGGTAGCCGGCGATCTCCCGGTAGCCGCGACGCTGGTCCTCACCCCAGACGCGGTAACGCTCGGGGCGAACGGTCTGGAGGTCCACCAGAAGGGCCACGAAGCCGGCTCCGATCACCACGAAGGCCACCAGGAGGGCGATGAGGCGGTTGCGCGGATCGATGGGTGTTGTCGTCCGCCGAAAGATCGCCCGCCGCTGCTCCGCCCGCACCGAGGCCTTGGTGTTGCTCATCCCGCGTTGTCGCCCCCTCCGGCGGGGCTCGCCGCGTCGACGCTGGCGGGTCGCACCGCGGCCAGGAACACCGGGTCCTCGGCCCGCACCATGCCCAGCTCGCCGGCCCGGTCGACGATGCGCGACGGGGCCGACGACTCCTCGATACCGCGCTCGACCGAGGCCTTCTCGGCCTGGAGCTCGGCGATCTGGCTGCGCATCTCGTCGAGATCCTGCTGGCCGGCCACCAGGCTGGCGTGCACGAAGGCCACCAGGAAGAAGCCGACGAGGACGAGCACGAACGCCGCCATCAGGGCGTTGCGGCGCCGGGCCCGGCGCCGGGCCGCGGCCTGATCGAGAACCTCGAGGCGGGGCCGGGACGGGGTGGTGCGCAGGTCCCGCCGGGGAGCGGGAACGGCGCTGCCGGTGGGAGGCCGCCGGGACGTATCGGGCGGGCGGGGGGCGAGGGCTGCGGTCATGGCGGGATCCTTGGTGGCAGGCTGCGTGGGGTGCGGGAGGGGCGGGGGCGGGGGCGAACCGCCGGCCCCGGTGGTCCGGGTGCGGGGTGGGGTGGCCGGAGGCCGGGGCCGTCAGGCCGCCACCCGTTCGATGGAACGGAGGCGGGCGCTGGCCGACCGGGGGTTGGCCTCGACCTCCTCCGGACGGGGCCGCCGGGCGAGGGGCCGGATGGTGGCGTACGGCGGCGCCGGTGGCGCCACAGGTAGCCGGGGTGGAGCCGTCGGTGTGCTGCGGCGGCGGAAGACGTCCTTGACGATGCGGTCCTCACCGGAGTGGTAGGTGAGCACCATGCCCCGGCCGCCCACGGCGAGCAGGTCGAGGGCGGATTCGAGCGCGGGACCCAGGATCACGAGCTCGCCGTTGACCTCGATCCGTATGGCCTGGAACGTACGGGTGGCGGGGTGTCCCCCGGTGCGGCGGGCTGCGGCCGGTATGGCGCCCACGACCACCTCGGCCAACCGGGCGGTGCCGGCGATGGGGCGGGCGGCGGCGATGGCGGCGGCGATACGGCCGGCGAAGCGTTCGTCGCCGTACCGGCCGATGACACGGGCCAGCTCGGGCACCGGGTAGGTGTTGACCACCTCGGCTGCACTGAGGGGGGCGTCGGGATCCATCCGCATGTCGAGCGGCCCGTCGTGGCGGAAGCTGAACCCCCGCTCGGCCCGGTCGAGCTGGGGCGAGGACACCCCGAGATCGAACAGGAACGCCGACAGCTCGACGGCGAGGGGAGCCTCCGCGGTGGTGGTGTCCCCCGACCCGGCGCCGGCCCCCTCGGCAGCCGACCCGGCCAGAACCGGGGCGAGCTCGTCGAACCGGGCCCGGCGGAGAAGGGCTCGGTTTCCGTAGGGGGCCAGGCGGCGGGTGGCAGCGGCCAGGGCGTGGGGATCGCGGTCGAGTCCGATCAGGCGGAGGTCGGCCCGGGCCTCGAGGATGGCGGCGGCATGGCCGCCTCCACCCACCGTGGCGTCGAGCACGGCACCCGCCGGGACCGTGGAGACCAGGGCGATGATCTCGTCCACCATGACCGGTCGATGCACGAAGGGTTGCGGAGCGTCGAAGGCAACCATCGCTCGACGGGCTGGACGTTGACGTGATCGGCCATCGATAACCCCCCGGGCTACGGCGCACGCCAGGATGTCTCCCTGGACGTGCTGAGAGGGGAAGCGGGCGGAGTTGTGGGGCAGAAGCACCCCTCCCTGCATCCCGGGGGGCAATCGATGAACGATTCCGTGTACGGGTTCGCCCATCCTCCTTTCTGGTCAGTTCGTTGGTTCGTTGCGGTTCCCGCCGACTCGAGCCCCGGTCAGAGGCCGAGACGGGCGACCGCTTCGGCCAACTCGTCCGCCACCTCCTCGCTCTGCTGCTCGTCGGCGTAAGCCTCGGCCGGCCAGATTTCCACCCGGTCGAAGAGGCCGCTGATCACCACCTGGGCGTTGAAGCCCAGCTCGGTGAGCAGTTCACGTGGCAGGGTGATCCGCCCGGCGGAGTCGAGCTTCACTTCCCGCACGCTGTTCATGAGCTTGCGGAAGACCCGCATCGAGATCCGACCGGCCTCTGATTCGGCCTTCCATCGCTCAGCCATCGCTTTGAAGTTGGGTTCATTCCAGAGTCCGATGCAGCTGTCGAGCCGGGTGACGAAACCCCGCTCGGCAACCGAGGCACGAAAGTTCGACGGCAGCACGACTCGACCTTTGTCGTCGAGTGCATGTTCGTACTGGCCGACGAACACCCGTTCATCCTTCCCCGTTCCTTCGCTGTGCCCTTGGCCGGAGAGCGGTCCCACTGCATCGGCCGGCCTGCGCCAGTCGGCCGATGCTGCGGGCGTACTCGCCTGCGCCTCATGCTGTGGGAGTTGCTCCCACTGCGTGACACTTTATGACACTTCCCCCCACTTTGCAACGCATTCCCCCCTCTTTCCGCGCGAAGTCACCGCGCTGAGCGCGAACAACTGTTCGTAATTTCACTGATGAAACTTCGCTGACCAGGGAAAAAACCGCCCGATGGGCGTGTGGGGCGGCGGTGGGGCGTAGTGGGGGACGTGGTGGGACGGTGGGGGGCGGTGTGGGGTGACCCGGCACGGCCTGATCCGGAGGGTGGGGCCGGGCCCCGGGCGGGCCAGGCTGGTGGGCATGGCCGCCACCCCGCCCGCCGCCGAGCCCCACCTCCCCCCACCACCCGTGCAGTCGTGGCAGATCGTGCGGTCGGCTGGGCCGGCGGGCGCCTTCCACCACCGGACGGTGCCCAGCCCGGTGGAGCCGGCGGCCTGGATCCATCAGGTGCGGGCACCCGCTCTGGTCCTGGGCAGCGCCCAGCCCGACTCGGTGGTCGACGCCTCCGCCGCCGCGGATGACCGGGTGGAGGTGACCCGGCGCCGGTCCGGCGGCGGCCTGGTGTCACTGGTGCCCGGCAACGACTGCTGGATCGACCTCATCATCCCCCGCCAGTCCGGCCTGTGGGTCGACGACGTGGGCCGGGCGTTCCACTGGGTGGGATCGGTGTGGGCCGAAGCCCTGACCGCCGTGCTGCCCCCGGACCTGGCCGCCACCGTCTCCGTCTACACGGGACCGCCCCTGGGGCGGGAGGCCGGCCGCGTGGTCTGCTTCGCCGGCCTCGGCCCCGGTGAGGTGACGGTGGCCGGCCGCAAGGTGGTGGGCCTGTCGCTACGCCGCTGGCGCGACGGCGCCCGGTTCCAGTGCGCCATGACCTGGCGCTGGTCGGGCGACCTGCTCGCCCGCTACCTGTCGACCGAGGCCCGGGCCGCCCTGGAGGGGGTCACCCACTGCGACGTCACCCGGCTGCCGGCCGGCCTGCCCGACCTCCACCGGGCCCCCGACCCCACCGAGGTGGTGGACGCGGTGCTCATGTGCCTGCCCGACCCGGGCCCGGCGTGTCCTGCGGGTTTCGAGCCGATGATCTCTGCGTGATGTGAGGGGAAAGAACTCCACCCGGCCGCAGAGCAGGGACTAACTTGTCGCCATGAGTAGGGCGCTGGTTCTCAACGCCACCTACGAGCCGATCGGGGTGATCTCGGCCCGCCGGGCCCTCGTGCTCGTGCTCGACGAGAAGGTGGACGTGCTGGCCGACACCGGCGAGCGCCTGGGGTCGGCCACCCGGTCATTCCTCGTGCCGTCCGTGATCCGGCTCCGGTACTACGTTAAGGTGCCCTACAAGCGCACGGCGCCCCTGAGCCGGCGGGCCGTGTTCGCCCGCGACCATGGCCGCTGCCAGTACTGCGGCCGGGCCGCCGAGAGCATCGACCATGTGGTCCCCCGGTCCAAGGGCGGGGGCCACGAATGGGAGAACGTGGTGGCGTGCTGCCGCCGTTGCAACACCTACAAGAGCGACCGGCTGCTGGAGCACTGCTCGCTCAAGCTCCGGTCCAGGCCCGCCGCCCCCCGGGAGTTCGTCTGGGTCAAGGTGGCTGTGGGCACGGTGCCGGCGGCTTGGGCCCCGTACCTCGAGCTGGAGGCGGCGTGAGCCGCCGGCGCCGGGGCCCGGTTCCGGCCGGCGGGATCGCCGCTGCGCTGGCCGTGGCCGGCCGGCCCCGGCTGTGGCCCACCGCGGTCCGGGTCGGGGCGTCGCTGGTGCCCCGGGGATGGTGGCGCCGGGCCCCCTTCGTGCCCCTTCCCGACCGCCGGTGGCTGCACTTCCGGCTGGTCACGGCATACGGGGGCGACGGCCGGGGGCCGGTGGCGGCCGACGACCTCGTCACCTGGCTCGACTGGTGCCGCCGCTTCCCATCCACCTCCTGACCCCTCGCCATCACCCCGCTCGGCCCGGACCGGCCCAGACCGTCCGTCGAGTCAGCGGATGATGCCGACGGGAAGGCCCAGGCCCCGGCGGCCGACGGCGGCCGCCCCGATGAGGGGCCCCTCGTCGCCGCAGCCGGCGGGCCGGATGCGGGTCCCCCGGCTGTGGTCGAGTTGGCACACCCGGTCGACCTCGGCCTGGGCGGCGGCGAAGAACGGCTCGCCGAAGCCCAGGGCCACCGAGCCCGCCACCACCACCAGCCCGAGGTCGAGCAGGTTGGCCACCGAGCCGGCGGCCCGGCCCACCAGCGTCCCGGCCTCGTGGATCTCGGCCGTGGTGGCCTCGGCCGCCGGGCGCCCGGTGTGGACGGCGAGCGCCGTGCCCGACGCCTCCGCCTCCAGCCCTCCGGTCACGTGGTTGGCCAGCGGCCGGCCGGGGAACGACACGATCACGTGGCCCACGTGCCCGGCATTGCCGGTATGGCCCTCCAGCAGCCGGCCGTCGAGCACGATCCCGCCCCCGATCCCGGTCGACACCACCATCGCCATGTAGTCCCGCTCCCCCACCGCCGCCCCCACCCAGCCCTCGCCCAGGGCCAGGGCCTTGGCGTCGTTGTCGACGAAGGTGGGCAGCCCGGTGAGCCGGGCCAGCCGGTCCCGTAGCGGGAACGACCGCCAGGCCGTGATGTTGAGGGGCGACACCAACACCCCGCCCGCCGTCATCGGCCCCCCGCAGCCCACGCCGCACACGGCGAAACGGTCGAACGGCCGGAGGCGCTCCACCAGGCCGGCCAGGGCGCCGAAGAGCACGTCGGGATCACCGGTGGCGGGAGTCGGCGCGGCCAGCCGCTGGTGGAGCCGGCCCTCGGCGTCGACCAGCCCGACGGCGAGCTTGGTACCGCCCACATCGACGGCCAGGCAGGGGGCGGCGGCGAGCGCAGGCGGGACGGCGGCCTCGGGATCGGGAGCCATGGTGGCCGCGAGGCTAGCGGAACCCTGCGGGTAGCCGGGAGACGTCGGCGCCCGGCACGTCCACCGTCGGCGAGCTGCCGGCGCGGGCGAGCAACTCGGCCCGTTCTAAGGCACCATGGGAGGTCCCATGAGTCGAATCCCCCAGGCTGGGGTACGGCGATACCATTCCTTCAGAAACGAAGTGTGCCAGGAGGACGAGTGAGCGCAACCGAGGCCCCACCCTTCGACGAGACTCGGGCTCGTCAGCTCGCTTCCGCCTTCGCTGCGATACGGGACAACATCCAGCGGGTCGTGCGGGGCAAGCAGGACGTGGTGGAGCAGTTGCTGCTGTGCCTCATCGGCGGCGGGCACATCCTCATCGAGGACGTACCCGGCGTGGGCAAGACCACGCTGGCCAAGGCCCTGGGTGCTTCGATCGGAGCCAACCTGGGTCGCATCCAGTTCACCCCCGACCTGCTCCCGTCGGACGTCACCGGGGTGAGCGTGTGGAACCGCAACACGTCCACCTTCGAGTTCCGTCCGGGCCCCGTGTTCACCGAGCTGGTGCTGGCCGACGAGATCAACCGGGCCTCGCCCAAGACCCAGTCGGCCCTGCTGGAGGCGATGGCCGAGACCCAGGTGACGGTGGACGGCATCACCCGCCCCCTCCCCCATCCGTTCATGGTCCTGGCCACCCAGAACCCCATCGAGCAGGAGGGGACCTACCCCCTGCCCGAGAGCCAGCTGGACCGGTTCCTGATGAAGATCTCGGTGGGGTATCCGGCCCGGGCCGACGAGCTCCAGATACTCGAGACGCACGAGATCGACGGGCTGGTGAGCCGGTTGCAGCCGGTGGCCAACCTCAACGACGTGATCGCCATGCACCACATGGTCACGGCCGTCCACATCGCCCCCGAGCTGCGGGGCTACCTGATCGACCTGGCCGAAGCGACCCGGCGCCATCCGGCGGTGGCCCTCGGCATGTCGCCCCGGGCCACGCTCAGCCTGCAGCGGGTGGCCCGGGCCCGGGCCGCCTCCCAGGCCCGCACGTACGTGACCGACGATGACATCAAGCGGATAGCCATCGGGGTCATCGCCCACCGGCTGATCCTGCGCCCCGAGGCCGTCCTCCAGGGGACCGAGACGGCCGCCGTGGTGGCCGACGTCCTGCGGGCGGTGCCGGTGCCCTACGATCGGGTGTGATGCGACCGACACGTGCGGGTATCGGCCTCCTCCTCGCTTCGATGGGCGCGCTCGCCGCCGGAAGGATCCTGGGTCTCCTCGAGCTGTACATCCTGGCCGCCATGGGCGCGGCAGCCCTGGTGCTGGCTGCTCTCTACACCGCCACCGCCCGCCTCGATCTGGGCGTGGGGCGCACGGCGTCACCGTCGCGGCTGCGGGCCGGTTCCCCGGCCCGGGTGGACCTCGTTCTGGAGAACAAGGCCCGGCGGCCCACGCCTCTGCTGTCGGCCCACGACAGCGTCGGCGGCTCGCGGGGAGCCACCCTCCTCCTGGCCCCGATCCGCTCCCGTCACCAGGCCCGGATCGCCTACCGGCTGCCCACCTCCCGGCGGGGCATCGTCGCCGTTGGCCCTCTCGATCTGACGATGGGAGACCCGCTGGGTCTCACCCGCACCCGGCTGCGGGCGGCCGAGCAGTCCAAGCTCGTGGTGCACCCGCGCCTGATCGAGCTCCGGCCGCTGGTGGCCATCGCCGGCCACGACCCGACGGCTGAGCAGCAGCCGATCCGGGCACTGGCCAACAGCGGCGACGAGTTCTTCGCCCTCCGGCCCTACGTCGTGGGCGACGAGTTGAAGCGGGTGAACTGGCGGGCGTCGGCCCGCGCCGACGACCTGGTGGTCCGTCAGGAGGAGCGGCCGCGCACGGGCCGGGTCACCGTGGTGCTGGACCGGCGTCGTGAGGTCTACGACGACGAAGGCTTCGAGCGCGCCGTGTCGGCCGCCCTGAGCGCCCTGCACGCCGGTTTCCGGGGCGGCGATGCCCTCCGCTTCGTCACCTCGGCCAGCCCCGCCGTCACCGACATCCGGACCCGGTCCGACCTCGACGCCGTGGACGAGCAGCTGGCTCTGATCGCCGCCACCGAGTCGGCGTCGCTGGTCCGCACGCTGGAAGACCAGACCCGCACCGGACGGGGCGGCACGCTGGTGATCATCACCGGCGCCATCGCCGAGCACGTGGAGCGGGCGGTGGCCCGGGCCCGGCGCACGTTCGGCCTGGTCATCGTCATCGCCTGCCAGCAGGTCTCGCCGTCCGAGGCGACGTGGACCATCAGCCACGACGGGCATCACGATCTGGCGCCGGCCTGGAACCGCGCCGTGTCGGGGGCTCCGGTTCGCGCCTCGGTGGCGGTGGGCTGATGGCCACCGCCACCCGACCCACGAACCGCGCCGGCTCCGCCGTGTCGATCGACGGGCGCCGCAACGGCGCCAGCCGTTCCGCCTCGCCCCGCCCCGACGCACCGGCCGAGCGCCGGCCCGGGCCCCGGGGCCCGGCTCCCATCCCCGTCGAGCTGGCGGCGGCCCTGCTGGTGCCGGCGGCGGCGGTGAGCTTCACCCGGGTGTTCGACCGGCCCGGCGCCGTCGTGCCCATCGTGGGGGCGTCCCTGCTGTCCACCGCCCTCGCCGCCCTCCTCCGCCGCCTCCGGGTACCGCTCGTGGCCGCCGCCGCCATCTCGGCCCTGGTGCTCATGCTGCTGGTGGTCAACCGCTTCGCTCCCGGCACCGGCCGGTTGGGGATCATCCCCACCGGAGCCACCCGGGACGCCCTACGGGCGCTGGTCGACGAGCTGATCCGCAACTTCCAGGAGCTCCGCACCCCGGTGCCGGCACTCGACCCGTTCATGGCGGCGGCCATGATCGGGGCCTGGCTCATGGCGTTCCTCACCGACTGGGGCGCGCTCCGGCTCCGGCTGGCCTTCGAGCCGGTGCTGCCGGCCGGCCTGCTGTTCGTGTTCGCCGCCGTGCTGGGGGCCGGCTCCAACCCGGTGCCGGTGACCGTGCTGTTCGGCCTGGCCATCGGCCTGTGGGGGGTGGTCCAGCGGGCCGCCAACCTGGCCGACGGCAACAACTGGTTGGCCGACGACCGCCGCCGGGGATCCCTCGGGGTGGCCGGCTGGGCCGCTCTGTTCGCCCTGACAGCGGTGGGTCTGGGAGCGCTGGCCGGCCCCCAGCTGCCCGGTGCCGACGCCGAGGAGATGCTGAGCCTTCGGGACGCCGGCGACCCGACCCGGGTGGTCGTCAGCCCCTACGTCAGCATCCAGTCGCAACTCGTGCAGCAGACCAACACGCCGCTGTTCACCGTGGCCGCCGCCGAGCCCAGCTACTGGCGCCTGGCCGGGCTCGACACGTACGAGCAGAACATCTGGAAGGTGGCCGGCAACTTCTCCCCCCAGGACGGCGAGCTGCCGGGCCAGCCCTCTCTGAGCGGGCAGCGCGACCGGCTGGAGCAGCGGTACACGGTCACCAGCCTCAACTCGATCTGGCTCCCGGCCGCCTTCAGCCCCACTGAGATCCACGACGCCACGGCCGAGGCCACCTGGAACGCCGAGACGAGCTCGCTGACCGTGGCCAACGACGTCGAGTCCAGCAACGGTGTGGAGTACACCGTGGTGTCGCAGGTCCCCCGCCTCACGCCGGAGGAGCTGCGGGCCGCTCCCGACACGATCCCCCCGGAGATCGCCGACCGCTATCTGGCCCTCCCGCAGGTCCCCCAGATCGCCCGCAACACGGCAGCCGACGTCACGGCCGGCGCCGTCACCCGCTACGACAAGATGCTGGCGCTCCAGAGCTTCTTCCGGAGCTTCCAGTACCAGGTGGACCTCCCGCCCCGCCAGGGCGACCCGATCGAGCAGTTCCTGAACGAGCGGGTGGGGTTCTGCCAGCAGTTCGCCGGCACCTTCGCCGTGATGGCCCGCACCTTGAACATCCCGGCCCGCGTGGCCATCGGCTTCACCTGGGGCGATCCGATCGGGGCACCGGTGGACGGATTGCAGACCTACCAGGTCACCGGACGCCAGACCCATGCCTGGCCCGAGGTGTGGTTCGAGGGCCTCGGCTGGGTCGCCTTCGAGCCCACGCCCGGACGGGGAGCGCCGTCGTCAGCCGCCTACACCCAGGTGGCGGCCCAGCAGGATTCCGCCGTGGAGCAGACGCCGGGCACGGCGGTCAGCACCACCACCACCGCTCCCCTGGGGGCGGGGTCGGGTGCCCCGGCGGTGGGCGAGCCCGAGATCCCGCTCGACTCGGGCGACATCGGCACCGCAACCGACTCCGACGCCGGTGTCAGCACCGGCACGATCATCCGCTTCCTGATCGCCGCGGCGGTGCTGGGGGCCTACGCCGGTGGCGTACCGCTGTGGTACCGGCTCCGGCGCCAGCGCCGGCGCCAACAGGTTCGCACCCCGGCCGATGGGGTCGAGACCTCGTGGGCCGAGGCCACCGAGACCCTGGCCCTCATGTACGGGATCGCCCGCCGGCCGGCTGAGACCCGCCGGGAGTTCGCCCACCGCCTCGGCTCCGATCCCCGGGTCCCTCGCCAGGCCATGGGTGCCCTGGCCGACAAGGCCACCGTGGCCCGCTACTACCCCCAGGGGCTTCGTCCCGACGATGCCGGACAGGCGGCCACGCTGGCGGCAGAGATCGAGCAGGCTGTCGCCTCCCGGGTGTCGGCCTACACCCGATGGAAGCGCCTGGTCGATCCCCGGCGGCTGCTCAAGGGCACGCGCCGTTCCCTGGGACCCCGTATCGGCGGCCGCTCCGGCCCCGGTGACGGCCCGTCATCCGGCACCACGTCGTCGAACGGGAACGACTATCACCCCGACGACGCCCGGCCCGAGCCCATCCAGGTCTGACCGGCCGGTCGCAAGTAGCTGCTCCGGCCGCGCCCGCAGGGCGCACGCACGGTGTTGGCCGTAGGCGAACCCGAGGCGCCCCCAGGGCGCACGCATTGTTTTCGCCCTAGGCGCCCGCAGGGCGCACTCAGTCTTCGCCGTCGTCGTTCTTGACGCCCTGGCGGCCCAGGTTCGGGTTGGCCGTACGGAAGGCGCTCGACACCTGGTTGATCCCGGCCCGGCCCATCAGACGCAGGTTGCGCTCGAGGCCCAGGGCGCTCAGCAGCATAACCACGAAGCCGAGGAACGCCAGGACGAAATGGACCTGGAGCGTGGCCACCATCACCACCGCTCCCACGATCAGCCCGAGGACCGACCACTTGAGGGAACCGAGGGCGTGACGGTACACCGTGGTCTCTCCGACCTCCTTGGCGAGGCGCGGATCACTCTCGTGCAGGTTCCTCTCGATCTCGGCGAGAATCCGCTGTTCGTCCTCTGACAGTGGCATCCGCAGTCCTTCTGACCAGTCCCTGGGTCACCAGTCTCGCGCAACACCGCCGGAGCGACAACGCGCGTAGGGAGAATCCCACCCGGACCGGTCCGTAGCCTAGGTGAATGTCGCTGCGCTTCCGCTTCCGCTGGCTCCCTGGGCTCGCCCTCCTGGCGCTCGCCGCCACCGGCTGCCTCCAGTCGACGGCCACGGTGGTGGTGGCCGACGACGGATCGGGCACCGCCGATCTGGAGTTGGCGGTGGACCCCCGGTCGGTACTGGACCAGCTCGGTGCCAGCCCCCTGCCCCTGCCGGCCGGCGCAGTGCCGAGCGACACCGCAGGGGTGTGCGCCAGCGTCAGCCAGGCCGCCGCCCTCTCGGTGCCGCCGGGGGCCACTCACGAGCCGTTCGACGAGGGCGGACGCTGCGGCGAACGGATCCACCTGGCGTTCTCCGACCCGGCCCAGCTCACGGTCGCCTTCAATGCCTTCAGCGGAGCCCAGGAGGCCGAGATCCTGCGCCGCAGCGATGACCGATGGCTGTTCGACGCCCCCGTGGTGGAGCCGATCGACCTCGCTCCCCGGCCCGCCGCGCTCCCCCCGGCCGTGCTCGACCAGGTACGGAGCCAGCGGACGCTCACCTACGTGGTCACCCTGCCCGGCTCGGCCGTGGGAGACACCACGGCCGACCGGGTCCAGGGCGGCACGTTCACCTGGGAGATCGCTCCCGACGACGCCCGACGACGCCTGGTGGCGGTCACGGCCACCGACGGCGGCGGGGTCGGCAGCGGGCTGCCGTTGGTGCCGCTGGTGGGCGGCGCGGTCGGGCTGGCCGCCCTGGCCGCGCTCGGCCTCGTGTGGCGGGCCCGCCGACGCCGGCCTCCTGTCGCCGCCCCCGGGCCGACGAGCATCCAGGAGCCAGCGGGCGCCTCATGGCCAGGGGTCGTCCCCGGGTCAGGGGCCATCCCAGGGTCCGGGGCCGTCCCATCGGCCGCCACCCCGTCCGGCTGGCCGCCGGCACCGCCCGAGCCCCGGTGGGATCCCTCCCGCGACGCCTGGGTGGCCGATCACCCCGTCGAAGGCCTGGTGGTCTACGACGACGCCACCGGCCAGTGGCACCGGGCCTGACCCGGCACCGGAACACGTCAACCCCGATCTCATGCCCCCACCCGTCACCGGTGACGGCCCGGGGCACCAGATCAGGGCTCGTCGGGGCGGCCCCACGGGCTGCGGTCGGGTAGGCGGGGTTGGAGGCCCTGCCCGTCGAGCAGGGTGGCGGGGCCGATGGCGGCGGCGCCGAACCGGCTCCTGATCTGGTCGACGGCGGCGTTGGCCGCCTCCCACGCCCCGTCGTCGGGCTCGTCCCCCGGCTGGGGGCCGGTGTCGGCGGCCAGCAGGGCTTCGAAGCTCAGCTGCTCCACCCGCTCCTCAGTGAGCGACGTCGCCCCCACCCCAAGCAGGCGGATCCCCGGATCGAGCGACACGCCGTCGAGCAGGCGGCCGGCCACGGCGACGATGGTGGCGGCACTGTCGGTGGGCCGTTCGAGGGTCTCGGCCCGGGTGAGCGTCTGAAACGACGGATAGCGCACCTTGATGGTGACGGTCCGCCCCCGGAGGCCGGCCCGGCGCAGCCGGGCGGCCACCGAGTCGGCCATCCGCACCAGCTCCCGCTGGAGGTCGGCCCGGTCGGTCAGGTCCCGGGCGAACGTCTCCTCGTGGCTGACCGACTTGGTGGGCCGGTCCACCTCGACCGGCCGGTCGTCCACACCGTTGGCCACGGCGTGCAGGTGGCGCCCGTTGGCGTCGCCCACCGTGGCGATCAGCAGGTCCAAGGGCAGGTCGGCCATCTCCCCCACCGTGGTGATGCCGAGCCGGGCCAGCCGCTCCGCCGTCTTGGGCCCGACGCCCCACATCGCCCTGATGGGCAGGGGGCGCAGGAAGCCCTCGACGTCGGCGGGGCGTACCACGAACACCCCGTCGCCGGCCTCCACCCGCCGGCCCACGATGCGGGGCTTGGCCGCCTCCGAGGCCAACTTGGCCACGAGCTTGCTCGGCGCCACACCGATCGAGCAGGTCAGGCCCTCGGCGTCGAGGATGGCCCGGCGCAACCCGTGGGCGATGGCGGTGGCCGGACCCTCCAGCCGCCGGACACCGGAGACGTCGAGGAAAGCCTCGTCGAGCGACAGCGGCTCCACCAGCGGGGTCACGTCCCGGAACCGGGCCATGACCCGGCGGCTCACGTCGGCGTAGGCGGCGTGATCGGCCGGGAGGAACAGGGCGTGCGGGCACAGCTGCCGGGCCCGGGCCGAGGGCATGGCGGAGCGGATGCCGAACACCCGCGCCTCGTAGGAGGCGGCGGCCACCACCCCCCGGTCGCCGGTTCCGCCGACCACCACCGGCAGCCCCCGCAGCTCGGGCCGGCGCTGCACCTCCACCGACACGAAGAAGGCGTCCATGTCGACGTGCAGGATCGCCCGCCCCGGCGACGGGGCGGTCCCCTGGCGGGACGCGGCATCGGCGGGCGGGGCCGGGCCGGTGCTCACCCCAGGCGGTCGATGCGGCGGGGCTCTCCCCGCCCACCGGTCATGTGGTAGCGAAAGGTGCGCCCGTCGTCGACCCCCTCGTGGAGATGGGCCAGCAGGGGCTCCACCACCCAGCGCTGGGCCGACCCCAGGCGGTCGGCCACCGCCCCGCGCTCCACGTAGTGGGCGTCGATCACGATGCCGTCGGGATCGTCGACGGCCAGGCACCCCTCCACCGCCAGCCCCAGGTGCGCCTCCACCTGGAGCAGGAAGCCGGCATCGGGGGCCATGACCTCCACCCGGTACAGCGGGCCGGCCCACCGTGTGACCCGGAGGCCCGTTTCCTCCTCCACCTCCCGGGTGAGCCCCTGCACCGCGCTCTCTCCCGGGTCGATGACCCCGCCCGGCGTGGTCCACTCGACGGCCCCACCCTGGCGGAGGTTCTTCACCAACAGCACCGAGTCGTTGTCGATGATGACCCCGCCGGCCACGAACCAGTGGCGCAGCCCGTCCTCGGACACCGGCGGGGTGTAGCGGTTCTCGGCGCTCATGGTTCCATTCTGGCCGATTGCGGGCCGTCCCGGCCCGTCCGACCTGCTCCTGGCCGGGTTACCGTAGGTGACCGGGGACGGGCGCCGGGTCCGTCGCCCCAGCCAGCTGCCCCGGCGTGAACGCGGACCATGACCGACCCCGACCGACAGTCGAGCCCTTCCTTCCCCTCGGCCAACGGCCACGACGACGCCGCCCTGGTAGGGCCGGTGCCGGAGGGCGGAGCCGTCCCCCGGCCCCGCAACGAGGGCGACAGCCCGGTGCCGTTCCAGGACCTGCGGATCCCGGCTCCCACCCGGGCCGCTCCCCCGCTCGGAGCACGGGTGGCGGCCTTCGCCGGGATCCTGGTGGGTGGGCTCCTGGGGGGCCTGATCGGCTACGGCACGGCCGACCTGATGTCGGGGGGATCGACCGGCTGGGCGGTGGTGGGGCTGCTGGTGGGGGCGCTGGCCGGAGCGGTCGGGGTCGGCATCGTGGCCGGCCTCACCCTGCGGGCCATGAATGAATGGAAGGCCACGGTGCACCCGGAAGACACCCGGTCGGCAAAGCGCCGGCGGGCCGCAAACCGGCCCGGAACCGGCGGGGACGACGACGATTTCAAGCTCCGTCCCCATCTCCGGGGGACGCCCCGGTCGGGTGCGGAAGCGGACCCCGAGCGTGACTGAGCCCACCGCTCCTGCCACCAAGCCGGAACCGGGAGCCGGGCTGGCGGAGCTGGGTGCGTTGGCTGCCGCCCTGGCCCGGGCCGCCGGGGAGCTGGCGCTGGCCGAAGCGTCCGCCATCCGCCGGGGCGGAGCCGCCGGGGCCCGGGGCGACGCCGACACCAAATCGAGCCCCACCGATCTCGTCACCGCAGCCGACCGGGCGGCTGAAGCGTTGATCATCGACGGCATCCTGGCCGCCCGCCCCGGCGACGGCATCGCCGGCGAGGAAGGGGGCAGCCGGACCGGCACGTCGGGCGTGGTGTGGCACATCGACCCGATCGACGGCACCACCAACTACGTCTACGGCATCCCCGCCTTCGCCGTGTCGATCGGGGTCGAGGCCGACGGTGAGCTGGTGGCGGGAGCCGTGTTCCACCCGTCCCGGGATTGTCTCTACCACGCCGTGCGGGGCGGCGGGGCGTGGCGGGACGACGAACCGCTCCGGTGCTCGCCCCTGACCGACCTGGCCACGGCCCTGGTCGCCACCGGGTTCGCCTACCGGCCCGAGCGGCGACGCCAGCAGGCCGTCGCGCTGGTCGAGGTGCTTCCCCGCATTCGGGACATCCGCCGCTTCGGCTCGGCCGCCCTCGATCTGTGCGCCGTGGCCAGCGGCGAGGTCGACGCCTACTGGGAGCAGGGCCTCAACCACTGGGACCTGGCCGGTGGCACGGTGATCGCACGGGAGGCCGGCGCCCTGGTCGGCAACCTGCGGGACGGACCCCCCGACGCCGGGTGCCTCCTGGCCGCGCCGCCGGCGCTCTTCCGACCCCTGAGAAGCCTGCTGCGGGATACCCGGGCCGACGCCGACGACTGATCTAATTTTGCCTGCTGGCACCGATCCCGGCCGGCGATCGGGCACCATGCTGGTGTGGGAACGAAGATCCTTACCGTCGAAGACGACGAGCGTATCCGCCAGGCCGTGACCCTCGCCCTGGAGGAAGAGGGCTGGGACGTGGTGGAAGCGGCCACCGGGGAGCGGGCGCTGGAGACCTTCACCGCCTCGCCCGCCGATGTGGTGCTGATCGACATCATGCTCCCCGGGATCGATGGCTTCGAGGTGTGCCGCTCGATCCGCCGCACCAGCGACGTACCCATCATCATGGTCACCGCCCGCTCCGACACCCATGACGTGGTGGCCGGGCTGGAGGCCGGGGCCGACGACTATCTGACCAAGCCCTTCGCCCCCAAGGAGCTGTCGGCCCGCATCCGGGCCATGCTCCGCCGGGTCCGGGCCCACGAGCCGGGCACGTTGGAACGCACCAAGATCGGCGAGCTGGAGATCAGCCCCGAGGAGGGGATGGTGCTGCGCAACGGCGAGGAGCTCCACCTCACCAAGACCGAGTTCAAGCTCCTGGTGGAGCTGGCATCCCAGCCGGGCAAGGTCTTCAGCCGCGAGGTGCTCCTGGAGCGGGTGTGGGGGTACGACTACTTCGGCGACGGCCGCCTGGTCGATGTCCACATCCGCCGCCTGCGCACGAAGGTGGAGGCCGATCCGGCCAGCCCGCGCTACGTGGTGACGTCCCGGGGGCTGGGCTACAAGCTCCAGCCCTGACGAGGTGGGCCGTCAGCGGTGGTGGCGGGGCCTGCGGGCCCGGGTGACGGTGGCCTACGCCATCGGCTCCCTCCTTCTGTCGTTCACGGTGGCCGGCGCCACCTTCGCCCTGGCCCGGGCCCAGCTCCTGCAAGCGGCCGAGAGCCAGCACCGGGAGCAGGCCTACTCCAACGCCCGCTCGTTGCGGGAGAACGTGCAGAGCGCCCTGGAGGAAGCGAACCCGGACCGCTCGCAGATAGACATCAACACCTTCCTCACCAACCTGTCCCGGTTCAACGGCAGCCAGCAGGCCCTTCTCCTCGACGATGGCCGGTGGTACTCGCCGTTCACCATCAAGGACCAGCTCCAGGGGTACCCCCAGCTGGTCGACGGCACCCGCCGCTGGACCGTGGCCGACATGCGGATCGATGTCACCGGCACGGTCAACTATGCGGTGGGGATCCGCCTCGACTCGATCAACGCCACCTACTTCGAGGTCCGGTCGCTGGCCGACCTGGAGAGCACGCTGGGCTCGCTCCGGGCCATCCTGGTGGGTGTGGCCACCCTGGCCAGCGGAGCCGGAGCCGCCTTCGGCTACTACTCGGCCCGCCGGGCCCTCACCCCCCTCAGCCGGATCTCCACCGCCGCCGGTGCCATCGCCGACGGCGACTTCTCGATGAAGCTCGATCTGGAAGACGACCGCGACCTGGCCCTGCTGGGCAGCGCGTTCAACAACATGGTCGACGCCGTGAGCCAACGCATCGAGCGGGAGCGGCAGTTCACCTCCGACGTGAGCCACGAGCTGCGCTCCCCCCTCATGACCCTGACCGCCTCGGTGGAGGTGTTGGAGCGGCGCAAGGACTCCCTGCCCGACGTGGCCCAGCAGGCCATCGAGCTGCTCAGCCACGACCTCGACCGGTTCCAGCGCCTGGTGCAGGACCTGCTCGAGATCTCCCGCATGGAGGCCGGGGCGGTGCAGCTCCAGATCAGCCAGTTCCTCCTCATCGAGTTCCTGGAGAACGTGATGACCCAGAGCCGCAACCCGGGCCTCCTGATGAACTTCTCCCCCGGTGACCCCGACCTCGTGCTGTCGGCCGACAAGCGCCGTCTGGCCCAGGTCATGACGAACCTGATCGAGAACGCCGAGAAGTACGGAGGCGGCGCCACCAGCATCTCCTACGAGGTGGTGGAGGACGACGTGCAGATCGTGGTGGAAGACCACGGCCCGGGTGTACCGGCCGAGGAGCGGGACCGGATCTTCGAGCGGTTCGCCCGCATGGGCGGGGTGGCCGGCAACCGGTCGACCGACGCCGGCTTCGGCCTCGGCCTGTCGCTGGTGGGCGAGCACGTACGGCTCCACGGCGGCCAGGTCTGGGTGACCGACCGGATCGACGGCCAGCACGGGGCCCGCTTCGTGATACAGCTCCCGCTGGGTCCCGACCGTGAGCTGCACGAGGAGATGGCGTCATGAGCGGCCGGCTCTCCTTCGCCGTGCGGGCCCAGGCCGTCGCCTTCGCCCTGCTCGCCCTGGCCGGCTGTGCCATCGCCGTCGACAGCGCCCCCCGCCCCGTCGACAACCGGCCGGAGGACCTCTTCTCCACGACCACCTCCACCATCGTCCCCGAGAAGGCGGCCAACCGGCTGTTCCTCTACTTCGTCAACGCGTCGAACAATCTGGTGCGGGTGGAGATTCCCCGGGACACGCCGGCCACCCCCCAGCAGGCGATCGACGCCCTGGTGGCTCCGAGCCAGGAGGTGTTGACGGCCGGGCTCACCACCCGCCTGCCCTCGCTCGGCTTCACGGCCGAGGAGGAGATCGGCGCCGGGGGGGTGCTCACCATCACCGTCACCGGGCCGGAGCTGCGCACCACGGCCAACGCCGATCCGCCCAAGGTGGCCCGGATCTACGCCCAGATCGTGTGCACCGTGTCGGAGCTGGGCGTCGGGGCCACGGCGGTGGAGATCAAGGACGAGGAGGGCCAGATCCCGGTGCTGCTGCCCGAGGCGGCCACGCCCGAGACCCATCCCGTCACCCGCGCCAACTTCGCCAACTGCGTGACCGACCCGACGCCTCCGGACCTGGTCCCCACGACCACCACCCGGCTCACGACGACCACGTCGATCCGGCGCCTCGACCCGCCCAGCTCCGAGGTCACCACGGTTCCCGACACCGCCACCGCCGAGATTCCCTGACGCTGGAGACGGACCGCAGCCGGCCGGGCGTGACCCGGCGGGCTCAGCCCGCGGGCCTCAGGCGAAGAAGTGGCGCGCCGTGTCCCACAGCTCGGCGCTGATCGGTTTGAGCTTGGCCACGGCATCGGCCAGGGGAACGAGCACGATGTGGTTCGACTGGAGGGCCACCATGTGGCCCCAGGCCTGGTCGTGCACGGCGTCGATGGCGGCGATGCCGAAGCGGGTGGAGAGGACCCGGTCGAACGCCGTGGGGGTACCGCCCCGCTGCACGTGGCCCAGGATCGTCACCCGGGTGTCGAACCCGGTGCGCTTCTCGATCTCGCCGGCCACCGTGTTGGCGATCCCGCCCAGGCGGATGTGGCCGTACTCGTCGTACTCGTCGGGCGGGGTGGCGAGCGTGCCGGGCCGGGGCTTGGCCCCCTCGGCCACCACCACGATCGAGGCGAAGCGCCCACTGGAATGGCGCTGGGTCAGGGCGGCGCACACGTCGTCGATGTCGAAGGGATGCTCGGGAACGAGCGTGATGGTGGCCCCGCCGGCGATCCCGGCCCAGGTGGCGATGTGGCCGACGTGACGGCCCATGACCTCCACCACCATCACCCGGTCGTGGCTCTCGGCCGTGGTGTGGAGCCGGTCGATGGCTTCGGTGGCGATGGTGACGGCCGTGTCGAACCCGAAGGTGGTCTCGGTGAGGCTGATGTCGTTGTCGATCGTCTTGGGCACCCCGACGAACGGCATCCCCAGGCCCACCAGCTCGTTGGCGCACGACAGGCTGCCCTCACCGCCGACGGTGATCACGGCGTCGAGCTGGTTCTTGGCCAGGGTCTCGCGCACCTTGTCCACCCCGTCGTCGACCATGAACGGGTTGATCCGGCTGGTGCCGATGATGGTGCCGCCCCGGGGCAGCGTGCCCCGCAACTTCTCGACGTCGAGATCCATGAACTCGTTGTCGATCAGGCCCCGGTAGCCATCGACGAAGCCCAGCACCTCGTCGCCGTAGAAGCGCACGCCTTTGCGTACGACCGCCCGGATGACCGCGTTCAGGCCCGGGCAGTCGCCGCCGGCGGTCAGAATCCCGATTCGCATGGCGCAGCAACCCTTCAATGAATCCGAGCGACACAGCCTAACGGCTCCCCTTCGGGGAGCTTGGAGTTTCTCCTGCGGCGAAACATCCCGGGTCCCCTGCGGGGGACCTGGCGTTTCTCCTGCGGCGAAACGTCCCGGCTCCCCGAGTCACTGAGCGTCCCATCGGCCGCTCCTCCGCCGAGCTGAGTACCGACGGTCACTAACCTGGGCCCATGCCGATCGTGGTGGCCATCGACGCAGGAACCACCGGGGTGCGGGCTCTGGCCATCGACGAGCGGTCGTCGGTGGTGGGCCTGGCCTACCGGGAGCTGACCCAGCATTTCCCCCGCCCGGGCTGGGTGGAGCACGACCTGGACGAGATCTGGGCCAAGCTCAGCGAGGTGCTGGCCGAGCTGGTGCCCACCCTGCCCGAGCCGGTGGCGGCGGTGGGGATCACCAACCAGCGGGAGACCGTGGCCGCCTGGGACCGCAGCACCGGCCGCCCCCGGCACCGGGCCATCGTGTGGCAGGACCGGCGAACGGCCGAGCGATGCACGGCGCTGGCCGAGGCCGGGGCCCTGGACGTGGTCCGCCGCCGCACCGGGCTCGTGCTCGACCCGTACTTCTCCGGCACCAAGTACGGGTGGCTGCTCACCGAGGGCGGGGTCACCGCCGACGCCGACCTCGCCCTGGGGACGATCGACAGCTGGGTGCTGTGGAACCTCACGGGGGGCGCCGTGCACGCCACCGAGCCGTCGAACGCCTCCCGCACGATGCTGTTCGACCTGGAGCACCTCGCCTGGTCGGGCGAGCTGGCCGAGCTGCTGGGCGTGCCGCTGGCCGCCCTGCCCGAGGTTCTCCCGTCGAGCGGCCGGTTCGGGACCACGGCCCACGGCACCTCGGCCCTGGGCGCCGGCGTCCCGATCAGCGGCGTAGCCGGCGATCAGCAGGCCGCCCTGTTCGGCCAGGCCTGCTTCACCCCGGGGATGACCAAGAACACCTACGGCACCGGCAGCTTCGTGCTGATGAACGTGGGTGACCGGTGCCCACCCCCGGTCGACGGGCTGTTGACCACCGTGGGCTGGACGCTGGGCCCCGGCCAGCCCGCCACCTACGCCTACGAGGGGGCCATCTTCGTCACCGGGGCCGCTGTGCAGTGGCTGCGCGACGGGCTCGGCCTCATCGGCGAGGCGGCCGAGATCGGCCCCCTGGCCTCCTCGGTGGACGCCACCGGCGACGTGTTCCTCGTGCCGGCGTTCGCCGGCCTGGGCAGCCCGTGGTGGGACCCCTGGGCCAGGGGCACGATCGTGGGGTTGACCCGGGGGACCGGTCGGGCCGAGCTGGCCCGGTCCGTGGTGGAGGCCATGGCCTACCAGACCCGAGACGTGGTGGAGCTCATGGTGCGGGCGTCGGGCCAACCGCTGGCCGAGCTCCGGGTCGACGGCGGGGCATCGGTGATGGATCTGCTGCTCGAGCTGCAGGCCGATCAGCTCGGGGTGCCGGTGACCCGCCCGGCCAACACCGAGACGACCGCTCTCGGCGCCGCCTACCTGGCTGGGCTGGCCGAAGGGGTGTGGGGATCGCTCGACGACGTCACCGCCTCGTGGTCACCCGATGCCCGGGTCGCCCCCACGCCCGATCGCGCCGGAGCCGACGCCCTCTACGGCCGCTGGCTCCAGGCCGTCGAACGATCCAGGGGCTGGGCCCAGGACTGACCCGAACGCGGGAGCTGCCGCCGCGCTCAGCCCGGCTGACGCTCCACCATTCGAAGGGCTCAGTGCAGCTCGGGCAGGGCGCGGCGCAGGTTGCGGATGGCCTGGGCCGTACGCTGCTCGTTCTCGATCAGGGCGAAGCGCACATGGCCCTCGCCGCCGGGCCCGAAGCCCACGCCGGGCGATGTGGCCACCTTGGCCTCCGACACCAGGAACGAGCTGAACTGGAGCGAGTCCATGTGGGCGTAGGGCTCGGGGATCGGGGCCCACACGAACATCGTGCCCTTGGGCCGCTGCACCGACCAGCCGATGGCGTCGAGCCCGTCGCACAGGGCATCCCGCCGGGCCTGGTAGATCTCCCGCACGAGCTTGGGGTGCTCGGCCGCGTCGTTGAGCGTGACGGTGGCGGCGATCTGGATGGGCTGGAACGTGCCGTAGTCGAGGTAGCTCTTCAGCTTGGCCAGCGCCCCCACCACCTCGGGGTTGCCGAGCAGGAAGGCCACCCGCCATCCGGCCATCGAGAACGATTTGGTCATCGAGTACAGCTCGACGCAGCGGCTCTTGGCTCCGGGGACCTGCAGGATCGACGGCGGGTTGTAGCCGTCGAAGCCGATGTCGGCGTAGGCGTTGTCGTGCACCACGATCAGGTCTCGCTGCTCGGCGAAGGCGACCACCCGGCTGAAGAACTCGAGGTCGACGCACACCGTGGTGGGGTTGTGGGGGAAGGAGATCACCAGCACCCGGGGCTTGGGCCACGAGTACTCCCAGGCCCGCTCCAGGTTGGCGATGAACTGCTCGCCCTCGGCCAGTGCCACCTCCCGGATGGCCGCCCCGGCGAAGATCGGGCCCCAGATGTGGATCGGGTACGACGGGGCCGGCACCAGGCAGGCGTCGCCCGGCTGGAGGAGCACCCACATCAGGTGGGTGAAGCCCTCCTTGGCCCCGATGATGTTGAGCACCTCGGTGTCGGGATCGAGCTCGACCCCGAACCGGGTCCGGTAGATGTTGGCCGCCGCCTCCCGCAGCTTGGGGATGCCCTTGGACGCCGAGTACCGGTGGTTGCGGCCGAGGCGGGCCGCCTCGCACAACTTGTCCACCGCCATCGGCGGCGAGGGCAGATCGGGGTTGCCGAACCCGAAGTCGATGACGTCCTCGCCGGCCCGGCGGGCGTTGGTCTTCAGCTCGTTGATGATCGAGAAGACGTACGGGGGAAGCTGGCTGATCCGGCGGAACTCCATAGACAGCCGACACTACCGGCCTCGTTGCGCTCCCCCAGCGATTTCCGACCACCCCCGGGCGAAGATTTTCCGGTCGTCCCGGCGCGGAATCAGCGGTCGAGGCCGGCGGCCAGCGGCTTGGGTCGGCTCACCAGGGCCCGCTCCAGCCCAGCCTCGTCGGCCCACCGGCGGGCCGACGGCCGATCCGACACCACCACCACCTGGAGCCCGCCCGACAGCTGGCTGCACCGTTGGAGGACCTGGGCCAGCTCGGCGTCGGCCAGGCCGGCGAAAGCACCGACGATGACCATGGGCAGGGAGCCCCGGGCGTCCACCGCCACCTGGGTGGCCACCGCCGCCACCCGGGCCAGGAGGGTGTCGAGATCGAGCGGCTCCCCGGCGCTGTGGCGCCCGGCCTCGGTGCGCAACCGGCTCAGCTCGGCCTCCGACGCTGCGGCCGCCGCCTCGGCCCGGGGAAGGCGGGCCATGGCCCGCCGATGGCGGTCCACGTCGCGCCGGGCCCGGGCCAGGTCGGCCTGGAAGGTCTCCTCGTCGCGGTCACGGTCGGCCGCCGCCATGGCGGCCAGCCACCGGCCCGCCGCCGCCACCAGGAGCGGGGCGTCGTCCGCTGCGGGGTCGACGCCGTCGGGTGGGTCGTCCACCGAGGCCAGGCTCTGGCGGAGCGACGCCATGGCGGCCAGCCAGGCCGGGTTGGGCTTGTCCACCACCAGTTCCCGCAGAGCCCGGCCCAGGTCGGGCGGCAACATCAGGCCCAGATGGGCCCGGGAGGCGGCCCGGATGTCGAGCAGCTCCTGGTTCAGCTCCCGCGACACGGGATCGGTCTCCAGCTCGGCCCGGGTCTCGGCCAGGTTGGCCTCCGCCTCGTCCACCGCCCGCCGGGCCTGGGCCGCCGCTTGTGCCCGGGCCGGCGAAGCCACCGGATCGGTCCGGTACACGGTGTAGGCGGTCCAGCTCTCCACCCCCACCTTGGCCAGGAGCGCGTCCTTCTCGGCCTGCTCCTCGGGTCGCAGCAGGCGCCGCCACTTGCCCCGGCGGGTCTCGTCCATCCCGGGGAACGACAGCATCTCCAAACGGGCTTCCTCGTCCCGGGTCAACAGCACCGGACGGGCTTCCCGCTCGGCCCCCTCGAGCACCTGGTGGGCCACGGCCAACCGGGCCTCGGACTGGGCCACGGCCGCCTTCAGGTAGGCGAAGTGCTGCTCCGCCTCGTCGACGCGGGCCTGGTACTGCTCCCAGCGCTGGCGCAGGGCGGGCACCCCCTCGGGGGCCTCCTGGATGGTGGGGGCCAGCCCGTTGAGGGCCGCCACGGTCTCCCGCAGCCGGTTGGCCTGGGCTCGACGCCGGGCCAGCACGGCCTCGGCCCCCGGATCGAGCCTGGCCTCCAGCACGGCCAGCCGGGCCCGGGCCGCCGGATCGAGGTCGGCCCGCACCTCCTCCACCACCACGGCGTCGATCTCGGCCCGACGCTGCTGCTGGTCGATCAGCGCCTGGAGGCGGGGCAGGTCCTCGAGCGATCCGGCGTCGGAGTCCACCACCACGTCGGCCGTGGTGAGGGCCCGTCCGGCCAGGGGGCCGTTGCCGCTGCCGTCCATCTCCACCAGCAGACCCTGGTGCTGGAGCAGCCCGTGGAGCCCGGCGGCCGAACCCCGGGCCAGGCAGCGCAGAGCGTCGACCAACTCGTCCCGTTCGAGCGGGGAGACGCCGTGGACGACGGTGAGGAAGGGGTGGAGGTCGACGCCGATCCGGCCCTGTCCGAAATCGAGCCGCAGGATTCGCATGAGCCCTTCTTCGACGCCGGAACCCGGTGACTGAAGGGCTGCGACGCCGCCCGGAGCGCCTACTCGGCCCGGTCCGGGGGCCGGGCCGGGGCGGCTCCGGGCCGCCCGTCAGTGCCGGGCGTCGACGGCCTGGACCCGGTCCTTGAACCGCTGGAGGGCGGACTCCACGATCTTGTCTTCGGCTCGGCGTTTCACGTACCCCGGCAGGGGCAGCTTGAGGTCCACGATCAGCTCGTAGGTGACGTCGGTGGAGGGCTCACCGTCGGTGCTCGACGGGGCCGGCTCGAACAGGTAGGCCCCTTCCAGGCGGCTCGTGAGGTCTCCCTCCACGAGGGTCCAGGCCAGCCGGTGAGGGGCCTGCGACAGGTCGTAGGCCAGCACATAGGAGGTTTGGCGGCCGATGCCGGTGGCCTCGAACCGGGCCCGCACCGGGCGCCCCTGCCCGTCGCGCTCCAGCACCTCGACCGAGGAGATGCCCTTCACCCACTCGGGGTAGGCCTCGAGGTCGAGACCCACGGCGAAACAGGTCTCCACCGGAGCGGCGACCGTGGTCAGGACGACCGTGTGCTCGTTGGCCGGGAGATCATGCACCGGGCAGAGGTTACCTGAGCCCGGCGCTACCGGCGCGGTCCGGAACCGCCCGATCGCGCCATCAGCGACCCCGACACCCCGTCCACCGGCTCAGCCCGCACGATCGCCTGATGGAGGCGCTGGGCCAGATGGTCGTAGTTGAGGTCGGCCTGCACCCGCACCCGGGCGGCGCGACCCATCCGCTGACGGGTCTCGGGGTCGTTGGCCAGCGTGGCCAGGGCCCGGGCCACGGCCCGGACGTCCCGCGGCCGGGGCTCGACCAGACCGGTCACACCGTGCTTCACCGCCTCGTGGGCACCGCCGGAGCGGCCCGCCACCTGGGGGATGCCGGCCGCCGCGGCCTCCAGGAACACGATCCCGAACCCTTCCTGCTCCAGACCGAGCCAGCGGTCGTGGCACAGCATGGCCATGGCGTCGGCCGCGCCGTAGAGGCGGGCCACGTCGTCGTTGGCCAGGCTGCCGAGCAGCCGGGCCGGGGCCCGGGTGTTGACGATCAGCCGGGCCAGCTTGTCCTGCTGGCGGCCGGCCCCGCCGATCAGGACCTGGATGGGCAGCCCTTCGCCGGCCAGCTGGGCCGCCGCCCTGATGAGGACGTCCATGCCCTTGCGGGGTACCAGACGGTTCACGCTGGCCACCAGGAACTCGTCGTGGCCCACGCCGAGCGCATGCCGGGCGGCGGCCCGTTGACCGGGATCGAGGGGCCGGAAGCGCTCGGCGTCCACCCCCGGCGGTATGACGACCGCCGGCACGGGGCGCCCGGCGCAGCGGGCCGCCTCGGCCATGGGGTAGTTGCCGGCGGCCACGATGAGCGAGGCCGAGCGGAGGATCCGGGACAGCAGGTGGCCCGATCCGGGCAGGCGGCCCGGCACGGTCACCTCGGCGCCGTGCAAGACGAGGCCGTAGGGCCGGCTCAGCCGGGGGCCGACCGCCCCCAGGGGGAGCACCGGGTCCAGCAGCACCAGGTCGGCGTCGATCTCGTCGGCCAGGGCGTCGATCCGTCGGATCAGGCCAGGCGTGGGAAGGAGCACACCCCCGGGCGCGCGCTCCACCCGGAACGGCTGGTCGGCGTCGAAGGCGGCGGCGCCGGGGTGGGACGTGGTGTACACGGCGAACGAGTCGGGCGGAAGGCGCCGCCACAGCTCCCACAGATAGTTCTGGATCCCACCGAACTTCGGCGGGAAATCGTTCGTTACCAAAACATGGCGTTTCATATGCCCGGGTTCCCCTCCGGTGCCCATGCCGACCTCACGTCCAGCTCCTACCCCGTCCTGCCGTCTCTCGACGTTCGGTCCTACTGCAAGCGCTCATCGTAGAGCCGTTCGAACCTGGAGTGGGACCGCCACCTCCGCCCGGACCTGGGGATCCGTGTCGTCGGTGGCTCGGGCCGCCAGCTGGTCGAGGCCCAGCCGGCGGGCGGCCCACACGGCGTGGGACCGCAGGAGCGGGTTGGGATGGGTGAGGTAGTGGGCCAGGAGCGGCTCCAGGGCGGGGTCGCCGGGGCGGCCCGTGTTGCCCAGCACCACCAGCGCCGTGCGACGGATCACGTCGGGATCCCGGTTGGCCACGTACCAGCGGCCCACCCGCTCGAGCAGGGCATCGTCGGGGGCGGTGAGGATCCAGCGCACCGGCAGCCAGGCCAGCGCCGTCTCCCCCGCCGCCGGCGGAGGCTGGCGCCGATCCCGCAGCCGGTTCTCGGGGCAGGGGTCCTGGCAGGCGTCGCAGCCGTAGATGCGGTCGCCCACGGCCTCCCGATACTCGACCGGGATCGGATCGGCCGACTGCACGAGCCAGGCGATGCACCGGCGGGCGTCGAGGACCCCGGGGGCCACCAGGGCCCCGGTGGGACACCCGTCGAGGCAGGCGGCGCACCCACCGCAGCCGTCGGCCAGAGGCTCGGGCCAACCGGCGAGGCCGCCGCCGTCTCCCTCGGTCCCGGCCGCCAGGGCGGCGTCGGTGACGATGACGCCGACCACGAACCAGCTCCCGGCCCCCGGCACCAGCAGGTTGGCGTTCTTCCCGTACCAGGCCAGGCCGGCCCGCCAGGCGGCGTTGCGGTCCACCAGGTCATTCGAGTCGGCCACCACCCGGGTGGCCCAGCCACCTTCCCGCAACCGGGCCGCCATCGCCTCCAGGCCCCGGCCGAGCTGGCGGTAGTAGTCGTCCCAGGCGTAGCGGGCCACCCGTCCCGCCGGCTCGGATGGCGCCGGCGGCTCGACCCGCTGGTAGGCGAGGAGGCCCACCACCATCGAGGCCGCCCCCCGCAGGAGCCGGCCGGGATCGGTGGACCGCTCCGGGTTGCGGTAGGTGAACTGCATGGACCCGTTCAGCCCGGCCGCCCGCCGCTGCAGCAGGGTGGTGCGGGCCGGTTCCAGGACTTCCGCCGGGGCGAAGCCCACGGCGTGGAGCCCGGCCTCCAATCCGAGACGGCGCAGATCGGCGGGGTCGACCGCCACCTTGGGCGGCGGCGGCGGTATCTGGGCCCGCGACGTCATGATCCCAGCATGCCCAGGCAGCCCGCCCAAGCCGCGACCCGCCGGCAGACCATCGATGGGCCGAGCGCTAAGGGTCGGCGCCCCGCCCGCCGATAAGGAGGCCGACGAAGGGAGCACCAGTGACCGGACCAGCTCAGCAACTCATCCACTGTGCGTACACCAGCCTCCTCGCCCCGGAGTGCACCGAGGCGGAGCTGGTTCCGATCCTCACCAAGGCGCGGCGTACCAACACCACGCTGCAGGCGACCGGGATCCTGCTGTTCCACCAGCGCAGCTTCTTCCAGGTGCTGGAAGGGCCCCGGCAGCGCATCGAAGCCCTGTACGAGCGCATCTCGGGCGATCCCCGCCACACCCGGGTGACGCAACTGGTGAACGAGCCGATCAGCGAGCGCTCGTTCCGGGACTGGACGATGGGCCTGATGGAGCCGACCCCGGACGATCTGGCCGCCGTACCCGGCCTGGCTCCCCTGGTGGCCGCCGGCGGCTGCCTGGCCGACCTCAACGCCGGCCAGGCCCGGGCGCTGCTCGACTCCCTGGCCCGGGGGCCGTTGCGCCTGCGGTGCGAGACGGCCATGGTCCGGTCGCTCATCACCAGCCTGCCCGAGCGGTAGCCTTCACGCCGTGAAGGCGCTCCAGTTCAGCCGGAAGGAGGCCCGCTACGCAGCGGCCGCCGTGTCATCGCGGCTGCGGCCGGGCAGCGGAGCCAAGGTGGGCCCGCTCGATCTGGTCGACATCGACCCGCCGGACCTCCCGGGCCCGGGATGGGAGCGGGTGACGCCCCTGCTGGCCGGCATCTGCGGATCCGACCTGGCCACGGTGGAGGGCCGGTCGGCCCGCTACTTCGAGCCCTGGGTCTCGTTCCCCTTCGTACCCGGCCACGAGGTGGTGGGCCGGCTGGACGACGGCACCCGGGTGGTGGTCGAGCCGGTGCTCGGCCACGAGGCCCGGGGCTTCGAGCCACCCTTCCCCGGTGCCAGCCCGGGCGACGGCAACGACTACCGCCACCTGGTGGCGGGGCCGCTGGAGCCGGGCATCCAGATCGGCTACTGCTGCTCCACCGGTGGTGGCTGGTCCCACGGGTTGGTGGCCCACCGATCCCAGCTCCATCCGGTGGCCGGCGACGTCTCCGACGAGACGGCGGTGATGATCGAGCCGACGGCGGTGGGTGTCCACGCCGCCTGCAAGGCCCGGGTGGAACCGGGCGCCACCGTGGTGGTGCTGGGCTCGGGCACGATGGGGCTGGTCACGATCGCCGCCCTTCGCCATCTCACCGACGCCGCCACGATCATCGCCAGCGCCAAGTACCCCGAGCAGTCGGCCCTGGCCCGCAAGCTGGGGGCCGACGTGGTGGTGGAGCCGAAAGAGCTGGCCCGGGCCGTGCGCCGCGCCACCGGCAGCTACGTGATCGGGGGCGACCTGTCGGCCGGGGCCGACGTGGTGGTCGACGCCGTGGGCTCCGAGGCCTCGGTCGACGAAGCCATCGGGATCGCCCGCCCCCGGGGGCGGGTGGTGCTGGTGGGCATGCCGGGCCGGGTGTCGGTGGACCTCACGGCCCTGTGGCACCGGGAGACCGAGCTGGTGGGGGCGTACACCTACGGCACCGAAACCCTCTCCGACGGCGCCACCCGGCGCACGTTCGACCTGGCTGCCGACCTGGCGGTCCGGGCCGATCTGGGAGCCCTGGTGTCGGCCGCCTATCCCCTCGACCGCTACCAGGACGCCCTGGCCCACGCCGCCAACGCCGGGCCCCGGGGCGCGGTCAAGATCTGCTTCGATCTCCGTTGACCAGGCGCCTCGGGTGAGCCCTCGGCCAACGGTGCGACGTGCGGTCGCCGGCCGCTCGTGGCGGCTGGATCTGCGCCCGGTGACATGAGGCACTAGGCTGACGGAACAACCAGACCGCCAGGAGGCACGTCCGTGAACAGCCCGGCCACCCTCGAACTCACCGATACCGCCGTTGTCGATCGCGAGCTCGTGCTCGACGACGAGGAACTGCTGGAAGACGAGCTGCTGGTCGAGGAGATCTCGATCGATGGCATGTGCGGTGTCTACTGAGCCGCCCGGCGCCGCTCAGATCCACCCCGCCACCAGCAGCCCCCAGACTCCAGCCATCCTGGCCCGGCGGCTGCGCCTCCACCCCCGGGTGGCGGTGCGCCCCGAGCCGTTCGGCGCGCTCGCCTATCACTACGGCAACCGCCGGTTGAACTTCCTCCGCTCCCCCGACCTGGTGCGCCTGGTCAACGATCTCGGCAACCATCCAACCGTCGAGGCGGCCCTCGTGGCCTGTGAGATCGCCCCCAGCCGTTGGCCCTCGTTCAGCCGGGCCCTGGCGTCGCTGGCCGCCTCCGACTTCCTCGAAACCGTGGAGCCATGACGTCACCAACCGCAGCCATCCGCCCCACCGGCGGCGCCAAGGCCGAAACCCTGAGCGACGAGCTGAAGCGGGGCCTCGACGCCCCCATCTGCCTCACCTGGGAGCTCACCTACGCCTGCAACCTGGCGTGCGTCCACTGCCTCAGCTCGTCGGGGCGGCGCGATCCCAACGAGCTGTCGACGGCCGAGGTGATGGGCCTGATCGATCAGTTCGCCGCCCTGCAGGTGTTCTACGTGAACATCGGCGGGGGCGAGCCCACCATCAGGCCCGACTTCTACGACCTGATAGACCACGCCACCAGCTCCGGCGTGGGCGTCAAGTTCTCCACCAACGGCTCCCGGATCGACGCCCCCGCCGCCCGGCGCCTGGCCGCCATGGACTACACCGACATCCAGATCTCGATCGACGGGGCCGACGCCGCCACCAACGACCCCATCCGGGGCGAGGGGTCGTTCGCCACGGCCACCGCCGCCATGGACAACCTGGCCGAAGCCGGGTTCGGGCCGTTCAAGATCAGCGTGGTCATGACCCGCCAGAACATCGGTCAGCTCGACGCCTTCGAGGCCCTGGCCAACCGGTACGGGGCCGAGCTCCGCCTCACCCGGCTCCGGCCCGCCGGGCGGGGCGCCGATTCGTGGCACGAGCTCCATCCCCGGCCCGAACAGCAGGTCGATCTCTACAACTGGCTGATCGAGCGGCCCCACGTGCTCACGGGAGACTCGTTCTTCCACCTCAACGCCCTGGGTGAGGAGAACCTTCCCGGCTTGAACCTGTGCGGGGCGGGCCGGGTGGTGTGCCTGATCGACCCGGTGGGCGACGTCTACGCCTGCCCGTTCGTCTTGCACGACGAGTTCAAGGCCGGCAGCGTGCGAGACCCCGGGGGCTTCGCCGCCGTGTGGCGCTCGTCGGAGCTGTTCCGATCACTGCGGGAGCCCCAGTCCGCCGGAGCCTGCGCCTCCTGCGGGCAGTTCGACGCCTGCCAGGGCGGTTGCATGGCAGCCAAGTTCTTCACCGGTCTCCCGCTCGACGGCCCCGACCCGGAGTGCGTCAGCGGCCACGGCCAGGCCGCCCTGGCCGGCGTGGCGGCCGGCGCCCGGCCCGAGCCGACCTCCAACCATTCCAAGCCGGCCCCGGTGGCCTTCATCACCAAGCCCCGGCGCTGAGCCCCGACCAAACGAGCACACCGGCCGATGACGTCCGAAGCCCAACCTGAGCCGACCACAGGAGCCGGGAGCACCGCCGGCTCCGGCGCCCCCGGTGAGGCGTCGACCCAACCCGCCCTGGTCCGGGTGGAGCGACGGGGCCCGGTGGGCGTGGTCCACCTCGACGACGGCCGAGCCAACGCCCTCGGGCCGTCGATGCTGGCCGCCATCGGAGCCGCCTTCGACGAGATCGAGGCCGATCCGGAGCTGGGAGCGATCGTGGTGGCGGGCCGGCCCGGCCGGTTCAGCGCCGGATTCGACCTCAACCTGATCCGCTCGGGCGACACCGAGGCGGTGAAGGCCATGGTCCGCGGTGGGGGCGACCTGGTGATGCGCTGCTACGGGCCGGGGCTGCCGGTGGTGGCCGCCTGCACCGGCCACGCCCTGGCCGCCGGCGCGCTCCTCCTGCTCGGCTGCGACGTGCGGGTGGGACCCGACACCACCGGCCCCGAGGCGCCCAAGATCGGCCTCAACGAGGTGGCCATCGGGCTCACACTGCCTCCGTGGGCCCTGGCCATCGCCAAGGAGCGGCTGAACCCGCTCCACGCCCAACGGGCCGTGGTCAACGGCCACCTGGCCGACGGGCCTGCGGCGGTGGCCATGGGCTACCTCGATCTGGCTGTACCGGCCGACGAGGTGGTGGAGCGGGCGATCTACGAGGCGACGGTGCTGGCCGCGCTCGACCGCGACGCCTACGCCGCCACCGTGACGGCCTTCCGGGGCCCGGTACTCGAGGCCATGGACCGCCGCAGCGGGTCATGAACCTGCTGAGCCCGCTGGATCTGCGCCACCACACGGCCCGGTGCCGGGTCCTGTTCGGGCCCCACGAGACCAACCTGGGCGACGGGCGGGCCTTCTCCGATCGCCATGTGGCCTACTACCGGGCCCGGGCCGAGGGCGGGGCCGGGATCATCGTGACCGAGGAGGCATCGGTCCACGCCACCGACTGGCCCTACGAGCGGTGCCCCGACGCCGGGTTGGCCGGCCCCGGCTGGGCCGCCATCGCCGCCGCCTGCCGCCCCACCGGCACCCTCGTGGTGGCGGCTCTGGGCCACAGCGGCGGACAGGGCAGCTCGGCCTACTCTCAGCGGGAGCTGTGGGCCCCCTCCGACGAACCTGAGGTCAACAGCCGCGAGGTCCCCAAGGTCATGGAAGGGGCCGATATCGACGCCGTGGTGGCCGGCTTCGCCCAGGCCGCCGCCACGGCGGCGGGCGCCGGGCTCGACGGCGTGGAGGTCAACGCCGGCCAGCACAGCCTGATCCGCCAGTTCCTCTCGGGGCTCACGAACCGCCGGGGCGACGGCTACGGCACCGACCGCGTCCGCCTGGCCCGGGAGGTGCTCACCGCCGTGCGGAGCGCGCTCGGCCCCGATCCCATCCTCGGCCTGCGCCTCAGTTGCGACGAGCTGGCCCCGTGGGCCGGCCTCACCCCCGAGCTGGCGGCCGATGTGGCCCGGGAGTTGGCCCCCCTCGTCGACTACCTGGTCGTCGTGCGGGGCTCGATCTTCTCGGTGGCCGAGACCAGGCCCACCGGTCACCACCCGGAGGGCGTGAACCTGGAGCTGGCGGCCACGATCCGACAGGCCGTCGACGGGGCCGTACCGGTGGTGGCCCAGGGCTCGATCGTGGAGGCCGACCAGGCCGACGAAGCCCTGGCCGCCGGCCGGTGCGACGCGGTGGAGATGACCCGGGCCCAGATCGCCGACCCCGCCCTGGTGGCCAAGCTGCGGCGGCGGGAGACGCCCCGGCCGTGCGTCCTGTGCAACCAGTGGTGCCGGGTGCGGGACAACCGCAACCCGATCGTGAGCTGCATAGCCGATCCGCGAGCCGGTCACGAGACGAGCGATCCGGCCGAGCCGGCCGGTCGGCCTCCTGGCCGCGACCCGGCGGCGGGCCACCCGCTGCCCCGGCCGGGTCTCGGCGACAGCGCCGAGAGCGGCGGTCCCCTGCTCGTGGTCGGCGCCGGGCCGGCCGGGCTGGAGGCGGCCCGGGTGGCGGCCCGCCTGGGTCTGGCCGTGACGGTGTGGGAGGCGTCGCCCGATGTGGGCGGCATGGCCCGGGTGGTGGCCCGGGCCCCGGGTCACCACCGGTTCGCCCGCCTGATCGGCTGGCTGGCCGACGACGCCGTCGCCTACGGGGTCGAGCTGGTCACCGGCCGGAGCGCCACCGACGACGAGGTGGCCGCCTGGCCCGGGCCTGTGATCGTGGCCACCGGGGGCCGTCCCGCCCCGCCGGGGTTCGAGGTGGCCCCCGGGGCCGTGGTACTGACCCCCGAAGCCGTCCTGGCCGCCGACGACGCCGCCCGGGCCGAGCTGGTGCCCGAGTCGGTGGTGATCTGGGATCCGCTGGGTGGGCCCATCGCTGTCGGGGTGGCGGAGGCCCTGGCCTGGACCGGCCGGCGGATCACGGTCTGTACCCCCGATCCGATCGTGGGCACGCTGCTGTCGCTCACCGGCGACCTGCCGGGGGCCAACGTCCGGCTCCAGCAGGCCGGGATCGCCATCGAACGCCGGGTGCTGCTTCGTCGGGCCGCCCCGGGCACGGCCACCATCGAGCACCGGTTCAGCGCCGAGCGCACCGAGCTGGAAGCCGGCGCCGTGATCGACTGCGGTCACCGCCTCCCGGCCGAGGGGCCCGGGCCCGACGGCGGCCCGGCCCGGGCTCACGGGCCGCGCCCGGTACGGGTGGGTGACGCCGTGGCCCCCCGAACGGTGGGCGACGCCATCCGGGAGGGCCGTGCGGCCGCCCTGGCCCTGGCCCCGGCCGGCCGCACGGTGGCCGCCCCGGCCGGAGTGGGTGCGCCATGAGCGCCGGGGGCCGATACCGCTACCTGTTCAGCCCGCTGCGGGTCGGCTCGCTGACGCTGGCCAACCGGATCGTGTTCAGCGCCCACCTCACGAACTACGCCACCCAGAGCGGGATGCCGTCGGCCCAGCACGCCGCCTACTACGAGGCCCGGGCGGCGGGTGGAGCCGGGATGATCATCACCGAGGAGCATTCGGTCCACCCCACCGACTGGCCCTACGAGAAGATGATCCACGCCTTCCGACCCGAGGTGGTGGAGGGCTACCGACGGATCACGGCCGCCGTCCACCGCCACGGGGTGCCGATCCTGGCCCAGATCAACCACAACGGGGGCCAGGCCTCGTCGATGTACACCCGGCGGCCGCTGTGGGCCCCGTCTCCCGTGCCCGATCCCCTGTTCCGGGAGGTGCCCAAGGCCGTCGACCAGCACGAGATCGACGAGATCGTGCGGTCCTACGCCGCCGTGGCCGCCCGCTGCATCGAAGGCGGCTTCGACGGCGTGGAGCTGCAGTGCTCCCATTCCTCGATCGTGCGGGGGTTCCTCTCGCCTGCCACCAACCACCGCACCGACGGCTACGGGGGCGGCCTGGTCAACCGGGCCCGACTGCTGCACGAGATCGTGGCCGCCGTGCGCCACGCCTTGGGCCCGGCCCCCGTGCTGGGTGTCCGGTTGTGCGGCGACGAGCTGATCGAGGGCGGCACCACCATCGACGAGGCCGTGGCCCTGGCCGTGGCCATCGAGGAGCGGGGCGGGGTCGACTACATCAACACATCGATCGGCGTGGCCACGGCGTCGCTCTACATGATCGAGGCGTCGATGCATGTGCCACCGGGCTACGCCACCTTCATCCCGTCGGCCATCCGGGCGGCGGTGCGCCTCCCGGTGGTGGGGGTCGGGAGGTTCAAGGACCCGCTCCAGGCCGAGCGGGCTCTGGCCGAGGGCCATGCCGACCTCATCGGGGTGGTGCGGGGCCAGATCGCCGACCCGGACTTCGCGGTGAAGGCCCGGGCCGGACGCACCGAGGACATCCGCTTGTGCCTGTCGTGCAACCAGGAGTGCGTGGGCCGCATGGGCCTCAACCGCTGGCTGGGCTGCATCGAGAACCCCGACACCGGGCGGGAAGCGGCGCCGGTGGGGCCGCCCCGGCCCCGGGCCGCGGTCACGCTGGCCACCGGCGCCCACCTCACGGCGGCCGCCGCCCCCGACGGGACGCCCCACACCACCAGCGGTACGACGGCCCCCCACCTGGTCGTCGCCGGGGGAGGGCCGGCCGGGCTCCAGGCCGCGGTGAGCGGGGCCCAACGGGGCTGGCGGGTGACGCTGCTGGAACGCCAGAGCCAGCTCGGCGGCCAGGTGCGGCTGGCCGCCACCGTGCCCAACCGGGCCGAGCTGGGCGATCTGGTGCGCAACCTGGCCGGTGAGGCCCGCCGGCGGGGGGTCGATATCCGGCTCGGTGTCAAGGCCACGGCCGAGCGGGTGGAGATGCTGGCCCCCGATGCCGTCATCGTGGCCACCGGCGCCCACCCCCAGCGGCCGTGGTGGGCGCCACCCCCCGACGGCGGCGGCGAGCGCATCTGCGATGTGGTCGACGTGCTCACCGGAGCAGCCCACCCCACCGGATCGGTGGTGGTGATCGACGACATCGGCTTCCACCACGCCACCTCGGTGGCCGAGCTCCTGGCCGACCGGGGTTGCCAGGTGGAGATCGTCACCAAGTCGATGGTGGTGGGCCAGGACCTCGGGATCACGCTCGACATGGAGAGCTGGTGGTTCCGGGCGTCGGCCAAGGGCATCGTCCAGACGATCGACCGGGTGGCCATGGGTTACGACGCCGGCACCCTCACCCTGCTCCACCACCCGACCGGAGCCAACGAGACCCGCTCCCCCGACTGGGTGGTGCTCGCCGTTCCGCCCCGCCCGGCCGACGAGCTGTACCTGTCGCTGGCCGAACGGGCCCCGGGCGCCGAGTGGCTGCTGCACCGGATCGGGGACTGCCTGGCCCCCCGGCGGGCCCACGCCGCCGTGGTGGAGGGCCAGCGGGTGGTCGACGAGATCGCTCGGGCGCTGCCGCCCTCCGCCCCCGCAACCTCCTCCGGAACTCTGACGCCGGGTACCGTTTCCGGGCCTGCCCGGTCAGAGATCGCAGCGGGGGCGGGCCGATGACGTCGATATCTGACGCCAGCGCCCAGTACCCGGTACCGGACGTCAGAGTTCCGGTGGAGGTTGCGGTGGTGCCGGTGCGCCACGGCGTGGTGCCGGTGGGGGCGATTGAGGCGGTGGCCGAGGCCGGTGGTCGGTGCTGGGTGGTGGGCACCGGCACCGACGACGCGCTGGCCGCCCTGGGCGGCGCCGTGACCTCGGCCCACCTGGCCGAGCTCGGCCCCTACGCCCCGGCGCGATGGGCGGCCTGGCTGGCCCGCCGGCTGCCCGACGACACCACCGTGGTGCTGCCCCACTCGCCCGACGGACGAGACCTGGCCCCCCGCCTGGCCGCCGCCCTCGACCTTCCCCTGGTGTCCTCGGTGGTCGAGCTGGCCCCGGGCCGGGCCTGGGTGGCCCGCCACGGTGGGCTGGCCATGGACGAGCTCGAGCTGACCGGCCCGGTGGTGGCCACCCTGCAGATCGGGATCGGCCGCCACCCCGAGCCACCGCTCGACGCCCCTGCCCCCAGGGTGGAGCGAGTGGCGGTCGACCACGACAACGGGAGCGAAGGCCATGGCGCCGACGCCGAGCTGGTGGCCGAGCTGCCAGCCGACCCGGCCACGATGGACCTGGCCGAAGCGCCCCGCATCATCGCCGCCGGGGCCGGGCTGGGCGACCGGGACCAGATCGCCGTGCTGGAAGCGGTGGCCCACGCCCTCGGCGCCTCGGTGGGGGCCACCCGCCTGGTGACCGACTACGGCTGGCTGCCGGCCGAGCGCCAGATCGGCACCACGGGGGTCATGGTGCAGCCCGAGCTGTACCTGGCCGTGGGCGTGTCGGGCGCGGTGCAGCACACGGCCGGGCTCGGCCATCCGGCCCACGTGATCGCCGTCAACACCGATCCGTCGTGTCCCATGATGGAGCTGGCCGACCTGGCCCTGGTGTGCGACGCCCCGGCCTTCCTGGCCGAACTGGCCCGCCTGCTCGACATCTGAACCCAACCCGGCCGATCTGATGCCCCCGGGCGTCACCCGTGACGGGCCCCGGCACCAGAACCGGACACGGCCGATCTGATGCTCCCAGGCGTCACCCGTGACGGCCTCGGGTACCAGAAGCGGGGGATGGTCAGCCGAAAGTGCGGGCGGCGGTGAGGGCGTCGCGGGCCAGGTCGCGCAGGCGCACGCCGTTGGCCTTGGCCGCCCGGCGGGCCAGCCGGGTCAGACCGGGCTTGGGGTGGGGATTGTCGACGGTGAACATCGCCTCCACCAGGTCGCACACCATCTGGGGGTAGCGCTGCTGCACCCGGTCCGACAACACGAGGTGGGGGGCCCGGCGCAGCTTGGCGTGGTCGGCCAGAACGAAGTTGGCCTCCAGCGCCGGCCGGTACGCCCCCAGCTGGGCCATCGAGGTGTCACCCCGGCCGATGGCGTCGACCGCCACCTGCCCGGCGGCCGCGCCCGACCCGATGGCGAAGTTGACCCCCTCCAACCAGATCCCGGCGGCGAGGCACATGCCGGCGGCGTCGCCCGCCACCAGCAGGCCGGGAGCGGCCAGCTCGGGCATGGCGTCATAGCCCCCCTCGGGGATGAGATGGGCCGAGTACTCGAGCAGCTCGCCTCCCTCCACCAGCGGAGCCACCGCCGGGTGGGCCTTCAGCCGGGCGATCAGCTCCTCGGGCCGAACCTGCTGCCGGCTGAGCCCGTCGAGCGACAGCACCACGCCCACCGACACCGAGTCGAGGTTGGTGTAGAGGAAGCCACCGCCGGCGATGCCGCTGGTGCCGCCGAGGATCTCGATGTCCACCCCGTCGCGCCCCCGGACCCCGAACCGCTGCTCGATGACGTCCCGGGGCAGGGCCAGCGTCTCCTTGGCCCCCAGCGTGAGGTGGGCCGAACCCTCCGTGGTGTGGAGCCCCGCCTCCTTGGCCAGGAACGAGTTGACCCCGTCACAGGCGATCACCACGTCGGCCCGCAACTCGCCGTCGGGTCGGTCGGTCGTCACCCCCACCACCCGGCCGTCCTGGCGCACCAGCCCGGTGGCCGTGGTCTCGCACACCAGCAGGGCCCCGGCGGCCACCGCCTGGTCGGCCAGCCAGGCGTCGAAGTCGGGGCGGAAGGCGGTCACCCCGTTGTAGGGTTCCCGCCCCCACTTGCCCGAACGGAAGTCCACCGTGAGGGCGGCGTCGTCGGTGAGGACCATGGTGGAGCGGCGGGTGACATAGCGCTGCACCGGGGCCTTGTCGTACCAGCCGGGCACCAGCCCGTCGAGGATGCGGCCGTAGACCACGCCCCCGTACATGTTCTTGGAACCGGGGAACGGGCCCCGCTCCAGCAGCACCACGTTGCGCCCGGCCCGGGCCAGCACCAGCGCCGCAGCCGAGCCCGCCGGGCCGGCCCCCACCACCACCGCGTCCACATCGCTGGCCTCGCGCATGGCCCGAGCGTAGCCAGCGCCCGCCGTCGAGGTCGCCCCCGGCCCCCGCCGGGGCCCCCGGCGGGCCCGATGCGCCGTCCCATCTCGCCCGAACTGCGCGACGGAAATCGCGACACGGCGTCGTTCTGAGTCGCGAAACCACCGGAACTCGGGGAAAAGGTCGCGCAGATCGGTGGAGGGGCGCGGTTTTCGTCGCGCAGTTCAGCTGGGCCCGGGGCGAGCTATCCGGCCGTCGGGGAGAGAACGAGCAGAGCCAGGGGCGGGATGTCGACGCTGAGCGACTGCTCGAAGCCGTGGCTGGCCACCGGCTCGGTGGCCACCGCCGCCCCCGGCGTCTGGCCCGAACCGCCGTAGCCCTTGTCGTCGCTGTTGGCCAGCAGGTTCCAGGATCCGGGCGTGGGCACCCCGATCCGGTAGCCCGGGCGGGGCACCGGTGTGTTGTTCGCCACGACCAGGGCCGACGGCACCGCCGGCGACCGCTCGGGAGCGTGGCGCAGGAACGCCAGCACGCTCTGCTCCCGGTCGTCGCCGATCACCCATTCGAACCCGGCCGGGTCACGATCCACCAGGTACAGGGCGGGGTGGCTCCGGTAGAGCTCGTTCAGTCGCCGCACCCATCCCTGCAATCCGGCGTTGGCCGGGTTCCCCAGCAGCGACCAGGCCAGCTCGGTCTCGTGGCTCCACTCCCCGGGGACACCCAGCTCACCCCCCATGAACAGGAGCTTCTTGCCCGGGGCCAGCCACTGGTAGCCCAGCACCACCCGCAGGTTGGCGAACTGCTGCCAGTCGTCGCCCGGCATCTTGGCCAGCAGGCTGCCCTTGCCGTGGACCACCTCGTCGTGTGACAGCGGCAGCACGTAGTGTTCGGCGGCGGCGTAGATCGAGCGGAAGGTCACCGTGTCGTGGTGCCAGCTCCGGTGCACCGGGTCCTGGGAGTAGTACTGGAGCGTGTCGTGCATCCAGCCCATGTCCCACTTGAAACCGAAGCCGAGACCACCGGTGTCGGTCGGGTTCGTGACCCCGGGCCAGGCGGTCGACTCCTCGGCCACCGTCAGCACGTCGGGTCGGCTGGCGTAGACCGACCGGTTCAGCTCCTGGAGGAAGGTGATCGCCCCCAGGTTCTCCTTGCCCCCGTAGGGGTTGGCGATCCACTCCCCGTCCTTGCGGGAGTAGTCGAGGTAGAGCATGGAGGCCACGGCATCGACCCGCAGGCCGTCGGCGTGGAACTCCTCGAGCCAGTAGTGGGCCGACGACAGCAGGAAGCTCCGCACCTCGGGCCGGTCGTAGTTGAACACGTACGACGTCCAGTCGGGGTGGAAGCCCTGGCGGGGGTCGGCGTGCTCGTAGAGGTGGCTGCCGTCGAACATGCCGAGGCCGTGGTCGTCGGCCGGGAAGTGCGACGGCACCCAGTCCAGGATCACGCCCACCCCGGCCTGATGCAGGGCGTCGACCATGGCCTTGAAGTCGTCGGGTGTGCCGTAGCGGCTGGTGGGGGCGAAGTAGCCCGTGGTCTGGTAGCCCCACGATCCGTAGAACGGGTGCTCCATCACCGGCAGCAGCTCGACGTGGGTGAACCCCATGTCCACGCAGTACTCGGCCAGCTGGCGCCCCATGGCCCGGTAGCCACCGGGCTCGTAGCGCCACGACCCCAGGTGCACCTCGTAGACCGAGATGGGGGCGTCGTGGCGATGCCCGGGCCCCCGGGCCGCCATCCACTCGCCGTCGCTCCACGGGTGGCTCGACTCCCACACCAGCGAGGCGGTGGCCGGCGGCAGCTCGGCCGCCCCGGCGAACGGATCGGCCTTGAGCAGGCGCTGGCCGCCGTGGCGGGCGGTGACCGAGTACTTGTAGCGGGCCCCCGGCCCGTAGCCCTCGAACGTGCCCCGCCACACCCCCGACGGGTCGGGCTCGAGCGCGTCCCGGCCCGACAGCCAGCCGTTGGCGTCGCCCACCACCGAGACCTCGGTGGCGTCCGGGGCCCAGACCCGGAAGGTGGTGGCGCCGTCGTGGCGGTGGGCCCCCAGCACCTCCCACAAGCGGGTATGGGTACCGGCTGCGAGCAGCCAAGCGTCGTCGGAGTCGAACGGGCGGGCCACGGGGTGAGTATAGGATGGCGCCATGCGAGCGCCTGCCCACGGACGTGTGCCCATTCTCAGCATGGTCCTCGCCGGGGGCGAGGGGAAGCGGCTGATGCCCCTCACCGCCGACCGGGCCAAACCGGCGGTGCCCTTCGGCGGCAAGTACCGGCTGATCGACTTCGCCATCTCGAACCTCGTGAACGGCGGGTTCCGCCACATCGTGGTGCTCACCCAGTACAAGAGCCACAGCCTCGACGTGCACGTGTCGATGACGTGGCAGCTGTCGACGATCCTCGGCAACTACATCACCACGGTCCCGGCCCAGATGCGCAAGGGCCCCCGGTGGTACACCGGTTCGGCCGATGCCCTGTTCCAGAACATGAACCTCCTCGACGACGAGCAACCCGAGCACGTGATCGTGTTCGGCGCCGATCACATCTACCGGCTCGATCCCCGCCAGATGCTCAACGCCCACATCGAGAGCGGGGCCGGGGTCACGGTGGCCGCCATCCGGGTGCCGGCCGCCGAGGCCGACCAGTTCGGCACGATCGAGCGGGACCCGAACTCCAGCCGGATCCTCGGCTTTCACGAGAAGAACCCCAACGCCCCCACCATCCCCGGCAACCCGGACCAGATCCTGGCCTCGATGGGCAACTACATCTTCGACGCCGGTGTGTTCCGGGAGATCATGACGGCCGACTCCGACGACCCGTCGTCCAACCACGACATCGGGGGCGACATCCTGCCCAAGCTGGTCAAGACGGGCGACGCCCACGTCTACGACTACATCGACAACATCGTCCCCGGCGAGACCGGCAGCGACGACCACTACTGGCGGGATGTGGGAACGCTCGACTCGTACTACGACGCCCACATGGACCTGGTGGCCCCCCTACCGGCGTTCAGCCTCTACAACCGGGAGTGGCCGATCTTCACCCGGGGCACCAACGAGCCGCCGGCCAAGATCGCCGACGGGCCCCGGGGGCCCAGCATCATCTCCAACTCGATCGTCACCAGCGGCGTGATCGTGGTGGGGGGCCGGATCTCGGGTTCGGTGCTCAGCCCCGGCTGCCGGATCGACGCCGACGCCGAGGTGACCCACTCGGTCCTGCTCGACAACGTGGTGGTGGGCGAAGGGGCCCGGGTCAACCGGTGCATCATCGACAAGAACGTGGTGATCCCGCCCGGGTTCGACATCGGCCACCATCCCGACGCCGACGCCGAGCGGTTCCTGGTGTCGCCCAACGGGGTCATCGCCATCCCCAAGGGCTACCGGATCGATCAGGCTCTGGCCGCCACGACCCTGTCGTAGAGGGCGGCGAACTCGGCGGCCGGGGCGTCCCAGCTCCAGTCGACCGCCATACCCCGCCCCACGATCCCCCGTCGCCGCTGGTGGTGCCGGTGCCCGGCCAGGGCCCGATGGAGGGCGTCGACCATCCCGGTGGCATCCACCGAGGCGGCCACGAAGCCGGTGCCGGCCCGGTCACCGTCGGCGTCGATCACGGTGTCGCACAGGCCGCCCACCGGCGTGACCACGGGGATCGTGCCGTAGGCCATGGCCTGCATCTGGGCCAGCCCGCACGGTTCGAAACGGGACGGCATGGCGAACAGGTCGGCCCCGGCGAAGATGAGATGGGCCAGCGGCAGATCGAAGCCGTCGTGGAACCACACCCGCTCGGGGTAGCGGTGGGCCAGCCACCGGCCCCAGTCGGTCAGTGACCGGTCTCCCGAGCCCAGTACCACCAACCGGGCCCGCATCCCGGCCAGGTAGCGGGCAGCCTCGAACACGAGGTCGATCCCCTTCTGCTCCACCAACCGGGTGACCACGCCCACCAGGGGATCCCGGGTGTCGGCCCAGCCGGCGCGGGCCAGCAGCTCGGCCCGGGCCGCCCGCTTGCCCTCCATCGCCCCCGCCCGGTAGGGCGCGGGGATCATCGGGTCGGTGGCGGGGTCCCACACCGCGGTGTCGATCCCGTTGCGGATGCCGACCAGGTCACCGCCCCGGTAGCGGAGCACGTCGTCGAGACCGGCCCCGCCCTCGGGGGTGGTGATCTCCCGGGCGTAGGTGGGGCTGACGGTGGCCACCACGTCGGCCACCCGGATGGCCCCGGCCAGCATGTTGAGGGCGCCCTCCCGGCCGTAGGCGTCCCGATGCATGGGCAGCTCGTGGAGCCAGCCCACGTTCGACCAGCCCTGGAACGCCAGGTTGTGGATCGTCAGCACCGTGGGCGTGGTGGGGGCCAGGAAGGCCGGCACCAGCGCGGTGTGCCAGTCGTTCAGCTGCACCACGTCGGCCTGCAGCGACCGGGCCAGCGCGGCCACGGCGGCCGAGAACGAGGCGAAGCGCAGATCGTTGTCGGGCCAGTCCCGCCCGTCGGGCCCCACGTAGGGGTCGGGCCGGCGGATCTGGGGGCAGTCGACGAGCACCAGCTCGCCCACGTCGGGGTGGGTGCCGCGGCGGGCGGTCACCGGTTGGGCCCACGGCGGCACGGTGACCGGGACCTCCCACTCCCCCGCCAGCTCCCATCCGCCGTAGTCGGGCAGCACGACGTCGACCTCGTGGCCGGCCCGGCGCAGGGCGGCCGTGAGCCCGGCCACCGCCTCGCCCAATCCGCCGCGGGACACGAGCGGCCGCAGCTCGGCCGTGGCCATCAAGATGCGCATGCAGATTGACGCTAGCGGCTGGCGGTGGGGCCCGACTCGGGCCCCCCGGGCGCGGTGGCGGTGGCCTGCTCCAACACCACCACCGACCAGGCACCGGCCTTCCAGTCGTCGCGCCGGGCCGGCCACCGGGCGGCACCGGAACCGCGGTCGACGACCCGGTTGGGGTCGGGGGCGCCGGTGTCGACGATCGGGGTCCACCGGGCCCACCGCAGCTGGGGCGGCACGGTGAACGAGATGGGGTCGGGGCCGCCGTTGAACAGCACGAGATAGCTGTCGTCCACCAGCCGCTCCCGGCGGGGCCCCTCAGGGGCCAGCGTGCCCCCGTTGAGGAACACGGCCACGGCCTTGGCCGGGTGCCAGCTCCAGTCCTCGTGTGTCATGGTCTCGCCGTCGGGCCGGAACCAGCCGATGTCGGCCAGGGCCGTGCCGCCGTCGGCGGCGGCACCGGTGAAGAACCGGCGCTGGCGGAACACGGGGTGCCGGGCCCGCAGCCGGATCAGGTCCCGGGTGAGCTGGAGCATGGCGGTGTCGACGTCGGACCAGTCGTACCACGAGATGCGGTTGTCCTGGCAGTACGCGTTGTTGTTGCCGCCCTGGGTACGGCCCAGCTCGTCGCCCCCGGAGATCATGGGTACGCCCTGCGACAGCAGCAGCGTGGTCATCATCGCCGCCGCCCGGCGCCGCCGGTTGTCGAGGATGAGGGAGTCGCGGGTGGGGCCCTCGGCTCCGCCGTTCCACGAACGGTTGTCGCTGTGGCCGTCGTTGTTCGACTCGCCGTTGGCCCAGTTGTGCTTGTGGTCGTAGGAGACCAGGTCGGCCAGGGTGAAGCCGTCGTGGGCGGTGACGAAGTTGATGCTGGCCCGGGGCCGGCGGCGCTCGAAGCCGAACAGGTCGGAGCTGCCGGCGAAGCGGGAGGCGAACCGGGGCAGGACCCCGTTCCCGGCCCGCCAGAAGTCCCGCACATCGTCCCGGTAGTGGCCGTTCCACTCCGACCACAGCGGCGGGAAGTTGCCGATCTGGTAGCCGCCGGGGCCCACGTCCCACGGCTCGGCCACCAGCTTGGCCCGGTTCACCACCGGATCCTGGTTGATCAGGTCGAAGAAGGCCGACCCCCGGTCCACCGAGAAGTAGCGACGGGCCAGGGCCGGCGCCAGGTCGAAGCGGAAGCCGTCGACCCTCATCTCCTGGAGCCAGTACCGCAACGAGTCCATCACCAGCTGATGGCTGATCGAGCTCGACACGTTGAGGCTGTTCCCGGTACCGGTGAAGTCGACGTAGCGGCTGGGATCTTCCGGGTCGAGCCGGTAGTAGGCGGCGTTGTCGATGCCCCGGAACGACAACGTGGGCCCGGCCGCCGTGCCCTCGGTGGTGTGGTTGTAGACCACGTCGAGCAGGACCTCGATGCCGGCCGAGTGCAGCGCCTTGACCAGCGCCTTGAACTCGGTGACCTGGTTACCCCCACCGCCGCCGGCCGAGTAGCCGGCGTGGGGGGCGAAGAACCCGAGAGTGGCGTAGCCCCAGTAGTTGGTGAGGCCCCGCTCGATCAGGAAGCCCTCGGGCACGAAGTGGTGGACCGGCATGAGCTCCACCGCCGTGATCCCCAGATCGACCAGGTAGCTCAGCACCGGCTCGGTGGCCATGCCGGCGTAGGTGCCCCGCAGCTCGGGCGGCACCTCGGGGTGGCGCATGGTGAGGCCCTTGACGTGGGTCTCGTAGATCACGGTGCGCGACCACGGCGTGGCCGGCTTGCGGTCGTCGCCCCAGTCGAAGCGGGGGTCGACCACCACCGACACCGGTACCGAGCCGGCGCTGTCGCGCTCGTCGCGGCGCTCCGGGTCGTCCTTGCGGTGGCCGTAGACCGGGCCGGTCCAGTCGACCTCGCCCGAGATGGCCTTGGCGTAGGGGTCGACGAGGAGCTTGGCCGGGTTGAACCGCAGGCCCCGGGCCGGGTCCCACGGGCCGTGCACCCGGTAGCCGTAGCGTTGGCCGGGGCCGACGCCGGGCAGGTACACGTGGTGGGTGCTGGCCGTGTGCTCCGGCACTTCGATGCGGTTCTCGCTGCCGTCGGGCTCGAGGAGGCACAGCTCCACGGCGTGGGCCCCCTCGGACCACAGCGCGAAGTTGGTGCCGGTGCCGTCCCAGGTGGCCCCGAGGGGCAGCGGCTCGCCCCCCCAGACCTCCCGGGCCGGACCGCCGGTCATCGCCCGCCGCCCCTCATCAGGATCCGGTGGCGGCCTGGACGGGGCGGCCCGATCGGATCGGGGTGTAGAACCGGCGGTCGTACTCGGCCACCATCCGACCGGCCGTGACCAACGGCCCCAGGTGGCCGAGCATGGTGGTCACCATCGACCACCACCCGTCGGCGGTGCCGTTGAACAGGCGGAGCACGTCGCCGGTGAGCACGGCGTGCAGCGCCGCCGCCTCCTGCCGGTCCCGTTCGGCCTCGTCGGCGGCCTCCGAGGTGGGGATGACCCAGCCGATCCCCTCGGTGTACAAGTCGGCCCACCAGCCATCGGCGATCGAGCAGTTGAGGACGCCGTTGAGCGCCGCCTTCTCGCCGCTGGTGCCGCACGCCTCGTGGGGCCGGATCGGGTTGTTCAGCCACACGTCGACCCCGGCGTACATGGCCCGGGCGATGTCGATGTCGTAATCGGGAACGATCACGATCTGGTTGCCGCCGTGCTGGCGGGCGAAGCGGGCGACCTCGGCCAGCACCGCCTTGCCCTCGCCGTCGGCCGGGTGGGCTTTGCCGGCGAACACGAACTGGGCACCGGCGGCCAACGACGCCTTCAGCCCGTCGGGGTCGCGCAACAGCAGGCTGGCCCGCTTGTAGGTGGCGAACCGGCGGGCGAACCCGAGGATGCAGGCGCCGGGGTCGAGCTGGGTACCGGTGAGCCCGTACACCAGGTCGATGAGGTGGGCCCGGGACGCGGCCCGGATCCGGTCGAACGACTCCCGGTCGAGCTGGTTCACCCTGGCCCACGCCTCGGGATCGCCGTTCTCCCAGCCGGGCCCCAGGTCCCGGTCGTACAGCGCCTGGAGCCGGGGCTCCACCCAGGTGCGGCCGTGCACGCCGTTGGTGATCCCCTCCACCCGGGCCGCTTCGGGCAGGGCCCCGAACAGCTGGCGGCTGACGGTGGCGTGGAGCTGGCTCACGCCGTTCACCCGGCCGCACAGGTGGAAGGCCAGCGCCGCGGTGTTGAACGGCCGCTCGGGCCCGTCGTCCGGCAGCGTGGCCCAGGCCAGGATCTCGTCGTCGCTGACTCCCAGGCGGGCGGCCCACGGGACCAGCTCGGGCCGGGCCAGGGGCTGGTCGAACCGGTCGATGCCGGCCGGCACCGGCGTGTGCGTGGTGAACAGGGTGGATGCCCGCACCGCAGCGGTGGCCGCCTCGAGGGTGGCCCCGGCCTCCACGTGCTCGGCCAGCAGCTCGAGCAGGAGGAAGCAGGCGTGGCCTTCGTTCAGGTGGTAGGCCTGCGGGGCGAGGCCGAGCGCCCGCAGGGCCCGCACGCCGCCGGCCCCCAGCACGAGCTCCTGGCTGAGCCGGTGGCGACGGTCGCCGGCGTAGAGCTGGTCGGTGATGGTCCGGGCCCACGCCGGGTTGGTGTCCACGTCGCTGTCGAGCATGAGCAGTCGGGTGGACCCCACCCACAGCTCCCACACCCGGAGGGCCACAGGGTGGTCCTGGACCGACACCGTCACCTGCAACCCGGTGTCGTGGGCGCCCACGTCGAGGGGGTCGACCGCCTCGATCCGTTCGGCCTGGGCCCCGTCCACGATCTCCTGGCGGAAGAAGCCCTTGCGGTAGAAGAGGCCCACCGCCACCAGGGGCAGGCCGATGTCGCTGGCCGACTTCAGATGGTCGCCGGCCAGGATGCCGAGGCCGCCCGAGTACTGGGGAAGCTGGGCGGCGATTCCGAACTCGGGGCAGAAGTAGGCGATCTCGGGGCTGGTGATCGAGCCTTCGAGCGCCGCCACCTCGGCGGCAACGGAGCCCAGCGCCTCGGCGTTGGCCTCGAGCCAGTCGGCCAGGGCCGTCCGGCCCGGGCCGGTAGCCTCGAGCTGGCGCAGCGTGGTGACGGGGTGCACGGCGGCATCGGCGTGGGGCAGAGAGGCCAGGATCTCAGCCGTGGGCCGGTGCCAGCTCCAACGGAGGTTGGAGGCGACGCGATGCAGTTGGGCGGCCTCGGCCGTAGCTGCGTGATGGGGGGTTGTCGTCGGCTCCGGCACGGGACTCCTCGGCGTTGTGGCGCTGGCTGGTCAACGTTTTACCGAAGGTCGGCCCTCGAAAGTCCAATCTTGAGTTCAGCGCAGGGTCGGTCAGGGTAGTCCACGGGGTCGCGATCGGGCCTGCGCCCGCCCACGGCTCGATCATCGGGGACCGCCGTGGCTAAGCTGACCGGGCACTGAGCGGCCAGCCGAGGGAGGTGCCGGGTGGGCCCGATCTCGTTCGAGGAGCGCATGGCCACCGTCGACTTCCGGGTGGGCTCGCGCCCCCACATCACCGTGGAAACCGAGGTGTGCCGCTCATGCACCACCCGGGCCTGCGTGGTGTGCTGCCCGGCCAACCTGTTCGTGCCCACGGCCGACGGCGGCATCCTGTTCAACTACGAGCAGTGCTTCGAGTGCGGCACGTGCTACGTGGTGTGCAACCGGGCCGGAGCCATCACCTGGACCTATCCCGACGGTGGCCACGGTGTCGCCTTCCGGAGGAGCTGAGTGCGGATCCTGGCCGCGCTGAAGTGGGTGGCGTTGCGCCCCGAGGTCGATCCCCTCACCGGCATCGCCCACCCCGATCCCCGGTTCAGCGGCGCCGGTCCGGCCGACACCTCGGCGCTGGAATGGGCGCTGCGGCTGCGCGACGCCCTGGGCGGCACGGTGACGGCGGTGACCGTCGGCCCGCCCCCGGCCGAGGCGCTGCTGCGCCAGGCGCTGGCGGTGGGGGTCGATCATGCCGTCCGGGTGGACCTGGCCGGCGATCACCACGCCGGCGTCGACCCGGCCCACCCGTCGAGCCGGTGGGTGGCGGCCGAGCTGGCGGCGGTGGCCGCCGGATCCGATCTGGTGCTGTGCGGCTACGCCAGCCCCGACCGGGGCAGCGGCGCCGTGCCCGCTTTCCTGGCCCACGAGCTGGGCTGGCCCCAGGCCCTCGGCCTCACCGGCCTGGTGGTGGAACCGGCCGCCGGGGGCGGCGGGGATCGTGGAGCCCACCGCCTGGTGCTGGAGCGCCGGCTCGACGGCGGACGCCGGGAGCGCCTGGCCCTCATGCCGCCCGGGGTGCTGTCGCTGGAGCCGGGGCCCGAGCTGCGGAGGGCACCGCTGGCCGCCACCCTGACCGCCGGCTCGGCCCTGATCGACGTCCAACCGGCCCGCCATGTCCCTCCTCCGTCACCAGCGATGCTGGCCCGGCGCCCCTACCGTCCCCGGGCCCGGGTGGTGGCCGCTCCCGGCGGCGACACCCGGAGCCGGCTCGTGAACCTGCTGGGAGCGGCCCAGCTCGGCGTCGCCCATGGCGGGGGTGAGGGCCGGGCGGGGGGCGAGGTGTCGCCGGCCGACGCCGCCCGACTGGTGCTGGAGCGGCTCGCCGCCTGGGGCTATCTCGACGCCCAACCCGAATCTGATGTCCCGGCCCGTCACCCGTGACGGGCCCCGGCATCGAAACGGGGTCCGGGCTCCACGACCTTGGGCCGGGCGGCGGCGACTGCTAGGTTCGGGGCCGGGGTCCGCCGTGATCCCCCCGTTTGGCTGGAAGGGACATCCCACCCGTGACGATCGTGATCGCCGCCCGTGACTGAGCCGTCGGCCGCCACCGGCCCCGGGATGCCGCACTACGGCCCAGCGCTCCTGGACCAGCTCCATGAGCGGGTGGTGGGCCGCTCCCGGGAGGCCGAGCTGGTGGTGGCCGCCCTCATGGCCGGCCGGCACCTGCTGCTGGAGGGACCGCCCGGCACCGGCAAGTCGACCCTGCTGCGCAGCGTGGCCCACGACAGCGAGCAGGGCTTCGAGTTCGTGGAGGGCAACGCCGAGCTCACGCCGGCCCGCCTCGTCGGCCACTTCGACCCGGCCCAGGTGATGGAGTCGGGCTACCGGCCCGATGTATGGGTGGACGGGCCCCTGGCCCGGGCCCTGCGGGACGGCTCCCTGCTCTACCTGGAAGAGATCAACCGGATCCCCGAGGAGACGCTCAACCTGCTGGTGACGGTGATGTCGGAGGGCGAGCTGACGATCCCCCGCCTGGGCCGGATCGATGCCCACCCGTCGTTCCGCCTGGTGGCGGCGATGAACCCGTTCGACGCGGTCGGCACCGCCCGGATCTCGGGCGCCATCTATGACCGGGTGTGCCGGGTCTCGATGGACTACCAGTCCGAGGAAGACGAGGTGGCCATCGCCCAGCGCTCGGGGGCCGACGACATCCTCGGCGCCCACCCCAACTACGCCTCCCGGGTGGTGCAGCTGGTGCGGGCCACCCGTGACCACCCCGACATACGGGTCGGTTCGTCGATCCGGGGGGCGGTCGACATGTTGCTGTTGTCGGTGGAGCTGGGGCGCCTGCGGGGCCGCTCCCCCGTCGACCTCGGCGTCGGCCTCGACGCCGCCCTCACCGCCCTGTCGGGCCGGATCCGGCTGCACGACTCCACCACCCGCACGCCGGAGGAGATCATCACCGAGCTGTGGCGCCGGTACATGGAGCCCAAGCACTCCGATCTCCCCATGGAGCCGAGCGAGGAGCGACCCGAGCCGGGAAAAGCGCCGGGCCGCAGGGCGGCGGATCCGACGAACAGAAGATCCTGACCGGCGAGGAGGCCGAGCAGGCGCTGAAGGACGAGCGGCGCCGCACGATCAGCCGCCGGGACCTCGAACGCAACGAGAGCTTCGCCGATGTGTCGCCCCAGGTGGGCGAGCTCGACCAGGCCGCCTTCGACGAGCTGTTCGAGGAGAACCCCGACGAGGCGCTCGACCTGTTGAGCCGCATGGCCCAGGCCACCGACGCCAACCTGGCCCGTCTGGCCCGCCAGCTGGCTGGTCGCCTCGTGCTCGACCTGGCCCGCACCGGCCGGGCCCGCACCCGTGGCGTGGGCAAGCTGACCACGGCCCGGGCCGACGTGGCCACCGGCGACATCGACATCGACGCCAGCATCGACGCCCTGGTGGCGGCCCGCACCGAGCGCCGGCCCCCCGCCATCGACGAGCTGCGGGCCACCCACTGGACCAAGCCCGGCACCGCCATCTGCCTGCTGGTGGACCGGTCGGGGTCGATGGACGGCGAGCGCCTGGCCAGCGCCGCCCTGGCCGCCGCAGTGTGTGCCTGGCGGGCCCCGGCCCAGTTCGCCGTGCTGGCCTTCGCCGACAAGGTGGTGGCGATCAAGGAGCTCGACCAGGTGAAGGCGCCGGAGCGGGTGGTGGCCGAGGTGCTGGCCCTACGGGGCCACGGCACCACCGACGTGGGCCTGGCCCTACGGGCCGCGGCCCGCCAGCTGGCCCCGTCGAACGCCACCCGCCGCCTCGTGATCCTCCTGTCCGACGCCGAGGTGACCACCGGCGGCGACCCCTATCCGGCCGCCCGGGCCCTCGACGAGCTGGTGGTGGTGGCCCCCGACGACGAGATGTCCCACGCCGAGGCCCTGGTGGCGGCGTGCGGCGGGCGGCTGGCCGGCGTGGCCGGGCCCATGTCGGTCCTCGACGCCCTTCGCCGGGTGGTCCAGTAGCGGTGGACGGGCCACCTTCGGCCCCATCCCCGGCCCCGCCCTCGGCACCGGGGTCGGGCCCGGTTGCACCGTTGCCGGCCGGCACCGGCCTGGTGGCCGACCCGTCTCTCCAACGCCGCGACGAGGGCCGGCTCCTGATGGGAGGCGCCCCCCTGCGGTTCCTGCGGTTGAGCCCTGCCGGGGCCCGGGTGGTGGAGGATTGTCTGGAGGGCCGACCGGTGGCGGCGTCAGCCGGAGCCCAACGCCTCGCCCGCCGCCTGATCGATGCCGCCGTGGCCCATCCGGTGCTTCCCGAACCGGAAGCCGATCCCCCCTTCACCGTGGTGATCCCGGTCCGGGACGACCAGGCCGGCCTGGACGTCACGATGGCGGCGCTGGACGGCCGGTGGCCAGTGGTGGTGGTCGACGACGCCTCCGCTCCTCCCATCTGCCTGCCGACGAGCCGCAGCCGGCCCGCCGGTGCCACCCCGGTCCGGCTGATGCGCCGCGAGGTGGCGGGCGGGCCCGGGGTGGCCCGCCAGACGGCGTTGGCCCTGGTCGACACACCGCTGGTGGCCTTTGTCGACGCCGGGGTGGAGCTGGCGGCCGACGATCTGCGCCGCCTCGGGCGCTGGTTCGCCGACCCCACCGTGGTGGCCGCCGGCCCCCGGGTGGCCAGCCGGCCCGGACTGGGCACGCTGGCCGCCTACGAGGCCCGTCGCTCACCCCTCGATCTGGGTCCCAATCCGTCGCCGGTGGCCCCCGGCCGGATGGTGTCGTACCTCCCGTCCGCCGCCCTGGCCGCCCGGACGGCGGCGGTGACGGCGGCCGGCGGTTTCGATCCGGCCCTGCGCTACGGCGAGGACGTAGACCTGGTGTGGCGTCTGGGAGCGGCCGGCACGATCCGGTACGACCCCGACGTCGTGGCGTTCCACCCACCCCGGACGACGTTGGCCGGCTTCGCCCGGCAACGCCGGGGCTACGGATCGTCGGCCGCTCCCCTCGCCCGCCGCCACGGTGACCGGGTGGCCCCGGTGAGGCTGTCGGGGTGGAGCCTGGCCTGCTGGGCTCTGGCTCTGGCCGGCCGACCGTTCCTGGCTGTCGGGGTGGCTGGCGGTACGGCGGTGGCGCTCGGGCGCAAGCTGGCCCCGGTGCTACCGGACAAGGGCGAGTGCGCCCGGCTCACCTTCCGCGGTCACTGGTCGGCCGGCGGCAGCCTGGCCGACGCCGCCGTGCGGGAATGGTGGCCGGTGACGGCCCTGGCCGCACTCGCCGGATGGCGTCGCCCTGCGCTCGGGCTGGTTGCCCTGGCCGCCGGCCGCCGCTGGCGGAGCTCGAAGGGCCGCCCGGCGGCCGAACGCGGCGTCGACCTGGCCCTGGGCACCCTCGACAACGTGGCATACGGCGCCGGGGTGTGGCAGGGCGCCTGGCGGGCCCGGTCCCTGCGCTGCCTGCTCCCCCGGCTCACGAGCTGGCCGGGCCGGCAGGAGTGACAGGTTGTTGGGTTGTCCGCCCCGGAGCGCGGGCCCGGAGCGGACCGGCGATTGCTCTCAGACGATGATTGCTCTCAGACGATGAAGAGGTCGAGCAGCTGGCCGTTGTTGAGCACGGCGGCGCCGCGGTCACGGGCCGAACGGGCCAGGTCGTCGTCGTCGGTGACGACAGCGATGGGCCACTGCTCGGGGTAGGCATCGACCAACTCGTCGAGGGCGGCCGCCGGTTCGGTCGGCGGGGTCGACAGGCGGATCCGGACCGCCCGGGACGCCGGGAGCGACTCCTCTTCCCCGATCCGACCGTCGAACACGACGTCGGGAGAGGCTCCCGTGCTGCTCGACAGATCGGCCAGGTAGCTGACCAGGGCGTCTCGTTGCTGGGCTACGGGCAGGCTGGGCCAGCCCATCTTGGCCACCGAGTCGCCGTCGACCAGGAGCACCACGTCGGGTGAGGAGACGACGTGCCGGGCCAGTTCCACCTCGTCATCGAGGTCGGCCGGAACGTCGATCTGGCGGCGGCCGGGCCGGCCGGTACCGCCCCCGGCGCCGTCCATCACTCCACCGGCCCGATCGAACACCGCCTCGGGCCCATCGAGGGGACCGCCCTTCACCACCAGCGTCTGGTCGGGATCGACGCCCGATCCGGGCAGGCGCACGTCGTCGCCGAACACGCTGGGGGGCGGGGTGTTCAGGGGCGAGGAATCGGCGACGCTCTCCTGCTCGCCGGTGCGGAAGAGCCGGCGGCTGAAGCCGCGGCGCTTGGGTTCGGCGTCGGCACCACCGTTGGCGTCATGGCTCTGCAGGCTGGTGGGGTCGAAGTCCGTCACCGTCTGCTTGATCAGCTTGGAGATCTCGTCGAGGTCCTCGTCGTCGCTGGCCGGAGGGAGGCTGGAGTCGCCGACCGCCATGGAGAGCTCGCTGCTGATGGAGTCGAGATCGTCGTCGGGATCGGCCATCGGTGGGGGCGGCGGGCTGGCGGAACCGCCACCGGCTGCCGGCTCCGACTGGAGCGGACCGGACACGGCCGGGGCGGCGGCATCTGGTCGGCAACGGCGAGAGGCCCAGGCCACCGTCGGCCGCGGGTGATTCCAGCTCACCGGCCGGACCCACAGGGGCTTCCAGCTCGTGGGCCCGATCGGCCCGGTCGGGATCGTCGGCCTCGTTGCGGAACCGGCCGCCGAGGCCCCAGATACGCCGCGGGGCCCGCTCGTCGCCGGGCTGGGCCGGGGCGGGGGTTCCGCCCCCCGTCGGCCCGGAGGGGATGTCGGTGGGGGCACCGGCGGGTGGCACGGCGGCCGACGGCGGCCCGGGAGGCGGCGGCCACGACTCCATCACCAGACCGCCGGAGGTGGCCGGCTCGGCCGGCGGCACGTCGACCACGGTCAGGCCGCCGCTGTCGGGTTCGTCGAACAGGGCCGGCACCGGGTCGGCCAGGCCGCCCAGCAGGGACGGCGCAGCCTCGGCCGGGGCGGGCGCGGCGTCAGCGGCGTTCACCACCACCACGTTGTCGAGCCCCGCGAGCGCGGCTGGGGCACCGGCCCCCGCCGGGGCGATGGTGAGGCCGGCCGATGACGACGGGCCGGGGCTGGCGGCACCGTTCGACCGTCCGGCCTCCAGGACGGCGAGCTGGCTCTTGGCCTTCTCGGCTGTCTCCATGGCCTTGCCCACGGCTTCGAGGGCCTCGGCCAGCTGAGCCTCGGTCTGCTGGAGATCGGTCTCCATGCGGTTCCGGTCGTTCTCGACCATGGCCAGGCGGTGGGCGAGCTCCGACAGGGCCCGGCCCTGGTTGTCGGCTGCTTCCTGCTGTTGACGGTCCTTGTCCACCATCTGGGCCTGGATGGCCAGATTCTCCTCGGTCAGCTGCTCCACCTGCACGGCCAGGCCATCCCGGGCCAGCTCCAGCTCCGTGGCCCGGCCCGTCAGGGCCTCGATGTCGACCCGCAGCGCGTTCCGCTCGGTTTCCAGCTCGGTGTGGGTCAGGCGGATCGAGTCCAGCTCGTCGGCCAGCTCGTTGCGCTCGGTCTCCAGGGCGTTGAACTGCCGCTCCCGGTCGGCCAGCTCGGCCTTCGTCTGATCCGTGCGCAGGGCGAAGGCATCGCGCTCGGCCGCCAGGTTGGCCAGCTTGGCCTCGAGGCCCTTCTCGATCTGCTCGAGGCTGCCCACCCGCACGCGCAACAGATCGCGCTCGGCCCGCACCTCTTTGAGGGCGGCCCGGTCGGCGTCGCTCGTCTCCCGAACCCGGGCCAGGTCGCCCAGCGCCTCGGTCAGGCTGCCGTGCAGCTCGTCGACCTGGGTGGCCAGGCCGTCCCGATGGGCCCGGACGTTCGACAGATCGGTGCCCAGCACCTCAGCGTCGGCCTTGACCGCCGCCAGCTGGGCCCGGGTGGTCTCCAACATGGCCTCGGTGTCGGCCAGGCGCGAGGCGAGATCGATCTTCTCCTCGGTGAGCGCATCCACCAGCGACTTGGCCTCGGCGGCCTGATTGCCGATCTGGCCCAGTTGGGCCTTGGTGTTGTCGAGCTCGGTCTCGGCCGCCGCCAGGCGGGACGCCAGCGTGTCCTTGTCGTTGCGGAGAGCGTCGGACTCGGTCTGGAGCGCCTTGTACTGGGCCTCCAGGGCCTTGGTCTGGCTGGCCCCCATGTCGGTGAGCCGCTGCACCTGGAGCTTCAGGTCTTCGTTCTCGGTGCGGGTGCCGGCCAGCAGCTCGCTCAGCTCGTCGCGATCGGCCTGCACCGTGTTGAGGGACGCCTCGGTACGGGCCAGCGACTCCTTGATGTCGACGATGCTGGCGTCGGCCTCGGCGTGCTCCCGCTCGATCTGGGCCCGCAGCTCCCGGGCCCGGTCCAGCTCGCGCTCCAGCTCCAGCTGGCGGGTGAGCGACTCGGAGTGCTGGCGGATGGCGTTGTCCCGCTCCCGCCGGGCGGCGTCGACCTCGGACCGGGCCGTCTCCAGCTCGCTCTGCAGGCTGTAGACGTCGGACTCGAAGACCGAGGGCTGGAACTTCGCCTTGGCCAGGTCCTGCTCGGCCTGCCGGACGGAGCTCGACACCGCCTTGCGCTCGTTCGACAGGCGATCGACCAGACCCCGGAGGCTCATCAGCTCGTCTTCGATGGCGTTCGCCTCGCTGCGACCCCGGGCCGCCGGGGCGGCGGTGGGCAGGTCACCCGTGCCGAACAGGTCGATCGAGCCGAACGAGCCGCCGGCGCTCACGGCGACCGGCTGGTCGGCCAGCCCGTCCTCGGACCCCTCGTGCTCGTCGTAGATGTCGTCGTCGAGGCTGACGGCGGCCACCGCCTCCCGGCCGTCTTCGGCGTCCTCGATCGATTCCCAGCTCAACTCATCCGATTCGGCGTCGCGCACGTCGGCATCGTCCTTCCCGTTGTCGTCGCCCCCGGATGAGCCGTTCCCGATGGTCAGCTCCTCGAACTCGGCCGCCCACCCGATGGGCCGGTTCAGCCACAGGAAGCCGGCCCGACCCACCTCGTCCTCGGTCGCCCGCTCGGCTACCCGGCGCCGGAACGACGGGTCCTCCTCGATGGCCTGCTGGGCCACGCTGAGCGCCCGACCGGGCAGCTGGGCCACGTAGAGGAAGCTCCGCATGGCGGCCGGCGGCTCCGTTGGAGGCTTCGCCTCGGCCCCGTCGCGGGCGACGGCGTAGGAGAGTTCACAGGCCGACTTCAGCAGCTCTTCGGATCCCATGCCTCAGCGCTCCTCGTGGCCGACCAGGACGACCTCGTTCCCGTGGCCACACCATTGACAGGTCACTCGGTCAACCGTCTCGCTCAGAAGTTCTGAACCCTCGATCGCCAAATGTCCACCCACCGTCACATAGTGGCGCTCCCGGACACGCCGGGTGACCTCCAGGTCGAACCGTGTCAGGTTGCCGCATGACCCACAACGGTATCGACTCTCCACCATGGTGGAACAGGGTATAGCGATCCCAACGAGCCGGAAAGAGCGACCTGCAAGTCCAAGCACCTTCGGGCCGACGGTCGCCGCGGCGTTCCGGGCGGTGGCCAGCGGCCGTCCGACGAGGCCGAACGGGGCGTCCGGGCGGGTTCAGCCCAGCTCGGAGGTGACCTTGACCAGCTCCGCCAGCTTGGCCCCGGCCCGGCCGTCGTCGACCGCCGCAGCCGCTGCCTCCACCCCCTCGGCCAGTGAGGCGACGGTGCCGGCCACCAGCAGCCCGGCCCCGGCATTGAGCAGCACGATGTCACGCTTGGGGCCGGCCAGATCGCCCTCGAGGAGCGCCTGGAACACCTCGGCGTTGTCGGCCGGCGACCCGCCGGCCACCGATTCGAGCGAGGACGCGGTGGGCAGCCCGGCATCGGCCGGGCTCAGCTCGAAGCGGCGCACCCCGTCCGGTGTCACCTCGAACACGGTGGACGGGCCGGTGATGGTCAGCTCGTCGATGCCGCCCGAACCGGCCACCACCCACGATCGGTCTGCCCCCAGGTTGGCCAACACCCCGGCGATCAGCTCGGCCAGCTCGGGGGTCGAGGTGCCGAGCAGGTACCGCCTCACCCGGCCCGGGTTGGCCAGCGGCCCCAGCAGGTTGAACACGGTGGGGATGCCGAGCTCGGCCCGCACCGGGGCGGCGTGGCGCATGGCCGGATGGTAGATCCGGGCGAAGGCGAAGCCCGCTCCCGTGGCGGCCAGGCACCGGGCCAGGGCCTCGGGGCCCAGCTCGGCATGGAGGCCCACGGCCTCCAGGAAGTCGAACGATCCGGAGGTCGACGAGGCCCGCCGGTTGCCGTGCTTGCACACCACGGCACCGGCCGAGGCGGCCACGATGCAGGCCATGGTCGACACGTTCAGGGCGTGCTGGCGCCGGTGGGGCGACCCCCCGGTGCCGACGATGTCGATGGCGCCCACCGGAGCGCTGAGGGGTTCGGCCGCCTCGAACATGGCGTCGACCATGCCGGTGAGCTCGTCGGGCGTCTCCCCCTTCAGCCGGAGGGCGACGATCAGGCCGGCAATGCGGGCCGGGGTGGCCAGCCCGGCCAGGATGTCGGTCATGGCGGCGTGGGCCTCGGCCCGGGACAGGTCCCGCCCGTCGGCCAGCCGGCCGAGCAGCTGGGGCCAGTCGGCGATGGGAGCAGAGGGGAGGTCGGTGGTGGCCACGGCTCACACGATAGAGGAACCCGATGTCAGCTCACCGGGGTGAGCGGGTACGCCGCAGGCGTACTGCCGATAGCCTGGCGGCCTGGGTGAGTCGGCCGGGTGACCGCGGCGTCGGTGTCCGGGTCCGCCCGGGGTTCACGGCGTCGAGGAAGGTCGGGGCTCCACAGGTCAGGGTGCTGGCTAACGGCCAGTCGGGGCGACCCGCAGGACAGTGCCACAGAGAACAGACCGCCGATGGGCCGGCTCGCCGGCCACAGGTAAGGGTGAAACGGTGCGGTAAGAGCGCACCAGCGACCGGGGTGACCCGGCGGCTAGGTAAACCCCACCCGGAGCAAGGTCAGACGGAGAGACGGGTCGACCGCCCCCGGCCCCCGGGCCGGTATCTCCGGGTAGACCGCACAGATGGATGGTCACCGAATGGGACCCTGGTAACAGGCCCAGGAACAGAACCCCGCCTACAAGCCGGCTCACCCAGACCAGTCCGCTACCCGACCACCACACCCGTGAGCCGGCCGACGGCATCACCCAGACCAGCCCGCTACCCGACCACCACACCCGTGAGCCGGCCGACGGCATCACCCAGACCAGCTCCGGGCACAGGCACGGCTCCCGGCGGCCCCGGCGTCAGATGCCGTCGAGGTGGGACTCGGCGTTGAACGTGAGCAGCGAGGGGCCCCGCCCGTTGGCGAACCCGATCCGGGTGATCGAGGCCTGGCCCACGAACGACCGCCACGACACCTCCACCCCCACGCCCAGGCACCAGGCCAGTGCCGCCTTCACCGGCGAGACGTGGGTCACCATCACCACGTCACCCCCGGTGGCGGCGGGAGCCAGCTCGTCGAGGGCGGCCCCCACCCGCCGCGCCAGCTCCTCCAGCGTCTCACCCCCGGGCGGACGGAAGCCGGGATCGGCCCGCCAGGCCGCCCACAGCTCGGCCGGGATCTCACTCAGGGGTACCAGGTCGAGCTCACCGTAGTTCAGCTCCACCAGGCGATCGTCGGTCTCGACCCGGTCGGCGTCGGTGCCGCTGATGGCGGCGGCCGTCTCCCGGCACCGCCGCAGCGGACTCGACACCACCCGGGCACCGGCCGGCACGGCGCCGGCTATGGCGGCTGCCTGGCGGCGCCCCACCTCGTCGAGACCGGGGTCGGCCCGGCCCAGCAGCAGCCCGCTGGCGTTGGCCTCGGTCCGGCCGTGGCGGACGACGTAGAGCGTCATGGTGTTCCCCTCTCACCGGCGACCGATCTGGCGGCCGGCCGGGATCTGGTGGCGGGAACCGTCATCGGCGACGCTCCCGGGCACCAGATCGTGGCACTGCTCACCGGAGCACCCCGCGGGCCAGGTGGCCCTGGGTGGCCAGGAGACGGCGGTTGGCGGGCGAGGCCAGGCCGTAGCGGCGCCAGGCCACGACGGCCAGCGCGATGCCCGCCGCCTCCAGCACGAGCCAGACGAGGGGCGAGCGCCCGCTCTCGGGCACCGGCTGGCGCCCCGGCCCGAACGCCGGCCACCAGAACAGGCGGGTGGTGGCCCAGGTACCGTCGAGCACGAGGTGGCAGAACAAGCCGATGGGGATACCCAGTAGGCGGCGGCGCAGCAACCGGTGCCCGCTGGTGGCGCCCATCACCACGGCCAGCGCCACCACGGCACCGGCCAGCGTGTGGAGCCCGAGGAACACCCCGGTCAACGGTTCGATCAGCGGCAGGAGGGCCCCCACCGCCACCAGCCGGTAGTCGACCAGGGGGCTCCGGAACACCTCGGCCACCAGAATCGGAGCCGTCACCGCGAACCAGAGGAGCACTGCGGGGGCCCGTCAGCGGATGAGGAGGCGACCGCACTCCTCGCAGGAGGCGATCTCGTCGGGGCCGGTGTGGTTCAGGCGGTCGACCGCCATCGCCGACAGCTGCATGTGGCAGCCGTCGCAACGGCCCCCCACGAACCGGGCCAGGGGCGCCCCGTCGAACTCGGGGGCGATGGCCTCGTAACGGGCCAGGACCTCGGGGCTGATGGCTGCCGCCGCCTCGGCCCGTGCCCGCGACACCTCAGCGATCTCGGCCTCGATCCCGGCGGTGGCCTCGGCCAGCGCGGTGGCGATGGCGTCGGCCCGGGCAGCGATGGCGGCCAGCTCGGCTTCGACCCCGGCGGCTTCGGACCCGAACTCCTCCTGGCGCTCCATCAGCTCGAGCTCGTCGTCCTCGATCCGGCGTTGCCGCTCCAGCAACGACCGGCTCTCGTCCTGCAGGGCCAACAGCTCCTTGGTGGCCGTGACGGTGCCGTCGTACAGCTTGGCCTCGGTCTTGGCCCGCCTGTCCTCGACCGACGCCACCTCGTCGCCCAGGCGCTTCAACTCGCGGTCCACCTCGTGCCGGCGGCCGTCGATCTCGTCCCGCCGGACCTCGGCCTCGGTCTGCTCGGCCGCCACGGCGGCGGCATCGGCCCGCAGCGGGTGGTGGTCGTACCGGTGCCGGAGCTGGCGGAGCTGAAGATCGAGATCCTGAACGGTCAGCAGCTGGTCATATCCTCCGGCCGCCATCGTCACTGCCCGAACGTGGGGAAGGTGAAGGTGGGCCGGGGGATGGTGACGCCGGGACCGCCGTTGCCGTTGCCCCCACCACCGTTGTTGCCGCCCCCGTTGTTATTGCCGCCCCCGTTGTTGCCGCCGCCGTTGTTGTTGCCGCCGTTGTCGCCCCCGCCGTCGGGCGGCGGAGCGGTTGTGGTGGTGACCGGGCGGAAGCAGTCGGGTTTGCCGTCGCCGTCGGAGTCGAACAGCTCTGTGGTGCGGGCCCCGGCGAAGCTGGCCCCCGAACAGAAGTCGATCTCGCCCTTGACCTTGAGGTACTTGCCGCCCTTGTAGGGGTCGGGCGGGGTGAACTCCCGGGATTCCAGGCCCTGGTGGAGCTCGCCCATGTACTGGCCCCAGATCTCGGCTGGGAGCTCGCCGCCGAATCCGCCCCGGCCGCTGGCCGTCCAACCCCGCTGGGCCCATTCGGGGAACTCGATGCGGACTTTGGCGTTGGGGTCCCCGAGCCAGGTGGCGGTGGTGTAGTAGTCGGTGAAGCCGACGAACCAGGCGTCCATGTTGTTCTGGGTGGTGCCGGTCTTGCCGGCGGCGTGCTGGCCGTCGATCCGGGCCCGACGGCCGGTGCCGATACCGCCCAGCGTCTGCACGTTGCCCTCCAGCACCTCGGCGATCTGGCGGGCCGTCTGACTCGACACCGCCCGTTGCCCGTTGGGCCGATGTTCGTAGATCACGTTGCCGTCACGGTCCTCGATGCGCTCGATGTACCACGGTTGGTTGTACACACCGTCGTTGGCGAAGGCGGCGTAGGCCCCGGCCATCTGGATGGGGGTGACCTCTTTCGACCCGAGCGGCAGCGACAGCACCGGCTGCATGTCGGTGGTGTCGACGCCCAGGCGGCTGGCCACCTCGATCACCTTGTCGTTGCCCACCACCTGGCCCAGGCGGACGAAGGCGCAGTTGTTCGACTGGCGGGTGGCCACGGCGATGCTGCGCACGCCGCCGCCCCGGACCTCGTTGGCGTCGACCTTGTAGGGATCGGGCACGCCCCCGGGGTTGGGGAAGCTGCAGGGCGAATCGGTTCTGACCCGGTCTTCGGGGGTGTAGCCGTTCTCGAACAGGGCGGCCAGCACGAACGGCTTCATCGACGAGCCGGGCTGGCGCCGGCCCTGGGTGGCCAGGTTGAACTGATCCAGTTGGAAGTCGGGGCCGCCGAGCAGCGCCCGCACGGCGCCGGTGTGGGAATCGAGGGTGACCATGGCCGTGGTGAACTCCGGCAGGCACTGCCCGTTCGGATCGCCGCCGGCCTTCTGGCGGGTGAAGCAGTTGAGCCGGATGTTGGGCAACAGCTCGTTGCGGGCCTTGAGGGCGGCGGCCTGGGCCACCGGATCGAAGGTGGTGTAGATCTTCAGACCAGCCCGGTAGATGGCGTTGCGGCGCTGGTCCTTGTCGCCGCCGAGGATCGACGGGTCGTTGAGGACCGCTTCGAGCACCTCTTGGGCGAAGTAGTCGGTCGGTCTGGTACTGAGCGGCCTCTGCCGTTCGGCCGGAATCGGGGCCAGGTCGTAGGCGTCGGCCTCGCCCTGGTTGATGTGGCCCGTGGCTACCAGCCGGTCGAGGACCACCGAGCGCCGGGTCCGGGCCGACTCGGGGAACAGGGTGGGATCGAACCCGCTGGGGTTGCGGATGATGCCGGCCAGCATGGCCGCCTCGGGCCAACCCAACTCACTGGCGTTGCTGTACCCCCAATACGTCTCGGCCGCCGCCTGCACCCCATAGGCCCCCGACCCGAAATACACGGTATTGAGATACCGCTCCAGGATCTCGTCCTTGGTCATCTGCCGCTCCAGACGCAAGGCATAGAACGCCTCGGTCGTCTTGCGGTTCAGGTTCTGCTCCGGCGTCAGCAGGCTGTTCTTCACCAACTGCTGGGTGATGGTCGAACCACCCTGAGCGATCCCGCCCGCATTCACGTTCTCCACCAACGCCCGGAACGTGGCCCGAGGATTGATCCCGTCATGGTCATAGAAATCCGCATCCTCAATGGTGAGGATGGCATCGATCACCGGCTGCGGAACCTGATCCAGCTTGATCGGCTCCCGATTCTGCTCCTCGGCCAACACCGTCAGAAACGAGTTGTCCTTGGCGTACATGCTGGACCGCTCGGCCAGCTCGTTGAGCTGCAGGGTGGCCGCCGTGCCCTCGTTGGCGGTGACTATGCGCATGGCCTGCGGCACCGCCACCAGAGTGGCCGTGGCGGCGACGGCGGCCACTGCCGCCAGCACCAGACCGAGGGACGTGAACCGTTTGATCAGCCGCAGAGCAGTGAGCACCGCCGGCCATGGTAGCCAGCCCCTGCGGCCAAGATGCGTTCCCCCGCCACGCCCGGGGCCTCGACCCACCGGGCGACCGGCGGCGGCTCAGGCTCGGGCGGGCCAGTCGCCCACGGCGGCCATGGCCGACAGCACAGCCTCGGCCGGGCCCAGCGGGCCGTCGTCGTCGGAGACGGCGAGGCCCAGCAGGGGCGAGCCGTCGGGGGCGTTGACCAACACGATCGTCACCACCCCCTGGTCGAGGCGGGTGTAGCCGGCGAACGCCACGCTGTAGGGCGGGCGGCCGAGGTGGGCGGCGGCCCGGGCCACCGCCAGCTCGGGCCGGGCCCCGGTGGCGTAGCCGGTGCAACCGGGAGCGGCCCGGCCGGCGGCGGCGACCGCCACCTCGGCCCGCCAACCGTCACCGTCGGCGGTGACCGAGGCCGAGAGGCGGCGGCGGATGGCGAGGGGCCGATCCCCCACCGCCACCGTCACCGAGCGCACCACCCGGTCCAGCGTGCACTGCTCGGCCGGGCTGAACGGCCGGGTGCGGACCACGGCGGCCACCACCAGCTCGCCGGTATCGGCGTGGCGCCGGCTGATCCATCCATGGTGGGGGCCGACCCTGATCGAGGTCCCGACCGAGGGCGCCTTCCCCTCCGGGCAGCCAGATCCGGGGGGCGATGCCGTTTCCGACACCGCCGACGCCGGGGACGCCTCGAGATGACGCCAGAGTTGGCCGAACAACTCGAAGGTGAACCCCGACGCCTCGTCCCAGCTGGGCGGGATGCGGGTCGACACCACCGGGGGCCGATCCGGCTCCTCGCGTCGGACGAACACCACGGCGTCGGCCTCGAACCCCTCGGCGATCACGGCCAGCGCCGTGTCCACCACGAACTGGCGGACACGGGGTGGGCTGACCGACGGGGTGGGCCCCAACAGGTGCCGGAGGCCGGCTCCGGCCCGGGCCGGCGTCGCGGCCTGATCGAGAATGCCGGACAGGCCCCGACCCAGGCCGCCGCCGGCAGGCGTCAGCGCCGTGGCGCGGGCGTCGGGCTGGAGCGCCACGGAGCGGCTGAGGCCGGTCGGGCGCGCCAGGGAGCGGGCGAGCGGGGCGGAGCCCCGTGGAGTGAACATGCGGCGGATGCCCACCACCCTAGCGGCAGCGATGTGTCCCGTTCCCGCCCCATGGGAACGAAATCAGCCCATTGATTGGTCGCTCTTGCAGCTGATCGGCGCAGCGCGTTCGATGTCGTTTTCACGCCACGCACGCTCGGGCACATGGCGCTCATCAACCGGCTCGGCCAGGGTCACGCCGGTTGAACCGTCGACCGCCCGCACCACGCCCACGACCCGCCCCGACCGGTTGAGGACCGGCCCGCCCGACCAGCCGGGGGCCACCGGCCGATCGAGGAGGAGCAGGGGTCCGACCCCGCCGTAGGCGCCGCCGTCGACGGTGCGGGCCCCCGCCACCAACCACCGCAGGCGCCCACCCACCCGGGCTGCGACCACCACGGCCGCACCCTCCGCCGGTGGCCCGGGAGCAAACGCCAGGCCGCCCTCCGGCGCCGCTGTGGATGGCGGGAACTGAGCACTGAAGGCCAGGTCAGCAGGGTGGAGCGTCCCACCCACAGCCAATCGCACCGGGGCGGCCCCGGCACCGGCGATGGCCAGGTCGGCGGCACCCGCCACCAGATGCCCACTGGTCACCACCCGGCCCCCGGCCACGAAGCCGCTGCCCACCATCGTCCCGGCGCAGGTCTCGGCCTCGATCCCGACGATGGCCCGACTCGCATCGCGGGCGATGAGCTCGGCCTCGGCGTCGCTCACCGACACCCGCCCGCCCGGAGCGGAACGGTTGGCCAGCGCCACCGCGCTCACCGCCAGGCCGGCGACGAGCAGGGCGACACCAACGAAAACCATCCCTGCCACCCGCCACCAGCGCACCAATGGTCACGCTAGAAGGTGAGTGGAGATGGATGAATGGGCGGCTCAACATCGGCCGCATGAGTCCGAAGAACTAACGCCTCCGGGCACTTTCACCGGGGTAACCCGAGGCGCACGGGGGGCGCATTTACCCCAGGGCCGCCCGGACAGCGGTCACCAGCTCGACGAAACGAGGGCCCGACGCCCCGTCGAGGGCGGCATAGGCCGGAGCGCAGATCAGGCTCGTCATGCGCTCCGCTTCAGCCCGACGGGCCTCGTCGAGCGCGGGCCAGGGCTGGGGCCAGCCGAACCGTTCGGCTCCGGCGGTGCCGCCCCGCACCTGGTCGGGGGCGGCGATGATGGCGCCGAGCGGGCCGAGGCCGCTGGCGTGGGCGGCCGAGATGTGGGCCCCGCCCCGCATCTCCCGCAGCACGTTCAGGTTGACGGTGGCGGCTCCGGCCGGGTCGGCCGGCACCTCGAGGGCCCGCCACCCGGCGAACAACGCCCCGACCGACGGCTGGGCGGCATCCGCCACCTGGCGGGCCAGCGCCGCCAGTTCCGCCAGGTCGGCCTCCCCCACGCCGGCCAACGCGTCCCGTCCCCAGGCGGCAGCCGCCTCGGCGTAGGCCCGGGCGGCAGCGCCCGCCGACAGCGATGCCGGACGGGCGTTCCAGTAGCGGTGGGTGAGCGGCGGGTACATGAAGCCGATGGCGGCTGCAGCGATATCGGGCCCCACGTCGCCCAGCACGCCGGCCCGGCCGTTCACCCAGAAGCCGAACGGCAGCTCGAGCCCGAGCCCGGTGCCCCGCTCAGCCGTGGTCGGGGCCAGCATCCATCCCCTCCCGATCTCCAGGATGGGCTTGGCGGTGGCGTCGACGATCTCAAGAGGAGTCATGGCCGCCGACTCTAGGGGACCCTCGAATGTGTGCGCCGGGGCCGGCCGTTGAGCCATGATGCTGCCACCGACCCCACGAGGAGCCGATCGAACCATGGACAACAGCATCCGTCCCTTCCGGATCGAGGCCAGCGACGCCACTCTGGACGACCTGCGGGCCCGGCTCCGCAACACCCGCTGGCCCGACGCCGAACCGGTCGACGACTGGAGCCAGGGCACGCCCCTGGCCTACGCCCAGGAGGTGTGCCGCTACTGGGCCGACACCTACGACTGGCGGGCCCGGGAGGCGGCCCTCAATCGGTTCGACCAGTTCGTCACGACCATCGACGGGGTCGACATCCACTTCATCCATCAGCGGTCCCCCCACCCCGACGCCGTCCCGCTCGTGATCACGCATGGCTGGCCCGGCTCCGTGGTGGAGTTCCACAAGGTGATCGAGCCGCTGGTGGACCCGGTGGCCCATGGCGGCCAAGCGTCCGACGCCTTCCATGTGGTCTGCCCCTCGCTTCCCGGCTACGGCTTCTCGGGCAAGCCGACCACCACCGGCTGGAGCGTGCAGAAGATCGCCGACGTGTGGGCCGTGCTCATGGACCGCCTCGGCTACAGCCGGTACGGAGCGCAAGGGGGCGACTGGGGAGCCGCGGTGACCACCGCCATCGGGGTCCAGGACCCGGACCACTGCGCCGGCGTGCACCTCAACATGCCGCTGGCCCGCCCCTCGCGGGATCCGGCCGACGATACCGACGCCGAGCGCAAGGCCCGCGAGGCGCTGCAGTACTACCGGGACTGGGACTCGGGGTACTCCAAGGAGCAGTCCACCCGCCCGCAGACGGTGGGCTACGGCCTCGCCGACTCCCCTGCCGGCCAGGCCGCCTGGATCCTGGAGAAGTTCTGGGCCTGGACCGACTGCGACGGGCACCCCGAGAACGCCCTCACCCGCGACGAGATGCTCGACAACATCATGCTCTACTGGCTCGGGAACAACGCCACCTCGTCGGCCCGTCTGTACTGGGAGAGCTTCGGCAAGATGCGCTCGGGCGAGGTGACGGTGCCAGCCGGCATCGCAGTGTTCCCCAAGGAGATCCTGCCGGCGTCGCGGCGGTGGTGCGAGGGCACGTACACCGACATCCGCCGGTGGACCGAGATGCCCCGGGGCGGGCATTTCGCCGCCTTCGAGCAGCCCGAGCTGTTCGTGGACGACGTGCGGGCCTTCTTCGCCCTCGTGCGTTGAGCGGGGCCGCCCCCTCCGAGGACCGCCAACCCGTGATGGACCATGTGGCCCTGGCCAGCCGTCACGCCTGGGACCAGGTGATCCGCTACTGCTATCACCTGGGGGCCCACTGGCTGGGCGGGCCCCCCATGGCCGAGCTGGGTGGCTTCTACTTCTGCCAGGCCGGCCTCGATGGCGGCGCCAAGCTCGAGTTCCTGGAACCGCTCGACCTTCCCGGCAGCGACTTCGTACGACGCTTCCTGGACCGCAACGGCCCCGGCCCCCACCATTTCACCTTCAAGGTGCCCCACTTCGACGCTGCGCTGGAAGCGGTGGGTGCCGCCGGCTACACCGTGGTGGGGGTGGACCGCACCGATCCGCAGTGGAACGAGGCCTTCCTCCATCCCAAGGAGAGCCACGGCGTCGTGATCCAGCTGGCGTGGGACGGGAATCCGGACGACGAGTGGCCGCCGCCGCCCGAGCTACCCCCGGCCCGGCGGGACCGACCGCCCACGCTGCGGGCGGTCCATCATCTCGTGGCCGACCTCGATGCCGCCGTCGCCCTGTTCACCGGGCCGCTGGCCATGACCGAGGTGGAGCGCACAGAGGGCCCCCGGGGCCGCGAGGCCGTGGTCGCCTGCGGCCCCTGGCGGCTCGAGCTGGCCCAGCCCGGCGACGACGGCTCCCGCCGGCACTGGCTCGGCACCCGTCCCGGCCGCCTCCACCACCTGACGCTGGCCATCGAGGAGCCCGCTGCCGTGCCCGACGCCCGGCCCCTGGGCGACGGCCGCTACGAGATCCCGCCGGAGGCCAACCTCGGCACCCGCCTCATACTGGAGGCCCGATGAACACCGGGGGCGACGCCGGCCAGGCGGCCCGCTGGCTCCATCCCGAGCGACTGGAGCGGGTGCTGATCCACCGCTCGCGTTACGCCGAGCCCGACTTCCACCCCCGGGCGGCGGTGGCCGCCCTGTTCGTCGACACCGATGACGACGTCGAGCTGCTGTTCATCCAGCGGGCTGCCGCCCCCGGCGATCCGTGGTCGGGCCAGATGGCCTTCCCCGGCGGTCGACACGAAGCGACCGACGCCGACTCGTTCGCCACCGCCACCCGGGAGACGCTGGAGGAGATCGGGCTCGACCTCTCCCCCGCCCGCTCCCTGGGCTCGCTCGACCACCTCGACGGGGGACGGGCCACCAACCGTCCCATCGCTGTGTCGGGCCACTGCTTCTGGCTCCCCGACCGACCCGCCGAGCTGGTGCTCAGCGACGAGGTGGCCGACGTGGTGTGGGTCAAGGTTCGCGACCTCCTCGACCGGCGGCGCTACATCGACTACGTGTATCCCCGTACGGGCATGACGTTCCCCGGCATCCAGCTCGATCTCCCCCACCAGGTGGTCTGGGGCTTGACCCTGCGCTTCCTGGGCGATCTGTTCGCCCGCCTCGAGCACCCGTTCCTCATCGGCCCCGAGCGGTAACAAGCGGAAAGGCCCGCCCCCGGGTGGGGGGCGGGCCCTTCCTCCTATGGCCAACGCTGTGCAGGGGACCGGCCTCGACGGTGGGGCAGATGAGGGCGTCGAGGTCGATCCCCTGCGATCTGGGCGGCCTCCTGGGTACACCCGGGAGGCCGTTTGAGCCTCAGGTCACGCGTGCACCGGCCGCCGCCGGTGTCCGCTCGTCCCTGTTCGGCAACGCACCCGCCATTCTCGGGGGCGTCACGCAGAACGGGGAGCTCCCCAGGCCGGCGCGAACCACCGCCGTACCTGGTTTGCAGTAGGCCGCCGCAGTTGCGTTGGCCAGGTTCCCACCACCGGGGCACAGCTCACCGAAGATCTGGGAGGCCGGAACCTTGAACGGCCCGGTGAACTGCTGGCGATACTTGAGGGCGGGGCCCGGCAGCGGGTTGTTGCCGTCGGGGCCGCCGTTCGTGAGGTAGCCGAACCCGCACCCGCTGGGCTCCGAGGTCCGGAAGTTGACGCAATTGTCGATCCACATCTTGTTGGTGGCCTTGTTCCAGCCGCTCATCCAGTCGGCGTGGTTGCTGGCCCCGCGGGGGCCGGGCCGGAGCGCCTTGCTGGTGGGGTCGACGTCGGACGAGAGGTACCAGTCGGACGTGTTCTCCCCCGGCTCCACCGGATAGTCGACGAAGTACTCGAGGTTGGTGAGGGTGCGGTTGAACTCGCCCGTGCAGTTGCTGAAGTACCAACCACCCTCGGTGGGTGCGGCGTAGTTCGCCGGGTTCGACGGGTCCTTGCCGTTCCAGCACTGGGGGAACTTCACGTTCATCTCCAGCACCACGTGGGGGTCGCTGGAGCCATATTCCTTCTGGAACTTGGAGCCGTCGCAGCCGACCATGTTGTTGGCCGACTCCCCCCCGTTCGAGGAGTAGTTGTCGGAGCAGTTGAACGAGAACTTGCCCATGGCCCCACCCCGGCCGTTGTCCACCGTGTTCAGATCCACCTTGGCGATCATGGCCGCTCCGGTGGGATAGGGCTCGGCCTTGCCGTTGGCCAGACCCTCACCCTTGTAGTACACGACCAGTCGCTCGGGGATCCGCACGTTGCCGTTGCTGTCGAACAGGGCGGGCACCCAGTAGGAGGTGCGGTTCAGCTCCTGGCCGTTGCAGGTGCTGCCCCCGGTGTTCAGGATCGAATCAGCCGTGGAGAAGGCGTTGGCATCGGTGTTGCCGAAGAAGGTGTGCAGGTGCGACGCCCCGGGCTGGCCGGGGAAGACCAGCGGATCGTCGTAGGCGAAGTGGGAGAACTCACAGGCCACTCGGAACTGGCCCCCCTCGGCGATCGGGAAGGACTGCTCCGGGTTCCCCGCCGGGTTGTTCAGGTAGTCGCTCCGGGGCCCGTAGTGGTCATCGGGGTTGAGCTGCTCCGACGGGGTCTTGAGGTACTTGGAGTTGTCTTCGTTGCGGTTGCGCACCGTCTGCTTGTGCACCAGGGTCAGGTTCGTCTGGTAGCTGCCGGTCTGGGCCGCAGCCGAACCTCCCTGGGCCGGGGCGCCGGCCGCCGGGGCGCTGGTGGCGGGGGCCGACGAGGCGGGGACCGACGAGGCCGGGGCCGTGGTGGGGGCCGTGGCCGCCGGGTCACCGGCGGCGGTCGTCGGCGGACCGGCCACCACGGCGGTGGTGGGTGTGGGGGCGGTGGTCGGCGCCGTGGCGTCGGTGGCGGGGGCAGTGGAGGTGGGGGCGGCCAGGGCGTCGTCAGCCTCGCTGCCCTGCCGGCTCTCGGACAGCTGGATGCCGGCGAACGCCATGACGACCACGAGGGCAGCGGCCACCGCCGAGGCACCCTTCCAGCCCACCCGACGCCACATCGGCGGGCGGTCCGGCTCGTCGGCATCGGCTTCGAGGAGGTCCTTGGCCCGCCACGGCAGCTGGTCGATGCCGTCGACCCCGAACAGTGCGGTCAGGTGGTCCAGATCGTCCCCGACGTCCTCGCCCGGAACCGGGTCGAGGTACCTCGTCGGCTCCTCCGACGCCTCGCTCCAGCTGTCTGCACCCGCACTGGTGAATCTCTGCACAGCAAACCTCATTGGATCGGAGGCCCGGCCCAGACACGGAGAGCCGTCGGCTCCCGCTCCGCCTCGGGGGACTCCATCCCGCCATCTGTCCGATCGACCGGACCGCGTGCCACGCCATCCGATCGGTCGCCCTGCGCCGGGCTGCAACATAACCGCAACAGTGGGCCTAAGCAATGATGCTTACCCGAAAACCGGCTGGGCGCCCGCTCTGGCCTGCGCCTACGTCGGAAAAAACTCTGCATGGCCACGGATGCGGCTGGTACCGGCGCGGGGGACGGGCTACTCCAGCACCCCGGCCACGGCCAACTCGGCCAGCCGGTCGTCGTCGTAGCCCAGGATGCCGACGAGCACATCGAAGGTGTGCTGGCCCAGCGTGGGCCCGCCCCGGGTGACGGCGGCCGGCGTGCGCGACAGGCCGAATCGGCTGTTCTCGACCCACACGGTGCCGTGGTCGGCGTGCTCCGCCTCCACGAAGTGGCCCCGGTGGGCGAGCTGGGGGTCTGCCGCCGCCTCGGCCGCGCTCTGCACGGCGTGGGCCGCCACCCCGATGGCCTGGAGGGCCTCGGTCAGCGCCGCCGCGTCCTGGGGTGCCGTCCAGGCGGCGATGGCGGCCTCCAGCTCGTCCTCCCTGGCCCGGCGGCCATCGGCGTCGAGCCCGGCCAGGGCCGGGTCGAGCCGGGCGGCGCCGGCCAGGGCCCGCCAGGCCTCGTCGCCCTGGCAGGCGATGGCGATCCAGCGGTCGTCGCCGGCGGCGGGGAACACGCCGTGGGGAACCATCACCGGGTGGCGGTTGCCCGGCCGGGGGGCGAGGCGGCCGTTGACCTCGTAGTCGAGCACCGCCGGGGCCAGGAACGCGATCGACGCTTCGGCCTGGGCCACGTCGATGTACTGGCCCTCCCCGGTTCGTTCCCGGTGGTCGAGGGCCGCCACGATGGCGGCGGCCAGGAACCGGGGGGAGATGTAGTCGGTGTAGGCGCCGAAACAGCCGGCCGGCTCCCGGTCGGGCCAACCGGTCATGTCGTAGAAGCCCGACAGGGAGGCGCCCATGGTGCCGTAGCCGGCCAGGCTCGACAGCGGGCCGGTCTGGCCGAACAGGCAGCTCGACGCCATGATCAGGTCGGGCTTGACCTTGCGCAGATCCTCGTAGCCCAGACCCCAGGCCCGCATGGCCTTGGGCGAGAACGATTCGCACACCACGTCGGCCCAACGCACCAGGTCGAGCACCACCTCGCGGGCCTCGGGCCGGGACAGGTCGAGCGTGAGTCCGAGCTTGCCGGCGTTCATGTTCTGATAGAGGCCGGAGTTCTCGGCCCCGCCCTGGTCATCGAGGAAGGGCTGGATGGTGCGGGCCGTCTCGATCTTGTTGGCCGACTCCACCCGCACCACCTGGGCCCCATAGTCGGCCAGCACCCGGGTGCCGGCCGGGCCGGCCATGACCCACATGAAGTCGAGCACCTTGAGACCGTCGAACGGCAGCGGCCGGGCGTCTCCGTCGGCTTCGGCCCGGGCGGCCCGCTCCCGGGTCGCCGAGGCCAACGCAGCCGACGGAGCGGTGGCCAGCGCCGCCGGGTCGTCGGCCCCGAGCGCCGGCGCCGGGCGCCCGGTGTCGAGCGGGGTGGCCGACAGCACGGCGAACGGGCCCGGGAATCGGACCGCCCGGCCCAGCTCCGGGACATCGATGGAACGCCAGTAGTTGCGGGCGGCGTACTGCTCGGACTCCACGACGTCGGCCACGGTGGCGATGGGCACGATCAACAGCCGCCGGGCCAGGGCCTCCCGCAGCAGATCGGCCTTGCTCCTCCGGCTGGTGAAGGCGGCCGCCACGTCCTGTATGCGGTCGTACTCCGATGCCGGGATCCGCCCCGTCACCACGCCCTCCACGAAGTTGAGCCAGTCGATCTCGAGCTCGCCGTCATCGCACTCGCCCTCGGCGTGGATCCAGTCGAACAGCCGCTTGCTGAACGGGCCGATGGCCTCGCCGAACAGGATCGTGGTGGAGACGTGGCCGTCGGCCGCCGGGGAGCGGAGGCGCACGTGGAACGGCCCGACCTTCGTGCCACCGGCCGTCCGGGTGACGGGCGACGCCCGATACAGATGGGACAGGGCGAAGGACTGGGTGGCCTGGAGGACCGACGCCTGGGCCGACACGTCGACGTGTTGGCCCCGACCTGAGCGGGAGCGCTCCCGGAGGGCCACCAGCGACCCGACGGCGGCATCGGCCGCCGCGTGGAGGAACGCCTGATCGAGCGGGATGCGGACCGGCGGGCGGTCCTCGTCGCCCATCATCCCCAGCTGCACCCCGGCAGCCACGACGGTGAGATCGGTGGCGGCCCAGCCCGCCTTGGGGCCGGTCTGGCCGAAGGGCGTGATCGACGTGTAGACGAGCGCCGGGTTCTCCCGGGCCAGATCCTCGGGGCCCAGCCCAATGGCCGCCATGGCACCCGGGGCCGCCGACTCGATCGCGAGGTCGGCGTGGCGAGCCAGGCGCCGGACCTCGTCGCGTCCCGCCGACGACCGGATGTCCAGCACCACGCTCCGTTTGCCCCGGTTGTACGCCCAGAACCACAAGGAGCGCGCCGGGTCGCCTTCGTGGCCGGCCACGAAGGGGCCCTCGGCCCGGGCCGGCGACCCGCCCGGTGGTTCCACCAGGATGACCTCGGCCCCCAGGTCGGCCAGGATCTGGCCAGCCAGCTGGCCCCGCTGATCCGACAAGTCGAGCACGCGATAGGCCGACAACACGCCGGTTCCCCCTGACGTCGCGCCGACCCCCGACGGGTCGACTGGCTGGCCAGGATAGACGCCGTCAACCGAGCAGGTGTTCCTACCACCCCGTTATCGAAGGAGGTAGGTCGGTCGCCTTAATTCGGCTAGCGTCATCATCGGTGGACTCTGCGGACGGGGCAGGGCTTCGCCTACTCGTCGTGCAGGAGCGGGCAGGGAGCGGAAGGGCGTCAGGAGTGGCTGGTCTGGAGTCCGATGGCGTGACGTCGGAGCCACGGGAAACGGGCGGCACCCGGTCCGGCCGGTCGGTCGCGGCCCGGATCACCCGCCATGCCCTGGTCACCACCGGCATTCCCCTGCTGCTGGCCACCGCGCTGGTGGCGGCGAGCGGGATGTGGCTGGCGAACCGCACCGATCGCCAGGTGGCCGACGCCCAGGGCCGGTTCGCCGAGGAGACAGTGGGCGGGCTGGAAGCCAGTCGGGCCCGCCTGGTGGCCGAGAGCGTGGACACCTTCCTCGCCCTGCGACTCGACGACGTGGTGGACCTGAGCCGGTCGCCCCAGGTGGCGGAGGCGTCGGCGGCCGACCGGCCCGAGGCGGCCGACGCCGCCGGCCTGCCCGATGGGGAGGCGGCGACGGCCCTGGGCAACCAGGTCCTCGACACGTCGGGCACCATCTCCCGCCTCCTGGCCGAGCAGGCCGATGCGGAGTCGTTCTACGCCCAGCTCCTGGCGGTCGACCGCAACGGGTTCGTCCTCGGGGCGGCGAACCCGCCCGCCACCGTCGTGCAGCGCGGCCAGAGGTGGTTCACCGAGGCTCTCGCCACCGGGGCCTGGATCGGCCCGCTGGAACCGAGCGACGACGCCGGCGGCGCCCCTGCGATCGTGGTGGCCGCCCGCATCGACGATCCCGCCGGCACCGGCGCCCCGGTCGGGGTGGTACAGGCTGTCGTCACGCTGACCGCCGTCCAGGCTGTGGCCGACGCCAACACCGACCCGGCGGCCGGGCTCCAGGTCATGGTGGGCACCGCCGAGGGCCTCGTGGTGGCCGACACCGCCACCACCCACGACCCCCAGGTGATCGATGGCGTCACGCCGCTGCCCGCAGACCGGAACCCCATCTTCGCCAAGGTGCTGGGGGCCACCGCCGCGTCCGGCTACGTGGATTCGGGCGACGTCCTCGGTGGCTACAGCCGCCTCACCCCCACCCGGCGGGTGGCCGCCCTCGGCGTCGACATCCCCAGCCCGGCCTGGGTGGCGATCGTGCAGCAGCCCACCCGTCAGGCGGTGGCGGCGGCCGACGAGCTGGCCACGGTGAGCGACGACGTCCGCAACGGCACCCGTCTGATCACGCTGGCGGTGGCCGGCGTCGCCCTCCTGGGCCTACTGCTGGCCTGGCTCACCGCCCGCCGCCAGGCCCGCCACGTGGTCGGGCCGATCGAAGCCCTGCGCTCGGCCGCCAACCGGTTGGCCCACCATGATCTGCCGGCCCTGCTGCGCTCCTCCACCGGCGACAATCCCAGCTCCCGCCTGGATCCGGTCGACGTGGGGGGAGACAAGGAGGTGGCCGAGCTGACGGCCGCCTTCAACAACCTGCGGTCCACCGCGGTGGACCTGGCCGCCACCCAGGCCATCGACCGCGACCGCGAGGTGGCGGCCGTGCTGGTCAACCTGGGGCGGCGCAACCAGCAGCTGATCGGCCGCCAGCTCCGGTTCATCGACGACCTGGAGCGCACGGAGTCGAACCCCGACACCCTGCGCAACCTGTTCGCTCTGGACCAGATGGCCACCCGGATGCGGCGCAACGCCGAGAGCCTCCTGGTGCTGGCGGGTGAGGAGTCACCCCGCCGGGGCACCCAGCCCCGGCCTGTCGACGAGGTTGTGCGGGCCGCCACCAGCGAGGTGGAGGACTTCGCCCGGGTCACCATCGGGCGGGTGGAGCGGGCCCTCGTCGATCCCCGGGCCATCAGCGACATCACCCACCTGCTGGCCGAGCTGATCGAGAACGCCACCCTGTTCTCCCCGCCCCAGACCACGGTGGACGTGAACGGCGTGGTGGCCGACGACGGCACCTACACCATCTCGATCGTGGACCGCGGGCTCGGCCTGTCGCTCGACCGTCTCGACGAGGCCAACGCCCGGATCACGAGCGCCCCCGAGGCGGGAGCGCCGCCCGGGAGCTTCATGGGCCTGTTCGTGGTCGGCCGGCTGGCCGCCCGGCACGGGATCACTGTGCGGCTGGTGGAGTCGGCCCCCAGCGGCGGCATCACGGCCAAGGTCACGCTGCCCCTCTCCTGCCTGGCCACCGGTCCCGAACCGGTGGTGGAGATCCGGTCGAGCCGTCTCCACGTGAGCGGACCCCTCACCGGCCCACCACCGTCGCGGGCCTCGACCCCGCCCCCCACCCGCCCGGTACGGCGGGGCCCTGAGCCCCGCAAGCCGGAGCGCCCCGGAGGCTCGCCCGAGGAGGAGCCGGCGGTCGTCTCGGCCATGGGCCCGGGCGACGACGAGGCGGCCGGCGCCCCCATCCCTCCGTTCAAGAGCCGTCCCTCCCGGCGTATCGAGCGGGACGCCAACGGCAGCGATCCCGAGCAGCAGCGGTTCCAGGTCCGGCGCCGGGTGCGCAAGTCGCAGCCCGTGTCGGGCGGTCAGCTCGGGGTGGTGGAGGCCGAGGCGCCGGCTGCGGCCGTCACCGGTACCGCCCGGGCCGAAGAAGTGAGAGACAAGCTCAATCGGTTCGCCAGCGGCGTCGAGGCGGCGAGAGCTCAGCGGCAGGCAGCGGCCGACCCCGTCAACGGGTCGGCTGGAGACGACGAGGAGGAGAGCTGACATGACGGCAACCCGGGATCACCTCAGCCAGGATCCGGCCATCCACTCCGGCCAGGACCTGAGCTGGATGCTGGCCAGCTTCGCCTCTCGCACGGTGGGGGTCCGGGAGGCGGTGGCGGTCAGTTCCGACGGCTTCCTGCTCGCGGCGTCGGCCGGCCTGGAAGGGGCCGGTGTGGAGCAGTTCGGTGCCATCATCGCCGGCCTCACCAGCCTGAGCCACGGTGCCGCCGACCTCTACCACTACGGCGAGGTCAACCAGATCATCATCGAGATGACCGAGGGCTACCTGTTCGTGATGGCGGTGGACGACGGATCGACGGTCGGTGTCCTGGCCGATTCCGACTGCGACGTGGGGTCGGTGGGCTACGAGATGACGCTCCTCATCCAACGAGTGGGCGAGATGCTCACGCCAGCTCTGGTGGAGGAGCTGAAGAACGTGCTGTCGCTACGGTCGAGCGCTACGTGAGGGCGGCTGCCATGGCGGAACCCGTAGACGACGAGACCGAGTCGCACCTCGTCCGCCCCTACGTGATCACGGGCGGCCGCACGAGGGCCACCAACTCGGACCTGGCGGTGGAGACGGTGGTCACCACCTCCCGGCGGGCCGACGCCGCCACGCTCGGCTTCGAGCGGAGCAAGATCGCCGCCATGTGCGTTGAGCCCCTGTCGATCGCCGAGATCTCGAGCTTCCTCGATGTGCCCCTGGGGGTGTCGCGGGTGCTGGTGACGGACATGGTGACCGAGGGCCTCCTCGATCCGCACGGCCGCCCCACCGGCACCGGCGCCGACGTGGAGCTGATCGAGGCTCTGATCGAGGGGATCCGCGCCCTGTGAGAGCACGCGGGGGGCCCGACCAACCGTCGCACCTGTCGGCCAAGATCGTCATCTCGGGCGGGTTCGGGGTGGGAAAGACCACGCTCGTCGGCGCGATCTCGGAGATCACGCCCCTGCGCACCGAGGCCAACATGACGGCCGCCAGCCTGTCGGTGGACGATCGGGAGTTCCTGCCGGCGAAGACCACCACCACGGTGGCTCTCGACTTCGGCCGGGTCACGATCAGCGAGACCCTGCGGCTCTACCTGTTCGGCACCCCGGGCCAGGAGCGGTTCGCCTTCATGTGGGACGACCTGGTGCAGGGTGCGCTGGGGGCCGTGGTGCTGGCCGACACCCGGCGCCTGGAAGACTGCTACCAGGCCATCGACTACTACGAGGATCGCTCGGTTCCCTTCATCGTGGCCGTCAACCAGTTCGACTCGAGCCCCCGCCACCGCCTCGACCAGGTTCGCATGGCGCTCAACATCGACCCCGACATCCCCCTGATCCGCTTCGACGCCCGGGACAAGGAGTCGGTGAAGGAGGTCCTGATCCGCCTCCTCGACATGCTCCTGGTGCGCAGCCGCCAGGCCCGGGTCACGGCGGCCGCCGGCGCCCCCGAAGCCGCCGGCTGATCCTCCGGCTCCTGGCCCCGCACCGCTATGGTGCGGCTCGTGTCGGACCATGCCGTCCTGTCGTTCATCACCGGCCTCCCCCGCCCGGCCTGGAGGGGGCGGATCCACACCTGGGCCTTCTGGCTGAGCCTGCCGGCGGCCGTCGCCCTGGTGGCGGCGGTGGACCGCCTGGGCCCCCGGATCGGGGTGGCCATCTACGGCGCCAGCCTGGCCTCGGTGTACGGCGTGTCGGCCGCTTACCACCGGCTGGCCCGCACCGAGCGGGCCCAGCGCCTGATGCGGCGGGCCGACCACAGCATGATCTTCGTGCTCATCGCCGGCACGTACACGCCGGTGTGCCTGTCGGCCCTGCCCCGGAGCTGGGCTGTGCCCCTGTTGTCGGCCGTGTGGGGTCTGGCCGCGGTGGGTGTCGTGTCGAAGCTGGCCGGCTCGGATCTGGTGATGCGGGCGGCCAACAGCCTCTACATCGTGATCGGCTGGTTGGCCCTGCTGGCCATGCCCGTCCTGATCCATTCCCTGTCGCCTCTGGCGCTGGGGCTGCTGGCGCTGGGCGGCGCGCTGTACACGGTAGGGGCGATCCTGTTCGCCCTCCGCCGCCCGGACCCCCGGCCGCTGGTGTTCGGCTACCACGAGATCTGGCACGCCTTCACCGTTGCCGCCGGCGTGGCCCACTTCATCGCCGTGGTTTTGGTGACCGGGGCCGGTCGTGGGCCAGGATGACCGCATGAAGATCGCGGTCGAGTTTCCCAGCGTGTCATTTCGAGAGGGCCCGGAGAAGGTGGCCGACATGGCCCGGGCCATCGAGGAGATCGGCTACGACGAGCTGGCCGTGTTCGACCACGTGATCATGGGTTACCCCACCGAGACCCGCCGGGCCCCCATGTATCCGCCCCAGATGCCGATCCTGGAGGCGCTGGTGATGCTGGGGTTCGCCGCCGCCGTCACCAAGCGGGTGAGCCTGTCCACCGAGGTGCTGGTGCTACCTCAGCGCCAGCCGATCCTGGTAGCCAAGCAGATCAGCACGCTCGACACCCTCTCCGGCGGCCGGATGCGCCTGGGTGTGGGCGTGGGCTGGCAGCGGGCGGAGTACGACGTCCTCAACGAGGACTTCGGGGTGCGGGGCAAGCTGATGGACGACGCCATCCGCCTGCTGCGGGCGTGCTGGGCCGACGAGAAGATCGACTTCGCCTCCGAGCGCTACAACGTCGAGGCCATCGCCATGGAGCCCAAGCCGCCCCAGGGTGGTGGGCTGCCGATCTGGGTGGGCGGCGGCAGCAAGGCCGCCCTGCGCCGCACCGGCGAGCTCGGCGACGGCTGGATGGGCACGGCCGGTGTCTCCGACGACGAGCTGGTGGCGGCCATGGCCAGCATCCGGCAGTACGCCGAAGCGGCTGGACGCGACCCCTCGTCGATCGGGATGCAGCTCATGCTGGCGCCCCCGCCCCGGGACGAGGCGGGCAAGACGTTCTACACCAACCACGACCAGGTGGTGGCCCGGGCCGAGAAGATCCGGGGCATGGGGTGCGAGTGGACGGCGGTCAACGCCACCGCCATCTTCCAGGCCGGCGCCCGCTCCGTCGACGCCATGATCGACCAGCTCAGCGAGCTCCACGGCAAGCTCCGGGCCGCCGTCGGCTGAGGCATTCCCTTCGGGGACGTCCCGCGGCCTGCATCCGGTCCCGCTCGGAGCGAGGGTGGCCTAGGGCTTGGGCAGAGCGGGGCGGGCCAGCGACGTTCCGGTGCTGGTGGCGAACGGTCCACCCAGGTCGACGAGGGTGGAGGAGGCGATCGAGATGCCGTCGGCCGCCAGCTGCTGGGACGCCTCGAGCCCGATCCACTCCCCCACCGGGTACCGCCCGAGGGCGAGGGTGTAGTCGCCGTTGATGTAGTACAGGCCCTCGTCGGAACCGTTGGCCAGGGGGCAGGCCAGATCACCGCTCATCGCCGCCCGCACGAACGGGGTCAGGGGCTCGCCCTCCACGAGACCGGCCCGCTCCCGGGTCCAGACCCGACTCTGCCCCGCCGACTCGAACTCCCCGCCCGGCAGTGGGGTCACGATCCACGCCGGCTCCGGTTCGCTGGGATCGGGCTCCCAGGCAACGGTGAGGGGGTCGGGCCAGGGCTGGGGGTCGGGCCGCCAGATGCGCCCCGGCGGCTCGGTGCTCTCGGCCAGCACCACCACCGTGGCCCGGGCCACGTCGTGGCCACCGCAGGCCATGACGGCGTCGGCCACCCGGATCCGCCGCCCCTGGCGCACCACCTGGGTCCGCACGGTCACCGGGGCCATGGCCGCCGGGCGGAACAGGTCGACCGTGAGGCGGGCCGCCCGCCACCCGGGCTCGATCAGCTCGGCCTCGAAGGCCCGGGCGGCCAGACCGCCGAGCAGGCGGCCGTGGAGCATGTCGTCGGCCCACGGGCCCCGAGCCTCGGGATGGGGGCCGAAACCGTCGGGTCCGGGTTGGAAGTAGGCACCGATCACGGGTGACGGTTTAGCATCCCGGCCATGAAGATCGGACTTTTCCTCGGCGCCTTCTATCCCGTCGTCACCCCGGCGTTCCTGGCCAAGGCGGCCCGGGCCGCCGAGGAGCGGGGCTTCCACTCGGTCTGGGTGGGCGAACACGTGGTGTTGTTCGACTCCTACGCCAAGGAGTACCCCTACGCCGAGACGGGCGAGTTCCCGGTGAGCGGCGAGGCCGGGATGGCGGAGCCGTTCACCACCCTGGCCTGGCTGGCCGGCCAGACCTCCACCATCCGGCTCGGTACCGGTGTGATCCTGGTGCCCCAGCGCAGCCCGCTGTACACCGCCGAGGAGGTGGCCAACGTCGACTGGCTGTCGGGCGGCCGGTTCGACTTCGGCATCGGGGTGGGCTGGCAGCGGGAGGAGTTCGAGGCGCTCCAGGTGCCCTGGGAGCATCGGGGGGCCCGGTGCGACGAGTACATCGAGGTGATGCGCCGGCTGTGGGAGGACTCGGAATCGAGCCACGACGGCCGGTTCTGGAAGCTTCCGCCGTCCCGGGCCTTCCCCAAGCCGGTCCAGACCCCCCACCCTCCGATCCATGTGGGCGGCGAGAGCGACGTCGCCATCCGCCGGGTCGTCCGCCTCGGCGCCGACTGGCTCCCGTTCAACGTGAGCCCGGAGCTCCTGACCGAGCGCCGGGCCCGCCTGGCCGAGCTGTTGGAGGGCACCGGCCGGGACATCAGCGACGTCCACATCACGGCTAGCCCGAACCGGGACTCGGCCCGGCCCGAGCTCACCGACGCTTTCGCCGAGGCCGGAGCGGACCAGCTGCTCGTTCACCTACGACGCAAGGTGACCGTCGCCGACGTGGAGTCGACGTTGGACGAGTTGGCGGCGGCCTACGGCGTGGGCCGGTGAGGCTCGGCCTCTCCGGAGGCCTGGGCGCCCCACTCCCGGGCTGGTAAGGCAGACTACCCAGCTGACACAGTACCCCGATAGGCGCGATCTATCGTACGAACATGGCCGCACGAGTGTGGGCGCGAGCTGCACGGGGACCGGCTCGGACCCGCCGGTGACCGTGGTATCCGCTCCCGCCGAGGAGGTGCTGTCCGACCCGGCCCGTCCCCGCCTCACCGTGGTGATGACGGTGTACAACGGCCTGCCCTACCTGCAGGACGCCGTGGAATCGGTGCTGGACCAGACATACCGCGGCTTCCGCCTGATCGTGGTCGACGACGGCTCCACCGACGGCTCGGGGCAGTACCTCGACGGCATCACCGATCCCCGCCTGGTCGTCGTCCACCAGGCCAATCAAGGGCAGCACAAGGCGGCCAACCGCGGCATCGCCCTGGCGGAAGGCGACCTCATCGCCCGCATGGACGCCGACGACGTGGCCCAGCCCGACCGCCTGGCCAAACAGGTGGCCTTCCTCGATGCCAACCCTCAGGTGGGCCTGGTGGGCGGTCAGATCCTGCGTATGGGGGCCCGGGGGGCAGGGATGCCCTCGAACCTGCCCACCAACCACGCCGGCATCGTCGATGACCTCCTGGCCAATCGCCACGGGATGTGCAACGCCACCACCATGTTCCGGCGCAAGCTGTTCGAGCAGGTGGGCGGCTACTGGGAGCACAATCTGTCGGAGGACTGGGATCTGTTCCTGCGGATGGCCGAGGTGTCCGAGCTGGCCAACCTCAGCGACCTGCTGTTGGCCGTGCGGTTCCACTCGAGGAGCCTCAACGGTCAGCGGATCGTGGAGGCCCAGCTCTACAACGAGTTCGCCGCCCATCAGGCGACGTTGCGGGCCGGGGGTGCCCCCGAGGTCACGTTCAGCCAGTTCCTGGCCGGTCACCGCTCCCGGCGGTGGCCCGGATCGTGGATTTTCCTGCTCGACTGTCACGCCCTGAACCAGTACCGCTATGCCGTGGCCGACAGGTACGACGGGCGGCGGATGGCCGGCCTGCTCCATCTCGGGTTGTCGGTCCTCATGGCGCCCCGGCGCACGGTGCATCGCAGCGCGCGGACGCTGACCAGCCGTCTCCGCCGCCGGCTCTGAGCTCAGCCGGCGGTGGCCGGTGGACCGCTGCGCCGGGCGAGCTCGTCGATGAGGGCCGAAGGGGTGGCGGCCACGGCCAGGGCGCCGGCGTGGTCGGCCCGGATGAAGCCCTCGGCCACCGCTCGGGCGACCAGATCGAGCAGGGGGCCGAAGTAGCCGTCGACGTCGAGGATCCCGCACGGTTTGTCGTGGATGCGGAGCTGATTCCAGGTGACCATCTCGAACAGCTCATCGAGTGTTCCGAACCCCCCGGGGAGCATCACGAAAGCCTGTGCCCGCTCGGCCATGATCCGCTTGCGCTCCGACAGGGAGGGCGCCACCAGAAGCTCGCCGATCTCGGGGGTGGCCGCCGCGCCCTCCCGGCTCGCCACCTCGCCCACCGTCACCCCGGTCACAGCCGACCCGGCGGCGGCCGCGGCCCGGGCCACGGCGCCCATGAGCCCGCGGTCGCCGCCGCCGTAGACGAGGCCGATGCCACGTCGCCCGAGCTCGGCGCCGAGGGCTCCGGCTGCCTTGGCGAACACCGGCCGCGTTCCCGGGCTCGATCCGCAGAACACGGCCACCGCTCGTAGATTCTCCCCGTCCCCAGGCACCCGTCGAGCCTATGACCTGAGCCTCGCCGCGGGGCCCCTAACCGGCCAGCGACACGGCGGAACGAACACGGGCGGTGTGGGCCGACGGGCTGACGCCGAACGCACGCTTGAAGGCCGTGCTGAAGGCATACGGTGTGCCGTAGCCGACCTGATGGGCCACAGCGGTGACAGTGGCGGCCGGGTCGGCCAGGAGATCGGCGGCCAGAGCCAGACGCCAGCCGGTGAGGTAGGCCACCGGCCCCTGTCCCATGACCTGGCTGAACCGGCGGGCCAGGGTGGGGCGGGCCACGCCCACCTCCCGGGCCAACAGCTCGACGGTCCAGGGGTGGGCCGGGCGGTCGTGGATGAGCCGCAGCGCTGGGCCGACCATGGGGTCACCCTGGGCCCGAAACCAGGCCGGGGCGTCGGCTCCGGGACGGTCGAACCAGGTTCGAAGGGTGGCGATCAGCACCAGGTCGAGCAGACGGTCGAGGACGGCCTGCTGGCCCGGCCGGTCCTGGGTGGCCTCGTCGGCCAGCACATCGAGCAGGCGACGATCGGCCCGGTCGGCCCGAACCACGCACCGGGTGGGCAGGGCATCGAGCAGGCGGGCCCCCACCTCCCCCTCGATCTGGTACGACCCGACGAGCATGACGGTGGTTCCGGCCGGATCGTTGCCCCAGGTGCGGGTGCCGATCGTCAGCAGGTCGTGGAGATCCACGCCATCTGGTGTGGTGCAGCGCTGACCGGGGCGGATGACGATGTCGGGGGGCCGTCCCGGGTCGTCGGCGATGGTGTACGGCTCCACCCCCCGAGCCACCGCCACATCGCCCGGGTGCAGCGTCTCCACCGTGCCGTCGTCGGCCACCACGGCCGCCGTCCCCGAGAGCAACGCAGCCAGCGTGAGCGGCGAGCGATCCTCGATCCGGATCGACCACGGCGGTGCGAGCACGGTGCGCAGCACGAATGCTCCGTGGGCCCTCGGGCCGTCGAGAAGACCGGCGAGTAGATCCATAGTCCGACCACCGTAGACGATCACGTATGGATGAGAGCGTTCAGGCCATGGAACGGATCATGCCTGCGGTGTTGGCTGGAGGAATGGCAGCAACCCACGCTCATGACCGGACGATCGCTCTCGAGGCTCCGTCCAACGCCCACCCCACCCTGGCCCTGGTCGAACGGGCCATCGGCCGTCGCTCGTTCTGCGTGCTCGGCACCGTCTCGCCCGCTGGGCGCCCACATGCGGCCGGAGTCATCTACACCAGCGTTGACGACGACCTGTGGGTGAGCATGGACCGCAGCAGCCGCAAGGCCCGCAACATCGCCGCCAACCGGCACGTCCACGTGCAGATCCCGGTGCGGCGCGGGCCCGTGGGGCCGCCGTCGTCGATCCAGTTCGCGGCGACGGCCGAGCTGTTCGGTCCCGATGACCCCGAGGTCCGGCGCCTCATGGCGCAGCATCGACTGAAGAAGGTCACCGGTCACGGCGAGCTGGAGCGGCCCGATGCCGCCCTGGTGCGGATCCGCCCCGACCGGGTGCTCCACACCTACGGCCTGGGGCTGTCGCTCCTGAAGCTGATCCGTGACCCGCTGCGGGCCGGAGGTCGAGTGGAGCGTCGGGCTGGGGCGTGATCCGTTGTCCCGGGCCGTCGTCGCCGATGGGCCCGGGACACCGGACGGCCCATCAGTGCGGCGAGCCGACCGCCAGGAGCTGGTCCATCAGGCGGCGGTAGCGGCGGACAGCGCCCAGCATCGCCTCGGTGTCATCGCCGCCGCTGGTCGCCCCATTGCCGTTGCGCCAGCTGTCGAGCTCGCTCCGCCGGTCGCTGATCGCCTGGGTGAGCCGGTCCATCACCTCGTCCAACAACGAACGGGCCTCATCGGCCGCCTGGCGGGGGTCGTCCACGAAGCCGAGCTGCACCTCTCGCCAGCGGCCCTCGAAGCGGGCCACCTCGGCGTCGGGCCACAGCGGGTCGGCCATGACCGTTCCACTCTGTGCCCCTCCGGGCCGGGGACTGTTGCCGACGGACCCGCCGCCCGTGCCCGCCGTCGGCCCTCCGGAGGCCGGGGGTGTGGGCGGCGTGGCCGGCGGCGGGGGCGGGGTGGTGGCCGACCCGGGCGGCGGCGACACCTCGTGACCGTGACCCGACGGTGCGTCGTGGGCACCGGCGGTCGAGTCGCTCGGAGGCAGCATGGAGGCCGTCGGGTCGTGACGCACGGGCTGGTCACCGCCGGCATCGTCGTCCCCCAGGAGCGAAGGCGGGCGGTGCTCGGGCGGCGGCATCCAGTCGGCCCGCTCGGGATCGGGCTGCTGACCGACCGGGGTCTGATCACCCAGCTCCGGAGGCGTCCAGTGGTCGTCGGCCTCGGTTCGCCGGTCCTCGAACCGGGGATCATGATGGGGTTCGGCGTGCTGGGTCATCTCAGGCACCTTCCTGCTGGCGTGCGATTGTGTCGTGTCGTGGCGTTCCGGCTCGGCGTGGCGGGTGCGCCCCCACCACCGTTTCACCGGGGCGGCGAGGTGACCGGGGGAACCTCGCCCCGATGGCTCACCGGGTCGCCACCGAGCAGATCGGCCACGAGCTCCCGGTAGTGGACGAGCGCCTCCCGCAGCTGATCGGTGGTGGCCTGGCCCCGTTGGTGCCGGCGGAAGATGTCGTGGGCGATCCGGTAGTGGTCGAGGGTCTGAGCGTGGTCCACCGACAGCTGGGCCATCTGCTCCTCGTGGTCGGATGTCGGGTAGCCGCACTCGGCCACCAGGTGGGTGACCAGGGCGTCGGCGGCCCCCACGGTCTGTTCGGGCTGATCGACGAACCGGGTCTGGAGATCGGTCCACGCCGCCCGGTACCGCTCACGGGAGACGGGGTCGATGGGGCGGATGTCGAGGTCGGCGTGGCGCCGCTCCCGGTCCCTGAGCTCCCGCTCAGCGGCTGACGTGCCCATCTGGTCGGCCAGCCGGGAGTACTCGGGGCCGAACCGTCGGCGGAGCGTGGCCCGACGGTAGAGCATCACCCCGGCGGCGGCCGCCACCAGCACCGCCACGATCACCAGTACCAACACCACGATCTGTGTGTTCGACATGATTGTCCCCTTTACGGTCGGCTCACGCGTTCCCCTCGAACGGGACGACCAAACGCTGCGGTGGGGCTCGACCCGATGGTGGACGTCACGAGGCGAACGACCGGGCCGTGGGGGTGGCCGCACCTCGTTCGCAGCGACGTCGGTGGATACGGGAACGGCGGTCGGTGGCTGGTGGGGTGGTGGCGATGCGATGCCGCTCCCGCTCTCGGCCGGGGCCGGACGGTGCCTCTCCACCGAGAGCGTGGGCGGCCGCCGAACCGGCGGGCCGTAGGCTTGAGGAGTGGAGACGATCGGGTTGACCGGTGGTCGCTTGCGGCGGCTGGGGGAGGAACTGGACGAGCTCGACCCGGCCATCCTGACCTCGGTCGCCGATCGAGCGGCCCTGCTGGAGGAACTCGACTACGCCCTCCGGCCAGCCGTGCACGAGCGGCGGGTGCCGAGCTATGGCGTGATCGTGGAGCCCACGGCGTCGCTGGCGGCATGGAGTGACGAGGCCAAGGTGCAGGTGTCGAAGCGGCGGGTGGACAGCCTGAGTGACGCCACGGTGCGCCGTTTCGCCGACGGGGTCACGTCGTGGGCCGTGCGAAAGCCGTCGGGGGTGGACTTCCTGGTGGTGTTCGACCGCAGCGTCGGCTCGGAGCGGGATCTGACGATCCTGGCCGAAGCGTGCGGGGCCAGCATCGTGCAACGGCACCCCAACGGCACCATTCGGGCCGCGGGGCCCTTCGGCGTGCTGCGCAACGTAGGGATCGACTGGCACCTGGAGCCGCCGATCAGCCGCTGGCTCGACATCGGCGCCTGCTGCTCGGATCCAGCGGAGCGGGTGTTGCTCAAGCGCCTGCTGCGGTTCGCCGTGCACGACGTGGCCGCCCGCCAGGTGGGGGCCACGTTCGTCATCAGCCCCGGCGGACGGCTCGTCAATGGCAGCGAACGGCGGTTGGGCACGCCGCCCGAGTTCCGCATCGACCTGCCCAGCGATCTCGCCCCCCTGTACCACGTGCTGGGCCAGGTGGACGGGGCCGCCGTGTTCGACGAAACCGGCACCCTGCGGGAGCTGGGGGTTCGGTTGGTGCCGAGCCTGGAGGCCGAGTCGGTCGTCGACGCCTATCGGGGCACGCGGCACACGTCGGCCGTGCGGTACTCGTTCGACGATCCCGAAGCCATCATCATCGTGGTGAGCGAGGACGGGCCGGTGTCGGTGATCCGGGCCGGGCGGCGCCTCGGCACCTCGGCCACCGGGACCCACAACCACGAGGCGGTGGATCACCCACCCCGGTGACGATGGCTGGTACGCCGCCGGCGCAGCCGGGCCGCGCTACGGTCTGGCGGTGGCCCAGGATCCGCTGAGCCTGGGAACAACCCGTGCGGTCCGCCGATGGCGCTCTCGGCGTCGTCACCGACCTTCTCGACACGACGCCCGACCAGACCGGCGTCGGCACCCGGGCCGTCGCCGAACCCGGGACATCAAGCTGCTCCGCACCCTCGGTCGCCTGGCGTGCAGGAGCGACGGGCACTGCGACGGCACCGTTGATCGAAAGCGTTAGACGGCCTTGCACGGGGCGTGCCCACCCCTGTGCCATCGACGCTGGTGGGAGGCGGGCACGCCGGGAAGCGCATGAACCTCCACCAGGTCGTTCGTTCGTGGGCGCTAAGGGACTCGAACCCCCGACCCCCTCCTTGTAAGGGAGGTGCTCTAGCCAACTGAGCTAAGCGCCCGGAACGGACCAGTCTAGGAGAGTGCTGAGCAAGGCGCTTGTCTTGCGCTGAGGATGCGGGGGCGCGGCTGTTGGGCTGGGTCTCTTGCGGCTGTTGACCTCCGGTGGGTGCCGGGCCCGATTGGCGGCCTCTCAAGGATCGCCGGTTAGGCGATGGTCCAGCCGGTGGGGGTGTGGGTGAGGCCGAGCTTGATGAGTCGGGCGAGGTCGATGGCGGCGGCTCGGTGGGCGAGCCAGAGCCGGTTGCGTTCGATGCCTCGGTAGCGGAGCCGGCGATTGGCCCCGCGGACCATCCAGGCGATGCTGCGTTCGACCATCGGGCGGTGCTGGCGGTAGGGGTCGGTGAACTCGTCGGTGTGGGCGAAGGCCCGGGCGGCGGCGAGGAGGTCGTGGTGGGGGTGCAGGGTGATGACCCTGCCGCCGGTGGCGGTGGTGCACCACGACCGCAGGACACAGCCCGTGCAATTGGATGTGAACCGGGCGGCCCCTGCCGGGGTGATGGTGACGGTCACCCCGGCGGGACACGTCGCAGTGCCAGCCGTGGTGTCGATGTCGAAGTCGTCCAACGTGAACCCGCCATCGACCGCAGCGCGAAGCGGTGGGGGTTTGATCAGGGCCTGCATGTTCCGCTCCTGGAGATGGGCTCGGAACTCGCCGGTGCCGTAGGCGGAGTCGCCGAGCACGACCGTGCCCTCGGGTTCGCCGTCGATCAGGTCGGGGGCGGCTTCGGCGTCGCCGACGTTGCCGGCGGTCAGGTCGATGTCGGTGATCAGGCCGGTGTCGGGCTCGACAGCCACGTGAGCCTTGTAGCCATCCCGATACGAGTGCTGGGTCTTGTGCACGTGACGTGATTCGGGGTCGACGGTGGAAACGACCCGGTCAGGGGCGGTCCCCCGGGTGATCCGCCATTGCCCCGGCCCGTCACCCGGCTCCACGTCCTGGCCGGCCACCAGGGCCAGCAACGCCACCGCCTCAGCCTGAACAGTGGTGAGAGCCACTCCGTCGGCCTGGAGGTTCTCGGCCGCCCAGACCAGCTCGTTGGCGTCGTCGACCAGTTCGGACACGACCCGGTCGATGTCGCCAGGATCGTCCCAATCGACTGGGGGTCGCCCGCCTTCGAGGTTGTGCTCACGAACCCACACCGAGCTGAGCTCGGGGATGAGTTTGCGGATCCGGCGGATCTGGGTGACCAGCATCGTGATCGTGTCCTGACGCTGCACGGCGTCGTCCAGGACGGTGGAGTCCAGCACCCGCCGGTTGCGGCCGGTGATCACCCCGGTCTCGGCCACCACTGCCCGCACCGCGTTGAAGATCCGCTGCGGGTCCTTCGATGCCCGGAGCTTGTTACGCCACAAGGTCAACACCGTCGGGTGGAACCCCTCGTCGGTCAACGCCAACCCGGCCGCTGCTTTCCAGGCGATGTCCCGTTCCAGGGCCCGGACAGCGTCCCGGTCCGACTTCGCCTCCAGGGCCTGCAGGACCATCACCGTGGCCACCACGTCCGCTGGGACCGACGGCCGACCCCGACCCGACGGGAACAGGTCAGCGAACATCTCATCGGGGAACAGGGTCCGGCGGTGCGCCGCCAGCAGGGCATGCACCGACCCCGGGCCCAGCAGATGGCCACACAGGGCCGCAGCATCGAGCAGTTCACGATCAGGACGAGACGAACCCTGCATCCCCTCATTCTTTTCGATCCCCACCCGAAACGCGAGCACCCACCCCCAGATTGCTCAGCAGTCTCCTAGCGGCGACCCGAGCAGACCTGAGGGTAGCCTCACACGCCCAGCCCCTGCTGGTACAGACTTCATAAGTCCTGGTAGGTCGACTGGTCACCTCTGCGACCGGCTTCGCCTGCGCCTTCCATCAAGCGAGCCCTTCGCGCAGGTCAGCACGTCTTCACGGTACCCCTGTTCGGGCCCCCGAAAGGAATTGTCAAGGACGACGTTGTCGACTATCTCGATACTGAGGGCCTCAACCGTGATCCCGCCCACGGCCATCCCCGATTGCTCGTTGCCGATGATCTTCACGTGGTGACTCTTGCGGATCAACACACCGCAGCCGTAGTCATTATCGACACCTGAACTTGCGCCCGACAATGCTGGCCAGGGGCGGCCCGCTACTCGCGGTGGCAATGAACCCACAGTTGCCGAGGGCACGGGCTGCAGATCTTGAGCCTGTGGTCGAAGGAGACACTTCGGTGCTGCCTCCTGAGGGACCGGACCAGCCGTACCATAACGTGACGGCAGAGTTGGACCACGAGGTCCCAACGAGGCCATCGATGGAGTCGCTCAGATCATGCTCGTTCACACGCCTCACGCATCCGACCCTGGTCAGCGGTCAACGCAGCACGACCCTCCCAGCCTGCTGGCGGTCAGTTCAGGGTGCACGCCGCCGGAAGCCGACCGCCGTTCGGCGGCAGGCGGCGACAATGGCCGGAGCGCGTATCCTGCCGATGAATGTTCCCCCACCACTGAGGTGGCTACATGCGTGTGATTAGTCCCCGGCAAGGGCGTCGGGCGACGTTGGCGGCGACCCTTGCCCGAGTGCCGTGGGCTGGGCCGAGGTTTGCGATCCGTCTGCACCGGGCTGGTCTGGGAGCGCGCCCGATGACCTGGCAGGCGCTGGTGGATGAGGTGGAACGGGCACGGCCGGTAGCGCTCAGCGTCGATGTCTTCGACACCTGCCTTGTGCGTGACCTGGTGGGAGACGAAGCCATAGAGCTGGTGATCGACAGCGAAACCGCTTTGGCCTGCGGTCAGAATCGGGCACAGGTGGCCGACGACGTCGAGCGGCGCCTCTGCCGCCCAGTTCCAGGCGTCGTCGAGGCACTGCAGCAGATCCGGGCCAACGGAACTACCATCACGTTCGTCTCTGACACCGAGCGCAGCTCCCGGGGGCTGGAGCTCGTGCTGCGAGCCAGCGGGCTGCTCCACGACGGTGACCAACTCGTGGTCTCGTGTGAAGCGGGGACCACCAAAGCGGACGGTGGCTTGTTTCACGCCGGGTGGCGGGTCGACGGGGGATGGCACGTCGGCAACTGCCGCTGGGCTGATCTCACGATGGCCACCCGGGCCGGCATCCGGGCTTACCTGGTCGACCGGGCAGAGCCGACCCGCTACGAGTTGGCGATGGCAGCCCGACCGGGCACGGCAGGGCCGGCGGTGGCGGGGGCGGCCAGGCTGGCCCGCCTCACCATCGTCGACCACTGCCCGGAGCAGGGAGACGCGCTGTCGGCGAGACTCCGCGTGCTCGGCGCCGACGTCGCCGGCCAAGCCTTCGGCTCGTTCCTGCTGTGGCTGGCCGAAGAGCGCCGGACGGTTGACGTCAACCACCTGTTGTTCCTGTCCCGAGACGGAGAGCTGCTGTCGCAGATGGCCTCAGTGATGCCGGGTGACCACTGGGCCGGGGTACGCCTCGGGTACCTGCACTGCTCCCGCTGGTCGTGGCTGCTGGCCGGAGCCGCTTCGTATGGCATCGACGAGTGGCTCGCCGTTGGTACTCGGGACGAGTCCGGCTTCGTCCACGCCCGCCGCCATGTCGTGCCGCTGGCATCGCTCCTCGGCCGGATCGGCCTGGAAGTCACCGATCTCCGAGATCATGAGGAACTGGCCCAGCTGCCCCCCGACGAACCGCTCCCCTTGGGCTCGGCATCGGCCTGGGAGAAGCTGCTGGCCGACTCGGAGATCCGGGCGACAATCAAGAGACGGGCCGAGACCCGCCACGACCTGCTGGTAATGCACGTAGCCGAGCTGGGGTTGACATCGGGTCGGGTCGGCCTGGTCGACGTGGGGTGGCGGGGACGCCTCGCTTGGGCCATGTCGCCGATCCTGGAGGAGGTCAGCGGATCTCCCCCGATCCACTTCCACTTCGGCAGCGACCAGGCACTGGCCGACGCCCAAGCCGTCACCGACATCCGACGCTTCACCTTTGAACCCGGGATACGACACGCAGTGAAGAACCCGGTGGCATGCGTCGAGACGCTCACCGCCTCAGGCCGGGCGCGGGTGGTGGGCTACGACCACAGTCGGGACGGAACGGTCCGGCCGGTGTTCGACCGCCACATCCACCAGGTCGACAACGAAGACCGCCGCCACCTGTGGGCCGGAGCACTGGCAATGGCCGCGCTCCTACCCAGTCGAGCCCAACTCGATGAACTGGGTGTCGACACCAGCTCGCTGGCGGCCGAGGCGACCGAGGTGCTGCGCCTCTGGTGGAATCTGCCCGATACCGACGAGGTGGAGGCCATGCGAGGACTCTCATTCGAGGCCGACGAGGACGGCCGGTCGGTCCGCCCCGTGATCACCCCCTACACCCTTTCGGAGCTGACATCTAACGTACGCCAACCGAGGATCTGGCAACAGGGGTCCGCCACCGCCAGCGCTCCCGGCATCGGCATCGCAACCCGACTCGGACGCAGGATGCGCTCGATCTGGACCTCATCCCACCTTTGGAGCATACCGTCAGCCCTCGCTGGGGCCGAAGGGCTGCTGTAGCTCACCCGCTGAGCAGCCGGTGCAGGTGGCGGTCGACACCATCGGGAGCGACGCAGGCCGCCCGGTAGCCGACATGACTGTCCGGTCGGACGAGATACGTCGCCGGTCCTCGGACGCCGAGACGCCGAAGCAGCGCCGCCCCGCCGGGGCGGGCGTGGGTACGGGAGAGCCCGACACCATGTACATACACCGGGATACGGGCCACCGGATCATGTGGGGGTGGCGGATCTCCGTCGGTGAAGTGGAACAGGTGGAATCCCGGCGCCAGCAGGAGGTCATGGACCGTGGCGAGCCGACCGTCGACCATCAGCTCACCGCCGGGCATCGGACGCCCCGCCCGCACGCCTCCCCGAAACGCCGGGCTCCCCTCCTCAGCCGCCGGGCTGGACCCGTAACCGGTCGACAGCCCGCCCAGGAGCCGGAATCCCCAGCCGGGCATCGATCGCCCGTTCACCAGCGTCAGCAGCGCCGGCGCCAAATGGGACCGAAGCCAGCTGAGCGGACCGATGTCGCCCACCTCGAACAGGAAGGCGATATCGGTGAGCCGGCGGGTCCAACGGGCCACCGGCCAACGTTCCGACTGGTAGGTGTCGAGGAGCTGGCTGTCGGCGACCCCGGTGGCGACGAGCGCCAGCTTCCAGCCGAGGTTCACCGCGTCCTGCAGACCCGTGTTCATGCCCTGGGCTCCGGCCGGGCTGTGCACATGGGCGGCGTCGCCGGCGAGCAGGATCCGGCCCCGGCGGTAGGTGTCGGCCTGGGCCCGTCGCAGTTCGACGGGAGCGACCCACCGCACGGCTGTCACCCGGGCCCGACCCGCCGACGCCGAATGAAGCACCCGCTCGGCGACCGTCGCCGGGTCTGGGGCACCGTCGGTGTCGGTGTCGGTGTCGGTGTCGGTGTCGGTGTCGGTGTCGGTGTCGGTGTCGGTGTCGGTGTCGGTGTCGGTGTCGGTGTCGAGGACGCTGAGCAGTCGCCACCTGCCCTCTCCGGAGTACGGGAACAGGAACACCGCTCCCTGAGGGCCGAGCAGCCCGTGTACGGCGTCGCGTCCCAGGGTCGTGTCGAGCTCAACGTCAGCCAACAGAAGGCGCTGGCGGTAGCGGCGGCCGGGGAAGCCGATGGATGCCTGGTGTCGCACCAGGCTGTCGCGCCCGTCGCACCCCACCACCCATGGCACGTCGAGGTGCTCGACGCTCCCGTCACACCGTGCCAGCTCACACCTCACCGCCTCTCCGGTCGCCTGAAGCCGAGCCAGGCGGACCCCACGCTCCACGGCAACGCCCTGCTCCACCAGGTGCTCGGTCAGGACCGCCTCAACCTCGGTCTGAGGCATAGCCAGCAGGAACGGGAAAGGATGAGAGTGCCTCGTGCCGGTCGTGGCCATGGCCACCGTTGCCTCTCGGCGACCGGCGTGGAGCACCAGCCGGGCGCTGGGATTGCCCCGAGCCACCAGGGATGCGGAAGTGCCGCCCGGCGCCAGAACCTCCAACGTCCGGGGCTGCACGACGAACGCGCGCGACGGCTGCTCATCGACCCGCTGCTCGACGATCCTCACGGCAACACCGAACGACCGGAGCTGAGCGGCCAGGGCCAGACCCGTGGGTCCAGCCCCGACGACCAGGACGGTCGTCACGGTCCGTCGGCCGGCCGGACCGAGTGGAGGTGCCACCAGCCGTCGGGCCCACCGGGCGGCCCGGGGCTCGGCCCAGGGAGGGAGGCGCGGGAGATGATCTCGGCCGGGGTGACACCCTCGGCCACGTGGTAGCGCAACGTGCCGGGAACCGACACCAGCCGCAGCAAGCGACACAACGTCTCGGCGTAGGATCTGGCCTGCGCCGGCCCGTCCCATTCGTAGACGCCTCGGTACATCCCCGTGTCGGGGTCGGTGAGCCACAGCTTGGAACGGAATCCCGGGAACCCGGCGAAGAGCGGCGTGTTCAGCAGCGACTCGGCCCGGAACGCAGCGTGCCCCATGGGGTTGACCCCGATCAAGCGGAGCTTGAACGACACCACCAAGAGGCACGGTTCACCCGATCGAGGGGCGGTACACACCGACTCCCGGTACACCCGGGACGACGTGCCGTCAGAAAACTCCATCGTCCATCCCAGGTGCTCATCGGAGAGATGCAGGTGACCGCGCCAACCCATTCGGGCGGTCCGACACGCGCAACGGAGGAAGGCCGAGGCCGTACCCGACGCCCGGGCCACACCCGCCGGAACCCTGGCCACTCGGGTGAGCACCGTCACCGCCTCCATTCGCTGTCGAATGAGTGGCCCAACAGACCTCGGGGTCGTACGCCGATGGCCACGAGATACTCTCCTCCGACGGGAGATTCACCGCTCGCGATCGCTGGCCTCTGCGGCGGCAGCCTCGACGGTGGGTGACCGCGCCTCGGAGATCAGATTGACGGCCACGGCCGTAACAGGAACCGCCAACACCGTTCCGGCCGCACCGAACAGGGCCCCGCCAGCCACGATCGACAACAGCACGGCGAGCGGATGGAGCTGCAGCGCCCGCCCGTAGATCACCGGAGCCAGAAGGTCGTTGTCGAGTTGCTGGACCACGACCACCACCGCCAGCACTACCACCGCCTGCCCGGTCCCCGCCGTGGCCAGCGCGACGAGCACCGCTATGACGCCGGCGAAGATGGCTCCGGCAATCGGCACGAACGCCGCCGCCAACGTGATGACAGCTACCGGGATCGCCAGCTCGGCGCCGACGATGGTCAGCGTGAGGCCAATGATGATCGCCTCGACCACTCCCAACACAACGGCCCCCTGGAGGTACCCGCCGATCGTCTGCCACGCTCGGCCCGTGAGCCGCCACACCAGGTCCTGGCGTCGCTCGGGCATGGCGCGGACCATCGCCGAGCGAATGGCGCTCCCGTCCTTCAGGAAGAAGAACGACACCAGGAGCCCGAGCAGCACGCCGGTCAGCCCTTCGACCACGACGACCGCGCCAGTGACGAGCGTGCCACTCGACGAGCGGAACGCATTGCCGATCGCATCCCCCGCCTGCTCCCGGTACTGGGCCAGATCGTCCTCCTCGATGGCGAACGGAGCATCGTCCACAAGCCACCGTTCGAGATCGTCAACCGCCGTGTCGAGCGTGGGGCCGAGCGTCTCGAACTCGCTGCTCACCGAAGGAGCGATCAACCATCCCGCCATCCCGACCAGTCCCAGCGCCCCGACCACAGACACCAGCGCAGCCAGGGCCGGTGGCAGGCCGAGACCCCGCAGCCAGCGATCCGGTGCCGCCAGCCCACGGCTGATGAAGAGACCCACCACCAACGCCAGCATCACCACCCAGAGCCGCTGCAGCAGCCAGAGGACCCCCACGGCCACGACCGCCAGCACGATGAGGCGCCATCCGTAGGCGGCAAGAGTGTCCACAGCGGGATGCACCGACGCTCGTCTCGTGTGCTCTCCCCCACTCGGCGTGTCTTCCGTTGGTCGTGCGCTGGTAGCCATCACCTCCCCCCTGCCCAGCTGCGCCGTTCTTCAGCCATCGCCGTCGCCCGGCGCCGGGCCCACCCCGGCCTGGGCTCCCCGTGATCACGCCCGCCCGTTGCCGCTCGAAAGAAACGCCGCCGAACCCTCATTCGATCCGAGGCGTAGCTTCGATCCGGGGTGTAGCAGGGTGGGCGTCCGCCTCCGACGGCGTTCGCCACGCCGGCGCGGGGAACGAGGCGCGCTCGGGATGCTCGCATCCGAAATACCACTCGCGGATCTCCCTGCTGGCTTCCGGTGCCTGCTCTTCGCGCCAGATCCGCCGCCAACCAAGGGCGGGGAAGTCGACTTCACGACCCTGGAGGTCTTCGTCGAAGACACGCCAGCTCCAGTCAGAGACGAGTAGTCGAGTGCTCGACCGCCCAGCGGTCTGTGGTGCGACGTCGGACATCAGCCCTCCTGTGATCATGTGCGAGGGCCGAACGACCCTCACCGATCACCTACGTCCCAACGTCGACCGGCGTCCACGGCCCGCCGATCAGCGCGGTGGGGAGGCCTCGAGGAACTGGAGCCGAACGGCATGGTCGCCCTGCTCCTCCAGCAGGCGAGCCAGCTCTTCCTCGTACGTGGTGACGAGGATCTGGGCGAACCCATCGGCGGAAGGCAGGAGGCACAGCGTCTCGGCGACGTACGAGCGAGCGGTGGGGTCGAGGTGCTCGAGCGGTTCGTCGATCCAGATGAACGGGATGCCGGTGGTGGCGGACATCGTGGTGAGGCGCATCAGGACGTTTGCGATGACCTTTTCGCCTGAGCTGAAGGCCGTCGAGGGCAGGTCGCCGCCGTCGTCGTCGAAGGTCCGTCGGATGCGGCCCTGCGCGTCGAGGCGTAGCCCGGGACGGTCAGGAAAGAGTGCTTCCCATCTCCTGTTGACCTCGTCGCTCAGGGGACCGAGCTGCGTTTCGAGCACCTCGTTGACGGTGGCGGCGAGGGCCGCGTCAGCCGCCTCCAGCAGGGCGATCTGCTGGTAGACGGCCACAAGCTCCGACCCGTCCTGTGCTCGCGCCAGGTCGTCGACGAGCGCTTGGGCATCCTCCACCTTCGATGCGGCCACCGCCGCCGCCGCACGGGCATTGCCCCAGTCACGCTCGGCGTCGGAGGCGGCGGTGCGTGCCTCCTCCACATCGGCGACCGGCGTCTCGGGCGATGGCGGCCGCGGACCGAGCTGCAGCAGCCGACGGTGAAGGTCACCGAGGTCGTCCACGACGCTGGAGGGGAGGTCGGGCTCGTCGGCGGCCAGCTGGCGGGTGACGGCGGCTATGTCTTGTTCGTGAGCGTGCGCCGCATGGTTGCGACTCTTCGCGTTGAGGGCCCGTCGGCATACCGGGCACTCGCCCTCGGCATCGCGGAGCCGTTGTAGCGACGTCTCGAGGAGGGTGAGGCGTTCCGTCAATGCGGCGCGTCGTTCGATGTCGCGCTGCATCTGGGCCATCGCCCCCGCCTGGGCCGTGCTCACCAGCTGAACCAGGTCGGCCCCGGAAGCGACAGGGCCGAGGACGGCCTCGATGGCGGCCTGGAGGTCGGCCATGTCCACCGCCCATCGTTCCGCCCGGCGTGCCGCTTTCGCTGCCCGCTGGCATGACTCGAGGGTGGCTCTCGCCGTCGACAGCTCATCCCGGCGGGAAGCGACCAGCGCCACGGCGGCGTCGGCCACCCGTGCCGCAAGGTCCGCAGCGGCTGTTGCCTGCGCCAGTTCTGCTGTCCCGGCCTTGGCGCCCCGCTTCAATGCTCGGGCACGGTCCTCGAGGGCCTTGACGACGGTCCGGATCTCCAGCTGGGCCTTCTGGAGATTGTCGAGCGAGTAGAGGCGGATCAGCTGCTCCTCGAGTTGCGGCTCCTTGTCGGCGATCAACGCCTTGTCGACCAGGAAGCCGGCACGATGGATCAGCGCCGCATCGGCGCTCCATTCGTTGGCGACGTACGTCAGGGCTTCTCCGACCGAAACGGGAACCCCGTCGATCGTGGCGCGGCCCGTGACGGTCGGCGCAGCCAGAGCAGTCTTGCGGGCCAGCGTTCGCGCCACGACGACCTCAGCCGTTCCGACCCTGAGCTCCACATGCACCGTCGTGTCGAGAGCACGGCGACGCATCACGTGATCGCCCGGCCGCCCACCGGGGTCGAGGGCCCACCGAACCGCTTCGATGAAGGAGCTCTTGCCGACGCCGTTGGCGGCCACGATGAACGTGGTGCCCTCACCGATCGAGACGTCCAGTGTCTCGTAGGCTCTCCAGTTCTTCAGGCGGACGCGGGTGATCATTCCGGCTGCCGGTCGGCCAGAGCCTGGATGTCCTGCGGATCCAGGGTGCTCGCCAAGGCCTGCTGCAAGATGGCCGCGAGCTCGTCGCCTCGAGTCGATGCCCACGTGTACGCCTCCCGCTTGCCAGCACCACGAACGGCCTTCTTGGCCAGGTTGGCGGCGGCGACACGGCCGTTTCGCTCGAGCAGCTCGGACACGTTGATGCTCGTCACAGGGCGGCCCTGCGAGGCAGCAGGTACGTGCCACAGCGGGTGGAGGTCGAAGAACTTCCCGACGCTGTCGATCAGATCGAGCCCGCTCACGGTGGGCTCGGGCGATCGGTGGCCGAGAGGCACCTGCATCGCGTCGTAGAGGCCCTTGGGGGTGTACAGATCGACAGTTCCCCCTCCCGCCGAGCAGATGACCAACGCCGAGGCGTGCCATCGGACAGCGACACCGCGCGCTGCGACGTAGTCGGACTCGGTGGTCAAGCCGGCCGGGGTCCCGATGACGAGGATGCTGAGATGACGCTCGATGACCCGACCCAGGCCGAGCCAACCGTCAGGACATCCGGCCGGCGTGGCGAACGGCTCCACCGTCGAGTTGCTACTCCGCAGATCTTCCAGCTGATGGCGGACCTCGTCGAAGCCGTCGGTCGAGAGGATCCCATCAGGGGGTGTGGCTTCGCCCTCCGCCGATGCCAGGTCGCGCAGCCGGTCGGCGATGTGCTCCCGCACCTCGTGGCGAGGGTCCACGGGACCTTCCAGGGGGCTTCCAAGCCGCACACCTGGGGTGCCTACGCCAACCGCCAACAGGTCGACAGCCCGTTCCGGTATCACCCGGCTGCGAAGCACGTCGAGCGGGAGACGCACGGGCATCCCGTCGAAGATCGCGAGCGGCACGCCCAGTGGGGAGGCATCGGCATCGAAGACGAGTGTTCCACTGTCGGCAGCTTCGACATCGAAGGCGGCGGGCACGACGAGGCCCTGCGACCGGTCGAGGATCTGGCGTATCAGGACCAGTACCGCCTCATCGCCCCCCGTCAGCCACAGCTCGCCCGGCACCGCTGTATCGGGCGACGCATCCACGCTGTCGAGGGGGCGAAACCGCGGGACGTCCGTGTCACCCAGATGGGTGGGTTCGGTCGGTGGTTCGCCCATCAGACGGTGACGCTTGATCCGGCACACGACGCAACCGGCGAGATGGGCCTCGACATCGTCGGCCGCCGTCGGAGGAAGTGTCCCTTCGACGAGATCCAACAGGTCGGCGTCGAGCGGATGCCGAGCAGAGGCGGGCATGGCGATCACCTCTCAGTACGGTTCATTGGTCGCGGCCATCCAGGACTCCGTCCACGTGCGCGCCCGTTCCAACACTGCATCAGCGACATCTTGGCCGTCCTCCTCGTTCTCGAGCGCTTCGCGGAGGATCACCACCGCCCGCTTCCGGACCACGGCAGCTGACGAGCCACTCATCCCCAGGACCGGGCCGAGCTTCGCCACAGGCAATGCCGGTAGTCCCAGGGACAGACGTTCGTGGTCGTTCAGCTGCTCGAACACCTCGTCGGCTCGGAGGTCCATCAGCGCCCGACTGCCGGTCGTGTCGGCAGAGGGGCTCGGCCGCTCCGGCGGGTCGAATGCCGTGGCGTCGAGTGACAAGGGAGCGCTGCCGAGCCCGAGGCGCCGGGCCGTGACTTGCGCCATGACGGCAACACTCAGAGGCCCGCCCGCCGCGTCGAGCAGGGCCTCGACCACCCTCACGACGGACGGAGCATCGATGTCGGGGCCCTGCCTCGTGCCCGTGGCCCAGGCGGCGGGCACGACGATCTCCACGGCCGCCGACGCTGCGACCAGGGCGTCGATGTCGACCGCGGCCCCCGTTTCATCCGTACCGGCGATCGCCCAGGTGCGTCCGCGGCGTTCGAAGCGGTCGTCGTTCGAGAGCACCTCGTTGAGGCGAAGCACGAGCCGCCCGACGGGGGTGCGGCGGCCGCGGTCGGCCAGGAAGTTCCGTACCGTCGCCTGCAACCGGCGACGCAGTGCATCCTCGGATCGGCAGTGGGTGGCCAGGTCGGTCAAGCGACGAGCTGCTCCCGGATGGGCCAGGAAATCGGCCGCCGTCTGAGCGACTGCCGCTTCGTCCCAACGTTCGTGGTCCTCCGGGGCAGGAACGTTGCGGGCGACGGCGACGGCCCGGATCGTGCGCTGGAGAAGCCACCAGAAGCCATCACCCACCGTGGCCGAGCGCAGCTCGTCGAGTGCTGTCACGGCGGGGGTTCCGTCAACCTGCCGGGCCTCTGGCCGGTGAACCGCACCCCGCTCACCGCACGACGGTCCTGAGGAAACTCCATTGCCCACCGCTCCCGTTCGGGATCTCGCTGAACCGGCAGCGGTCGTGATCGTAGTCCGGTCGGGGTACGTCGCAGCCAACCGAGGCTGGCCCACGCGCCTCGACACGTTCGCTCGGCCGGTCGCCATCAGAACGTTCTATCTCTATGGACGGCCCACACCGGAACGAGGGGCAGTGCCTGGCGGTAGCGACACGGCGGGCCGTCGGCTGTCACCACTCCTTGGATCATCGACGTACCTCTACGTCGGAACGGGCCCGCACGTCCAGAAGGCCGCTACCGACCCCGATGTCAATACGAATCCAAAAGCAGGAGTTTTCTTTCGTCTATCACGTGCCTACCATCCGTGACACGGAGCAGGGCCGCCAAGCCGGACGGGACGAGGTCGGGTACTGGGCAGCTGCGGCGGATTGCCCAGGCCCGACCTTCAACCGCCCCTTGGCCGGCCCGGCTGCCGTCGTAGGTCGGGGTCATGGTGACAGGCGCTAGTCGTCTGCGAGCAGGTCGATCGATGGCAGCTCGCCGCTGATCGGTCACTGTTCGCCACGCGCTCAGGGCAGGGGCGAAGGCCACGCCGCCGCCTGTTCCACTGGCTCGCTCACCGCCGCGGAGAGCGGGTAATGGCAGCGGATGCGGCGATCGACCAGATCGGTCACCACGGGCGCTTCGGCGTCGCAGCGGGCATCGCTGTGGGGACAGCGGGTCCGGTAGGGGCAACCCACGCCATCGTCGGGTGCGAGGGCCTTGGTGTCGGCATCGTCGGTGGCCACGAGGGTGGTGAGCGAAGACGCCGTGACCAGCGCATCGGTGTAGGGATGGCCGGCGTGGTCCAGCAGGGTCAGCGCCGGCCCCTGCTCCACCACCCGGCCGCGGTAGAGCACGGCCACGTCGTGACACAGGTGGCGAACGAGGCGCAGATCGTGGCCCACGAACACGTAGGTGACGCCCAGCCGCTCCTGGAGGTCGAGCAGCAGGTTGACGATCTGGGCGCTCACCGACACGTCGAGCGCCGACAGCGGCTCGTCGAGCACGATCACCTCGGGATCCAGCGCCAGCGCCCGGGCGATCGCCACCCGCTGGCGCTGCCCGCCCGACAGCTGGTGGGGGTACCGGTCGACGGTCGCCGCCCCCAGTCCCACCAGGTCGAGCAGCTCGGCCGCCCGCTCCCGGCGCGCCGCCTTCTTGGCCGACCGCTCGATCGCCTGCTGCTCGGTCACTGCGTCCCAGATCCTCATTCGGGGATCGAGCGAGCTGTACGGGTTCTGGAACACGGCGGCCACCGACCGGCGGTACCGCCGCATCTCCTCGTCGCCCATCTCGTCCAGCGGTCGCCCCTCGAAGATCACGCTGCCCGCCGACGGTTGCTCGAGAGCGAGGAGCTGGCGGGTCAGGGTGGTCTTGCCGCTGCCCGATTCGCCGATCAGACCCAGCGTCCGGCCCCGCACGACACGCAGGTCGACGTCCACCAGCGCCCGGACCAGTCCGCCGTCGGGCGCATGGTAGGTCTTCGACACCAACCGGGTCTCGAGGACGACCTCCTCCGTCTCTTGCCCCCCGCTCACACCTCACCGCCTTTGATGCAACGCACCCGCACATCGCCATGGCGCTCCACCGGCGGGATGTCAGCCGAGCAGGCCTCCTCCGCCACCGGACATCGGGGGGCGAACGGGCAACCGGGCGGCAGCGCCGTGAGCGCCGGCGGTTGGCCGGGAATCGCCCGGAGGCGGCTGAGGGGCTCGGCGCTGCCGGAGTCGGCGTCGAGCAGGGCTCGGGTGTAGGGATGCCGGGGCCGGGCCATGACCTCGGCGATGGGCCCGGTCTCCACCACCAGCCCGGCGTACATGACGGCCACGTCCTGGCACACGAGGCGGGCCACGGCCAGATCATGGGTGACGAACAGCACCGCCAGCCGCCGCTCCCGCCGCAGCTCGTCGAGCAGGCGCAGGATGCCCAACTGGGTGGTCACGTCGAGGGCGGTGGTGGGCTCGTCGGCGATCAGCAGCTCCGGGTTCTTGGCCAGGGCTATGGCGATCGCCACCCGTTGGCGCATCCCGCCGGAGAACTCGTGGGGGTAGCTGCGGAGCCGGGCCTCGGCGTCCACCACACCGAGGCGTTCGAGCAACTCGATCATCACGGCGTCCCGCTCCGACGACGACCCCGGCGGGAGCACCTCGGCGATCTGGGAGCGCACCGTGTAGAGCGGGTCGAGCGCCACGGTGGGGTCCTGGGGGATGTAGCCGATCCGGTTCAACAGGACCTGTCGCATCCCGGCGGCGCTGAGCGTCAACAGCTCCTCGCCGTCGAGGCGGACCGACCCCCCGACGACGTCGCCGATCGGGCGTCGGATCAGGCGCATGATCGACAGGGCCGCCGTCGACTTGCCGCAGCCCGACTCCCCCACCAGCGCCGTGGCCGAGCCGGCCTCGATGTGCAGGTCTATGCCCCGTACCGCCGGCACCGGCGCCCCGCGCCCTCCGCCGTAGTACACCGTCTGGAGGCTCTCCACTGCCAGCACAGCGCCGCCTACCTCTTGGTCGTGGGGTCGCTGTTGACCCGCAGCCAGTCGCCGAACAGGTTGGTGGCCAGCACGGTGATGCTCAGGGCGACACCGGGCATGACCGCCATCCACCAGCCGTCGGCCAGGTGCTTGCGACCGTCGGCCAGCATCCCGCCCCAGGAGGCCGCCGGCGCCGGCACACCGAGGCCGAGGAAGCTGAGCGATCCCTCGGCCACGATCGCCAGACCCAATTGCAGGCTCACCAGCACCAGCAGGGTCGGCACGATGTTGGGCAGCACATGGCGCCACACCACCCAGGGCCCGCCCGCCCCCATCGTGCGGGCCATGGTGACGAAATCCATCGTCTTGATCCGCAGCACCTCGGAGCGGAGCACCCGGGCGTAGCTGGGCCAGAAGGCGAGGGCCAGGATGATCACGACGTTGCGGGTGCTGACCCCGAAGGTCGCCACCCAGACGATGGCGAACAGCAGCACGGGAAACGCCAGCGCAGCGTCGGTGGTGCGCATGAGGAACGAGTCGAGCCGGCCGCCCCGGTACCCGGCGAGGACGGCGATCACCACCCCGATGAACCCGGCGATGACCACCACGGCCAGTGACACCAGCATCGCCACCCGGTTGCCGTAGATGAGCCGGGACAGGATGTCGCGGCCCAGGTCATCGGTTCCCAGCGGGTGGCGCCACGTGCCACCCCACAACAGGGGGGGCTGCAGCGACTCCGCCAGGTTGATCTCCTGCTGACCATAGGGGGCCACGAAGGGCCCGAGGATCCCGGTGAGGGCGAAGAACCCCAGCACGGTGCCCGAGAACCACGGCACGCGACGACGGTTCCCCCTCGACCGGCGACCGGGGATGAGCGTGAGCGACGGTGTGAGGTCGGCCTCGGGCCGGCCGGCATCGTGATCATGGTCCAGTGGCAACGCCACGGCCGTGCCTCCTCACTCGGGGGTCGAGCAGCCCGTAGGACACGTCGACGACGAACAGGACCAGAACGAAGATCATGGTGTTCACGAGCACGACGCCCTGCACGACGTTGTAGTCACGCGAGCTGATGCCCTGGATCACCAGCTGCCCCACACCGGGCCAGGCGAAGATCTGCTCCACGATCACCGCCCCCGAGAACAGCCCGCCCAGCTGGATACCGGCCAGGGTCACGATCGGCAGCGACGCATTGCGCAGGGTGTGGGCCACGAGGCGCGCCGCCGACACCCCCTTGGCCTGCTCGAACAACGTGTGGTCCTTGCGCAGCACCTCGATCACGGCGCTCCGGGTCAACCGGGTGAGCGACGCCAGCGGATAGGCGGCCAGGGTGACGGCCGGCAGGATCAGGTGGTCGATCCCGCCCTTGCCGAACGGTGGGAAGATCTGGATGTTCACGGCGAAGGCGATCACGAGCAGGATCCCGACGAAGAACTGCGGCACCGACTGGCCCACCAGGGCAAGGGCCTTCCCCACGGTGTCGACCCAGGTGCCCTGACGTAAGGCCGAGAGCACGCCCATCGCCACACCGAAGAACGACCCGATCACGAAGGCGGTGACCCCGAGCTGGATCGTGTTCGGTAGGGCGTTGAGGATGAGGCCCCGCACGTCGCTCCGGTAGGCGAACGACTCGCCCAGGTCACCCTGGGCCAGGTTCGTCAAGTACTCCACGTACTGCTCGTGGATCGGCTTGTCGAGCCCGAGGTTCTGGCGCACCAGCTCCTTGGTCTCGTCGGTGGCGTCCTGGGGGATGAACAGATCGGCGGCGTTGCCGCTCGCCCGGCTCAGGGCGAACACCACCGTCGCCACCACGAACAGCACGAGAATGGCCTGAGCCAGCCGGGCGAGGATGTATCGGAGCATCGTGCGATCCCTGCAGCCGCTACTTGGCCAGGATCCAGGACGTGGGCCCGGCGTAGGGGCACGAGATGATGTAGCCGAAGGACTCCACGTTCGGGCCGACGGCGATGAGCGACGAGGTGAGGATCATCGGCAGCCCGTAGAGGTTCTCGTCGATGAGGTCGGCCTGCTGGCGCCCGAGCGCCGCCCGCTTGTCGAAGTCGGTCTCCACGATGGTCTGCTCGACGATCCCGTCGAGCTCGGCATCCCCCACGATGGTGGTGTACACGGCCTTGCTGCCGAAGAACGAGTTGACCGACAGCCGGGTCGGTTCCACATAGAAGTAGGTGGGCCCGGCGATCATGGCCGCGCCCCTGAGTTGCTTGTTGCGCCATTGCGGTAGGTAGGTGGCCGTCTCCATGGCGTTGAGCGTGGCCTTCACCCCCACCTGGGCCCAGTACTGCGCGATCGTCTCGGCCAGCTTGGGCATGTCGGGCACGGTGGTGGTGGTGTACGAGCTCAGCTGCAGCTCCAGGTCCGACGCACCGGCCTCGGCCAGCAGCGCCTTGGCCCCCTCGGGGTCATAGGGAAGCGTCTTGGCGTCGGGATTGTGGCCGGGCGTGATCTTCGGCGTGCCGCTCTGGGGCACGGTGGCGTAGCCCTTGTACAGCGACTTGGCGATCGCTTCCCGATCCACCGCCATCAGCAGGGCCTTGCGCACCCGGAGGTCCTTGAGCGGCGACGGCTCGTCGGGAAAGACGTTGTCGAGCATCATGCAGTAGCCGAGGCCCGTTTCCGTGATCTCGACGAGCTTCACGTCGTTGCTGCCGGTGATCCCGTCGGCACCGGCCCCGGTCAGGCCGTAGGCGATGTCGAGGGCGCCGGTCTGGATACCGGCCACGCGAGCCGATTCGTCGGGCACGATGGCGTAGACGAGCTTCTTCCAGTTCGGCTTCCGGGCGGGGTCCCAGAATTCCTCGTGCCGCTCATATTTGACGTTGGCGTTGAGCTCCTGCGAGACGAACTTCCAGGGCCCGGTCGACTTCGGGTTCTTCTTGAACTCGGCCTCGCCGACCTGGTTGTAGTAGTCGCTGGCGATGGGCGGCGGCATGTCCACCACCAGGGTCGCCATCGGCTTGCTGGTGACGATCTCAACGGTGAGATCATCGATGACGTTGGCTCCCGTCACGTTGGACTTGATGGCCACATAGTGTGCATAGTCGTTGGCATTCGGACCACTGACGATTCTCTCGATCGTCGCCTTGACGTCCTTGGCGCCGAACGTCGTTCCGTCGTGCATGGTCACGTTCGGACGCAACGTGAAGGTCCACCTCAGCTTGTCGTCTGACAGGGTGTACCCCGTGGCCAGCGTCGGCTGGAATTTCCCGTCCCGATCGGGGAAGTAGAGGAAGTCGGCGATCGCCCACTGCAGCGGGAAGATGAGGCCGCCCACCGCCCAGTTGGGATCGACGTAGGCCTCCTGCAGGCTGGACACGCCGATGGTCAGCGTCTCGGTCTTGGCCTCGGTGCGTGCTGCGCTGGCCGTGGTGGTGGACGAGTCCGACGACCCGACCGGGATGGCGTTGGCGGTGGTCACCGGTGCATTGCTGACGGTGGGCGTTTCCGTTGCGTTGTTCGCGCCTCCGCAGGCGGCCAGGAAGGCGGCCAGCGCCGCCGACGCGCTCCCGTACAGGAAACTCCGCCGGGACATGGCGAAACCGAATGTTCCCGGCTCGATCGGCGGCATGGATTCGTCATGTTCATAAATGACGGGCTCGTCGAATTCAGACATGGCTACGCACGCTCCCCCCGGATGCATGAATACTATGACATCGCTCTGCCAACGGTCAGGCGACTGCATTTCCCCCTAGGAATGGTGGAGCCATTCCGTTTGATGGGCGACGCTAGTGGAGCGTCTGGTGAACCTGCAAACGGGGTCCGCTCATCGGCGGAGTGCCGCCGTTGCGATGACGGTCATGGGTGCCCCGAATGGCATGGATGAGCCATTCCGGTGCCCCCTGATCGGTGTGATGCTCGAACTCAGGAACAGCAACGAAAGGAAGACCGTGACCGATCCCACTTCCGGGGCCGCTGCGCCGTCGCGATCATTGACGGTCGGCGTCCCCGTCTACGGCGCCGACGGCCACTGGGGCCGCCTCGGCGACATCGTCATCGACCCTGTCCGCTGGTGCGTCACCCACGTGGTCGTCGAGCCCCATCATCGGCACGAGCAGGCACGACTGATCCCCGTCGACGCCATCGTCGCCGCCGGCGACCGGCTCGATCTGGCCTGGACCACGGCCCAGATCGAGGCCGCCCCGCTGGTGTCGGCCCGGGACTTCATCCAGCTCGGATCCGGTTCGTACTACGACACAGGATGGGGCATCGAGCACACGCCGGTGTCGGCCTGGCCTTACTGGCCCGCCTCCCCCATCGATTCGTTCCTGGGTTACGGGTACACCTACGGGGCCGGGGGTACCCGGGGCACCGCGCAGCCGGCGGTGATCACCACCCGGTTCGATCGCCTCCCCCGAGGGACCGTGGAGGTTCGGCGGGCCAGTCCGGTGATCAGTGCCGACGACCACACCGTCGGCCACGTCGACGGCTTCCTGATCGACGCCGCCTACGGAATCACCCACCTCGTGCTGGAGCGGGGCCACCTCTGGGGTCACCGGGAGATCACCATCCCGCTCGCCGACGTGGACGACGCGACGACCGACGAGGTTCGTTTGTCCATCACCCGGCAGCAGGTCGGCGAGCTGCCGTCCGTGCCCTTCGATCGTCACCGCTGGTGACGACATCCGCCCGGGTCCGGCAGGCCCCACGCCTGGCGAAGGTCCAGGCCCACCAACGAGAAAGTCGAGGAAACACAGATGCAACTGCTCATCGGATTCGGTGACCACGATCGGAGTAGCACGGCGCTGGAGTGGTCGAAGGCTCTGGCCGACCGAACCGGGGCCGACCTGGCCGTGGTCAGTGTCGTCCACCCCGCGTTCGCCGAGGTGCCCCCGGAGCTCCTGGCCCAGATGCGCCGGGCCCGGGAGGAGACGATCGATCGCCTGGCCGGCGATGCTGCGGCCGTGGTGACGCTGGAAGGCGAAGGCACGGCCGAGCTCATCCGCTACGCCGAGGAGCAGGGCCCGGACCTGCTGGTGGTCGGTCGCCACGACTCCATGACGTTCGGCGGCCTCGGGGGCGAAGGGGCCTTCGAACAGCTCCTGCGTCACTACCGCCGCCCCTTCGTGGTGGTTCCCGACAACGCTCCTCCCCTGCCGTCGCCGTCCGAGCGGCTCACCGTGGTCGTCGGCGTCGATGGGACCGACGCCAACGCCGAGTCGGTGGCCATGATCGGTGAGCTGACCAAGCGCCTCGAAGCCCGGACCATCCCCATCTTCTCCGTGGTCACGATGGCCTCCACCACGCGCGACCACTACGGATCACGGCTGGTTCACCAGGACGAGGCCGAGGCGATCGCAGCCCGGCTGCCCGGCGCCGAGCCGCTACGCACACCGAACGAGGACCCGGTGCGGGGCGTCCTCGACACCGCCTCCTGGGAGCGCGCCGATCTCGTCGCCATCGGCACGAGAGGTCACCGGTCCTTCACCGACTTCTTCGCCGGGCAGTTCGCCCGCCACCTGGTGGACCACAGCCCGATTCCGGTCCTGGTCGCGCCACATCACCCCCGGCCCGAGTAGCCACCGCCCGGCACCGGGCCGGGGCGAGCGCTCCGGGGGCGGCGTCGCCCGCGGCGCGGGCCGCCGTACGCTCAACCGGCTCATTCCAGCGAGATGATCCGGGAGCGGACCGCCTTCACCACCGCGTCGAGCTTGGTGTGGGCGTCGAGCTTGGTCATGGCGTGACGCAGGTGGTTCTTGACCGTGTGGGGGCTGAGGTAGAGGCGGTCGGCGATCTCGTCCGGGCTGAGGCCGTCGGCGCTCAGCTGCAGCACCTCGACCTCCCGATCGGAGAGCTCTTCGTTCTCCACCTGCTCGAAGCGGCGGAGATGGACGAGGTGCTTGAGCACGTCCCGGGTGAAGTAGGAGTCGTTGGCCGCGGCGGCCCTGACGGCGGCCACGAGATCGGAGCGCTCGGCGTTCTTCGACACGAACCCGGCACACCCGGCGTCGAGCGCCTCGGCCAGCACCCGACGGTCGGCCGCCGCCGTGATCATGACCACCGCCGGCGCCGGATCGGACGCCCGCAATTGGCGCGCCGCATCGGCTCCTGTGCCGTCGCCCAGCCGGTAGTCCACGAGCACCACGTCGGGGTGGTGGCGCCGGGCCGAGCCCAAGGCCTCGCTGACACCGCCGGCCGTGGCCACGACCTCGATCGAAGGGACCTCGTCGAGGAGCGCCCGCAGACCCAGGGCCACCACCGTGTGGTCGTCGACGATCATCACCCTGATCGGCTTCCCGCCGCCGGGTTCGGTTGCGCCGGCGTCGGTCATCGGTCCTCCGTGTGCTCTCGGGCGATCACCCGATCATGCCACAGGTCGGCAGCGGCCCGGCCTCGGAGCCGGGACACCGGCCGGGCGCTCGACGGGCACTGCGCACCCCGGTCAGGTTGCTTCGCCCGCCACCAGCTCGACGAGCCCGGCGATGGCGTCCTTGGCCACCACGGCGGCCGCTCCCGCTTCGAGCATGGTGCGGCGGGTGACCCTGTCGACATTGGCACTGAAGGCGATGATCACGAGCCCGGGCTGGAGCCGGGTCAGCTCCCGGGCCGCGTGCTCACCTCCGCCCTGCGGCATGTGCACGTCGAGCACGAGCACGTCGGGCCGATGCTCCAAGCAGGTGGCCACGGCCTCGATCCCGTCGCCGGCCACGGCCACCACCTCGAGCCGGTCGTCGCCGCTCAGCAGGTCGGCCAGAGCCTCTCGCACCCCGGGGTCGTCGTCGGCCACCACCACGGTGCGCCGGATCGACTGGTCAGCCGGCACACCGTCGCTCGCCAAGGAACGTATCGCAGGTGACGACCTCCCTGCGTCAGCGCGATGTTCCACCGCCACAGTGTGGCCGGCCAGCCGAATCGCCGCATGGCACGGCGATGTCATTATCGCCGGGCCATCATCGCCGTGTCATTCATCGGATCGCTCGACGAGCCCGTCAGGGTCCACCGGCAGGGCGAAACGCACCACCGTCCCCTGGCCTCGCCGGCTGTGGCAGCTCCACGAACCGCCGGCCGCCGCCGCCAGCTGGCGCGAATGGTCGAAGCCGAGGTGGCCCCGTTCGGCACCGATGTCGCCATCGTCGAACCCGATTCCGTCGTCGCTGATCGTCACCGCCAGCGCGGTGGGCAACCGCTCGAACGAGACCTGGACCGCGCCGGCCTGGGCGTGCTTGAACGTGTTGAACATCGCCTCGCGGGCCAGCCGGTAGGCCAGGGCGGCGACTCCGGGACCCAGCGGACCGGGGTCGCCGTCCACCGACCAGCTGACCTCCTCACCGAACGTCTCGTCCAGGTACTCCTCCACCGCTGCGTCGAGCCCGTCGGTCGCCAGCGACGGCGAATGGAGCTCGAAGATCATCCGCCGGAGCCGGGCGATGGCTCCGTTGGTGGCGTCCTGGGCCGACATCACCAGCGCTTGCAGCTCCCCGTCGGCCTGCACCTTGTGACGCAGCTGCTGGAGCCGGATCGAGGCCAGCGTCATGGCCTGGATCTGATCGTCGTGGATCTGGCCGGCGATGCGGGACCGCTCGGCGTCATGCCCGGCGATCAGGGCCGAGTCGATCCGGCGGGACGCCGCATCCAGCAGCCGCCGGCGCATCGACTCGACCGCATTCCCGATCGCCAACACCTCCGCTGGCCCGGCCGCCCGGATCGGTCGGGACAGATCCCCCGAGGCATCGTCGACCTGTCGGGTGAGCTCCTCGACCGGCAGGGCGATCCAGCGGCGGAGCACCACCGCCCCCACCACGGCGATGGCGAGGAACCCCCCGGCAGCCAGGAAGGCGGCGATGCGGGCGGCCCGAGCGTCTCCCGACGCTGCCGCCTGCTGTCGGGCCACGGCAGCGGCCGAGTCGGCCGACAGCGTGGTCAGGGCATCCAGGAGCGGAGGCAGCTCGGCCGTGCCGGCGCCGGGATCGATCACGCCGGGCGCCGGCATGACCTGCGCCACCCAGGCCGCCGCCTGCTCCTCGACCAGAGACAGCTGGTCCTCGAGCCCCGGCGTCGCCGCCGCCCGCTCCCGGATCCTGCCCTCGAGCGTCCGCGCCGTCCGCTCCGTGTTCTCGAGCTCGACCACGGCGTCGGCTCCGGTCGCCAGGTCCAGCGCCTGCTGCTGGTAGAGGAGCTTGAGCTCCGCCGCGTCTACCCGCAGCGGAACCAGCGTCTCGGCCAGGCGCGTGTTCGCCGAGGTCACCCGGGCCACCATGACCAGCACGACGGTGCTGCTGGCCAAGCCGAGGACGGCGATCAACGCCATCAGTATCGACAGGCTCCGGCGGATGGACGCCGGCGGGCGACGACGCACGCCGTCGCCCGCCCCGCCGCGACCCGTCACCGCCACGTGCCGTGCCAACGCTGCATGGCCGCATTCTGGCACAACTCCCCGACTGTCCCTCTCCCCCTCTCCCGCAGGGCGCCACCGCGGCCCGAGCCGTGTCATCACGGTGACCCGATGACGTCATTCGACCGATGTCCGGCCCAGCCCATAGTGGCCTCGGGAGGCCGCTCGGCATGGACACCGTCGACATACCACCGAATCAGCCGGCGCCCGGTGGGCACCGCCCCGACGGCGGAGCGCCCGATGTCGTGACCGTCACGGCCCGGCACCAGCCATTCGACCTCTCGCTGCGTGGGGCCGCCGCCCACGGCCGCCCGGTCGGTGGGATCGGTTCGCCCGACCGCCGGGCCCGGGCGGCCACGGTCGAGCGTGGTCTGACCGGTGTCGTGCGCCAGATCCTGTTGATCGCCGGGGCGGCCCTGGCCTACTTCGGCGTCCGGGCGCTGACCAAGAGCGACCGGACGCTGGCCATCGAGCACGCCCACACGCTGGTGGCGTTCGAAACCCGCCTCCACCTCCACCAGGAGGGCCTCCTACAGGGGCTGATCATCGACCACCACGCCCTGGTGACGGCGGCGAACTGGTACTACATCTTCGGCCACTGGCCCGTGATCCTGGCCTCGTTCATCTGGCTCTACGCCTGTCACCGGGACACCTACACCCGGCTCCGCAATGCCATGTTCGTCTCCGGAGCGATCGGCCTGGTCATCTTCTGGCGCTACCCGGTGGCCCCGCCCCGGCTGGCCGACATCGGCCTGGTCGACACGGTGACGCTGTACTCGCACGCCTACCGGGTCCTTCAGCCTCCGGCGGTCGAGGACCGGTTCGCCTCGCTCCCGAGCCTGCATCTCGGCTGGAACCTGCTCGTCGGCATCGCCCTGGCCAGAACAGCCCGGCACCGGGCGACGCGCACGATCGCCGCCCTCAGTCCGCTGGCCATGGCCGCTGCGGTGGTGCTCACCGCGAACCACTACCTGGTGGACGTCCTGGCCGGAGCGGCCGTCGCACTGGTCGGGCTGGTCGTCGCCGTGCGCCTGGAACCCCACGGCCCCAACGGCGATCGCCGTCGGGCCGGGCGGACCCCCACCCCAATCGACAAGGAGCAATGACATGGCCACCCGCATCTATCGCGTGCTCGATCCCGAACCGGTCGCCCGGCTCGCCGACCACCTCGATCGCGGCGGCGGCCTGGCGTTGGGGGCGGCCCGCAAGGCCGACCCCGCAGCCCTGGTCGGTGTCGTGGAGCGGGCCGGCCTCCGGGGCCGGGGCGGCGCCGGGTTCCCGACGGGACGGAAGTGGCGGACGGTGGCGGCCACGGCGGCCGACCACGGCGCTCCCGTCGTGGTCGTCAACGCCGCCGAAGGCGAGCCGGGCACGTTCAAGGACCGCCTCCTGCTGCGCCGCAACCCCTACCGGGTCCTGGAGGGTGCCTGTATCGCCGCGTTGGCCGTCGGCGCCGACCGGGTGGTGGTGGCCACGAAGGCCAGCTTCCGCATCGAGGTCGGCCGGCTCCGCCAGGCCGTGGTCGAGGTGGCCGACGCAGGCTGGGCCGAGGGGTTCGACCTGTCGCTGTTCGAGGGTCCGGACGAGTATCTCTACGGCGAGGAGACGGCGATGCTGCAGGCGATCGACGGCCTCCCGCCACTCCCTCGGGTGGCTCCCCCCTACCGCCGCGGTCTGGGCGAGGTGAGCGGCCCGGCGGCCCTCGTCGACAACGTCGAGACGCTGGCCAACGTGCCCGCGATCGTCACCAACGGTGCTGGCTGGTTCCGCTCCCTGGGGACCGAGCAGTCCCCGGGGACCGTCATCTGCACGGTGTCGGGTGACGCGCCGCGCCACGGGGTGGGCGAGTTCCCGATGGGAACCCCGCTGCGGGCGGTGCTTGGCGAGTTGGGTGAGGTCGACGGCGGGGTGGCGGCGGTGCTGTCGGGTGTGTCGAACCCGCCGTTGGGACCGGACGACCTCGATCTCCCCGTGTGCTACGAGGCGTTCGGAGCCGTCGGCAGCGGCCTCGGCTCGGCCAGCTTCATCGTGGTGGGCCAGGGCACGAGCCTCCGGTCCGTGGCCGCCGGAGTGGCCCGCTTCCTGTCGATCGAGTCCTGCGGCCAGTGCGAGCCGTGCAAGCGCGACTCCCTGGCGGTGGCCGCCGCGCTGCGGGCTCCCGGCCCTCTACCGACCCGCCCAGCCCGGGCCGATGCGACGGACGTTCCCCTGTCGGACCTCCTGGCTACGGTGGCCATCGGGGCCCGCTGTGCGCTCGCCGGGCAGACCGAACGGGTGGTCGGCGGACTGTTGGCCCTGGCCGAGCGACAGGGCATGCGGGCCGCCGACGAGGCCGACGGGCAGCAGACCGTGCCGATCGTGCCCCTCGTCGACCTGGAGGGGACCCGGGCGGTGCTCGACCTCGGCCACCAGGACAAGCGACCGGACTGGACGATGGGTGGACCGGCCCCGGGGACCGGCCGCTGGCCGGCCCAGCGCCTCGCCGACCAGCCCGTCGAGATCTCGCTCTCGCCCACCGCTGAGCTCGACCATCCCGGCGAACGGGCCGGCGGGCTGGCGGCCCCCGAACCGTTCGCGTCGCTGCGCCGCCACGACCGCACGCTCGACCGCCTGTGCACCGAGCTACGGCAGGCGGCCGACACCGACGAGCGCCGTCGGGCGGCCACGGCGCTGCGGGCCGGGCTCGAGCGGCACATGGCGGCGACGCAGGGCATCGTCTACCCGCTCGTCACCCGGCTGGCCGTCGGGCTCGACGACGACGTGGTCTGGTATCCGGCCCGCCACGAAAGCGTCGCCCGACGGCTTCTCGATCGGCTGACCGACGGTCCCGACCTCGTGGTACGCCAGGTCGACGAGATCTGCGCCGACGTCCACGTGGCCCTGCGAGAGTTGGAGGACCGGATCCTGCCCTGCCTGGAAGGGCTGCTCGGCCGCGAACCCGAGCTGTCGCTGGAGCTCGACGGCGATCTGGCCGATGTGCTCAACGAGCGCTGATGCCGCCTGTCTCCCGGGCCGTGATCACCCTCGATCGGTCCAGCGGTCGATCATGGTCTGGACCTCGACCAGCAGCTCGGGGGTGGCGGCGGCCACCGGGCCCCGGCGCTGAGCAGGATCGAGGTGCACCAGATCGCGACCGTCGGCCTCCGCCACCGGCACCCCGGCCTCCTGGCAGATCAGCATCGCTCCCAGGTAGTCCCACACCCCGTGGGCCCGGTCGACGTCCACATAGGCGTCGAACGTGCCAGCGGCCACGGCGCACAGGTCCAGGGCGGCTGCGCCGTAGGCCCGGAACTGACCCCATCCCCCATGGGAGGGCGGCAGGCCGGAGAACGCCACCAGCGCCTGGCCCAGCTCCCGGCACCCGCTGGGCTGCAGTACCACCGTGTCGGCCTCGGCCCCCATGCCACGGATGGCCCGGAAGCGGTCGCCGGTGGCCAGGTTGGCCACCTCGGCCACCACCGGACCGCGCTCGTCGACCGCGCACAGGCTGGTGGCGTACCAGGGCAGGGCCCGGGAGGCGTTGGTGGATCCGTCTACCGGGTCCACCACCACGATCAGGTCGCCCTCCCCCAGCAGCCCCGTCTCCTCCGACAGCACCCGGAACCCGGCGCCGAGCAGGCCGTCCACCAGCACCTTGTCGGCCACCACGTCGTGGTTGTACTGGTCGGGCCGGGCCCCGGAGTGGCCCCAGTCGTCCAGGCCCGACAGGGCGTCGGCCACCTCGGCCACCAGATCGATGAACAGCTCGAGGATCTGCTGCGGCTTCATCGCCGTTCGGCCCACCTCATACCGGGCACGCCTGACGAAATTCCATCAGCTGCTGCCAACTGCGCCTGATCAGCCTCGGCTACGGTCGTCACCACCTCACGCTACCGCTCACCGGACGCATCATTGTCACAGGTTCGTGGCAGGCTATCGGTGGAGGAGGAATCCACTTGGCCATCATCGACGTCCCCGGCTTCGTGGCCGATCTCAAAGACCACGCCGCCGACCATCAGTTCCACGTGCACGACGAACGGCACTTCGTCGAGACCTACTCCATGTCCCAGACGTGGGAGGTCGATCTCCACCCGGAGCAGGCCTGCGGTGGCCCGCTCGATCTCCGCCTGGAGATCGAGGTGGATCCGCGCACGCTGCTGGCCTTCGAGGACCAGATGCTCCAGCTCCCGGAAGACGCCGAACCTCCGCCCGGCTTCACCTTCCCCCTCCGCTTCACCTGGACCCTCCCCCCGCTGAAGGACGCCCCGGACCTCCTCGTGCTGGCCACCGACCTGGCCGGTGTCGGCGGCGCCGAGCTGCCGCTCAAGGTCCAGGCGATCGACTCCACCATGGAGGTCACCGACTCCCCGGAGCGCACGCTCGTCATCACGGCCCAGATCGAACTGGGCCTCGACGACCTGTTCATGCACCGCGAGAACCTGTGCGAGATCTTCGACCGGTGCCACGAGGTCAGCGAGTTCCTCCTCGATCGGGCCCCGGCCTGGCTCGACGAGCTCTAGTGGTGGCAACCACCCCTTCCCCGAAGTAATCGAGGCCTCGATACGGGCCCCGGCCTGGCTCGACGAGCTCTAGGTGCCTACCGACCGCCGGTGACGTTGACGAAGGCGCCGGTCACGTAGCTCGACTCCTCACCCAGCAGCCACACCACGGCCTGCGCCACCTCCTCGGCCGTGCCACCCCGCCCCATCGGCACCGCACCCACCAGCCGGTCGACCCGGCCGGGCTCACCGCCCGAGGCGTGGATGTCGGTGTAGATCAGGCCCGGCCGCACGGCGTTGACCCGGATCCCCTCGGCCGCAACCTCCTTGGCCAGCCCGACCGTCATGGAGTCGATCGCTCCCTTGGATGCCGCGTAGTCGACGTACTCGTTCGGCCCGCCGAGCAGGGCGGCGGCCGAGCTGACGTTGACGATCGCCCCACCGGCGCCGCCGTAGCGGGTGGACATCCGTTTCACCGCCTCCCGGGCGCACAGGAACGGCCCGATCACGTTGACCGCCATCATCTCGTCGAGCCGCTCCCGGCCGAAGGAGTCCACCCGGGCCTGGAGGGCCACGATCCCGGCGTTGTTGACCAGGCCGGTCACCGGCCCCAGCTCGGCCGTCGCCGCCTCGAACAGGGCGACCACGTCGCCTTCCACCGCCACGTTCCCGGCCACCGCCACCGCCCGGACTCCGGCCTCCCGGCATTCGGCCACCACCTCGCCCGCCGCATGCACGCTGCGGTGGTAGTTCACGCACACGTCGTATCCCCGGCGGGCGGCGAGCACGGCGGTGGCCGCCCCGATCCCCCGGCTGGCCCCTGTCACCACGATCACACCAGACACGAGCCGAAACGCTACCGGCCGCTCGGCCAGCCGGAAGTAGCATGGAGCAGGTGCTGACGATCGCCTATCCCCCCGAGCTGCCGATCAGCCAGCGCCACGACGAGCTGCTGGCCGCCATCGAGGCCCACCAGGTGGTGGTGGTGGCCGGCGAGACCGGGTCGGGCAAGAGCACCCAGCTGCCCAAGCTGTGCCTTGAGCTGGGCCGGGGCGCCGATGGGGCCTTCATCGGCCACACCCAGCCCCGCCGACTGGCCGCCCGCACGATCGCCGAGCGGGTGGCCGAGGAGCTCGACACCAAGGTGGGCGACGTCGTCGGCTACACGGTCCGCTTCAACGACCAGGTGGGACCGGGCACCCGGGTCAAGGTGATGACCGACGGCATCCTGCTGGCCGAGATCCCCCGGGACCGCACGCTGCGCCGCTACGACACGATCATCATCGACGAGGCCCACGAGCGCAGCCTCAACATCGACTTCATCCTCGGTTACCTGAAGGGCCTGCTCCCCCGCCGCCCCGACCTGAAGGTCGTCATCACGTCGGCCACGATCGACACCGAGCGGTTCTCCCGCCACTTCGGCAACGCGCCGGTGATCGAGGTGTCGGGTCGGACCTACCCGGTGGAGATGCGCTACCGGCCCCTCGACGGTCCCGATCGGGACGAGCCACTCGACCAGAACGACGCCATCAAGGCCGCCGTACGGGAGCTGTGGCACGACCAGGCGGGCGACATCCTCGTGTTCTGCTCGGGCGAACGGGAGATCCGCGACGCGGCCGAAGCGGTGGCCGAGCTGAAGCTCGTCGGCTCCGAGGTCCTGCCCCTCTACGCCCGGCTGTCGGCCGCCGAGCAGCACCGGGTCTTCCAGGGCCACGCCAAGCGTCGGGTGGTGATCGCCACCAACGTGGCCGAGACGTCCCTCACCGTACCCGGCATCCGGGCCGTGATCGACACCGGCACGGCCCGCATCTCCCGCTACTCGAACCGGACCAAGGTCCAGCGGCTGCCGATCGAGGACATCTCCCAGGCGTCGGCCAACCAGCGGGCCGGCCGCTGCGGCCGCCTCGGCCCTGGCATCTGCATCCGGCTCTACTCCGAGGAGTCGTTCGAGGCCCGGACGCCGTTCACCGAGCCCGAGATCAAGCGGACCAACCTGGCCGCCGTCATCCTCCAGATGGCGGCGCTCGGCCTGGGCCGGGTCGACCGGTTCGGCTTCCTCGATCCCCCCGAGGCCCGGGCCGTGCGGGACGGCATCGAGCTGCTCACCGAGCTCGACGCCCTCAACCCTGACAAGGCCTACACCCGGGGCTGGCTCACCTCGACGGGCCGCAAGCTGGCCCGCCTGCCGGTCGACCCCCGCTTCGGCCGGATGCTGCTGGAAGCCGACCACGAGGGCTGCCTCGATGACCTGATGGTGATCGTGGCCGGCCTGTCGGTGGAAGACCCCCGGGAGCGGCCGAGCGACGCCCAGGCCCTGGCCGACGACTCCCACCGCCGATTCGCCCACCCCGATTCGGATTTCCTCTCCTACCTCAACCTGTGGGACTACGTGGCCGCCGCCCGCAAGGAACGATCTCACGGCCAGTTCCGCCGTATGTGCCGCCGGGAGTACCTCAACTACAACCGGCTGGTGGAGTGGCAGGACATCCACACCCAACTCCGCCAGGTGACCAAGGATCTGGGGCTGCGCCAGGCCCGCCGACGCCCGGGCCAGGACCGGGGCCTCGACGACCGCAACCGGCGCGACGCCATCCACCGGGCGATCCTGTCGGGTCTCCTGTCGCAGATCGGGGTACGCCAGCGCGACGACGACAAGGGCGGCCCGACCGCCGCCAACGCCAGGGGCCGCAACCGGGGCCGTCGGCGGCCCGAGTTCCTCGGGCCCCGCCAGACCCGGTTCGCCGTGGCTCCCGGCTCGGTGCTGGCCGCCGAGCCCCCGGCCTGGGTGATGGCGGCGGAGCTGGTGGAGACGAGCCGCCTGTGGGCCCGGGTGGTAGCCGGCATCGACCCGGCCTGGGCCGAGGACCTGGCCGGGCACATCGCCACCTACTCCTACGGCGAGCCGTGGTGGGATCCCGACCGCGGGGCGGCCATGGTGAAGGAGCGGGTCACCCTGTACGGGCTGACCCTGGCCGCCGACCGCCGGGTGCAGCTCGGTTCGGTGGACCGCCGCCTCGCCCGCGAGCTGTTCATCCACCACGCCCTGGTGGAGGGCGAATGGGACAGCGACCACGGCTTCCTGGCCCACAACAAGGCGCTGATCGCCGAGGTCGAAGCCATGGAGGCCCGCAGCCGTCGCCGGGATCTGCTGGTGGCCCACCGGGCCATCTTCGACTTCTACGACCATCGGCTGCCGGCCGACATCGTCTCCGCCAACCACTTCGACGGCTGGTGGCGCAAGCACCACCGCGACCAACCGCACCTGCTCGACATGAGCCTGGCCGATCTGCTCAACCCCGACGCCGAGGCGGCCGACCACCGGGATTTCCCCGACTCCTGGCACCAGGGGGATCTCGACCTGGAGCTGGCCTACGAGTTCGACCCGTCGAGCCACCTCGACGGGGTGAGCGTGATCGTGCCGGTGGAACAGCTCAACCAGATCGACCCCGAGCCCTTCCGGTGGAGCGTGCCCGGCTTCCGGGCCGAGCTGGTGACGGCCCTGATCCGCACCCTTCCCAAGGACCGCCGGCGGTGGTTCGTCCCGGCCGCCGAGACCACGGCGGAGATCCTGCCCGGGCTCGATCCCGGCCGGGGTCCCCTGCTGGCCGTGCTGGCCAACGACCTGGGCAAGCGAGCCGGCCTGGTGCTGTCGCCCGAGGACTTCGACCTGTCGCGGGTGCCGCCCCACCTGCAGCCGACGTTCCGGGTGGTGAACGACCGCTACGAGCTCCTGGCCGAAGGCAAGGACCTGGAGGCGCTCCGCCGCCGGGCGGCCGACGACATGCGGGCCGCCATCGCCGACCTGGCCGGCTCGGCCGACAACGCCTGGCACCGCCACGGCCTGCGCACCTGGGACTTCGGCCGCCTGCCCCACGTGGTGGAGACCGTCACCCCGGCCGGCCCGGTGAAGGCCTACCCGGCTCTGATCGACGAGGGCGACGCCGTGGGCATCGCCCTGCTCCCGTCGGAGGGCGAGCAGGCCGACGCCATGTGGTTGGGGGTGCGACGCCTGCTCCGCCTGCAGCTCCCCTCACCGGTCCGGGCACTCGACGCTCTGCTGCCCAACACCACCAAGCTCCGCCTGGTCAACGCCCACGTCCAGTCCCGTACCGAGTGGTACAACGACGCCATCGCAGCCGCCCTCGACGACCTGATCGCCGAGCATGGCGGCCCGCCCTGGGCCCCGGCCGGTTTCGCCGAGCTGGTGACGGCAGCCCGCCAGGGGATGCCGGAGCGGCTGGAACGGCTGGCCGGCGCCATCACCGCCATCCTCGAGGTGCTCGACGAGATCCACACCAAGGCCGACCGGCTCAGCACCCCCCAGTTCCAGGTGTCGGTGGACGACATCCGGGCCCACCTGGGCCGCCTCGCCTACCCCGGGATGCTGGACGGCGTGGGGCTGCACCGGGTCGACGACGTGATCCGCTACCTCACGGCCATCTCCCGCCGGCTCGATGCCCTGGTGAAGAGCCCTCAACGGGACCTCGACGCCCTGGCCACCTGCCGCCGGCTCGACAACGAGGTGGCCGCCCTCGCCCGATCCAAGGGCCCGTCGGCCGAGATGGAGGAGCTCGTGTGGCTCCTCGAGGAGCTCAGGGTGTCGCTGTTCGCCCAGGGCCTCGGCACGACCACCCGGGTCAGCGAGAAGCGGATCCGCCGGGCCATCAACGCCGTGAAGAGCCCGCCGGCCGTCCTGGCTCGCGCCTGATCAGGGGCCGGCCGCTCAGCGTCGGCGCCGGCCCCGTGCGGCCGCTGCAGGCCGCTGGTGGACCGACACGGCGTAGTGCCCGGGCCGGTCGTAGGGCGCCCGGTTCCACGAGGAGTACCGGGCCGAGAGGTCCAGACCGGCGGCCCGGCACCAGTTGTCGTAGTGGGTCAGCTGCACGGGCTCGGACAGCGACGCCCCCGACACCAGGTGCCCGCCCGGCTTGAGGTGCCGGGCCAGGTTGGAGACCACCAGGGACTCATCTCCCGGCCGCACGTAGTGCAGCACGTCACCGGCCATCACGATCAGGTCGAAGGCGGCGGGAAGCTCCATGGTGGCCACGTCGGCCAGCACCCAGTTGACGTCTTCGGTGCGGGCCCTGGCTCGGGCCAACATGTCGGCGTCGTTGTCGACCCCCACCACGGACCGCCCACGCCGGGCCAGCTCCACGGCTACTCGACCCGTGCCGCACCCGGCATCGAGGATCCGGTGCCCGCCGAGCTGGCACACCAACTCGGCCTCGTCGTGAACGGACGCGCCGCCGGCCGCCAAGCGGTCCCAACGGCTGTCGTACTCCTCGAGGTCGACGCGCTGACGCCACCGACGCCAGCGGTCGCTCACGTTCAGGTCGCCCGCCATCGCACCCCCGGACGGCTACCGCCTAGTTGATGTCGAGACGGGCGAAGAGCTCGACCTTGGCGTCCTCGAAGTCCTCGAGACTGATGTCGCCGGCCTCCCGGCGGTTATGGAGATCCTCGATCAGGGCCAGAAGTTGGGGCGCGGAAAGCTCGCCGTCTCCCGCCATCGACGCCACGAGATCACTCATGGGGCGATCGCCGGCATCGTCGGGGTCAGCGGTCTTCCGGTCGAGCCGATCGGCCCGCTTCACCGCCGCCCGTTCCTTCTTGGCCTTGTCTCGCTGGAGCTTGGCGAAGCTCGATCGTTGTTTGGCCATGGTGCGAGCTCCTGATCACTCTCGTCCTTCGGCTTCTCACCCAGGGTATCGGCCAGGGGCCTCGTCGCCACGTGCCGTGACAGGCGGCTGAGCCGGCTCGCCGCAGCCCACACGCCCGCCTCCGGCGGGCTCTACTAGGATCCGGCGATGATCCCAGTCCAGGCCTTCGGCTCCACCGGGCACCAGAGCACCCGCACGATCTTCGGTGCCGCCGCCTTCTCCCGCATGTCGGCCGAGCGGGCGGCCACCGTGCTCGACCTCCTCACGGCCCGGGGCGTCAACCACATCGACACCGCCGCCTCTTACGGCGATTCCGAGCTCCGGCTCGCCCCGTGGCTCGCCTCCCACCGTAACGAGGTGTTCCTGGCCACCAAGACCGGCGACCGCACCGGGTCCGAGGCCCGGGCCAGCCTGGAACGGAGCCTGGAGCGCATGGGAGTGGCCCAGGTGGACCTGATCCAGCTCCACAACCTGGTGGAGGAGGCCGAGTGGCGCACGGCCTTCGCCCCCGGCGGCGCGGTGGAAGCCCTGGCTGCCGCCCGCGACGAAGGGTTGTGCCGTTTCATCGGCGTGACCGGGCACGGCACCCGCATCCCCCGCATGCATCTGCGGAGCCTGGCCGAGTTCCCCTTCGACGCCGTCCTGTTCCCCTACAACCACGCCCTGCTCACCCTGCCCGCCTACCGGGCCGACGCCGAGGAGCTGATCGCCGCCTGCACCGAGCGGGGGGTGGCGATCCAGACGATCAAGGCCGTCGCCCGGCGGCGGTGGGCGGAGCGGGGCGCCCCCGGCCAACGCTCCTGGTACGAGCCGATCGCCGACGGTGACGCCCTGGCCCGGGCGGTCCGCTTCGTGCTCAGCCGGCCCGGCCTGTTCCTGAACACCACGAGCGACGCCGAACTCCTGCCTGCGGTGTTCGACGCCGCCGCCGGCCCGCTCGATCCCCCGACCGAGGCCGAGCTGGAAGCCGATCGGATGGCCCATGGCATCACCCCCCTGTTCGACGGGGCCGAGCTGGAGAGGATCTGAGCTGATGACTGCGGTTTTCGTCCACGGCAACCCCGAGACCGACGCCATCTGGGGCCCGCTCCTGGCCCGGCTGGAGCGGGCCGATGTGGTGTGCCTGTCCCCGCCCGGCTTCGGCGCTCCGGCCCCCGAGGGCTGGGGTGCCACCCGGGCCGAGTATGTGGCCTGGCTGGCCGGGGAGCTGGAGGCCATCGGGCACCCGGTCGACCTGGTCGGCCACGACTGGGGCGGTGGCCATGTGGTGGGCCTGGCCCTCACCCGCCCCGACCTGATCCGGTCCTGGTGCACCGACATCGCCGGGGTGTTCCATCCCGACTACGTGTGGCACGACATGGCCCAGCTGTGGCAGACGCCGGGGGCCGGGGAGGAGGCGGTGGCGGGCATGGTCGACGCCCCGCTGGCCGACCGGGTGGCCCTCTACGAGGGACTCGGCCTGCCACCCGCCATGGCGGCCGAGATCGCCCCGTGGCTCGACCAGACCATGGGTCGGTGCATCCTCGCCCTCTACCGTGACGCGGCCCAACCCGGGCTGGCCGAGGCGGCCGCGCTGCTGCCCGGCCTCGGGGCCCGGCCCGGGCTCGTGCTGGTGGCCGCCGAGGACACGTTCGTGGGCACCGAGGAGATGGCCCGCTGGACGGCCGAGCAGGCCGGGGCGGCGGTGAGCGTGCTCGACGGGGTGGGCCACTGGTGGATGGTGCAGGACCCGGGCCGGGGCGCAGCCGCCCTGGAAGCGTTCTGGGCCGGTCTGGGCTGAGATTCGGCCGGCTCGGCGCGGCACCGCCCTCACCTTAGGGAGTAAGGTCGGCCCATGACGGCCACCGAGATCCCCGGGACCGACCTCGGCCTCCCGAATCCGAACCTGAACGAGTTCTGGCTTCGCCCTATGAGCCAGATCGAGCCGGATCTGGCCCGCCTCCGGGCCGATGCCCCGGTCACGTTCCTGCCCGAGATGCCGGTGCCCGAGGGAGTGCCACTCCCCCAGGGCCCGGGCGCCTGGGTGCTCACCCGCCACGCCGACATCCTGCACGTCTCGAAGAACCCGCAGCTGTTCTCGTCGGCCGACGGGATCACCCTGCTCGACGCCCCGCCGGAGTTCAACGAGTTCTTCTCGTCGATGATCGCCATGGACGACCCCCGCCACGCCCGGCTGCGCCGCATCGTGTCGGCCGGCTTCACCCCCCGGATGCTGAAGCGCCTGGAGGACAGCGTGCAGACGGTGGCGGCCGAGATCGTGGACGACGTTGGCGACCGGGGCGAGGTCGACTTCGTGGTCGACGTGGCCGCCGCCCTCCCGCTCAAGATCGTGTGCGAGCTGATGGGCGTGCCCGAGTCGCAGTACCGGTTCGTGTTCGACCGGACCAACGTGATCCTGGGGGCGACCGACCCGGAGTACGTGCCCGACCAGACCGACATCCTGACCGCCATGCTCACCGCCGGCGGCGACCTGGCCGCCGTCATGCACGAGGTGGCCGAGTCGAAGCGGGGCGGCGACGGCACCGATCTCACCAGCCAGCTGATGAACGCCGAGCTGGAAGACGACCGCCTCACCGGGGCCGACCTGGCCAGCTTCTTCATCCTGCTCGTGGTGGCCGGCAACGAGACCACCCGCAACGCCATCGCCTGGGGCCTCAAGTTCCTCACCGATCACCCTGAGCAGCGGGCCATCTGGGCCGCCGACTTCGAAGGGGTGGCACCCACGGCGGTGGAGGAGATCGTGCGGCTGGCCAGCCCCGTCACCTACATGCGGCGCACGGCGCTGGCCGACACCGAGCTGGGCGGCCAGCCGGTCAGGGCCGGCGACAAGGTGGCCATGTACTACCTGGCCGCCAACCGTGACGAGGCCGTGTTCGATCGCCCCTACGACTTCGACGTGCGACGGGACCCGAACCCCCACGTCGGGTTCGGCGGACCGGGGCCCCACTTCTGCCTGGGCGCCCACCTGGCCCGCCGGGAGATCACTGTGATGTTCCGGGAGCTGTTCCGCCGCCTGCCCGACATCCGGGCCACCAGCGAGCCGGCCCTGCTGTCGTCGTCGTTCATCCACGGCGTCAAGCACCTGCAGGCCGAGTTCACCCCCGGCTCCCCTGCCCGCTGACGGAATCCGGTATCAGGCCAGGGAGCGGATCGCCTCCAGGGCCCGGTCGGCGTGGACGTTCATGCTGGTCTCGCTGGTGATCACGGCCTTGACCGTGCGGTCGGCGCCCACCACGAACGTGGCCCGCTTGGAGGGCAGGAACCCCAGGCGCTTCACCCCGAACAGGGCGGCCACCGTCTTCTCGGGATCCGACAGCAGGGGGAACCCCAGGTCGTTGGCCTCGTCGAACTCGCGTTGCCGATCCACCTGATCGGCGCTCACCCCCACGATCGTCGCTCCGAGCTCGGTGAACTCGGCCTTCAGGTCACGGAAGTGGCGGCTCTCGATCGTTCAACCGGCCGTCTTGGCCTTGATGTAGAAGTAGACGACGAGCGGGCCGGTGGCCAGCAGCTCGCCCAGGCTCACCCGGCGGCCGCTCTGGTCGGCCAGCTCGAAGTCGCCGACGGTGTCTCCGACGTTCAGCACGGCGCAACCCTAGGCCACCGGAGGGCCCGGGGGACGTTTCGCCGCCGACGAAACTCCGAGCAACCCGACGGGCTGCCCTACGGACGATCACCCCGCATGAGCGCCCGGCCGATCACCATCTTCTGGATCTCGCTCGTGCCTTCGCCGATGATCATGAGCGGCGCGTCCCGGTAGTAGCGCTCCACCGGGTACTCGGTGGTGAAGCCGTTGCCGCCGTGGATGCGCATGGCGTCCAGCGCCACCTCGGCCGCCGTCTCGGAGGCGAACAGCTTGGCCATACCGGCCGCCATGTCGGCCCGTTCCCCCCGGTCCACCTTGGCCGCCGCCTCCCGGGTGAGCAGCCGGGCCGCCTCGACCTTGGTGGCCATCTCGGCCAGCTTGAACTGGATCCCCTGGTGCTGGCCGATCGGCTTGCCGAACGTCTCCCGCTTGGCGGCGTAGTCGAGCGCAGCGTCGAGGGCGGCGCGGGCCACACCCACCCCCCGGGCGGCCACGTTGACCCGCCCCAACTCCAGGGCCTGCAGGCACCACTGGAACCCCTTGCCCACCCCCTCGGGGCCGCCCAGCACCCGATCGGCCGGGAGGCGGTGGTCGACATAGGTCATCTCCACCGTCTCCAGGCTCCGGTAGCCGAGCTTGGAGATGTTCTTGCTCACCGTGATCCCGCCCGACGTCTTGCCCGGGGTCTTGTCGACGATGAAGCAGGTGATGCCCTCCTCGGCCCGGGCCAGCAGGGCCACCAGGCCGGCCCGCTCCCCGTTGGTGACCCACATCTTGGTGCCGTTGATGACCCATTCGTCGCCGTCCCGGGTGGCCTTGCACCGCAGGGCGGCGGCATCGCTGCCCGAATCGGGCTCCGACAGCGAGAAGCAGCCCCGCCGCTCGGCCGTGGCCAGCTGGGGCAACCACTGCACCCGCTGCTCCTCGGTGCCGAAGCGGGTGATGAGGTTGGCGGCGATGAGATGGCTGTTCACCACGCCCGCCAGCGACATGAAGCCCCGGCTCAGCTCCTCGATGATCCGGGCGTAGGTGCTCACATCGAGCCCCAGCCCGCCGTACTGCTCCGGGATGGTCGCCCCGAACAGGCCGAAAGCGGCCATCTGAGCCACCATGTCGTCGGGATAGGCGTCCTCCAGCTCGAACGCCGACGCGTTCGGGGCCACCTCGGCGTCGACCCAGCGGGCCACGGTGTCGACGATCTGATCGGCGGTCTCTTGGTCGATGGCCATGCGCCGACGGTAGCCCAGCTCCAGTTTCGTACGACAATGTCTCCCAGGGGCGACAAGCGACGACTTGCTGGCTACATTGCGACTCCTGGTTGCGTTCGGACAGGACGAGGGACGTGAAGTGATTCGGATCCCGCGGTGAGCACGGATGACGAGCGCAACGAGGTCGGCGACCAGATGGACGCCTACGCCCAGCAGGCGGCCGCCGGCTCCCGGGAGGCCCTCGACTCGCTCCTGCAGATGATCGACGACAACCGCCTGGCCAATGCCACTGTCCGCCGCTTCATCCTCAACGAGGAGCTGGTGGAGGAAGCCACCCAGGACACGCTGATCGCGGTGGCCGAGTCGATCCACAAGTTCCGCAGCGAATCCCGGTTCACCACCTGGCTGTACTCCATAGCCCGCAACGTGGCCATCGGCCACCTGCGCAAGATGAACCCGGAGTCCCCGCTCGACGTGGCCGACGAGGAGGCGGCGGCGGGCGCCGGCCGACGCCTCAGCTCGGTGGTGGCCGACCGGACCGCCATCCAGTACGCCATCGAGCAGCTGCCGCCCCACTACCGGGACACGGTGTTGCTGCGGGACGTGGAACGGCGCTCCTACGAGGAGATCGCCGAGGCGTTGGGCATCGAGCTGAACACCGTGCGGTCCCGCCTGGCCCGCGGGCGGGCCATGCTGGCGGCAGCTATCCTCGACCAGGGATCGCATGGCTGAGCAACATGGTTGAGAAGCGCAGCATGGTTGAAACGCAGGGCGGGCGGTTCGGGCGGTACCGGATCATCGCCCCCATCGGATCCGGCGGTTTCGCCACCGTCTACCGGGCGGTCGACGAACGCCTCGGGTCGGAGGTGGCGCTCAAGGTGCTGGCCGAGAACCACAGCCTGGTGCCCGACTCCCGGGAGCGCTTCATCTCCGAGGCCCAGCACCTCCGCCGGGTCGACTCCTACTGGGTGGCCTCGATCTTCGACCTGGGCGAGACCGAGTCGGGCCAGCCCTACATGGTGTTGGAGCTGGCCGACCGGGGAGACCTGGAGACCAGGGTCAACAACCTGTGGGACAACCGCCGCAGCCTCACCCGTGACGACCTCCTCACGCTGAGCGACACGCTGGCCCACTCGCTGCAGGCCATCCACGCCGCCGATCTGGTCCATCGAGACGTCACGCCCGGGAACCTGCTCGTCCGCCACAACGGGCTGCGGCCCGAGCCGTGGTCGGGCCGCACCCTGCTCGATCGGGGCGAACGGCTCCTGCTCTCGGACCTGGGGTACGTGAAGGATCTCCGGGCCGCCTCGGGTATCACCTCGGGTGGGGGTACGGCCGGGTTCGCCGCCCCTGAGCAGCACGGCGAGATGACCCGGGTCGACACCCGGGCCGATGTCTACGGTGCCACCGCCGTGCTGGAGTGGGCCGCCACCGGCAGCCGCTACGAGCAGGCCCTGGCCGAGGTCAAGCGGATCGGCATGGCCGAGAACCCCGACGACCGCTACCAGGACATCGCCGCCTGGAACGCCGCCGTGCACCACGCCCTCACCGGCCCGTTCTCCCCCGAGGCCATCGTCAGCGGACGGCTCGACGACGCTCCCCCCACGTGGGCCCGCCCGGCGCTGGCCGCCGTGGCCGGCATCTGCATGGGCATCATCGTGGCCGGCCTGTTCTGGTACGACGGCGCCAAGGACGACAGCATCACCGACACCACGGTGCCGGTGACCGCCGCCGTCACGACCACCGGCGCCCCGCCGGCGACGCTGCCGGCTGGCACCGGGTTGACCGTCACCACCGCCGGCTGAGCAAGTTTCCCCTTGCCCGGTGGGCTCTGGTGGTCACTTCCACCTAGCCGCTGACCGGCGCAACACCCTGACCATCGTCTAGGGTAAATGTCCGACGGGTCGCCCCCTATTGGGGCAGTTAGACGAGAGGCGACCCGCCGGACCTTCTAGCTGGTTGCTAGACCTTCACGCCGTCGTTGGCGCTTATGCCTTATGTGTCGCGGCCCGACGCCCAAAAGTTCCCGAAACCGTCAAGAAGTTTCGGAATTTGTCGGCGCCAGGGTTCGCGACGCGAGGAACCGGGCCAACTGGTCGCCCGGCAGGGGCCGGCTGAGCAGGTAACCCTGGGCCACATCGGCTCCGCGGCGGGCGACCTCGGCCAGCTCCTCGGGTGTCTCCACCCCCTCGGCCACCACCTCGAGGGCCAGGGTCCGGCCCAGCTCCACCGTGGCGGCGAGCACGGCTTGCGCCTTGCGGTCCCGGTCGACGGCGGTGACGAAGCTCCGGTCGATCTTCAACTCGTCGAGCGGTAGGCGCAGCAGCTGCGACAGTGAGGCGTAGCCCACGCCGAAGTCGTCGATCGAGATCCGCATCCCGCCGGCCCGCAGCGCGCCGAGGGTGTGCTCGGCCCGCGCCGGATCGCCGCACAGGGCGGTCTCGGTGATCTCCAGCGTCAGCCGCTGGGGCGGCACCCCGGCGGCGGCCAGGGTGTCGGCGATGTAGACGGGCAGGTCGTCGTCGACCAGGTCGAGGGCCGAGATGTTCACGCTCAGCCCGAGGCTGTGGCCTTCGGCCAGGAGGACGGCCAGCTGGTGGATGGAGAGCTCGAGCGCGGCCCGGGTGATGGCGGGGATGAGGCCAACCCGCTCGGCCAGGGGGATGAACTCGTCGGGCGGCACCATGCCCCGGACCGGGTGGTTCCACCGGATCAGCGCCTCCATCCCCACCACGGCTCCGGTGCGCAGGCTGAACGAGGGCTGGAAGTGCATGGTGAACGCCCGTTGCTCGATGGCCGAGCGGAGCTCCTCGATCAACGCCAGCCGGTCCCGGGTGTGCGGATCCCGCTCGGGCGAGTACCAGGCGACGGGCAGCTGGTTGCGCTTGGCCTCGTACATGGCCACGTCGGCCGCCCGTATCAGCTCGTCCCGGGTCCCGCCGTCGTCGGGGGCGGCGGCCACGCCCACGCTGGCGGTGACCCGCACCCGGGTGCTGTCGAGGCGGATCGGGGCCGCCAGGCAGCTCTGGATCGCTTGGACGGTCGCCTCCAGCGTCTCCCGGTCGCTCGGTGCCACCACCCCGAACTCGTCGCCCCCGAGACGGGCCACCACCGTGCCCGGGGGCAGGGCACGGGCCAGGCGGGCCGCCACCACCACGAGCAGGTGGTCGCCGGAGGCGTGGCCCAGGGAGTCGTTGACCTCCTTGAAGCCGTTGAGATCGATCATCATCAGCGCCGGCGGTGGGACGCCGGCCGCCAGCCGACGGTCGGCCTCCTCGCCGAAGCCCCGCCGGTTCAGCAGCCCCGTGAGATCGTCGGTGCGAGCCTGGCGGAACCCCTCGTTGGCCGACCGCAGCGCCCGGATCGTGACCCGGGCCCGCACCAGCACAGCGGCGATGGCGGTGATGGCCAGCCAGGTGGCCAGATCCGGAACCCGGCCCGAGACGCCCACGGCGACGATGGCGAGGGCCACGACGGCGGCCACAGCCGGCACCACGGTGGCGACACCGTCGCCGAGGTCGTCGCGTTCGGGCCGGCTGGTCGGCAACCAGGGGGCGAACCCGTAGAGCACCATGCCGGCCACCCAGGTCAGCTCGAGCACGGTGGCGGGGCGATAGGTGTCGGCCGCCACCTGACGCAGATAGACCACGTCGCCCAGCGCGAACAGGGCGGCCCCGGCCATCAGCGCCCCCGACGACCAGTCGGGCCGGAATCCGATCGGGGCCAACCCGGCCACGATCACGACCACGAACACCAGATCGAAGATGGGATAGGCCAGGCCCACGATGACCGAGGCCAGGCCCCCCGTCTGGGCCAGGATGGCGTCGAACCACAGCGCCACCGCCACCGCACCGGCCGCCAGACCGATCACCAGCCCGTCGAGCCGGACGGCCCGGTGCTGCTGGCCGGTGTTCCGCTGCGCCACCACGATCAGCCCGGCGGCCAGCATCCCGTAGGAGGCCAGCCAGGGGGCATCGGACCAGGCCGGGAACGGAACCGGGTCGAGGTTCTGGTCGTAGTAGGTGTAGACGGTGTTGCCGGCGCAGTTGAGCAGCACGCCGGCCGCCACCAGCCACGTGGCCGCCGTGGCCCGCCGGTCGACGACGCCCCGGATCCCGGCCAGCACGGCGGGCAGGCATGAGGCCGTGGTGTAGACCCAACCCTCCCACAGGGTGCTGTAGCCGTCGCGGGTGCGGGGCAGGAAGAGCACCGACAGGCAGTACGCCGCGTTCGTGACCACCACGAGCGCGGCGACGATGCGAGCCATCCGTTGCCAGGCCGGACGGCCGGGCACGGCGAGGAACCCGGGGGCCGGGGATACCCGCATGACTGGGTTTCGGCACGGCGGTGACCGCCCTGAATGTCGGGTCGCGCCATGTGATCCGGTCGGCCCGGGCCGATCGGCGTGGGCCACCCGACCGGCTCAGGTCGCCACCGCCACCGCCACCGGCGGCCACCCGACCCAGGGCGGCGAGCACCCGCCCCGGCAGGGGAGGCCGACCAACGGGTCAGTAGACGACGACGGGGGTGCCGAGCGGCATCACGCCGGGCCCCCACAGGTGGTCCATGGCGGTGTAGGTGACCCGCACGCATCCGTGCGAGGCCGGCTTGGTGGGCACGCTGGTGAACCCGTGCACGGCCACCCCGCCGTGGAAGTACTTGGGGCGGTACAGCCGGCCCAGCGGAGCCCGGCGCAACCCGTCGATCTGGCGCTCCACGGCGAAGGTGCCGGCCGGCGTGGTGCCGGCCCGGCGCCCGGTCGACACGTCGATCACCTCGGTGACCGTGCCCTCGTCCACGATGAGCAGCACCTGGTGGGCCAGATCCACCTCGATCACGTGGCCGGCGGTGGAGCGGGCGCCGGGGCGGGCCGCCGCGTCGAGGACGGATCGGGTGGCGGGCCCGGCGACGCCGTCGCGGGCCAGGCCGCTCAACTTCTGGAAGGCGATCACGGCGTGGCGGGTGTCCTCGTCGAACACGCCGTCGGGCTCCCCCAGCCAGTAGCCCAGGCCCATGAGTTGGTTCTGGAGCGCCGCCACCTCGGGCCCGGTGGCCCCCTTCTTCAGCACCGAGCTGCCGGCCGGCGCCCCGGCGGCCGCGCCTGCCGCCGGTGCCCACAGCAACGCCGCCGCCACGGCCAGCGCCACGCCCGCCGCCATCAGCCGCCACCGTCGAACTGCCGCCATCACACCGCCTCCTGCCCCCAAGGCTCTCCCTCCACTATCCCCCGAACGGGCTTGGCCAGCCAGGTCCAAAGGCCCGAGGCGGCCCGTGGCCGGGCCGTAGCCTGGAGCCATGGATCCCGCTCCGGCGACCAGCGACGAGGGGCCCTCCCGGGCCGGGCTCACCGCCGCCGAGGCCCGTCGCCGACTGGCCGAGACCGGGCCCAACCTGGTGCCGGCGGCCCGGACCACCTCTGTGTGGCGGGCGCTGATCGGCCAGCTGGTGCACTTCTTCGCCGGCCTGCTGTGGGTGGCCGGCATCCTGGCGATCATCGGCGGACTGCCCCAGCTGGGCATAGCCATCTTCGCCGTCGTGATCATCAACGGCCTGTTCGCCTTCGCTCAGGAGTACCGGGCCGAGGCGGCGGCGGCCCGGCTGCGGGACCTGGTGCCCCGGCGGGCCACCGTCATCCGCGATGGGGCGCCCGCGGAGCTGGACGCTGCCGAGTTGGTGCCCGGCGACCTGGTGGTACTCGCCGGCGGCGACCGGGTCAGCGCCGACGAGCTGGTCATCGAGAGCCACGGCGTCCAGGTCGACGAGTCGATCCTCACCGGCGAGAGCGAGCCGGTGACGGTGGAGGCCGGGGGTCGGCTGCAGGCCGGCACGTTCCTGGTGCAGGGCGAAGGGTTGGCGGTTGTGCAGAGCACCGGCGCGGCCACGACGCTGGGCCAGCTGGCGACCCTGACCGGAAACCTCACCCGGCCCCCCACTCCCCTCGCTCTGGAGCTGAACCGGCTAGTCCGTACCGTCGCCCTCGTCGCGCTGTCGGTGGGGGTGCTGTTCTTCGGTGTGGTGCTCGCCCTCCACACCTCGCTGGCCGAGGGGTTCGTGTTCGCCGTCGGGGTGACGGTGGCCCTGGTGCCCGAGGGCCTGCTGCCCACGGTGACCCTGTCGCTGGCGGTGGGGGCCCAGCGGATGGCCCGGCGGGACGGGCTGGTGCGTCGCCTCGAGTCGGTGGAGACCCTGGGATCGACCACGTTCATCTGCACCGACAAGACGGGCACGCTCACCCAGAACCGGATGAATGTGGCCGAGATGTGGTTGCCCGGTGGGCGGGCCAGCATCGAAGGCCTGGGATACCGACCGGAGGCCGAGGTGTCCCTCTCCCCCGCCGCCGGGTTCGATGCCGAGGGGCTGGCGGTGGCGGTCCGGGCGGCGGCAGTGGCCGCCCGCCGCTGCTCGGTGGGCTCTGCGGTGGAGCGGGACGGGGACTGGGAGGCGCAGGGCGACCCCATGGAGGCCGCCATCGACGCCCTGGCCCGCCGGGTGGGGGCCGACGTCGAGGGGGCGACGGCAACCGAACCCGACCAGGCCCGCAACGCCTTCGATCCGGCCCGGCGGCGGATGTCGGTGGTGACGGCGGCCAATCAGGTGCTGGTGAAGGGGGCACCCGACGCCGTGCTCCCCCGGTGCCGTGACCTCCCGCCCGAAGCGGCGGCCGCGCTCGACGAGCTGTCGGGGCGGGGGCTCCGGGTGCTGGCCGTGGCCCACCGGGTCCTCGACGGGCCGTCGGCCGACACCTCGGCCGACACGGTGGAGCGAGATCTCGACCTGATGGCGCTGCTCGGCATCCTCGACCCACCTCGGCCGGGCATGGCCGACGCTCTGGCCCGGTGCCGGGAGGCCGGCATCCGGGTGGCCATGATCACCGGTGACCACCCGGCAACGGCGGCGGCCATCGCCGACCAGATCGGCCTCCGTCTGGCCTCCTCCCCACTGCTGACGGGGGCCGAGCTGCCGCACGACGAGCAGCTCCTGGCGGCCACGGTGGACCGGGACGGGGCCGTGATCGCCCGGGTGACGCCCGAAGACAAGCTGCGAGTGGCGAGGGCCCTGCGGTCGCGGGGTCATGTGGTGGCCATGACCGGCGACGGGGTGAACGACGGGCCGGCGCTGCGGGAGGCCGATATCGGGATCGCCATGGGCCGCTCGGGCACCGACGTGGCCCGCGAGGCGGCCGACCTGGTGCTGCTGGACGACGAGTTCGCCACGATCGTGGAGGCGGTGCGCCTGGGCCGGGTGACGTTCCGCAACACCCGGCAGTTCCTGGCCTACCACCTCACCGACAATGTGGCCGAGCTGGCGCCGTTCCTCGTCTGGGCCCTGTCCGGAGGCCGGTTCCCCCTGGCTCTGGGCGTGTTGCAGATCCTGGCCCTCGACCTCGGCACCGACACCCTGTCGGCTGCGGCCCTGGGGGCCGAGCCCCCGGAGTCCGACGACCTGGGGCCCGACCCGGCGTCCGGCCGGCTGCTCAACGCTCAGGTGGCGGAGCGGGCGTTCGGGCTCTTGGGACCGACCGAGGCGGTGTGGAGCCTGGCGGCGTTCGTGGTGTCGCTGGCCGCCGCCGGATGGCGGCCGGGGCAGGCCTTCCCCACCGGGGCGGTGCTGGCGTCGGCGTCGGGGGCGACGTTCATCACCGTGGTGCTGGCCCAGGCCGTGAACGTCTACGCCTCGCGCAGCCCGCAGCGTCCAGCGTGGCGGATCGATCCCCGCACCAACCCGTTCCTCCTGGTGGCGGTGGCGGTGGGGTTCGGCTTCGCCCTGGCCCTGCTGGCCGTCCCGGCGGCGGCCGACCTGCTCGATCAGCGATGGCCGTCGGCGGCAGGGTGGGCCATGGCCGTGGCCGTGATGCCGGTGATGGTGGGGGTCGATGCCGCGGGCAAAGCGGGCCTCCGGCGACGACCGAAGGCCCAGGTCAGGCCGTAGAGCAGCATGAAAAAGCCAAAGAACCCCGCTTGGAGGGGTTGAAGATGCGTCCGTTGGCTGTCAACATGGGCCACGAACCACTGCACGCAGATGGATCGTCAGACTGCGCTGTCGGTCCAGTTGTGCTCTGCACGTGTCGTGGTGTGAAAGCGGATGGGGCCTTTGGATCCGCACCCGGGGGTCCCATCCGCTACCCACTCATCTAACCGGGTGGGATGGCGGGTGTCGAGCAACGTGCGCCGGATCGTGAACTTCCGGGAACTTTTGCACGCTTGAGCCTGGTCTTGTCGCGCCGATCGCGTGGGGACCACAGCGGGTGGAGTTGCCCACCGTCCGTGGGCGGAATGGTCGTCTTACGCTGTCCGTAACCACTAAGTTGTCCTGCCTGGGGCGAGCGTCGACATGTGTCGACACCGACAAAGGCCCGGGACGCCCGGGCGGGAGGACATTCATGAAGAAGCTGCTGATGGCCATCGCCCTCGCGGCGGTGGTCGGGATGGGGGCGGCACCGGCCGCCGAAGCCCGGTTCTTCTCGCCACCACCGCAGATGCAGGTGATGTCGCAGAACTTGTACATCGGCGCCGATCTGTCCAGGCTGCTGGCCGGTGAGAGCCCGGCGGCGGTTCTGGCCACGGTCCAGGAGACGAACTTCCCCGAGCGGGCGGCGAAGATCGCCGAGGCGATCGACGACTTCAACCCCGACCTGATCGGCCTGCAGGAAGTGTCGGACATCTCCGTCTTCACCTCCGGCGGCCAGACCGTGCTCGAGCTCGACTATCTCGACATCCTGCTGCAGGCGCTGGCGGCTCGGGGCGAGAGCTACGCCGTGGGCTCCACGGTGTCGAACGCCGATGTCACGCTGCCGATCGACGGCCCGCCCGATACCGCCACCACCTTCGGGCGCGTGGTGGACCGGGATGTCATCCTGTACCGCACCCGTACCACCACGGTGAGCGATCCCTCCTCGGCCAACTACACCACGAACTTCACGGCGTCGGTCGGTGGGTTCCCGATCGAGTTCACCCGGGGCTACACCGGGGTCGACGCCAAGGTCCGGGGTAAGACGATCCGGTTCGTCAACACCCACCTCGAGGTGGAGAACGCGCCCTGCGCCGGCCCCTCCGGCCTGGTCATCTGCCAGGACGTGCAGGCGGTCGAGCTCCAGGGGGCTCTGGCGTCCGAGACGCTGCCCACGGTCCTGGTCGGCGACTTCAACGCGGTGCCCGGTAGCACCGCCTACGACACCATCGACAACGGGGGCTGGACCGACGCCTGGAAGGTGCGGTCACCGTTCAACGTGGAGACCGGATTCACCTGCTGCCAGTCCGAGACGCTGCTGAACCCGGCGAACGAGCTCAACCAGCGGATCGATCTGCTGTGGCTGAGCGACGGCGACTTCCGTCGCACCGGTATCACGGCCACGGTCGTGGGCGACTGGGACGCCCGCAAGACGCCGTCGGGCCGGTGGTACTCAGACCATGGCGGACCGTTCGCCCGCATCATCTTCTACGGCTGACCGGAGCCAGCTGTCGGGCAGCCGGGAGGCGCTGAGCAGACGGTGGCGGTCATCGAGGCCGCTCACCGTCAGCGCCACCAGCAGCCCGACAGCCACCCCGGCGATCAGGTCGGTGAGCCAGTGATAGGCGCAGATGATGCTGGCGGAGCACATGATCGACGTGGGCACGGCGAGGGTCACGGCCTTGGCCCGGGGGCTGAGGATGATGCCCCGGTAGCGGCTGAACAGGAAGATCAGCATGGCCATCGTCATGGAGATGTTGGCGGCGTGGCCTGAGGGCCACATCACCCCGCCGATGAACAGCTCCGGATTGTCATCGCGGGGCAGACCCCGCCCGAAGCCGAGCTTCATGACACCCACCGTGAGGTTCACGAGCAGGATGGCCGCCAGGGACACCACCACCGGGCGCCAACTGCGTATCCGCCACCCCAGACCGCCGGCGATGACGACGAGGGCCGGAGCGGTGACGGCCCGCAGACCCACCCCGTCGGGTATGAGCAGCGGGCCGCGCCAGGGAGAGTCGAGGGCGATGGCGCGATTGGCCAGAGCCACGTCGAGCCGGCGCAGTGGTCCGCCCAGCCACAGGTCGACGAAGATGATCGCCAGGAGCATGAGAAGCCACTGGGCTAGCGCGTATCGGGGCGGTACGCGAAAGGGATGGGGTTCAGCCACTTCCCGCACGGGTGTCGATGGTAACCGAAGGGTGGGACATCCAACCCTCACCCCCCATGGTCGCCGGGAACCCGTCACATGGCCCGTCGCCCCGTAGAGTTGGCGTGACGCAGTAGGGCTCGTAGCTCAGTGGTTAGAGCAGGCGACTCATAATCGCTCGGTCCCGGGTTCGAACCCCGGCGGGCCCACTCTCCTGACCAGGGAATTCCTGATCATCTGGTCAGGTCACCGATCAGTCGGCGAACGGGGACTGCCATAGGCTGCCGTTGCAGCGGTCACGTCCCACGCAGGCCATGACCACGGAACTATCGCGGTCGTGCATGAGATCGATCCGTATTGACCGGGTCGGGCGAGCGTCAACGTCCTCGTTGCTCACCCGTACCGACCTCGCCGCAATCCGCCGCCGGGGTCCACTGCGGTGGCTGCGATCTCCCACATCGACCAGGAGTCGTGGCGGCCGGTCTTCTGCGCTCCCATGGTCAGCTCCAGGCCGATCTTGGCCAGGTACCGGCCCACGGCCGCGTCATCAGCCCGGAGAGGTGATCCCGTTCTCCTCGGATACGTCCCGCCCGGCCTTCGCCATCTGCGCCGACCACTTCCGCCACAGAGCGTGTTCCATCTCATCGACCTCCGACGGGCCCCCACTCGCTGTCGACATCCAGGTCAAGCTTCGACCACACCAGCACGTGCAGGTGGGGGGGGAACCCGTTGGCCAGCGACCAGGTGACCTCGACCTGCCGGCAGAACCCGCCACCGTCGTCGGTCAGCTTGCGGACCAGGCGTGACTGCCGCAGCGCGGTCCAGGCGTCGATCATGCCCTGGTAGCTCACCGCCAGGCCGTCGCTGCGGGCGTGAGAGAACCCTCGGGGTGACCGTGTAGCAGAGGAACCCGAGCGCTTTCATCACCGCCGCCAACAGCTCGATCTGCCGGGCCCGGGCAGCTGCGATCTTGATCGCACACCGCAGGCACAGGTTCGCCGCCGCGCACACCCACGCCTCGGAGCTGGCCGGCGTCGAGCCCGTCAAGAACGGTGACGTCGCCCATCTCCACCCGCCCCGAGTGCGCGAGGCCACACGTGCCGGCCCGGCGCTTCTTCGACCACTCGCCCGTCTCAGGGTCTCTGCGGGGCCCGAGAAGCTGCCGGTTCAACCGCTGAACCTGATCCTCCCGCATCAGCCGCTCGTGCCGGCGCCCTTCCGCTTCCTCTGTCGCCGCTACGGCATCGAGCCACGGGCCTCCCGCACTGCGCCGGGTCGTGCCGGTGGCCATCGCCATTGACCCCGCCTCGACTTACCACGGCCCCCGCTCGGGCCAGAGGTGGTCGAGGGCCACCTGGCTGGACGTCGTTTACCGGACGGAGTCCCGGTCGAATTAGTTTTCGTGGCGTCACCTCAGAATGAGAACGGAGTGGCATTGCCCTCACCGGGGACCTAGGACTCTGGCTCAGCTTGATCGACTGCTTGTACGGTCAGACTGGAGTGCCGGGAAGGCTGGTCGGCGTGTGCACCTGCTGTCGTCAGAAGGCCGCATGTTCTCGATACTCGTCAAGCGCCAGCTCATAGCCCTCAGCCACTCCGAGCAGCTTTGCTCGCAGTCGATGACTGGGAGGGGCTCGCGGTCTCGCTCGCTGGTTCTCACGACGCTGCGCCCGCTGTCCCCCTTGCCGTCCCGATCGGCGAACAGCTCGAGGTTCTCGTTCAACTCGTCACTGCGGTTCACGGACAAATCCAGCGACCGACCTGGCCTCTCCCAATGTCTGCTCGAGCCGACATCAGTATCAGGAGCGCTCAACATCAGCGCCTGCGGAAGGCGGCAATGGTCATGACCACTTGGGCTGCTGTGGTCGTGTTCATGGCTGGCGGTGGTGTGCTGGTCCGAGTCGGCTCAGCGCTCGCCGTGGCAGGCGATGAGCTTGCAGAACACACTCGTCTCGGGCGCCTTCTCGTTGGCTCGCTACTCATAGCGTTCACCACGTCTCTACCCGAAATCGCCACCGATGTGACGGCTGTGGTGAACGACGCTCCGGATCTTGCTGTTGGTGACTTGTTCGGTTCGAGCATGGCCAACATGGCCATCCTTGCAATAGTCGACCTCCGCCATCGCGGCCGGGTCTGGCCGGCTGTCGAGCTTGGTCACGCCCGAATCGCCGCGGTCGCCATCGTGCTCACTGCGATCGCAGCCCTCGCCATGCTTACGCCACCCGGCGCATCCTTGGGCTGGGTTGGGTTCGACACCATGATGATCGGGGGCCTGTACATCGCCGCTATGGCCTGGCTCCGCCGGGCGCCGGTCACGCCTCGGGCGGGAACCAGCGCTCCGATTCCTCTCCATGAGCCGATCGGGCTCAGCCGTGAGCGACCCAGTAGTACTCTCCACAGGTCCGCAGCGCGGTTCGCCCTTGGTGCCGTGGGCATCTTCGTGACCGCTCCCGCGGTTGCTTTGTCGGCGAAGCATCTCGCCGACGCAAGTGGCATCGAACAGACCTTCGTCGGTACCACCTTGCTGGCTTTCACCACGTCGCTCCCCGAGCTCATCGTTGCGCTCGCCGCCGTGCGCATCGGCGCCCACGATCTCGCCGTCGGAAACCTGTTCGGCAGCAACGCCGCCAACATGACCGTCCTGTTGATCCTCGACATCGCCTATGTCGAGAGGCCGATCTTGGGGGCAGTCGACCCGGCGCAGGCCACGGCAGCGATCGGCGCCATCCTGTTGATGGCCCTGGCTATCGCCGCCATCGTCGGTGGCACCGAAACCCGCATCCGCCGTCTCGAACCCGACGCCGTCGTGCTCCTCGTCGCCTACCTCGGCGCCCTGACCGCGGTCGCCTTCGCCACATGATCACACGACCACGACACGACCCCCGCGCAATTCCCGATGGATCTTCAAGGGCGACATCCTGCGGGCGCGACCTTCGGCTACCATTGGTGCCGGAGCGCCGGGAAGTCTGGTCGGCAAGCGAACTCTCGTCCACGAACGATGGAGTGCCGACGGAAGTCTCCCAAGGCCAGGTCGGAATCCTCGTCGTGTTCGTTGCCAGGTTCGCCGCTGGCCATTCCCGGGTGACGGAACCGCGAGCCCGGGCGCAGCCTCGACGAACTCGGCGCGGGTTGAGCGATCCCATCCGCCCTTGGCCGCTCAACCCGGAGTTCGCCATCCAGCCCGGAGCCGAGGAGATGAAGACGACGCCGACCTCTTCGTCGTCGGGCCTGGACGGATCGACCACACCCGCGTGCCCGCACTTGGCAGCACCACCGACTGGCTCATCCACTACCCGTCATAGCCCACCGCTATCATCCGCTCCGCCAGCCCGACTCGCCAGGTCTTGGCCTGCACCGACGGATCCACCCACTCCCGAACCGCCATCGAGATCTTCGCCCACCTCCCCTGGGCAGCGCAGACCCGGGTCACCATCCTCGCCGTCGATGATGACGATCCGATGCACGAAGAGCAGCGAAGAAACCGCTGCCATCCTTCGCAGTGCCGGCGTCCAGTCGTCACCTCAATCGCCAAAGGGAGGCCGACGCGCGGGATTCTCCGCATTAGTAAAGACACAATCCCCACCTTCGTGGCAATCGACACCCGCGGCCTCACCGTGTGGACACGACTCCGCCTCGGCTCGACCGTTGGGCATCTACTCCGCTCCGCGCCCTGCAACACCATCGTCGCCTGCGCCCACGACGGCATTGAAGACGCAGACCGGGGCTGAGCTGCGGATCGAAGAACGACGAAGAAAGGCGAACCATGCTCTTGCACATGACATCCAGGCCCCGGTCCACCAAGGTCAAGCCATGAGCCGCGCCCTACTCGGCGCTGCGATCATGGCGGTGTGGTCCCTCAGCGGGGTCGCCATCGGGCTCCGAACCGCACGCCGCGGCCACTTCGCCCCAGCCTGGCTCATCCTCGGTGTCGTGCTGGGTCCGCTCACCTGGGGCCTATGGCAGACCAGTCGCCAACGGGACATCGAAGCCACGCCACAAGTAGTGAACCATGGAACCCCAGGTGCCGGGCCGATCGACGCAATTGTCGCCCGCCAGTGGGATGGGACCACTTAGGGGTGAGTTCCGCCAGTGGGATGGGACCACCTCGTCGCCAGTGATGGGACCACCTGTTCGCCAGTGATGGGACCACCTTGCGGGGTCCGCCAGTTCCGGTGTCGTGGACGCTCGGCTTGCCGTCGCCGTTGTCGACGAGACCCACTGGAGGCGGCATGGCGTTCCGGGAGGTTCGCGTGTTCGAAGTGCGAGAGATTCTGCGGCTGTGGCTGCGGGGCGAGGGGTTGCGGGCGATCAGCCGGCTGGCGGGGATGGACCGCAAGACGGTCCGCCGTTACGTCGAGGCCGCCGAAGCGCTTGGCGTCGACCGGGTCGGCAACGAAGAGCAGTTGACCGATCTCCTGCTGGGCCAAGTGGTTGAGCGGGTGAGGCCGGATCGGACCGACGGCCGGGGCGAGGCCCGCCGGCTGCTCGACGCGCATCGGGACCAGTTGAAGAAATGGCTCGATACCGACGGCCTCACCGTCGTCAAGGTGCATGAGCTGTTGGAGCGGCGGGGCGTGTCCGTGCCGGAGCGGACGTTGCATCGCTACGCCCTCGAGGAACTCGGCGTGGGCCGGTCCGTGCGCGCCTCGACGGTTCGGGTGAATGACGGCGCGCCGGGTGACGAGTTGCAGGTCGACTTCGGCAAGCTCGGCCGGATCTCTGACGCTGAGACATCCAAGCAGCGGGACCTGTGGGCGTTGGTGTTCACGCCGGTCGTGTCGAGGTTCAGCTTCGTGTGGCTCACGCATCGCCAGACGACCGAGGATGTGATCGCCGGCTTCGAAGCGGCGTGGGCGTTCTTCGGCGGGGTGTTCGCCACGGTCATCCCGGACAACATGAAGACCATCGTCGATCGCGCCGACTCGCTCGAGCCGCGGTTGAACCAGGCGTTCGTCGAGTACGCGCAGGCACGTGGCTTCGTGATCGACCCGGCCCGGGTCCGCTCGCCGCAGGACAAGCCGAGGGTCGAACGGGTCGTGCCCTACGTGCGGAGCAACTTCTTCGCCGGCGAGATCTTCATCGACCTGGCCGACGCGCAGCGTCGGGTCGAGCTGTGGTGCCGTGAACGGGCCGGGATGCGCGTCCACGGCACAACCCAGCTGCGCCCGGCCGAACACTTCCGGCTCGAAGAAGCACCCCTGCTGGCACCGGCGCCGACCGCGCCCTACGACTTGCCCATCTATGCGACCGCGAAGGTTCATCGGGACCATCACATCGAAGTCGCAAAGGCGCTGTATTCGATCCCCGGAAACCTGATCGGCACCCGGGTCGCGGTTCGCGTCGACCGCCGGCTCGTGCGGGTGTTCTCGCGGGGTCAGCTGATCAAGGTCCACCCCCGCCAGCGGCCCGGCGGTCGCTCCACTGACCCGGCCGATCTGCCGTCAGAGCGGACCATCTACGCCATGCGGGATCTCGAAGCCCTCCAGCGACTCGCTGCCGGCCACGGCCCTGCCATCGGCACCTACGCCGCCGCGCTGCTCGACACCCCGTTGCCCTGGACGAAAATGCGCCAGGTCTACGCCCTGCTCGGCCTCGTCAAGAAGTGGGGTCCCGGCCGGGTCAACGCCGCGTGCGAACGAGCCCTCGACGCCGAAGCGATCAACGTGGGTCTCATCGGCCGGATGCTCGAACGCGGCACCGAAAACGACACCACGACGCCGCAGCCGACGGCTGGCACGGTCGTGACGCCGCGGTTCGCCCGAGATCACAGCCACTTCGCGGTCCGCACCAACGACGAGGAGGTCGCCGGATGAACGCCGCCCCGACCGTCACCCCCGAGCTCAAGACGCTTCTGCGCCGGGTCAAGCTCGGCCGCTGCCTCGACACCCTCCCCGAACGGCTCGCCCTCGCATCGACCGGGGGCCTGGGCCATGCCGAGTTCCTCGAGCTCGTCTTGGCCGACGAAGTCACCCGACGTGAGAACACCTCGGCTGACCGGCGCGCCAAGACCGCAGGGCTCGACCCGGCCATGACCCTGGACCGCTGGGACGACACCGCCAAGATCACCTACGACCGAGCGGTCTGGAACGAGCTGTGCTCGCTGCGCTTCGTCGACGCCGGCCACAACGCCGTCATCATGGGCCCCGTCGGCGTCGGCAAGACCTTCCTCGCCACCGCCCTGGGCCACGCAGCGGTCCGCCGCCGAATCAGTGTGCACTTCGAACGCTGCGACCGCCTGCTCAAGCGGCTCCGGGCGAGCCGACTCGACAACAGCCACGACGCCGAGATCCGCAAACTGCTTCGCGTCGACCTGCTCATCATCGACGACTTCGCGTTGCAGCCCATGGACAGCGTCGACACCGCCGACATCTACGAACTCATCGTCGAACGGCACCGGGCAGCATCGACAGTGATCACCTCGAACCGGGAGCCGGTCGAGTGGCTCGGGCTCATGGCCGATCCTCTACTCGCTCAATCAGCGATCGACCGGCTGCAGTCAGCCGCCCACGAACTCGTCCTCGATGGCCAGTCCTACCGGCAACGACAGAAGCCCACCCTCACCAACGGTCTTGACGAGCCACTGCCGACCCGACAATCATCCCATCGCCGGACCTGACCGAACCCCGGAAGTGGTCCCATGCCACTGGCGAACGAGTGGTCCCATCACGCTGGCGAGCGACACGCAATCATTGGTCTTGACGGGTCGCCTCAATCCAGTGCTGCACTGGATTCAGTCGTGGCGTTGTTCGGCGAACGACTCGGCCGCATCACCCTAGCTACTGTCGTGGACTACGATGCCGCCATCGAACCGACCGACACAGGTACCGCCGAGCGAGCACGCGCTCTGACTGACCTCGAACACGTCTCGCACCGACTGATTGACCAGGGCATCAACCCCCAGACAGTCGTACTCGCCGGCAGACCAAGCGACGCCCTTCGCGACTTCGCCGTAGCCCAAGGCGACGAATTGCTCGTCGTCGGTAGCTGCGGACGAGGAATGTCGAAGGCGATCCTCGGAAGCGCAGCGGCGGCATTGGCACACAGCTCCACGGTGCCGGTACTTATTGTCTCGACCCCCACTTCCGGGGATGACACGATAACGTCGCGCTAGCCCAGCCAAGCGGTCGCCCGGTTGGATCGCATGGTCGCCACAGTAGTAGCGACCGACAGACGCTCATCGATCGATACCGCCTTGGAGGTGGATGGACCTTGAGCCAATCCCGAGATTTCGTCATCGGCGCCGAGGTCGTCGTCTGCTATCAGGTCCAGGCCGTCCCCGTCGAGCAGGACCTCAGCTCATTCCGCCCGGTAGGCGGCCCGGGCTATGAAGTGGGCGGCAGTGGGCGCAGTAAGGAGCAGCAGGGCGACGGCCAGCAGGATCTGAGCTGCAGCGCCGTCGATGGCCACTGAGCCCGCCACGCCGATCAGTACAACCCCGACCGCTGTGGCCTTGGTGGCAGCGTGCATACGGGAGTACAGGTCGGGAAAGCGGAGTACACCAATCCCGGCCAGCAGCATGAGCGCCGCTCCCGCCACAGCGAGTGCTCCGCTCAGGATCTCTGCCACGTTCAACCTCCCCGTCGCTCGATGAACCGGGCCCCCGCCGCAGTACCGACGAAGCCCACGGAGGCGACCACGACGGCCACGTCGAGGTACGAGTCGGTGTCGAGGCGGATCGACTGCAGCACGATGGCGGCGACGATGGTAACGATCAGGCAATCGAGCGCCACGACTCGGTCGGCCAGTGACGGCCCTCCAATAACCCGGACGAGGAAGCAAACGCCGCTCAGACCGAGCAGAACGATTGCAGCGATGATCATCGGCTGGTCCTTGCCACACGAGGGTCGTCGAGGGCAGCATCGGCGTTGCCGAAGGCACGCAGAGCAAGGGTCTCCAACGTTCGGAGATCGTCCATGAGAGCATCGGTATCGCGCACATCGAGGGCGTGCACATAGAGCGTGAGAGGGTCAGTACTGACGTCGAGGGTCAGCGTGCCCGGGGTCAGGCTGATGGAGTTGGCAATGAGGGTGACAATCGCGTCCGAGCCGCCTCGCAACGGGAAGGCGACGATATCGCTCCGAATTCGCCCTCGGGGACTGATGACGGTACGGGCCACCACGAATGTGGAACGGACCAACTGGGAGAGGAAATAGGCGGCGAACCTGGCGACCGCTACCGGCCGCAGAACAGTGGTCCCCGACCTCCATGTGTCGAACCTCACGACGATGAGGCAGGCCAGGAGCAGACCGGAGGCCACGTTGGCCACGGACAGGTCCGACCACAGCGCCACCCATACCGTTGTCAGCCACACGACCCGGACCAACCGGCTCATGATCCGAGCACCGTGTCGACATAGGGCCGGGTGTCCATCAGATCCTGGGCGGTTCGTTCGGACAGAGCGTAGAGCGGGCCGGCCCAGAGCACGATGGCCATGCTCAGGCCCGCCAGGGCAACCGTCGACCCTGTCATCAACGCCCTGCTGCGCCGCGACGCCGCCCGTGCCAGCGGCGCGTCCCCGACACCCATCAACCCCCAGAACGCGTTGGACCAGATCTTGATCATGGAGAACAGAGTCAGCAGGCTGACGACCAGGCTGACGGCGACGATCACGTACTGCCCTGCCCCGATACCGGCACCGATCAGCGCCAGCTTGGCCACGAACCCGGAGAACGGCGGTATGCCGGCGAGGCTCAATGCCGGGACGAGGAACAGCACCGCCAGCGTCGGTTCGAAACGGGCCAGGCCGGAGAGGCGAGCCAGTTGCCCGGTCCCGGCCCGCTGCTCCACGAGCCCGGCCACGAGGAACAGCGTGGTCTTCACCACGATGTGGTGGATGATGTAGAACACTGCGCCGGCCAGCCCGGCCAGGGTGAACAGACCCAGCCCCATAATCATGTATCCGATCTGGCTCACGATGTGGAACGACAGGATCCGTTTGATGTCGTTCTGGGTGATGGCCCCGAAGACGCCCACCACCATGGTGAGACCGGCCACCACGAGCAGGAGGTTGCCGGGTTGCGTATCGGGTGGAAAGAGCAGCGTCTGGCTCCGGATGATGGCGTAGACGCCGACCTTCGTCAGCAGGCCGGCGAACACCGCCGTCACCGGTGTGGGCGCAGTCGGGTAGCTGTCGGGTAACCAGAAGAACAGGGGGAAGATCGCCGCCTTCACCCCGAACACGACGATGAGCAGGACGGCCAGCCCGCTACGGAGTCCGTCGGGAAGGTCGGCGATCCGGGAGCTGAGATCGGCCAGGTTGACGGTCCCGGTGGCAGCGTAGATGAACGCCAGGGCCAGTAGGAACAGGTTCGAAGCGAGGAGGCTGATGACGACGTAGGTCATGCCGCTGCGAACCTGATCCGCTCGGCCGCCCAGCGTGATCAGCACATAGCTCGCCATCAGCGTGACTTCGAACGCCACGAACAGGTTGAACAGGTCTCCGGTGAGGAACGCCAGCGCTATGCCGGAAGCGAGGATCAGGTAGACGGGGTGGAAACCTGTGTGGTGCGTCTCCGCTCCGGGCTGGCCGATGGCGAACAGCAGCACGGCGAGGAGCATCAGGCTGGCGACGAGCAACATGATGGCAGCCAGTCGATCTGCCACGAGCGTGATACCGATTGGCGCTGACCAACCGCCGACCTGGACAACCACCTGGCCCTCCCGGTCGACCCTACTGAGCAGAAACGCGCTGATCGTCGCTGTGCCGCTCAGCGTCACGACGCTGATGAGCCGCTGCACGATGCGGAAAGAGCCGAAGCCGATCGACACCGCTGCCGCAAGCAGGGGGAGCAGCATCGGCAGTGTCACCAACGGCGTCATGCCTCGGCCCCCATCTCCGCAATGCCCTCGGCTTCCCGCGCGATGCGCCGGTCCTCGACGTCGTCTTCCACCTCGTCGTCGGAGGTCACTAGCCAACTTCGATAGGCCAGGGCCAGTAGAAAGGCGATCACACCGAACGTGATGACGATCGCCGTCAGCACGAACGCCTGCGGGAGCGGATCGGTGAACTGCGCCGGGTCACCACCGACGAAGGCCGGCGTACCGCCGCCGCCACCGGCGAGCACGAGGAGCACGTTGACGCCGTGGCCCAGCAATCCGATGCCGATGATGATCCGGCTTAGCTGTCGCCCCAGCACGAGGTAGGTGCCGCAAGCCCACAACACGCCGGCCACCACGACGAGGAGGACCGTCATGACACCTCCCCGTGCAAGTCCCGGCGGGCATCATCGGGATCGTCGCCGAGCCCCTCGAAGATCATCAGCACGAACCCGACCACCACCAGATACACCCCCGTGTCGAACACCGTGGCGCTGGTGGCTTTCACCTTGCCGAGAACGATGATGTTCCATTCCAGCGCGTGCTGGTTCAGCGCGGCCCGCCCGAACAGCATCGGTACCAGCGCGGTGCCGACTGCCAGCAGCAGCCCGGCCGACAGCAGGGTCCACGGCCGGAACCGTAGGGTCGAACGGACCTCGTCAAAGCCGCCCGCGATGTAGCGCAGAGCGAGGGCGGCCGAGGCGACGAGCCCGCCCACAAATCCGCCACCCGGCTGGTTGTGCCCGGCGAACAGGAGGTACACCGACAGCACGAGGATTCCGTCGAACACCATCCGGACGGTGGTGTCGAGGATCAGCGACCGACGAATCACGTTGCCACCACCTCCTGCTCCGCCGGCATGCGCCGCTGGCGGGTCGCCCCAGACCGTCGGAGCCCACGACCGGCCCGCGCCAGTGCCACGATTCCAATCCCACCGGTCGCCAGCACCGTGATCTCCCCCAATGTGTCCAAGCCGCGGATGTCGACGAGAATCACGTTGACCACGTTGCGTCCGTCCCCATCGGGCAACGCCCGCTCCGACATTTCCCGGGACACCGAGGGCTCGGTGCGCCACCCCGAGGCGACGATGGCCATCAGCATCACGAAGATTCCGACCGTGGCCGACACCGCCAGCCGAGCCGAGCGACGGACAGCCGGTGCCCGGCGCTCGAACCGGTCGGGTAGCACCCGGAACACGAGGAGAAACGCCACGACTGACAGGGTCTCGATGGCGAACTGGGTCAATGCCAGATCCGGTGCCCCCTGCACTACGAAGAAGAGCGCCATCCCGTAGCCCACGACGCCCAGGAGAATGGCCGCGGCGAAACGCCGACGGGCCAGCGTCGCTGCCACACAGCCGGCGAGCAGTATGGTGGCAATCGGTATGTGGGCTGGCTTTCCGATGACCTCCGGCCAGCCGTTCCACCATCGACCGGTGACCAGAGCCACGACGGGTGCGATCGCGGCGGTGGACAGGATCACGGCGGCATAGATCGGTAGCGACCCCGACTGCACAACGCTGGTCACGCGGGCCGCCAGCTCCAAGGTCCCCCGGACCGACGCCTCGTAGACCCTCGTTCCCGTGAGGGGAAAGGCGGTCCGCTCCTGCACCCCGGCAACAGAGCGGCGCAACGCGAACAACGTCACGCCGCCAGCCAGAGTCACGAGCGACAACACCAGCGGGAGCGAGAACCCGTGCCACAGCTCGAGGTGGGCACCGGACGCCGGGTCGAGGGCGAGGGCGGCCTGATCCACCAGGCCCGACCACAGCGCCGGCACCAGGCCGAGCACGACCGAGCCCAGAGCCAACACCGCGCCCGGCAGGATGAACCACGGGCCGGGGGCGTGATCCGCCTCCGGACGGGCCGAGCGGCGACTGGACACGATATCGGGCCGGACGAGGGCGTAGCCGAGGCGGAGGCTGTAGGCGACGGTGAGCACCGATCCGATCACGATGCCGGCGAGGGTCAACCGATCGACCGTGCTCCCGTCGACCAGGGCAGCGTAGGCCTTCTCCTTGGCCACGAACCCGGCCAGCGGAGGCAGCGCCGCCATCGATGCCGCGCTCCCCAGGCCGACGGCCCTGGTCATACCCCAGCCCCGGCCGAGGATCGGCAGCTGGTCGATGTCTCGGGTGTGTGTCTCGTGATCGACGATGCCGACCACCATGAACAGCGCCGCCTTGAACAGGCCATGGGCGAGGATCAGGGCGCAACCGGCCGCCGTGGCCTCCGGGCGGCCGATCCCGAACAGCACCACCAGGAAGCCGAGTTGGCTGATCGTGCCGAGAGCCAACAGCTGTTTCAGGTCGGCCGGCCGCAGGGCCCGCAGCCCGCCGGCAACCATCGTGATCAGCCCGACCGACAGGACCAACGGGCGCCACACCGCTTCCTCGGCGAAGGCCGGCGCCAGCCGGGCCACGAGGTACACGCCGGCCTTCACCATCGCCGCCGAGTGCAGGTATGCGCTGATCGGGGTCGGTGCCACCATCGCACCGGGCAACCACGAGTGGAACGGGTACTGCGCCGACTTGGTGAACGCACCGACGAGGATCAGGACCAGGGCGACGCTGGTGGCCGATCCCGATGGCGGCGCCGCCACTATCTCGCTGATACGGAAGGTGCCGGCCTGCTGCCCCAGGACCACGAGGCCGCCGAGCATGGTGAGACCCCCGAAGCCAGTCACCAGCAAAGCGTGTTGAGCCGCCGAACGGGCGTCCGGGTCGTCGTCGTCCAGCCCGATCAGGAGGTACGACGTGATCGAGGTCAGCTCCCAGAAGAGGTAGAGCGCAAGCAGGTTGTCGGCCACGACGACACCGAGCATCGAGCCGGCGAACAGCGTCAACAGGCCCGCCGCCTGCCCGCCCCGGTGGGCGTGGCCGAAGTACTGCCATCCGTAGGCGTAAACGAGGACGCCTACGCCCGAGATCAATACCATCATCAGGGCCGAGAACGCGTCCAGCCTCAGGTCGAGGGCCAACCCCAGCGACGGCACCCATTCCATCCGGGCCACGACCCCGTCGGCACTGGCCGCCCGAGAGCTGTTGGCAACCAGCCACAGGATGGTCGCCGCCGGCGCCGCGGCACCGACCAGCCAGACGTAGCGGCCGAGGCGACGGCCGGCTACGAGCGCCACGACTCCGCAGACCGCATGGAGGATCAACGAGAAGAGAAGCATGCGTCGAGCCCTCAGCCGGCGGTTGCTGCGCCGTTGCCCGGGTCGGCCATCGTCACCAACACCAGCCCGGAGGGATGACGGCGGCGAAACCGCTCCACCACGACGTCGACCGGCCCCGGCCACAGCACGAGCTCGGCACCGAACACCCCGAGGCGGTCAGCCGCCTCCACCAGGGCGCGATGCTCCTCCCGGACGACAGGCTCGTCGGGGCTGCCATCGGCCCATTCGTAGGCCACCGGCCGCGCCAGAACGAGCGTGCCCAACGACGGCACCGCCGCTTCCAGATTGGGGCGGACGGAGACGACCCCATCGGGATGACCCTGCACCACGATCAGAACGTCGACCGGGCCTCCGAGATCATCGCCGGGCTTGAGCACCAACGGTGCCGCCCGCCGCTCTCGGCGGCGGATAGTGTCCGACGCTACGACCGCCATCAGCGGACCCAGCCCCAGGCCGAGGCCGATCATCGTCCGGGCGTCGTGTCCCCGGGCCACCAGAACGAGAGCCAACAGGGTCCCGATGGTCATCCAGGCAACGAAGAACAGCGGCATTGCATGGGCGGCTGCGCCCAACTCGCTGGCGCCCTCCGCTTCGTTGCCCGCCAGCACCGGCCAGTCGTCGTCGTGGCGAAGGGATGACTGACGTACTCGTGGCATGCAGCACCTGCCTGGTCGCAGTGAAGAACACGCCGACCAGACTTCCCGGCTCGCCAGATCGAAATCCTACTGGACTCCTGAGCCTGCTAGCTGAACCGGGCCACGGAAGACCCCTATGAGGAGATCGCGCGGACGAACGTCCGGCCACTGGGGGTGCGGCGCCGGGGCGACACCCAATGGCCCCGCCACGTAACGAGATCCGCCCCACGACAGCGCCGAAACAGACGAAGGGCGCACTAGGGTTCGGCTCGATCCGGCGGATGCGGTTGGAGGACCGGTCCGTCGTCTCGCCGTGGAAGCTCCTCGCGCAGACTTCGCGCAGAACGGTCAGCAGTTCGTCGATGTGGTTAGGCAGGATGGGCTGTTGCCACCGATCGACGGTGACAGGGGTGTGAGTCGCCGTCGGGCGGGAGGTGATGCGCTTACACACCGTGACCGGCACCGCCATTGATCCCGCGTGGCGTCCCGCCGACTCGTCGACCGGCTCCGAGCGGAGGGAGCGCGGGCACGGCGGGAAGCCCGTGCCGCCCGCTCGGCCACGGCCCGCGGCGGCAACGGTGGTGGTGGGGTCGGGGGTGAGGGCACGGTACCGGAGCAGGACGACACGCTCCCCCTGATGCTTCTGTGCTGCCATCCGGCGCTGTCGCGCCCGTCGCAGATCGCGCTCACCCTCCGCGCCGTCGCCGGGCTGGACACCGCCCAGATCGCCCGGGCCTTCCTGGTGCCGGAGCCCACGATGGCCCAACGGATCTCGCGGGCCAAGGCGCGGCTGGCCCAGGAGGCCGAACCGTTCGCCCCGCCTGATCGCAGCGAGCTACCCGCCCGGCTGGCGGCCGTGATGCATGTGCTGTACCTCGTGTTCACCGAGGGCCACACGGCCACCAGCGGGGCGGATCTCACCGTCCCCGCCCTCGGCGACGAGGCGATCCGGCTGGCCCGCGAGCTTCACCGCGTGCTGCCCGACGACGGGGAGGTGGCCGGGCTCCTCGCTCTGCTGTTGCTGACCGCCGCCCGGCGTCCGGCCCGCGCCGCCCGGGACGGGTCGTTCATACCACTCGCCGTGCAGGACCGCGCCCGGTGGGACCGGGACAAGATCGCCGAAGGCGTCGCCCTCCTCGAGGCGGCCCTGCCGGTCGGCCGCGTCGGCCCGTACCAACTGCAGGCGGCGATCGCTGCCGTCCACGACGAGGCCGTCACCGCAGCGGACACCGACTGGGCCCAGACAGACGAGCTCTACCGAAAGTCGCTCCATGCCGCCCGGCGCGCCGCCGAGCTGGCCACGAGCCGGCCCGAGCAGCGCCACCTCCAGCACGAGGTCGAGCGCTTGGCCCTCCTCCCCCGGCTCCGCCGGTGAGCCAGGATCAGCCGTGACCCCGGGCCTGGCCGCCGACGGCATCGTCGCCACCGCCATCGCCGTCGCCACCGCCGTCGCCACCGGGGTCCCCACCACCAGCGCGGTAGCCGTCGGGCTCCGGTACCGCAGCCAGGCCCTGTTCGACCAGGCCCATGTCGGCCTGACGTGACAGGCGGCGGGCCACCTCGTCGCTGATGCGGCCGGCCCGGGATGCATCGGCCAGCGCCCGCTTCCGGGAGGCGGCCAGCCGTCGGGCCACCACGTTCACCTGCCGCTCCCGCACGCTGCCACCGTCGCTGGTGAGTGCCGCCAGCTCGTGCTCCGCTTCCTCCAGTTGCGCCTCCACCCCGTGGCGGAGCTGCTCGAACAGGGTGACCACGATGTCGCCGGTGGACCGCATGGCGTCGAGCTCCCGGCGGGCGGCACGCAACGACAGCGCCTCGCCCAGCACGGTCTCGTACCGTTCCACGTCGTGGGGCCGCGCCGTCAGGCCGAGGCGGTCCAGCAGCGCCCGGTAGCTCAAGCCCTGCACGATCAACGAGAACAGCACCACACCGAACACCACCGCCACTGCGTCGACACCGCCGAATCGGCGCTGATCCAGGCCCAGCACGAGGGCGATGGGGATGGAGCCGCGCAGCCCGCCCCAGAACACGGCGATCCACCACGGTCGGGGAATCGGCGCCGAACGGCTGCGGCCGAGCAGCGGCAGGAGAACGAACGAGATCACCGCCCGTCCAGCGAGCATGCCGGCGATCGCCACCACGGTGACGGCGAGCGTGCGCCCCCGCAGGTCCCGCAGGTCGAAGTCCAGCCCCAGCACCAGGAACAGCGCAGAGTTGGCCAGGAACGCCAGCACCTCCCAGAACTCGATCAGCGAAACCTGGGAAGCGGCCGACATCGCCCTGCGGGTTCCGTAGTTCCCGATCAGGATCCCGGCCGAGACCACGGCGATCACCCCCGACCCCTCCAGGCGATCGGCCACCAGATAGGCCCCGTAGGCGGTGACCAGCGAGAGGTTGATCTCCACCAGGAAGTTGTCGAGCGTGGTCATCAGCCGATGGGCGACGAGGCCGAGAAGAGCTCCCGTCGCCACCCCCACGAACACCTCGGTCGCCAGCTCGGTGGCGGCGTCGGTGAAGGTGACGGGCGTCGCACCGAACGCCCACTCGGCGGTGATGAGGAACAGGACGATGGCGAGCGCGTCGTTGAAGAGCGACTCTCCCTCCATGAGCGTGCGCAGCCCGGTTCCCACGCCGTGCTCCTTGAAGATGGCCAGGACGCTCGCCGGGTCCGTGGCGGCCAGGATCGAGGCCAGCACGAGCGAGGCCTTCCAACCCAGCCCCGGCACGGCGAACAGAGCGGCGGCCATGGCGGCGGCCGAGATCACCGTCCCGACGATGGCCAGGGCCCCCACCTGCCACCGCCGCAACACGAGCTGATCGAGATCGAGGTTGATAGCGGCGTCGAACAGGAGGGGCGGCAGGAACACCAGGAGGATCAGATCGCTGGTCAGGTCGATCTCGGCGAACGCCCCCACCAGGCTGAGGGCCAGCCCCACCAGCACGAGGGCCACGGTGTAGGGCAGCCGCAGCCGGCTCACGGCGATGGCTACCAGGGCCGAGACGAGCATCAGCCCCACGATCAACGTCTCGGTCACCGCTATGTCACCGGCGGCTCCCGCCTGGGCCACGAGCCCGATCATCCGCCCCCCTACACCTTGGCCGCCGCCGCCCGCCCGAGCGGGACGGCGGCCCGGGCGGCACGAAGCGACCCGCATCTCGTCGCTGGCATCGAGCCTCCTCTCCCCTGCTGCGGCGACAGCCGACCCCGGCGAGGCGGCCAGCTACGCCGAGACACTAAGGCGTCCGCTGCGGGCCACCAACAACCGGCCTCGATTTCGCGCCCGCTCCGCGCGCGACGGCGACGAAGTCGTAACGCTGCGGGCGGGGCCAGTGGACCGGACACGGCCCGGGCAACTCCATGCCGACCCCAGTCCGTCGGCGCTGGCCGGCGTCGGCGAGGCCGCCGATCGGGTTCAGCCGGACGCGCTCACCAGGCGGAGGTGGGGGCCGCGCCCGACGACTGCTCCTTGTTCAGCACGAGTATGGCGATCGAAGCGCCGGTCATGGCCAGCGATCCGAGCAGCACCAACCACAGGCCGAACCCGACGTGGGCCTCGACCAGCCCGCCCCCGCCGCTCACCCGGGCCAGGTCGAGGAAGTCGTAGCCGGCGATGAGCAGCGACAACCCGCCGGCCACGATGCCCCCGATGGCGGCCATCGGCTTGCGGGCCATCACCACCGCCACCGCCGCGGCCCCCCCGGCCAGGGCCAGGAGCAGGGTCAGCACGCCGTCGCCCTCCGTCCCCCGCACGGAAAAAGACCCGAAGCCGGTGTCGATCGTGGCCCAGGGCAGCAGTGACCCGAGGAGCACGAGCAGGGCGGCCCCGGCGATGATCGCCGGGAAGAGGATCACCGGCAGCCCGCCGGGCCCTTTGGCCGCCAGATCGGGGATCTGCAGCCCGGCCAGCGCCCCCTGGAGCGCCTGGCCCGGCGACGCCGGCTGCTGGTATCCGGGAGGGGCGGGCGGCTGCTGGTGGCCGCCATGCGGATCCTGATAGTCCTGGGGCCCCGGGGGCTGATAGCCGGGCTGCTGATGCCCGGGCTGCTGGTAGCCGGCATGCGGATCCTGATAGTCCTGGGGCCCCGGGGGCTGATAGCCGGGCTGCTGATACCCGGGCTGCTGATACCCGGGCTGCTGGTACCCGGGCTGCTGATAGTCGGCCTGCGGGCTGGCGGCGGACGCCGCCGGGGGTTCAGCCGGCTGTTGGGCCGCCTGCTGCGCCCGCAGGGCCTCGTGGGTGACCGCTTCGCTCCAGTTCTGGCCGTCCCAGTAGCGGGCCCACCCCTGCCCCACGTCGTACCAACCAGCCGGTTGCTGGTTGGGCTGGGGCGATGACGATTGGACAGTCATCGCGGGATCGTAACGCCGCCCAGGCGCTGCGTGCCCAGCCCTGTACCAATACCCTGGCGCCGACGGGCTGTCGGTAGCATCGGCGGATGAGCGAACCGTGGTTCGAGCCGCCGCTCGCCGGCACCGAGATCGAGCACCTGCGCGGTGCCCTGGAACGCCAGCGGGCCACGTTCCGCTGGAAGGCCGACGGCCTCGACGCCAGCGGGCTGCAGCTCCGCCTCGGGGCGTCCTCCCTGTCCCTCGGTGCCCTGCTCAAGCATCTGGCACTGGTGGAAGACGTGACGTTCACGGTGAAGCTCAGCGGGGATCCACCCGGCGATCCGTGGACGGCCACACCCGTGCGGCCCGGCAGCGACTGGGAGATCACCTCGGCTGGCGACGATCCTCCGGAGGAGCTGTACGCCTACTGGGATGGTGCAGTCGCCCGTTCCCGGGAGCGCCTCAGCGCAGCCCTGGCTCGGGGCGGCCTCGACCAGCCCGTCCACATCGCCGCTCCCGACGGTCGCCACGCCAGCCTGCGCCGCATCCTGTTCGATCTGGTCGAGGAGTACAGCCGCCACACCGGCCATGCCGACCTGTTGCGGGAGGCCGTCGACGGCCGTGTGGGCGAGGACCCGCCGCCCGACTGGTCACCGGTCTCGGGCTCGCCCCTGGCTCCCGGCGGAGCTGATCCGCAAGGCTGAGCACCGGGGGCCGGCCACCCCCGGCGTCGCCGCTCAGCGGCGCTCGATGCGGCGCAGTCCCTGTTCCGGGGTCCACCAGCTGATGACGAGATGATCGGCCGGCGTGCCCACCCGGGTGAACACGACCTCGCGCAGGTCGACCCGGAACGCATCGGCCGCTTCGTCGCCCTCGCCCACCGATCCGTCGTCGATCGCCACGCCGGCCAGCTTGGCCTCGCCGGCCCAGGCGGACGGATCCTCGTCGGGCGGGTCGACGCTGTGGCTGTGGATGGCGAGGCGGGGATCGGCCCGGAGGTCAGCGGCCCGGCGGGATCCCAGCATCATCCCCAACCGCAACTCGCCGTCGGCCAGGTCCACTTCCGTACCACTGATCCGGGGCGAGCCGTCCCGCCGGATGGTGGCCATCGTGTGGTGCTTGTGCGATGTGAACAGGGCGGACACCTCGGCGGCAAGCGCCGGCTCAGCCGCTGCGAACTCGTTCCAGGCTGCCATCGGTCAACTCTAGGCACGGTCCTCCGTTTCGAGGCGCTCCGTCCGGGGTACCGTCGGCCGAGGGCCGATGCGGAGCATGATGCGCGAACCGAGGGCACGCCACGAGGCAGACGGGACCGATCCGGCCAGGACGCCGGTCACCCCGTCGGGCCGGCGGGACGACAATGCGGTGCGCCCGTTTCGCTTCATCGCCCCCGCTCCCCGCCTCGACGGTGATGCCCGCTCCTGGCTCGACGGGATCCGCCGCATCGAGGATCTCGGTTTCGACACGGTCGCCTTCTCCGATCACGTCTCGGGCGGCTGGGTGATGGAACCGACGGTGGCCATGACAGCCGCCGCCAGCGCCACCACCCAACTCCGGGTGCTGGCGCTGGTGCTGGCCAACGATCTGCGCCATCCGGGCCTCCTGCGCAAGTCGATGGCCACCCTCGATGTGCTCTCCGCCGGCCGGGTGGAGCTGGGCCTGGGGGCGGGATGGCTCCCGGCCGATTACGAAGCGCTCGGCATGGCGCTCGACCCGCCGGCGGTGCGGGTGAGCCGCCTGGAGGAGGCGGTGGAGATCGTCCGGGCCCTCGACGGCCCCGATCCGGTCACCCGCCACGGCTCCCACTACCGGGTCGACGGGTTGGAAGGTCTGCCCCGGACCGGCCGGCCCCTTCCCCTTCTGATCGGCGGCGGCGGGCCCCGGATCCTCGCCCTGGCCGGCCGCCGAGCCGACATCGCCGGCATCCACCCCACCTTGCGGTCGGGGCGCATCGGCCCTGGCCTGGCCTCCGAGTTCAGCGTCGAGAGCTACCAGGCGAAGATCGCCCACGTCCGGCGGGCGGCGGCCGCAGCCGAGCGGACCGACCGAGGACCCGAGCTCCAGGCCACCGTCTACCTGACGATGGTCCGGGACTCCCACGGCGAGGTGCGGTGCTCCCGATCCTCGTTCTCCGAGCTCATCACCGACGAGCCCGGCCTGCTGGGCGAGACCCCCGCCGTTCTGTCGGGCACGGTCGACGACTGCATCGAACAGCTCGTCGGCTGGCGGGAGCGGCTGGGCGTCAGCTACTGGCACCTCGGCCCCGACGTCGATGCCGTGGCTCCCATCGTGGCCAAGTTGGCGGGCACCTGAGCCACCACCTGACTAGGTGTTCTGCCCAGCTCCGATGCTCCGCACCCGGCGTCTAGACTCAGCCCGTTCGGCAAGCCGGGGGCAGGGCGTGGGCAGCAGGAGACGGCACCACCATGCAGCCATCGACGTGGGGCAGCCTTGATGACGACGTGGTGGACGGTCCCGGCCGGGGCATCCTGCTCAGTGTCATCTGCGCCTGCCTAAATGCCGCCGCCACCCTGGCCCTGCAGCTCGACGCCCTCGCCGCCCAGGTGACCGACTTCGCCTGGGAGCTGATCATGGTCGACGACGGGTCGAGCGACGGCACGCCCGAGTTGACACGCCGTTACGCCGACCGGATCGCCAACCTCACGGTGATCGACGCCCCCGGGCTGCGGCCCCAGGCCGACGGCATGAACATCGGGGCGGCCAATGCCGCCGGCCGCTACCTGGTGTTCCTCGACGGTGACGACGAGATCACACCCGGGTACCTGGCGGCCATGAAGGCCGCCCTCGACGAGAACCCGGTGGTGGGCGCCCGCATCGACGACGAGGCCCTCAATCCGCCCTTCACCCGGGTGCGGCGGGAGCCGATGCAGCGGCACGGGCTCACCGTGCTGCACGACTTCCTGCCGGTCACGATCGGGGCGGCGATGGGCATCCACAAGGACGTGTTCGACAAGGTCGACGGGTGGGACGTGCTGTCCACCCCCCTGGTGGACGTCGACCTGTCCTGGCGGCTCCAAGCTGGCGGGTGTCCCGATCGCCTTCTGCGCCGGCGCCGTGCTCCGCTACCGCTACCGCACGGGGCTGCGGGCCACCTACCGCCAGAAGCGCAACTACGCCATAGGCGACGTGTTCGTGATGAAGCGGTTCGCCCCGATGGGCGCTCCCCGTCGAAGCCCCACCGCCACCCTGCGGGGCTGGTGGTACGTCGTGGCGAGCGGAGCGAGGGTGCGCGACCGGCGCTCGGCCCTGCTGTTCATGGACCACCTGGGGAGCGCCGTCGGCCGCCTCCAGGGCTCGATCCGCTACCGCTACCTGTTCCTCTGAGGCCGCCCCCCGGGGCCCGCCTCAGCCCGCCGCCCGGGCCGCCCGCTGGCGGGCGGCGAAGGTGTGGACCGGCCACATGTCCTGGTCCTCGCCCCACGCCTCCTCCCCGTCGATGTCCCACCGGATCAGGCTGTTGATGTCGATGAAGGTATGGCGGTTGATGATGATCCGGCTCACCGGCTCCCCCACCGCCCGCAGCCGGCGCCCCTCGGCGTCGGTGGCCTCGATCGTGATGTTGAGCACCCATCCCTCGGCGGGATCCCGCTCCACCGTGCGCTCGCCCCCGGCCAGGCTAACCGTCCGGCCGTCCCGCCGGAGGAAGCCGTAGGCGATGGGATCGCCGTCGGGCCGGGTGTTCGTCACGGCCAGGAAGCCGTGCCCGCCGTTGGCTGCTCCCGTCACATAGGCCGCCTGCCGGGGCCGGTGCTCGGGACGGGGCCCCCAGGTGCGGTCCCGCATGCCGAGGCAGTCGATCTCGATCCGCTCGCCCCCCACCACGATGTGGCCATGCACCCGGCCCAGCTGGTCGAAGTGGTGGGCCGAGCCGAACGTCGATCCCACCGCGGTGAGCGGCTCGGGCGGCATCACCCCGTCGAAGCGGAGGCGAGCCTGGAACCGGTCGCCGTCGTCGTAGCCCAGCTCGTAGCCCATCGTGGGTTCCACGGCCCGGATCGACACCCCGTTGGGCAGGGTGCAGTCCCGCAGGTCGGCTCCGTCGGGGAGCTGGAGGGCCGAGTAGTTGGCCGAGTACAGCACGTCCCAGGGCAGGTGCGCGGTGTGGTCCCACACCCAGGCCCCGCCGGCCACCGTGCCGATGTTGGGCCGGACCATGGTGTAGAACCAGCCGCCCAGGCGTCGCTGGGGGTGATGGAACGAGAACCACGAGGTCTCGGTCTCCCACCACCGGTCGCTCATCACCGCCGTGTGGAACCCGTCGTCATCGGGCCCGAACACGGGCCGCTCGCCGCTCTCGTCGCTCACCAGCGCGTCCTTTCCCGGCATCGATCCATCAGTAGCCCAGGTCCCGCGCCGCCCGATCCAGCACCACGGGGATCGACCAGGCCGTGCGGGCCAGGCGGAGGTCGGTGTTGCGGCCGTCGGCGTAGAGTCCGGAAGCGCTCATCCAGAACGCGGCCGACCGCATTCCATAGAGCACCTGGTAGTAGTTGCAGGCTTCCATGTCGATCTCGATGCCGGTGCCCGCCTCGTACCGGCTGATGAACTCGTCCCGCTCCACCAGGTTCGACAGCAGCTCGGTGCCCTCCCGGTTGAGGTCGGACAGCACATAGGCCACGTCGTACATGGGGTCGCCGATCACCTCGGTCTCCCAGTCCAGCAGGGCCGACACCCGGTCCTCGTGGCACAGGAAGTTGCCGGTGCGGTAGGCGCCGTGCACCAGCGACCGGCGCTCGGTGGCGGGGGCGTTGGCCTCCAGCCAGCCGATCAGGTCGACCAGGATCGGGTCGGGCTCCACCCCGGTGGACTCGATCAGCCGCTTCCATTTGGCCACCTCGCCCAGGGCGAAGCCGGTGCCGGCCTCGGGTACGCCGAGGAAGCCGAGACCGGCACCCTCCCAGTCCAGGGTGTGCAGGGTGACGAGGGCGTCGGTGAAGGATCGGGGAAGCTCTCCCCGGGCCGCCGCCTCCTCGTAGAACCGGCGCCCGTCGCGCCCCCACGGGCTGGGGCACACGCCCGGCACCCGCTCCATCACCAGGAACGGGGCGTCGAGGACAGCCGGATCGTCCTCGAAGAAGTACCCCCGGGGAGCGGGTACCGCCGTGGGCTCGAGGCACTGCAGCACCCGGAACTGGGTGCCCAGGTCCGACATCTCCCGCAACAGGGCATTGCCCGGATCGCGCCGCAGGCAGTACCCCTCGGTGCGGGTGGCGCCGTGGCGGGTGAAGGTGGCGTCGAACAGCCAGGTCTCGTGCGACCAGCCGACGGCGATGCGCTCCACCCCCGACAGGGCCAGGTCGGGGGCCTCCAGCTGGTCCCGCAGATAGGCGGCGATCCGCTCCTCCATGACCGCTGCGCCGTCGTTTCGCTGCCCGCCGCTCATGCTGCGTACTCCATCTGGCGGTCGATTCGGGCCCGCATGGTGGTGCGGGCCCGGCCCAGAACGGCTTCGAAGCGCTCGGACCCCAGCGCCTCCCGCTCGGCCCACAGCGCCCCGACCAGGGCCGACAGAGCCGGCGACCCCTCGCCGGCGGCGAGGCGGTCGGCGGCGGCGGCCACCGCCGCCGGCACCGGAGCGGTCCCGAGCAGGGCCGGGAGATCGGCGGCGCGAGCGGCCAGATCGGCCGCCTCGGCCTCGGCGTGGGCCGGGGCCAGGCGGATCTGGGCCGACAGCTTCTCCAGCACCACCGACGCCATGAACGCCTGGGTCTTGGGGAACGGCTCGACCACGGCGGGGCCGATGTCGTGGCGCAGAGTCGACGACAGGCGGGCCAGTAGCTCGTCGGGGGCCATCGATGGGGCTCCTCTCGCAGGGGTCGATGAGTCCGTCGCCGCTTCGGCAGCTCGGCGCTTCATCATCGCCGCCCCGGGTCGCCTTCGCCAGGCCACACTGTGCCCCATGACCTCCCCCACCTCCGCCGGCCCGCTGGCCGGTGTCCGCATCGCCGACCTGACCACCGTGGTGATGGGCCCGCTCGCCACCCGCAACCTGGCCGATCTGGGGGCCGATGTGATCAAGGTGGAGCCGCCGGAGGGCGACTTCATGCGGTACTTCGACCCGAAGCACTCGCCCGACATGAGCGCCTTCTCCATGGAGGTCAACCGCAACAAGCGCAGTGTCCGGCTCGACCTCAAGACCGACGCCGGCCGCCAGGCCATGCTCGACCTGGTGGCCACGTGCGACGTGTTCGTGTCGAACCTCCGGCCCCGGGCCCTGGCCAAGCTCCGTCTGGCCGACGCCGACCTGCGGGCGGTCCGCCCCGACCTCGTGTACTGCCAGGCCGTCGGCTTCGGCAGCGACGGACCCTATGCCCCCAAAGCGGCCTATGACGACGTGATCCAGGCCGCCTCGGGCATGGCCGCCACGGCTGCCCTCCTGGGCCGGGATCCGGCATACGCCCCCAGCGTGGTGGCCGACAAGGTGGCCGCCCTCTACATCACCCAGGCCGTGCTGGCCGCGCTCTACCGTCGGGCCGCCACCGGGCAGGGGGATCATGTCGAGGTGCCGATGGCCGAGTCGCTGGCGGCGTTCACCCTGGTGGAACACCTCCAAGGCCACGCCTACCAGCCGCCGGAGGGCCCCATCGGCTACCGGCGGCTGCTCACCGAGCACCGCCGGCCCCGCCGTTCGGCCGATGGCTGGGTGTGCGTGCTGCCCTACAACGACCAGAACTGGCGGGACTTCTTCACCTTGGCCGGCCGGCCCGAGCTGGCCGCCGACGAGCGGTTCGCCTCGGTCAACGCCAGGGTCGACCACGTCGATGCTCTCTACAGCCTGCTCGACGAGATCGTGGCCACCCGCACCACCGCGGCGTGGATGGAGCTGTGCGACGCCCACTCGATCCCGGCCGCCCCCGTGGTGGACCTGGAACATCTGGCCGACGACCCCCACTTCGCCGCCGTCGGCTTCTTCACCCACCACACCCACCCCACCGAGGGCCCCTACCGCACCACGAAGGACCCGCTCCGGTTCGCTTCCGGCACCCCCGGCCTCTACCGCCACGCTCCCCGGCTGGGCCAGCACACGGCCGAGGTGCTGGCCGAGATCGGCTACGACCAGGCCCGTACTAACGTGGTCTTCGATGGGGGTTGAGCCGACACCCGGGCAGGCATCCGAACATCCGCCCGACCAGACCGTGAAGCTCGACCGGGCCATCGTGCTGCGCCACCCGTCGTTCCCCGCCCGGTTCGGGCGCTACCACGTGACGGCCCGGATCGGGGTGGGCGGCTTCGCCACGGTCTACTCGGCCGTCGATCCCGGCCTCGACGCCCCGGTGGCCATCAAGGTGCTGGCCGAGAACCACGCCGCCGACGTGGAGGTGCGCCGCCGGTTCGTGGCCGAGGCCCGGGTGGCCCGCAAGGTGGGCAGCGAGCGGCTGATCGGCGTGTTCGACATCGGCGAGACCGACGACGGGCGGCCCTACGTGGTGATGGAGCTGGCCGACGGGGGCACGCTGCGGTCGCGGATCAACCGTTTGGCCGGCCCCGCCGACCGGGCGGCGCTCAGTCGGCTGGTCGAGGAGCTCGGGGCCTGCCTGGACGCGATCCATGCCCGGGGCGTGGTGCACCGGGACATCAAGCCCACCAACCTCCTGCTGCGCACCGACGGCCCGCCCCGGCCGGCGCCGCCGGCCGGGGCGCTCATCGGACCGGGCGAACGGCTGGTCCTGGCCGACTTCGGCTTGGCCCGCGACATCTCGGCCGGCGCGTCGTCGGTGACGCTGGGCGGCGGCACGGCCGGCTACATGGCCCCCGAGCAGGCCGACCCCTTGGGCCAGGCCGACCACCGGGCCGATCTCTACGCCGCCACGGTCGTGGTGGCCGAGGTGGCCACCGGGCGCCATCCCGAGCGGCTCGACCTGGCCACGGCCGCTATCGGCGACGAGCTCCGGGCCGCCCTGGAGGCCGGCATGGCCATCGACCGGGCCCAGCGGCCGGCGAGCGCCGGGGCCTGGCGTGACCGCTTGGTGGCCGCCCTCGCCGGGGAGGCCCCGACGGGGCTGCTGAGCCCCGAACCGGACACCCTCGTGGTCCCGCCCGGCACCTGGCTGGGGGGAGGGCCGGGCCCAGGCACTGCGCCCGGCGACCGCGCGACCACGGTGGAGCACCGCCCCCGGACCGAGATCCAGGCGCCGTGGCCCTACAACCGGGACAGCTTCGATGACGACTGGGCCGGCGTGCCGGCCGTCGCCGCTGCGGCCAGCGATGCGAGCAGCGGACGCGGAGACCGGGACCAGCCAACCCTGATCCCGATCGACGAGATCCAGCCCCGCACGTTCGTCCGCCCACCCGATGCCGCTTCCCCTCCGCCACCGCCGCCCAGCCTGCCCCCCAGCCCGGCGTTCCGCCGCCCTGCCCCCGGACCCGAGCAACACCGGCCGCCGACGCCATCGCCGGCCCCTGCTCCCGCCCCGCCGCCACTCACCCGCACGACACCGGCACCGGCTCCTGTTCCCGCCCCACCACCGTTCGCCCCCGCGACACCGGCACCGGCGGCCGCGCCCCACCTCCCACCGCCGGCCGCCCACGCCGAGCCGATGCCCGGGCTGGCGCCGCCCCACCGGCACCGGCCAGCCCCCCAGCCCCAGCCGGTTCCGGCGGCGCCGCCACCCCAGGGCGTGTTGGCACCCCAGGGCCTGCTGGCGCCGCCGCCGGTGGCCGAACCGGCGACCCCCGAGGCGCCGCCGGGCGCGCCTGAAGCGGAGATCCGCAGCCGGCAGCATCTGAAGACGGCCGAGCGGCTGGCCAAGCTGGAGGCCCGGGAGCAGCGACGGACCCTGCGCCGCATCCGGCGGCGCCGCCGGTTCGTGCGGGTGGCCAACCTGTTCCGGGCGCTGATCCGGGCGGCGCTGGGCGCGGTGACGGCGTTCGTGGCCGCCACCGTCTATCTGTCGCTGCGACTGGGCGAGCAACCCGAGGAGTTCAGCCCCCGGGCCCAGGGCGCGGTGCGGGCCGCCGTGCTCCTCGGCTTCTTCATCGGGCTGATCGCCTTTCCCTGGCCCCGCCCGCTCCGGAAGTGACAGCGCCCGCCTGCGGCTAAAGGACGGCAGGCCGGCCGGCTGTCTGCCACCATGCCCCGATGGCTATTCGCATCCTCCAGGTCGACGCCTTCACCTCCACCCCCTACGCCGGCAACCCGGCGGCCGTCGCCGTGATCGACGGCGGCGAGGTCCCGGTCTGGCCGGCCGACGCTGCGCTCCAGGCCCTGGCGCTCGAGATGAACCTGTCGGAGACGGCCTTTCCCCGCCGGCGGCCCGACGGCCAGTGGGACCTGCGGTGGTTCACTCCGGCCACCGAGGTCGACCTGTGCGGGCACGCCACCCTGGCCACCGCCCACGCCCTGTTCCAGCTCGGGCTGGCCGGGGCCGACGACGGCCGAACAGGCGAGATCACGTTCCACACGCGCTCCGGCCCCCTCGTCTGCCGCACCGACGCCCGCTCGGGCGGTGCGATCACGATGGACTTCCCCCGGGCCGAGGCCGAGCCCTGCGGCCCGGTGGACGGGCTGGCCGAGGCCCTCGGTGCCGAGGTCGTGGACCAGGGCCGCTCGTTCGATCTGGTGGCCCAGCTGTCCAGCCCCGCCGAGGTGGCCGCCCTGCAGCCCGACCTGACCGCCGTGGCCCGTATCGACACCCGGGCCGTGGTCGTCACCGCCGCCGGCGACGTCGACGGCGGGCCGGCCCACTTCGTGTCCCGGGTGTTCGGGCCCCGGGTGGGCGTGCCCGAGGACCCGGTGACCGGGTCGGCCCACTGCATCACCGGACCGTGGTGGGGCCGCCGCCTCGGACTCGACGTGCTCGACGCCCATCAGGTGTCGGCCCGGGGCGGGCGGATGCGGGTGCGCCTGGCCGGCGACCGGGTGGAGCTCACCGGACACGCCGTCACCGTGCTCGACGGCACCCTCCTCAGCGATCTCTGACGTCGGGTACCAGGAAGCGGTACGCGGCGTCAGAGTTCCGGGATCATTCGAGGGCTTCGGCGATGGCCAGCTCGGCGATCCGGTCGGCGTCGTAGCCCAACAGGCCCTCCAGCACCTCCATGGCGTGCTGGCCGTAAATAGGGCCGGCCCACTCGAACCCGTTCGGGGCGGCCGACAGGTGGTACGGCATCGTGTCGACCAGGGCCTGGCGGGCGTAGGGGTGGGCGACCCACTGGAAGTGGCCCCGGTGCATGAGCTGGGCATCGTCGATGGCCTCGCCCGAGTTCTGCACCTGGTGGGCCGCCACCCCGTGGGCCTGCAGGCGGTGCTGAAGGCCGGCGGCGTCCTGGCGGGCCGTCCAGGCCGCCAGCAGCTCCTCGAGCTCGGCTTCCCGTTCCCGCCGCTCGGGTGTGGTCAGGTCGGCCAGGTCCTCCCGGCGCATCTCGACGGCCAGCGACCGCCACTGCTCGTCGCCCTCCACGGCGATGGCGATCCAGCGGTCCGTACCCAGGCAGGGATAGACGCCGTGCGGGACCATCAGGTCGTCGGCGTTGCCCCGCCGGCTCGGCTTGCGCCCGGTGAGCTGGCGCTCCACCAGGGCCGGGGCCAGGAAATGGGTGGCCGCCTCCATCTGCGAATAGTCGAGGTGCTGGCCCTGGCCCGTGCGCCGGTGGTGCTCCACCGCGGCCAACAGGACGCAGGCCGTCAACCGGGGCGACACATAGTCGGTGTAGGCCAGGTAGGGGCCGGCCGGGCCCCGGTCGGGCCAGCCGGTGATGTCGAAGAACCCGGCGATCGAGGCCGCCATGTTCCCGAAGCCGGCGAACTGCCGGTAGGGCCCGGTCTGACCCATCACGCAGCTGGACAACATGATGATGTCGGGCTTGATCGCCACCAGATCCTCGTAGCCGAGCCCCCACCGGGCCATGGTGCCGGGCGTGAACGACTCGGTGACGATGTCGGCCCAGCCCACCAGGTCGCGCACCACGTCCCGGGCCTCGGGCTTGGACAGGTCGAGCGACAAAGCCATCTTGCCGGCGTTGGCCGAATGCCAGGCGATGCCGTTCTCCTGGTCGGGCACGTCGTCACGGTGGCCCAGAGCCTGACGCAGCAGGCAGGGCCGGTTGACGCTTTCCACCCGGACCACGGTGGCCCCCCAGTGGGCCAGGATCTTGGTGGCCAACGGGGCCGCCGCCACCCAGGCCAGGTCGGCCACCTTCAGGCCGGCCAGAGGCTTGTCGGCCCGGGCCCCGTCGGGGATCGCCACCCGGGTGGCCCGCAGGGCCGGCACGGTCGGGTCGAGCGGCACCTGGCCGGCGTGGGCCCCGGGCTCGGGGGCGGGCGACGTGGGGGCCAGCGGCGTGGCCGACGCCACCACCACCGGGCCCGGCAGCTTGAGGCCGTCGGTCACCTCCCAGAACCCGCGGGCGTCGAGCTGGGGGCTGCCCAGCACGTCGTCGATGTCGTTGACGGGGCACACCAGCAGGCTGTCCCGCAGGCCCCGCTCCAGGATCTGGGCCTTGGTCTTGGTGGCGGCGAACCGGCCGACGGCGGCCATGATCTCGTCCAGCGTCTCGATCTTCTCCTGCCCGGTCTGCAGGTGGAGCGCGAAGTCGACCCAGTCCTTGTCGAACATGGCCTGGTCGATGAACCCTTCTTCCAGCAGCCAGGCCATGAACCGGCGGAACATGGGACCGATCATCGCCCCGAAGGCGATGGTGATCACCACGTGACCGTCGAGGCAGGGGTAGATGGTGCGGATCAGCACCGTCCCGTACCGCACCCCGCCCGCCTCCCGGGTGACGGGTTGGAGACCGGCCGGGGCGTAGAGCACGGCCGACAGCGCCGTCTCCACCACCGATTGCTGGGCCGAACAGTCCACGTGCTGGCCCTGGCCCGTCCGGGCCCGGTGTTCGAGGGCCACCATCGCTCCCACCGCGGCGTTGGACGCCGTGTGCAGCCAGGCCTGGGGCACCGAGATCCGCACCGGGGGCCGGTCGCTGTCGCCGGTGACGGCGAGCTGGCCGCTGGAGGCGAACAGGGTCAGATCGGTGGCCCGCCAGTGGGCCTTGGGCCCGGTTGCCCCCCACGGGGTGAGCTGCACGGTGATCAGCTGCGGGTTGGCGGCCCGCAGAGCGTCGTGGTCGATGGGGAACGGCCAGGCCCCGCAGTCGACCAGCACGTCGGCCTCGGCGGCCAGGGCGGCGATGTCGTCCGGGCCGGCGGCCGTGACCGACCGCTTGCCCCGGTTGTAGGCCAGGTGGGCGTACCGGGTGGGGTCGTCGGTGCGGGGCCAGCCCCCGTCGGGCTCCACCAGCACCACGTCCGCCCCCAGCTGGGCCAGCAGGTAGCCGGTGAACCACCCTCGCTGGTCGGTGCAGTCGAGGACTCGATACGGACCCAGCACCTGGCAACCCCCTGGTGACGCCTCACCCCGGGGGCCGCCCCCGGAGCGAGCCCGATCGTAGCCGGGCCCAGTGGAGCGGAGCCCAGCGGACCGGAGGGGTTCGGTCGCCGCGCCGGTGGATGGAGGAGGCCGCCTACCGCTGCGGGGCCCCGCAGGAGAGCCGGGGGATGCCCGGAACACCACTGAGGGCCCGGTCCGAGAAGTGAGGTGCGCCTCAGCGGCGCACCGGCCGTCGGAGGCGGTGGCCCGTGGGCCGTGACCTCCGGGCGACCCAGCGGCGGATCCCGGACCGAGCCCTCGATCGGCGCCAGCGGCGGGTGCCCTCTACCTCCCCGCCGCCGGCACGACCCCGAGAGAGTCGGGACTCAGCCCCGGGTCATCGCCATGGGCGGGGTGTTGCCGGCGGTGGCGCCCCAGGCGTGCTGCGGCATGTAGCAGTACACGAACTCGTGCGCCCCCTCGGCCGCCAGCGAGTTCGTGCGGATCGCCTCCCCGATCCGGATGCCCCGCTTGGGGATCAGCTCCTGGTGCACGGCGAAGGCGTACCCGCGGGGATCGGCCACCCCCACGATCTCCAGGGCCCAGGAGTCGGCGCCGATGACGGCCGGCCGGTGATCGCCCAGGTACTTGGCCTCCCGGAGGTAGATGCCGGGTTCCGTGGCCAGGTACCGGTCGTAGGTCGACGGATCGTCGGCCAGGCTGTCCCAGCCGGTGCGGATCAGCACCACGTCGCCGGCCTCGATCCCCTTGATCCCTTCCCACTTCATCGTGTCGAGCAGGTCCTCGAGCGTGATCCGGTAGGTGTCGGCGAGCATCGGATTGCCGTTCACGGTCTGCACGTCGCCCGAGCGGCGGGACTGCTTCCAGCCCAGCACGTCGAGGAGGATGCCCCGGGTCACGATCGGGCCCACATGCTCCAGGCCGAGCTTGCTCACGCCGAGCGGGGTGGCGAAGTCGTCGGCCCGGAACCCGTTGTAATAGACCTCCTTGACCCCGATATGGGGCAGATTGTCGAGCTGGGTCATGATCTGGTAGGTGCCGCCCTCGAGGAACCGCTCCTCGTGCCCCGACAGGGTGTTGGTTCCCGACGGCACCGACGACTGCAGGTATCCCAGCGGACCCCGCGTCCGATCGGCGGCCCGCCACTCGTCCTCGCCGGCCAGGCCCGGGGTGGTGGTGGAGAAGAAGTTGGGATCTTTGGGCGTGTAGCCCAGGGCGGTGAGGCGCTGGCTGTAGCGGCGCGGCGGGAACGTGACGTAGCCCGGAGCCCCGTCCACCATGAGATGGCCGAGGTTGTGGGTCACCACCTTCTTCGAGCCCTCGAGCAGCTTCAGGGCCCGGGCCGTCTTGCGCGGTGTGATCTCGTTGAGGGAACCCCGCTGGTCGTCCTTGCCGTAGCGGGCCGACGTCTCCTTGGCCCATGTGCCGTCGAGGGCGCCGGCCACGTCGAAGTCGTCGTTGTAGCGCCCGAGGATCTTCACCTCATCGCCGCCGCGGGGCTTGTCGTCCTTCTTCTCCCGGGGGCCGTCGTCGGCGCCGGCTGCGCCGGCCAGCATGCCGCCCGTCCCCATGGCCACGGCAGCGCCGGCGCCCAGCTTGGCCGCACCGCTCAGGAGCTGGCGGCGGTTGATCTCGTAGTGGTGGTGCAGGTGGTCGAATCGCATGCGCTGGTCCCCTCGAGCGTCGTGGCCGGTTCGGCCCCCACGAGGCGTCCGGACGCGGCCGACGAGCACGTCGATCCTGACGTCTACCTGACTCCCCTGGCGGCAACCGCACACTAGTTGAAGCTTGGCCTAGTTTCCACTGTTTGGCCTGTTTAGCGTGAAGAGGCCTGTTTGGAATGGCCGGATTCAGCCCTTGAGGCGGGCCTCACGACGCAGGCCGGCCACGGTGGTGGCGACGATCGTGACCACGGCGATGAGCATGATGAGGGTGGCGATCACGTGCACCTGGGGCGGGATCGTGATCTTGGACGAATCGAACACCTCCCGAGGGAAGGTGGACGTGTTGCCGGCCACGAACGAGGTGATGATGTAATCGTCGATCGACAGCGCCAGGGACAGCATGAAGGCGGCGGAGATCCCGGGGACGATCATGGGGAAGGTGATCTTGCGGAAGGTTCGCAACGGCGGTGAGCCGAGGTCGGCGGCGGCGTCCTCCAACGACCAGTCGAGGCCCCGCAGGCGGGCCTTCACGGTGAGGGCCACGAACGAGACGCAGAACAGGGTGTGGGCGATCACGATCGTCCAGAAACCGCGCCGCACGCTCTGATTGAAGAACAAGGTGAACAGTGAGGCGCCCATCACGATCTCGGGGGTGGTGAGCGGCAGCACGAGCAGCAGGTCGAGCGCCGGCCCGCCCTTCATCTTGTACCGGCTGATGGCCAGTGCCATCAGCCCGCCCAGGATGGTGGCGATCGTGCAGGCGATCAGGGCGACCTGGATGCTCTTGCCGAAGGCCGTGAGGTAGTCGCTCGCCTGGAACGCGTGGCGCCAGTTGTCGAGGGTGAAGCTCTGCCAGGCCGTGTTGAAGCGGCCCTTCGGCTTGTTGAAGGTGAAGACGGCGATCGTGATCAGGGGCACGAACAGGTAGGCGAAGCCGAAGAAGGTGACGAGGTACAGCAGCCACGTGGCCAATGGTCGGCGCTTCATGCCAGATCCTCCGTTCCCAGGAACTTGGCGTACACCACCACCAGGGCGGTGATGATCGCCATCAGCACGAAGCTGATGGCGGCGGCCGCCGGGTAGTCGTTCTGATTGAGGAACTGGGTGCGCACGGCGTTGCCGATCACCCGGCGGGAGATCGGGTTGCCCAGCAGTTCGGCGTTGATGAAATCGCCGGTGGCGGGGATGAACGTGAGCAGAGTGCCGGCGAAGACACCCGGCATCGACAGCGGCAGCACCACCCGGCGGAACGTGCGGCCGAACGGGGAGTACAGATCGGCGGCGGCATCGACCAGCCGGACGTCGATCTTCTCCAGGCTCACGTAGATCGGCAACAGCATGAACGGCAGGAAGTTGTAGGTGAGGCCACCGACCACGGCCAGCTGAGTGTTGATCAGCCGGCCGTTCTGGGTGATCTGGAGCGCCTCCAGCAGACCCCCCAGCTTGAACGCCTTGGCCGTGGACAGCACCGGGCCGGCGTCGGCCAGGAGGCTCTGCCAGGCGATCGTGCGCAGCAGGAAGCTGGTGAAGAACGGGAGCATCACCAGCCCCAGCAACACGTTGCGGTAGCGGCCCGCCTTGAAGGCGATGAAATAGGCCACCGGGTAGGCAATCAGCGCGCACAGGACGGTGGCCAGGGCGGCGTAGACGAAGGCCCGCACCAGCTGGCTGCCGAAGTCGGTGAAGGCGGCCGAGAAGTTCCCCCAGTCCCAGGTGAAGTCGTACTCGGGGCGGAGGCGATCCGGCTTGGTCGACAGCGAGATCTTGAACAGGGTGATCAGCGGGACCACGAAGAAGACGAAGAGGAAGGCGATACCGGGCAACACGAGGAGGTAGGGCAGGTTGCGGCCGTCCCGGCGGCCGGCGTCGTTCGTGGCGTCGTCGCGGGCCACCGTCAGCCCCCGATGATCCCGTTGAAGGCCTCGTTGAGGCGGGCGTCGACGTCGTCGGGGAGGGCGGCGAAGACCCGGAGGCGGGCCGAGGTCTCCTCGTCGGGGAACAGGATCGGGTTCTCGGCCAGGGCGGCGCCGTCGTCGCCCAGCTTCACCAGCTCCTCCCGCACCCCCCTGACCGGGCTGATGTACTGCACCCACGACGTCAGCTGCGCCGCCTGGACCGGGTCGTACACGAAGTTGATCCAGTCGGCGGCGGCCAGGCCGTTGGCCGCCCCCTTGGGTATGACCATCGTGTCGTAGAACAGCATCCCGCCCTCCTCCGGGATGACGAAGCTGATGTCGGGCCGTTCCAGCTGCAGCTGCACGATGTCGCCCGACCAGGCGATGCAGGCCACGAAATCGCCCGATTGGAGGCTGCGCAGGTACTCACCGCCGCTGAACGCCCGGAACTGCCCGGCGGCGTTGGCCTGGGCGATCCTGTCGAGGGCGGCGAGGGCGCCGTCCTCGTCGACCACGGTGGGGTCGAGTCCGAGGGCCAGCATGGTCAGGCCCACCGAGTCCCGCATCTCGGTCAGCATCGACACACGCCCGGCGAAGGCCGGATCGAACAGGTCGTCGATCGAGCCCAGGTCGCGCCCGGTCAGCGCCTTGTTGTAGGCGATCCCGGTGATCCCCGCCTGCCACGGCACGTGGTACACCGAGCCGTAGTCCCAGGCTTGTGTGAGGAACTGCGGCTCCAGGTTCACCCGGTTGGGGATGCGGTCCAGGGGGAGCGGCTCCAGCCAGTCGAGGGCCTTCATCCGGGCCGCCAGCCAGTTGGTGGGGCAGACGACGTCCCAGTTGGTGGGGGTGCCCGTGCCCAGGTACGGCTCGATCTCCCGGGCGTAGAACTCGTTGTTGTCGTTGAGGTCCTCGGCGTACTGCACGGCGATGCCGGTTGCCTGCTTGAACCGGTCGATCGTGCCCGTGACATCGCCGTCGGTGGGATCGATGTAGGCCTGCCAGTTCAGCACCCGGAGGTTGGACTCGCCCGAGCCCAGCGTGCTGGTGCCCAGCGAGCCCGCCCCGGTGGCAGCGACGCCGCTGCCCGACCCGCCGCCGTCACCCGTGATGCGGAGCACGCCGCCCACCACGGCGGCCGCCCCGATGAGCCCACCGGCGCCGAGAAGCGCCCGACGGCCGAAGGTACGCCCGGAAGGACCGCCGTCGCCGGCCGGTGCCGGTGACGGGCCGGCGTCCTTGCCTTCCAGGCTGGCCTGCACCTCGTCGACGTCGGTGGTGGTGGCCCCCACGATCGCCGAGCGCCCCTGCAACACGTAGGGGGCGTCGTCGGCCCAGGCCAGCGTGATCGGGTTGCCCCGATCGAGCGGGGGCAGGTCGTCGTCGGCGTCGACCGTCGCCATCAGCTCCGTGCCGTCGCCGAGGTGGACGATGAGGCGGATGGTGGAGCCCTCGAAGATGGCATCGCTGACGGTGCCGCTCACGCTGCGGCCCTCCACCGGCTCCGCCACCGCCCGCAGCCGCTCGGGCCGGATCATCACGGTCACCGGGCTCCCGACGCCGGCCCCGTTGACCGTGGGCACGTCGATGGAGGATCCGGCGTCGAGCACCACGCCCGGCAGGCTCTCGGGTGCCACCTCGCCCGGCAGCAGGTTGGCCGAGCCGATGAATCCGGCCACGAAGACGCTGGCCGGCCGGCCGTAGATCTCCTCCGGGGTGCCGATCTGCTCCACCCGTCCCCGGCTCATCACCGCGATCCGGTCGCTCATGGTGAGCGCCTCGTGCTGATCGTGGGTGACGAAGATGAAGGTGATGCCCACCTCCCGCTGGATCCGCTTCAGCTCCAGCTGCATCGCTTCGCGCAGCTTCAGGTCGAGTGCGGCCAGCGGCTCGTCGAGCAGCAGGGCGCTCGGCAGGTTCACCAGGGCCCGGGCCAAAGCCACCCGCTGTTGTTGGCCGCCCGACAGCTGGTTCGGCCGCCGGAGGGCGAACTCGCCGAGCTTGACGGCGTCGAGCATGTCCTTCGAGCGGCTCATCACCTCCTTCTCCGGCACCCGTTTGGCCCGGAGCCCGAAGGCCACGTTGTCCAGGACCGACATATGGGGAAAGAGCGCGTACTGCTGGAACACCGTGTTGACGTTGCGCTGGTGTGGCGGCACCTCCGACACGTCGCGGCCCTCGAGCAGCACCTGGCCTTCGGTCGGCTGCTCGAACCCGGCGATCATCTTCAGCAGCGTGGTCTTGCCGCAGCCCGATGGCCCGAGCAGGGAGAAGAACTCGCCCCGGGCGATGGAGAAGTCGGCGTGCTCGACCGCCACGAAGCTGCCGAACTCCTTGCGGATGCCCTGCAGGACGATGACGTCGTCGAGCGCGGACCTTTCACCCATCTTGCGTCCTCCACCTCACCTGCACACGAGGCGCCGCCACGCCCGTTTGGAGGCTAAAGAGTCGCAGGTCAGAGGAGTCTTGGCAAGGGATCTCGTTGCCGACCAGGCAAGCTGCTTGCTTCTGCAACTGGCCACGGGCGTCAGGCTTCTGGCACCGTGATCACGACCTGTTCCACCCCGGTGTCCGCCGCAGCGAACCCGAGGCGCCCGACGGGCGCACCCGACCACGAGAGCCAGCGAGGGAGCTACCGTGCCCAACGACGAACCGCCCCGGGGCGGAGGCCGCACCGGCGGCCGCCGCCAGCGCCGGGCCGGGCGCCCCAAGGAAGACCCGAGGCCGGGAGACCTCAAGCCCCAACCCCAGGACCGGTGGGGTGAGCTGTACTGCGTGTACAAGCTCTACGATCGCCACGGGACACTGCTCTACGTGGGCGTCACCGACGACGTGGTCCGCCAGCTCACCGAGCACGAGCGGGGAACGCGCCTCCAGTGGGGTGGGAGGCTCGACGACCGCTCCCGCTGGTGGTCAGAAGTGGTGCACGTGACCGTGGAGCATCTTCCCGCCGGCACCACCGAGTGGGAGGCGAAGCTGTACGAGCGGAGCCAGCTCGCCCTCGGACCGAGGTACAACACCGGCGTCGGCGGCGAGCCGGAGGCGGCCCGGACCGCCCGGATGGAGGCCGAGCAGCGCGACGCCGAACGCCACGACCGGGCCCGCCAGCTCCACGCCCGCCACGACGGGGTGACCCGTGCGGTCCGCCCCACCCTGTCGATCGTGCCCCGCTTCCCCAACTCGGCGAGCTCGCCCGGCCGGGTGTCGCAGCCAGCGCCCCGGCCCGAGCCGGAGCCGGTGACGGCGGCGATGGTGGAGCCGTCGGCGGGGGCGGTGACCGGGGCCCACGATGTCCGCCGCCCGTCGGGGCCCGGTGGCGATCCCGAGCGTGAACCGGTCCTGGCCGGGTCCCGGTCCGGTCGGGCCGCGGTCGGGAACGGGGAGCCGAGCTTCGATGCCAGAACCTCGGCCCCACCGGGGCCGGTGGCACCGGCATCGTCGCCGTCCGGAGCCACCGGGTCGCACCCCCAGCCGGAGACGCCCCGCGCCGCCACCAGCCCGGCACCGCCCCAGCCGGCGCTCTCTCCCCTCCGCCCGCCGGAGGCCGACCGGGACAGGGAGCAGTCGCTCGAGCACCAGGGCCGGTATCTGCTGTTGGCGATGGCGGGGGTGTTCCTCGGCATCGTCGTGTTGTCGGTCCAGCAGATGGTGCACTGAGCCACCCCCGCGACGCCATCAGATTCCCCCGTCCGGGGCGGAAGATCTAGCGTGGGGCATGGCCGTCGAGCGCATCCCCTACGACGAGTTCGGGCTCTTCCACGAGAACGCCGCCGAGTTCGGGATCCCGTGGGCCGGGCCTCCGACGGTGCGGCGAACCTCGGTCGAGGTGTCGCCCGGACGCCAGCTGTCGGCCCTGGTGTGGGGAGAGGCGGCACCGGAGCTGGTGCTGATCCACGGCGGGGCCCAGAACGCCCACACCTGGGACACCGTGGCCCTGGCGTTGAACCGTCCGCTGGTGGCCGTCGACCTGGCCGGCCACGGCCACTCCGACGACGTGGCTCCGCTCGCTCCCGGGCAGCTCCGGCCCGACAGCCTGGCCGCCGACGTGGCCGCCGCCATCGCCGAGCTGGCCCCCGACGCCGCCGCCGTGGTCGGCATGTCGCTCGGCGGTATGACCTCGATCTGCCTGGCCCACGCCCATCCCGAGCTCGTCCGCAAGCTGGTCCTGGTGGACGTGACGCCGGGCGTCACAGCGGAGAAGGCCAAGGCCATCACGGACTTCGTGAACGGGCCTGCCAGCTTCCCGAGCTTCGACGACATCCTGGCCCGCACGATCGAGCACAACGCAACCCGCACCGTGTCGTCGCTGCGGCGGGGGATCCTCCACAACGCGGCTCAGCAGGACGACGGATCCTGGGTGTGGCGCCACCGCCGCTTCACCCCCGGCACGAACCCCCCGCCCCGGGAACCCCGGCCCGACTACGGGGTGCTGTGGGACCGGCTGGGCGCCGCCTCCATGCCGGTGCTGTTGGTGCGGGGCATGCGACCCCAGAGCGTGGTCGACGATGCCGACGAGGCCGAGCTGCAGCGGCGGCTCCCCTCGGCCCGGGTGGTGCGGGTGGAGGAGGCGGGCCACAGCGTCCAGGGCGACACCCCACTGGAGCTGGCCGCCATCCTCGAGGACTTCGTGTTCGGGCCGGCTGGACGGTAGGGCCGGCTCGGCCGGAGAGGGAGGGCACCGATGCTGTCGGCGGAGGACAACGAGCTGATCACCCGGACCGGGCCCGGCACGCCGATGGGCGAGCTGTTCCGCCGGTTCTGGCTACCGGTGGCGCTGGCCGGCGAGGTGGGCCCGGCCGAATCCGGACCCACCCGGGTGACCGTGCTCGGCGAGCAGCTCGTTGCCTTCCGCAACGCCGACGGCACGCTCGGCCTGCTGGAGGCGGCCTGCCCCCACCGGCTGGCCAACCTGTTCTGGGGCCGCAACGAAGGCGACGGCCTGCGCTGCGTCTACCACGGCTGGAAGTTCGCCGCCGACGGCCGCTGCACCGACCAGCCGGCCGAGCCCCGCCCGTTCTGCGACCGGATCCGGGCCCGCTCGTACCCGGCCCGGGAAGCTGCCGGCCTGCTCTGGGCCTACCTCGGCCCGGCCGGGGCCGAGCCGCCGTTCCCCCGGTGGGAGTTCACCGAGGTCCCGGCGGGCCACGTGTACGTGTCCAAGCGCCTGCAGCTGTGCAACTGGCTGCAGAATCTCGAAGGTGAGCTCGACAGCGCCCACGTGCAGATCCTGCACGCCCATGCCGTCGGCACGCTCGTGAGCGAGGCGGCGGCCGCTCCACCCCGCTACCAGGTGGAACGGACCGACGTCGGCCTGCTGGCCATGGCCGTGCGGTCCACCCCGGAGGGCGACGACACGGCCTACTGGCGGGTCACGCCGTACCTCATGCCCTGCTTCACCATCATCCCGGCCCCGCCGGGCGGCCCGCTCACCTTCACCGGTGCCGTGCCCGTCGACGATGTGACCATGCTCGGCTTCACCGTCACCTGGAACCCCCACGCCCCGCTCACCGACGAGCAGCTCCGGGTGTGCCGGGAGGACGACGTGCTCCACGTTCGGGTCGACCCCGCCACCTTCCTGCCGGTGGTCAACCGGGCCCGCGACTACCACATCGACCGGGCGGCCCAGGCCGCGGGCTCGATGACCGGGATCCCGGGCCTGCGAACCCAGGACCTGGCCGTCCAGGAAGACCAGTGCGGCCCGATCAGCCCCCGGGAGCGGGAGCATCTCGGCTCCACCGACCGGGCCATCGTGGCCACCCGGCGCCTGCTCATCGACACCGCCCGGGCCCTCGCCGCCGGTACCGAGCCGGCCCAGCCGCACTGCGCCGACGGGTACCGCTGCCGGTCCGTGGCCGTGGAGGTGCCGGCCGACCGGACGTGGGCCGGGATCGTCGCCGACGCCCAACCCTGACCCCACGATCTGCTGTCCGTAGACGTCACGGGCGGCGACCTCGGACACCAGATCGGCCGCGGGTGGTTTCCGGCGCTGTTCCTGCCACGCTAGGGCTGTGCTCGCGCTCGACGCGCCGGACGGTTCCCGCCTTGGTGACGACCTCTACAGCCTCTACCTGGCCGCCATCGCCTGGATCGTGATCCCCATGTACGCCTCGGCCGTGGCCCAGGTACTGCCCAGCGACATCGCCGATTTCAGCCGCCTGGTCGACATCGCCTCCGCCCTGGCCCTGGTGGGGCCGATCTGGTTCGGCTACCGGGGCGGCCCGTTCCTGGTCAACCGGGCGGTCGTGCTCCACGAGCTGGGATCCCCGCTCGACCCCCGCGGCGTGCTCGGTCCCCGCCTGATCCGCCAGGCCGTGGCTTACGGCGCGCTGGCCGGCCTGGCCGCCAACGCCCTCACCGCCATGGGCGACCCGGAGGAGTTCGGGTACCGCCTGGCCGCCCGCAACTCCTTCGTGGCCGCCGTGGCCGTGATGGCCGCTGTGCTCCAGACCCCGGGCTGGCTCGTCGCCTGGAAGGGTGGGGCCCGCCGCCGGCCGTGGCCGGCCGTGGCCGCCAATGTGCTCGCCACCATGGCCGTCGGGGCGGTGGTGGCCGCCGACCGGTCGCTCGGCTCCCCGGTGGGCCTGGCCGTGCTGGCCGCCGCGGTGGCGCTGGGAGGGGCATCGGCCTGGTCGGTGCTGGGCCGGGTGCCCGTACCCCATCTGTGGCGGAGGGCCACGGCCCTCGACGAGATGCGCTCGGCCGCCCTCAGCTTCGACTTCCAGCGGGTGCTGGTCAGCCTGCGCCGGGCCGTCGATCAGACCGAGGCCCACCGCTCCCCCGTCCGCCTGGCCCGGCCGTGGATGCCCCGGTCACTGTGGCGCTACCTGGCCAGCGTGGAGCGGGGCTGGAACACCCGCCTGGGGCAGGTGGTGGCCGGGGCGGCGGCCGCCGCTCTGGTGGTGCGGGCCGACCCCACCAACGGCGTGGTGGCCCTGGCCCTCGCCGCCGCCGGCATGGTGGTGGGCTTCGAGCTGGCGTCGCCCATCGCCTCGACCGCCGGCCAGACCTGGTTCGGCGTCCACTACCCCCGGAGATCGGCGCCCGTCCTGCGGGGCCAGGTGGCCACCGCCGCCGTCATCGCCGCCGTCATCGCCGCCGCTGCGCTGGGCTGGCTCGCCGGCACCGAGCCGGCCGGCACCGCGCTGGCCTCGGCCGGCCTGTTCGCCTTCGGGACCCTGGCCGCCGCCGTCCAGGGCCGGTTGGGGTCACCCGACCTGGCCTGGATGGCCGACAAGCTCGGCACGATGGTGGCCCCCGCCCTGTGGATCCGGGCCCTGGCCGGCCCGCTCCTGTGCCTGGCCCTCACGGTGGTCGTGTCGCACGGCTGGCTCCGGCCCGACGGCTACACCCCGTGGCCCGCCCTCACCGTGGCCGTGGTGGCGGCGGCCGTCGTCGTCGCCTGCTATCCCCTGGAGAAGTCGCTCCCATGATCGAGATCCGCGGCCTGCAACACCGCTACGGCAAGGCGCTGGCGCTCGACGTGCCCCGCCTCTCGATCGACACCAGCACCGTGCTGGTGGGCCACAACGGCGCCGGCAAGTCCACCCTGCTGTTGTCGCTGGCCGGCCTGCTGGTGCCCACCGAGGGCGTGATCACGATCGGGGGCGATCCCGCCGGCAGCCCGGCCGCCCGCCGCCGGGTCAGTTTCGTGCCCGACTCCCCCGCCCTGTTCGACGACCTGACCCTGGCCGACCAGATGCGGTACGTGGCCCGCCTCCACGGCGGCCGCAAGGCCGAACCGGCCGAAGCGGCCAACGAGCTGGTGGAGCTGCTCGACGCCAGCGAGCTGCTCGACCGGCTGCCATCGGCCATGTCCAAGGGGCAGCGGCAGAAGGCCAGCCTGCTGGTGGCCACCGCCCGGCCCTGCTCGGTGCTGCTGGCCGACGAGCCCACCACCGGGCTCGACACCGAGAGCCGCGACGCCCTGCTGCGGGGGTTCGCCCACCTGGAGCGGTCGGGCGTGATCATCGTGTCGAGCACCCACGACGGGGAGCTGATCGCCGCCACCCCGGGCCGGCTCCGCCTCAGCGGCGGCCGCCTGGCCGACGACGCCGAGGCCGGGCCCGGTGCCGTAGGGCCGGTCGCCCCCGCCCCCGCCACCTGGTCCGACGAGGCCACCGGGCACGCCGGTCCTGAGCACGCCGGTCCTGAGCACGCCGGTCCTGAGCACGCCGGTCCTGGGCAGGCCGAGGAGGGCGGGGGCCAGCGGCAACCAGCGGGCGCCGCCACCCCGCCCCCGTCCCGCTGGCGCTCCCGTTCCCGGTTCAGCGAGGAGTAGCCGCCGGGCGGCGGCCCCAGCCGGGACGGTCCCGGCCGCGGTGATCACCAGCGATCCCAGTGGATCACCTCCTCCACCGGCCTCCGGTTCACCGGGCCGTGCTCCCGATCGGGCCAGCCGATCGGGATGAGGGCCGCCATGCGCACCTCGTCGGGAATACCGAGCGTTCCCCGCACCACCTGCTCGGCCCGGCGCTGGAACGTGGTGAAGGTGGCACCGAGGCCGAGGGCCCGGGCCGCCACGATCAGGTTCTGGGCCGCCGGGTAGCAGGCCGACCACACGAGCTGCTCGTCCGGGTTCCCCGGGGGGTACACCATCCGTCCGCACACCAGGATCAGCACGGGGGCCGTGGCCAGGCTGCCGGCCAGGGCCCGGGCCCCGTTCAGCATCAGGCGCACCGAACGGTCGGCGTCGGCCGGCGGGTCCCGGAAGATCCCGGCCATGGCGTCGGCCACCGCCCCGCCGATGCTGGCCTTGGCGTCGGGGTCGGTGATGACCACGAAATCCCACCCCTGGCTGTTTCCGGGGCTGGAGGCCCGGGTGGCGGCCCAGACCAGTTTCTCGATCAGCTCGGGATCGACGGGATCGGGTTTGAGGTACCGGATGGCGCGGGCCGTACCCATCGCTTCGAAGACGTCCATACCCGGACGCTAGTCTCGCTGCAGGTGCCCTGCCGTCGGGTGGGGTGCCGCGGTGTTTCGTTCAACCAGAGGGGGGATGGCCGTGGCGTTGATCGTGCCGGCACGCAAGGAGAACCGGGTGGTCGTGGAGAACGACGTGCCAATGAAGACCCGGGACGGCAAGACCCTCTACGCCGACATCGTGCGGCCCGACCTGCCCGGCCGGTTCCCGGTGTTGCTGAGCCGCACCCCCTACGGCAAGGCCGGCTCCACCGACCCCAACGGACCCAACACGTTCTTCGCCCGCTACGGCTACGTGTCGATCACCCAGGACTGCCGGGGCCGGTTCGCCTCCGAGGGCGAGTACGACACGATCTTCCAGGAAGCGGCCGACGGCTACGACGCCGTGGAGTGGGCGGCCCGGTTGCCGTGGTCGAACGGGCGGGTGGGCACCACCGGCCAGAGCTATCTCGGTCTCACCCAATACCTGATCGCCTGCAACGACCCGATGCCCCCGTCGCTGCAGGTGATGGCACCGGTGTCGGCCTCGTCGGACTACCACCAGAGCTGGATCTACCACACCGGCGGCGCCTCGCTGTGGGGCTGGCTCGTTCCCTACGCGATCTTCAAGGGGCGCGACACGCTGCGCCGGGCCGGGCGGGACGACCTGATCGAGCGGGTGATGGGCTACCTCGACGGTGAGTACTCGATGATCCGGCGCACCCCGTTCGGCTTCAACTTCACCACCCCCGTCACCGCCGAGTGGTTCGAGCACCTGCCGATCAAGGACTGGGGCGACCTGCTGGCCGAGACCGCCCCCTACTTCGCCGACCACATCGCCCACGCCGACGACGGCGAGTACTGGTACCGGGCCAACGTCAACCGCCACGCCGAGACGGTGACCACACCCATGCTCCACGTGACCTCGTGGTACGACATCTTCGCCGAGGGCGGCCCCAACGCCTACCGCAGCGTGAAGGACAACAGCCGCTTCGAAGCCGCCCGCAACGGGCAACGGCTGATCATCGGCCCGTGGGGCCATCTCCTCCCCTACTCCATCCCCAGCACCAGAGGGGCGGGCGAGGCCGACTTCGGACCCGAGGCCCTGATCGACCTCAACCAGACCCTGCTGCGCTGGTTCGACCACTGGCTGAAGGACATCGACAACGGGATCATGGACGAGCCCCCGGTCACGGTGTTCACCCTGGGAGAGAACCGGTGGCAGCAGCTGGCCGACTGGCCCCCGCCCACCATGCGGGCCGTACGCTGGTTCCTCCACTCCGGCGGCTCGGCCAACTCGCTCCACGGTGACGGCACCCTGTCAACGGTGCCCCCGGGCGGTGACGAGCCGGGTGAGGACCGCTTCAGCTACGACCCCGACGACCCGGTGCCCAGCCTGGGCGGGGCCAACCTCATCATCGACATGGGGGTGCGGGACCAGCGCCCGGTGGAGGAGCGGCGCGACGTGCTGGTGTTCACCTCCGACCCGATGGAACGGCCGCTCGAGATCACGGGGCCGGTGTCGGTGGAGCTGTGGGCGTCGTCCAGCGCCGTCGACACCGACTTCACGGCCAAGCTGGTGGACGTCCACCCCGACGGCTACGCCATGAACCTCCTCGACGGCATCATCCGGGCCCGCTACCGCGACTCGGCCAGCGACCCCGAGCTGATGGAGCCGGGCCGGCCCTACCGGTTCACGATCGACCTGTGGAACACCTCCAACGTGTTCCTCCCCGGGCACCGCATCCGCCTGGAGATCTCGTCGTCGAACTTCCCCCGCTTCGACCGGAACCTCAACACCGGTGCCGCCTTCGGCGAGGGCACGTCGGGCCCGGTGGCCGACCAGACGGTGTTCCACACCGCCGAACGGCCCTCGGCCGTGGTCCTGCCAGTGATTCCGCGCTGAGCGGAACCGGCGAGCGCGGTTCGGCTCAGTAGCCGCTGGCCGACGACAGCTCGCTGCTGATCACGTAGAGCTGTTCGGCCGCGGCCTGGATCTTGCCGCTGGAGGTGTCGACGTCGCGCACGACGGTGGCCGCCTCGTCCACGTTGGCGTGCATCCGCTCCACCGAATCCTCGATCCGGCTCAGCAGCTCAGCCGTCGTGCGGGCCAGCTCCTTGACCTCCATGGCCACCACCCCGAAGCCCTTGCCGTTCTCCCCGGCCCGGGCCGCCTCGATCGAGGCGTTGAGGGCCAGGAGGTTGGTCTGCTCGGCCGTGCCCTTGATCTGGCCCACCACACTGCTCACGTCGGCGGCCCCCACCTCCACCCGGCTGAGGGCCTCGTGGACCGAGTCGATGACCCGCATGAGGCCGCCCTGGTCGCCGCCGGCGAGAGCCACCAGCGATCCGGCCACCCCGGTCACCGCCCCGCTGGCGTTGAGCACGTTGTCGAACGACACGAGCTGGCTGTTCCGACCCTGGATGACGACGTCGAACATGATGACCAGCAGCAACAGGCTGGCTCGGCGGCTGGCGCGCTCCAGGGCCTGCGTGGTGGGCACGTCGTAGCCGGCGGCCGCCGCCACCTCAGACACCACGGCGGGCACGATGAAGGCCCAGGGGAACATGATCTTCATGTCGGTGCCCTGGGCGTCGTAGTGGCGGACCTGGCCGGAGGCGAAGTCGACCAGATCGGAGTCGATGCGGCCCTTGACCAGCATCCGGGTGAGAGCTGCCATCCGGTCCAGTGGCAGGTTCTCGAAAAGGTTGCGGCTCGGGTGGCCGGACCGGAGGCCTGTCACGTGCTGGTGCACCTGGCGGGCCACGAGGTCGCCCAGCTCGGGGTGGCGGCCACCGAAGGCGGCCAGCAGGCCGAGCTGATCGGGATCCAGTCCGTACAGGGCGGCGAGGTCGGCGAGCTCGGGTGCGATCGTGCCCTGGCCGCTGAGCGCGGCGGGAGGCGGGGCCCCGGAAGCATCCCTCGTCGTCGCCCTGTCGCTTGTGTTCCGGCCTCTCGTCCGCCATCTCACCCTGTCCTGATCGTCAAAACCGACTGGGACGTGAGGCCTCGCAGCCAAGAACCTGAACCTGGTTCGAATCGTCGATCCAGCGGCGGGTAGTGTCGGACCCATGCCGACCGTGGTGGACCTGTCCTGGGGCCAGAGCTTCGTCAACGGCTTCCCCCACGAGGTGTTCACCTGGCTGCGGCGGGAGCATCCGGTCTGGTGGCACGAGCCGACGGAGCACACACCCGGTGGCCTGGGGTTCTGGGTGATCAGCCGCCACGCCGACGCCGTCGCCATCATGCGTGATCCGGTCACCTACTCCTCGGCCCGGGGCGGTACCGCCATCGACGACAGCGGCGGCGCCGGGGTCCTGCTCAACCAGACCGACGACCCCCAGCACCTGCGGCTGCGGTCGCTGGTCAACAAGGGGTTCACGCCCCGAACGATCGGCAAGCTGGAAGACGACCTGCGCCAGCGGGCCCGGGAGATCCTGGCCGCGGTACCGGTGGGTGAGGTCTTCGACTTCGTGCCGCTGGTGGCCCAGGAGCTGCCCCTCCAGGCGATCTGCTCGATCCTCGGCGTGCCCCAGGCCGACCGGGCGGTCCTGGCCGGGATCGTCAACGACGCCATCGAGGCCGAGACAGGCGAGGTGCTGGGGGCCGACTTCGTGAAGATGCTCGGTTCCTACGGGGGAGAGCTGATCGCCGAGAAGCGGCGCAACCCGGCCGACGACATCCTGTCGATCATCGTGCATGCCGGAGGTGACGACGGCACCCCTCCGCTCACCGACCGGGAGCTCAAGGCGTTCTTCAACCTCCTGTTCCCGGCCGGGGCCGAGACCACCCGCAGCGCGTTGGCCGGCGCCGTGGTGGCGTTCGACCAGTTCCCCGACGAGGAAGCTCGGCTCCGGGCCGACCCCGGGCTCGTCCGCCCGGCGGTGGAGGAGATCGTGCGGTGGACCTCGCCCTCGGTCTACAAGCGGCGCACCGTGACCCGTGACACCGAGCTGGCCGGCCAGGTGTTGGCCGAGGGCGACAAGGTGACGTACTGGGAGATGTCGGCCAACCGCGACGACGCCGTGTTCGCCGATCCCTTCCGGTTCGACATCGGGCGAGACCCCAATCCGCACGTCGGCTTCGGCCACGGCACCCACTTCTGCCTCGGCGCCAGCTTGGCCCGGACCGAGATCCGGGTGATGCTGGAGGAGCTGGTGGCCCGGTTCGGGCGCCTGGAAGTGGCCGGTGAGCCCACCTGGGTGCCCAACAACCGGCTCGTCGGCATCAGCCATCTGCCCGTGATCGCCGCCCATGCACGGCCATGAACCACGCCGACCGAACCTGACCGATCCGATCTCCGCCGACCGACCCCGGGAGCATCTCCAATGACCACGATCATCCCCGAACCCGACGTCCACAACGTGTGGCGCACCGAGACGCCCGGCAACGACGGGTGGCTGCGGTCGGCCCGGCCCGAAGCCACCGACAAGTTCTTCATGATCTCGGCCGACGGCCATGTCCAGGAACCCCGCAAGATCTTCAAGGAGCGCCTGCCCGAGGAGTTCCACAGCCGGTTCCCCAGCGTGGTGACGGCCCGCAGCGGCGAGCAGTTCCAGAAGACCGAGGGGTTCCGGCCCACCAAGCTGAACTGGGTCAACCCCCTGGAGGGCCACGAGAAGGTCCGCTACGAGTCGGGCCGGCGGCCGGCCGAGCGGGCCGCCGAGCTGGAGATCGACGGGGTCGACGGCGAGATCCTGTTCCCCAACGTGGGCCTGGCCATGTGGGCGACGCGTGACGCCGGGTTCTCCCACCTGATGTGCCGGGCCTGGAACGACTGGGCGTGGGAGAACTACGGCCCGTACAACGACCGCCTGGCTCCGATGGCCTGCGTGGCCCCCGCCGCCCTCGACGAAGCGATCGCCGAGATCCAGCGATGCGCCGCCCTCGGGTTCCGGGGCCTGTGCCTGCCGTGCAAGCCGGTGTTCGGCCCGCCCGACGTGGACGACCTGAACTACAACCTCAAGGAGCTCGAGCCGCTGTGGGACTGCATCACCGATGTGGACCTGCCGGTCACGTTCCACGTATCCACCGGCCGTGACCCCCGGACGGCCCGCTCGGGCGGCGGGGCCATCATCAACTACACGATCCACTCCCTGGCCCCGACGATGGAGCCGCTGGTGAACATCTGCGCCTCCGGTGTGGCCGAGCGCCACCCGACGCTCCGGTTCGGGGCCATCGAGGCCGGCATCGGCTGGGTGCCGTGGATGCTGGAGGCGATGGACGAGGCCTATCTCAAGCACCACATGTGGGTCCGGCCCAAGCTCGACGGGCTGCCCAGCGACTACTTCCGCCGCCAGGGCTTCGCCAGCTTCCAGGAAGACCGGGCCGGTCTGGCTCTGGCTCGGGAGTTCGACCTGGTCGACAACTTCCTGTGGGCCAACGACTTCCCCCACCACGAGGGGACGTGGCCGTACTCGGCCCAGGCCATCGAGCGGACCATGGGCATGCTCGACGACGGCGAGCGGGCCAAGGTGCTGGGCCTCAACGCCGCCCGTATCTTCCGGTTCCCGGTGCCCGAGCGGTACCGGAACCACCCCGACGCCGCCGCCGTCGCGACCGCCAACGACGCCTGACCCGGGATTCTGAGGAGTCTGAACCGCGCTGAGCGCGGTTCAGACTCCTAGTTTCGGGCTTTCAGGCGGCGGCGAGGGTGTCGCCGCCCACCGGCAGGGCCGAGGTGTCGAGGTTGTAGAGCTCGGCCACGTTGTCGCACAGGATGGCCCGCACCTGCTCCGGGGTGAGGTGCTGGGTCTGCTCGGTCAGCATCTCCTGGCTCCAGGGCCAGGTGGAGTCCGAATGGGGAAAGTCGTTGGCCCAGCACAGACGGCGCCAGTTCATCTGGTCGGCGTTGCGGAAGGCCACGAAGTCGTCCTGGAAGGTCATGTAGATGTGCTCGGCGAAGTACTCCGAGGGCATCCGCGACACGTTGGCCGTGAGCCACTTGCGATGCCGCTTGTAGGCGTGGTCCATCCGGTACATGAAGTGGGGGGCCCAGCCGGCGTCGGCTTCCACGCACACCAGCTTGAGGCGGGGATGGCGCTCGAACACACCGCCCAGCACGAACATGCCCATCAGGTCCTGGTTGCCCCGGATGATCGACAGGAAGCCGTTCATCTTGGGGCCCCGGGTGCGGTTCAGGGCGTCGGTCTGGGAGGTGAGGATGTGGAACGAGGGCACGAGCCCGAGGTCGATGCAGGCGTCGAAGAACTCGCTGTAGATCGGCGAATCCCAGTCTTCCTGGGCCGGCTCGCCGGGCAGCATCACACCCCGCATCCCCATGGCCTTCATCTTCTCCAGATCGGCGATGCCCTCCTCCGGCGAGCGCATCGAGGTCTGGCCGAGAGGGATCAGCCGCTGGGGGTCGACCGAGCAGTACTCGGCGATCCAGCGGTTGTAGGCGTCCATGGCCGCCTTCTTGTAGTCGAAGTCGGGGTGGTTGCACAGCACCATGCCCACCGAGGGGTAGATGACCTCGGCCGACACGCCGTCACGATTCTGGTCGGCGATGCGGTAGTTGGCGTCGTAGCCGCTGCGGGGCAGGTCGGCGTACTTGGCCCGTGTGTTGAGCTTGTCGGGATCCTGGCCGGCGGCGGCCACCAGACCCATCGGGATCGTGCGCTTCATGCCGTCGATGACGTACAGGTCACCCCGGTCGTCGGTCTCCACCACGCGGGGTGCGACGTCGGCGTACTTCGAGTCGATGTAGTCGGTGTAGGTGTTCGGTGCCTCGGTGATATGGGAGTCGGCCGAGATGATCGGGAAATCGACGCGCACTGAGGAGCCCCCCTCGTTCTTGCTGGTCGGTGACGACGTGCCGGCGGCACGCTGCGATCCACCATGGCATCGCCGCCTGCCGCCGGCAAAACCGCTCAGGCCGTGGGCAGGCCCTTGCCGGCATAGGCGGCGAGCTTCTGCTCCGGGGTCATCTGGCTGTAGTCGAGCGGCGGCGTCTCACCGTAGAGGATCTTCTTCACCGCCTCGTCGAGCAGGAGCTCGTCGTTGTTGTTCTCGTTGCGCACCATCTCGTTGCCGATCCGCTTCGCCCGGCGGACCGAGGTGCCCTCGGGTGTCTGCACCCGGAACGAGCCCAGTATGTGCCCGCTGTGGGATCCGTTGTCGTTGTTGGAGACGAGCGTGATCTTGAACACGCCGTTGCCCTGGTCCTCGGCGATCGTCCACTCCTTGTCGAGGGTGTGGGTGTAGCCCAGGTCGATGGTCACGTCGGGGGTGAGCACCTCGGTGATGTCGCCGAACGGCAGGGGCGAATGCTGGAGGTGGTTGATGGCCTTCTCCCGCACGTCGCCGTCGAGGGAGGCGATGTCGATCCCGGACAGGATCATCATCTTCTCCTGCGTCCTCGGCCGCAGATCCTCCCAGTCGTTGAGGTTCGTGAGCTGCTGGGCGATCTCGGCCTCCAGCTCGACCCCGGTGAGATCGGGGTGGGCCTTCTTCATCTGGGCGATGGCCTGCTCGGCCACCGGGCGCAGGCCCGTGATGGGGGAACGGGCGGTGATCACGTTGCCGTTGCGCTCGTAGCCGCCGTACTGCTGCTGGCCGGGAGCCAGCATCTGCTCGCCCAGCGTGGCGATCACGTGGCTGGTGAAGTCGTGGACGTTGTAGCCGTGGGTCTCGAGCACCCCGCCGGTCATGCCACCCATGGCGTGGTCGGCCGTGGCGTCGTCGGCCATGGGTTGGGCGGCGGCCGGTTGGGTGGTGGCGGTGGCGGCGGGCGCGGTGGTGTCGGCCCCGCCTCCGCCGTGGGTGCCGCCGCCGTGGGCCTGGTCGGCCGGAGCCGTCGGCGCCACGGTGGTGACGGGGGCCGACGTGGCCACGGGCATGTCGGTCTTGGCACTGGTGGCGGCGGCGCCGTCGCCGTGCCCATGGCCGGTGGCGGCGACCGCCGGCGGAGCGCCCGGGGCGGGAGCCGGCGGCAGCACCGGGGGCCCGGGAGGGGCGGCGGTGGCCGGCGGCGCCTGGTAGGGAGAGACGGCGACGCTCTCGTCAGCCACCGGGAGCCCGATCTGTTGGACCGGGGCCCCGGTGAGGCTGGCGGCAGCGGCCGTCGTGGTGGTGGCGTCGGCGGTGGCGAGCCGGGCGTCGTCCGGCGGGTCGCCATCGGAGCGAAGGGCGACAAAGGCGAAGCCGAGAGGGACGAGCGCGGCAAGGGCCACGCCCACCTTGGGGACGGCGGAGGAACTCCGGAGCACGGTGACCATCCTGGTGGTCTGAGGGGAGACGACCGGTCCCCCACCGGCTGCCCCTCAGGGCGCACCTTAACCCGGCTGGGTCGCCTTGCCTAGGGCTTCATGACGAAATCATGACCGTCGACCGAGGCGGGACCACCGTCACGCCAGGCGGGGCGCCACCTCGCGGGCGAACAGCTCGAGCGAGCGCTCGGTGGCGGCGGGATCCATGCCGGGGAGCGTGCCGAAGCCGACATGGGTGGTGGCGGGCAGGCGGCCCACCGACCGGTCGAGCCCGGCGGCCACCGTGTCGGGCGAGCCGAAGGTCGGCTTGAACAGCAGCTTCTGGTCGGGTTGGCGGAGCTGATCGACGGGTGGGACGGGGGCCAACGCCAGCGACTGGTTGCGCCCGGCGTCGTTGAGCCAGCCCGAGTAGACGGAGAGGAGGTGGTGGAAGTGGGGGCCGGCTTCGTCCCAGGCGATGTCGTCGGTGGCGGCGGTGTGGGCCCAGTGGAGCTGGAGGACCTTGGCCCTCGCCGGGTCGTGGCCGGCGGCCCGCAGGGCGTCGTCGTACTCCCGTTGGAGGGCCTCGCTGGCCACCCCCAGCAGGTTGGCGCCGAGGCGACCGGCCCGGCGGACCCCGGCCCGGCTGGTGGCTCCGAGCCACAATGGCATCGGCTGCTGCACCGGCTTGGGGACCACCCGGGCCCCGTCGATGGCGTAGTGCCGACCCTGGTGGGAGAACGTGTCCTGTTCCCACAGGCCCCGCAGCACGGTGAGGCCCTCGGTGAAGCGGGTGAGGCGGTCGGCGGTGTCGATGCCGTAGCCGGCGAACTCGTGGGGGGCGTAGCCCTGGCCGAAGCCGGGGTCGATGCGCCCGTTGGACAACACGTCGAGCGTGGCGATGTCCTCCGCCACCCGGATGGCGTTGTGGAGCGGGAGCAGGAGCAGGTTGAACCCGATCCGGACCCGCTCGGTGACGGCGGCGATGGCGGCGGCGATGGGGATGATCGAGGGCGAGTAGCCGTCGTCGGCGAAATGGTGCTCGGTGAGCCACACCGTGTCGTAGCCCAGCTCCTCGGCCCGACGGATCAAGCGGAGCTCGTTGGCGTAGACCTCGGCGAACGGCCGGCGCCACTGCGCCGGGTTGCGGAACGAGAACATGACGCCGATGTCGAGCCGGTCGTGAAGCATGGGCCGCTCCCCTCTCCCTTGTGCCATCCCCATCGGGGCCGGGCCACCCCCTGCGACCCGGGGGGATTCTGGCACAGCCCCGCCTAGCCCCGCCGCTCGGCCCGATCGCCCCGCTCGGCCCGATCGGCCCGCTCGGCCCGCTCGGCCCGCTTGCGCATGGTGTGCTCGTGGTCCCGGCGGATCAGGGACTCGATGGCACGGCACTGCGCCGCCGCCAGCGGTGTGCTGCGGACCTGGATCGTGACCAGGAGGTCGGGCACCCGGGCCGTCACCAGATCCACGCCCGATTCGCCATGCAGCACCACCTCGGCCATGTCGTCCATGAGCACCACCGCCGTGCGCACGGGCACCGCATGGCCCTGCCGGTCGAGCCACCTCCACAGGGCACCGGCCGCCTCGCTGGCCTGCCTGCCCCACACGCGGCCGCCGGCGTCGTGGGCTTCGGCCTGGCCCTGGGCCCGGCCCGACGACGACAACTTGTCGACGTACCACCGGTCGGGCCCGGCCACGTACAACCGGACCCGCCTGTTCTTGACCTCGACGACCCAGACCCCATCGGGCCCCACCAGCACCAGATCGGCTTCGCCCCGCTTGGTCTGGTAGCCGGTGAACGCCATCCAGTCGTCGCTGAGCGCCCCGGCAAGGGCGGCCAGGAGGGCCTGCTCCCCCCGCTCGCCCTTGCTCCGCTGGCTCACCCGGATCGTGGTGAGCTCGGTCTGCGACGCCGCCACCGCGGCCCGCTGACCCGCCGCCTGCTGGTCGGCCTGGGCCGCCCGCTCCTCGGCGCTGGCCACCCGCAGGGCTCGCCGCCAGAGGGGTTTCGACGATCGGGCGTGCTCCGCCCGAGCCGCAGCTTCCATGGCTGCGATCTCGGCCTCGGCCTGCGATGACTGAGCGGCGTGGTGGGCCCGGCGAGACTCCGAAAGCTGGTCGGCGGCATAGGTGGACAGGGGCTCGACCCGCATGGGCCCACATCTCCTCACTGCCCGCCGCCGAGCACATCCTCCCACAATGGCCCGTCATGGCTCAACGTGGACGTGCTCCCGTCCCCCACCAGCCGACTTGCCCCGACTGGCCCGGACGACGGACCATACAGAGCGAAATCTCATGGCGACGCGGTCGCCGGTGGGGCGGCCGGAAAGGTTGAGGGGGACTCATCGATGAAGGGCGTTGTGACCCGCTTCTATCCAGATCGCGGCTTCGGGTTCATCAGGCCCGACGACGGATCCTCCGACGTGTTCGTGCACGTGACGGCGGTGGCCGGTGGCATCCCGCTCGACGTGGGCCGCCGCGTCCAGTTCACGGCCGTGCCCACCGACCGGGGCCTGCAGGCCAGGGATGTGACGCCCGGGCGTCGCCAGGCGTCGCCCAAGCTGGCCTCCACCCTGCTGGGTGTGGGGATCGCCGCGGTCCTCACGGTGGTGGCGGCGCTGGCGGTGGGCGGACCGTGGCCGCTGTGGTGGCTCGGCGCCATCAACCTGGTGACACCGATCTTCTACTGGTGGGACAAGCGCCAGGCCCAGCTGCAGGGCTTTCGCGTGCCGGAGTTCACCCTGCTCGGGCTGGGTGCGGTGGGTGGCTGGCCGGGCGGTCTGCTGGGCCGCCTGGCGTTCCACCACAAGACCAGCAAGCTGTCGTTCCGGCTGAAGTTCTGGGCCATCGTGGCACTGCACCTCGTCGTGGGCATCTGGTGGTTCGTGCTCCGTTGAGCCCCTCAGTACGGGTTGTGGTGGAGCGCCAGCCCGGGGCGGGGCCAGGTGCAGCGGACCAGGGTGCCGGAGGCCGAACAGGTGATGAACGCCGTGCGCAGGTCGGGCCCGCCGAAGCAGATGTTGGTGGTCAGGCGGTCGCCGGTGGGGACATGGGTCCAGCTGCCGTCGGGGGCCACGTCGGTGATACCCCCGTCACGGATGGTGGCCACACAGACGTGGCCCTCGCCGTCCACGGCCAGCGAGTCGAAGGCGTTCTCTCCCGGGTCGGCCATCAGCATGGTGCCGCGGTCGTTGGCGTAGGGCGAGTCGAACTCGCCCGGGCCGCGCAGCGCCCACCGGTAGACCCGACCGGTGGTGGTCATGGCCACGTAGAGCGTGGAGCCGTCGGGGGACAGACCCACACCGTTGGGCGTCTCCAGACCCCACGACATCTGGCGGATGGACGAACCGTCGGCCGTGGCGTAGTAGAGACCGCCGACGTCACGGTCCCGGGCCCGGCCCTTGCCCGGGTCGGTGAACCAGAACCCGCCGGCATCGTCGAACACCAGGTCGTTGGGGCCCCGGAGGCCATGCTCGCCGCAGTGGGTGTAGATGACCTCGACGGCGCCGCTGTCGAGGTCGACAGCCTGGATCGAGCCACCGGCATAGTCGGCCGGCTGGGGTCCGGGAATCCAGCGCCCGTCCTTGCGACCCCATTCGAAGCCGCCGTTGTTGCAGATCCAGACGCGCCCGTCGGGTCCGAAGGCGGCGCCGTTGGGCCCGCCCCCGGTGTCGGCCACCACCTCCACCCGGCCGTCGGGGTGAACCCGGGACAGGCACCGCCCGGCGATCTCCACCACCAGCACGCTCCCGTCGGGCAGCGCCACCGGTCCCTCCGGGAACCGCAGCCCTTCGGCCACCACCGTCATCTCCATGGCGTATCTCTCCCCCGTGCCGCTCGACGAACCCGGCGGGGGCCAACCTAGTGGCTGCGACGGTGCCGGCGCCCTGCCCATGGCCATCGGGGGGGGGCGGCGCCCATGAGAACGTTTGTTCGCTGAACCCTCCGGGTAAGGCCCGGCGCTATGGCTGACGATGATGCACAGCGCCCCGACGACCGCACCGCCCACCCCAACGAGGCGATCAAGGACCCCGACGACTGGGTGACCGGCGACGAGCCCATGACCGAGGCCCAGGAGAGCTACCTCGGCACCCTGGCCCGCCAGACCGGCGAGGAGGTCGACGACGATCTGACCAAGGCCGAGGCGTCGAAGGAGATCGACCGCCTGCGAGACGAGCGCGGCGCCGGTTGACGTGCCCCCGGCTCCCGCCCGCCCGCTAGCGATGCGGTGATGCAGGCAGGCTGCGCTGGGAGCACCCGGCGACCATCGAGGGCGCCTGATCGGTATGGGTGGTGACCCGGCGACCCACCGTCGTGGCGCCCACCACCGCCGCTGCCAGGCACAACGCGGCACAGCTGGCGAGAGCCCGCTGGTAGCCGGCGGCGAACGCCGGGCCGCCCGTCGCTTCCGCCGCCCCCACCAGCGCCGGCAGGGTGGCGGTGGCCAGCAGACCCCCGGTACGGGCCACCGCGTTGTTGACCGCCGAGCCGATGCCCACATCGGCGTCCCCCACCGAGGCGAGGACGGCCGAGGTCAGCGGAGGCACGAACAGGGCGAGGCCGGCGCCGAGCACGAGCGCGGCCGGGAGGATGTCGGTGGCGTACGACGCCGACTCGTCCACCCGGGCCAGCAGGGCGAAGCCGACGGCGGCCAGCGCCGACCCGCCGGTCACCAGCCACCGGGGCCCGTAGCGGGCCGAGAGCTTCCCCACCTGAGGGGAACCCACGATCATCACCACGTTGGCCGGCAGCAGGGCGGCACCGGCCGCCGCTGCGCTGTAGCCGACCACGGTCTGGAAGGCCACGGCGGTGAAGAAGAAGGCCCCGCCCAATGAGAAGTACAACAGCAGGGTCATGGCGTTGGTCCCGCTGAACTGGCGCTCGCCGAAGAGCCGGAACGGCACCATGGGGTCGTCGTGGCGGCGCTCGTTGATCACGAACGCGACGGCGGCCCCGGCCCCCACCGCCAGTGCGGACATGACCGCCGGTGACAGCCACCCGTCCTGTCGGGACTGGGTGAGGGCGTACACCGAACCCACCACCGCCAGGCAGGCGGCGACGGCTCCGACGATGTCGAGGCGACGGCTGCGGTCGCCGCCCGGGCCCGGGCCCGTCCCGTCGTCGCCGGGCACGTGACGCCAGGTGGCCCACATGCTCCCGGCCAGCAGAGGCAGCGAGATCAGGAACACCCAGCGCCAGCCCGCCCGGTCCACGAGCACGCCGCCGATGAACGGCCCGGCCGCCGAGGCCAGCGCCGAGCCGCTGGCCCACGCCCCGATCGCTGCGCTCCGCTCCTCCTCGGCGAAGCTGCCGTCGACGATGGCCAGGCTGATGGGGGTCATGGCGGCGCCCCCTACGCCGAGCAGGAGGCGGCCGGCGATCAGCACCGGCAGCGATGGCGCCGCCGCGCTCACGAGCAGTCCGGCGCCGAACAGCGCGCACCCCACCAGGTACACCCGCCGGCGGCCGTAGATGTCACCCGCCGAACCGGCGGCCAGGAGCAGGGAGGCCAAGGTCAACAGGTAGGCGTTGGTCACCCACTGCAGGCCGACGAGGCCGGCGTCGAGATCCTCCCCGATCGCCGGGAGGGCCACGTTCACCACCGTGGTATTGACGAAGGTGGCAGCCGAGCCGAGCACCATCCCGCCCACGATCCAACGGCCCCCGACGGTCCCCAGCCGGGCCGTCCGACCGGCCCCGGTCATGTCAGCGGCCCCGGTCGTGTCGCCGGTCTCCGCGCGGGACCGGCCGGGCGGGAGCGACGACGCATCGTTGGGCTGTACCCCGCCGGCCTGCGTTCCACCCGTCGGCTCGGGCCGGGCCGGATAGCGGTTCGGCCGGCAGCCCGAGGGGGTAACAGCCCGTCACCCTCGGTTCGTCATGGGAGGCTTGAGGTGAGTGATGACGTCGGCGATGCACGAGCGGCAGCGTGTCCGGTGGCGAGCGGCGGTGCCCGGTGACCGCCTGCCGCTCGTGCGAGCGGGCCGAGTTGTTCGTCGAGGCGGTGGAGGCACGGCTGCGGGCCCTGCTGTCGGCCGAGCGGGACCGGTGGGAGATGCGCTACCCCTCACTCCGCATGGGATTCGACGCCGTTGAGTCGTTCGTGCTCGGTGGTGGCAAGCGCCTGCGGCCCCGGTTCGTGTTCTGGGGCCACGAGGCGGCGCTGTGGGGTCACGACGCCCGGCGGGAGCGGGCCGGCGGTGCTGCCCTGGTGGACCTCGGCGCCGCCGTCGAGTTGTTCCACGCCTTCGCCCTCATCCACGACGACGTCATGGACGACAGCGACACGAGGCGGCACGCCCCGACCGTCCACCACCGGTTCGCCACGCTGCACCAGCGGCGGGGCTGGTCGGGCGAGCGGCGCCGGGTGGCCGAGGCCTTCGCCGTGCTGCTCGGCGACCTGGCCTTCGCCTACTCCACCCAGCTGTTGAGCGAGCTGCCCCCTCGCACCCGCACCCTGTTCGACGCCATGCGCATCGAGCTGCACGTCGGCCAGTACCTCGACCTCGTCGGCGCGGCCGACGCCGCGCCGGCCCACGAGCTCGAAGCCCAGGCCGACGACATCGGCCGGCTCAAGACGGCCACCTACTCGGTGGAGCGACCCCTCCATCTGGGCAGCGCGCTGGCCGACGCCCAACACCTGGACGGGTGCTGGAGCGCCTACGGGACGGCGGTGGGCGAAGCCTTCCAGCTCCGGGACGACCTCCTCGACGTCTTCGGCGACCCGGCGGTGACCGGCAAGCCGGTGGGCCAGGATCTCAACGCCGGGACGTCGACCCCGCTGATCCGCCACACCCTGTCGGCCGCCTCGGCCTGGAACGCAGCCCGGGGCGAAGGGGACGGCGAGCCCGGCGGCACCGAGCAGACGGCGGCGCTCGACGCCCTCCGCCGGCTCGGGTCCGGCACCCTGCAGGGGCCGGACGTGGCCGCCGTCGGCGTGTTCATGCAGGCCTGCGGCGCGGTGAGCCAGGTCGAGGCCCGGATCCACGAGCTCATCGGGCAGGCCAACCGGACGTTGGCCGAAGCGCCGATCTCGCCCGAGGTGCGCCACGGGCTGTCGGCCATGGCCGAGACGGCGGCCTGGAGGGACCGGTGACACGCCGCGCCCCGGTGATCGTGGTGGGGGCCGGATTCAGCGGCCTGGCCGCCGCCTGCCATCTCCGGGCCGCCGGCCACGAGGTGCTCGTGCTGGAAACCGGCGACCGGCCGGGCGGGCGGGCCGGACTGGTGGAGCACCGCGGGTACCGCTTCGACACCGGGCCGACGGTGGTCACCGTGCTCGATGTCCTGGCCCAGCCGTTCCGGGCGGTGGGCACCGACATCGGCGAGCTGTGCACCCTCCTGCCGGTCGACCCGGTCTACCGGGCCCACTTCCACGACGGCAGCTCGTTCGCCCTACCGGCCGACACCGGGGCGGCCACCGCCGCCATCGACCGGTTCGCCGGGCCGGCCGAAGCCCGGGCCTACCAGCAGTTCCTCCGCTGGATCGGCGAGCTGCACGCCGCCGAGCTCACACAGTTCATCGATCGCGACGTGCGTTCGGTTCTCACGCTGGCGGCTGACGCCGGAGCCCTGGCCCGGCTGGTCCGCCTCGGGGCGTTCCGATCCTGGTACTCGACAGTGAGCCGGCTGTTCGCCGACGAGCGCCTTCGCCGGCTGTTCTCGTTCCAGGCGCTCTACGCCGGGGTGAGCCCGATCGAGGCCCTGGGCCTGCTGGCCGTCATCGCCCACATGGACACCGTTCAGGGCGTCTACGCCCCCCTGGGGGGAACGGCAGCGCTGGCCGAGGGCCTGGCCACGGCGGCGGCCAAGGCCGGCGTGGAGCTGGCTTACGGCACGCCGGCCGCCGCCGTGACGGCCCGCCCCAAGCCAGCGGTCCGGCTGGGCGACGGCACCACCGTCGACGCGTCCGCCGTGGTGGTCACCGCCGATCTACCCGTGGCCTACGACGAGCTGCTGGGGGTGGCACCGCCCCGCCGGGTGGACCGGGCGGTGGCGGCACCGTCGTGCGTGGTGTGGCACCTGGCCACGAGCGGGCCGCTGCCGGCGGGCAGCGCCCACCACAACGTCCACTTCGGGCAGGCCTGGGACGACGCCTTCGACGAGATCCTGGGCCGGCCGGGCCGGCCCGCCACCGACCCCTCCCGGTTCGTGACCATCGCCTCGCTGAGCGATCCGACGGCAGCCCCGCCCGGTGGCCACGGCCTGTTCGTGCTGGAACCGGTGCCCAACCTCTCGGCCGATGTGGACTGGGAGCGGGAGACCCCCCGGCTGACCGACCGCATGCTGGCCTGGGCCGACGGGGCGGGCTATCCGATGCGCGGGGCCGAGCTGGTCACGGTCGTCGATCCGCCGGCCTGGCGCCACCAGGGCGCGGCACACGGTACGCCGTTCAGCTTCGCCCACCGGTTCCGCCAATCGGGCCCGTTCCGGCCCGCCCCCGAGGACCGGCGCCTGCCCGGCGTGGTCTTCGCCGGCGCCGGCACCCGACCGGGGCTCGGCCTGCCCCTGGTCACGATCTCGGGCCGAATCGCCGCCGAACGGGCCCACCACTTCGTCGTCCAACAGGGGAAGTCCGCATGAGCCTCACCGTCAGCCGCCCACCGATCGCCACCGATGGCAGGGCCCGGTCCGCCGCCTCCATGGTGACGCTGGCCGACAGCTACGAACGCAACCGCCGTCTGCTGCGGACCCACGGCACCACCTACTACTGGGCCACGCTGGGCCTGCCGGCCCCGTCCCGGCCCCACGTCCACGCCCTCTACGGCCTGTGCCGCCTGGCCGACGACGAGGTGGATCTCGGTGCCGACCCCGACGATGCCGCCCGCCGCCTCGATGCCCTGGAGGGAGCGCTGTACGACGGCCTGGCCCGGGGCGCCACCAGCCATCCCTCGCTCAAGGCGGTGGTGTTCACGGCCCGGGCCTACGGCCTGCCGGTCGACGCCTTCACCCGCTTCTTCCGTTCGATGCGCACCGACCTGACGGTGAGCCGCTATCGGGACTACGACGAGCTGAGCGGCTACATGGACGGCTCGGCCGCCGTCATCGGTGAGCTGATGCTGCCCATACTGGAACCGGTCGATCCGGCCGCCGCCTTCGGCGGCGCCCGCGATCTCGGGGTGGCGTTCCAGCTCACCAACTTCCTACGGGACGTCGGCGAGGACCTCGACCGGGGCCGCATCTACTTCCCCCGCGACGAGCTCATCGAGTTCGGTGTCGACCCGGACCTGTCGACCCGGCGGGTCGACGACGCCTGGCGGGCGTTCTGCCGCTTCCAGATCGAGCGGATGCAGGCCCTCTACCGGTCGGCCGACGAGGCGATCGCCCTCCTGCCGCCCCGTTCGGCTGGCGCCATCCGCACCGCCCGGGTGCTCTACGCCGAGATCCTCGACCGGGTGGCGGCCAACGACTTCGACGTGTTCACCCAGCGGGCCCGGGTGCCGCTGCCCCGCAAGCTGGCGGTGGCGGCCCGGCACCGGTTCACGGCATGACCGGCGGCGGCGCCGAGCCGTCGGCCAGCGAAAGGGAGCAGGTGGTGCTGGTGGACAGCGACGACACCGAGCTGGGAACGGTCGGCAAGCTCGCCGCCCATCGCCCCCCGGGTCAGCTGCACCGCGCGTTCTCCGTCTTCCTGTTCGACGACCGGGGTGACCTGCTGCTCCAGAGGCGGGCCAGCGGCAAACACCACTTCGCCGACCGCTGGAGCAACGCCTGCTGCAGCCATCCCTCGCCCGGCGAAGGGGTGCTCGACGCCGCCGTGCGGCGGTGCCGGGAGGAGCTCGGCGTGGCCGTGGCCGACGCGGTGGCCGTGGGCTCGTTCCTCTACCGGGCCCAGGACCCCGTCTCGGGCCTGGTGGAGCACGAGCTCGATCATGTCGTCTCGGCCCGGGTGGCCGGCCCGGTGGAGCTCAACCCGGCCGAGGCCAGCGCCTGCCGCTGGATCGCCCCGGCCGAGCTGCGGGCCTGGCTGGCCACGGGCCGGGCGCCGGTGACGCCCTGGCTGCCGCTGGCGTTCGACGTGGTGGAGCGAGCCGGCCGACCGACCAGGGGTGCGGTGTGAAGGGGTGGGTGGCGCTCAGCGCGCTGGCCTACGCCGGGGTGGGAACCGCCGTCCTCCGGGCCGCGCCCCTCGATCGGCGGGCCGGCCCCTCCCCGCTCGATCCGCCCGGGTCGATGCCGTCGATCAGCGTGGTCGTCCCCGCCCGCAACGAAGCCGACAAGATCGGGCTGCTCCTGGGTGACCTCCGCCGGGCGATCCGACCGGGGATGGAGGCGGAGGTGATCGTGGTCGACGATGGGTCCGACGACGGCACGGGACCGTTGGCCGCGTCGCTGGGGGCCACCGTGCTCGGGGCCGGCGACCGGCCGGCCGGCTGGAACCCCAAGGCATGGGCCCTGTCCCAGGGGGCGGCCCGAGCCGCCAACGACGTGCTGGTGTTCCTCGACGCCGACGTCCGGCTGGCCCCCGACGCGCTCGACACCGTCGCCGCCGAGCTGGCAGGCGCCGGTGGGCTGGTGAGCGTGGCCCCCCACCATCGGGCCGTCGGACCGTTCGAGGCGTTGGCCGCCGGACCCGACACGGTGACGGTGGCCGGCGGGGGTCCGGGCCTGCGACCCGGCCCCCATGCGGCCGGCGCCGTCGGCTCGTGCCTGGCGATCGCCCGGGCCGACTACCACCGGATCGGCGGGCACGGGGCGACACCGGCCACGATCGTCGACGACATCGACCTGGCCCGGGCCGCCCGCCGTCACGGCCTGCCCGTGTCGCTGCGGCGCGGTGGTTCGGTGGTGTGGGTCCGGTCCCACCCCGACGGGCTGGGGGCCGTGGTCGAGGGGTTCTCGAAGAACCTGGCCGCTGGCCTGACCCGGACGCCGGCACCGAGCACCATCGCCGTCAGCGCCTGGATCGCCGCCCTCGTGTGGCCCCTGGTGCTGGCCGCCCGTGGCCGGTGGCGGGGTGCCCTCCTGGCCTGGGCCGCCGCCGCGCTCCAGACATGGTGGATCACCCGCCGGGTGGGCCGGTATCAACCGCTGGTCACCAGCGCCGGCGCCCCCCTGCTCGGTGTCTTTCTCACCGCGCTCACCGCCCGCTCCGTCGTCGCCCGGAGCACCGGCCGTCCGATCCGGTGGAAGGGGCGCCCGCTCGACGCCCGGGGCCTGGAGGTCGGGTCGCCGTGACGCCGCCGATGAGCACGGGCCTGGCGCCGGTCTGGCTGGTGGCCGTGGACAGCGCAGCCTGGGTCGCCCTGTCGGCCCTGATCGGTGCGGCGGCCAACGCCGTGCCCGACCGGTGGCTGGAACGGGAGACGGCCGTCACCGCCATCCGGCCCATCGAGCACAACGGCCGCATCTACCGCCGCCGCTTCCTGATCCATCGTTGGAAGGACCGGCTGCCCGAGGTGCACGGGCTGGGACCGGGGGCCGGGGTGGACAAGGCGCGCCTGAGCGGCCGGGCCGGGGCGAAACCGCTGCTCCTGGAGACCCGGCGCGCCGAGTACGTGCATCTGGCCGTGGCGGCCTGCGGACCCCTGTTCCTCCTGTGGAACCCACCGGCGCTGGGGGTGGCGATGGTGGGGGCCGGGCTGGCCTTCAACGCCCCCTTCGTGATGGTCCAGCGCTACAACCGGGCCCGGCTCCTGGCCCTGCGGGCGGTCCGTTCCCCGATCGGCCAGCGTCAGGAGCGGACCCCGTGAGCCGCCTGCTCGACACGGCGCCGTCGTGGCACTACGCCGGCGTGCTGCTGGCGTGCCTGCTGGTCACGCTGCCCTTGGAGCTGGTGCTGGGGGCCCGGGTCTACCGCCAGCCGCGTCGCCTCCTGCTGACGCTGGGCCTCGTCGCCGCACCGTTCGTGGTGATCGACTGGATCGCCATCGGCCAGGGTCTGTGGTGGTTCTCGGAGCGTCACACGCTGGGCGCCGGCATCGGGCGGATGCCCGTCGAGGAGCTCGCCTTCTTCGCCGTGATCCCGATCTGTGCCCTGCTCACCCACGGCGCGGTGTGCGCCCGACCGTGGCGCCTCCGGCGTGGGAGGCGCTGAGGTGCCGGCCTACACCGCGCTGGCGTTGGCCTTGACCGTGGTGGCTGTGATCGTCGACGTGTACGTGCTGCGCACCCGGGTGCTGGGGCGGGGCTCGGTATGGGTGAGCCTCGCCATCATGGGCTTCTTCCAGATCTTCGTGGACGGTTGGCTGACCCGGGCCCGGGACACGATCGTGAACTACGAGCCGGCGCACACATCGGGAGTGCGGGTGTTCTTCAACACCCCGGTGGAGGACTTCGGGTTCGGGTTCGGCCTGATCGTGCTGACGCTGTCGGTGTGGGCGTGGCTGGGAACGGCGGGTGGTGCACCGTGATCGGACGACGCGGCCGACGATCGCCGGGGAGCCGGCTCCCGGTGAGGGCGGCCGAGGCCGTCGCCTTCGCGGTGACAGCTGGGGCCATGGAGCCGCTCTCGGCCGCCGTGCACCGCTACATCGGACACGGCCCGGCATGGGCGTTGCATCGCAGCCACCATGACGGACCGGTGGCCGGGCCCGAGCTGAACGACGTGATCCCGGCGGTGTCGGCCGCGGCCACGGTGGCGTTGTTCGCCTACGGGCAGTGGGGGCGGGCGGAGCGGGCCCGGCTGGTCACACCGATCGCCGCCGGTGCCACGCTGTACGGCGTCGTCTACGCCGTGATCCACGATCTCTACATACATCGCCGCCTCCCTCTGCTCCCCGCCCGCGTCCGGTGGCTGGAACCCTTCCGGGCGGCCCACGAAGCCCATCACCGCCAAGGCTCGGGACACTGGGGGATCCTCAGCCGCCAGCGATCGGTCCCGCCCCGGTAACCCGTTCGGTGCTCGACGCCCTGGCCGGGGCCGGGCTCGCCGGCCTGGCCTGGCGAGCGGCGGCCCCTACGACCTCGGGTGATCCGGCGGAGCATGCAGCGGCCGCGCCGGCGCTCCCTCACCACCGGCGGGACGCCGGTCAGGGGCGACGAAGATCGTGGCGCAGCCGGCGCTGCACCGAGCTGCCCACCCCGGCCTGCCGGCCCAGCCCCAGCGCCAGCCGGGCGGCCCGGGTGGTCGCTCCCGGAGGAGCGCCGTCCACCAGGTCGTTCCACAGCAGGGCCCACGGAGCGGCGATGGCCGGGCCGATGACGGGCGCCGTGAGGGCACCGGTCAGGAGGGCCAGCCGGCGCGACGAACCGCCGATGGCAGCGGCGTGGAGGGGGGCTGTGGCCCGGGCGAAGCGGCCGGGCCCGGCGGCCAACGTGCGCCGGTAGCGGGCGGCCGCCGTGCCCGGGCCGGCCAGGATGGCCTGGGCCGCGGCCGCCCCGCTGGACATGGCCGGGGCGATGCCCTCGCCCTGGAGCGGGTTGACCAGGCCGGCGGCGTCACCCACCAGGAACACGCGCCCACGGGCTGCCACCGTGCCGACCATGCCGATCTTCAGCCAGCCGCCGAGCGGGCGGCCGTCCACCGGGCCCGCCAGCAGCTGGTGGTCCTCCAGGTGGCGGCAGAAGGCGGCGAACTCCTCGACGGCCCGGCGGGCGCCGCTCCGGTCGGCCCGGAGGCCTATGCCGAGACCCACGTTCGCCTCGTCGCCCTCGCCGGGGAAGATCCAGCCGTAGCCGGGAAAGCCGTGGCCCGGGGCGTGGTTCCACAGGGCGATCACCGGCCGCTCCACCACCTGGTGCACGTAGGCCCGGTAGGCGAACCCCCACAGCACGTCGGATCGGCTGACCAGGCCGGCAGCCGTGCCCACCGGGGTGGTGGCGCCATCGGCTCCGATCACCACGTCGGTGGTGAAGCGCCGGCCGTCGTCGAGCTCCACGGCGTCGCCGCCCACGGAACTGACCCGCCCGTCGACGGGCTCGGCCCCCGCCGCCACCGCCTCGTCCCGGAGCCACTGGTCGAACCGGCGGCGGGAGACGGCCAGGCCGTGGCCGGGGTAGGTGAGCCCGGCCCGGGCCGGCAGGGTCACCCGGCGCCCGCTGGGGCCCAACGCCACCATGGCGCCGACCGGCCGGCCGGCCGGAGGCTCCAGCCCCAACGACGCCAGCAGGGCCAGCGCCCGGGGACCCACCAGATCACCGCAGGCCTTGTCCCGGGGGAAGCGGGCCTTGTCGACCAGGACCACCCGGGCCCCGCCCCGGGCCAGGAACAGCGCCGCCATGCTGCCGGCGGGGCCGGCCCCCACCACCACGGCGTCGACCCGTTGTTTGGCTTTCGGTTTGCCCGGGGATGCCACGGACGGGCAGTACCCCCCGGAATGGAGAGCCATGCACGGCGGCGATATCCGCACACCGCCCACCGGGTTGGCGAGGAACCTGTTCCGACGGCTGCCGCCGCGCTACGACCGGCTGGCGGCCATCCTGTCGATGGGGCAGGACCGACGATGGCGTAAGGCCGTGGTCGAACCGATGGCAGCGGCTCGCCCCGGCCTGGTCTTGGACGTGGCCACCGGCCCGGCCGGCGTGGCCCTGGCCCTGGCCGAGCGGAGCCCGGCCCGCATCGTCGGGATCGACCTCAGCCCCGAGATGCTGGGCCAGGGGCGGCGCAACGTGGCCGACGCCGGCCGGCACCATCAGGTCGTCCTGGTGCTCGGGCAGGGTGAACGCCTCCCGTTCCCCGACGGCACCTTCGACGGCGTCATGTTCAGCTACCTCCTGCGCTACGTGGCCGATCCGGCGGCCACGATCGCCGAGTTGGCCCGTGTGGTCCGGCCCGGCGGGTTGGTGGCCAGCCTGGAGTTCGCCGTGCCAACCAACCCCGTGTGGCTGTGGAGCTGGCGGCTGTACACCAGAGCCGTGCTCCCCCTGGGCGGCGCGGCGCTCGGGGGCCGACCATGGTTCGATGTCGGTCGGTTCCTGGGGCCCAACATCGAGGACCACTACCGCCGGTTCCCGGTGGCGGCCACCATCGCCGCCTGGAGCGCGGCGGGGCTGACCGATGTGACGGTGCGCCCGATGAGCCTGGGGGGCGGCCTCGTCATGAGCGGGCGGCGGGACGGCGGGCCCGCTCGATGACGGGCATCGAGCGTCCCCTCGCCCCGGCCTTCTACGCCGCCCCGGCGGGGCGGCGGGCCGGCGTCGACTGGTGGGTGCTGCTCCACCCGCCCTACACCCTGTGGCACCTCAGCTACGTCGCTATCGGGGCCGCCGTGGCCCCTGCGTTCGACCCAGGGCGCCTGGCCGCCACGTTGGTGGCGTTCTTCCTGGCCGTGGGCGTGTGCGCCCACGCCCTCGACGAGCTCAACGGCCGACCCCTCCGCACCGCGATCCCCGGCTGGGCTCTGGCGGCGGCGGCGGCCGCCAGCCTCACCGCCGCCGTGGCCCTGGGCCTGGCCGGCGTGAGCCGGGTGGGGCCCGGACTGCTCGTCTTCATCGTCACCGGGGCGGTGCTGACGTGCGGCTACAACCTGGAGCTGCTGGGCGGTCGACTCCACAACGACACCACCTTCGCCGCCGCTTGGGGCGCCTTTCCCGTCCTCACCGCGTACTACGCCCAGGCCGAGACGCTGCAGCCACCGGCGGTGGCCGCGGCGGCGGCCGCCTACTCGCTGTCGAACGCCCAACGGCGACTCAGCACGCCCGCCCGTGAGCTCCGCCGCCGGGTGGCGTCGGTCGACGGCGTCATCGTGGGTCACGACGGCGCGCGGCGGGAGCTCACCGTCCCCGTGCTCCTGACTCCCCTGGAGGGAGCTTTGAAGGCGATGACGTGGGGTGTGATAGCCCTCGCCGTCGCCCTCGTGCTGCACCGGCTCGCCTCGGGCTGAGATCGGTCGGCCGGCCACGGAGACCGGCGATCGGTGCCGGCCCCGTCGGCCTCGACGGGCGGCCCACCGCTCGGCACGACGGCACGACGGCACGACGGCACGACGGCACGACGGCACGACGGCACGACGGCACGACGGCTCAGGGATCCTCGTCGACGGGCTCGCTGTCGTCGGGGAACGGCTCGGCCCGCCTCGACGCCGTGGTGCCGCTCGGCTCCCCCGCCAGATGGCTGGCCGACCCACCGGGCACCGCCTCGGCGTAGCCGCCCCTCGCTCCCGGGTCGCCGCTCTGCTCCACGGCGTCGGCCGTCGCCTCCGAACCGGTACCGCCGGTCGCCACACTGTCGGTTGTCACCGCTCCGCTCTGGCCGGCGGTGCTGGAGCCCTCCGTGGCCGTGGGCTTGTCCTCCTCGGCAGGCCGAGGATCGTTGTTGCTGGCGGAGGTCATGTGTGCTCCTGACGGCCCGCAGGCTGGTACGTGATCGCGCCACCGGTGAGAGGCTCCGATGGCGTCGCCCCTTCCCGGGCCGGTCGGCCCGCAAACAGCCGGCGACCGGCCGGGGCCGGTCCTCGGAGCCGGCCTCTGGCCACCGGGGCTGCGCTGCGTCGGGGCTCGGCGGGAGCCGGAGCCTCGAGTTGGCGCAGCCACTGGACGGCCAGCCCCACGCCGATGGCGGTGTTGACCACCCCGCCCGGGATCCACATGACCGCCCCCGCCAGCTGCTGATCGGCCAGCGGGTCCAGACCCCAGGTGGCCGTCGTGTCCCGGTAGCTCCGGTACCACGGCTCCCGGGCGAACGTGAGCAGCGCCGCCAGCACCACGCCCTGCAGCGACAACAGGAAGACGGCCAGTATCCCGGCTCCGGGCGACACCCGGTGCCGGACGGCGCCCAGCACGGCCGACCACAGCAGGCAGGCCGTCACGAGGAAGCTGGCGTGCTCGAGCACGTGCAGGGCGTGGTTGGTCACGGCGGCGTCGTAGAGCCAGCGGGCGTGCCACAGCCACAGTGTCGCCACGTAGGCCAGCAGCCAACCGACCGGGGATCGGAGCCGTTGCAGCCGGCGGGGCCCGAACCCGAATCGCCACGTCCCACGGACCAGGGTCCGGCGCAGACCGGCCGGGAGGCCCCGAACCACCGCCCCCCACGGGGAGCTCAAGGCCAACAGCGGGGCCGCCACCTGCACCAGCAGCAGGTGCTGGACCATGTGGGCCGAGGCCAGCTGGCCGGCCAAGGCGTCCAGGGGCGACAGCAGGGCCGCCGCCAGGGCCGTCAGGCCGCCAGCGAACGCCAGGAGCCGGGGCCGGTGGCCGGGCGTCGGGCGCTGTCCCCGGGCGACGAGGACGGTGAAGACCACCAGGCCGCCGAGCAGCAGCGGGTCGGCGCTCCAGGCCCACACCAGATCGTGGAACCCGGTCACATCGCCGGCGTGGGCCAGCACCCCGGCGGGGCCGGGCCGGCTCAGCACGGCTCCAACCACACCGCCGGCAGGCCGACGGCGAGCACGGAGGCCAGCGAGCCGAGGCCCAGCAGCACACCGGCCGCCCCCAGGCTCGCTTCGAGGCCGTCATGTTCCCGATGCCGGTGCCAGGCCCACCAGACCGACCCGGCACAGGCCAGGGCGGCGGCACCGGTGACCGCCAACACGACAGTGGCGATGGACCGATCTCCCGCGGTGACGATGGGGGCCCGCCCGCACGCCGCCTCCACCGTCAGGTAGACGACCATGAAGTGGGTGATCCACACCACCGGTCCGGTCAGCAGGGCGGCCCACGTGGCCGCGCTGGTGGGGCTGGAGGGAGGGAGCTCGGCGCCGGCGGGCCCGACGTCGGAGACCGGCGGATCGGTGGCGGCGCTCATGTGAGCCGGGGCCCCATGGTGAGGGTGAGCAGGGTCACCAACCACACGACGGTGGCCGCGGTGTAGAAGCGGGCCACGTTGTCGATCGGCGACAGCCGGAGCCGGTGGTAGCGGCCCTGGACGGCCCAGAAGCCCACGGCGCCGGTCATGGCCACCGCCACCGCCACCACCACCAGGGCGAACCCGGCGAGGGTGAACATGATCGATCCGTAGGAATGGTCCTGCGGGGTGAACGGGAGCCGGGCCAGCTCGACGGTGTACCACCCGGCGCCGACGACGCCGAACACGGCGGCGGTGGCCAGCCCGGCCCGCAGGCCCGTCTGACTGTCCCGACCCGCCGCCCAGCGCCCGCCGAGCACACCGGCCAGACCGACGACCAGGGCGGTGGCGGCGACACCGGCCGTCGCCACCGAGGGGAGGGCCACGCCCGCCGGGGGCCACTGCGGGTTCTCCAGCCGCAGGTAGAAGTAGGCCAGGAGGAACGATCCGAAGGCGATGGTCACGAACAGGATGACCAGGGCCATGCCCCAGCGGGCCACGACGAGGCTGCCTTCGGCCCGGACCGGCACCCCGTGGGTGACCTCGAAGGATCGCTCCTCCTCCGCCGACATCAGCGGCGGCTCGGGCCGGTTCCACATCAGGACCGCCCCGGCGATGACGGCCACGCTGACCCCGATCCCCCACCGCTGACCGAACAGCTCGCTGGCGAAGACGCCGACCATGCCGAAGGCGGCCACCAGCGGCCAGATCGACGGGCCGGCCACCCGGAACACCTCCTCGGGTCGGGCGGTGGCCGTGCTCACCACGAGCACGGCCCGCCACCGCAACGGCCACTGCGACAGCGCCCGCACCAGCGCCTCGTCACCCTCGTGTCCCCGGTGGAGCTCTTCCTGGTCCCACAACGGATGGCGGCTGGTGACGATGGGCGGCACGGTCCAGCCGTGTTGCAGCGGAGGTGACGGCACAGCCCACTCCAGCGTGTCGCCACCCCACGGATTGGGCCCGGCCAGCCGGCCCCGGCGGTAGCTGTAGACGAGGTTGACGATGAAGATGCCGAGACCGGGGATGATGAGCAGCAGCCCGAGCGAGGAGATCAGGTTGTAGAGGGCCCACCCGTCGGCCGCGGTGTAGGACGAGATACGGCGGGGCATGCCGGCCAACCCGGCCAGGTGCATCGGGAAGAAGGTGACGTTGACTCCGGTGAACAGGAGCCAGAAGTTCCACCGGCCGAGGCGCTCGTCCATCATCCGCCCGGTGTACTTGGGCAGCCAGTAGTAGACGCCGGCGAACATGGGGAAGGCGACGCCGCCGATCAGCACATAGTGGAGGTGGGCCACCACGAAATAGGAGTCGTGCACCTGCTGGTCCACCGGCACGGCGGCCGTCATGACCCCGGTGATCCCACCGAGCACGAAGATCACGAGGAACCCGACGACGAACAGGAACGGGGGGCTCCAGCGCACCCGTCCCTCCCAGATGGTGGCGAGCCAGGCGAAGATCTGGACGCCGGCCGGGATGGCGATCATCATGCTGGCGGCGGCGAAGAAGGCGAGCACCAGCGTCGGCAGGCCGACGGTGAACATGTGGTGGGCCCACAGTCCGAACGACAGGAAGCCGATGCCCACCATCGCCGCCACCATCCACACGTAGCCGGCGATCCGGCGGCGCACCATCACCGGCAGCACCATCGACACCACGCCGGTTGCCGGCAGGAACTGGATGTAGACCTCGGGGTGGCCGAAGATCCAGAACAGGTGCTGCCACAACAGCGAGCTTCCCCCCTGGGCCACGTCGAAGAAGCGCATCCCGAAGCCCCGCTCCAGCTCCAGCAGGAGGCTTCCCACGATGAGGGGGGTGAAGGCGAACAGGATCATGAACGCCGTGACCAGCATGGCCCAGGCGAACAGCGGCATCCGGGCGAGCGTCATGCCGGGGGCGCGCATCTTGAGCACGCCGATGATGATCTCGATGGCCGCCGCGATCGCCCCCACCTCGGCCACCCCGAGGCCCAGGACCCAGAAGTCGAGCGCCAGATCGGGCGAGAACTCCTTGGTCGACAGCGGGGTGTAGGCGAACCATCCGGCGTCGGGAACGGCCTGGAACAGGGTGCTGCTGTAGTAGAGCAGACCGCCCATCAGGAACGTCCAGTAGGCGAAGGCGCCGAGCCGGGGAAACGGCATCTCCCGGGCACCGAGGAGCAGCGGCAGCAGGAGGATGGCGAAGCCCTCGAAGATGGGCAGGATGACGAGGAACATCGTCACCGAGCCGTGGTTGGTGAACAGCTCGTTGTAGAGCTGGGTGCTGATGACGTCGTTGTCGGGGACGGCGAGCTGGAGCCGCATCACGAACGAGTCCACGCTGCCTCCCAGCAGCAGGAAGAAGAAGCCGGTCAGCAGCAGGCGGACGCCGATCTTGTCGTTCTGGACGGCCCGCAGGCGTCCCCACAACCCGGGCGGATCGTCCCACAGAGCGTCGAGCTCGGAGGCGGTGTTGGCCTCGGCCGCCCGGGGGCCGGGCACGTCGAGCCGGTGGGGATCGGTCATCCGCTCAGGGCCCCTGTCTCGATCCAGTTGTCGAAGCCGGCCCGGTCGTGGACCACCACCGTGATCCGCATCGCCGTGTGGCCGACCCCGCAGAACTCAGCGCAGACCCCGCTGTAGGTTCCCGGCTCGTCGGCCTCCACGATAAGGGTGTTCTCGTGGTCGGGCAGGGCGTCCATCTTGCCGGCCAGGGCCGGCACCCAGAAGCTGTGGATCACGTCGGCCGACCGGAGCCGCAACAGGACCGGCTCCCCGGCCGGGAGGTGGACCTCGTCGACCGAGCGGACACCGTGGTCGGGATAGACCACGTCCCACTGCCACTGCCGGCCGGTCACCTCGATGGCGAGGCCGGGCGTCGCTCCTGCCTCGTCGGGCAGGGCCCGCATGGTGGCGACCGTCGCCACCAGCACCACGGTGATCACGACCGACGGCAGAGCCACGCCGCCTCCGAGTAGCCACCACGACGACCGGGACCGCCAATCGCCGGTGTCTCCCCTACCGGAGCGCACGACGCCGACCGCCAGCAGCGCCACCACGAGAACGAACACGGCCGTCCCCAGAGCCAGCATCAGCCACCACAGGTCGGCCACCACGCCCGCCGACGGCCCAGCTGGTTCAAGCATCGGACCCCCCGTCGGCCGCCATGGAACGTGCTGTTGCCCAACCCCGGCTCCCTCAAACACCACATCGGACGGGCCCCGGGCGCGCTACCCGTCGTAGGCTGCGGCCATGGGGACCACCTCGCAGCGCAGGCCGGCTGATCGGGCCGAGGCGATCGCCGGGATCATCGCGGCGGAGAGCGAAGCCGTGCACCGTGGCGGGCGCCTGACGCCGGCCGCCCACCAGGCCCTGGTCGACGCCGACCTGTTCCGGGTCTGCGGGCCGACCCAGGTGGGCGGTGAGGAGTGTGATCTGGCCGGCGTCTCGGCCGTGGCCGAGATCCTGGGCCGGGCCGATGTGAGCACCGGTTGGCTGTTCGTGCAGGCCAACGCGACCGTCTACAACTTCGGCCCTCGGCTGGATCCTGCCACCGCAGCCGAGATCTTCCCCGGCCCGGCGTCTGTGGTGGCTGCCGGGTTCCCCGTGGGCCAGGCCCGGGCCGACGTGGTCGACGGCGGCTACCGGGTGAGCGGCCGGTGGGACTTCGCCAGCGGCAGCCTGCACAGCGACTGGTTCGACGCCCGGGTGGTTGTGTATGACCAGGGGCAGAAGCAGACCAATCGGACCGGCCTGTTCGGGCTGATGTCGTGCCTCGTGCCCCGCGACGAGGTCACGCTCATCGACACCTGGGATGTCTCCGGCATGCGGGGCACCGGCTCGGGCACCTACACCGTCGACGAGGTGTTCGTCCCCATGCGCCGCATCGTGCCGATGTGGGAGATGGCCACGCACGGCTCGGCCGGAGCGTTCCGCATCCCGGCGCTGACCTTCGCCCATGTGGCGTTCGCCGCCCTCACGATCGGTGGGGCCTCGGCTGCACTCCAGTGGTTCCGGGAGCTGGCGCAGTCCAAGACGGCGCGCCAGTCACGCACGCCGCTGCGGGATCAGGGCACGACCCAGCGGATCATCGGCGAGAGCCACGCCCGGTTGCGGGCGGCGTCCGCCTACCGGACGTGGGTCGTCGACCGCCTGATGGCCGCCGCCGCCACCGAGGGCGGCGTCTCCCTGGACGACCGGGCCGAGGCCCGCCTGGCGGTGACGTCGATCACCGAGACCAGCCTGGCCGTGGTCGAGTCGTTGTACCGGGTGGCCGGCACCACAGGCATCTTCCAATCGTCGCCGCTGCACCGAATCTTCAACGATCTCCACGTGATGAGCCAGCAGCTCTTCGCCCGGCCGTTCCACTACGAGAACGTGGGCCGCTACCTGCTCGGCCTGGAGCACGACCGCTCGATCATGTAGCGGGGAGGAATTCCGGGGTGGTGCCGGGTCGCTCTACGCTCTGGCTCAGGGGACCGCTGGTGCGGTCGGAACGGACAGGGGGACGGCGATGGGCAAGGCCGGATTGGATCAGGCCAAGGTCGACGCGCTGGTGGCGCGGGCGCGCCGGGAGGTGGACGACGGGCTCCTCCCGTCGGTGCAGCTGGCCCTGGCCTACGAGGGCGAGCTGGTGGTGGACGAGGTGTTCGGCGACGCCACCGCCGACAGCCGGTACTGCCTCTACTCGGCCACCAAAGCCATCGTGGCCAGCGCCTTCTGGACCCTGATCTCCGATGGCCTGGTCGACATCTCGCGGCCCGCGGCCCACTACCTGCCCGAGTTCGGGGCCAACGGGAAGGAGACGGTGACCGTGCAGCAGGTCCTGTTGCACACCAGCGGGTTCCCCAACGCTCCGCTGCCGCCGTCGGAGTGGGCCGACCAGGACAAGCGGCTGGCCCGCCTCGCGAGCTGGCGGTGCGAGAAGGACCCCGGGACGCGCTACATCTACCACGCCACCTCGGCCCACTGGGTGCTGGCCGAGCTGATCACCCGGCTCACGGGCCGGGACTTCCGTGACTACATCCACGAGCGGGTCACGGGGCCGGCAGGTTTGCCCCGCATGGTCGGCGTGCTCGACGAGGACCAGGCGCAGTGCCAGGAGATGCAGCTGGTGGGTGAGCTGGCGACGCCGGAAGAGATCAAGGCCACCTTCGGGGTGGAGGAGCTCATCGGCCGGGACATGATCGAGGAGCTGGTGCTGTGGTTCAACGAGCCGGCCAACCGCACCGTGGGGGTGCCGGGGGCCGGCGGGTTCGGCCGGGCGGCCGATCTGGCCCTCTACTACCAGGAACTGCTCCACAACACCCACGGCATCTGGGAGCCGGAGATGCTGGCCCGGGGCACCGGCGAGGTGGTGAGCCGGCTGCCCGACCCGATGCGGATCCCGGCCAACCGGTCGATCGGCCTGATCGTGGCCGGCGACGACGGGTTGTCCAGCTCCCGGGGGTTGGGCAAGACCGTGTCGGGCCGGGCGTTCGGCCACAACGGAGCCGGCGGCCAGCTGGCCTGGGCCGACCCGGCCACGGGGCTGTCGCTGGGCTACACCACCAACGGCTTCGATCGCCACGAGGTGCGCCAACCCCGGCGGGGGGCGGCCATCGGCTCGCTGGCCGGGCTGTGCCGGGGTGACGCCTGAGGATCGAACCGTCGTGAGGTGGTGCCGGACCAGGGGTTGGTCCGGACGCCGGCGGGTACCGGTTCTCCATGACGAACGTTGATGAGGTGGTTTCGGTGTCCGAACGGCAGGCCTCGCGGTTGCGGGTCTTCAACGCCGTGATGGGCGTGCTCCATCTCGTATCCGGGTCGGCCATGGTGGTGTTGGGCAACGACTTCGAGCTGCCGGTGAGCCGCTTCTCCATCAACGGGCCGCCGGGTACGCCGCTGGACGCCGGGACCCTGGAGCGGGTGATGGGTGTGCGCCTGGCGTGGGGAACGGCGATCTTCCTGTGGCTCTCGGCACTCTTCCACTTCCTGATCGCCTCGCCCCTGGGCTACCGCACCTACATCAAGGAGCTGGCCCACGGCCGCAACCGGTTCCGCTGGGTCGAGTACTCGATCTCGGCCACGCTGATGATCGTGCTCATCGCCCTGGTTACCGGGGTGACCGATCTGGCCGCCCTGGTGACCATCGCCTTCGCCAACGTCGCCATGATCCTGTTCGGGTGGGTCATGGAGATCGTCAACACCCCGGACCGGCCGACGTGGTGGTCGCCGTTCTGGTTCGGCTCGATCGCCGGCATCGGTCCGTGGGTGGCGATCGGGCTCTACCTCGTGCTGAACGTCACCGGTGAGGACGCCCAGGGACCGCCCACGTTCGTGTACGGGATCCTGGTCAGCATCTTCGTGCTGTTCAACTGCTTCGCCGTGAACCAGTGGCTCCAGTACCGGCAGGTAGGCCGGTGGTCCGACTACCTGTTCGGCGAGGTGGTGTACATCGTCCTCAGCCTGGTGGCCAAGAGCGCACTGGCGTGGCAGATCTTCGCCAACACGCTCGTGGATTGAGGAGATGACGACTGGGTAGCTTCGCGATTCGTGTCCGAGGTCGGCCCGGAACCCGCCGGCCGAACCCGCTCCCCCGAGGAGGCAACATGCCGAACCGTCGTGCCGAGCAAGGCGATATGGTCACCGTCCATTACACCGGCCGCCTGGAGGGCGGCGACGTCTTCGACACCTCCCGGCAACAGGATCCGCTCTCGTTCCGGCTCGGTGAGGGCAACCTCATTCCCGGCTTCGAGAACGGCGTGCTCGGGCTGGAGGTCGGCGAGACGCGGACCGTCCGGGTGGAGCCGGCCGAAGGTTACGGCGACCGCCGCGACGACCTGGTGATCACGGTCGGCCGGGAGCAGGCCCCGGCCGAGCTGTCCCCCAACGACCAGGTCGAGGTCAGCGGCCGGCGAGGCGTCATCACCGAGGTGACCGACGACCACGTGGTGGCCGACCTCAACCACCCTCTCGCCGGCGAGGCGCTCACGTTCGAGGTCGAGCTGATCGAGATCGCCTGACGGCGAGTGCCCGGATCCGGCCGATCCGTCGGTCGAACCCCGAGCAGACGCTCCAACTCCTCAGAGCGACAACCGGGCCACCACATCGCCGTACCAGCCGGCGGCGAGGACGACACCGAAGAGGATCGTCGTCGCCGAGGCGACCGTCCCGAGCCGCCGGCCGGCCCCCGCTAGGCGCGGCGATGAGCGCGTCGGCACGAAGCTGAAGGCCAGGAACGGTGTGAGCACCCCGAAGGCGAACCAGGCCAGCAGCAGCGAGCCACGGGCCACCGACCCGGCTCCGCCGGCAGCGGTGAGCGCCACCCCGAGCAGGGGTCCCACACAGGGGCTCCAGGCGGCCCCGCACCCGATGCCCAACAGCAGGGCGCGGAGGTGGGGTTGGTCGGGCAGGCGACGGACGAGGCGGATCTCGGTCACCAGTAGCCCCCGGCGGCCGAGGATCATGAGGCCGCCGAGCACCACCAGGCCCACCCCCGCTACCCGCTGCGACCAGCCAACGGCATCAGCGACCCCGGCGCCCACGGTGGCAGCGGCTCCGCCCAGCAACACGAAGGTCACCCCGGCTCCGACCACGAAGGCGGCGATCCGGGGGCGGCGCCCGGATTGGCCCGCCCCGCCGTCGCCCAGCACGCCGATGTAGCCCGGCACCAGAGGTAGGACGCACGGGCTGAGCGTCGAGGTGAGCCCGGCCCCGTACAGCGCGAGGCAGGCGAGGACGAGGGCCATCAGCCCACCGCGGCGCGTGGGCTGTCGGGGTCGACGCCGAGCAGGCTGCGGATGGCGTCCTCGGTCCCCTCGTAGCCGCCTTCCCCGATGTGGCGCAGCCGTAGCCGGCCCTGGCCGTCGTGGAGATAGAACGCCGGCCAGTAGTGGTTGTCCCAGGTGCGCCAGATGGCCCGCTCCGGGTCGAGGGCGACCGGATAGGTGATGCCGTTGGCTTCGACGAACTCGGCGACGTTGCCCGGGTCGGCTTCGTAGTCGAACTCCGGGGTGTGGATCGACAGGATGATGAGCCCGTCGCCGGCGTACCGCTCCTGCCACGCCTTCACGTGGGGCAGGGTGTTGCGGCAGTTCACGCAGCCGAAGGTCCAGAAGTCGTAGAGGACCACACGACCGGCCAGGTCGCCGTCGTCCAGGCCGGCGGTGTTGAGCCACGCCGCCGCTTCACCGACCGACGGGGCGGGCCCGGCGTCGAGGATGGGCGGTTCGGCCACGACGCCACGATCGGCGCTCACCGCAGCGTCGATCGTGGCCGGTGTGGCCTGCCGGCTGATGGCCAGCGCCGCCCCGATGCCCCCGATGGCCACCAGCGCCATGATCCACCGGATGGCCGTCACGTCAGCCCCCCGTCGTGGCGGACCCGTCGGTCATCGAGTCGTCGGTCATCGAATCGGACTTGTCGGTCATCGAGCCATCGGTCATCGAATCCGACTTGTCCGTCATCGAGCCATCGGTCATCGAATCCGACTTGTCCGTCATCGAGCCATCGGTCATCGAATCCGACTTGTCCGTCATCGAGCCATCGGTCATCGAGTCATCGGTCATCACCTGCGTGGTGCCGGTGTCGCCGGCGTCCACGGGCGTGGGGTCACTGTCACCGCAGGCCCCCAGACAGACCATGCTGATCGCCGCCACCGCCACTGTTCGCCTGACACCGTTCACGTTGCGCTCCTCGGAATATCGAAGGACGGCCCGATGCCGTCAGAAGCAGCGTGGGAGGAAGTTCTGACGAGGTGGGGGCGTGATTCGAAACATCCGCGAAACTCCGGTACAGCGAGCCGTTGTGGCTGTCGACCCTTCTCTATGGTGGACACCATGAGCAGCAGCCGGGCCCGGGTCCTCGTGGTCGACGACGAGCCGACCGTCCGGGAGGTCGTGGCCCGCTACCTGCAGCGCGACGGGTACTCGGTTCGAGAGCTCGACCGGGGCGACCAGGTGGAAGCGGCAGTGGAGGAGTTCCGGCCGGAGCTGGTGGTGCTCGACATCATGCTCCCGGGCCTGTCGGGCCTCGAGGTCCTCCGGTTGCTGCAGGCGCAGCGCATACCGGTGATCATGCTCACCGCCCGGGTCGACGAGGCCGACCGGGTCCTCGGGCTGGAGCTGGGCGCCGACGACTACGTCACCAAGCCGTTCTCCCCCCGGGAGCTGGTGGCCCGCGTCCGAACCGTTCTCCGCCGGGTCCAGGGCGCCGACGACACGGGCGACGGGGTCTCGATCTTCGACGGCCTCCGCATCGACCACCGGTCCCGCGAGGTGTTCGTCGACGCCACGCCGATCCATCTCACGGCCAAGGAGTTCGACGTGCTGTCGTTCCTGGCCCGCAGCCCGAGACAGGTCTTCTCCCGGGGCCAGCTCCTGGAGCGGGTGTGGGACTCCTCGCCCGAGTTCCAGGATCCGGCCACGGTGACGGTCCATGTCCGGCGGTTGCGCACCAAGCTCGAACCCGACCCCGACAGCCCACGATGGATCACCACCGTGTGGGGCGTCGGCTACCGCTTCGAACCATGAGCCGGCGGCTGCTCGTCTCGCTGGTGGCCGTGGTGGGAGCGACGATGCTGCTCGCCGAGCTGCTCGTGCGTCCGCCCGACGCCGGTGAGCGCTGGCACCTCATGCTGATCCTGGCCGCCCCGGCCGTGGTGACCGCCGCGCTCACACCGCTGCTCAGCCGCTGGGTCTCAACCCGTTCCAGCGTCGCCGGTACCGCGCTGCTGGTGGGCCTGTGCTCGCTCACGTTGGGCGCGGTCACCACCTCGGCCGCCAGCAACGCCATGTTCGTCTCCACCCACGACTACCGGTTGTTCCTGGTCGTGCTGGTGTTGTCGAGCGGTATGGCCCTGGCCGTCGGCTCCCACCTGACCCGGCCCCTGGCCAGAGACATCGCCCAGGTGGGCCGGGTCGCCACACAGGTGGCCGGCGGTGATCTCACCGCCCGCACCGGCGTGCGGCGCAACGACGAGATCGGCCAGACGGCACAGGCCGTCGACTCGCTGGTTGCGGCGCTGGGGCGGGCCGAAGAGGAACGGACCCGGGCCGCCGCCGCCCGGCAGCTGCTGTTCTCGAGCATCGGACACGATCTGCGGACGCCGTTGGCCGCCATGCGGGCGGCGGTGGAGAGCCTGCAGGACGGGCTCGCCGTCGACCCACCCCGCTACTACGGCGTGCTCGGCACCCAGCTCGACCACATCGAGGCCCTCCTCGAACAGCTGGTGGAGTACGCCCGGATCGAGTCGGGCCAAGGACCACGCGAGCGGGCATCGGTCTCGGTGGCCGAACTGGCCGACGAGTCGGTCGAGGCGCTGTGCCCGGTGGCCCACCGGGCCGGCGTCACGCTGGCCGTCACCACCGACGGCCCGGCGCTCGTGATGGCCAGCGCCAGCGACCTGGCCCGGGTGCTGCGCAACCTGGCCGACAACGCCATCCGCCACAGCCCGCGGGGCGGAGCCGTCACGATCGACATCAGCACCGGCGACAGCGAGGTCCTGGTGGCGGTGCGGGACCAGGGACCGGGCTTCCCGGAGCAGTTCGCCGCCCACGCCTTCGACCCGTTCACCCGCTCGGATCCCGCCCGTGACACCCGCACCGGCCACGCCGGCCTGGGCTTGGCCATCGCCCGGGCCCTGGTCGAGGCGCACGACGGACGGATCTGGATCGCTTCCGGCCCCGATGGTGGCCAGGAGAGGCCGAAACCGACGGGGGCGAGAGCCGCCCCTGCAGACGATTGCCCCGGTCCGGATGCCGGCCGGGCGGAAGGGGCCGATGTGCGATTCGCGCTTCCCAGAAAGGCACCGGCATGATCCCCCGACGGTTTGCCGCCGTGGCGGGCTTCATCGCCGGTGGTGTCGCAGTCACGGCCGGCATGCTGCTGGCGGCGATCGGGGGCGTGGCGTCCCCGATCGACAGCGTCGGCAGTGAGGTCATCGACCGGGTGCCCCTCTGGTTGAAGGAGCTGGCCATCCGGTGGTTCGGAACGAACGACAAGCTGGCCCTGAGGCTCGGCATCGTCGTCGTCCTGGCCGCGGCGGCCCCGCTGGTGGGGCTGGCGGCGGCGCGGCGCCGAGGTGCGGCGATCGCCGGTTTCGCCGCCTTCGGCCTCATCGGTGCGGCCGCCGCTGTTCACCGGCCGGGAGCGAGCTGGGCGGCAGCTCTGCCGTCGCTCCTGGGTGCGGTCGTCGGCGCCTCGGTGCTGGTGCGGCTGCTGACGGACGGTTCAGCTCGGCAAGCAGAGACGCCGGGGCCGTCACGGGCTCCGCTGGGGTGGGACCGGCGGCGCTTCCTCGCCACCAGTGGGGCGGCCGCAGCCGGTGCGATGGTGGCCGGGGGGCTGGCCCGGCGGGTGAACGGCCGCCAGGTGGCCAGCATCCGCCAGGACATCCCGGCGTCGCTCCCTCCCGTCGAGGGTGCCCCGGTGGCCATCCCGGCGGGGGCCGACGTCAATCCGGTCACCCCCTTCGTGACACCCAATCGAGACTTCTACCGAATCGACACGGCGCTGTCGTTCCCTCGCGTCCGCCTCGACAGCTGGCAGGTCGACATCACCGGCCTGGTCGACCGTCCCCTCACCCTGACCTACGACGACCTGCGGAGTCGGCCGCAGGTGGAACGGGTGATCACGCTGGCCTGCGTGTCCAACGAGGTCGGGGGCCGGTACATCTCCAATGCCGTGTTCCAGGGTGTGCTCCTGGCCGACCTGTTGAACGAAGCCGGCGTGCAGGCTGGCGCCGAGCAGGTCTTCAGCACGAGCATCGACGGCTGGACGTGCGGCTTCCCGGTGGCTGCGGCCCTCGACGGGCGGGACGCCATGATCGCCCTCGGCATGAACGGCGAAGCCCTGCCGCTGGAGCACGGCTTCCCGGCGAGGCTGGTGGTCCCCGGCCTCTACGGCTACGTGAGCGCCACCAAATGGCTGAAGACGATCGAGCTGACGACCTGGGACCGGGCCACCGGCTACTGGGTTCCCCGGGGTTGGGCCCGGGAGGCTCCGATCAAGACCCAGTCCCGCATCGACGTCCCCCGCTCAGGCCAGCCGGTGGAGCCCGGGCCGGTCCGCATCGCCGGTGTGGCCTGGGCCCAGCACCGCGGCGTCTCCAAGGTCGAGGTGCGGATCGACGACGGGCCGTGGCAGGAAGCCGACCTGGGCGACGACGTGAGTGACGACGCCTGGCGCCAGTGGGTGACGGACTGGCAGGCCACCACCGGGAGCCACACCATCCAGGTCCGGGCCACGGACCGGACCGGGGCCACCCAGACTGCGGACCGGGCTGCGCCCGCACCCGACGGCGCCACCGGCTACCACACCATAAACGTCACCGTGCGGTGACGGCGGAGAGCTCCCGCTGGGCGACGGACGAGCCGCCTCAACGGCGGTAGACCACGACGGGAGCACCGACCGGGGCCACCCCGCTGGACCAGATGTGGTCCATGGCGGCGTACGTCAGGCGCACGCACCCGTGAGAAGCGGGCCGGGCCGGCACGCTCGTGTACCCGTGGATGGCGACACCCCGGTAGAAGTACTTGGGCCGGTACAGGGTGCCGAGCGGCGCATACCGGAAGCCGTCGATCTGACGGGTGACCGAGTAGGTCCCCGACGGGGTGGTGCCCAGGACGCGGCCGGTGGCCGTGTCGAAGGTCGACTCGACCTGGCCGTTCCTCACCACCAGGAGCAGCTGGTTCGTCAGGTCGACCTCGATGTGGTCACCGGCCTCCTGCGCGGTGGGGCGGGTGCCGGCCCGCAGGGCGGCGGCCGTGTTCGGCCCGTAGATCCCGTCGCGGGCCAGTCCGGCGGCCTTCTGGAGGGCTACCACTGCGTGACGGGTCTCGTTGCCGTAGATGCCGTCGACACCGGGCATCCAGTAGCCGAGGGCCGTCAGCTCCTGCTGAAGAGCCACTACGGCCGGCCCCGAGTCGCCCCGACGCAGCAGCCCGCTGGGGTCGGGAGCGGGATCAGCGGGGGGCGGCGCCACCCCGGCATCGAGCGAGCCCCAGGTCTGGGGACCGACGATCCCGTCGACCAGGATGTCGGCTGCGCGCTGGAAGCGGATGACGGCGGCCCGGGTGGTGCCGTCGAACGTGGTGTCGACCGTTCCGGGATCGAAGCCCAGCTCGACCAGGCGGGTCTCCAGGGTCGCCACCGAGTCGCCGGTGGAGCCCAGCCGTAGCAGCGGCCGCTCCTGGGCCGCCACCGCAGAGGGAGCCATCGTCACCCCCAGCACGGACATGATCAGGACCACGGCGACGAGAGGGACGAGCCTGATCGAGATTGGGCGGGTTCTCCTCGAAGTCAACATCATGTCTCATGGAGCTACCCACGACGCCACCGTGGTACACGTTTCGCCACCTGTAGCGGCGGGCTGATCACGGACAGTGGCCGATCCGCTCGGTGCGGAGCCCAGCCGGCCCGCAGACCGCCTCGGGCCCTGGGATCTCACACGCCGGACCAGCCTCCGTCGAACCCGACGACCTGACCTGTCTGGAACCGGGCGGTGCCGTCGACGAACACGGCGCACAGGTGGGCGAACTCGTCGAGGCCGCCGAGACGTCCGAGGGGAACCGATGCCTCGATCCGGGCCCTCACGGCCGGATCGCTGGCTCCGCTGGCCCGCAGGAACTCGGGGAAGTCCATGAAGTTCGTGCCCACCACGTTCACCTGGACGCCATTCGAGGCCACTTCGGCTGCGGCGTTGCGGGCCAGCATGTTGGCGGCGGCCCGGGTGGCCGAATAGAGTCCGGCCCCCTTCGTGGGCTTGAGGCCGGCGGAACTCGTGATCAGCAGCACCTGGCCCGACCCCTGCTCGCACATCGGCGTGAGGGTCGCCTGGAGAGCGTGGAAGGGGGCGAGCAGGTTGCCCTCGTAGTTGTTGTGCAGCACGGATTCGTCGGAGCCGACCACGGTGCCGACGAACACCCGGCCGGTGAACCAGGTGGCGCTGTCCAGCCGGCCGAACCGGTCGAGGGCCGCGCCCACCAGCCGGTCGGCGGAGGACCGCTGCCGCAGGTCGCCGACGCCGGTGACCGGCTCCACCGTCGCTCCCGCCGCTTCCAGCTCCCCCACCAGGCCCTCGGCCGGGTCGCCCACCACGAGGTCATGGCCCCGGGCGGCGAGAAGCCGGGCCAGAGGCGGCCCGACGTAGGAGTTGGCGTTACAGACCAGCGCGACTCGACGTGACATGCAGCGATGCTGCCATGGACGGGAACGATTGAGCGGGTCGCGGTGGGGGTAGCCCCCGGCATGGCCAATCCACAGCAACCCGGCGTCGCCCGTAGCCGCAAGGTGGGTTCCATCGCTCCCGATGCCCTCGACAGCGAGCTCGAGGCGCAGCGGGTGGTGGACGATACCGAACCGCAGGGCCACGTGCCTCCGGAGAACCGGCCCGGTCACGAGCACGACTCCCCCGATCAGGTCGATCCCGACCAGATCGCCTCGCAGGGCGACGACGGACCTGCCACCGGCTGACCTCACCGCAACCGCCAGCCAGAGGACGGCAGCACGCCACTGCGTTCAGGGCAGGACTGCGCAGTACAGGACCGGGTAGGACAGGACTGGGTAGGACAGCACACTGTCGCCCACTTGGGAGGAACCGATGCCTCAACCCGGCAGCCGCAACTACGACGTCCAGAAGCACCGGCTCCAGAAGTCCATGGAGGACCAAGGGCTCGACAAGGAGACGGCCGAGGACGTGGCCGACGAAGCGGCGAACCGCATGGCCGAGAGCGGCGACTCGGAACCGAAACCCGATCTGCCCTCGCAGATCTCGCCGTCGGCCAACCCACCGGGAAGCAAGAACCGCAAACCCGACGAGCCGGCGGCCCCCACCGTGGAAGACTGGGAATCCGAGCTCTGAGCGCCGGCCCGGAGTTCCGGGCCAGCTCGAGAAGGACCGTTCGATCTCGCCATTGAGGCGACGGAGGACGGAGACAGCGGACGAGTAGCCCCGGCTGAACGCCCCGATCCGGTGGCCCCCATGTGGCTGCGGCGGTGTGGCGACGGCTACCTGGGTGGGCCAGGTGGCCCCAGTGGGCTGCACGCGGCACCGGCTCCGACGAGCGGATGACACCCCAGGCCATCGAGAGCCCAACCAGGTGGGCTGCGCTCCCGGGCCCACGCACCGATATGGGTCGTTCGGCCTATCGGGCCCTAAGCCCGCTGGGCCGTACGACTCATTTCGCGCTCTGACCGCCCCAAATGCCGCCGATGTGGTGGACCGGCATCGGTGCCGGTCGATCAATCACGGGGACGGCCAACCAAGGGGCAAGTCGTGATCTGTGTCCACAAACTGAAGGGCGAGCCGCTCTGGATCAACCCAGACCAGATCGTCTTCGTCGAAGGCGGCCATGAGAGCGTCATCACGCTCGTCGCCGGCAAGCACGTCATCACCCGTGACACTCCGGAGCAGGTTGCGGCGGCAGTGCGCGAGCACCGGGCGAAGATCCTCGCCCTGGCGTCCCACCTCATAGACGACACGGTGTCGAGCGGTGACGACGTCGCCGAGGTCCGCCGCCTCCTGCGTTCCGTACCGGATCAGGAGGATTGAGCGGTGGCCCTGACGTACATGATCGGGTTCGCCCTGTGCATCGCTGCCATCGTCGGCTCGACGATCATGGACGGCAACTCGTTCGGGCCGCTCATCGGTCCTTCGTCGTTCGTGTTGGTGCTGTTCTGTGCGGTCGGCGTGTCGATGATGTCGTTCGAGATGGACGACATGAAGGCGCTGCCCAAGGCCTGCGTCCGTGCGCTCAAGTCGGTGACCGTGGACTACGACGCCCGGATCAAGTTCTACATCGAGTTGGCCGACCTCGTACGTCGTGACGGCCTGCTCGCGCTCGAGTCGCGCATCAAAGAGGTGGACGAACCGTTCATCCGGCACGGCCTCGGGCTCATCAGCGACGGCTGCGACGAGGGCCAGCTGCGGCGTGAGCTCGAGACGTGGGTCGACTCGATGATCGAGCGCCACGCCACCGCACCGTCGTTCATGCGGAAGATGACCACCTACTCGCCGGCCTTCGGCATGGTCGGCACGGTGATCGGTCTGGTCAACATGCTCGGCAACCTGTCGAGCCCCGAGGAGCTCGGTGGCGGCATGGCCCTGGCCCTGTTGACCACGCTGTACGGCTCGCTGTTCGCGAACCTGATCTTCCAGCCCTTCGCCGAGCGCATGGAGCGCATGCACGAGGCCGAGGTCACCCAGCTGATGTTCGACACCGATGCCATCCTCGGCCTCCACACCGGCACTGCCCCGCGCGCCCTGGTCGACCACCTCGAGAGCCTGCTGCCGCCGGCCCAGCGGCGCGGCTTCGAGGAGCGTAAGAAGTCGGCGGCATGAGCCGCCGGGAGAAGAAGGCTGTCGACGAAGGCCCCGGCTGGCTCGCCACCTACGGCGACCTGGTGACCCTGTTGCTGGCCTTCTTCGTGATGCTGTTCGCCGTCTCGAGCGTCGAGGCCCAGAAGTTCGAGGCGTTCCTGGCGGGGCTCGGGCAGTTCGACAACGCGGCCGCTGCGCCCGGGGTGTGGCCGCCGTCGGCGGCCGAGGCCCCGATCTTCGCCATGAACGCCGACATCGGGCAAGGAGCCCTCGAGAAGGCCGACGCCACCGAGGAGGCCCTCCGCGAGCGGGAGGAGATCGAGGCCGATCTGGCTGAAGCGGTCGAAGCGGCGGGGCTCACCGACGCCTTGGAGCTGCGCGCCGACCCCCGCGGCATCGCCGTGGCCCTGGCCACCGACAACGTGCTGTTCGAGAGCGGCTCGGCCGAGCTAACGGCGCCGGGTGACGAGGTGATCGGCCACATAGCCGCGGTGCTGCGCACGCTGCACTACGACGTCACCATCGAGGGGCACACCGACAACACGCCGCTCAACCGCGCCGGGTACACGAACTGGCACCTCTCGACCGACCGTGCAGTGTCGGTCGTGCAGGCCTTCGCTCTGCGCCATGGCATCGAACCGACACGCCTGTCGGCCGTGGGCTACGGCGAGTACAAACCCCTCGATCAGGGGGACACACCAGAGGCCAGGGCACGCAACCGCCGGGTCGAGATCGTCGTTCACACCGAGTCGCAGCAGCGATTGGCCGAGACGTCGCCTGCGACGGCTCCCTTCGACGCTGTCGATGCCACACCGCCGTCCTTCACTCCCGTACCCGTGACCGTGGCGCCGGCGCTCGGCAACTGAGTCCCGACTGTCCCGTAGCCGAAGAGAACTGAGGACCCCTATGCGATCCCCCCAAGTCGAACCGCTGCATCGAACATGGATCCACTCGGATCGATTCGTACCTCGACAGTTCGTGCGACCGGCCTTGTCGTTCATGAAGCTCGAGGCCGCCTCGGGCATCGTGATGCTCATCGCCGCCATCGCCGCGGTGGTGTGGGCGAATACCGCGTTCGAGTCCTACGAGAACCTCCTCCACACCCACACCGCGATCGCGTTCGGATCTTGGCACCTCGAGCTTCACCTGGGTCATCTGATCAACGACGGCCTGATGGCGATCTTCTTCTTCGTCGTCGCGCTGGAGATCAAACGCGAACTGGTGATGGGTGAGCTGAAGGACCTCCGGGTTGCGATGCTGCCGGTGATCGCAGCCGTCGGCGGCATGGCGTTCCCCGCTCTGATCTACGCCGGTATCAACCGGGGCGATACCGCGGCGATGAGTGGCTGGGCCGTGCCGATGGCGACGGACATCGCCTTCTCCGCCGGCGTGCTGTCGCTCCTCGGCCGCCGCGTTCCCGTCGGGGCCAAGCTCTTCCTGCTCACACTGGCCATCGTCGATGACCTCGGCGGCATCCTGGTGATCGCCATCTTCTACGCCAAGGGGCTCGCGCTGGCGAACCTCGGCATCGCCTTCGTGGGGCTCGCCCTCGTAGCGCTGGCATCGAAGGCCGGCATCCGTCACCACGCCTTCTACATCCCCCTGGCCGTCGTGGTCTGGTACTTCTTCTACAAGTCCGGCGTGCACGCGACGCTCGCCGGTGTCGCCATGGGCTTCCTCACCCCGGCTCGACCGATGTACTCGGCCAAGGAGCTCGACGTGAAGGCCCGCAAGGTGCTCGACACCTATCCGGCGAACGGCGAGACCGTCGAGGACCGTGAGCACGCCGACTACGAGGCGCTTCAGCTGTCCGACGTCGCCCGCGAGTCGGTGTCTCCGCTGATGCGCGCCGAGCACCGACTGGCCAAGTGGGCGGCGTTCGCCATCATTCCGGTGTTCGCCCTGGCCAACGCAGGCGTCCGGTTCGAGGGCAGCGTCGTCGACTCGCTACTGAGCGCTCCCGCCCTCGGCGTGGCGCTCGGCCTCGTGCTCGGCAAGACGATCGGCATCTCGCTGTTCACCGTCACGGGCCTCAAGCTCGGTCTCGGTCGGCTGCCGGCCGGCATGAACCTGCGTCACCTGGTGGGCGCAGCGGCAACCGCCGGCATCGGCTTCACGGTGGCGTTGTTCATCACTGCCCTGGCCTACACCGACACGGTGATCGCCAACGAGGCCAAGGTCGGCATCTTCGTCGGCTCGATCGTCGCCGGCATCCTCGGAGCGGTGATCTTCCTCACCGCCCCGAAGGCGAAGGACGAGGCGGGCGTCGAGGAGATGGCCGACCGGGCTCCGACCGAGGCCGAGTGGCAGTCGCACCGACCGGAGCTCGTCGGCGCCGCATCCCACGAGTGACAGCACGAGTGACGGCGGGCGCACGACCGCTCACCGACGAAACGGTGGTCGTGTTCGGGGTGGAGCTCGAGTGCCAGAACAAGCGGCCCGGGTCACGCCGGCCTTCCGGACGGCGTAGGCCCGGGTGGGCCCGATGGCCAGCCCGGACACGACAGCTGGCGCTCGAGCTCGCCGCAAGCAGCGTCGTCTACGCATGGGGCGTGACCTGACCGTTCACCATCACCTGGGCATCTGTCCGGGCCGCCGCCAAGTTCAGGATCGTTCGCTATACAGAGGAAGTGTCCGTCACGATCCCCGGCTACGAGCGCTTCACCTATCGGGCAGCGGGCGGATTCAGCCAGGTCTATGAGGCCTACCAGATCAGCTTCAGCCGGATGGTGGCGGTGAAGATCCTCACCGTGACGGGGGATGAGCAGTACAACCCGGAGGCGTTCAAGCTCGAATGCCGGGCCATGGGAGTCGTCTCAGCCCATCCGAATATCGTCACCGTCCTCGACAGCGGATTCACAGCCCAAGGTCAGCCCTACATCGCCATGGAGCTGTACCAGGAATCGCTACTCGACCGGATCAGAGCCGCCCGCTTCCTGCCGCTGGAGAAGGTGCTCCAGCTCGGCGTACTCATGGCCAGCGCACTGCACGCCGCCCACGAGGCGTCCATACTCCATCGGGACATCAAGCCCCAGAACATCTTCTACTCCCGGTACGGGGATCCGGCGTTGGGGGACTTCGGCATCGCTTCGCTGGCCCACGATCAGCTGACCGACACCGCCGGGGCTCTCACCGAGCACTACGCCGCACCGGAGGTCCTCGACGGTGCCGCACCGACGCGGTCCTCCGACGTCTACTCACTGGGTGCGACGCTGTACGCCGCGCTCGCCGGCCGCCAGCCGTTCGCCCGGCCCGAGGTCAAGGAGCCCAGGGAAATCCTACGTCAACGGATCATCAGCGATCCGGTACCTCTTGTCACCGCCCAGCCGATCCCGGAGCGCCAGCAGGAACTGCTCTTCACCCTGTTGGCCAAGCATCCCAACGACAGGCCCTGGACCGCCCTGGCCGCGGGCGAGCTGCTGCAGGACATCCAGCGTCAGCTGCGGTTGGACGTGACGCCGCTGCGCCAAGCGGCGTTCGAACTCCCTGACGACACCACCCGGGCCCGGCTCGGGGACCAGCTCGATCATCGATCCCCGGTGAGCGGGGCGGTCCAGCCCCGGCTCAGCGCCGGACCCGCCCCCAACCACACGACGGAACCCGATGAGGACCTGACGGGCGAGACCGTGGACCGGGACTCGCCGGATGGCCCTCTCCGACCAGCGGCCGGTTTCCGGATCGAGCCCCGCACGGCGAGGGGCGCCGGCCTGCTGGCGGCGGTGACCGTTGCTGCGGCCCTCGGCTGGATGCTTCTCGGCCGCGGCCGGCCACAGCCGGCGGGCCCGGTGGTGACCCTTCCCACCTCCACCTCCACCCGCACCATCGTCGACACCGGACCACCGGCTCGACCGACCAACCTCGCCTCGTCGCGGTCGGCCTCGGTGGCCACCGTGACCTGGGACGAGGTACCCACGGCGGAGCAGTACCGGGTGGAGTTCGTAGTCGGCGGAGGTGATCCCCTGCTGCTGCGCGTCCCGGCCGTCGAGATCGACCTGGCGGTGTCCCCCCACGCCTGTGTCACCGTGGCCGCCGTCAACGACCGGGGCCAGATCAGCCCGCCCACGGAGCCGTACTGCCCCGGCGAGTCAGGTTGAACAGGCACCACTACCTGGGTGGAGGGCGGTCGAACAGTGCTGCCCCTTGTTAGCCTCATGACGATACGTGTCAACATGCCCTGGGCATCGAATTGGGGAGCGAGTGACCACAAGCTGGGACACCTTCGACGACGATGTAACCCGACCGTACCGACCTTCGGACGGCGGGTCCGCTCCCGATACCGGGGCGTTCATCGATGACGATCTGACCACCCCGTTCCGTCCAGGGGCCGCCGGGGTACCGACCGCCTCCCGGCTGACCCAACGGCGTCCGACGGAGCTGGAGATCGAGGCCGACGGGGTGGCCGTCGTCCTACCCGACGGCGACCGACCGCCGCTGACCGACGGCTTCCCCCCAGCCACCGAACCGGCAACAGCGCCGATGTGGGCCCAAGCCCCACCGGGGACCTTCCGGCCCTGGGAGCCGACACCTCGCCCGACTTTGGTCCCTACGGCGATGGTCATCCGCTCCCGGCGAGGCGGCCGCGCCCGGCCCCTCGTTGCGCTAGTCGTCGCCGCCCTCGCCCTCTTCGCCCTCGCCGCCGTTCTGGTGCTCCGCTGGCTGGGTTGGCCCGGATGATCTCGCTCGACGAGGCCGACACCCTGGACCGGATCGGACCGGGCGCCACGCCGGTCCGCGTGCTGGGTTGGTCGGCCCGGAGCTCGCGGGGGAAGGTGCGGACCCGCAACGAGGACTCGTGGGGTGAGGCTCACGGCTGCGTGTTCGCGGTGGCCGACGGGATGGGGGGTGCGGCCGGAGGCCAACGGGCCAGCACACTTGCCGTCGCCGGGCTCCTCGCCGCCGACGCCTCCGCCGGCTGGACGGGAGCGCTCCGGCTCCTGAACGATGCCATCGGCCGGCAGTGTCGGGCCGAGGGGTTCCCATCGGCCGGTTCCACCCTTGTCGCCGTGATCGTCGACCGGGGCCGCTGTGTCACCGTCCACATCGGCGACTCGCGCATCTACCGCCTGCGATCGGGTGAGCTGTGCCGTGTCACCTCCGACCACAACCTGGCCAACCTGCGCCGGGACGAGGGTCTGGACCCCCGGGCCGACGATGGCCGGGGCGGGCCACGGGCCCTCACCTCCTACCTCGGCAACCCGGTGCCCGGCCAGCGGGTCGACGTGGGCACGGTGTCGGCCGAGCCAGCCGACCGGCTCCTGCTGTGCACCGACGGCATCCACGGTCAGATGGACGAGGCCACGATCGGCCAGCTGCTCCGGCGCGGCGATTGCCAGGAAGCGGCCGATCTGCTGGTGGCGGAGGCCGACCGGGCCGGCGGGCGCGACAACGCCACGGCGCTGGTGATAGAGATCGGGTCACGATGAGCGGTGTCCAGATGTCGCTCCTGGCGGGTACCGGCCGGGCGGTCCGTCACCGCGACCTGGTCGCCTTCAGCGCCGCCCCGATAGCCGGTTTGGCGGACATGCTGGCGGCGGACGACGCCGACGTGTTCAAGCGGCTGGCCGCCATGGTGGTGCGCCACCAGTTCGATCTCCCGGCTTTCGCCGTGATCGACACCACAGCCCACCGGGCGTTCGTATTCGGCGACATTTCCATCCACGGGCCTGGTGGCTCCATCTCCGGGGGGCAGGCGACAACCTGGGTGGAGGCGACCGTGGCCGATCTGGAATTGCTGGTCTGTGGTCCCGAGGGCACCCGGCCCGATCCCGACACCAATCTGGTGGAAGGGGCGGTGGCCGCCGGCGGCTTCATGCTGAGCGCCGGCCCTGCGCCGTCGGCTGCCGAGCTCCGGCCGGACGCCGTTGCCCTGTCGGCCGCCGTCCCTGTGCAGGACGTCGAGCCCGAGCCGATGCTCGCGCTCACGCCGGAGCCGATGCCCGAGCCGATGCCCGAGCCGGTGCTCGCGCTCGTGGCCGAGCCGGTGCTCGCCACGGAGCCAGTGCTCGCCACCGAGCCAGTGCTCGCCACTGAGCCGGTGCTCGCCACTGAGCCAGTGCTCGCCACGGAGCCGGTGCTCGTCACGGAGCCGGTGCCGGTCACGGAGCCGGTGCCGGCCGGCGTCAACAAGCCCGATTCGGCTGCCACCGACGCACGGGGCCTGGGGAGCACGTGGGACGCAGCACCGGCCCGGCTGTCGATCCTCGACCAGCCGGTCGACTGGAACCCCCTCGCCGATCCGGTCGGCGTCAACCTCGCATCACTGGGTCGGGTGAACCATCCGCCGGCCGCTGCTCCCCCCGGTGGCGGTCAGCCCCGCCCGGCCACGGCGGGACCTGCCCTCGATGCACCGCCCGCGCCGCCGGCGCCCCCCGACGAGTCGACGATCGCCCTGCACCGGCCGCTGGGTGTCCCGGCCGGCCCGGCGGCCGACATCCCGCCACCGCCCACCGGTCCGCCACCGCCCACCGGTCCGCTCCCTCCGGTGCCGGTCCCGGTTGACGACGACCCCGGGGCGACCCTGCCCGATATCCCCTCCCCGGTGGTCACCGCCGAACTGGCCGAAGGCCCGGAGGCGCCGGCTCGGTTGCGATGCGACGACGGGCAGCTGATCGAGGTCCGGGTGGGCGCCTATGTCGGGCGCCATCCGACCAAGGGCGGCCTTCCCGAGGGCTACGTGGCCGTCACCGTCCGGGGCGAGCACGTGTCCCGGGTCCACTGGAAGCTGACGGTTGCCGGCGACGGGCTACTGGTCGCCGACCTCGGCTCGGCCAGCGGTACCAGCATCCAGCTACCGGGCTGGAGCCAGGCGGCCGCCCTGGAGGGAACGGAACCGACCGTCGTGCTCCCGGGTACCACGGTTCATTTCGCCGACCGGTGGGCGGTCGTGGAGGTCTGAGGCGATCGTGAGCGAGCTCCGCATCCGGCTGGCCGGATCATCCTCCACAGACGACGACATCGTCGCCCGGTTCGGCAACCAGACCACCATCGGCCAGCTGGTGGACGAGCTCGAGCTGCGCTTCGACCAGGTCGGGCCCGTCCCCCGGTCGCTCCAGCGGATCAGCCGGGGCCAGCTCACGCTGAGCCGTGACACCCGCCTGGCCCAAGCCGATCTGCGCAGCGGCGACACGGTGGCCCTGGCCATCGACAGCGGCACCCGCCCGGTCCCCGTCGCCGCTGCCGTGGCCCACCTCCGGGTGGTGGAGGGGCCGGACCTGAACCGGGTCTACGAGTTGCGGCGGGGTGAGTCGACCATCGGCCGGTCGGCCCGGTGCGACATCCGGCTCAACGACAACATGGCGTCCCGGCGTCACGCCGTCATCCGGGTGTCGGACATCGTGGAGGTGGCCGACGCCGGTTCCACCAACGGCATCATCGTCAACGACTCGGAGATCACCGGCGTCCACCGCCTCCGCCCCGGCGACCGGCTGATGATCGGCGACACCGTGCTGCTGGTGGAGATGCTGGGCGGCGGCCACGAAGCGGTGGACGTGGTCGACAACGCCGTGGCCTTCAACCGCCCGCCCCGCATCGAGCGCCCGTTCCAGCCGGTGAAGATCGTGCTGCCGGCCCCCCTCGACCCGCCGCCCCGGCAACGGCTGCCCCTCATCACCGCCGTCGTCCCATTCCTGATGGGCGGCATCCTCTACGCCATCACCCGCAACCCGGCCAGCCTGGCCTTCGTCGTGCTCAGCCCGATGATGGCCTACGGCAGCGTGTTCGAGTCCCGCCGTTCAGGCCGCAAGGATCACGCCGATCGGCGGGCAGAACGGGAGGCGGTGCTGCGGGACCGGATCGTCGAGCTCGAGCAGGCCTATGACGCCGAGGTGGCCAGCCGCCGTCGGTTCTCGCCCCGCAACGAGGAACTCCTGGCCTGCGTGGCCGACCTCGGGTCCCGGCTGTGGGAGCGCGAGCCGGAGGACGAGGACTTCCTGTCGCTCCGCCTCGGGCTGCTCCCCCTGCCGTCGCAGATCACGGTGGAGGTGGCCCAGGGCGGCAACCGGGAGGGGCGGCTGGAGGCGGAGCGACTAGCCGGCCACTTCGCCGTGCTCCCCCCGGTGCCGGTGACGGCCGACGCCCGGACGGAGGCGCCGGTGGGCATCGCCGGCCCCACCGCGGTGACCGACGGCATCGTCCGCTCGCTGGTGCTCCAGGCCGCCGCCCTCCACTCCCCCACCGAGCTTGTGATCGGGGCGCTGCTACCGGCCGAGCGGGCGGTCACCTGGGACTGGCTCAAGTGGCTCCCCCACAACGCCCGGTCCCTGCCCGGCAGCGGACGGTCCCCCAACGCCGTGGGCCGCCACGAAGGGGTCGAGCTCCTCAGCGTCCTCAACGAGCTGCTCGACGCCCGCCTGGCCGGTGACACCGGAGCCTTCGCCAGCGAGGCCCGGGCGGTCCACACCCCCCACGTGCTGCTGATCGTCGACGGCAGCACCAGCGTCGAGCGTTCACGGTTCACCCGCCTACTGGAGCATGGAGTCGACGCCGGCATCTCGGTGCTGTGGATGGCGTCCGACGCCCGTCGGGTGCCGAACGCCAGCCGCACCGCGGTCACGGTGGAACCGGGCGGCCAGACCGTCACGCTGGGTCGCAAGAGCTCGGGGCGACAGCTCGGCGGCATCCCGATCGAGCCGGTCACGCTCAACACGGCCGAGGCGGCGGCCCGGGCGCTGGCCCCCGTCGTGGACATCGCGGCCGACAGCGGCACGGCGGTGGAACTGCCGGCCACCGTGAACCTGGTGGACCTGTTGGGTGGCCTCGAGATCCTCGACAATCCGACGGCCACGATCGAGCGGTGGCAGGAGTCGGCGCCGAGCGGCAACCGCCGACCCCGGCTCAGCGCGCCGGTGGGCGTGTTCAACGGCGGGACCCTCTCGATCGACCTGATGGAGGACGGCCCCCACGGCCTGGTCGGCGGCACCACTGGGGCCGGCAAGTCGGAGTTCCTCCAGTCGTTCCTGGCCGCCCTAGCCGCCAGCCATCCCCCCGATCGCCTCAACTTCCTGCTCGTCGACTACAAGGGCGGCTCGGCCTTCGGCGATCTGGCCGAGCGCCTCGACCGTCAGGGCCGCCAGACCTGGCCCGGTCTCCACCATACGGTGGGGATGATCACCGACCTGACCCCGGCGCTGGTCCAGCGGGCGCTGGTGTCGCTGCGGGCCGAGCTCACCCGGCGGGAACACATCCTGGAGCGGAACGGCGAGAAGGACATGGTGGAGATGGCCCGCCACGGGCGACCCGACACCCCGCCGAGCCTGCTCATCGTGGTCGACGAGTTCGCCGCCCTGGCCCGGGAGGCCCCGGCTTTCGTCGACGGTGTGGTGGACATAGCCGCCCGTGGCCGGAGCCTCGGCCTCCACCTGCTCCTCGCGACCCAGAAACCGGGCGGCGTCGTCACCCCCGTGATCCAGGCCAACACCAACCTGCGAGTGGCGCTGCGCATGGCCACCGAGGACGAGTCGACCGACGTGGTGGGTTCACCGCTGGCCGGCCGGCTCGATCGGCGCACGCCGGGACGCGGTGTCATCCGCCGTGGCCACTCCGATCTGGTGGCCTTCCAGAGCGCCTACGTAGGCGGGATCACCACGGCGGCGTCGATGGCCGAGCTCCAGGTGGGAGAGTTGTCGCTGGCGGAGATCCACTGGCTGACCAGCGCCCCGGGAGCGGAGGGCGGCGCTGTCGGCGCCGACATCTCCGACCAGGACCCCACCGACCTGCGGCGCCTCGTCACCGTGGTCAACGCCGCCGCTGCCCACCGGGAGTATCCGCTGCCGATGAAGCCCTGGCTCGACCCGCTGCCGCCCCATGTGGATCTCCTCGACCTGGACCGGCCGCCCGACGACCAGCGATTCGTGTTCGGCGTGGCCGACCTCCCCCACCGCCAGGACCGCACGCTGGCCCAGTTCGTGCCCGACACCGACGGAAGCATGCTCCTGTACGGCATGGGCGGCAGCGGCAAAACGGTCGCCCTCCGGTCCTTGGCCGCTTCGCTCGGGTTGGCCCGCAACCAGGCACCGGTCCACGTCTACGCCCTCGATTTCGCCGGCCGGGGCCTCGAGTTGCTGGATCCGCTGCCTCATGTCGGCGAGGTGATCAACGGCGACGATTACGAGCGGGTAACCCGCCTGTTCAAGGAGCTCCGCAGCGAGATCGTGCGGCGGGCACAGCTGTTCGCCGAAGCCCGGACCTCGTCTATGGGTGGCTACCGGACGGCCAGCCCCGACGGGGTGACCCTGCCCCGCCTGGTCATCCTCCTCGACGGCTACGACAACTTCACCGCCGCCTACGATGGCATCGATCGAGGTTCGTGGGTAGACCTCCTACCCCGCCTGGTGGCGGACGGCCGAGGGGTGGGGGTCCACTTCGTGCTCACCGGCTCGCGCCGCACCAGCTTCCCTATGGCGTTGAGCGGCCTCATCTCCACCCGGCTCGTGTTCCGCATGGCCAGCAGCGACGACTACCACTCGGTGAACGCCGACCCCACCTGGTTCGACCAGGCGACACCGCCGGGCCGTTGCCGCCTGGGCGACGTCGAGGTGCAGATCGCCGTGCTGGGCGCCAGCGCCGAGACCGGCGAGGAGGCCCGTGCCTTCCAGCGGCTGGGGGCGGCACTGGAACGGATCCTGACACCGGCCCCGCCGATCAGGGTGCTCCCCCATCGGCTCACCCTCGACGAGCTGCCGGCCCCCAAGTCCGGCCTGGCCTGGTTGATGACCGAGGACTTCGCCGGGACCGGACCCGACCTGACCCAGAACGTGCTGATCACGGGCCGACCCCGCTCGGGCAAGACCACGGCCCTGATGAGCCTGGCGGCGGCGGCCCGCCGCAACGGTATGCGGCCCGAGATCTTCGCCGCCGACCCGGCCCGCTGCCCGGTGGAGGGGGCCCGCGACCTGGCGGCGCTGGTGGAGCGGGTGACCGGGGATCCCACCGGCCTCGTGTTCGTGGACGGAGCCGAGCGGATCAGCGGCCTCCCAGGCGACTACGCCATCCAGGAGGCGATCTCGTCGGGCCGGCTGCGGATCGTGGCCGCCGCCGATTCCGCCGCCGCCCGCTCGTTCGACCCGATCATGAAGGCGGTGCGGGCACGGGCCGACGTGCTGCTGCTCCAGCCCGATCCCGACTACGACGGCGACCTGCTCGGCCAGCCCGTCCCCCGGGTGGCCCGCCAGTTCCCGGCCGGCCGGGGCTACGCCCGCCTCCTCGACCAGATCGACGTCGTCCACGTCGCTCTCGCCCCCTGAGATCAACGAGTCCATAGCAGCGGAAAGTCCCGGCCCTTGGGCCCGGTGAACAACTCCTCGATCTCATTGATCCCGCTCTTCAGGGCGTCCCCGAAGAGCTCGTTCCCGGCGACAGCTCCGATGACCTTCGGCAACTGTTTGACCGCTTTCAGAAAGCCGGCACCGTTCATGGCGAGCCGGGCGTCTTTGATGACATCGTCGAACAGACCGGGAAGAAGGCTTATCCCGGCCAGGGCCACCTGCTTCAGGGCAGTCCCGTTGTCTCCTGCTCTCAGTGCTCCGAAGGCAATGACTCCGTGCCCAGCGGCCGAGGCCTCGCCAATCGCAGGTAGAAGAAGGAGTGACGCCCCATCGGTGAGCGGAGCGGCCACCACCACCGCCACAGTTGCGGCCAGTTCGGCATGGTCCAGGAACTCCGAGAAGCCATGCCGGTGCTCGTAGGCAAGATCTGACACCCACGACAGCCCCGGGTTGGTGTAGTCAGTCACCTGCCGAATGGCTTTGGCCACCGTCGGAGCCGACGAGTGGTAGGCCGACACAGCCAGATCCGCTGCCTCGTCGACGACGTTTGACGCCTCGTCGACGAGGTCCGCTCCGAGGTCCGACGCCCGGTCGAGAGCGGAGCCGACAGTTGAGGTGACGCTGTTCAACGCGCCCTCGCCGGGCCAGAGGCCGGAGGGGTCAGCCAGGGCGGTGGGGCGGTTGAAGGCGTAGGCGTAGCCGGTCACCACCGGCGCACCCACCGGGATCAGCACCGGGTCGGGGCTCAGGAACCGGCCCAGCGACGGATCGTACTCCCGGGCCCGGAGGTGGGTGAGCCCGGTCTCCGGGTCCTCGATGGCGCCGAGAAAGCCGAGGCTGAGAGGCCCCGTGTCCATGTCGCCCCACTGGCGCAGCACCCGGCCGAAGGGGTCGTACTCCCGCCCTCCCAGCACCTCGCCGGCGCCGTCGGTGACGGCCCGCACCGTGCCGTAGGCGTCGGTGAGGAACCACCGGGCCCGCTCCGGCGCCGCCAACGGCACGACTCCGAGCGGAGCCCCCATCGGCCCGTGCTGGTACAGGTACCGCTCACCGCTCAGGTTGTCTACGGCCAGCACAGGCTCGGCCAGCTCGGTGCTGACGTCCCACACCATCGACACGTCGCGCGTCACCGTTCCCGCTTCGGTCACCACCGTCCGCACCCGGTGGCCGAGGCCGTCGACATCGTGGACCACCTCGGTGGTCCCCCGGACCGCCCGGCGAAGGCGGCCCTCCACGTCGTGCTCGAACGCCCAGCCCCCGTCGGCGATCACCTTGCCGGCGTCGTCGTAGGCGATTGCTCGGATGGGCTCGCCGTCGCGCTCCACGGCGACGATCCGGGCCCGGTCGTCGAGCACCGATCGCTCGATGACGCCGTCGTAGGTGGCCCGCAGCCGGGTCCCGACCTGGTCGTAGGCCCAGTCGACGGCATGTGGCTCCGGCCCGTCGAAGGCGGCCGCCGTGATCATGTCCCGCTCGTCGTAGCCGTAGCGCCAGGTGCCGTCGGGCCGGTGGGTGGCCGTCACGTTGCCGGCGCCGTCGACCTCGTAGCGCTCGTCGAGCACGGCGGCTCCGGCGCCGTCGACGGCGAGGGCGGCCAGGCGTCCGTCGGTCCAGGTGGCGGTGCTGCGCAGGCCGTTGGGCAACACCAGAACCAGGCTGTCGTCGCCCACCGGCACCAGCTCAGCCACCCCGGCCGGGCCGGTGTAGCGGCCCTCCAGGCCTCCCAGATAGGCGATGTCGATCCGGACGCCGTCCACGATCTTGGCCGTCACCGCCCCCGACGGGGCGTACTCGTAGGCCAACAACCGGCCGTCGCCGGTGGTCAGCCCGGCCACCTGGTCACCGTCGTAGCGAACCCCGATGGAGTTGGCGTCGGTGGCGATCTCGACGGGGCGGCGCTGATCGTCGTAGCCGACGGCGGTGGCCACACCGGTGCCGACGAGGCGCACCACGTCGCCCGCCTCGTCGCGCTCGATCCGCAACTCCCGGCCGGCACCGTCGCGCAGCCCGGTCAGGCGGCCCGTCGGATCGAGATCGAGCTCGTAGGCCATGCCGTCCTCGGTCACCAGACCAGTGAGGCGCTGGGCGGCGTCGCGGGTGACGTGGAGCGAGCGGCCCAGCGGATCGGTCCGAGCGGCCACCCGGTCGAACACGTCGTAGGTGTAGGCCGTCACCGCCCCGCCGGGCCCGGTGACGCCGACCAGACGGTCCCACTCGTCGTAGGCGTACCGGGTAGGACGGCCCAGGCCGTCGACGCTGGCCGTGAGCCGGTCGTACTCGTCGGCCTCGGCCAGCAGCGACCGTTGGCCGTCGGCCTCGCGCCACAGCGCGCCGTCCTCCCGCCACAGGCGGGCCCGGCCTTCAGCGGTGACGATCTCGACGCTGGCCAGTTGCCCGTCGTCGTCGTAGGTGTAGGACGCCTCGGCGTTGAGACCCACCACGCCGATCAGGCGGCCGCCGTCGTCGTAGCGGTACTGGGCCCGATGGCCGGCACCGTCGTCGACGGCGGTGATCCGCCCCGGTTCGGCCGGATCGCGCTCCAGTCTCAACACCCGGTCGGCATCCAATCGGGCTCCGGCCAGGAGGCCCTGGCTGTCGTAGACCAACTCCATGCCGGCCCACCGCAGGGGGCGGCCCTCGCCGTCGGTCTCCAAGCCGGAGGCGGATCCGTCGCCCGCTCCCTGGCCGCCATCGTCGGGCCCTGTAGCCAGCACCGTGCCGTCGAGCGAAGCCACCGAGGCAGCGGCCGCCCCGCGGCGGGTGATCCGGATCCCGCCGCCCATCGGGTTCATCCGCTCCACCAGGAGGCCGCCGACGTAGCGGTCGGTCCATTCCGCCCCCAGCGGGTCGGTCATCACCGCCCGGCCGGTGGTGGCGTCCCACCGATAGCGGTAGAGCTCGCCCCGAGGGTCGTGCTGGCGCACCACTCGGCCGTCGTCGCCGTACTCGGTGCTCACCACGAGCCGGCCCCGGCGGTCCCATTGCTCCACCACCCGGTGCCGGTCGTCCCAACGGTAGGTGGCCTCGCCGCTGCGGTTGGTCGCCCCCACAAGGTGGCCGGTGTCGTCGTAGCGGAATGAGGCCTCGCCGTCGGTGGTGACGACGGTGGCCACGTGGCCGTCGCCGTCCCAGGTGACGGCGGCCGGGCCACCCCGGAGGCCACCGATCGAGACCACCCGCCCGTTGGCGTCGCGCTGCAGGGAGAAGCCGAGGTCGCCCACGGCCTCGACGGCCACCAGGTCCCCGGCGGCGTCGAACACCCACCGCCGGCCCTCGGTGTCCGACAGCACGTGGCCGGCACCCCGCACCGCCAGCCCGGCCGTGACCCCGGCCGCCGCCCCGAAGCGGCCGCCACCGGCGGTGAACTGGAGGAACGACCCGTCGGGTACGATCACCCCCACCTCGTCGCCCGACCGGTACAGCCGGGTGTCGAACAGCGACACCCAGCCCGGCCCGAAGCTCAGGTCCTCCCCGTACCAGGAGTGGTGGAACCGGGTCAGCGGCAACCGGAAACCGCCGGGCGACACGAGATCGAGGTCGTGTTCCTCGAACCACAACGCCCCGGTGGCCGTGTCCACCGGGTCGCCCTGGGCCCCGCTGCCGCTGTCGCCGAACGGTCCCGACCCCGAGGGACCGCGGCGCAGGCCCGGGGTCACCGGGTCGCTCCAATGGGGGGGCCGGCCGGGCCAGGTGAGCTGGACGTTCGCTCCGCTGCTGGCCCAGCGCTGCTGGACGGCCTCGTCGCGGAGTTGGCCCACCAGGTAGGTCATGAAGTTCCCGGCCGAGTCGAGATCGGCGCTGCCCTTGCGCGACCACCAAGTGCGGAACTGATCGGCGGCCGGACCGGTCCACGCCGTGGAGCGCAGTCGGCTGCCCAGGTCGCCCCGGGCCCCGTGCAGGAGGCCACCGGCGGAGTCCAGCCGTTGGGCGATGAGATCGAGGTCGTCGGGGTCGGCGCCGAGGCGGGACATGGGTGAAGGGCTCCTGGTGGCTGGGCGCGCCCGAACAAGGCGCAGGATCGGGTCGGGTGGAACGAAGGTCCGGGAGGGTGGGGTGGCGGGCGGTCGTCAGCGGCTGCTGACGGCGTCCTGCCGATCGGCCTGCTGGCGCAGGGTGGCGGCTCCGGAACGGAGCATCTGGGCGATGGCGGTCAGCCGGCTGGCCTGGTCGTGCCAGGTGGCGCCGAACCGGTCGGCGTCCCGACCCTCCCAGAACGTGTCGGCCAGGAGGTTCGACGCCGTGGTACGGGCCTGCTCGATGGCGGTGGCCTGCCGTTCGAAGCCGAGAGCCAGGGCCCGGAGCTGGTGGGGATCTGCGGTGAGCTGCTGCATGGTGCGAGGCGGGTGTGGGTGCCAGGGTGGGCCGCCGTTGGTGGCCCACCCCGGGCGGCATGTCAGGCGCTGGCCTGGCGCTGCTGGTCGGCCTGGCTCTTGACCTGGGTGCCGGTGTCCTGGAAGGCGGTGATGATGTTCTGGAGCTGGGTCTTGAACGTTCCGTCCCACTGGGTCCGGAAGTTGTCGGCGTCGGTTCCCTGCCACCAGGCCTCGCCGATCTGGGAGCTGATCTGGGAGATCATGGTCTGCACGTCACCGGCGGCCTGAGAGAAACGGCGGGAGAGGCCATCGAGCTGGTCGACGTCTGCACCGAGTTGAGCCATGTTCATTTCTCCTTACGGGTTTTGGGTTGATACGAGGAACCTAGAACGACCGGTCCCGGCCGGTAATTGGGGACCACTCCCCGGTACTGGGTCACCAGCCCACGTGGTTGGACTCGACGCCGCCGCCGGACACCCAGTGGTCGGGACCGTCGGCCGAGTAGCAGAGCGTGGTGTCGGAGGCACGGCCGCTGCCGTCGATGGCGAACGTCTGCGTCCAGAAACTGACCGTTCGGTTGACCGAGTCGTAACAGTTGAGAGTGACCGACGACCCCGGGGTGAAGCCGGACAAACTGACCGCGTACCAGAAGCTGCCGCCGATCGGTCCTGCGACACCCCGGCTGAGACTGATCACCGGCGGAGGGGGCTGGATAATGGTGACGTTCTGGACACCGCTGGCCTGGCAGCCGAAAGCGTTGCAAGCCCAGGCCCGGACCGAGTACGAGGCGCCGGCCGGACCGTTCTGGCGGACGCTGGTGCCGCCCAGTGCCGGGCCGTAGTTCCCGTTGATCTGCACGTACACGGCATCGGCCCCTGCCGGCCGGCTGAAGTTGGCGGTGAATCCGGTGGTGTCGGCCGACAGCGACAACGAGGGCGCCCCGGGACAGCCCGAAAGGGTGAGCGATTGACTAGCCGTGGCGCCGTTACCGGCCTGGTTGATGCCGTAGCCCGTCGCGGTAACAGTGGCCGCCGATTGCAGGCAGGCCGTGCCTGGCGCCCGTGCGGCGCCTCCGACGGCCAGACAGTCTCCCCCCTGGGCGTTGACGCAACGACCGGTACCACCGGTGGGTGAGCTCGAGAATGCGGCCACGTTGCCGGTCAGGCTGTAGCCGGTGATCGGTGAGCCGTTGGGCCCGGCCCCATCGATGGCCCAGGTGTAGGCCCCACCGCTCGCCACCGCCCGGATCTGAGGTACGAGGGGCTTGCCGAAGGGGGTCACGGCGCTGGAGGGGGCGGAGAAGGCACCGGTGCCGGCCTCGTTCACCTCGGCCACGCTGAAGGTGTAGGCCTGGCCGTTGGTGAGACCCGTCATGCGCAACGACGGCGGCAGGGCCTGCGGCGCGCCGCCGTTGACCTGCACCAGGCGCTGGGTCGACGGGCAACCGTTGGCGTCGGCCGGGGCCACGCTCAGCGTCGCCTCCTGGTCGCCGGCGGTGGCAGAGGGGGCCGGTGGCGCCTGAGGCGCCCCGCACGGCACCACCGGGGCCGACTGAGGGCTGAGCTGCCCGGGGCCGGCCCGATTCACAGCCCGCACGGCGAAGGTGTAGCTCGACCCGTTGAGTAGGGGGGCCGACGTCCAGGCCAGGCTGCCGTAAGGCACCGTGGTGGATCCGTCGGCGCTGCCGTTGCGATACCGAACGATCTCGTAGCCCGTCGGGTTCTGGCAGTCGGGGTTCACCGGGGTGCCCCACCGCACCGCAGCCTGCTTGTCGCCTCTGACCGCCGTCGGTTGGGGCGGGGCTTGGGGCACGTCGGCCGGGCACTCGCTGCGGGACCAGGCGGAGGGTTGCGAGTCGCCCGCCTTGTTCACCGCTACAACCCGGAAAGTGCAGGCGGCACCGTTGGCCAGGCCGGACCAGGTGTAGGTCCGCACCCCAACCGGCCGAACGCCCGAGGCGCAGGTACCGATCTCCAGCATGTAGCCCGTGATGGCCGAGCCCGGGTTCGCCCCGTCGGCCCACGACACGGTGAGCTGGCCGGGCGAACCGGGAGCGAAGGCCACGGTGGGGGTGCCGGGCGGGCCCGGGGTGGTGTCGAGCCGGACCGGGGCCGACGGCGACGAATACGGCCCGTCGCCCGAGGCGTTGTAGGCCAGCACCTCGAACACGTAGTCGGTGCCCGGTACCCCGCCGGTGAACCGGTAGCCGGGGCTGGCACCGGTCACGGTGGCCACCTCGGCCCCGTTGGCCCGGATCCGGTAGCCCTCGATCGGAGCCCCGTTGCCCACCGGGGCCTGCCAGCTCAGGACCGCCTCGGTGGCGCTGGTGGCCTGAGCGGTCACGCCGGTGGGGGCCGACGGCTTGCCGATCACCTGGACCGTGAGCAGGCCCTCGGCCCCGCCCTCGGGGCCGGGGCGCTGGTCGTGGACCGTGTAGCGGATCTGGGCCGGGCCGAAGAAGGCGGGCGCAGGGGTGAACGTGACCGACCCGCCGGCCAGGGTGGCCGACCCGGTGGCGGCGTCGGCGAAGGCACCGCTGAGCGTCAAGGAGCCCGAACCCAGGGTGTTGCGGTCGTTGGCCATCACGTCGACGGTCACCGCCTTGCCCTGGTTGGTCTGGGCCGTGTCGGCCACGGCCACCGGAGGGCCCACGGTGGACGGCGTGACGTTCACGGTGACCGTGGCCGTGGCCGTTCCGCCGGCGGGGTCGGTCGCTTTGACCTGGAACGTCGTCCTGCCGGCCGGTGCCGTCGCCGGGACCCGGAGTGTGGCCGATCCCCCGGCCGGGTTGCCCACCAGCTCCACCGGGGCCTGGGGCGGGGCCGACACCTCCACCGTCAGGGTGTCGGCGTCGGGATCGGTGAACAGCGCCGCCAGGTCGAACGGCTGGTCCGTGCCCGCCTCCACCTGCACCGACTGGTCGTGGCCGGCCGGGGGCCGGTTGTTCTGGCCCACCAGCTGGATCTTCACCCGACCGCTCACCTGATAGGTGCCGTCCTCGACCGTGAACGAGAACCCTCCGAGGCCGTTGAAGTCCTGGTCGGCCAGGAAGGTCACCAGCCGCTGGTCCCGGGCGCCCTGGTCGAGACTGGTGGTACCCCCCACCCAGCTCGACACGCCGAGGAAGGTCAGCTCGTCGCCGTCGGGATCGGTGACGTACCGGCTCAGGTCTATTGCGGGGATGGCCTCGTCGGCCGGGAACGGGCCCAGGTCGATGGGGGTGATGACCGGGGGCAGGTTGCCGGCCACCACGATGCTGACGAACGAGCTGCTGGTGAGGCCCTGGGCGTCGGTGATGGTGTAGGCCATCTCGGTGGTGGCAGGGGGTGCGGTGAAGCGCAGCTTGTTGTCGACGACCCGCACACCGGGGGTGTCGGTCGTCACCCGCAGCTGGCGGGGGTCGCCGTCGGGGTCGAGGTCGTTGGCCACCACGTCGGCCGTCACCTCGTCGCCGGCCTTGACCGGGCCATGGCTGTCGGGCACGGCCACGGGCGGGATCGGCTCCAGCGCGGCGTGCACGGTCACCGTCGCCTCGGCCTCGGCGGTGCCGCCCCGCCCGTCGGCGATGCGGTAGCGGAAGCTCACCTTGCGGCCGTCTTCACCGCCGGGCGGCGGCGTGTACAGCACGGCGCGACCCGAGGCGGCGACGCTGGCCCCGTCGCCCTGCACCGACACGATCGTGAGCGGGTCGAGGTCGGGGTCGAAGTCGTTGGCCAGCACGTCGAGGGCCACGTCGCGGGCGCCGGCCACCGCTTCGAGGGTGGGATCGGGCACGGCCACCGGAGGCCGGTTCTGCTCCGGCCGCCGGTCCACGGCCACCCGGACCTCGCCTGTCGCCGCCGCTCCCTCCGTGTCGCTGACCAGGTAGGTGAAGCGGTCGGTGCCCCGGAACCCGGGGTTGGGGCGGTAGAGGTAGCCGGCGCCGTCGTCGGCCGGGGTCACCGAGCCACCGGAGGGGGCCGACGGCACCGACGTGAGGCGCAGGGCGTCCGACTCGGGATCGGAATCGTTGGCCAGCACGGGGATCAGCACCGGGGCGTCCTCCACCGTGTAGGCCGTGTCGGGCCGAGCGGTGGGGGCGGTGTTGGGGTCGGTGGGCAGCACGAGCACCACGTTCACCACGGCCGTGGCCACGTTGCCGCCCTCGTCCTGCACCGTGTACTGGATCACGAACGGAAGCTCGACCCCCGGCGGCACCTGCACGTCGAGCCACTGGCCGTCACCGGCCGGGGTGGCCACTATGCCCGCTCCCCCGTCTGCGGCCGTGATCGTGAGCCTCCCCCCTTCGGGATCGACGTCGTTGCGCAGCACGAACAACCGGCTGGTCCGGCCGGCCCGCACCCGGGCCTCGTCGTCAACGGCAAGGGGGGCGGCGTCGGCAAACTCGACATCGCTCCGGGTGACCACGACGGTCTGCATCTCCGACTCGGCCTGGCCATCGGACAGCTGATACTGGAATGTCTCCACCGGACCGGACCCCGGACGCAGGGTCACCCGGAACCCCACACCCTGCACCACCTCCACGCCGAGGAAGGGATTGGTTGTCTGCTGGATGATCGACACGAGATCACCGTCGGGATCTCCGTCGTTGTCGAGCGCTCGGACGAGGCGAGTCTTCCCCCTCGATACGGTGATGTCGTCCCGGACGGCGACGGGTGGGCGGTTCTCGACGGGGGCCGTCACCTCAATGCGAATCTGGGCCGCGTTGCTGGCCGAGCCGTCGGACACCGCGTACTCGAGGATGTAGGTCCCCGGCTCGTCGGCCTCGAATGTCAGGGCGCCCTCCTCATCGACATCGAGGTAGTCCGGCGGCGGACCAGCCATCGATCGGGGGGCCTGCCCGATGGTGAGATGGTCGCCGTCGCCGTCGACGTCGTTGGCCAGCAGGTCGAGCACCAGGCGCCGTCCGACCTCGGTGCTGCCGGCGTCGTTGCGAGCATCGGGCGCCAGGTTGGAGCCGTCGAGACGGATGGTCACGTCGAGGCGGCCCTCGGCGGTGGCCTGCCACTCATCGGCCACGAAATAGGGGATGGTCAGCGTCGACTGGGAGAACTGCGAGGGCAGCACGAGCACCACCTGGCCGCCGGGATCGACCGATCGGACCTCCACCCCGTCGACCGTGCCCAGATTGGTGAGGACCATCGAGTCGCCGTCGGGATCGCGGTCGTTGGCCAGCAGGTTGGCGGTGACGATCTCGCCCCCGGCACCCGTCAGCCGGTCGAGCTGGAGCTCGGGGGCCCGGTTGCCGTCGCCGTCGAGCGGCAGGATCTCCAGCGTGATCACCGCCTCCGCCGTTCCCTCGGGGGAACCGTCGGTGATCCGGTACCGGACCTTCACCGTGCCGCGGCCAGCCGTCGGCGTGATCTGCACGCTGTCGCGAGTGGTCGGCACCTCGGCCCGGGCCAGCTCCGCGCCTTCGATAACCTCGGCCGACGAGACGAGCAGCACATCACTGTCGGGGTCGGTGTCGTTGGCCAGAGCGTCGATCACGGCCGGGCGGCCCAGCCTGGTGGCCGCCGTGTCGTCGACCGCTACGGGAGGTTCGTTCTTCTCGTCGTCGTCAAGCCTGTCGGCCTCCACCAGACCGGCCTCGGTGGCGCTCTGGTTGAGCTCCTCCTCCACCTGGTCGCCGTCGGCCGACTCCTCGCCGTCGGTGTCGTCGAACAGGTCGGCGAAGTCGGCCACCTCCTCGACCTGGCGCTCGGAGGTCACGAGCCAGCCCGAGCCGTCGAGCTCGTCCACCCAGACCTCGCCGTTGACCAGCCGGAGCTGGGCCCCGTCGGAGACCGTCTGGGGGGAGACGGCGGTCGTCCCGTCGAGGCATGCGACGCGCAGCTCGAGCCGGCCCGGATCACCGGCCAGCGTATGGAGGCAGTCCCGGTGGAAGATCGGCGGTCCGGTGACGGGGCCTGGCAACACCGGGCCCAGGGCGGTGACGGCCCCCGTCAACAGATCGACGGCCAGGGCCCGCCCGTCTGTGGCGACCGCCCCCACCACGGGCCACGACGGGCCCTCCTGCTCCAGGGCCTGGACGGTGAAGGGCTGGGCCAGGCTCACCGGGCGCGAGCCGCCGCCCCGGGTGGCAACCACCCAGGTGCCGCCGTCTACCAGCACCACCTCGTCGTCGCCCGCCATCGTGGCCAGCGTCGGCTCGAACCCGTCGGGCAGGCCGACCGACGTCACGTCCCGCCCGGTCGGCTCGTCGGGCGGCCACAGCACCTCGGAATCCGACACCACCGCCACCGCGCCCGACGGACCGATGAGCAGTCGACCGGAGCGATCGAGCTGGAGGACGGGCGGGATCGGAGCCAGGTCGGCGGTGGCGGCCATCACTCCGGCGGGGACGAGCCACAGCTTCGAGGTAGCCGGTTCGAACACAGCAACGCCGTCGGGCCTCGTCCGCACCTGCGCCCCGGCCGGAAGGACGGTGGAGGAGAGCACAGCGGCGTTGGCCCCATCGACCAGTTTCACCGTCGGGCTCGCCTCGTCGGCGGTGTAGACGGCGATGACCCCGGGAGACTGGATGGCCGAGATGGCAGCACCGGGATCGGCCAGCTGGGCCATGGCCGTGGGCTGGTGCGAGGTGTACTCCACGTGGGCCGCCTGGCCCGAGCGGCGGTCGACCAGCCAGGCACCGCCGTCGTTCGACGTGGCCCGACTCGCCTCGCGGCCCTCGGCCCTGGTCGCCATGACCACCACCGAGCTGAGCACGAGCAGGGAGGCCAGCCCGGCCAAGGCGCTGCGCCAACGGGTGCTCATCGCTCGTGCCTGTCGAGCAGGGCCAGATCCTCGGTCCTGACGAGGCCGGCCGTGATGGCGTGGTCGACGAGCCGCTCCCGCCGGTTGGAGGCCAGCCCGGCCACGTCGCCCTTCAGGCCGGCCACCCCCAGGCGGTCGAACCGGGCGCAGAGGTTGTCGAGCTTGCGGTTGAACTTGGTGAGCGCCCAACCTAGCCGATCCGCCACCACCCGGTTGGGGGCGATCTCCGACGGCGGCAACGTCCGGTCCCGCAGGCGCCGCTCGGCCAGGGCGACGAGCAGCAGACGTTGCTCGTGGTTGAGCGCCACCCGGCTACCGTCGATCGTGGTGCTGGCGTCCAGCAGGCCGGACGAATCGTCGGGCTCGTGGCCCTGGCTGATGGTGACAAGCAGCTCGTAGGCCGCCCCTCCAGCCTTGAACCGCACCTGATTGAAGCCGAAGGGCACGGGGGCCGAGGTGCCGGGGGCGATCGTCATCCGGCTGGGCGAGGCGGCGTCGCAGACGTCGAGGGCGATGGCGGAGCCGACGTTGCTCAGCCACCAGACGCCGTCGTGCCACCGCAGCCGACCCAGGCGACGGTGGAGGTGCGGGTTGGTGTCGACGACGATGTCAGCCTCGCGGCCGAAGGTGATGACGTCGTCGTGATCGAGCTCCCAGCAGTCGCCGGCGAACTCCACCCGGAGCGGCTCTTCGACGCCGCCGCTCACACCCGCTCCCGGGTGAAGAAGGGCTGGGGGTCGGCGATGCGCCGGAGGCGGTCGACCGTGCCGGCTGACCGCCCGACGGCGCCGGCCAGGACCTCGTAGCGCTGCCAGGCGACCTCGGCGTCGTCGGCCCCGATCCCATGGGGGCTGTAGGCGGCCCGGTCCACCAGCTCGGCCAGCGCCCGGAGCCCACCCGACGGGCAAAGCTCGGCCTCGAGCACTGACGCCCGCTCCCGGGGGCTGAGGTTGGGCGCCGGACGGGCGCCGACCTCTCGCAGCCGGTCGTTGGCTTCTACCCAGGCGCCGAACACCCGCTGATTGGGGTCGCCCCGGTTCCGTCGGCGACGCCGACGGCGGGCCTTCAGGGCGGCCATGGCCCCGAGCCAGGTGCCCGCCACCAGGGTCGGAGCCAACGGGACGGCGGCCACCACCACCGCCACCTCCAAGCGGCCCGGGCCGTGGCCGGTGTCGTCGGCCTCCTGCTCGTCGTCGGGCTGGTCTTCTTGATCGTCGTCGAGAGCGGTCTCGACCGAGGCTGGCGGCGGGGGCGGTGGAGGCGGGTTCGGCGCAGCCACCGACTCCTTGCGTATGCCGTCGTTCTGCTCACTCGGGACGTTGTTCCGGTCGGGGGTCACGTCGACCGGCACCCAGCCCCGCTCCGCCGTTCGCACTTCGATCCAGGCTGAGGCGTCACCCCTGGTCACGGTCAGCTCACCGCCCGACAATCGGTCGGGGTCGACCAGGTAGCCGACCACGACCCGAGCGTCGATCCCGGCGTTGCGCACGGCGATAGCGGCGGCCGCTGCGTACTGCTCCTCGTTGCCCACGAACTCCTTGCTCTGGAAGAAGCTCGTCAGCCGGGCCCAGGAATGCCCGGGCAGCGCTTGGTCGTCGGCCAGGTAGCGGCCGGCCCGCAGCGCGTCGCGGACCGCCACCACCTGAGGCCACCCGGCGGCGACGCCCTCGATCTGGTCGGCGGCCCAGTCCCGTACGGCACCCGCCTGCTGGTCGAGGCCGAGGACGGGAGCCGCCGCCAGTTCGAAAGTGGCCATCTCGTCGTTGGTCACGGTCGGCCATGGCCGGGCGGTGCCGGAGTAGACAAGGCCATCGGCACCGGAGGGAACCGCCACCGTCCCCGTGCGCAGGTTCACCCGGGCCCCGCCGGTGCTCGGGGATTCCCCATCAGCGATCGTCAGCCGGTCGGGACGGCCGGGGACGGGGAGCCATGGCCCGTCGAGAGCCACGATCTCCACCTCGAACGGCGCCGGCAAAGCCACCGGAGTCGCCGCTTCGGCCGCGGGGGGTACCACACCGTCGATGGGGACGAACGGCGCCGAGCCTCCGAGGGCCACGTCGCCCACCGTCCACACCGTCCCGTCGTAGGCGGCCAATGTGGCCAGGGCCCAGCGCATCGGGATCCCGTCCCCCCGCGCGATGAACACGGTGTCGTCGCGGACGGCGTCGACGTAGTTGCTCTTGAGGCCGGCCAGTGGGCTGGGTTCGTCGAGGGGATCCCAGGGCGGCTCCAGCCGATCCCGCAGATCGAAGCGTGGGCGCTGGGCCAGACCCGGGGTGTGGGGAGCCAGCACCGGTGCCACCACCGACGCGGCGGCCAGCACAAGGCCTCCGTAGAGCACCCGGGTACGGCGGCGGGCCACGGTGGTGTTGCCCAGTTGAGCGTCGACCACGTTGTGGGCCCGGCCCTGCTGATACCAGCCGAGGGCGAGGGCCAGGACCATCAGCACGGCCCCCTGTACCAGCGACGCAGTGCGCAACGTGGCGCTGAACAGCAGCCCTACCCCGAAGGCGCCTATAGGGCCGGCCGAGGGAAGCACCGGCGCCCCGCTGTAACGGAGGAGGACGAACCCGAGGGTGGCGGCGAGCCAGGCCAGGGCGTAGGGCAGTGCCAGGTAGTGACCTTCGGCCGCCACCGGCGGGATGCTGGACAGCAGATCGGCCCACCCGCCGATCAAACCCTGGAAGAACGTCGGATAGGCCGACGGCGTCGGTACACCGGCCACCGCCACCGCTCCTGCGGCCACCATGAGGGCTATCGACAGCGCCAGGGACTCGGTGACCACCAGCCGGAGCCGGGTGGCCACGGCCGACGAGACGAGGGCCACAGCCGCCCCCAGACCAGCGGCCAGCCACAGGCCCGGGCCGGCCAACGTGGCCGCCAGCGAGGAGCCGGCGACCACCCCGAGGGCGGCGATCAGCCAGTGGGCCGGGGTGAGCCCGAGTCGGGCTGTCATCGCACCACCGTGGCCCAGGCGGCAGCGAACGTGTCGAGGTCGGTGCAGTCGAGCACCCGGGCCCGAGGCACGGCCGCCGGCGGGTGCCCCGCTCCGGCCGTGGTCGCCTCCACGAATCGAGCGATCACCACCGGGCCGTGAGCCCGGGCCACGGTCACCAGCGGAAGCAGGTCGGTCGGGGTTCGGGCCCCGGTCAGGAACAGCAGGGCCGACCTGTCACGGTCGATCGTGAACAGGCGGGCCGCCCGTTGGGCCGGCGGATCACCGGCCTCCGCCGGCAGCGACGAGCGGCACAGCCGGTCGAGGGCCAGCGTGCGATCGGCCGGCCGGCGGGCCGTGGCCACCTCCTGGTCGCCCACCCACACGGTCAGCGGGCGGCCGTCGAGCTCGGCGCTCACGACCTGGGAGGCGGCCGCTTCGAGACACCGTTCGAAGGCGTCGGAGCTGACCATCTCGGGATCGTCGTCCACCAGCACGGCCAGCGATGGGCGCCGATTGTCGACGTAGTGGCGGATCATCAGCGTGCCGGTGCGGGCCGTGGACATCCAGTGGATGTGGCGGATGTCGTCGCCCGGGGCGTACTGGCGCAGGGCGTGGAAGGCGACATCGCCGGCCGGCGAGGTGTCGAACGTGGGCCCCTCGAGGTCCTTCACCATGCCTGATCGCAGCGGCCGGAGTGCCACGACCCGGGGATGGACGAGGAGCTCCGCCGGCTCGGTCCGGCCCAGGTCGCGTCGCAGCAGCCCGAGCGGGTCGGCCCGGGTGACGATCGCCGGGCCCACCGGCACCACCCCGCGGGCGGTGGTGGGCAGGGCAAGGGCTAGCGTGGCGGTGGCCCCGGGGGCGAGCGCCGGTATGTCGAGGTCGCGATCCGTGCCGGCGATCCGATCTACTATGGTGCGGGGAGCGGAGGGGCCACGCCCCGGGTTCGTCACCGACAGGATCGACCTGGCCGGCCGGCCCGCCTCCACGCGATCGGGGTCGAGCGATCGGGCGAGCACGAGGGCCCCGCCTCCGACCACCCAGGGGACAGCGATGAGCAGGGCCAGGAGGAAGCCGATGGCGATGGCCACGAACTCCATCCATCCCAGCCACCAGCCGACGCCGAAGGTGAGCGTGGCGCCGATCAGGACGGCCGTCCCAAGCGGGGTGACGGGAAGGCGGGGGTTCATACCCGCAGCGACTCCGGCTGGGCCACGGCGTCGAGGGTGCGGGCCACCAGGTCGGCGGCCGAGACCCGCTCCAGCTCGGCCGACGGTGTGAGCAGGAGTCGGTGGGCCATCACGTAGGGGGCCATGGTGCGGACGTCGTCGACTGTGACGTAGGTACGTCCCTGGGCGGCCGCCACCGCCCGGGCCATGCTCATCAGGGCGACCGCCCCCCGGGGTGACACGCCCAGCCGGACCTCGGGGAGGGCCGCCCGGGTGTGCTGGCACAGCCGCACGATGTAGCTCCGGATCGTGTCCTCCAGATGCACGGTGCGGACGGCGGCGATCATCTGGCCGACCTGTGAGATCTTGACGATCGGCTGGATATCGGCTGCGCCGTACCCGGCACCGACGGTCCGCAGCATGTCGACCTCGGCGTCGTGGCCGGGATAGCCGAGAGCCAGCTTCACCATGAACCGGTCGAGCTGGGCCTCAGGCAGCCGGTAGGTGCCCTCCTGCTCGATGGGGTTCTGGGTAGCGAGCACGATGAAGGGGCCCGAGGCGGCCCCGGTGTGGGGGTCGGCGGTTCCGGGCACGTCGTAGGTGCGACCGTCCACCGTCACCTGGCCCTCTTCCATCACCTGGAGCAGGGCGCTCTGGGTCTTGGGCGAAGCCCGGTTGATCTCGTCGGCCAGGACGATGTTGGCGAAGATCGGGCCGGCGTGGAACCGGAAGTGGTTCTCCCGTTGGTTGAAGATCATGCCGCCGGTGACGTCGGTCGGGAGCAGGTCGGGGGTGAACTGGATGCGGTTCCACGACCCCTGCACCGAGGCGGCCATCGCTTTGGCCAGCGTCGTCTTGCCGGTCCCGGGATAGTCCTCCAACAGCACGTGCCCCCCGGCGAACAGAGCAAGCACCGTCACCCCCACTTCCTGCCGCTTGCCCTTCACCACCTGGCCGATGTTGTCGACTAGCGCCGCGAACCACTTCTGGAACCACTCGAACTCGAGCTGAGAGTTTGCGTCTGGCAACATGGGCCTCCGGGTTGACGCAGCGGGAACAACGTAGGAACTCCACCGGTCCGTACACCTACAGCCACCCCGACGTTGCTCCTCCTGCGAAGATAACGGAGCGCACCGCATTGCCCACCGGGCAGGAATCCCCAGCGGTGGCACGTCCCTGCTCGTAACACCGGGGGTGCGCGCGACCCTCCCCTACGACCGTAGGCTCTGCTTAGTTCCTCGCCGAGGCCGGCTTAGATCTCGAGAGGGGCCGCTACGCGGTAGATGGGCGGGTGCCCCCGGCACAACGAGTTCCGGAAGACCACGGGCGCCTGTCGACGGGACGAGACCACCAACAACCGTGGGACCCCGTGGTGTAACGACCACGAGTCTCTGGTGACGAGTCTGTCGTAACCGCCGCCACCGAGCCGACCCGGCTTCGGAACCCCAGCCAATCTTGGATTCAGCGACCGCTGAGAAGTCGACTCACCTTGCCATCGGGTCCTTCACCCTGGTCGAGTGTTGCTCCGGGGGTGAGGCTCGAAATCACGACCCACTGATTGACAGAACGCCGACGGGCTTGGCCGGTGGGCGACCGCTGTTGACCGCTACCGCCCCCTGCCACCTGTGATCTGGGCGTCCGGCTGGGTTGGGCTGACCGCCGGTAACCATCACTGACCGCCTTTGCCGAGGCGGATGTTCTCAGCGTGTTCTCACGGCCGGTCGACGTCGCTTCGGACCGGAAGCAAGCGGGACCGAAGGTGGCCGCGGGCGAAGACGACTATCGCGCCCGCCTCGAGATCGTCTGCCACGGCCCCTATGTTCGCCACGAGCAGCGTCGCCTGCTCGTCGGGCGCGAGTGGGTCGGACGAACGAATCAAGACGAACGACGGCTTGGCAAGGCGCCGGAAGGCCAGCAGCGTGCCGAAGTCCGTGTCGTGGGAGATCATGACCCGATCTTCCGCTGCCGCCCGATCGAGAATCTCGTCGTCCGATGCGTCGCCGAGCCCTAGTTCCCGCACTGCGACGGCCTCGTGGCCGGCGGCGCTCAGAATCTCGGCGACCCGGGGCGACACATTGGCGTCGACGAGGAACCTCACGCGGAGCGCGTGAGCGGCAACTCGCGCTCTTGCACCGCTTCGGCGGCGTAGGCGAGCGCTGCCGGAATGTCCTCAGCCTCCAGATCTGGGAAGTCCGCCAGGATCTGGTCTGCCGTCCGGCCCGCAGCCAACTGGCCGAGGACCGTTGCCACCGGAATGCGAAGCCCACGGATACACGGGGCGCCTCGCATCTTGTGGGGATCGATGGTGATCCGTTCGAACACCATACTTCAAAGGATACGTCAGGCCGGCCACCGGAACCCTCCACGTTCGCATCAGAGGTTCCGACGCCGGCACTGCGGCCGCCAGCACCAGTCTCCCTGATCCGGCAGGAAGCGCCCCTCGGCACCGGATCGGCGCCCATGCCACCTTCGCTGGCGATGGCGTCTTCTATCGGGCTGGGACATGAGCGCCCGGGATGCTCTCTCAGAACTGCTCGCACAGCCAACAGGCACGGACCGCGAGCCTGTGACCAGCTGAAACGCTCCGGGGGTGAGGCTCGAACTCACGACCCACTGATTAACAGGAATGGAAGGACTGGTCGCAATGGTTCGCTCGATACCGCTGAGCTGGGGAGACAGGCACCCGGTGTACGCCTGATGCCGTACGGCGGTGGTCGGTTCGCCGAGATTCCTGGACGAAATCCTGGACGAGAGTCGGCGAGTAGTCAGACCGCTGGACTCGGCGCTGTGGGGCTTCTCCTGTGCAGCAGAGTTCAGCTGGGGCTTGCGATGAGGAAGAGCTGGCCGCGCCGCGCAGTGTGGGGTCGTGCAGGGTGATGCGAAGGCGTTGGGTCTCAGTTTTGGTCCCAGGGGGGGATCATCGGGAATGAGTCTCGAGAGGTGAGTCTCCCCAGGCTAGGGCTCAGGGGGGCTCGATCCCATGGGGAGCCCTTGCCCTCATGCGAGGCAGACGGGATCGCAGCACGGCGTCGGCCCCTTACCAAGACAGGCAAAGCGTTTTTGGGGGTGCTCGGCAATATCTGTGCTACCGCTGGTCTGGCGCGCCTCGATCGGCTTCGACCGAACCTTCCGCCCATCGCGCCATCAACATCAGGCTGACGCTTGAGTTGCACCGGGGGAAGCCGATCAGTTGGATACTGGCACGAAGATCTGTCAAGGAAGGACAAACTTCGAATGAATTCCGATACTGCACGGCTAACGTGGTTCCTTCTTGCCGAGGAGCGAGGTTGGAGCGAAAAGACAGCGGCCGCGGTGGCGATGGCGCTACATCCCTTCGATGACCATCATCCACCTCGCAACCGCGGATTCGAGAAGGCAGTCCGCAAGGTCGCTAAACAGACTGCCCGATCAATCAAGTCTCTCGGCGATGCGGATGCGAACCGCATAGCACGCGGCGCTATCAGTGCATACCGCGAGCTGGCCGTGGCAGCGGGAGAGCCGCACTACTCTACCCGATACGACGTTGTTCTCGACTAGAGGGAGCTTGACATCATGAACGGCCATTCAAGAGTCGTTTCGAAGCGAGCGCCCGCGCGAGAGCGCCTGGGCACCAGCGGAGCCCGCAGCTACCGCACGCCAGGACCGGGTGAATCCGATATCCTGCACAAATTCCTCGACAAGCCAGGTAGTGATGCCCTCAACGTCTTTACTAGTTCACCAAGCCGTTACGTCATCGGACCCCTGTCGCGCAAGGGAAGTTCTAGCCGAGATCAAGCGGGAGCTTATCAATGCCCGTGGAGCGACACAACCACGTAGGGCATACCTAGATGTGATGAAACTCGTGGAGAATCAGCTACCATCTCTTTTTGGATTTGGCGCCTGGATGTCTGAGTTTAATACCGACCGCTATTGGCAAATAGAGCAAGGCGTCGAGCCCCGTACGATGGACCAGCAACATCGCGTCCAATCTGAGATTGAGTGGCAGATTGGACGGGTTGAGAACGCAGTGCGTGCGTTGGGGCCAATCGTAGATCAAGAGTCAATGGGTGCACTCGGCGCAGTTCGGGCTATTTTGGATACGAATATCTATCTTCACTACAAGCCCCTTCACGACATCTTGTGGCTCAACGTACTAGATGCGCCAAGCGTTCGCGTCATCGTGCCCCTCGCTGTTGTTCGCGAACTTGACGACAAAAAGAACTACGCCTCAGGACGGCTTAGCCGCCGAGCAGATGACCGCCTAAAGCTGCTGCGAAAACTACTGGATGATGGTCGTGGTCCCACCGCTATACCCAAGCGCAGAGGCGTCACCATCGAGGTTCCGTTGGGTTTTGACGACCTCGACCGGAGGAACGTCGATGAGGCAATCTTGACCGTGACGAGCATGCTGAATGGACGTGGGTCACCAGGAGCTATCTTGGTAACCGGCGACTACTCGATGCAACTTAGAGCACGCGCCCAAGGTCTCGATGTAAAGATCTTGGAGGACGACTATAGGTTGCCACTTCAAAGTCACTAGATACGCGTTCACGGTAGCCAGCTGCTCCCCCAGCCTGTCGCCTGGTGCTGGCAAGGAGTGTCGCTCCCCGTGGCAGTCGCGTCCTTGGGGAGCATGTCTCGTCGACCTGAGCTGTACCAGCCGGACGTAGAGCACATGACGTAGCCTGGCCCGCATGACGCAGCTCCGCCCCGGTGATCCAACGACCGCCGCTGGACATAACGAGCCCGGACCGGGAGAGCTGACATCAGCTCAGCTAGAGGCGGCGCGCCTGCTGAACTATTACCGCGCCAAGATCCGCCATGACCTCGATGAACCGCGACAAGCTAAGCAGTCGGGATCGAGAGGTCAGTGGTGGCGCCGCATCGACTGGTCCGATCTGGCGCTACGGGAGTTGCTCGCCGCGGTCGCTACTGGTGTCATCCTGTCTGGGATGTTCTACGTCATCGAGTCGCGACGAGAGCAGCGGATGATTGAGGCGACGGAACGACTGGAAAACGTGCGATTCGTCCGCCAACTCGCAATTGATGCCCCCGACAGTGTCAAACGTCTAGCTGGGATAGATCTTCGTGGTGGGCAGCTAAGTGGTCTAGATCTCAGCCCAGCTGACCTGTTCATGGCGAATCTGGCCGACGCCAACCTCGCCCACAGTTACCTCAATGAGGTCCGCCTCACCAACGCCGTGCTCACGGGAACCAACCTCAACGGTGCCAACCTCAACGACGCCAACCTCAACGACGCCAACCTTACCGACGCAGACCTCGCCCGCGCCAACCTCACAGGAGCAGCCCTCGTAGGGGCCGCATTCGTCAGAGCCGACCTCACAAGGGCTCATCTCGCCCAAGCAGGGCTCGGGAAGGCTAACCTCACCGACGCAGACCTCACCCGGGCTAACCTCTGGAACGCCACTATGCACGAGGCCAATTTCACCAGAGCCAACTTGGCTGGCGCATACTTCGGCAACGCATACATGCACAGCGTCAACCTTGCTGACGCAAATCTAGCTAACGCCAATCTCACAGACGCAGACCTCACCCTCGCCAACTTTGTCGGCGCCAACCTCACCGATGCAGACCTCACCCGCGCCAACTTTGTCGGCGCGAACCTCACCGGCGCGAACCTCACCGGCGCTTGGCTCAACGACGTCGCCCTAGACGGCGTTTGGTGGTGTCCGGGCTCACCCCCGGTTTGGCCCAATGGATTCCCTGCCCCTAGGTCTGCCCTTCCGCCAAACGGCGAGTGCTAGCGTGGCTCGACTTACTACCCGAGCCCTCAGGCGGGGAGCTGTTCAAGACTCGCGTGTGAAGCGCCGTGGAAGTGTTTGACAACGTCCACTGAGAGCCGCTGAACACGCCATACGTGGTGACTGTTACCGCTCATGTCCGGGCGACCGTGGGCCTGCCGGCTCCCATTGTGGCCCCCGGCGCAGCGCCACGAGGGCCCGAGATCGTCAGGCCCGAGTTTGGCGGGTCAGGCCTGATTTTCGGCAGGCTCGACGCTGTGACCTGCGGTTTCTCCGGAAATCTGGCGATTCTGGCTGAAAGTGTAGGGGCGACACATTCCGCCACTTTGGGCTCGGGTAGTGCGATACTCCGTTCGTGCTTCGGACGACACCTACCGTGACCTGGCCTTTCGCCAGTGGCCCGATGCCGATGAGGTTCTTCTCGCCTCAGCTCTGCCGCCACAGCGCGCACACGGAGCACAAGAATCAACGCCCTCTGTGAGAATTTGGCGACGGAAAGTCGCCAAAATCCAAATGTAGGGGAAACACCACCTCATCGCGCCTCCGTGACCAGGGGCTACGCGCTACCCCCGCCAAAGTCTGGTCAGGCGCCGAGTCGCTTCCGCTCCTCGCCAGTAACCGAGATACGGTGCGGGGGGCGCAACGGGGAGAGGACGGGCAAGTGGAGACGGGACAGCCTGACGAGTTCGACGTGGACGAGTTTCTCGCCAGCCCAACGGCGGCACACGTGCACGACATGCTCAGCGATGCCGTTTACAAAGGCGTGATGAAGGCCTACTGGACGATGTTCATGATCCATGGCCTCCTGGTGGTGGCGACCACCGTCGCGCTGGCCCTGTACGCAATGGAGTAGTCGGACAACCTCTCTGTAAGCACTACCCCGGTCGCTCGTCTCTGGCCACGCAAAGTCGTTGAGCTGGCCAAGGAGGTCGTAAGCGCACGGCGGCGAACGACGCCGTACAGGGCGTCTGTGTCACGAACGAGCGATTGACCCGCCTGACGACGGGGGGGTGCCAGGATCGTGAGCTGGCGTCGGTGTTGGTGGCCGGGATGGCCACGCTCCTGGGAGCTACTGACACGTGGTTGGTGCCCCACCTGTGCAAGGTTGCCCATGTCCCTGCTGCCGACCTACGAACTATCACCGATGGACAAACCGGGGGTACGAGATGAGACCACGACAGTTGCGCTACTTGCTGCCGACAGCTCTAGCCTTGAGCATCGGCTCTGCACTCATGGGCAGTTCGCCGGTAGAGGCGAGCAAAGAGAAGGTCATCCTCGTCGACACCATGCCGGGCAATCAGGTCAACCCATGCTTCGGACGGCCCATCCAAGGTGGAACGACCAACGGCTACGAGAAGGGTGCAGCGACGCTGACCACCTCCGAGCGGGTTCGAGTTACGAAGGTCAAGCTGCCGCTGACCGTCGATGGCTCCGAGCCTGGAACAGTCCAGGTCACCATCGTTGGTAGTCGAGCCTTCGAGAGTGATCCGACAGGTTCGGGCTACTGGTCGTCAATCCCAGATGAGGCTGTCGAACTCGGACGCACCACGGCTGAGGTCAGTACCACCACAGCACCCTGCGCCCAACCCGAGATCGTCACGGCCAGATTCAATCCGGCCGTGCGTCTGAAGCCAGATCAGCTCTATTGGGTGGTCGTCCAGGACGCAGCAGGCTCCCAGAGGTCGTACTTCTGGGCTGCGAGCACCTCGCTGTCGGACGAATGGACTCACGCCATCTTCATCAGAGACGGCAACGGTGCGCGTTGGGTCTCGTATGATCCGGGGACGTTTGCTCCGAATGCGCTGCGAGTGATCGGCCGGTAGGCCCTGGGCGCCAAATGCTCAGTGCTGTTTGCCGCTGGGATGCGGTCGTCTCGGAGTCAGACAACGGTCCGTAGCCTGACTCCGACTGACCGAACAAGCATTCGGCTACGCTCGGAGAATGGGCCCGAGCGAGAGACCGCTGCCTGATCCTCCCCGCCTGGCGCAGACTAAACTATTGGGGTTTGGCGGCTCCTGGCCGATCCGTCGTTCCCGCCGTTTCGCCGCTCCGTTCGGGGAGGCCGAGTTTGAGCGCGAGCGCCACGAAACCCAGAAGACGGTGGAACAAGCGTGCGATCGCCTCCGATCGCACGGCGTCCACCTAGACGCTTTCGAATAGTGCTAGACGCCGCAACATGGTCGAAGCTGAGTCCGGCCAGCAGCGGACCAGTTACATGGCGTTCTCCTGACTTCGGGATTCCACCGATGCCATGTAACGCGAACGCCATCACAAAGCAGATAGGACCAACTTGCCTTGACAGCGATCATAAGTGTCATAGCCGGTAGCTTCGTGTACCAGGTGAGCGACCGACTCCTAACCTTCTCGAAGCCCTATCGGAGCTCGTCGGAGTTCGACAACTTCACGGCCAAGACCGTAACTGCACATCTCGGGCATTCGGTATTCTCGATCACCTACGCCGGCGTGGCATTCCTAGGGGGAGTTCCTACCGATCAGCTCATAGCCGAAACACTCATAGGAGGGGCCCTCACAAAAGGCCCTGCGCCCATACTCGCACCGACAAGTCCTACCATTGCTCGCCGCAGTGCAAACGATGCCGCAGAGGCGATATGTAGAAACTTGATCGTGGCGATGAATGGTGAGACGAGTCGAGTAAGATCGAACTCCCTGGAAGTTGTGCTTTGCGGGTTTCATCGCATACGCAAGGGCAGATGGCGGCCTTTCTTGTGGTGTTTGACATGGAGCGAGCGCGAGCGACGGTTCTTGCAGGACCGACATAACGAAGACCCGCCGATGGACCGAGTCCACCACTCGGGCCTTCGACTTCTCGCGTCCGCCGGAGCACGGAGTAAGGAAACCACTGACCGACTCTTGCCGAAATTGCAGGGAGCATCCAGCCCCGACTCTGACATGAAGGCCCTCGTTGAAGAAATCCGAGAGATAAGCAAGTCGAATTCGACTGTTGGTAGAGACGTCCAGCTAGTTGTTATAGGGCCCAAAGAGGCGTTTGCTGAGGGACAGAAACCGTCGTCAGACTATGTACTAGGCACAGACTACGATCATGATCCTGAAGGACCGTTGCAGGGCTTTGTGTTCAGACCATGGTACATTTCGAACCACACCTGGCAAGGCCCTAGATTTGAAAAAGCTGAGGGGATCGAACTTCAGTCGCTCCATCGACAGCAGAGGTTTGTAAACAACAAGCCGGTGGCCAGCGAAGTTGCAACCCTCTTTGAGGAGGCGCAGTTCTTTGGTTCGATCGTGCGACCCAGACTGCCAAGATCCTGAATCGGTGGTCGGACTCGTAGTATTTCGAGATTTGGAGTCGACAGTTTCGCTCGCATTGATCTAGACGGGCCGATTGCCACTCTGGCGACAGAGTTCTGAAGCAACGCAGAGCCTTCCGCCGGTTCAACGGTTTTTCAAGTGGGCGGCGAAGGCATCTGGCCAGACCGCGGTGACGAGCCTTTCCCCAAGTGACAGGCACTGCCCGGAGGTGATGGCCTTGACCGTCGCAGCCGAGAAACGCCACTGTCGACCGACGCCAGTGATCGTGACGTGTCCGGTCGCGGGCAGCTCGCCCCGGACATCTACCGACCTCACCGACCCGGCCCTAAGGAGAGGTAGCCTCGGTGGTCGTGACTGAGAGGTGCCAGCCAACGTATAGCCGGACCGCCCAGCCGTAACATGGCCGAGCTGACACGCGAGCGCGCCGGGGAGATGGTACGCGCGGCCTTCGACGTCTTGATGGCGCATCCCGATGGACTGCCGGCCCGTGAGGTGATCGCCGCAGTCGAGGGGCGGCTCGTCCTAAGCGAGTTCGAGCAGGGGAACTACCCGAGCACTGGCGCAAGACGTTTCGACAAGCTGCTGCGGTTCTCCACCATCGGACCAGTGAAGGCTGGCTGGCTGGTCAAGACCAAAGGCAGCTGGGCGGTGACTGCGGAAGGCCGTGCTGCGTTCGAGCGGTTCAGCAACCCGGCAGAGTTCATGCGTGAGAGCGGCCGGCTCTACCGGCTCTGGAAGAAGTCCCAGGCCGAGGAGATCTCCGAGACAGAAGCAGTCGACGAGGTGCCGGTCGAAACGGCAGCCACAACCTTTGAGGAAGCCGACGAGAGCGCTTGGGCGGAGATCAGCGCCTACTTAGCAAACATGCCGCCCTACGACTTTCAGGAACTCGTAGCTGCGTTGCTCCGGGCAATGGGATACCACGTGCCGTGGGTGGCGCCACGGGGCAGGGATGGCGGCGTCGATATCGTTGCATTCACCGACCCGATCGGGGCGACCGGCCCACGGATCAAGGTCCAGGTGAAGCGGGTCTCCTCAGGCAAGATCGGCGTCGGCGAACTCCGCTCGTTCCTTGCGGTCCTCGGCTCACAAGACGTCGGATTGTACGTGGCGCTCGCCGGCTTCAGCCCGGATGCTGATGCCGAGGCGCGCACGCAGGAAACCCGGCGGCTGATGCTGCTCGACGCGCAGCGGCTTGTCACACTCTGGATCGAGCACTACGGCCAGCTTGCCGAGCAGGACAAACAGCGCCTGCCCCTGAGGCCGGTCTACTTCTTGGCGCCGGGGGACTGATGTGGTCCGGAACCGATGAGCCAGTCATGGCCACCGTGACCGTGCTGTTGATCCGGGTCGCCTGGTGGGTGCTGGTGGCCTGGTTCCGCCTGTTCCACGCCCTCGGCCTCCTGGCGGCCGGTAGCGCCCGCCGGGCCCGCACTCGACGCGCACTCCGGCAGGGGCCACCGCCGATCGTGTCGTGGGAATGGTGGCACGCTGCCGGCGGCGCCCTGGCTGCTCTGGCCCAGGTCGCCACCCCCACCGAAGCGGCCCGGGCCCTGCGCCTGGTCAACCCCCAACCCGAGGTCGTCGTCGCTCTCCACCACCTCGCCACCGCCGAGGGCGTCTCGGTCGATCTCGCCGCCTGGTCCCTGGCAGTGGCTGACACCCTCACCCGACCCGCCCCCGTCGAAGAGGTGACCCCATGGTGAGCACCGACGACGTGTCGGTGACGGTCGAACAGGACCCGACCGGGCTGTGGTGGACCACCACCGCCGACACCGGCACCACCACGGGCCCCTACCTCGACGAGGTCCAAGCCTGAGTTCGCTGGCTTGATCTGGCCCCGGGGTGCTGGTTTGGTTTGGCCCCGTGTGGTGGGGAGGTTAGCGGCTGGTGAGTCGGTAGCTGGTGGTGCCGGTTTGGATGATGTGGGCGTGGTAGGTGATGCGGTCGATGACGGCGGCGGCGAGGCGGGGGTCGGTGAAGGTTTTGGACCATTCGCTGAATGGGGCGTTGGAGGCGACGGCGATGGCGGCTCGTTCTTCTCGTTCGGTGAGGATTTGGAAGAGAAGCTCGGCGGAGTGTTGGTCGAGGCGGACGTAGCCGAGTTCGTCGATGGCGAGGAGGTCGTAGCGGCCGTAGCGGGCCACGACGCGGAGAGTTTGTGGTCGTCGTTGGCTTCGGCCAGTTCGTTGGCCAGCTGCGCAGGATGTAGCGGACCCGGCGGCCGTTCTCGGCGGCGGCGAGGCAGGTGCTGATGAGGAGGTGGTTTTTGCCGGTGCCGGAGTTGCCGAGAAGGACGACGGGTTCGTTGTTGGCGATGAACGCCGTCGCGGAGCAGAGCGATGGTGGCGGGATCGATGTTCGGGTTGGCGTCGAGGTCGAACTCGTCGAGGGTCTTGACCCTTGGCAAAGCCGGCCGACCCGGCGGGCCCGGCGTCGTTCGTGGCGGATGTCGAGCTCGATCTGGAACGCTTCGGTGTGAGGAACGTGGGGTGGGAGACCCGCCGGCGGCATCGGTGAACAGTTCGTCGAGGGACGGGCGAGACCGGTCAGGTTCAACTGGCGGCAGGCGTCGATGGCGACCGCCGTGTCGGTGATGGTCGTGGTCTTGGTCATTCAGGGTCCGCTTTCTGGTCGGGGTTCGATGGTGAGGAGCTGGTCATAGACCGACAGGTCGGGCACCCGCTCGACCGGGGTGACCACCGGTTCGGGTTGCAGGTGTTCGATCGCCTGTCGGGTCCTCGACCGCGACCACGGCCGGGTCGGTGTTACCGATCGACAACGGGTGCGGCCTGGATCCCCGCGACCACGTGATCGGCGTGGTGGTAGCGGTACCAGCAGCACGTCACACAGGGCAACGGGTCCCGGGCAGTCACCGTGACGACGGCGGGCAAGGTCCCAGAACTGTTGATGCTCGGACCGGAACCGGCCCGTGGCCCGGCTTTCTGGGCCAGCGCCGTAGCGGCCGGCATGGCACCAGGGCGACGCCACAGCACTTCGAGGTAGTGGTCCAGGTCGAGGTCCTTCGCTGCGCCGGTGGACCCCACGAACATGGGCAGCGACGACACAGCCAGCGACCGCCATGGTGACGGTCTCGGCACCCAGCTCGACCGTCACCCGCTGGCCGACGTGGCGGACCGGGACCGAGTAGAAACACTGGCGGACACACACCCTTGATTTGGTGTCGAACTCCGACGCTGAGACGGGTCACCGCCGCGAACCGTTCCCCGGGCAGCAACCATCGACGGGCGTTCCAGACTGGCCAGAGCCTGGACCCGGTCACCGGGGCCCGGCCCCTGGCCGGTGATCCAACGCTGGGCGTCGACGGTGTCGCAGTCCTCGAGGAACGGCGTTGAGATCGGCGAGGGTGTCGAACACCGGGACCGGGTGAGGTGGTTGCGGCGGAACCGGCCGATGTCGCCCTCAACGCCGCTCTTCTCGTGCGGCTCCGTCGATGCCCGGCTCGCAGAAGAACGACTCGAACCCGTAGTGAGCGGAGCGCCACGAACCGCTTCAGCTCGGTCCGGTTCCGGCCCTCCAAGATCTTGACCACCGCGGTCTTCGTTGTCGTAGTGACCCGGCGGGGACACCGAAGCTGCCCGAAGGCTCCGGACGTGGGCATCGGTGAACGACTCCTGCGCCTCGTTCACATAAGCCCGGTGGAACGCCCGGCTGGAGAACGCCAACCACATCGAGAACAGATGCAACGTCACGGTCACCCCGCCGATCACCGCGCCGAACTGGCCCCAATCGACCTCGCCCTCCGCCCCCCGGCAGCCGGGTCTGAGGAAATCGAACACCTTCGCCGTGCCGACCTGCGCCGCACTCGACCCGCAGCCGGGCCACCACGGCCCGGCACTGCGACTCCGAGATCAACACGCCGTGCTCCTCAGCGAGGCGGTCCCTGATCCGTTTCGCGGTAAAAGCTGCTTGCGAGGAGCGTCACGGTCAGCCACCAAGACCTCACGGATCCAGCCGATGCCACACCCCGGTCAACGGGGCCGCCCGCTGCGGGACCTTGCGCTGAGCCGGCTCCGGTGAGAGCAACGCCGCACGCACGTCACGGCGATGCACCCCGAACCGGGTTGTGCCAACCCCCGAACGCTCAGGCCCTCGTCCCGACGAGCCGCCAGTCGGATCTGCTCTCCTCGTACAAACTCCACCTTGGACAATCGCTTTCCTCACCGAGCGGCAACGCCACACGGCAAGGTACGGATCAGAAGACCAGGTGGGGCCAACTCAGACCAGCAACACCCCCGTGGGGCCAGATCAGACCGTCGTTCTCAACGATGCCGCCTTCGGGATCAACGTCATGCCAGTCAAGACCCAGTAGCTCGCCGCGTCGAAGGCCGGTGACGAGACCGAGATGGAACGCTGGGTAGAGCCTGTGGCCTCTGGTCGCTTCGAGAAACGACCGTGATTCGGCCAGGGTCCAACCTTGCTGTTTCCCTGACGTTCGTCGCGCCCGGGGCGGCCGCGTCAAGACAACCGGGTTCCGTTTCAGAGGGCCGCGCTGGACAGCGTGCTCAAGGGCCATCGAGAGGATCTTGCGCACTAGCCTCGTCGACGTTGCACCGAGACGAGGGCGCTCGCCCTGGGGAGCAACGCTGAGATCGGTTATCCAATCGTCGACAATTTCGGGTGTGAGGTCCATGAGTCGTACTGAACCGAGCAGGGGAACGATGTGACTGTCGACGGCCCATCGATACTGCTCAAAGGTGTTGTCGGCGACTCGGCCCTCGACTGAGCGCAGCCAGACCTCGCGTACGTAGTCTCCGACTGTCTCACGCGAGGACCCTATTCGCCCCTCGGCCAGCGACCGGCTGAACTCCTGTGCGGCCTTCTTGGTGGCGAAGGTTCCGAGCTGGCGAACGCGGCGACGTCCCGATCCAGGATCGTAGCCAGCTTGCCGGACGGTCCACTTGCCTCGCTGCTTCTGGACGGTGACTTCCGCCGCGGCTACTCCCCGCATGTGCCCAGCGTAGTACATACGCTTTGCATACACGCGACGAGACCCGGACTAGACGCCCGGGTCCCGTACGCTTCTGACCTGCGTTTTCTTGTCGGGCTGGGGAGATTTGAACTCCCGGCCTCTTGACCCCCAGGAAGGTCGGGACGGTGCCGGATCGTGCCGCTGGGTCCGGTAGCTGCGGAAACGTACGGCTGCGGGTCCGGATGGTGCCGGATCGTCCGACCGGTCGTGCGCGCTAGGAGGACTTTCGGAGGACTGGGCCGGCGACGTGCCGACTGGCGCCACGGGCTAGCCGACGAGTATCCGTAGGACGGCGATGGCGTTCGCTGCTGCGTCCCGATCGAAGGAACGCCAGGCGCGATGGGACGGATCGGTCATCGCCGAACGGCGTCGAAGGCGCTGGCGGTCCTTGCCCGTCAACTGATCACGCAACACGAACGGATCCTCAACGAGCGAGAGCAGCAGAGCGAGGTCGATCTCTTGATTGCGGGGTACGTCGTCGACGTCGACGGCGCAGGCCTTACCGACGATCGAGCCGAGCAAGGTCGGCCGGGCGATGACCCCGGTTCGCTGGCCGTATCGCACGGTGACCCGTTCGGCCCGCTGTAACGCCTGCGTACCACCCGGAACCTGAAGAGTCCGCCCAGGCGGGGTCGTCGTGAGGTCTGCCCGCTCCCCCACACCGTCAGGGGCCAACACATCGACCGCAGCCCGCCCACGCCGGTACCGGTGAGCGAGGAGCTCGGGGCTCATGCCGTCGAGCTCGAAGCCGAGAGCTTCGATACCAGCGACGAACGTCCGCAGCCGGGTCGCCACCCGCACATTCACCAGCAGGTCCAGATCCATGGAGACCCGCGGCCAAGCCACCCCGTGCTCCAAAGCATGGAGCAGAACCATTTGCCCCCCGACCAGGACCCAGTCCAAAGGGACCGCCTCAGCGATGTCCAACAACGCCGGCCAGAGCTCCACGGTGTGATCCCCGAGGTCGGGCAACACGATCATGGGGCACCGTCCCCCAGCACCGTGGACAGCAGATCACGGCCGGCCCGCTGCAGCCGCTCATCGTCGTGATCGAGCAGATCCAACGCCACCACCAACGGCGGCGCGACCTCCTCACCGTTCTCGAAAGGCCATGGGTCGTCGACAACGTGCAACCACACGTTCGGGCGGGCACGCTCGGCCACGAGCCCATAGTCACTTGCGATCCGGTCGAGGTCTTTGCGTCGTACGTAGCCCTCGACCTCATCGACACCGCCCACGAGGTCCACCCCTACATCCCCCAGCGCACTCACCCCCGAACGGACGAGGCGGGCATCCATCCCCAGACGGCGTATGGCGCTCCCGTGGGCACGAAACCCGGCAGAGGCCGCTCTCGATCCCACCACGTCGAGATGCGCCCGAAGTCCTTGCTCTGCTCGACCTCGTGCCCGTTGCAGCTGCTTGGCCGTCAACCACGGAACCGGTCGGTTCTCGATGAGCCACAACAAACCCCACACCGAGCCCGGCTTCCAAGGCCGATGGGCCGCCAGGACGCCGAAGCGGTCGAGATCGGCCTCAGCGATGACGTACCGACCGCCGACCCGGTCTGCCGCCAACCGGCCAGACGCGATGAGCTGCCGAACCCGCAACGAACTGACACCGAGACGATCCGCAGCTTCCGTCACCGAAACAACCACGACATAACCCTATCCAAACGGTTAGAGATATGTCCTGAATCTCCCCTCGGGACGACGAGTTGGCGGACGGTCGCGACGAGAGGGCTCGGCTCCCGTTTGCGGCCTCGCGCCCGGAGATCGGATGATCCGCCTGCCAGGTGTTCCTGACGCGGAGCCGAAGCGCATGGTCGAGCAGGCTGGCTCGCTCGCGGCTCGGGATCACCGAGGCGGCATTGACTGAGTTCGCTGGCTTGATCTGGCCCCGGGGTGCTGGTTTGGTTTGGCCCCGTGTGGTGGGGAGGTTAGCGGCTGGTGAGTCGGTAGCTGGTGGTGCCGGTTTGGATGATGTGGGCGTGGTAGGTGATGCGGTCGATGACGGCGGCGGCGAGGCGGGGGTCGGTGAAGGTTTTGGACCATTCGCTGAATGGGGCGTTGAGGCGACGGCGATGGCGGCTCGTTCTTCTCGTTCGGTGAGGATTTGGAAGAGAAGCTCGGCGGAGTGTTGGTCGAGGCGGACGTAGCCGAGTTCGTCGATGGCGAGGAGGTCGTAGCGGCTGTAGCGGGCCACGACGCGAGAGTTTGTGGTCGTCGTTGGCTTCGGCCAGTTCGTTGGCCAGCTGCGCGCAGGTGATGTAGCGGACCCGGTGGCCGCCCGGCGGCGGCGAGGCAGGTGTCGATGAGGAGGTGGCTTGCCGGTGCCGGAGTTGCCGAGAAGGACGACGGGTTCGTTGTTGGCGATGAACGTGCCGTCGTGCGGAGCAGAGCGATGGTGGCGGGATCGATGTTCGGGTTGGCGTCGAGGTCGAACTCGTCGAGGGTCTTGACCCTTGGCAGTCGGGCTTCGTGGACTCGGCGGCCCGGCGTCGTTCGTGGCGCGGATGTCGAGCTCGATCTGGAACGCTTCGGTGAGGAACGTGGGTGGAGACCCGCCGGCGGGCGGCATCGGTGAACAGTTCGTCGAGGGACGGGGCGAGACCGGTCAGGTTCAACTGGCGGCAGGCGTCGATGGCGACCGCCGTGTCGGTGATGGTCGTGGTCTTGGTCATTCAGGGTCCGCTTTCTGGTCGGGGTTCGATGGTGAGGAGCTGGTCATAGACCGACAGGTCGGGCACCCGCTCGACCGGGGTGACCACCGGTTCGGGTTGCAGGTGTTCGATCGCCCGTCGGTCTCGACCGCGACCACGGCCGGGTCGGTGCGCTACCGGATCGACAACGCGGCCCGGATCCCCGCGACCACGTGATCGGCGTGGTGGTAGCGGTGCAACAGCAGCACGTCACACAGGGCACGGGTCCCGGCAGTCGTCACCGTGACGACGGCGGGCAAGGTCCCAGAACTGTTGATGCCGGGACCGGAACCGGCCCGTGGTCCGGGCTTGGGCCACAGCGCCGTAGCGGCCGGCATGGCACCAGGGCGACGCCACAGCACTCTGGAGGTAGTGGTCCAGGTCGAGGGTCTCGCTGCGCCGGTGGACCCCACGAACATGGGCAGCGACGACACAGCCAGCGACCGCCAGGTGACGGTCTCGGCACCCAGCTCGACCGTCACCCGCTGGCCGACGTGGCGACCGGGACCGAGTAGAAACACTGGCGGACACACACTTGATTTGGTGTCGACCCGGACGCTGAGACGGGTCACCGCCGCGAACCGTTCCCCGGGCAGCAACCACATCGACGGGCGTTCCAGACTGGCCAGAGCCTGGACCCGGTCACCGGGGCCCGGCCCTGGCCGGTGATCCAACGCTGGGCGTCGACGTGCAGTCCTCGAGGAACGCGTTGAGGATCGGCGAGGGTGTCGAACACCGGGACCGGGGTGAGGTGGTTGCGGCGGAACCGGCCGATGTCGCCCTCAACGCCGCCTTCGTGCGCTCCGTCGATGCCCGGCTCGCAGAAGAACGACTCGAACCCGTAGTGCGAGCGGAGCGCCACGAACTGTCGTTCTCGGTCCGGTTCCGGCCCTCCAAGATCTTGACCACCGCGGTCTTCAAGTTGTCGTAGCGGACCCGGCGGGGACACCCTCGAAGTTCGAAGGCCCGGACGTGGGCATCGTGAACGACTCCTGCGCCTCGTTCACATAAGCCCGGTGGAACGCCCGGCTGGAGAACGCCAAACTGTTATCGAGAACAGATGCAACGTCACGGTCACCCCGCCGATCACCGCGCCGAACTGGCCCCAATCGACCTCGCCCTCCGCCCCCGGCAGCCGGGTCTGAGGAACGAACACCTTCGCCGGTGTGCCGACCTGCGCCGCTTACCTCGACCCGCAGCCGGGGCCACCACGGCCCGGCACTGCGACTCCGAGATCAACACGCCGTGCCTCAGCGAGGCGGTCCCGATCCGTTTCAAGGTGTGGCGCCGCTTGCGAGGAGCGTCACGGTCAGCCACCAAGACCTCACGGATCCAGCCATGCCACACCCCGGTCAACGGGGCCGCCCGCTGCGGGACCTTGCGCTGAGCCGGCTCCGGTGGAGAGCAACGCCGCACGCACGTCACGGCGATGCACCCCGAACCGGGTCGCCAACCCCGAACGCTCAGGCCTCGTCCCGACGAGCCAGTCGGATCTGCTCGTACAACTCCACCTTGGACAATCGTTTTCCCCTCACCGAGCGGCAACGCCACACGGCAAGGTACGGATCAGAAGACCAGGTGGGGCCAACTCAGACCAGCGCAACACCCCCAAGTGGGGCCAGATCAGACCGTCGTTCTCATCCAAGCCACCCGCACCCTCCCGCCCGGTGTTGTCGTGCACATCACAACCACCGCCCCGCCGCTGCAGTGCGCACTACAAACCCCCACCGACCGACCGGCCACGAACAACCGGAAGGAGGGGTGATGGATCCCGATGAAGCGCTCCGCCTGGCCATCGCCGGGCTCGACGCCGACGACGACTACGCAGCAATCACCGGCCTGACCGACTACTCCCTGTGGGTGTCCCGCGGTGGGTTCCCCGCCGACCCCGCCCTGGTCGACCAGCTCGACACCACCGCCACCGGCTGGGCCGACCGCTGGGACTGCCTGGGACAACCCAGGAGCAGACCAGTGACCGGGCCCGAGCCATCTGACGGGATCAGCGTGCGGTGGAACGCCGACGGGTGGGCCGAGGGCGCAGACGGCCAGCCGGAGCGAGGCCGCTGGGAGTACTGGGTCGACGACGATCTGGCCCTGTGGTGGAGCGACTCCGACCGCCACGCCTTCCACCACCAGCCGAACCAGGGAGAACAGCCGTGACCATCACCCCCGCCATCGGTCGACGTCGATCGCTCACACTCGCAGCCCTTGGGCTCGATCCGAGCCGAAGAACTCCGTTCTTCGGACTGGCCGCACCCACCACCCGCCGGGGCCGGTGGGTCAAGGGCCGAAGAGGGACAAAGTTCGCCGACACCCGACCCAGACCGGCACCACCTGCACCTGGCCGTCGAGGTGGCGGGCGTGGGGGGCGAAGTTTGTCCCGTGCCCTTGACGCAGCGGAACCGGTGGGAAACCGACCGACCCGAACCCTCGGCACCCCCCACAGCCACCCTGCCCCCACCAGCCGGACGAATTGCCGACCGCCAGCGTCGTTACCGGAATGACCACCGATCGAGGAGACATGCGCCCACCTGACCACCGACCGACCAACACCCGGCCACCGACTTCACTCCGCCTCGCTGGCGGTCCCGGGGACGGCCAATGCTGGAGAGCTGATGACGACGAACGCGGACGACGAGCGCAGCTCTTTGGGCGGCACCGCCGAGGTGCCCGACGACACGAGGGGCGACGGCCCTGCTGCTCACCACCCCATGGGCGGACGGCGCCCGGCGGGACGGAGTCCCGCCGAGGCGACCGGCCGCCCCGTAGGCGGGTCGACGAAGTCGAATACACTCTCCCCCACCCCTTCAACCACCCCGGCCGACCTGGGCGGCCGGGTGGCCTGGCTTGGTAATCTGCAGGCAACGGTTGAAATCGACCGACACGGAAGGGGTGAGCAGGTGAGCCGGCGTCGTCTTGCAAGTCGGGCCGCATAGCGGTCAAGGATCCAGCCGCAGCGGCGCAACGTCGGGTCGAGCGGCCTGACGAGCTGCGGGCTCTGCAGACGTTGAACCGGGCCCGTTCGGCCCGACCAAGGACGAAGACACTGGTGTGGGGCCGCCCGAGTACCGGTGCGGGTCCTGGCATGCACTGGGACACCACGGTCACCTTCGCCCGAGACGCCGACGGCCGAGCCACCGTCCGGGGTCTGGAGACCTGCGGGTCACCGTGGGCTTGCGGGCACTGCGCCGCCAAGATCCGGGCCGCCCGGGCGGAAGAGATCGACCATCCTCCGCCTCCACCTCGAAAGCGGCGGCGGTGCGGTGTTCGTGACGCTCACCAACTCCCACACCCGCGACGAACGGGCGCTGGCGGCGTTCGACGACGGGATGACGGCCTGGCGCAAGATGGTCAAGACCCGACGGTGGCGACGCCTGACTTGAACGCCACGGCGTCACCGGGTTCATCCGTGTCACCGAGGTCACCCACTCGTTCGCCAACGGGTGGTGGCACCCCCACCACCACATCGCCCTCCTCCCCGACAAGCCGATCTTCCCATGACGACTTCGACGGCGGCGACCTTAAAGTCCTGCGCTGCGGATCGGGAGTTGTGGGCGTTCCAGGTCACCCAGTTCGGGCGGACCGTCCACCAGTACTACGGCGTCACCACCGTCATCATCCGAGACGGAGAAGGGATCGGGAACTACGTGTCCAAAATCGAACTGGAGCCGGGCCCGCTCCGACATCAAACGAGGCCGCAACGTATCCCGGGCTCGGCGTGGCAGATCGGCTTGGATGCAGTGACCAACGGTGAGGCGATCGACTTCGCCCTGTGGAGGGAATGCGTCGCTGCCACTCATGGCCGGCGATCGATCTCCTACTCCCGAGGTCTGTGCCAGCGGTACGGGATCACCGAAGCCGACGACGAAACCCTCGCCGAGGAAGCCACCGACGCCGACACGGTGGTCGTGGTCGACGGTGAGGTGTTCGACCAGATCGACCGGGCCAGCGGCGTGGCCGAACTCCGCCAGCTGATCGAGGCCGGCGCCGAGATCTACGCCCTAGTGGCCGCCGTCGAACGACAAACCGGACGGACGATCAACGTGGTCGACGACGACGGACGACAACGCATGCAATGGGCAAACCCCCGACCAGGCGAAGGCGGACGCTGGGCCGGCCCGGTGGTCAACATGACCGTGGCCCAGGCGGCCATTCGCCAGTTCCGAGCCCGGGTGCGGGCTGAGACAAAGACCAGGAAGGAGACCGAACATGGGTGACGAGCGGTTGGCGGGCGACCCGACGGCCAGGATGCTGACGTTCATTCGTGGAGGGGAAGCGGAGGAGTACGCGTTGAAGGTTCAGCTCGATACGGCTGGCATCTTCACCGATTCGCAGGAGGAGTCGGCGGAGTGGCTTCGCCGGAACACTGGCGAGCTGTACGACCTCTTTCGGGAGTTGCGGGACGACCAGGTGGTGATGGCTGATGTACCGGATTTGGACCAGGTCGATTGGTTGGCTATCGCACGAGAACTGAACAAGTACCGGTGGTGGTGAGGGGGATGACAGCGGACGACATGGAGAGGAAGGCGGGCCGGCCAGAGCGGCGCCAGTTGGCTGTGTCGGTGGCGGAGGCGGCGAGGATGCTCGGTATCGGGCGGACGATGGCCTACCGGTGCGTGCGGTCCGGTGAGCTGCCGAGCGTGACTCTTGGAGGACGGATCCTCGTTCCGCTGAGTGCGTTGGAGCGGTTGGTGGACTCGTGGGAGGCGGGGGATGGCCAAGCAGCGTAGGGTGCCCGGCATTCGGGAGCTTTCGCCCGGCCGGTGGGAGGTCTACGTACAGGCTGGCCGCGATCCAGTGAGCGGAAGGTACCGGCAGATCAGTCGGACGGTGCGTGGGTCCTACTCGCAGGCGGTGAAGGTGCGAGCCGAGCTGCTGGCGGAGGTGGAGCGGGGCTTGCACCGAGGCTCGGGGACCACCGTGGCGGAGCTGCATGAGCAGTGGCTGGCAGAGCTGGAGCGCAAAGGCCGGTCGGCCAAGACGATCAACAACTACCGGCAGACGTACCGTCACAACATCGGGCCGACGCTGGGGTCGATGAAGGTGTCGAAGGTGACGACACGGATGCTGACGGACTTGTACGGGGCTCATCAGCGGAGGGGGCTGGCCCCTCGGTCGCTCTACCAGATCCACGCAACTATCTCAGCAATGATGACCCAGGCCTGCCGGTGGGGGTGGCGGGACTCGAATCCGGCGCAGTGGGCAGAGCCTCCGTCGGCGGTGAACTCGGTGCCTGTGGTGCCGACGCCGGAGGAGGTCCGTCGGCTAATCGCCGCTGCTGAGGGATCGAAGCGGCCGGAGTACGGCCGGGTCATCTTTCTGGCCGCCACGACCGGGCTGCGGCGGGGCGAGATCTGTGCGTTGCGGTTCGACCGAGATATCGACCTGAACCGCCAGGCGTTGGTCGTGTCGAGAGCGGTCGTTGAGATCGAGGGCCAGGGCCTCATTGAGGCACCGACGAAGAATCGGCGGATCAGGCAGGTCGCTCTGGATCCCGACACGGTCAAGTTGATCGAGGCTCAGCGGTCGACCTTGGAAGAGCGGGCGGCGATCGGTGGTGTCGAGCTTGTCGGCGATCCGTACCTGTTCTCGGATGCGCTCGATGCAGGCGACCCGTGGCGGCCGGGGGCGGTTACGTTGTTCTTCAAGCGGCTCGCCATGCGGGAGGGCCTGGATCGCCTGAGCTTCCACACCCTCCGAAAGTTCATGGAAACCTACGGGCAGGAGGCGGGCTTCTCAGCGGTGCAAGTGGCGCTGCGAGCTGGGCACGATCCGTCGGTGGCTCGGCGCCACTATACGGGCAGAGTAGATGACGCAGATTTATCGCTAGCTGTCGCCGTCGCCGACCTGTTGAGGCCACAGGATCCGTGAACAATTCCATATCCGCTCAAGCTCATTGCGCACCTGGCTTGCGCCTGTCTGCGGTTTGGAAAGCAAGGTCATGGACTTGCCCAGGCGATTCAGCGACGTGCCGATTGTCCAGAGTTCGTGATCATCCATGATGAATCGATCATGCAGAACACCTTTGTCAGCGACGCGAACCTCAATCGGCACAGACCAGTCGACTGCGACAATAGGCATCGCATTTTCCAGGCCAGCAAGTCGGCCATCCCTCTTAATCTCGTCACCTACAAGCAACCGGGATAGGCGAGTCGATCGAAGTCGTTGAAGTAGGGTCCAGTCGAAGTACGGATCGAGCAGCAGGTACGGCTTGAGCGATGCCAGCCTTGTGATAATCGCTGGCCACACCATCGGGTCGTCGCCTTCCAGCACAACGTCAGTAAGCTCCGGACGCTCGGAGGTCACGACCTCCGAGGCCTCTCGTCGAGTTTGATCAGCTAAGGCACGCCCGAGAGAGGACGGGTACAGCCTGCTTCCGTCGTTGAGCGCCCAGCCGAGCGACTCCAGGCGTTGGGATACAGGGACCTGCCGTCGGAGTAGCTGTACGTAGAACCTGGTGCCGATAGCGTCGGCCCACCCGTCAGCGGAGATGACGTCTTCGACGAACGCGTCGACCTGGTCTGCGGTGGCACCGGATGCTTCGGCAGCGACGAGGAACCTGAGCCCAACTCGGAGCCGCTGATCGGCGATCGTCCAGTCGGGCTGGTAACCAGTGGCTACAAGAGGCATGAGGCTAGCGATTTCCTGGATGATTCCTGGATCTGCGGCCTGATCGACCGACGACATCTGCCAGCCGCTCGCATTTGCCCTGGTCAGATGTGGCTCCGGGGGTGAGGCTCGAACTCACGACCCACTGATTAACAGTCAGTTGCTCTGCCAACTGAGCTACCCCGGAAGGAAGTCCTGAGGATAGCAAGGCCGGGCGGCGTTCCGGCGCCAGATTCCGGCGGCGCTGGGCCGAACGGTGCCACGAAAATCGCGACACGGGGACGAAGTGCGTCGCGAAACCTGCGGAACCCGGTGGAAACGTGACGCAGAACGGCGGTGGGGCGCGATTTTCGTGCGACCGATTCGCCTGGCGCGGACCGGTTCGGCTCGGCGCGACCGGTTCGGCTGGGCGGGGGCGAGATGGTGGTCCCCGTACCTCAGGGGGTCAGTCGAGGTAGTCCTTGAGGCGCTCGCTGCGCAGCGGGTGGCGGAGCTTGGCCAGGGTCTTGGACTCGATCTGGCGGATCCGTTCCCGGGTGACGCCGAACTCCTTGCCCACCTCCTCCAGCGTGCGGGGCCGCCCGTCGACCAGGCCGAACCGTAGGCGCACGACCTCGCTCTCCCGGTCCGACAGATCGTCGAGCACGTCCCGCACCGTCTGCTCCAGCAGCTTGCGAGCGGCCAGGTCGAGCGGTGCGGCTCCCCGGTCGGCGATGAAGTCGGCCATCGACGTATCGTCCTCGTCGCCGACGGGCGAGTCGAGCGACAGCGGGTCCTGGCTGTTGATCCGCAGGATCTCGGCCACCCGCTCCTCGTCCAGATCCACCTCGGCCGCCAGCTCGGCGATCGTGGGATCCCGTTCCAGCTTCTGAGCCAACGCCCGCTGGGCCCGCACCACCTTGTTGATCGACTCGACCATGTGCACCGGCACCCGGATCGTGCGGGACTGGTCGGCGATGGCCCGGGTGATGGCCTGTCGGATCCACCACGTGGCGTAGGTGGAGAACTTGAACCCCTTGGTGTGGTCGAACTTCTGGACGGCCCGCATGAGCCCCAGGTTCCCCTCCTGGATCAGATCCAGGATCGGCACCCCCCGCCCCACGTAGCGTTTGGCGATCGACACCACGAGCCGCAGGTTGGCCGACGTCAGCTCCCGTCGAGCCGCCTCCCCATCGTTGATCGTGCGCCGCAACCGGCGCTGCTCCTCGAACGGGAGATCCTTCCAGCGCCCTTCGCTGGTCTCGGCCGAGGCGGCGGCACCGGCGTCGATCCGCTTGGCCAGCTCCACCTCCTCCTCGGCGGTGAGGAGCGGCACCTTGCCGATCTCCTTCAGGTACATCTTCACCGGATCCGACGAGGCGCTGGCCCGGGCCATGGCGGCCGCCGCCACCCGGGCCGGATCGTGGAACTTCCGGCGGGCCGCCCCCGGCTCCCGCTCGTGATAGCCGTTCAGATGGACGTGATGATCGATCGGGTCTTCGTCGAACGAGATCTGGTGGGCATCGAGGAACTCCCGCACCTCGTGCAGCACGGCGGGGCTGAGCTCCACCCGGGCCATCACCGCCACCACGTCGTCCGCCGTGAGCGGCCGGCCCGTGCGGGCGCGGACGAGCAACCGCTGCCGGTGCTCCTCGGTGAACAAGGGGCTTGTATCGGTGACATCGTGAGACACGACGACGGGATGGTCGGTCACGAATCTTCCTCCGAATCCTCCAGCACCCAAGCTAGCAAGCAAGCGACCGCACCCGCCCGTCGATCGCTCTCGCGCAGCTCTTCCAGGCGCAGGCGCAACCAGCGCATGTCCTCCACCAGCTGGGCATACGAGTCGCCGTCGATCTCCCGGGCCGACATCCGGCACCGCTCGATCTGGCGCTGCAGATACCGCTCCCACAGCCGGGCGGCCACATCCGACGGGTCGGCGTCGGACTCCTCCACCGACAGCCGCTGCACCAGGCCGGCCACCTCGGGCCCGCCGTGCTCGATCGCTTCTCGCAGCGTCGAGTGGCTTGTGACCAGGTCGTACACCGTGGCGCAGAGGTCGTCGGTGAACAACTCGGGCACCAGCAGCTGCACGATCTCGTCTCGCCGGTGGGCCGCCAGCCGCAGCGCCTCCAGCTCGGCGTTGTCCTTCAGCACGCGGGGCCGGGCCGTCGGCCCCGCCGACCCGTTGCCCCCGGCCGACCGCTGCGGGCCCTGGCGGAGCATCGAGCGGATCAGGTCCGGCTCGAACTGGCACCGTCCGGCCACCATCATCACGTACTGGTCACGCACCAGCGGATCGGGGTGCTCGGCCACCATGGCCAGCGCCTTCTCGGCCGCCCGGGCCCGACCCTCGGCCGTGGAGCGGTCGACGCCGGCGATGGCCCGGTCCACCAGGAACTCGAGGAACGGCCGGGCCCCGGTGACCCCGGCGACCAGCCGCTCGGGATCGTTCAGCGACAGCTCGCCGGGGTCGACCCCGTCGGGCAGGTCGATCACGGCCACGTCGAGATCGTGGGCTTTCTCCCACTCGTAGAACCGGGCGGCCGCGTTCTGGCCGGCCGAGTCGGCATCGAAGGCCAGCACCACCCGCCGGGCGAAGCGACGCAACAGGCGTACGTGCTCCTCGGTCAGCGCCGTGCCGCAGGTGGCCACGGCCCGGTTGATCCCCACCCGGGCGAAACCGATCACGTCGGTGTAGCCCTCGCACACGATGACCTCGTCGGCCGCCACGATGTCGGTCTTCGCCCAGTTCAGGCCGTACAGGATGCGGCTCTTGGCGTAGACCGACGACTCGGCCGAGTTCTTGTACTTGGGCCCGTCGCCGCCGGGCAGGATCCGCCCCCCGAACCCCACGGCCTGGCCGGTGGCGTCGAAGATGGGGAACAGGACCCGGGCCCGGAAGGCGTCCTGCTGGCGGCCCTTGCGGTTCATGAACCCCAGACCCGAGTCGATCAGGTCCTGGTTGGACAGCCGCAGGGCCCGGGCCAGCTGGTCGTAGCCGTCGGGGGCCCACCCGATCCGGTAGTGCCGCACAGCCTCGCCGTCCAGCCCCCGCTGGCGCAGGTAGCCCCGGGCGGCGCCGGCGTCGGACCCGTCGAGCAGGCGCTTGTGGTACCACTCCACCGCATCGCCCAACACGTCGTGGAGGCGGGCCTTGCGCTTACGGTCCTCGCTCTGCCCGGTGTCGGTGTAGCGCAGGGTGATCTGGGCCTTGTTGGCCAGCCACTCCACCGCACCCACGAAGTCCAGCAGCTCCTTTTCCTGCACGAAGGTGATCACGTCACCTCGCACCCCGCAGCCGAAGCAGTAGTACAGGCCCTCCTCGGCGTTCACCGAGAACGACGGCGACCGCTCGACGTGGAACGGGCACAGGCCGTTCCAGCGACGCCCCACCCGCCGCAGCTGGGTGTATTCGGAGACCACCGCCACCATGTCGGTGGCGTCCCGCACCCGCGCTATGTCCTCGTCTACGATGCCCACTCGCCTCCAGGCTAGCCGCTAACTACCGGGGCCCCCGGGCCGATACGGAGGCGGTGACCGTCGACGTCGCCCGGCCATCCATCTTCGACACCGACCGGTCGACGCCGACCACGCCGCCAGCGGCCATCGCTCCCCCGGCGTCGGTTCGGCGCCGCCTCGCCGCCTGGGCGGTCGACCTGGCCCTGATGACCCTTCCCCCAGCCGCCGTTGCCGCCAGTCAGGCCCGCACGGTGGTCCCCGACCCGGCCGCTCCCTTCGCCCCCGATCCGAGCTGGCTGACGGTAGCCGGCACCGGCTACTCCTGGACCGCCAACGGTGCGGCCCTCACCGGGGTCGCCGCCCTGCTGGCCGCCCTGATCATCCTGACCCTCGTCCCGGCGAACACGTCGGGCTGGAGCCCGGGGCTGCGCCTCGCCCGCCTGCGGGTCATGACCACGACCGGGACCCGGGCCGAGCTCCACCACCATCTCGTCCGCACCGTGTTCGGCCTGATCGACCTCGTCCCGTTCGTCATCCCGGGCCTGCTCGGCTGGTTCCTGGCATACCGCTCCCCCCTCCACCAACGCCTCGGTGACCGGCTGGCCCGCACGATGGTGGTGGATCTCCACCACCCGGAGCGCCCCATCGACCCCAGCGCCGCCCGCAAGCCCCGCTCCGGCCCCCTGGGCGCCCCCACCGGCCCCCGGCCCACGAGCGGCCCACTGCCGGCCGCAGTGGCCCGGCGAACGTCACCGTCGCCCACGGGCTCGGAGGCGGCCCCTGACCCCCAACGGGCCGCACCGGCCACTCCCAGCCGGTGGAGGGTCGAGCAGATCGACGCCCCGGCCGGACCGACCCTCCCCCCGATCTTGCCCGACACGGTCGAGGTCAGCGTCCCCGCCCCCACCCACCGCCGGCTCTCCGGCCCCATCCCCCGGCGGGGAAGCCCGCTGGCCGGCAGCGGCCCCGGCACCCGGCGGCCCGACCCGCTGGCGGCCCAGGCCTCCCGGCTCCTGGTGTCGGTTCCCCGACGCGCCCCGGAGACCGCAGCCGGCCCCGAGCCCGAGCTCGTGCCCGAATGGAGTGATCAGTGGCGGGCCTGGGTGGTCCATGACGCCGCCACCGGCCGCCTGTTCCGCCACGACGCCGCCACCGGCGGCTGGCTACCGATCTGACCGGACGGCCCGGGTCGGACGGCACGGGCCCGCTCCGGCGTCACCCACCGACCACGCCGATCAACCCAGCTGCTCGTAGATCACCGCCGACGACTGGAGCCGGCGCTCGATGTGCTGCTCGATCATCCGGGCCGCCACCAGCTCCAACTCCTGGCCGGCCGGGACCGACGTGGTCTCCAACACCTGGCGCACCCGGCCCGCCACCAGCGCCGACAAGGCCTGGCGGGCCTCCTCGGTGATGGCCTGACCTCCCCGACGACAGGATCGGCACAGCATCCCGCCTTCGTGCACGGCCAGCACCACCAGCCCCTCGGTGGCTCCGCAGCTCACGCACTCGTCGACCTGGGGTTGGACCCCCTCCAAGGCCAGGAGGCGGGTGACGAAGGCCGGCACCACCAGGGCGTTGCCCGACCCGTCGAGCTCCCGCAGGGCGCCGGTCAGCAGCTTGTACAGGGCGGGGTTGCCCTCCCCCTCGGTGCTCACGTGGTCGACCGCCTCCAACATGATCGTGGCCCGGCCGTACCGGTCGAGGTCGGCCCGCAACCCGGCCAGAGGCTCCGTGCGCTCAGCCTGGGTCACGATGTCGAGGTTGCGGCCCTCGTAGAGCTGCAGCGACACCATCGATCCCGGCTCCAGCCGGGACCCGAACTTGCTCCGGGTCCGCCGCACGCCCTTGGCCACGGCCCGCACCTTGCCCCGCCCCCGGGTGTACAGCACCACGATGCGGTCGGCTTCGCCCAGCTTGTAGGTGCGAAGCACCACCCCTTCGTCACGGTAGAGGGGCATGATCAGCCCTTGAGGCCCCCGAAGCGGCGCTCACGCCGCTGGTACTCCGCCACGGCGCCCGCCAGATGCTCCCGGCGGAAGGCCGGCCAGAACGTGTCGACGAACACCATCTCGGCGTACGCCGACTGCCACAGCAGGTAGTTCGAGATCCGGTGCTCACCCGAGGTGCGGACCCACAGGTCGACGTCGGGCATCTCGGGGTCGTACAGGCGCTTGGCGATGTCGGCCTCGTCGATCGTGGCCGGATCGGCCCCCTCCAGCAGCAGCGCCTTCACCGCGTCCACCAGCTCGGCCCGGGAGCCGTAGTTGAAGGCGATGGTGAGCGTCAGCTTGCGGTTGGCGGCGGTGAGGGCCACCGATTCGTCCATCCGGCGCAGCAGGCGCTTGGGCACCCGCCAGTCGCGACGGCCGATGAAGCGGATCCGGACCCCCATGTCGTTCAACTCATCCCGCCGGCGCACCAGCAGCGACTCGTTGAACCGCATCAGGAACCGGACCTCGTCACCCGGCCGGCGCCAGTTCTCGGTGGAGAAGGCGTAGACCGTCAACCACGAGATGCCGAGCTCGAGGGCGCCCTCCACCACATCGAACAGGGCGGCCTCGCCGGCGGCGTGGCCCTCGGTGCGCTTCAGACCGCGCTCCTGGGCCCAACGGCCGTTCCCGTCCATCACACAGGCGACGTGGGCGGGAACACGTTGCAGGTCGATCTCAGGTTTCACACCAGCCAACCGTACCGACCCCCGTTGCCCTTGGGGCTTCCCTTCCCCTACGGGGTGGCGATCGCCGGTGATCCCGAGGACCCCGACGTCGGATCGGTCGTTGTCGGGTCGGTGGTGGCCGTCGTGGTCGATGTGGTCGTGGTCGATGTGGTCGTGGTGGTCGACGCCGTGGTGGTCGTGGTGGGCCGCGTGGTGGTGGTCGTGGGCTTCGCGGTCGTGGTGGGCGCTCTGGTCGTCGACGTGGTCGACGCCGAGGTGGGCTGGGTGGTGGGCGCCGACGTGGGCTGGGTGGTCACCGTGGTCGGCGCGGTCGGGGCGGCGGTGCTGGCCGTGGTGCTCGACGACGTGGTTACCCGCTTCCGGCTGGAGCTGGTGGAGGGGGCCTCGGTGACGGCCGACGACGACGCCTCGGTGGTGGCGGTGGTGACCACCGTGGTGGGCGCCGCCACCGTGCCGCTGGCCCCCGAACCGGATTGGCCGGTACCGGAACCGACCGAGCTCGCGGTGGTGGTGTCGGTGACGGCGGTCAGGGGCCCGCTGGCCTCGGTGCCGTCGCCGCCGGTGAGCCGGGAGTAGGCCAGCAGCCCTCCCAGCACGGCGGTGAGGGCCAGGGCTCCCGCCAGCAGGGCACCCCGCTTGCGGTCGAGCACGTCGACCACGCTGTCGAGCATGGCACCCTTGTCCCGGGTGGCCGGCTCGGCCTGGCGCATCAACGGGGGCCCGGCCCAGGAATCGGCGTCTTCCTCCAGGTACAGGAAGCCCTGACCGTGACGGGGCGGCAGGTCCGACACCGTGTCCGTCACGCTCGTCCATGCCGGATTCGACGCATTCCAGGCGTCGGACGGGGCGGGGGCCAGGAACGAGGCGCCCACCGGGGGTCCACTGGCCGGATCAACCACCGTCGAGTGGCTCAACGACACCGGCGGATTCGGGGGCCCGCCGTCGAGCAGGGGGCTGCGGTGGCCGGCGTCGGGGCCGAACGGGGCGGGTGACCCCGCCCGCAGCTCGGAGGTGGGAGCGCCCGGGCCGTAGCCGTCGTCGTCGAACGCCGAGCGGCCGGAGCGGTCGCCATCCCGGGCCGACGCCGGGAACAACGAGCGGACCGACGGCCCGGAGGAGTCGAACGGCGACACCAGGCGGGCCGACGTGACGTCGACGTCGTCGGGCGACTGCCGGCCCGCCAGCCGGACCAGGCGTCGGGTCTGGGGCGGCCCGCCGGGATCGGTCGGCTCGAACAGGTTCCCCACCCTCAGGCGGGCGGAGCCGGGGTCGGCGGGCTCGGGGCGGGGATCGAACAGGCGGCTACCCCGGAGGCCGTCGAGGCCGCCGCTGCCCTCGTCCGACGGCGGCGGGGGCGGGGGCGCCATCTCGGCCCCGAAGGACCCCGCCACCACGTCGGGAACGTACCCGGCGGCAGGTGGCGGGCCGTCGGGCGGTGGCGCCGCCGGTGGCAAGAAGCCGCCGGGAGGCTCGGGGGTGCGGATCGTGGGGTCCGAGTCTGCGGGGATGGGGCTGCTGAGCCTCAGATCCGGTACCGGCGGCACCACACCCGGCGGCGGGGCGAGCGGATGCCCGGCGAAGGGATCGGGGGCGGTGACGGTCGGCTGCTCGGCCGGGCCGGGCAGGAACGGGTTGGGGCCGTTCAGCGGCGGCGGCTGGGCGCCGGACATGGTCAACTCACCGGGGCCGGGCATCGGCGGGGCACCAGCGGCGGCCGGGGACGACGGCGCCGGAGGAGGCGGTGGGGCATCGGCCGACGGCTGGCCCTGCAGACCGGCGTGGAGCTGGTCCATGAGATCGGCCGAGAACTCGTAGGTCAGCAGATCGTCGACCTCTGGCCAGAAGAAGCTCGTATGCTCGGCTTCGACGATGTCGTGCCGGCCCCGGGCCGACGGCCCTGTGCCGGCATGGGGATCGCCAGTTCGCTGACCAGGGTCGGCAGAGCCCGGGACCTGGTGTCGCGAGCTTGCGACGTCGGGCTCTCGGGCGGGTAGCCGGTCTTGTGCCATACGAAGAACACCCCATCAACGTCGTGTCCGACCCCGATCGAGCCTAGACCCAAGGATCCGTCTCGTGTCATCGATGCAGACATCGCTAGGTAAAGTCACCCGCAGGCTAGCGGGCGGCGGCGAGATCCGGCCCGGGCAGGAGGAGATGGCCGACGCCGTGGCCAGGGCCATAGTCAACCGCTCGGCCCTGCTGGTGGAGGCCGGCACCGGCACCGGCAAGTCGCTGGCCTACCTCACCCCGATCGCCGTGTCCGGCGTGAAAGCCGTGGTGGCCACGGCCACCATCGCCCTCCAGGGCCAGTTGGTCGACCACGACATCCCCCAGGTGGCCGACGGCCTCGGCCGGCCCCTCACCGCCGCCGTGCTCAAGGGCCGGCGCAACTACGTGTGCCGCCAGCGCCTGGCCGAGCTGGCCCGGGCCGACCGGTCCGAGCAGCTGGAGCTGCTGGGCGGCCGCAACCCCAGCACCCACCTGGCCGAGGTGCTGGAGTGGGCCGCCACCAGCGACACGGGCGACCGGGAGGAGCTCGACCCGGCCCCTACCCCCGACATCTGGGCCGCGGTGAGCGTGGGGCCCGACGAGTGCCCGGGCGCGGCCAAGTGTCCCTCGGGCGACGTCTGCTTCGCCGAGGCGGCCCGCCTGGAGGCCTTCGAGGCCGACATCATCGTCACCAACCACCACTACTACGGCCTCCATCTGGCCTCGGGCGGGGTGCTGCTCCCCGAGCACGAGGTGGTGGTGTTCGACGAGGCCCACCAGCTCACCGACTCGCTCGAGGCCACCTGCGGCACCGAGGTGGGTGGGGGCCGGTTCCGGGCCCTGGCCCGCCGGGTCCGGGCCGTGCTGACCGACGACGAGGCGCCGGCCAACCTGGAGCGGGCGGGCAACGACCTCGACGCCGAGCTCCGGCCCACGCTCGGCTCGGCCGCTGCGGTCACCCCCGAGCTGGTGGCGACGCTGGTGACGGGCCGGGATCGGGCCGACCAGGTGTTGGCCGCCCTCCGCAAGGTCAACCCGCCCCAGGGCAGCGACGCTGCGGCCCGGGTCGAGCGGGCCACCCTCACCGCCACCAACCTCATCGACGACATCGACGCCATCATCGAGGCGGGCGACGACGACGTGCTGTGGGTCGACGGCAACGACCTCTCACCCCTGCTCCGCCGCACCCCCCTCGACGTGGGCCCGGTGCTGGCCGACCACCTGTGGCCGGAGAAGGCCGTGGTGCTCACCAGCGCCACCCTGGCCGACGGGATGGTGCCCCAGCTCGGCCTCGACCCGGCGGCGGTCAGCGTGCGCCGCGTGGGCTCCCCGTTCGACTACCCCAGCCTCGGCCTCCTCTACTGCGCCACCCACATCCCCGACCCCCGCTCCCCCGCCTTCCGCAAGGCGGTACAGGAGGAGATCATCGAGCTGGCCCGGGCCGCCGGCGGGCGGACGTTGGCCCTGTTCACGAGCTACTCGGCCATGCGGGAAGCGGCCGAGGCGCTGGCCGACGCCCTACCGGGCCCGATCTTGATGCAGGGAGAGGCGTCCCGGGAGCAGCTCTTGTCGCGCCTGCGCAGCGAGCCGGGGGCGGTGTTGGCGGCCACCATGTCGTTCTGGCAGGGCATCGACGTGCCGGGCGACGCCGTGACCCTGGTGACGGTCGATCGCATCCCCTTCCCCCGGCCCGACGAACCGGTGAGCCAGGCCCGCCGGCAGCGGGCCGGCCCGGCCGCGTTCCGCACCGTCGATCTCCCCCGGGCCCAGACCATGCTGGCCCAGGCCGCCGGCCGCCTGGTACGCCGGGCCACCGACAAGGGCGTCGTGGCCATCCTCGACCCCCGCCTGGCCACCAGCCGGCACTACCGGTGGGATCTGATCAACGCCCTGCCCCCGTTCCCCCGCACCAAGGACCGCGACCAGGTGCTGGCGTTCCTCCGGGAGCTGGACGAACGGGCCCGCAACGGCTGAGTAGGCCCGATCTGTGGCGTCAGCGCGCAACATGCAGCACCGGGCGCCACAGTTCGAGGGTTTGCGAGGGAGGGGTAAGGGGCTAGTACCCGAGGCGTTCGACCGCCGCCGGGTCGTGCTGCCAGCCGGGGTCGACGGTCACGAACAGCTCGATGAAGGCCCCCGGGGGCAGCTGGCGCCGCACCCGGCTCCCCACGTCCTTGAGCACCTGGCCCCCCTTGCCGATCACGATCCCCTTCTGGGAGTCACGCTCCACCAGGATCTCCACCCGGATCCGGGGCCACTCCCACTCCGTCACCCGGGTGGCCACCGAGTGCGGCACCTCCTGGCGGGTGACGTGCAACAGCTGCTCCCGAACCAGCTCCGCCACCCACAGGGGCTCGGGCATGTCGGACACCTGGTCGCCGGGGTACCACTGCGGGCCCTCCGGCATCAGCCCGAGCAGGTGGTCGACCAGGGGCTTCACCCCCCGGCCGGTGAAGGCCGACACCGGGAAGTAGGCGGCCAGGTCGAGCTCGGCCGCCACCGCCAGCTGGGCCGCCACCGCTTCGGGCTTCATCCCGTCGACCTTGTTGAGCACGGCCACGGTGGTGGCCGGGTCGAGCTGCTCGGCCAGGAACCGATCACCCCGCCCCACCCCGGAACGGGCGTCGAGCACGAGGCACACCACGTCGACCCCGCTGCGGGCGGCCGCCGCCGATTCGTTCAGCCGGGAGCCGAGGGCCGAGCGGGGCTTGGACACGCCGGGGGTGTCGACGAACACGATCTGGGCGTCGCTGCGGTTCAGCACCCCCCGGATCTGGTGCCGGGTGGTCTGGGACTTGTCCGACACGATCGACACCTTGGTGTCGAGCATCTGGTTGAGCAGCGTCGACTTGCCCACGTTGGGCCGCCCGGTGAGGGTCACGAACCCCGACCGGAAGCCGTCACCGGCGCCGGAGGCCCCGGTCTCGTCCGCCGTGGTCACTGCCCCACCTCTTCCAACTCCGCCGGCTCCATCCGCATGATCCGCACCCGCTTGATCCGGCGCCCCTGGAGGCGCTCCACCCGCAGGCGGTACCCGTTCACGTCACACGTCTCCCCCGCCGCCGGCACCCGACCGAAGCGGTCGAACACGAGGCCGCCCACCGTGTCCCAGTCGCCCTCGGGCAGCTCCATGTTGGCCAGGTCGTTCAGCTCGTCGATCGAGATCCGCCCATCAACCCGCAGGGTGCCGTCCCGCAGCCGTTCCACCAGCGGCTCGTCCACGTCGTACTCGTCGACGATCTCGCCCACCAGCTCCTCGATCAGATCCTCCAGGGTGACCAGGCCGGCGATGCCGCCGTACTCGTCGACGGCCACCGCCATGTGGAACTTCTCCTGCTGCATCTCTTTGAGCAGCTCCGCCACCTTCTTGGTCTCGGGCACGAAGCGCGACGGGCGCAGCAGCGTCTCCACGCTCTGCTCCGGGTGGCCGTCGAGCTCGGCCCGGATGAGGTCCTTCACGTAGACCAGGCCCACCACGTCGTCCACGCTGTCCCCTACGGCCGGCAGCCGGGAGAAGCCGGCGGCCGAGGCCACCTCCAGGGCGTCGGCCACCGTGGCCGCCCGGTTGATCGTGGTCATGTCGGTGCGGGGAACCATCACCTCGCGCACCACCGTGTCGCCGAACTCGATGACCGACTCGATCAGATCGCGCTCTTCCTGCTCCAGCACGTCGTCCTGCACCGCGGCGTCGGCCAGGGCGATCAACTCCTCGGCGGTGGAGAACGGCCCCTTGCGCAGGCCCTTGCCCGGCACCACCCAGTTGGTGATGGCGATCAGGGCTCCGGCCAGGAGGCGGACCGGCAGCAGCTCGGCCACCAGCTGGATCGGGCGCACCAGGGCCAGGGCCAGGCGGTCGGCCCGCAGGATCCCGAGGGTGCGGGGCACCGCCTCGGCCACCACGAAGACCACGCAGGCGTTGAGCGCCACCACCGGGATCACCAGCGGCCAGGACAGGAGCCGGGCCGCCACCAGAGCCACCAGCGTCGTCTCCACCAGCTGGAGGACGAGCACCAGCAGACGCAGCGGGTTGACCACCGCCTCCCGCTCGGCCAGGAGGCGCACCAGGCGGGCCGCCTTGCGGGGATTGGCCCCCTCGAGTGACTCGATCCGTACTGGGCTGGTGCGCGAGATCGCCTCTTCGGCCGCCACCAGCACGGCGGCCAGCGCCAGCAGCACGACGATCACGGCCAGTGCCGCCACGTCGGTTCCGCTGAAGGCAGCGGCCAGCACCGCCCTCACCTCGGTGGGGCCAGCCGGCTCACGCCGGCACCGGGTGGGCGAAGCCGTAGCGGCCCAGGTGCAGGCGCTCCCGGCCCTGCATCACCAGCCGCTCGTCGTCCTCGGCATGGTCGTGACCGAGGACGTGGAGCACGCCGTGCACCACCAGGGGGGTCAGCTCGGCGTCCTCGGGGCCACAGTGCTCACCGGCCTGGGCCCGGGCCACCCGGGGGCACACCACCACGTCGCCCAGGTGGCGCATCGGCCCGCCGTCGCCACCTCCCGGCTCGCCGGCGGGGAACACGAGATCGAGGTCGTCGTCGGCGGCGTCGAGGGGAAAGGCCAGCACATCGGTGGCGTGGTCGGCCCCCATGTGCTCCCGGTTCAGCTCGGCCATCGTGTCGGGGTCGACGAAGATCAGGTCGAGCCGGCCGTCGGCGGCATCGTCGTCGCCCAGCTCGAGGGCGAGGGTGGACTCCGCCACCTCCTGCCATCGGGCCAGGTCGAGGGCCTCGCCCTCGGTCTCGTCGTGCACCTCGACCTCCAGGCGACGCCGGCCGCTCACGGCCGGGACCGCCGCTCGGCGTCGTGGCGGGCGTAGGCATCGACGATGTCCTGCACGATCCGGTGGCGGACCACGTCGGAGGAGTTGAGGCGCACGAACGACAGCCCGTCGATCCCGCTGAGGATCGGCTCCAGCCCCAGCAGCCCGCTGCGCCCCCCGGCCAGGTCGACCTGGGTGTCGTCGCCCGTGATCACGGCCTGGGAGTTGAACCCGATCCGGGTCAGGAACATCATCATCTGCTCGGGCGTGGCGTTCTGCGCCTCGTCGAGGATGATGAAGCTGTCGTTGAGGGTGCGGCCCCGCATGAAGGCCAGCGGCGCCACCTCCACCACGCCCCGCTCGAACAGCTTGGCCGAGCCCTCGGGGCCGACCATGTCGTGCAGGGCGTCGTAGAGGGGGCGCAGGTAGGGATCGACCTTGGACATCAGGTCCCCGGGGAGATAGCCCAACCGCTCGCCGGCTTCCACCGCCGGGCGGGTCAGCAGGATGCGCTCCACCTCTTTCTGCTGGAGCGCCCGCACCGCGCAGGCCACGGCCAGCCAGCTCTTGCCCGTGCCGGCGGGGCCGATGCCGAAGGTGACGATGTTGGCCCGGATGGCGTCGAGGTAGCGCTTCTGGCCCGACGTCTTGGGCCGGACCGGCTTGCCCCGCTGGGTGGTGAGGATCCGGTCGGTGAGGATCTCCGACGGGCGCTCGTTGGCCCGCACCATGTCCACCGCCCGGAGCACCGCCGCCTGCTCCAGGGACTGGCCGGACTGGACGATCAGCACGAGCTCCTCGAGCACCTGGGCCGCCTCCACCGCCTGGGGGCCCTCCACCGAGATCTCGTTGCCCCGCACGTGGATGGTGGCATCGAACGAGCGCTCGACCGCCCGGAGGTACTGGTCGCGCTCGCCGAGGAGGCCGGCCATGAGGTGATTGCCGGGCACGTTGATCTGGACAATGGCTGTCATCGTGAACTACCAGCTTATCGGCCCACCAGCAGGGCCGACGGGGAGTATGGGGCCCGGGGCGACCGGGTGGCGGCGGCCCTCAGGTGACCGGGTTGAGGTGGGTGAGGCCGAGATCGGCCAATCGATCGATCGCCTCGTCTATCTCGACGCCCAGGATGCAGGCCACCGCCCGCAGATCGTCCTGGCGGATCGTGAGCACCCGGCCGTTGAAATCCTGGCGCTGCACCTGGATCATGACCAGGTAGCGGCCCAGCATCTCGCCTTCGGGGCGGGATACAGCGTCGAGCTGGGTGAGGTCGATCGACACGCCGGCGGCCCGGCCGGTCCGCCCCGTGAGGTCCACCACGCCCACCCCGTCGCCGCCCGCCGTCGACCGGGGCAGGAGCTGGTCCACCGGGATGTTGTAGAAGCGGGCGAGCCGCTCCAGGCGGGGCACGGAGATGGCCCGCTCCCCCCGCTCGTAGGCACCGAGCACCGAAGCCTTGAACTCCTGGTCGGAGGAGGCCTCGACGTCCTGCAGGGACAGGCGCTTCTGACGACGGATGGCGCGCAGGCGCTCACCCACCCGCCGCCCATAGGGCGACGAGGCCTCATTCAGCTCGTCGTCAACACTCATTTCCGGCGTCTCCCCACCTCAATTTGGTGCCCGCCGCCACGCTAGACGTCACTCAGCGCAGGTTCAACCACACCACGCGTTCAAAACGAATCGAATTGGCCGGTGACGTTCGCCGTACTCAGGGCTGTTACGGCGATGCCAGGAGCCCGGACCGGAGTCCGGCCAGCACCCCGGCCGCCACCACCGCCGCCGTCTCGGCCCGCAGGATGTGCCCCGGCAGAGCGACGGCTGGCGCCAGCGCCAGCTCGGCCGGGCTGAACCCACCCTCGGGGCCCACCACCACGGTGACGAGGCCGGACGCCGGCGGCGCCCCGTCGGGATCGGCCAGCGCCACGCCGCTCCCCCTCCCCGCCCCGGCCCCCACCCGCTCGGCCAGGAACCGGGCCAGGCCGGTGACGGGAGCCACCGCCGGCAGATGCAGGCGCCGGCACTGCAGGCAGGCCTCCCTCGCCGCCCGCACCATCCGCTCGTGAGCCCGGGCCGCCCGGTTTCCGTCCCAGCGCACCACCGAGCGTTCCGACACGAGCGGCACGATCTCGTCGATGCCCAGCTCGGTGAGCTTCTGCACGTACCAGTCGGGACCCTCGCCCTTCACCGGCACGAAGCCCACGCACAGGACCGGCGCCGGCGCCGGTTCCACCACCACCGGGCCCACCGGTTCCGGTTCGACCGCGAACCGGGCTTCGCACCAGCCGCCCCGCCCGTCGCCCAGGGTCACCGTCTGGCCCGGAGCCAGGCGCAGCACCCGGCTGAAATGATGGGCGTCGTCGGGGCTCAGGCGGGGGGCGGCCAGGTCGTCGACCAGCACCAGCGGACGGCGCCGCAGCTCGGCCGCAGTGCCCCGGTCCACGTCGGGACCGCTCTCAGGTGAAGCGCGACCGGAGGCGGCCGAGGAAGCCGTCGTCGCCCGGCTCCTTCACGTCCTCCTGGCGCTCCTTGGCCAGCTGGCGCAGCAGTTCTTCCTGCTCGGCGGTCAGCTCGGTGGGGGTGTCGACCACGACGGTGAGCAGCAGGTCACCCCGGCCGCGGCCGCGCAGGCGGGGCACGCCCTTGTCCTTGAACCGGAACCGCTTGCCGGTGTGGACGCCGGCCTGGAGATCGATAGGCACCACACCGTCGATCGTGGCGAACTCGAGCCGGGCCCCCAGCGCAGCCTGGGTCATGGCCACGTGGAGCTCGGCCAGCAGATCGTCTCCGTTGCGGGTGAACACCGGGTGCGGTTCCACCTGCACGTGCACGTAGAGGTCGCCGGCGCCGCCGCCCCGGGGCCCCACCGCGCCCCGTCCGGTCAGCCGGAGGGGCGACCCCTCCCCCACCCCGGCCGGGATGTTCACGGTGTAGGTGCGTTCCTCCACCCGGCGGCCCTCGCCGGCGCAGTCGTCGCACGGGCTCTCGATCATCACGCCCTCGCCGGCACAGCGGGGGCAGCTGGAGGTGGTGACCATCTGCCCCAGGATCGACTGGCGCACCTGACGCACCTGGCCGGTGCCGCCGCACATGTCGCACCGGGAGATGTCCGAGCCCGGGTGGGCACCGGTGGCCTCGCAGGTGTCGCAGGGCACGGCGGTACGCACCGTCACCGGCTTCTCCACCCCGGTCACGGCCTCCTCCAGGGTCAGCCGGGCCATGACCTCGAGGTCGACGCCCCGCTTGGGGCCGGCGTCGCCCCGGGAACCGGCGTTGAAGAAGGCGTCGAACAGGTCACCCAGGCCGGTGGCGGCGAACGGATCGAACCCGCCTCCCCCGCCGGAGCCGCCCGACGTGCCGAACCGGTCGTACCGGGCCCGCTTCTGCGGATCGCTCAACACCTCGTAGGCCTCGGCCACCTGCTTGAAGCGGGCCTCGGCGGCGGCATCGCCGGGGTTGGCGTCGGGATGCAGCTCCCGGGCCAGCTTCCGGTAGGCCTTCTTGATCTCGTCCTGGCTCGCCGCCCGGCTCACGCCGAGGCGGTCGTAGAAGTCGTCCATCGGTGTTCCCTGCCCCGTCGTCCTCAGCCGCCGCTCAACCGGTTGCCCAGCTGATGGCTCACGGCGGCGACGGCCGACAGCGCCTGCTGGTAGTTCATCCTCGTGGGGCCGAGCACGGCGATCGTGCCGGCATGTTCCCCGTCTATCTCGTAGGGCCTGACCACCAGACTGCAGTCCGACAACGGGTCGACACCCGTCTCGGACCCGATGGCCACCGTGAGGCCCCGATCGAGCACGTCGGCCAGCAGGGTGGCCACCACCAGCTGCTGCTCCAGGATCGTGAGCACCTTGCCCACCGACTCCACCGCAGCGAAGGCGTTCACCACCCGGGATGCGCCGTCGACGTAGACCCGGCCCGGGTCCGAGCCCGACATCACAGCCAGGTGCACGGCGTGGGCCACCCGTTCGGCCTCGTTGCGGCTCGACCGGGCCAGCGGCCGGGAGGCCGACACCGGCCGCCCTTCGAACGCCGCCCTCAGCAGTGAGTTCGCCTCGGCCAGGTCGTCCTCGCTGAGGGCGCGGTCGAGCTCGATCGTGTGCTTGGTGAGGTGCCCGTTGGCCATCACGATCACGGCCAGCACCAGCCGCTCCGACAGGCCGACGAGCTGCACCGAACGCACGTCGACCGCTTCGTCGGTGTCGTCCACCACCACGGCGGCGTAATGCGTGAGGTTGGCCAGCAGGCCCGCCGTGTCGCGCATGATGCCCTCGATCTCGCCCTTGAGCTGGCCGAAGAACTCCGACACCTTGCGCCGGTCCATCGTGGGCAGCTCGGCCTGGCTGAGGTGGTGGTCGACGAAGTAGCGGTAACCCTTCTCGGTGGGCACCCGACCGGCGCTGGTGTGGGGCTGGATCAGGTACCCCTCGCTCTCCAGGACGGCCATGTCGTTGCGTACGGTAGCCGGCGACACCCGCACATCGGCGGCCGCCACCACAGCGGCCGAGCCGACCGGTTGGGCCGTGTCGATGTATTCCTCGATTACCGCCTTCAGAATGGCGGCCTTGCGTTCGTCGAGCATCGCGATCCTGGTCAGTCTCCTGACGTCACTCTAGTCGATCCCGGCTCAGGCTCTCGTAGCCGATGTGATCGCCTCGTAGCGGCGCAGCGCTTCCTTGCGCTCGGCGTCGTGCTCCACGATGGGATACGGGTACCCGAGCGGCATGCCCTTGGGGTCGTCCCACGGATGGTGCACGAAGCGGTCGGCCACGCCGGCCAACTCCGGCACCCAGCGCCGCACGTAGCGGCCGTCGGGGTCGAAGCGCTGGGCCTGGCTGACCGGGTTGAAGATGCGGAAGTAGGGGGCGGCGTCGGTGCCGGTCCCGGCCACCCACTGCCAGCCGTGATTGTTGTTGGCCAGATCGCCGTCGACGAGATGGCGCATGAACCAGCGGGCGCCCCGGGTCCAGTCGATGTGGAGGTCTTTGACCAGGAAGCTCGCCGTCACCAGCCGCACCCGGTTGTGCATCCAGCCCGTGGCGGCCAGCTCCCGCATGCCGGCGTCGACGATGGGGTAGCCGGTCCGGCCCTCGGCCCAGGCCTGGAACCGGCGGTCGGCCTCGGGCCCCTCGTCCAGTTCCATGGCCGCCATCCGGGGCTGGTAGGCGTGGCGGGCCGTCTCGGGCCGGGCGTAGAGCACGTCGGCGTAGAACTCGCGCCAGGCCAGCTGGCGGGCGAAGGCCTGGGGGCCAGGTTCCGGCCCCAGGCGGGCCAGGATCTGGCGGGGGTGGATCGTGCCCCAGCGGAGGTGGACCGACAACCGCGACGTACCCGGCTCGGCCGGGATGTCGCGGCGGTCCTTGTACCGATGCACCGGGCCGGCCAGGAAGGCATCGAGGCGGTCGAGCGCCGCTTCCGGCCCGGCGGTGGCCGGGGTCCAGCGAGGTTCGCCGGCGCCGACGTCATCCGGGTCGGCGGGATCGACCGCGATCGAGGCGGGATCGTCGAGGGGGCGACCGGCGGCGCCGGGCGCCAGCCAGTCGAGGGCGGGGGTGGCGGTGGGGGCGTCCCAGCCGTGGGCCAGCCACGCCTTGTGGAACGGGGTGAACACCTGGAACGGGGTGCCGCCCCCGGTGCGCAGGGTGCCCGGGGCCACGGCGTAGGGCGTGCCGACGGCCTCCAGCCGGCGGCCGTCGGCGGCCAGGGCGGCGGCCACGGCGTCGTCACGTCGGCGGCCGTAGGGCCCGAAGTCGGCGGTGGCGAACACCGCCTCGGCGTCGGCGGCGGCGGCCACCGCCGGCACCACCTCGGCCGGGTCGCCGCTCACGACGGCCACCTGACCGCCGGTGAGCTCCTGGAGGGCCCCCAGGGCCGCGGCCAGGAACCGGCGGCGGGGCGGGCCGGCCGGGGCCAGCAGCGCAGGGTCGAGCACGTAGAGGGCCAGCACCGGACCGCCCGAACGGGCGGCGGCCGCCAGCGCCGGGTGGTCGTCGAGCCGCAGGTCGCGGCGGAACCAGCAGATGGTCGGGCGGGTCACGGCCGAAGTGTGCCAGCTCGGCCGATACCCAGGCCGAACCGGAGACACGAAACTCCAGGAACCCGAAGGGTGACCGGGGACGTTTCGCCCCAGGCGAAACTCCAGGAACCCGAAGGGTTCCCTCAGTCGTCCAGGCGGAGGGCCCGGATGAAGGTGTCGGGCGGGATTTCCACCCGGCCGATCGACTTCATCCGCTTCTTGCCTTCCTTCTGCTTCTTGAGCAGCTTGTTCTTGCGGGTGACGTCGCCGCCGTACAGCTTCTCGGTCACGTCCTTGCGGAAGGCCCGCACGGTCTCCCGGGCGATGATGCGTCCGCCGATGGCGGCCTGGATCGGCACCTCGAACTGCTGGCGGGGGATGATCGACTTCAGCTTCTCGGTGGTGCGCCGGCCGTACTCGAAGGCGTTGTCGCGGTGCACGATGGTGGAGAAGGCGTCGACCTGCTCACCGTTGAACAGGAGGTCCACCCGCACCAGATCGCCCTGGCGGTACTCGCCCGGCTCGTAGTCGAGGCTGGCGTAGCCCTGGCTCCTGCTCTTCAGCTGGTCGAAGAAGTCCACCACCACGTCGGCCAGGGGCAGGTCGTACACCAACTCCAGACGCTCGGGCGACAGGTACTCCATCTTGACCATCTGGCCCCGCCGCTTCTGGCACAGCTCCATGAGGGTGCCGGTGTAGTTCGACGGGGTGATCATCGAGGCCCGCACGTAGGGCTCCTCGATGCGGCGCCAGTCTCCCGATGGAGGCAGGACCGAGGGGTTGTCGATCACCCGCTCCTCCCCGCCGTTCATCGTGATCCGGTACTTCACCGACGGGCTGGTGGCTATCAGGTTCAGGTCGAACTCGCGCTCCAGGCGCTCCCGCACGATCTCCATGTGGAGCAGGCCCAGGAAGCCGCAGCGGAACCCGAAGCCCAGGGCGGTGGACGTCTCGGGCTCGAAGGTGAAGCTGCCGTCGTCGAGGCGGAGCTTGTCGAGCGCGTCCCGGAAGTCCTCGTAGTCGTCGCCGTCGACCGGGTAGAGCCCGCAGAACACCATGGGTTGGGGCTCCCGGTAGCCCTCCAGCGGAGCCTCGGCCGGCTTCGACGCCACCGTGATCGTCTCACCGGCCCGGGCCTGGCGGACGTCCTTGATGCCGGAGATGAGGTACCCCACCTCGCCCGGACCGAGCGACTTGACGGGGGTGGGAGCCGGGGTGCGCACGCCGATCTCGTCGGCGTCGTACGTGGTGCCGGCCTGCATGAACAGGATCTTGTCGCCCGAGCGGAGGCGGCCGTTGACCACCCGGATGCTGGAGATCACGCCCCGGTAGGTGTCGAAGTGGCTGTCGAAGATCAGGGCCTGGAGGGGGGCGTCTTCGGTGCCCTTGGGGGCCGGGATCCGATCGATCACGGCCTTCAGCAGGTCTTCCACCCCCTGGCCGGTCTTGGCCGAGATGGGCAGGATCTCGTCGGCCGGGATGCCCAGCACCTGCTCGATCTCGGCCGCGTAGCGGTCGGGGTCGGCGGCCGGGAGGTCGATCTTGTTGAGGGCGGCCACGATCTCGAGGTCGCTCTCCATGGCCAGGTAGGTGTTGGCCAGGGTCTGCGCCTCGATGCCCTGGGCGGCGTCGACCACCAGGATCACGCCCTCGCAGGCGGCCAGCGACCGGCTCACCTCGTAGCCGAAGTCGACGTGGCCGGGCGTGTCGATCAGGTTGATGATGTAGCCCTGGTATTCGAGCTTGACGCTCTGGAGCTTGATCGTGATGCCCCGCTCGCGTTCGAGGTCCATCGAGTCGAGGTACTGGTCGCGCATCTCCCGGGCCTCGACGGCGCCGCACAGCTCGAGCAGGCGGTCGGCCAGCGTCGACTTGCCGTGGTCGATGTGGGCGATGATGGCGATGTTGCGTATGCGTGAGGGGTCGACCGGCGTCATTGTCCTTCCAAGCTACCGGCACCTGCGGCCTGGTGGGTGGGCCCGGGCGCCAGGGCCGCTATCCTCTCTAGGTCGTTCGCTAGCCGTTTTGAGGAATCCTTTCGTGGCCAACATCAAGAGCCAGATGAAGCGCAACCGCCAGAACGAGAAGAGCCGCGTGCGCAATCGGGCCATTCGGGCCGAGCTCGGTACCCGGCAGAAGGCGGCGGTGGCGGCGGTCGGCACCGAGACCGAGGCCGATGCCCTTCGCCTGGCGATCAAGAAGATCGACAAGGCCGCCACCAAGGGCGTGCTCCACAAGAACCAGGCCGCCCGTAAGAAGAGCCGCCTGATGGCCCGGGTGAAGGCCGCCGCCGAAGGCTGATCGTTCGTCGCTGGACGGCCTACGGGCCGGACCGGCCGTTTCCCGTCCCGGTCAGGGGTTCGCACCAGGCGAACCCGGGGAACCCGAAGGGTTCACGTGACCGGGACGATGCGCGTCAGGAAGTCGATGACGGCGGTGGCGAAGATGTCGTTCCGGTCGCCGGCCACCATGTGGGCGGCGTCGGTGACGTTGACGTACTCGGCCTGGGGCACCAGGGCGAGGAAGGCCTGGGCGCCGGCTTCGTCGAGCACGTCCGACAGTCCGCCCCGCACGAGCAGGGTCGGCACGGTGAGGTTGCGGGCGCAGTCCTCCATGTGGTGGGTGCGGGCCCGCATCTCCTCGGGGGTGATGCTGCGGCGCCGGAACCGGGGGTCCCAGTGCCAGCGGTACTTCCCGTCGGGCGCGAGGCGGATGTTCTTGGCCAGCCCGTCGAGGTTCCGGGGCCGCTTGCGGTGGGGCTGGTAGTTGGCGATGGCCTCGGCCACCTCCTCCAGCGAGTCGAAGCCGTCGGGCTTCTGACCCATGAACTCGCCGATCTTCTTGGTGCCCTCGGGCCGGATCCGGGGGGCGATGTCGACCAGCACCAGTCCACCGCCCTCCAGACGCCCCTCACCGAGCGCGGCCAGGCTGGTGTTGCCGCCCATCGACGCCCCCACCAGCACCGGCGGAGCGGCCGGGGCCAGGTGCTCCACCACCCGGATCAGGTCGTCGACCATGGCGCTGCGATCGTAGTTGCCGTCGGACGCCCACTCGGAGTCTCCGTGACCCCGGGCATCGAAGGCGACGGCGTGGTAACCGGACCGCCCGAGGGTCTCGCCGGTGCCCCGCCAGGCGTGGCGGGTCTGGCCTCCGCCGTGCTGGAGGATGATCAGCGGACCGTTCGGGTCGCCCCACGAGTCGGCGGCCAGGCGTACCCCGGCGCCGTCCCAGTAGTGCATAGGGTCCGGGGCTCCCGGCAGTCGTGCTCCAGCGCTCACCCGCCAGACCCTAGTAGAACCCCGATCTGGTGTCCCAGAACGTCGCCGGTGACGGCCACCGGTATCAGATCGGCGGTCGGTCAGCGGCTGAGGCGGGCCAAGCGGGCGACGAGAACTTCGAGGGTGGTGTTGTCGGGCACGGCGCTCGCCCCGCGCACGTCGAGGTCGGCCTGGGCCAGGAGGCCGACCACGGACGCCAGCCGCTCCGAGCCGAGCCGGCGCGACAGGTTCAGCGCCTTGCGGGCCGGGAAGGTGGAGCCGGTGAGGCCGAGGTGGGCCGCCGCCGACCGCTCGTCGCCCACCGGTGCTCCGTCGAGGCTGAGGGCCCGCTGGTAGTGACCGTGCAGGGTGGCCAGGACCTGCAGGGCATGGCGGCTTCCCCCCTGGGTCATCCGCTGCAGCTTGTCGAGGGCGCCCGGGATGTCTCCCGAGTCGATGGCGTCGGTCAGGTCCCATGGCGGGACGTCGGAGGCCGGGCCGAGGAAAGGCTCGACGTCGGACACCGTGAGGCGGGCGCCGTCGCCGAACGTGGAGTGGAGGATGGCCAGGAGGGGCTCGGCCCGGCCCACATCGTCGCCCAACTGCTCCGTGATGAGGTTCTTGGCGGCGGCGTCGAGCTTCACCGACGCCGTGCTCAGTCGCTCGGCCAGCAGCCCCTTGCGCCCGGCCCCCGACGGCGCGGCATCGATCTCCTCGGCTCCCGCTGCCTTCACCGCTTCCTTGAGCGACTTGGGCATGGCTCCCAAGCGGGTGGACGCTGCGGCCCGCTCCCACACCAGCACGAGGTCGTTGTCGGGCAGGGGGTCGGCCAGCAGCCCCACCAGCGGCGCCACCTGCTCGGCCCGGGTGAACAGGCCGAGGTTGCGGCCTATGACCACCCGCCGGCTGGTGAGGAACGGCGGGGTGCGGGCGGCGTTGACGAGGGGCGCCAGCTCGGGCTCGCCCCCCTCGGCGCCGTACTGGGCCTCACCCACCTCCTCCACCATCAGCGACCGGTCGCCGTCGCCCACCAGCTCGTTGACGACGCGGCGCAGAGCCTGGGCCACCAGGGTGGCGTCGTCGCCCTTGATCACGAGCATCACCATCGATCGGAACCTACCGGCCCCCGGTGACAGTGAGGCGGTCGCCGTGAGGGGCCACGGTGAGCGGGCCGGCGCCCGTGGTGAGGGCGAGTGGCTGACCCACGGTCTTCGCCCCCTTGATCCGGTGCCGGGGCGGAGCCAGCACGAGCCCCAGGGCGCCGACGTCGCCCACCCCCACCACGGTGTCGGCCGCCCGGGCCCCGCCGGCGGTGGCCACCACCACGTCGATCCGACCGATGCGGTGGGCCAGCAGGGCGTCGAGCAGGTCATCACCGGCGTCGGGGCCGAGCACGAGCACCGAGGGACGGCCGGCGACGCCCGGCACCCACCACCCGTCGCCGGCGAGCACCGTGGGCCGGTGGGGCGGATGGGGTACGGCGACCGCTCCCAGCGCCACCGCCGCCCCCAGGGCCACGACCGCTGCGCCCCGGGCGGCAACAGTGGTGCTCCCGCCCGCTGTCGAGCGGCCGGCGCTGCCCCCGGCCCGTCGGTACGCTCCGGCGGCCACCGCCAGCAGAGCGACCAGGGCCGCCCCGTGCCGGGCGTCGAGCAGCGGCAGGGGCAGACGGGTGGCCCAACCGGCCACCGCATCCAGCCACCACACGAGCCCGGCCGCCGGCGCCTGCACGACAACCCCGGCCGGACGGGGCAGCACACCGGCCACCACCCCGGCCGACAGGCCCCAGGTCATCACCGCACCGGCGGCCCATCCGGCCAGCAGGTTGGCCGGTACCGAGGCCAGCGACACCGGCCCGAATCGGCTGACCAGCAGGGGCGCCACGGCCAGCTGGGCGGCCAGGGTGACCGCCAGCGCCTCGGCCATCGGGGCCGGGCCCGGGAGCCGGGCCGCCAGCGCCGGGGCCACCAGCAGGATCCCGGCCGACGCCGCCACCGAGAGCTGGAAGCCCACGGAATGGACGAGGAACGGGTCGACCAGCACCAGGCCGGCCACGGCCAACGCCAGCAGGCGCCGGCCGCTCTGGGGCCGCCCGGTGGTGGCCGCCCAGGCGGCCAACCCGGCGGTGGCCGTGGCCCGCAGCACCGACGGCTCGGCCCGGGTGGCGGCGGCGAACCCGACCAGCAGCGCCGAGGTGACGGCGAAACGGGTTCGCCGCCCGGCGGGCAGCAGCAGGGGCCGGGCCACGGCGAGGAGGAAGGCCACGTTCTGGCCCGACACGGCGAGCAGGTGGGACAGGCCGGCGGCCCGGAAACGGGCCCGCTGGCCGGCCGGTTGCAGCCGGTCGTCGCCGATGACGAGGCCCAGATACAGCGGCCGCTGGGCCTCGGGGACGAGCTCGGCACCGGCCACGACCCTTCGGCGGGCCCACTCCACGATGGCCCGGGGTCCTCCCGGGTGGCGGGGCGGGCCCAGCTCGGACACCGACAGCCGGCCCACCAGGTGCCGGGCCCGGGCCCAGCCGTTGCCATCGAGGGGGGTGAGCCGGCCCGACGCCGGCGCCCGGTCACCGGCGGCCAGCCGCGAGAGGCTCACCCCGGCCGATCCGTAGGCCCAGGCGTCGACCCGCCGGCCGTCGGCCAGGCGCACCTCGGCGTGCCAGCCGGCCCCGGCGGGCGCCGGATCCGTCAACAGAACGACCGTGGCGGCCAGCGGGCCGGCCTCCACCGGCCGGTAGGCGGCGTCCGACGCCGCGCCCCGGGCCGACCCGCAGGCGAGGGCGGCGGCCAGCACGAGCGACGGCCGCCGGGCGGCCAGACCGGCGGCGGCCATGGCCGCCCCCACCGTGAGCGGTACCGGGAGGGCCAGACGGGCCCCGGCCCAGACCAGGGCGGCGAGCGCCACCACCTGCCAGTCGGCCAGGTGGCGCTCGCCGCCTCCGCCCTCCCGTTCCCCGGCGCCGTCGTCGGGCGCCGCCGTGCCGTCAGACCGTGACACGGTCGCCCAGGGTGGTCATCTTGGCCGGCCCGATGCCGGGGACGTCGAGCAGGTCGTCGACCCGCTTGAACGGCCCGTGTTCGGTTCGCCAGGTGACGATGGCGGCGGCCAGCGAGGGGCCGATTCCGGGGAGCTGTTCCAACTCCGCCGCCGTGGCCCGGTTGAGGTCGACCACGGCCGGCGCCGGGGCCCCCGGGCCACCGCCGCCCGGGGCGGCCGGCGCCGGGCTGATCGGCGCCACCAGCGTCTCGCCCTCCCGGGGCACCCGGACCTGTACCCCGTCGCCCAGCGGGGCGGCCAGGTTGAGCTGATCGAGGTCGGCGCCGTCGGCGGCACCACCCGCGGCGTCGATGGCATCGACCACGCGGGCTCCGGCGGCCAGGTGCACGATGCCGGGGCGGATCACGGCCCCGGCCACGTGCACCACCAGGTCGACCGGTGCCGGCACGTCGGTACCGGTACCGGGGGCGGGGGCCGTGCCGGTGGGCCCGGGAGGCCCGGCCCCGCCCCCCGATCCACCACCGCCGGCGGAGAGGGGCGCCGAGGATCCAGCGTCCGCCGCAGGGGCCGAAGCGAACGGGATCGCCTCGTCGATGGGCCCGGCTGACGACGGGCGGCCCAGCCACCACCCGAGGGCCACGATCGCAGCCACCGCCAGACCCGCCCCGGCCAGCAGCCGGGGCCGGTCCCGCCAGGGCACGGCCAGGACCCGAGGATCCACGAAGCGCTCGACAAGGGAGATCCGATCCCACGGGTCCCGACCGGGATCGGCCCCGGTATCGGGGGGTTCGGGCGCGGTAGCGGCAGCCGTCACGGGGTCGCCGTCCTTCCAACCGGCCGGCCACGCAGACGTGACCGGGATCGCGGATTCAGGGGGAAGGAGTGGGCGGGTGACGTGTCACCCGTGGGACCGGAGCCTAGCGCCGGCCGATGGGATCAGAACAGGCGGGTGGACAGCTTCTTGCGCCAGGCGGTGGCCTCGGCCGGGTCGCCCACGGCCAGCTCCTCCAGCAGCGACACGAACTCCTGGCGGGCGTCGTCGTCCGCCTTCACCTGGTCCAGCAACTCGGTGAGCCGGCCCTCGATCCGGGACCGCTCCCCCGTGGGCAGCGCCGCGTTACGAGCCGCCTCGGCTACGGGGGCGATGTCTTCGTCCTCGGGGAACGGGGCCAGCACCTCGAGCGCCTCGCTGGCCCGCTCGGTCTGGACCAGCAGCACGGCCAGCGACAGGGCGGCGAGCTTGCTCTGGGGGTCGATCTCCACCGCCCGGCGCAGCGACGCCTCGTCGCCCGCCCGCACCAGCTGCTCCACCTCGGAGCCCACCTCATCGGAGATCAGCTTGTTCACGAAGGCCCGGATCTGGGCTTCGGGCTGAGCGCCGATGAAGCCGTCGACCACCTGCCCCTGGTACAGGGCGTACACGGCCGGGATCGACTGCACCCGGAAGGCGGCCGACGCCTGCGGGTTCTCGTCGACGTTGATCTTGGCCAGCACCACCCGGCCGTTCGTCTCGTCGACCACCTTCTCGATGATCGGGCCCAGGGTCTTGCACGGGCCACACCAGGGAGCCCACAGGTCGACCACCACCGGGGTGGTCATGGACCGGTTCAAGATCTCGGTCTCGAAGCTGGCGTCAGTCACATCGATCATCATCGAAATCAACATTAGCGGGGGGCTGCGCCCCCCGGGACCCCCATCGGTGCCGGGACCCCAACCCCGTCACCGTCTTGGCCCCGCCCCCGTGGTCCAAGATGGCGGAGATCAGGGGCCGAGATCGCTAGCGGGCTGGGTGGAAGCCCACGTACCCGCTACGGTCGCGGCATCGGGACCGGGCACGGCCGTGCCGGTCCGAAGACCCGGTTGAGGAGGCTGTGATGAAGGTTGACGGTGGGTTCGGCTACGGGGGCGGCCTGGAGTCGGTGGTCGCTTCGGCCAAGGAGCAGGAGGCCGCCGGCTACGACGGCTACTGGACGGCGGAGACGGCCCATGACCCGTTCCTCCCCCTCCTGCTGGCGGCCGAGCACACCACCACGCTCGAGCTCGGCACATCGATCGCCGTGGCCTTCGCCCGCAGCCCGATGACGCTGGCCAACACCGCCTGGGACCTGCAGGCCTACTCCGGCCGGTTCATCCTCGGCCTCGGTTCCCAGATCAAGCCCCACATCACCAAGCGGTTCTCGATGCCGTGGTCGCACCCGGCGGCCCGTATGCGGGAGATGGTGCTGGCCATCCGGGCCATCTGGGACTCGTGGAACAACGGCACCAAGCTCGACTTCCGGGGCGACTTCTACCAGCACACGTTGATGACCCCGTTCTTCGACCCGGGGCCCAACCCCCACGGCGATCCCAAGATCTTCCTGGCCGGCGTGGGCCGCCTGATGACCGAGGTGGCGGGCGAGGTGGCCGACGGCTTCATCTGCCACGGTTTCACCACCGAGCGCTTCCTGCGGGAGGTCACGATCCCGGCCCTGGCCGCCGGGCGGGCCAAGGCGGGCAAGACGATGGATGGCTTCGAGATCGTGGGCCCGTCGTTCGTGGTGACCGGCAACAGCGAGAGCGAGATCACCAAGGCGGCGGCCGCCACCAAGCAGCAGATCTCGTTCTACGGGTCCACCCCGGCCTACCGGCCGGTGCTCGACCTCCACGGCTGGGGCGGGCTCCAGGACGAGCTCAACGCCATGTCCAAGCAGGGGCGGTGGGAGGAGATGGGCACACTGGTGGACGACGAGGTGCTCAACACCTTCGCCGTGGTGGGCGAGCCCGAGCAGATCGGGGCCGAGCTGCACCGCCGGTACGGCGACTGCATCCAGCGGCTCAGCTTCTACGCCCCGTACAAGGCCGACCCCGACCGCTGGCGGAAGGTCATGGCCGACCTCAAGTCGGCCTGATCGACCCCGTTCCGCACAACGAAAACCGCGTCACTCCCGCCAACCGCGCCGCGAATTCACCGGCATTCGTCGAGAACGTGACACAGAAGGGCGGCGGGGCGCGGTTTTTGTCGCGCCCTACGACGACCGCAGGGGGCCGGGCCCCAGGGGTGCGCCGGGCCGGCTCAGGCCGGCTGGAGCCCGTCGGTCTCGTACTGCTGGCGGCACAGGGCCCGCTGGAGCTTGCCCGAGCTGGTCTTGGGCAAGCTGCCCGGCTGGACCAGCACCACGTCGTGGCAGGGGACGCCCACGGCGGCCACGGACTGCTGGGCGATCTCCTCCCGCACCCGGTCGAGGTCGTCGGCCCGGCTCTCTGCCACCACCACCAGCCGTTCCTTGTTGTTGCGACCCTTGACCCCGAACACGATCACGTTGCCGGCCCGCACCCCGTCGATCCCGGCCACGGCCCGCTCCACGTCCTGGGGGTACACGTTGCGCCCGCCCACGATGATGAGGTCCTTGATGCGGCCGCACATCACCATCTCACCGTCTACCAGGTAGGCCAGGTCTCCGGTGCGGAGCCAACCGTCCACCAGGCTCTCGGCATCGGCATCGGGCCGGTGGTAGTAGCCCGCCATCACCGATGTGCCGGCGATCTGGAGCTCACCCACCTCCCGGTCACCCAGCTCGGCGCCCGATACGGGGTCGACGATGCGGAACCGCAGCCCCGGCACCGCCTGGCCCAACTTGACGATCTCGCGGGCGTTGGGGTGGTCGGCCGGCACCGGGACGGCCCGGTGCTCCTGTTCCAGCACCGACGCGTCGATCACGTCGGTGTGCATGCCCGACATCGGCTCGGGGAAGCTGCCGGCGATCGCCACCTCGGCCATCCCGAAGGCGGGGAACACCGCACCGGGCCGCAGCCCGTGGCGGGCGCCGGCCTCCACGAAGGCCCGCACCGACGCCGGGTCGACCGGCTCGGCCCCGTTCAGGGCGATCCGCAGCGACGACAGGTCCAGCGTCTCCTTGGCCGTGCGCAGGGCCCGGGTGGCCAGCACGTAGCTGAAGTTGGGCCCGGCGGTGGCCGTGCCGCCGTAGGTGGAGATCCACTCCATCCACCGGGCGGGGGCGGCCAGGAAATCCTGGGGGGCACCCAGCACGAGGTCGATCCCGGCGCTCATGGGCAGGATGCAGAAGCCCACGAGGCCCATGTCGTGGTAGAGGGGCAGCCAGGAGACCATCACGTCGGTCTCCACGTCGACGTTCGCCGCCTCCAGGATGGCGTCGAGGTTCGCCGCCATCACCGAGTTGGGCAGCATCACGCCCTTGGGCTCGGAGGTGGAACCACTGGTGAACTGCAGGACGAACAGATCGTCCTCGTGGTAGTGGGGCTGGATGAAGGCGTCGGGGCCGATACCGGCGGCGGCCTCGGCCACCTCGGCCAGCGACCAGATCGGCGGGTCGTCGGGTGCCGGCTCCACGAAGGGGGCGAAGTCGGGGTCTATGAGCACGGCCACGCAGTCGGCGGCGTGGATACGGGCCTTGGTGACGGCGGTGAACTCCTCGAGCGAACCGAGCCGCATGGGGAGGGGAAGCACCACCGGTGTGCCCCCGGTGAGCCACACCGCCTGGAGCGAGGTGACGAGCAGAGGTGTGGTGGGGCCGAGCACGGCCACATGGTCGCCCTGGTTGACCCCCCGGGCCTGGAGCGCCCCGGCCATGGCTCTGGCGTTCTCGTGGAGCTCGCCCCACGTCATCGTCTCCGGTTCCGACCCGGTGACGAAGGTGATCCGCCCATCGCCCTTGGCCGCGTGCTCTATCCGGCTGACAATGGTCCGCATTGTTGTTCAGACCCCACAGAGCACGGAAAGGTTACGTGGTGAACCACCCCAGCAGCGCAGACTCCCCGCTCGACCCGGTGGCGCGGATCGAGGCGTATTTCCGGGCCTGCAGCACCGGAACAGCGGAGGACATCGCCGCCCACTTCACCGCCGACGCCGTGATCTGGGACACCAACCTGGCCCCGTGCCGGGGCGCCGACGGGATCGGCGCCATGTGGGTCAAGGTCCGCCGGCGCTGGGGCGGAGCGGTGTGGACGGTGGACACCGCCGTGACCGACGGGGTGACCGCCGCCATCGAGTGGACGATGACGGGAACCGAGCCCAGGGGGCAGCGTCCGTTCGCCTTCCACGGCTCGGAGCACTACGCCTTCCGGGATTCGCTCATCGCCGAGATCCGCCAGTACTGGACGTTCGACCCCGACCGGCTCGACACCGGCCTGGTGGACTGGCCCTACGACAGCCCGGCGGGTGACGCCTGACTGACGAGTCGTGGCTGATGAGTCGTCCAACCGGCGCTCCCGGTCGACGTGATCCCGACCCGCGCCCCCTGCACCCCATCCCTGAAACGATCTACGCTCGGGCGATGGCAACCTTCGTCCTCGTCCACGGCGCCTGGAGCGGCGCCCACGGCTTCCGGGCCACCCGCCGGCTGCTTCAGGCCCAGGGCCACGAGGTGACCACGCCCAGCCTCACCGGCATCGGCGAGCGGTCGCACCTCACGAGCCCCCAGGTCGATCTCACCACCCACATCGCCGACGTGGTCAACCACCTCCTGTACGAGGACCTCACCGACGTCGTGCTGCTCGGGTTCTCCTACGGCGGCTTCGTGGTCACCGGAGCCCTGGAGCACATCGCCGAGCGGGTGAGCCACCTCGTGTACCTCGACGCCTTCGTGCCGGCCGACGGCCAGACGGTGAGCGACCTCACCGGCCTCCCCGGCCGCCGCATCGGCCTGGGGCTCGACTGGCTCATCCCGCCCCGCCCCCGCGAGTTCGAAGACCCGGCGGAGGCCGAGTTCGCCAACCCCCGCCGTGTCCCCCACCCCGTGGGCTGCTTCACCGAGCCGGTGCGGCTGGCCAAGCCGCTGGAGGACTTCGGCTTCCCGCTCACCTACATCAAGGCCACGGGTGAGCCCCGGCCCGAAGCCGGCGACGGGTTCTGGGACGCCTACGACCGGGCCCAGGCATCGCCGGTCTGGCGCACCTTCACCGTCGACACCAATCACATGATCCCCAACAACCGCCCCGGGGAGCTGGCCGACATCCTCGCCTCGCTCTAGCTCCGGGGGCCGGCGGCCGTGGTCACGCTCAAGCTGAAGACGTCCACCGGCCCGCAGCCCGACTTCCTCTCCCTGCCGTGGTCGGAGCCGCTGGCCCGGTGGCCCGAGGAGCTGGCGGTCCGTCTCCCGGCGGGCCGCCACCGCCATGTGGTGCGCTTCATCGAGCGCGAGGGCCGCTACTTCGCCTGCAAGGAGTTGACCACCCGCCTCGCGCTGCGCGAGTTCACCCTGCTCCAGCACCTCAAGGACGAGAGCCTGCCGGTGGTCGATCTCGTGGGGGTGGCCTTCGATCGGCGGACGCCCGACGGCTCCCCCCTCGACGCCGTGCTCATCACCCGCCACCTGCCGTACTCGCTCCCCTACTTCCATCTCTTCACCGGGCCGAACACCGAGGGCCTCCATACCCGGCTCATCGACGCCCTGGCCGTGCTCCTGTGCCGGCTCCACCTGGGCGGCTTCTTCTGGGGCGATTGCTCGCTGGGCAACGTGCTGTTCCGGCGTGACGTGGGGGCCCTGGCCGCCTACGTGGTCGATACCGAGACGGGGGAGGTCCACACCACCCTCACCGACGGCCAACGGCAGCTCGATCTGAACCTCGCCGCTGAGAACATCGCCGGCGGCCTGTTCGAGCTGGAGGCCATCGGCCGCCTGGGCGCCGGCGTCGACCCGGTGGAGCTGACCGAGCAGCTCCTGCGCCGCTACGCCAGCCTGTGGGACGAGTTGACCCGGGTCGACGAGCTCGACCCGGCCGAGATGTGGCGGGTCAACGAGCGGCTCCGTCGTCTCAACGACCTGGGGTTCGACACCGCCGAGGTGGAGCTGCGGGACCACGACGACCGGCGGGTCGTCCGGTTCCGCCCCGTCATCGTGGAGGAGGGCCACCACCGCCGGGAGCTCGGCCGCCTCACCGGCATCGAGGCCGAGGAGAACCAGGCCCGGCGGCTGCTGTCCGACATCCAGGGCTTCGCCGCCGGGCTGGCGGCGGCCGACAGGGGTGCTCCGCAGCCTGAGGCCGTGGTCGCCTACCGGTGGCTGGCCGAGCGCTACCGGCCGACGGTGGGTGCCGTCCCGTCCACCATGCGGGGCCGGCTGACCGAGGCCGAGCTGTTCAACCAGATCCTCGATCACCTCTGGTTCCTGAGCGAGGCGGCCGGACGGGATGTGGGCCTGCCCGCCGCCACCCGCAGCTACCTGGGTCGGGTGCTGGCCGGGCTGCCCCAGGAGGCGACCGTGATCGGCGACGCCGACCCCGACGCCGACGACCCGGACGTCGATCACTAGCCACGCTGGCTAGGCGGCGCCCGCCGGATGCCTGGATTCACGCTCGCGGCGAAACGTCTAGGATCGGCTCGCCGGCGGAGTTCCCCGCCGGCATCCGCGCCACGAGGGGGAGGCCAGCCGTGCCCGACACGAGCTCCTACACCGGTTTCGACACCACCACCGAGGATCCCGGCATCCTCGTCGTCACGTTCAACCGCCCGCAGACGCTGAACGCCGCCACCCAGCCCATGAAGCGCGACCTGGTGGAGGTCCTCACCCAGGCCCAGATGGACGACGGGGTCCGGGTGGTCGTGTTCACCGGCACCGGCACCGGCTTCTGGGCCGGCGACGATCTCAGCGACGGCTACAAGGACGCCCCGGCGGGGGTGATGCCCCGCATCTTCGGGGGCCACCACACCCCCACCGGCACCTACAACGGGCTGCGGGTGCTGTCGCAGGCGGTCAACGTGGCCGTCCGCAACCTCGACAAGCTCACGATCGCCGCCATCAACGGCTTCGCCATCCAGACCGGGTTCTCCCTGGCGCTGGCCTGCGACTTCCGGATCGCGGCCAAGGGGGCCCGGATGGGGAGCGCCACCCTGCGCTTCGGGCTCCTGCCCGACGAGGGCGGCCAGTACCTGCTGGTCCAGCACCTCGGCGTGGCCGGCGCCATGGACTTCCTGATGCGCAAGCGGATCGTGGAGGCCGAGACAGCCCACGAGCTCGGCCTCGTGAACGAGGTGGTGGAGCCCGAACGGCTGATGCCGGCGGCCCTGGATCTGGCCCGGGAGCTGGCCGACGGCCCCCAGATGGCCATGCGGATGCTGAAGCGCTCGGTCTACCTGGCCGCCGAGCAGACGTTCGCCCACTCCCTGGAGGACATCGCCGCCCGCACTGCGGTGACCGACCACCTGCCCGACGCCACCGAGGGCATGCGGGCCTTCCGGGAGAAGCGGGCCGCGGTGTTCAACCAGCGACTCGGCAGCCAGGGCACCGGCGGTCACGCCCAGTGAGCGACGACCTCTGGCGGCGCAGCGGTGTGGAGCTGGCCGAGCTGATCCGCACCCGCCAGGTGACCTCCACCGAGGCCACCACCTCGGTGCTGGACCGCATCGCCGATCTCAACCCCCGGATCAACGCCATCGTGTTCGATCTGGCCGACCAGGCCCTGGCCCAGGCGGCCGAGGCCGACGCCGCCGTGGCCCGGGGCGACGCTCTGGGCCTGCTCCACGGGGTGCCGGTGACGGTGAAGGAGAACATCGACCTGCTGGGTGCCCCCACCACCAACGGGGTGGCGGCCTTCGCCGACGTGTTCCCGCCCGACGACTCGGTGGTGGCGGCCAACCTGCGCCGGGCGGGGGCGGTGTTCGTCGGCCGCACGAACACCCCCGAGTTCTCCATGCGGGGCACCACCGACAACCCCCTGCGGGGGCGCACGTTCAACCCGTGGGACGGCGAGGCGTCGGCCGGGGGCTCGTCGGGCGGGGCCGGAGCGGCGGCCGCCGCCGGCTTCGGCCCGATCCACCATGGCAACGACATCGGTGGCTCGCTGCGCTACCCGGCGTTCATGAACGGCGTGGCCACGGTGAAGCCGACCTCGTTCCGGGTGCCCACCTGGAACCCCTCGGCCGCGGCCGAGCGGGGGTCGCTGTCGCTCACCATGTCGTGCCAGGGGGTGATCGCCCGGGAGGTGGCCGACGTCCGGCTCGGCACCCGGGCCCTCATCGCCCCCGACCCCCGCGATCCCAACTCTCCGCCCGTGCCCTGGGACGGGCCCGCCCTCGACGCCCCGGTCACGGTGGCCGTCACCACGTTCTCCGGCGGGTTCGACATCCACCCCGGCATCGTGGCCCTCATCGAGCGGGCGGCGGGCCAGTTGGCCGATGCCGGCTACAAGGTGGTGTGGGCCGACCCGCCGCCGATCACCGAGCCGGCCCGGGCCTGGTTCGGCGCCGGATCCACGGAGATGGAGGTCTTCCTCGACCCGGCGGTGCAGGCCTACGGCAGCGACGACATCAAGCAGGTCTTCCGCTGGTTCTTCGACGCCTCCCGACCACTCGACCGCAACGGCTACGCCCTGGCCCTGGCCGAGCGGAACCGGATGCTGCGCCAGTGGAACCTCTTCCTCCACGACCATCCCCTGGTCCTGGCCCCGCTCCTGATGACCCCGGCCTACCGGTGGGACTTCGATCTGCAGAGCTTCGACGCCTTCACCCACTGGCTCGACGCCGCCGTGTGGAGCTTCGGGATCAACTACCTCGGGCTGCCCGCCGGGGTGTTGGGCATGGACCTGGTGGATGGGCTCCCGGCAGGGGTGCAGCTCATCGGCCGACGGTGGCGGGAGGACCTGATCTGCGACGCCCTGGAGGCCGTCGAGGCCCGCAACGGCGTGCTGTCCCGCCAGCTCTGGGCGCGGGACTGACCGGTGCCCTACTGTGGGCACAGAGACCGATGAACAAGGGGAGATCGCCGTGAAGTTCGGGATTTTCTACGAGCTGTCCGTGCCCCGCCCGTTCGAGGAGAACGAGCGGAAGGTGTACGAGAACGCGTTGGAGCAGGTGAAGTTGGCCGACCAGCTCGGCTTCGACCAGGTGTGGGCGGTGGAGCACCACTTCCTCGAGGAGTACTCGCACTGCTCGGCCCCCGAGCTGTTCCTCACCGCCTGCGCCATGGTGACCGAGCGCATCCGGGTGGGCCACGGCATCGTCACGTGCGTGCCCCAGTTCAACCACCCGATCCGGATCGCCGAGCGGGCCGCCGTGCTCGACATCCTGTCCGGTGGGCGCCTGGAGATGGGCACCGGCCGATCGGCCACCTGGACCGAGCTGGGCGGCTTCGAGGCCGACCCCGACGACACGAAGAAGACGTGGGACGAGTTCGTCCACGCCATCCCGAAGATGTGGACCCAGGAGCGCTACCGCCACGAGGGCCAGTTCTTCTCCATGCCGTCACGGGCCGTGCTGCCCAAGCCGATCCAGAAGCCGCACCCGCCCCTGTGGGTCGCCGTGTCCACCCCCGGCACCGAAGACGACGCAGCCGATCGGGGCATGGGATGTCTGGGCGTGAACTTCACCAGCTTCGCCGAGCAGGAGCGCAAGGTGAAGGAGTACCGGCGGCGCATCCAGTGGTGCAACCCGGTCGGTGCCTTCGTGAACGACCAGCTCAACACGGTCAACTTCCTGTACTGCCACGACGACAGCGACACCGGTGTGTCCACCGGGCGCCGGATGATCGGCAAGTTCCAGTACATGGCCGGTCAGCTCGACATGGCCAAGGAGGTGTACCCCACCCGGGCCTACCTGAGCGCCGGCCTGCTGGCCGGGGCCCGACGCCAGGCCGCCGCCCCCGGCGATCTGAAGGAGCCGCCGGAGGGCATCGCCATCGGCAACCCGGACCAGATCATCCGGGAGCTGAAGAAGTGGGAGGCCACCGGGGTGGACCGCTGCAGCTTCATGCTCAATGCCGCCGAGGACATCCCCCACGAGCAGGTGATGGACAGCCTCCGGCTGTTCGCCACCGAGGTGATGCCCCACTTCCAGGACCAGTCGGCGGCCGACGCCACCCGGGCCGCGGCCCGGGCCGAGGCCGCCACCGGCATGGCGGCGGGCGGTGGAGCGGCCTGATGCCTTTCTTCGGCACTCTCGATCTGGCCGTCGGCCTGGCCGGCGCTCCGGTGATGACGAACCTCAGCCCCGACACCTGGAAGCTGCCGGGGGCCGACGTGCTCCAGGTGAGCTACGAGGTCGACGAGGCGGCGTCGCTCGCCATCACCCCGTCGTCGCTCCATCCCAGCATCCCACCCTACGCCACCTTCTCCGTGGCCCGGTTCCCGGAGAGCCCGCACGGCCCGTTCCACCTGGCCTTCGTCCGCCTCATCGTGCGGGCCGGTATCCGGCCCCGGGGCCTGTTGATCGGTGCCTGGTGTGACAACGAGGCGGCTTCGGCCGCCCTGGCCGCCGGATGGGGATACAAGGTGGGCCCGGCCGAGGTCTCGTTTGTCCGCAACTACCAGGCGATCCGGGGCACCGTGACGATCGGGGGCCGCACCGCGCTCGATGTCGGGCTGGTCGACCCCGAGCCGATCGTCGGCGCCGACCTGGAGCTGTTCGACAACCTCCACCTCACCAACGTGGAGGGCAAGGACCCGGTGATCGTCCAGGTCGACCCGACCTACGTCTACCGGTCGGCCGACCGGGGCCGGGCCGATCTGGCCACCTACGACCCCGAGGCGCTGGGTACGGAAGGCATCGAGCCCGTGTACCGGGTGATCGCGGTGTCCTGTTCGGCCGACATGGAGCTGGCCGCCCCCCGGTTCGTGATCGATCCGACCAAACCGGCGATCAGCGGCACCCGGCGGCTCTGAGACGCGCCACGGCCGGCCGCCCCGGGGACCGTGGTCCCCGGTGCGGCCGGCCGTTCGCGTTCCTGCGGACGCTGAACGCTCAGCGCAGCATCGAGTTCAGGTCCTGCACCGAGGGGGCGAAGTAGAACGAGCCCGAAGCCGGGTTCGAGAAATCGGTGAGCTGGTCCCGGATGCCCTTGCCGTCGGTGTTGTACATGGCGTTCATCCGCTCCCGCAGGGGGGCCTGGCGGTTGCAGAAGGCCATGAAGTAGAGGCCGACGGTGCCGTCGTGGAAGGCGTACGGGGTGGACCGGCGAGCGATCTCGTCTCGCTTGGGGCTGCCTTCGTTGCCGTTGTTGCCGTCTTCCCGCAGCTCGACGTGAGCCAGGTGGGAGGTGGCGGCGATGGTGGCCGTCTTCTCCGTGGCCGGCGCCTTCTTGCGGCCGAAGACGGCCTCCTGCTGGTCGACCGGCAGGTCGTTGAAGGCGGTCAGGTCGTGGACCCAGCGCTGGGCGATGGCAAAGCTGCCGCCGGCGCCCGGCTTGCCGTCGGGAACGATGGCCACCTCGGGCTGGCGGTGCGGTTCGGGGTTGCCGGTGCCGTCGACGAAGCCGGTGAAGTCCCACGAGTCACGCCACACGAAGGTGGGGGTCTCGCGGGCGACCCGCATGTGCCCCTCCAGGGCGGTGCGGACGTTGAACTGGAGCTCCCAGATCATGTCCTTCTCGGTGCCGTTCCACCACAGGAGCAGCTCCTCCTGGGTTCCCTTGGCCTCGCGTCCGCTCCCGTCGGCCGACACGAACGTCTGGTAGGGCTGGAAGTCCTCGACCGCCGGCCCGCCGAGATCGGCCAGGAGGGTGGGGCCGAACAGCACACAAAGGTTGATGTCGTGCCCGGCCGCGGCATTGACGGCGTCACGTAGCACACCCTTGATCTTGCCGAGGTCGGCCCCCTCGACGCGGCTCATGTGGACGTACCACTGGTTGCGTCCCATCTCGTTGAAAATCGCGGGTTGCGGTGTGGCCATCGGCTCCTCCTGGTCGAAAAACGGTGTCTTGGCTTGCTGGCTACGGGCTGCACCCTAGTCGGTGGCGGGGTGGTCCGGTCCACTCCCCTCCTCCTGCCTCCCGGGCGGCCCCCCACCAGGCCCGGAGCGGGGGCCGCCGTGGCAGCGCCGGGCGGCCCGCCCGGGGATCCTGCGCCCGGATCGACTAGGTTGTGGCCCCGTGAGCTCCTACGTCGATGCCACCCCCGAGGCGGGGGCGGAGGCCGTGGAGGACGCCGACCGGCCACCTCCGCCTTCCCACCGGTCCCTCCGGGCGCGGCGCGGCTCGTCGATCGACGCCACCACCACCGCGGTGCTCCCGGATCCGACGGGGCCGATACCCGCCGGCGACGGTGCCGCCTGGCACCGCACGGCCCTGCTGGCCGCCTCGCTGGCTCCGGGCGACGAGCCGCCGTTCCTCACCGAACCCACCGTGGCGGTGCCGGCCGGGCCGCCGGCGGCGCTGGGCCAGAGGCTGTCGGAGCTGGCCTACCGGCGCCGGGCCCTCACCGCGGTGGCGGTGGCCGTGCTGGTCCTGGCGGCGGCCGCCATCGTGGGTCGTGGGGGAGGCAGCGACGGCGACGGGGCCGAGGGCCCGCCCTCGTCCCTGGCCGACGGCGGCGCCGCCCTGATGGAGCCGGTGCGGGCGGCGCTGGCCGCCTTCGGCTCGACATCCCGCATCGCTCCCTCGGTGGCGTCGGGATCGGCCGGCTCGGCCGGGGTGGAGCCCACCACCACCACGGTGCCCGAGCTCACCACCACCGAGGCCCCCACCGTGCCGCCCACGGCACCGGCGCCGGCCGAGGTGCCGGGCACGGTGCAACCCCGGTTCTGCTCCGTGTGGGTCGACGGCCCGCTGACGGTGCTGGTGGAACCCGACGACGGCGCAGCGACGGCAGGCCAGGTCGGCCTCGGCCTCTACTGGGTGTCGGCCGTCACCGAGGACCGCCCCCGCTGGTACCTGATCGACAACGGCGAGACCCGGGGATGGGCCCGGGGCGAGGACGTGGACCGGCAGGGCGACTGCCGGGGTCGGCGCTGAGAGCGAAGCCTGGCCGCCAGCCGCCGTCGGCTAAGGTGGGCGGCTCACCTTCGGCGGCCAGCAGCCGACGTTGAACTGCTCGATATGGCATCCGGGTGACTGGCTGAGTCACACTAGAAATGGGACCGATGTGGAGGTGAAGGCTGAGGTGGAGCGGCTCCGACGGCGGTGGATTGCCTCGTCGTTGCTTGCCTTGGTCGCGATCGTCCTCGTCGGCGTCCTCACGGTAGCCCTCGCCGGCCGCCTGGAACGCCAGAACGGCTACGTCTCCAGCCCGAACGGCGAGCTCTCCTTCCGGTACCCGAAATCGTGGGCCGACGTGAGCCTCACCCCGTTGTCCACCGAGTGGGTGACCGGGGTCGACGCCTCGGACTCGCCCTCCTCCGACCATCTGGCCACGTTCGTCCTCGATCGACCGTTCGTGGTGGCCCAGGTGATCGACCTGGCGGCCGCCGACCATGACCGGATGAGTGTGAGCTCCCTGCGGTCGATGGCCCTCAACGACCGGCGAGACCCCACCGCCGGCGACGATCCCACCATCAGGCTCATCTTCCACGATCCCTTCCTCGACGACCGGGGGTTCGAGGGCCAGATCCTGCGCTTCGAGGTCGACATGCCGGAGGGCACGGCCGTGGAGCAGCAGTTCGCCGCCTTCGATCCCGGGCGCCAGCGCATCCATCGGGTGCGGGTGGCCTGCTCGGCCAGTTGTTTCGAGGCGTACGACAAAGACATCGAGTCGCTGTTCGACTCGGTGCAGCTCGGGTCATGACCCTGCTCCCGGCCCGCCGGTCGCCGCCCCGGGGTGCCGGCCTGGTCCTCGGCGCCGCGCTCGGCGGGGCCGCCCTGCTCACCGGCTGCGGCGAGGCAACGGCCCGGGAGATCACGGTGCCCGAGAGCTCGATCAGCTTCGTCGTCCCCAAGGAGTTCGACGACCTGGGCGGGGTCGACAGCCCGGCCGCCGTCTACGGGCGCCCCGGATCCACGCTCGACGAGATCGGCGACGAGCCGGTGCTGTTCATGACGTCCATCGAGCACGGCGACCTCGCCTCCTTCGCCGCTCTGCGGATGCTGTCGACCAACGGGGAGTACGACCCGGTGGAGCAGGTGAGCAACGGCGATGGCTCCGTCTCGCTGAAGGCCAGCGGAGACGTCCCGGCCGACTCCTTCGTGATCGACTACGAAGAGATCGCCCACCCCGATGTGTGGGGCATACGCATCAAGCTGGCGGTCGGTTCCGCCGCCCGCGACTTCCAAGCACTGGTGACCCGCGCAACCGATCGGGTGGTCATCACCGAACTCACCTGCACCCAGTCCTGCTTCCTCGAGCAGGCCGACCTGATCCAGAAGATTCAAGCTTCGTGGAGCCTGGAGAGCTGACATGAGCGACCTTCCGCCCTCGTCCCCACCGGTCCTGCCGGGGCCACCCCACCACCCCGGCGGCACCACCGTGGTGCCGGCGACGAGCGAGATCTGGGAGCCGCCCAAGCCGGCGGCCAAGGCCCGGCGGCCGGTACCGCTCTTCGACCGGGTGAAGATCCTCGCCGTCCTGGCCGTGATCTTCCTGTTCCTGTTCTGGCGGCTGCGGGCCGACCAGCCGGCCTACACCTTCGGTGACGCCCTCATCACCCAGCTCCAACGGTCGGGCTGGATCCTGACCCTGGCCCTGATCGAGGTCGTCCGCCAGCTCCACTACCTCGTCAGCGAGCAGAACGCCGGCTACAACCATTTCTGGGCCGAGACGGTGTGGGGCGGCCTCGACCGCTGGAAGGACCGGCGCGACCCCTGGCTGCGCTACCGCACCGCCCGGTACACGAAGTTCGCCGTCGCCTACCTGATCTTCTCGGCCATCCTGGCCAACCGGCGGGGCGTCTCGTTCATCGAGGGTGTGGCGGCTGTACCGGGGGCGATCTTCCAGTTCCTCACCGTTGGTCCCCAGCAGGTGCCGTTCTGGGTGTCGCTGGTGTTCCCCCTGCTGTTCATCGTGGGCCAGTTCGGTTTCCTCTTCTTCTTCCTGTCCCGGGGCGGGGTCGACGTCTACATGCCCGAAGACGTCACCACCACCTTCGACGACGTGTGGGGCCAGGACCATGTGCTGGAGAAGGTCAAGGAGAACGTCCTGTTCCTGGAGAACCCCCGCCTGATCGAGGAGCGGGGCGGCCACGTGCCGGGCGGCATCCTGCTCTGGGGGCCTCCGGGCACCGGCAAGACCCTGATGGCCGAGGCGGTGGCGGGCCAGACCGGCAAGCCCTATGTCTTCGTCGACCCCGGCGCGTTCATCAACATGTTCATGGGCGTCGGCATCCTGAAGGTGAAGAGCCTGTTCCGCAAGCTGCGCAAGCTGTCGCTGCGCTACGGCGGCGTGATCGTGTTCTTCGACGAGGCCGACTCGCTCGGCAACCGCGGCGCCCTGGCCCAGGGGGGCGGCGGGGGGGCGTTCGACGGGCCCGACGAGTTCCGTGAGCACATGCGCTGGCTCTCGCCCAACAGCCAGGGGCTCCTGTTCGACCAGCAGCGCAAGCTCAACGCCAGCCGGGGGCCCGAGGAGCCCCGCTCCATGATCCACAAGGTGATCGTGGGCGGCATGGGCGGCGGCGGGGGCACCCTGCAGTCGCTCCTGAGCGAGATCTCCGGCCTCAAGAAGCCGCGAGGCTTCCTCAACCGGCACGTTCGCCGCTTCCTCGGCCTGCGGCCCAAGCCGCCGCTCAAGTACCGGATCCTGGTGATGATGGCCACCAACCTCCCCGAGGCCCTCGACGAAGCCCTCCTCCGGCCGGGTCGGATCGACCGGCTCTACAAGGTGGGCTACCCCTCCAAGGACGGCCGGCGCCGGACCTACGAGGGCTACCTGCGCAAGGTGCGCCACCAGCTCACCCCGGAGCAGATCGAGAAGCTGGCCGTGATCACGCCCTACGCCACCGGGGCCACGATCAAGGACATGGTCAACGAGGCCCTGATCAACGCCCTGCGCAACGGCCGTGACGCCGTCACCTGGGAAGACATCATCTGGGCCAAGCACTTCAAAGCGCTCGGCCCCTCCGAGGACGTGGAGTACGTGGAACGTGACCGCCACTCGGTCGCCATCCACGAGGCGTGCCACGCCGTCACCGCCTACCGGGTGCGCCACCACTGGACGATCGACCTGGCCACCATCGAGAAGGGTGGCAACTATCTGGGCATGGTGTCCTCGGTGAAGCCCGAGGACCGGTTCAAGACCTGGAAGAGCGAGTACGAGGCCGACCTCTTGGTGTCGTTGGCCTCCCTGGCCGGCGAGCGCCTGTTCTTCGACGGTGACAACGCCTCGGGCGTGGCCGGCGATCTCCAGCAGGCCACCGCCCTGGCGGCCTCGATGGAGGGCGACTGGGGCATGGGTCAGACGATCGCATCCCATGCCGTGTCCCGGGAGCTGGGCCTCGGCGGAGGCGGCGGCGGACACAAGCCCGGCCCGGAGGAAGGCACCGATCCGGCCGAGGCGCTCAAGGGTCCGCTCGGTGAGCGGATCGAGGACAACCTGGGCCGGATCTACGAGATGGCACGCCAGCTCCTCATCGAGAACTGGTACGAGGTGCTGTCGGTCGGCCACGCCCTGGAGACGCACAAGACCCTGGCCGGCGACGACGTGGCCGCCGTGATCGATGGCGTGCAGGGGCCGCTGGTGGACGGCCGTATCTACCACACCCAGCAGATGCGCGAGCAGATGGTGGCCTACCACGAGCTGGTGCTGACCGCCCACCGTCAGCACGGCAAGGTGCAGGGCTCGCTACCTCCGGCCCTGCCGTACCACATGCTGGTGAACGCCACCGGGCCGGCGGTCGAGGTCACCTCGTCGTCCCTGGTCGCGCCGGCGCCCCAGTACCCCACGGCCCCCCAGCCGGGGTGGGCGGCGCCGTCGGCCACGATGGCGCCACCGCAGAGCTACGCCCAGCCGACCTACCCCGAACCCACGGCCCAGGTTCCTCCCGCGGCCAACCCCATGGCCACGAACCCGATGCCGCCGGCCCAGATGGCGCCACCGCCGATGGCAGGGCCTCCCACCCTGCCGGCCCCGGCCCTCTATCCGCCTCCGCCGTCGATGCCGCCGCCCACGATGGCGCCGCCCACGGCCCCGGCCCCGGCAGCCGAGGCCCCGGCCCAGAACGGTGGTGCCTACACCAACGGGGGTGGGCCTGCCGTCGACACCCCTCCGGCCGACGGCGGGGCCAACGGCAACGGAACCAACGGCGCCAACGGCGCCAACGGCAACGGAGCCCATGACGGGGGCAGCGGGCCGGCCAGCTGAGCGGCTCCTGTCACCTCCCCGGTGGCGAACACCACGTATCAAGCTCGAGGGCCCCGGGTCTCATGATCCGGGGCCCTCGCCGTGCGGGGCGAGGGCCCTTCGGACAGGGCGGGGCACCATGATGGCACCACCCCGGCACCCGGTCTACGGTGAGCCCGATGGACGTGAACGGCAAAACGGCAGTGGTGACGGGTGGCGGCAGCGGGATCGGGCGGGGCATCGTGCGGGCCCTCGCCGGCCAGGGCATGAACATCGTGGTGGCCGACATCGAGCAGGCCCCGATGGACGAGGTCGTCGCCGAGTTGGCAGTCCGGGGCACCGAGGCCATCGGGGTTCGCACCGACGTGTCGAAGCTGGAGCAGGTCGAGGCCCTGGCCGCCGCCGCCCTCGACCGGTTCGGGGCCGTGCACGTGCTGTGCAACAATGCCGGCGTCGGCGTGTCGGATCCGGTGGGGGCGACCTCCCTCGAAGACTGGCGGTGGACGATCGACATCGATCTGTGGGGCCCGATCCACGGGGTGCACGTGTTCCTGCCGATCATGGAGCGCCAGGGTGAGGCCGGCCACATCAACTCCACGGCCTCCATGGCCGGGCTCTACGCCGGGGCGTCGCTCGGGGCCTACAACGTGGCCAAGCACGGCGTGGTGGCCCTCATGGCCTCGCTGGAGCGGGACCTGCGCCTGGCCGGGTCGCCCCTGCATGCCTCCGTGCTGTGCCCGGGCCCGATCAACACCAACATCGTGGACTCCGAGCGCAACCGGTCGGCCGAGTCGGCTGCCCAGCACGTGGGGACGACGGCGGGCCGGAAGTTCTGGGACATCCTCACCCGCACGCTGGCCGACGGCATGAACCCCGACGACGTCGGCCCGATGGTGCTCGACGCCGTGCTGAACGACCGCTTCTGGGTGCTCACCCACCCCGACATGGGCGGGCTCGTGCGCAAGCAGGTGGATCAGATGCTGGAGGACCGGTCGCTCACGCGGTGAACCCGCTCACTCGTCGGGCGGCGGCTCGGCGTCGGCGGTCTCGGGCCGGAGCCTGATCCGGACCTCGTCGACCGTGCGCCGGCCGACCGCCGTGACCTGGATCGACCACGAGCCCACCGTCACCACGTCGCCCGGCACCTCGGGAAGGCGCCCCAGGCGTTCCAGCACCAGGCCGGCCACGGTGGCGTAGGGGCCCTCGGGAACGCCGTCGACGCCGAGGTCGCCGAGGTCGTGGACCGGGAACCGCCCGGGCACCACCAGGGTGCCGTCGGCCTCGGTCCGGGCGGTTCGCACGTCGGGGTCGGTCTCGTCGTAGATCTCGCCCACCAACTCCTCGACCAGGTCCTCCACCGTCACCAGACCGGCGGTGGAGCCGTGCTCGTCCACCACCAGGGCCATCTGCTCCCGGGCGGCCTGGAGTTGGCGCAGGGTGTCGAGCACGCGGGCCGACTCGGGGAAGTACCTCAGGTCACCCCGGGCCCGCTCCCCCACCGGTTCGTCGCCCCCGTCGAGGAGGTCGCGGAGGTGCACGATGCCCACCACCTCGTCGAGCGAGGCCTCGACGGCAACCGGCGCCCGCGAATGCCCCGAAGCGGCCAACTGGGCCCGGGCCTCGCCCGCCGGGAGGGCGGCGTCGAGCACGAACACGTCACCCCGGGGCCGCAGGATCTCCATCAGGGTCCGCTCGGCTATCTCGAAGGCGCCGTCGATGATCATGCGCTGCTCGTCGGTGAAATGGGGCTGGGCGGCCACCATGTCGCGCAGCTCCTCCTCGGTCACGTCTTCCCGCTGCAGGTCGGGGTCGGCGCCCAGCACCCGCACCAGCAGGTCGGTGGATCGGGAGAGCAACCACACGGCGGGCCGGGTGAAACGGGCCATCACGGCCAGGGGCCGGGCCGCCATCAGGCCCCACCGCTCCGCCCGCTGCATGGCCAGACGCTTCGGGGCCAGCTCCCCCGCCACCAGCGTCACGTAGGCCAGCAGCACGGTCACGAGGATGACGGCGGCCGGCTCGGCGGCACCGCCGAGGAACGACAGCGGCTCCCGCAGCGGCTCGGCCAACGACACGGCGGCGGCGGCCGAGGCCAGGAACCCGGCCAGGGTGATGCCGACCTGGATGGTGGCCAGGAAGTTGTTGGGGTCCCGAGCGAGGCGGGCCAGCAGCGCACCCGTCTTCGAGGTCTGCTCCAGGCGCTGGAGCTGGCTGTCTCGCAGCGACACCAGGGCCAGCTCGGTGCCGGCGAAGGCGGCGTTGACCAGCACGAGCACCACCACCAGCGCCAGTTCGGGCAGGACGTCGGTCATTGGCCTCCGGTGCTCGGCCCGGGATCGGCCGGGATGGGCTCGCCCTGGTGCTTGCGTACATCGTCGAGGGCCGCCCCCAGATGGGGCCGGGCCTCGGGGCTGGGGGCGCCCCGCCGAAGCAGGACCACGAACGACGCCAGCCCGAGCGGGATCGGCAGCCAGAAGCTGACCAGGCGGTAGGCCACGACCGCCACGGCGGCGACGGCCCGGGGGGAACCGATGCTCACCAGGGACGGGATCAGCACCGCCTCGATGATGCCCAGTCCGCCGGGCGAGATCGGCAGGGCGCCGATGACGTTGGCCAGCCCGTAGGCCACCAGGAGGCCGATCACCCCTGGGCGATAGCCGAAGGCGGCCACCATGGTCCACAGGGCGGCGGCGTCGAGCAGCCAGTTGAGGGCGGCCAGCGCCGCGCTCTGCCACAGCAGACCCGGGGTGTGGACGAGGGTGTCGAGAGAGGCGCCGGCCTGGCGCACGGCCCGCTCCACCTTGGTGGCCTCGACCCCGGGAAGCCGCCCGACCAGGCGGGAGCCCTCCACGGCCAGCTGCTCGCGGCCGTGCTGGAGCGCGACCACGGCGACGGTGGCGATGATCAGGATGAAGGCGCCCACACCGGCCGCGGTGGCGTAGGCCGGGTGGAACCCGCTGATCGGGATCGACACGAGCAGGGCGGCCCACAACAGGATGTTGAGCACCATGGCCGAACCGATGGCCTGGGCCCCCAGGGCGAACGCCAGCTGGGGGCCGGGGATGCCGAGCCGGCCCAGCAGGCGGTAGTTCACCGCGGCGGTGGTGGCGGCCCCACCGGGGATCATGTGGTTGATGCCGGTGGAGGACACCACCACCCCCGTGCAGTAGCCGAGGCTCACGGCCGGCCGGTGGGGCAGGAGCAGGCGGAGGAAGGCGGCGTAGGCCACCAGCGCCCCGGCCTCCAGCGCCACGGCCAGGGCCACCAGGCCGGGCGACACCGACGACACCGTGCGCAGGGCGGCCCGGGCCCCACCGATCTGGGGGATGACGAACGTGTGGATGACGAAAGCCAGAACCAGCAGCTTGGCCACGGTGCCGATGGACAGCCGGTTACCCGATTCGCCGTCGTCCGGCGCGTTCGCCATCGTGTCGTCGGCCGCGCTCGTTCCGGGCATCAGGGTCCAGTCTGGCGGCCCCGGCCCCGCTCGACACCGCACCCGGTGTTTGTCCCCCGGACCGATGGGTAACGGGCGGCCTGAGACCCGCCGACCCCTCACCGACGTGTGGGCGAAGGAGACCTGAATGAGAACGGCCAGCCGGCTCGATGCCACCCTGTCGGGGGCGGACCAGGGTGACGCCCTGTCCCAGCTAGAGATCGACCACCGACGGGTGGACAGCCTGTTCGCCCGGGCCAGCCTGTCGCCCCACGGCCCGGCCCGGCGGGCGCTGGTGGACCAGATCCTCGAGGAGCTGACAACCCACGCCGAGCTGGAGGAGACGGTGGTGTATCCCCGGATCGCCCAGGCCCTGCCGGCCGCTCCCTGGCTGGTCGAGACCTCGGTCGAGGAGCACGACGAGATGCGCACGGTCATGGCCGTGCTGCGAACAGCCGAGGACGAGCAGTCGATGCTGATCGGTATCCGGGCCCTCCAGCTCATCGTCCAAGCCCATGTGGCGGTGGAGGAAGGCGAGATCTTCCCCGCATTCCGCCAGATGGCCACCCCAGACACCCTGCGGTCTCTCGACGACGAGGCCGCAGCCCACCGCGCCGGAGGTTCCCGATGAGCGCAGCCAAGAACCAGAAACCCGACAACCAGGGATCGGAGAACCAGAGCGCCGGCCAGCAGCCGGGTAACGGCCGTGGGGATCTGGGCTCCGACGACCCCGCCGTCGATGCCCTGGTGAAGCCCTCGCCCGGCTATCCCGACGTGCTGGTGAAGACCGACGGCGAGCACCCGGCCCGCGACGACGCCTACATGCCCCCCTTCGCCCAGCGGGGCGACCGGCTCACCACCACCTGGGGCACGCCGGTGGACGGGACCGACGACTCGGTGAAGGTGGGCCGCCGCGGGCCCACCATGCTCGACGACTTCCACCTACGTGACAAGATCATGCACTTCGATCACGAGCGGATCCCGGAGCGGGTGGTGCACGCCCGGGGCGTGGGGGCGCACGGCCACTTCCGGCCGTACCGGTCGCTGGCCGACCTGACCTGCGCCGAGTTCCTGTCCGATCCCGACATGGTGACCCCGGTCTTCGTCCGGTTCTCCACCGTTCTCGGCTCCCGCGGCGCCCCCGACACCGCACGGGAGGTCCGGGGCTTCGCCACCAAGTTCTACACGTCGGCCGGCAACTTCGACCTGGTTGGCAACAACATCCCGGTGTTCTTCATCCAGGACGGCATCAAGTTCCCCGACCTGATCCATGCGGCCAAGCCCGAGCCCCATCGGGAGATCCCCCAGGCCGCCACCGCCCACGACACCTTCTGGGACTTCGTGTCGCTGCTGCCCGAATCCACCCACATGCTCCTGTGGTCGATGTCGGACCGGGCGCTGCCCCGGTCGTTCCGCATGATGGAGGGGTTCGGCGTCCACACGTTCCGCCTGGTGAACGCAGCCGGTGAAAGCCGCCTGGCCAAGTTCCACTGGAAGCCCCTGCTCGGTACCCACTCCCTGGTGTGGGAGGAGAGCCAGAAGCTCGCCGGTGTCGATCCCGACTATCTGCGCCGGGACCTCTACGACGCCATCGACGCCGGCGTGTTCCCCGAGTGGGAGCTGGGCCTGCAGTTGTTCCCCGACACCGAGGACCAGATGTTCGAGGGAATCGATCTGCTCGATGCGACCAAGCTCGTGCCCGAGGAGCTGGCTCCGGTGGAGCGGGTGGGCCGGCTCGTCCTCGACCGCAACGTGAACGACTACTTCGCCGAGACCGAGCAGGTGGCGTTCTGCACCGCCCATCTCGTCACCGGCATCGAGGCCACCGACGATCCCCTGCTCCAGGCCCGCAACTTCTCCTACCTGGACACGCAGATCACGCGCCTGGGAGGGCCCAACTTCGAGTCGTTGCCGATCAACCGACCCCGCTCGGCCGTGAACTCCATGACCCAGGACGGGTTCGGCCAATCGGCGATCCTGGGCGGCCGGGTGCGGTACTCCCCCAACTCGCTCGGCGGGGGATGCCCGTTCCCGGCCGGGCTGGCCGACGGCGGCTTCGAGCGGGTGCCCCGGACGGTCAGCGGCGAGGTGATCAGGGGCCGGGCCGAGCCCTCCCCCGACTACTTCAGCCAGGCCACCCTGTTCTGGCGGTCCATGACCCCGATCGAGCAGGACCACATCGTGGGGGCCTTCTCCTTCGAGCTGGGCAAGGTCGAGGTGGCCCACGTCCGGGAGCGGATGGTGCGCAACCTGGCCGAGGTCGACACCGAGCTGTGCCGGCGGGTCGCCGCCGCGCTCGGCATGCCGGCACCGATCGCGCCCGCCCCGTCAAACGGCGGTGACGGGGCGGGCGCACAGCCCGCGGGCGAGGCGGCGGCCGATCTCGACGCCTCGCCCGCCCTGTCGCAGGTCATCGACCAGCCAGGGCCGGTGGACGGGCGGCTCATCGCCGTGCTGGCGGCCGACGGAGTCGACGCTGCCGGCGTCGCCATCCTGGCCGCCGGGGCCACCGCTGCCGGCGCCCGGGTGCAGGTGGTCGGCACCCATCTCGGCCTGCTGCAGGGCGAGAGCGGCGCTCCCCTGCCCGCCCCCAAGGCCTTCCTCACCGCCCAGTCGGTGGAGTTCGACGCCGTGGTGGTGGCCGGTGGCGTGGGGGCCGACGAGCTCGTGGCCGAGCCCTACGCCGCCATGTTCGTGGAGGAGGCGTTCCGCCACCACAAGACCGTTGCCGCCTGGGGCGAGGGCCGGGCCACGCTGGCCCGTTTCGGGGTCGACGCCGGCGACGACGCCCCCGGCGTTGTGCTCGGGGGTGACGAGGTCGACGAGGACCTGGTGACCCGCCTGTTGGATGCCGTGGGCCGGCACCGCCACTGGGATCGGGCCTCCCTGCCGACGGCCATGGCCCGAAGATGACAATTTCTTGTCCTCCAGCGCCGGAGCTGACCGTCACCTAGGGTTTTCCGAGGGCCGCGCGCGGCGGCCCTCGGGCTCCAACGGCACAGGGGGAAGAGGAAATGGAACGACGACGCGTTCGCTTCGGCGCGCTCGCCGTGGTGTTGGCCATCACAGCCGGCGCCTGCGGCAGCAGCTCCGACGACGGCACCGCCGCTGACGGCACGGTGATCGACAACAACGCCCGGGGTGCGGCCCAGAGCGCAATCGGCAATACGAGCACCACGGCCGAGTCGGCCGCCCCGACCGAGGTGGCGTCGATGGACGACTGGCTGGCGCTGTGGGACACCGAGCGCGAGGCGCTGAAAGAAACGATCGCCGAGAACGGCTGGGGATGGGACCAGGCTGCCAACAAGGTCACGGGGCCCGGCGGTTTCGAGGTCGACCTCTCGTCCTGCCCCGCCGGTTGGGACGCCTACCAAGGCCTCGACGGCGACGTGATCCATCTCGGTCAGACGATGGCGCAATCCGGCACGCTGGCCGACTACGGCAACATCGGCATCGCCCAGACGCTCTACTACAACTGGATCAACGAGCAGGGCGGGATCACCGACTCCACCGGCAAGACCTTCACGATCGAGACCCAGATCCGGGACGACGCCTACGACCCGGCCAAGACCGTCCCGCTGGTCGACGAGCTGCTCGACTCCCAGGGCGTGTTCGCCCTGCAGACGCTGGGGTCGCCCAACACCATGAAGGTGTACGACAAGATCAACCAGCGGTGCGTGCCCCAGCCCTACGTCATGACGGGGCACCCGGCCTGGGGTGATCCGGTCAACCATCCGTGGACGTGGGGCATGCAGCTCGCCTACAACACCGAGGCCATCCTGTGGGGCGGCCTCCTGGAGCAGAAGTTCGCCGATCGGGACGAGATAACAGTGGCCGCCCTGATCATGCAGAACGACTTCGGCAAGGCCTACGAGCTCGGGTTCAACGAATACGTCAAGACCGCGTCCAAACCCAAGATCAACTTCGTGTTCGAGCGGATCGACCCGACGGCGGCCACCGTCACCAACCAGATGACCACGTTGGCGGCGAGGAACCCCGACGTGTTCATCGCCATGACCGCCGGCACGTCGTGCACCCAGGCCGTCATCGAGGCCGCCAACAACGGGCTCAAGAACACCGCGACCATGCTCTTCCAGCCGTCGGTGTGCAAGAGCAAGAGCTTCGTCGGCAAGGACGCAGTGGGCGGGGATGGCTCGGCCACCAACGGTTGGTGGATCGTGGGCGGCGGGGCCAAGGACTTCACCGACCCGGCGCTGGCCGACGATCCGTTCGTGGCTTTCGCTCTGGACCTGTTGGAGAAAGGCGGCAGCCCGATCTCCAAGTCGGCCACGCTGGCCAGCGGATTCGGTTTCGCCTGGCCGTTGGAGCAGTCCCTCCGCCTGGCGGCCGAGTTGCCCGGCGGCCTCAGCCGGCCCAACTTCATGCTCGCCGCCCGGGTGCTCGACATGACCGACCCCAACCTGCTGCCGGGCATCAGGTTCAACATGAGCGGCAACGACGACGCCTACCCCACCGAGGGCAGCGAGTTCGGGGTCTACGACTCGTCCAAGCAGAGCTGGGTGACCCAGACCGATCTCGGGATCATCGAGCTGTCGGGCAAGTCGAAGCCCTGCGCCTGGGACCAGTCGGTCAACTCGTGCGGATGACCCGCCCCACCAGCTGATACACCACACCCCGTGGTCTGGCCCCGGTGGGAGCCGGTTGCGTAACATCATGCGGACGCCGCCCAGATCGAGGCCCGCCCGCCGATGGATCCAGCCAGCCTGCTCACCACCGGGGTGACCACCCTCATCACCGAGGGTGTCACGGCCACGCTGCGACGCCTCACCCGTCCCGAGGAGAAGCCCGACCGGCGCCTGGCGGCCCGGCTGGAGGAGGGGTTGGCCCGCCATCTCTCCTACCTCGCCGGTTCGGTGTCGGAAGTGCACATCTTCGGCATGAACTCGCCCATGCTCACCGAGCAGGTCACCCTGCCGCTCAATCTGCGGGACCTGCCTCGGCGGTTCATGACCGACACATCGGCCGCTGCGGTTTTCGACGAGGACCAACTCCTGGCGGTCGATGGCAACGTCGTGATCCTGGGTGACCCGGGGGCGGGGAAGACGACCACTCTCAAGCGCCTGGCCTTGGCTGCCCTACTGGCTCCGCCGCCGACCGACGACAACATCTGGGCCTTCCCGGTGTTGATCAGCTGCCGCGACCATGACTGGTCGAGGGTGACGCTAGGCGAGGCCCTGGCCGACACCCTGCACGTGCCGGGGCCCGACCAGCTCCCCGATTCCCTCCGTTTCGAGGTCGACCGGGAGCAGACCGCCTTCGCCGTGCTCGACGAAGGCCCAGCCGTGCTGCTGGTGGACGGGCTCGACGAGGTACCGCCCAAGCACCGTCGCCGACTGATTCAGGGCCTCGAGATCTTCGGCCGGCGGCGCAGCATGGTGAAGACGATCGTCACCTGCCGCTCCGGTGACTTCGCCCACCTCAACGGGTACCGGACCTTCGAACTGCTTCCGCTCGACCAGTCTCAGATCGAGCGGGTCACGGCCTACTGGCTGGGGCCGGACGGTTCGGCGGCCTTCCTCCGTGCCCTGGAGGAGAGTGCGTTGGCCGACCTGGCCACCCGCCCGCTGTTCCTGGCCCAACTCCTCATCGTGTTCCGCAACGGAGGCGGGATCCTGCCCGACCAGCCCACGGCGCTGTACCGGCGGATCATCCGGCTCCTGCTGCAGGACTGGGACGAGCAGCGGCGCATCGCCCGCCCGTCGCAGTACGCCTTGTTCCAGGTGGACGAAAAGCTCGAGTTTCTGTCGGCCCTCAGCTACGAGCTCACGGTCACCCGCAAGGCGATCCGTTTCTCCACCGATGACCTGGTGCAGGTCTATCGCTCGATCGCGCCCATGTTCGGGTTGCCGGTCAAGGACGCCGGACGGGTGGCCCGGGAGTTGGAAGCTCACACCGGGATCATCGTGGAGACGGGCGACAGCTTCGAGTTCTCACATTTGTCGCTCCAAGAATACCTGTGCGCCTACTACATGGTCCGTGAGCCGTTCTCGGAAGCGGTGTCCCGCTATCTGGAGGAATACCCGGCGCCGGTAGCCATCGCCACGGCCCTATCGTCGAACCCGTCGGCCTGGCTCACGGCGGTGGTGAAGCGAGCGGGGGCCCTGCAATCGCCGAAGGTCACCCAGAGCTTCGTACACCGGATGGGCAAGGAGCGGCCCCGCTTCGCCGCCACCGAGGACCTCGGCCACAGTGTGCTCAAGCTGATGGCGAAGGCCGGCCCGTCGAGCGCCGCCGCCTTCGGGCCACTGTCCGGCAACGAAGAGGTCCTGGCCGCGCTGCGGATGGTGTACGACCGCTACCGTTGGTCCTCTGCCTCCGACGGGTCGGTACTGGTGACGGCGGAGAAGGGCACATCGGGATGCCAGATCCGGGCCGGCGTGGTCGACAGCGACCTGGCGTGCCTCATGATGCCCGACCTGACGGCAATCTTTGGCTGATATTCGGGTTTCTGACGCGCTGCGCAGGCCGGTCATCTAGTCGAAAGCCACTGGCAACTCACGCTTGATCACGGGGAAATCGTGCCGCCCCACGCTTTCGATTGTCTTACCCCCACAAGCATCGACAGGGGGTACCTGCGTGACGATCCAAGCCGACGAGATACTGGTTGCGCCTTCGGCGGTGGAACCGCTGGAGGCGGCGACCGGCTCGTCCCGGCGGCTGCTGTCGTTCGCTCTGGCCAACGTGCGGCGCCGCCCCGAGCGGGCGGTGCTGGCGGTGGCCGGCATCGCGCTGGCCATCTCGGCCGCCGTGGTGATGCGTACGATCGCCTCGGGCTACCAGGTGCTCGGTGTCGACGCCGTGACCGACGCCGTGGGCGGCGCCCCCTACTGGGCGGTGCCGGCCGGCGGCATCCGCGTCGATCCTGCCACCGGGGTGATCATGGCCGATGCCCCACCCCCCGAGCTCACCAGCCCTGAGGGCTGGAGCGCCGAGCGCACGGTGACCGGGACGGTGGCCGGCCATGCCGACGTGGCCCTGGTCGGGCGCACCGGAGCGACCGAAGGCAGGGCCCTGGTGAGCGCCGAGGGCGCCCGCCGGCTCGGCGTGGCCGAGGGAGCCACGCTCGAGGTGGCCGGTGCACCCCTCACCGTGCAGCTCTCGTCCGAGGCTGGATCCCGGGTCACCGTGCCCCTCGATGTGGCCGACGCGGCGGGAGCGGTGAACGGGTGGCTCACGCTGCGGGCTCCACCGGGCGATCCTGCCGCCCCCAACACCGTGGCCGAAGCCACCGGTCTCGTGGTCACGAGCGACCCCGCAGTGCAACCGGCCGACGGCGCCGAAGGTCTGGTGTACTCCACCCAGCGCTCGACCAACCGGCTGGGGTTCATCTCCTTCGACCAGAAGTTCGCCGCCCTGCTCGGCTCCAAGGTGAGCTCGTCGTTCCTGGGCCTGATCTCCACCGTGGCCCTGGGCCTCGGCTTCGTCATCGCGGTGTCGACGTTCGTGGCCTCGGTACAGGAACGGCGGCGGGAGTTCGGGATCATGGCCAGCATCGGGCTGACCGACGAGGTGCTGTACTTCTTCCTGGTCGAGTCGCTGCTGCTGTTCGTCATGGCCTACGTGAGCGGCACCCTGCTCGGCGGCGCCATCGTGGCGTTCGCCGCCAGCTCGTTCTTCTCCCTCCGAGCCTGGCTCGAAGCGGCCGGCCTGGTGGCCATGTACCTGCCGGCGCTGGGCATCGTCGCCGCTCTCATACCCGTTCACCGGCTGCTCCAGCAGCGGCCCGTCTCCCTCCTGGCGGACCACTGATGATCCATTCCCTGTACCGGGCCGTGGCCTACGGCGCCATGGCCGCCTGGCGTCGACGCCGGCTCCTGACCCTGCCCGTGATCACGGTGGCCACCGGCGCCTTCCTGGTGGTGCTCGTCGTGGCCCTCATGCCCGCCGTCCGCCGCCAGGGCGAAGCCCTGGGCAGCGGCGACAGCGTGGGCCGGGCCACCCTGGCCATCGCCGTGGTGGTGCTGCTGGTGGGGGCATTCGAGGTGGCGATCGCCGCCACCCGGTCGATCAACCAACGCTCGGCCGAGATCGGCGTCCTGTCCACGTTCGGGGTGCCGCCCCGCTGCACCCTGGGTGCCCTGCTGGTGGAACCGGTGGCCACGGCAGCGGCCGGGGCCGTGATCGGCGCCATCGTAGGCGGGCTGTTCGGCCTCGGGGCACCGGCCGTCGGCATGATCGACGACTCGGTCCAGGCCGGCGACGTCGTCGTCGGGATCATCCTCGCCGTGGGCGTGTCGGTGGTGGCCGCCATCGCCGCCAGCGCCGTGCCCACCGTGCGGGCCGTCCGGCGCCCGCCCCTCGCCTCGCTGTCGTCGTCTTGAGAAGCCGCGTGATTCGGAGACCCCTGATATGGACATGACCGCCCCCGCCCCGCCCGTCGGCCTGCTCGGGTCGCCTCTGCCCAGGGTCGACCCACCGATGGACGGCCCCATCGTGGCCGTCGACAGCGTGTGGAAGCTGTTCGCCATGGGCGAGGAGGTGGTGCACGCCGTCGTCGACGTCAGCTTCACCTCCGACCCCGGCGAGTTCCTCTGCCTGATGGGCCCGAGCGGCAGCGGCAAGTCCACCGTTCTCCACCTGCTGGGAGGGCTCGACCGCCCGACCAAGGGCGACATCTCGATCGCCGGCACCTCCACCGCCAAGCTCACCGAGAGCCAGTTCTCGTCGCTGCGGCGATCCACCATCGGCTTCATCTTCCAGAGCTACAACCTCATCCCGTTCCTCAGCGCGGTGGAGAACGTGGAGCTGCCCCTCACCTTCGAAGCGGTGGACCGCCAGTCGGTGCGCCAACGGGCGGTGGAGCTGCTCGAGCTGGTGGGCCTGGGCCACCGCCTCCACCACCGCCCGTCGCGGATGTCGGGTGGCGAGCAGCAGCGCACCGCCATCGCCCGGGCCCTCATCGGCTCTCCCCGCCTGATCCTGGCCGACGAGCCCACGGCCAACCTCGACCACAAGAGCGGCACCACCATCATCGAGCTGCTGCACGACCTGTGCGGCCGGCTCGGGGTGGGCGTGGTGGCCTCCACCCACGACCCCAAGGTGGCCGAGCGGGCCCACCGGGTGGTGCGCATGGCCGACGGCCGGATAGTCGACGGCGACTGACCACTGACGTGCTTCTTCCGCCGCTCCCCGTTCCCCGACCCACCCACTAGCAACCAGGAGCATGCCCATGGCCGCCCCTACCACGTCCGACGGGACCGGCGACAAGCTGATCTCTGAGATCGTGCCCGACCAGGTGTTACCGAAGGTGCTCGGCACCTTCGACCTGGTGTCGGTGTACGTGTTCATCATCTTCTTCATCTCCGGCTCGTCGATCATCGCCGGCGGAGGCTGGGCCTCCATCTCGATGTGGCTGGCCGGTTTCGTGCTGTTCCTGGCTCCGGCGGCGGCGGCCGTGGCCGAGTTGGGCGGCATGTGGCCGGCCCAGGGCGGTGTCTACATCTGGTCGTACCACACGATGTCGGAGCAGCTGGCCTTCCTCGGCGGCTTCCTGTCGTGGATCCCGGTGATCCTGGCCGGAACCCTCACGCCGGCGGCGGCAGTGGCGTTCTTCTCCTACGCCTTCGGCTTCCAACCAGGCCTGACGGCCAACATCGTGTTGCAGCTCGTGCTGCTGTGGGCCTGCGTGGCCTTCGCCATGCGCAAGCTGACCCTCACCCAGTCCATCGCCCGGGGCGTGTTCATCTTCTACGGCGTGCTGGTGACCGCGGTGTTCGTGGCCGGCATCATCGTGGCGGCCCGCAACGGCGGATCGGCCGTCCCGTTCTCCGCTGGTGAAAGCCTGTCGTTCAACTTCGGCAAGTACGGCTGGGTGTTCGGTGTGGTGCTGCTGTACCTGGTGGGCGTGGAGACGCCCTACAACATGGGCGCGGAGTTCCTCAAGGCCCGCAACGCCACCAAGATGGTGCTCTGGGGCTCGATCATCCTGGCCGTGGGCTACGTGTTCGGCACGGCGGGCATCCTCCTGTCGACGCCGGCCGACGAGCTCGACGCCGTGACCGGGGTCCCCCGGGTGTTCGACTACCTGGACGTCGGTGGATTGGGCCGGATCGGGGCCGTGGGCGTGGCCCTGGTGAGCCTCATGGCGTTCACCATCTACCAGTCGGCCTACTCCCGGCTGGTGTTCGTGTCCGGCCTGGAGCGGCACCTGCCCCGCCTCTTCACCCACCTCAACCCCCGTACCCGCAACCCGGTGACGGCCCTGCTGCTCCAGGGTGTGATCTCGTCGATCCTGGTGGTGGTGCTCTACTCCCAGCAGTCGCTGACCACGATCTTCCTGTCGATCCAGGGGGCGCTGACCGTGCTGTGGTTGGCCTCGGGCTTCTTCTTCCTGTTCCCGGTGATCATCGCCCGCCGCAAGTATGCCCAGCGCTACGCCAGCGAGGACTTCTGGCGCATCCCGGGCGGCGTCTGGGCGGCCACGGCGGTGGCCGCCGTCGGCATCTTCGGCACGGCGATGGGGATCTACTACACGTTCACGCTGCCCTTCAGCGCCGACATCCCGAAGAGCACCTGGATGTGGAACGTCGGGTCGATCACCGCCGGCACCCTCATCGCCGCAGTGGTGATCTACCTGGCGGGGCGCCGTTCGGCCTCCAGGCTGAGCGACGACGAACGCCTCCTCCATCTGGCCCAGCTGGAGCTGGGCCAGGCGTAGACCGGGGGCCGCGCGATCTCTCCGCCCACCGAGGGCACGGCGACAGCCTGGCGGGCGGAGTGACACGGCGGGCCCGGCGCCGGGGCGGTCGACTGGTCGGTCGGTCGGCCGCGGTCCGCCCGGCGCCGGGCCCGCTCTCTCTCCCCGGACGCGACATGCCACAGGTGGCGAGGCGGGTCGGTGGCCGGCGGGCGCGCCGAGGTGGGTCGGCGCCCGGCCGCTTCAGACGATGAACGCCTGCACCTCGTGGGCGGCCTCGGCTGCGTTCTCGCCGATCTCGCCGGCGGCGGCCGACTGCTCCCGCACGGAGACGGCGATGGAGGCGGCCGAGTCCCGGGCCGACTCGATCGAGGTCGTCATGGAATCGATGAGGGCGGTGACGTCGTCGGTGCGGGCCCGGAGGGTGCCGATGCGTTGGGCGATGTCGGCCGTGGAGTCGGCCGCCGACAGGGCCAGGTTCTTCACCTCGGCCGCCACCACGGCGAACCCCTTGCCCTGCTGACCGGCCCGGGCCGCCTCGATGGTGGCATTGAGGGCCAACAGCTTGGTCTGGGCGGCCACGCTGGAGATGAGGTCGAGCACCGTGTCGATCTGGTTGGACTCGGCGGCCAGGGCCGCCGTGAGCTGCTGGGCCCGGGCGGCGTCCTCGGCCGCCTCCTTGGTCACGTCGGCGGCCAGGCCGGCGCTGCGGGCGATGTCGGCGATGCCGGCCGTCATCTGGTCGATGGCGGCGGCCACCGTGGTGGTGTGGCCCACGATGCGGTCGGCGGCCTGCACCCGGGCGGTGATGACGTCCCAGGTGACCATGAAGCCGCTGACGGTGCCGTCGGTGCGGTGGATGGCGGCGGCCTCGAGCTCGAGCCACTCCGGTCCGAGCTGGAACTTGGCGTGATGGGGAAGGTTGCGGTGGTCGGCCAGGATCCCCCGCTGGTGCGCGGGGTGGTGGTGGAAGACGTCGATCGATGACCCGAGCACCTGATCGGCCGGCACCGGCAGGAGCGACTCGATGGTGCGCAGCGTGGTGAGCGAACGCCGGTTCACGTACCGGATCACCAACGAGGCATCGGTGTAGAGGACGTTCAGAGGAAGGACGTCGAGCATGGCCAACGCCGGCCCCGAACCCACGTCGATGGCCCGACTGTCGCACGAGGTGACGGCAGTCGCCCGGGGGCGCCTACCAGGCAGTGTCGCGCTACGCATGGAGTGTCGCCTCTTCCTGGGTCATCACCGGCGGCACTGCCAGCGTTCGGGATGGGTCATCGATCACCCATCGGCCCCCTGGCCTGCGCTGTTAGCGAACGATCGAATCGAACAGGCTCGCTGCCGGCCCGGCGGGAAACGCCTCGAGGCCGCCAACCGACGGTTCGAGGTCGTCGGAACCGTCGAGCTCCAGGAGGCGATGGAGCACCAGGTCTCCCACGCTGACGATGCCCACCAGCCGGCCGGCGTCGGTGACCGGCACATGACGGGCCCGCCGCACGGTCATGGCGCTCATCACCTCGGCCACCGAGTCGGCCAGGGTGGCCGTGAGGACATCCGAGGTGCAGACCCGGACCACCAGATCGCCGAGGGCTTGGGGGCCCGAGCGCTCGAGAGCCACCAGCAGGTCCCGTTCCGACAGGATGCCCTCCACCCGGCGGCCGTCGCTCGACACCACCAGGGCGCCGATGCCGTTGTCGACCATCAGCGTGATCGCGGAGGCCACCGTCGCTGCCGGATCGACCACCACCACACCGGCCGCCTTCCCACCGAGCACGACGCTGACAGGGGTCTCGGCTTCGGGACGGATCCCCAGCCGCCGCCGAAGCATCCGCAGCACGGTGCCGGCCGAGGCCACCAGGGCGGGGGCGGGCGGTCGCCGGCGGAACCCGATCCGCCGGTAGTAGCTGGCCGTCGCAGCGCGGTCGAGCTCGTCGAGCGGGTCGACGACCAGGACCTGCTCGAGGCGCACCCGCCGGGCGGCCTCCTGCAGGAGGCGCTCCCCGATCCCCTGGCCCCGGTGGGCCGGAACGACGACATGCTCCCAGATGAAGAGCCCGGCCTGCCCCTCGTCGGTGGCCGCCAGGTATCCGACGGCTTCGGAGCCGAGCCAGGCCACGAGTATCAGGTCGTCGGGCTGGGCCGGACGCGAGGCGAACAGGTAGTCGCGGTCGGCCCCGGCAGCCGAATGCAGTGAAGCCAGCGCCGGGGTGGGCCGGCTCTCCGTGATCGACAGGCTGGTCACCTAACCACCTCGATTCGGCTTGGTTTCTACGCGGGTTTCGACCTGGTCAGGCACAGCAATCGATCGAGCCTGCACAAAAGAACTCGCGAGGAACGCGCGATTCAACAGGAATGAACACAGTCGAAGTTGCTTCTTTCAAGCATACGATCGGCTGGATCCGGACACCAGAGCCCTCGAATCTAGGCATAGACCCAGGTCACGCTGATCTGTTCGAGTGATGCCCTTGTGGGGAACAACCAGTAGTACTAGCGTTCCTTTTACATAAAGGGGGACGAGCTGATGCCTGAGATTCCTGCCTCGGCGCAAGCGTTGCTCGGCAGCGACGCGGTTGCGCATGTATGGACCCGAAATCCAGACGGATCGCCTCAGGTGTCCGTGGTCTGGGTGCTGGTTCAGGACGACGAGATCATCTTCGGTACCGACGGCGCCAGCCGCAAGGCCAGGAACCTGGCGGGCGACCCGAGCGTCATCCTGTCCATCGAGGACACCGAGCGAAGCGGTCGGGGCTACCAGCGCCACCTGATCATCCGGGGCACGGCGCGGATCGAGCCCACGTTGCCGGTCGCCACCATCGACGCGTTGTGCCGGAAGTACGTGGGGCTCGCCCGCCATCCGTTGAGCCTGCGGAACTCACCCACGGCAGTGACGATACGGGTGCAGATCGACCGCATCAGCGGGCTGGGCCCGTGGAGCGAGGAGCCAGCCGCCGCTCAGGTCGGCGCCGCCTCGTCCGGCTGACGGCGCACGGGCGCCAGGGTCGGTGTCTCTCTCGCTCACCCCTGGCCCCGTTCGTCGTCACGCTGGCGGCCGAACTCGGGCCACCGGACCGGCTCGGCCGACCCATCGACCCCGCGCCTACCGGCGAACGATCGAGGTGCACCGGTGACATTCGACGTCTTCAGCGCCTTCGGCCGATGGCGACGTCTTCACTCCTGAGGTGACCGGCCATCAACCTGCATCCGTCACTGGCGGGACGGCCGAATCGCTTGTGGAGCTAAGGAGAATTGAACTCCTGACCTCTTCCATGCCATGGAAGCGCTCTACCAACTGAGCTATAGCCCCGTGGGGAATCGTGATACTAGCAAGCCCGTTCCCCGGGCGGACACGCTTTCGGGAGGTTTCCCCCGGCGGTCCTGGCGGGCGGGCCGTGCAACAGTGTAGCGCCTGCGGCCGGCACACCCACGGTTATCCTGCGGCCGTGAGCAACACCTCGGTGATCGTGCTGGCGGCCGGCTCGGGGAGCCGGTTCGGCGGCGCCAAGCAGTTCGCCCTCCTCGCCGGCGAGCGGCTCGTGGACCGCGCCGTGCGCCTGGCCAGCGAGGCTGTGGGGCCGCCCATCCTGACCCTCCCCGACGGCATCGCCTGGGACGGCGCCCCCGTCCGGATCGCCGTGCCCGGCGGCGCCACCCGCACCGAATCGGTCCGCAACGCCCTGGCCCAGGTGCCCGACAGCACCGACGTGATCGTCGTCCACGACATCGCCCGTCCCCTGGCCACCGTGGCCCAGTTCCACGCCCTGATCGCTGCCGTCGAGGCGGGGGCCGACGCCGCCGTGCTGGCCTGGGACCTACCCGACACCCTCAAGGCCGTCCATCCCGACGGCACCCTGGAGCACAGGGGCCGTGAGGGCCTCGCCGTGGCCCAGACGCCCATGGGCTTCAGCGCCGCCATGCTGCGCAAGGTCTTCGCCACCTACGACGAGGTGCCGATCGAGGAGTCGATCGTGGTGGCCGAGCTCGGTGGTCGGGTGGTGCACGTGCCCGGCGACCGGTGGTCGCAGCACGTGGTGGAGCCCCGAGACCTCGAGCTGATGGAGCTCCTCCTCCGATCTCGTGACGGCACGCACCACGGGTGACGCCTCCCGCTACGAGAACGCGACGGGGGCCCGGCCGTCGGCAGCGACAGCCGGGCCCCGGAAACGCCGATGATCAGGCGAAGTGGGTCGCCTGCTCCTGACGGAGCTTGTCGATCAGGCGGCTGGGCGGAAGCTCCACGTCGTCGTAGGTGATGCAATGGTCCTGGGGCACGTCGCGCTTGAGCACGCACCCCTCGGCCACGCCCTGGGGCAGCAGCCGCTCGGCCGCCGTCACCGGCGCCGTCTCGCACTCCCCGTAGGTGTGGTACCCGCCCAGCTCGTCGAGCACGGTGCCGGCCTTGAGCGCCGTCTTGGCCCGGGTGATGACCTCCACCAGCGGCCCACCGAGGGGCTGCATCACCGCATCGTTGCACAGCACGGCCCGGGCCACGCTCGTCGGCACCTCGAAGTGGCACAGGTGGTACGGCGTGTAGAACGCGTACAGCGGCCCGGTGCCGAGCTTGTACAGGTTCAGGTAGTGCTGCTGCTTGGGATCATCGTGGGTGCCGAAAACGTACACCCCCGGCCCCGGCTTGGCCCCCACCACATAGTCGACGATGCCGCCCAGCTCCTTCAGCTGGTCGACGTCGTACAGGCTGGTGGCCTCGTCGATGTGCCCGGCCCAGTCGTGGCCCAGCATGCCCCGCTTGGCCACCGTCATCCCGGTGGCGTTGGCCACGATCGCCTGCTCGAAGCTGATCTTGGTGCCGTCGGCGAAGCTCGTGACCATGTGGACGTTCTGGCCCCACTGCTTGGCGAACCCCTCCTGGGTGGTGGGGTTGCGGTACCGGTCCTGGAGGCCCTTGATGTTGCCGCACAGCAGCGGCGTCACCCCGATCCCCTTCACGAACCGGTACAGGTTCATCTGCACCCCCGGCTGGTCGCCGTCGCAGGCGGTGAGGATCACTCCGGCCCGGTCGGCGTAGACCTTGAGGATCGGGCCGGCCGTGCCGTCGAGCTCGGCGTTCATCAGCACCACGTGCTTGCCGTGCTCGATGGCGTCGAGCGTGGCATGGGCCCCGTGCTCGACCGCCCCCGTCACCTCCACCATGGCTTCCACCGTCTCGGCCCGGCACACAGCGCTCGGGTCGGCCGTGATCACGTGCTTGCCCGCCGCCACGGCGGCATCGACGGCGGCCGGTGTGTCGGCCTCCACCACGTCGGTGATGCCGGCCTCGTTGAAGGCGGCCCGGGCCGTCTCCGGCCGGCGGGTGGCGATGGCCACGATGTCCATGCCCGGGGTGGAGTTGACCACCTGATTCACCACGCCCCGCCCCATGAAGCCGCAGCCCACCATGGCGAAGCGCACCGGTTTGCCTTCGGCGGCGCGCGCCTCCAGTGCCTTGTCGACAATCAGCATGAGATTTCCTCTCCCGTCAAACGGTCACCACAACGGGTGGGATGGATCGAACTCGGGCCAGTTGGCATCCTTGGGGGAGATCACCGACACCGGCAACGGCCAGCTCAACGCCAGCGCCGGATCGTCGTGGCGGATCCCCCGCTCGTAGCCCGGGGTGTAGAACTCGGTGACCTGGTAGGTCACCTCAGCGTCGGGGGTCAGCGTCTGGTAGCCGTGGGCGAACAGATCGGGCACGTACAGGGCGCGTCGGTTGTCGGCCGACAGCTCCACGCCCACGTGCTGGAGGTAGGTGGGCGACCCGGGCCGCAGGTCCACGATGATGTCGTAGATGGCGCCCCGGGTGCAGCGCACGAGCTTCACCTCGGTGGCCGGCGGCAACTGGTAGTGCATACCCCGCAACGTGCCGGCCTCGTGGTTGAACGACACGTTGCACTGGGCCGTGACGTCCTTGAGCTTGTGGGCCCGGAACTCGTCGCGGCAGAACGTGCGGGCGAAGAACCCCCGGTCGTCGCTGATCTCCTCGATGTCGATGATCCAGGCGCCGGGGCAGTTGGTCTCGGTGAACTTCATGGGCGGGTTGTCTCGAGCTCGACCGGATCAGGCGGTGAGGGGCGGGACGGTCCAGTAGAAGTCCTGGTCCAGCTGCTGGGTGGCCAACAGCTCCTCCAGTCGCTTCAGCCGGGTGAACGGTGCCGAGTTGAAGATCTCGTCGCTCATGTTGATGGCTTCGAACACGCCCCGCAGCTGGCGGGCGCCCCGTTCGGCGTCCCACTCGCACTTGAAGCCCGGAAGCTGGGTGTTGATCTTCTCGAACGACACCCGGTAGCTCCGGTTGTCCGACCCGTCGCCGAAGCTCAGCTCGCAGCCGGGGAACACGTCGGCCACGATCTCGGCGATCTGGCGCACCCGGTAGTTGTGGTCGCTGTCGCCCACGTTGAACACCTGGCCGTGTACCGCCTCACGGGGGGCGGCCAGGGCGCATTCGATGGCCTTGGCGATGTCGAGGGCGTGCACCAGGGGCCGCCAGGGCGACCCGTCCGACGTCATGGCGATCTTCTTGGTGGTCCAGGCCAGGCCGGCCAGGTTGTTCAGCACGATGTCGAACCGCATGCGGGGCGAGGCGCCGAAGGCGGTGGCGTTGCGCATGAACGTGGGCGAGAAGTTGTCGCTGGCCATGGGCATCACGTCCCGCTCCACCAGCGTCTTGCACTCGGCGTAGGCGGTCTGCGGGTTCACCGGCGACTGCTCGTTCACCTCGCCCTCGGCCACCCCGTACACCGAGCACGACGACATGTAGACGAAGCGCTGCACGCCGGCCGCCTTGGCCAGCTCGGCGATCCGCACCGAGCCCTGATGGTTGATCTCGTGGGTGATCCCGGGGCGCAGCTCGCCGGTCGGGTCGTTGGACAGCTCGGCCATGTGGACCACGGCGTCGTAGCCCTCGAGGTCCTCGGCGGTGATCGACCGCAGGTCCTTGATCAGGGTGGTGGCCTTGCGGGGCAACCCGTGGTAGAGCCAGCCGGTCATGTAGTAGCCCGTGTCGAGGCCGGTGACCTGGTGGCCCTGATCCATGAGACGAGGGGCGAGGAGGGAGCCGAGGTAGCCCTCGGTTCCGGTTACCAGGATACGCACGTTGGGTCCTTTCGTAGGGACGACGCCGTCGTCGTCATTGTCACCCGATGCCGGCCTGGGCGATGGCCGGAAGCACCCGCCCCACGATGGTACGGGCGATCTCCAGCGAGGCCGTCGCGGCGGGCGACGGGGCATTGCACACATGCAGGGCGCGCGGTCGATCCACCAGGAGGAAGTCATCGACCAACCCGCCGTCGGGCTTGAGTGCCTGGGCCCGGATGCCGGCCGGTGACGGCACGAGGTCGTCGGACTGGATGGCCGGGATGAGCTGTTGCAGGCTGCGGGTGAACCGGGCCTTGTTCAGCGAGCGGTACACCTCCGATGCCCCGACCTTCCAGTTGGCCTTGGCCAGATGCCAGAACCCGGGGTAGCGCAGCACCTCGCCCAGCTCGGCCAGGTTCACGTCACGCTTGTGGTAGCCCTCGCGGGCGAGGGCCAGCACGGCGTTGGGGCCGGCGTGCACGCCGCCGTGGATCATCTTGGTGAAGTGCACTCCGAGGAAGGGGAAGGCGGGATCGGGCACGGGGTAGATGAGCGTGTTCACCAGGTGGTGCTTCTCCGGCACCAACTCGTAGTACTCGCCCCGGAAGGGCACGATCTGCGCTCCGGGGTCGCCGCCCTCCTGGCGGGCCAGATGATCGCTGTACTGGCCGCCGCAGGTCACCAGGTACCGGGCCCGCAACTCCTGGCGCGTGGTGATCACCCGGTGATCGGCGCCGTCGGCCTCGATCCCCACCACCCGCTCGCCCAGCGAGATCGTCACCCCGTTGGCCCGGGCCTGGTCGGCCAGGGCCTCGCACACGCCGACATAGTCGATGATCCCCGTGCTCGGCACCCGCACCGCGGCCACGCAGTTCACGTGGGGCTCGATCTCCCGGGCCTCGGCCGGGGAGATGAGCGAGACGTCGAGCCCGTTCTCCTTGCCCCGTTCGTACAGGGCCTGCATGCGGGGACGCTCCTCGGGCCGCGTGGCCACGATCAGCTTGCCGCACAGGTCGTAGGCGATGCCGTGGTCGCGGGCGAAGGCCACCATCGACTCCCGGCCGTTGCGGCACAGCTCGGCCTTGAGGCTGCCCGGCTTGTAGTAGATCCCGGAGTGGATCACGCCCGAGTTGCGCCCCGTCTGGTGGCGGGCCAGGCTCTGTTCCTTCTCCACCAGCGTGATCGACAGACCGGGCCGTTGCTCCGAGAGGGTCTTGGCCACGGCCAGGCCGACGATGCCGCCCCCGATGATCACGCAGTCCTGCATGCGGTCCATTATGTGCGGCGATGGAGCAGACCCGGCGGAGGGGGCGTGGGCAGCTTTCCGGGAGCGTTGGGTATTTTCGCTCACCACGTACACTGGCGGACGCAACACTGGCCGGCGGTACCGAGTCCCGAGGTGGGGATGACCGAGACATTCGCCGAGCTGTGGCAGAGCACGCTCCGCCGTCACAACCGGGTCGAGCGGTGGCGAGCGCTGAAGTTCCGTTCCGCCCTGGTGGCTGTGGCGGCCTCGGTCGGGCTGGCCGGCTACGCCGGCGTCGCCACCGGATCCGCTGGCGGCGTCTCGGCCGACCTCGCCGGCCTCCGGCCCCCGCTGGAGCAGCCGGCGGCCTGGACCGGCTCCCTGCCGGCCGATGACAGCCCCGCCCATCTGGCCGTGGCCGCCGTCGCCCCCCGGCCCGAACGGCTCCCGGTGATCTTCGACACCGACATGGTCAACAGCATCGACGACTCGCTGGCCCTGGCCATGCTCCACGGCTACGAGGACCGGGGCATGATCGACCTGCTCGCCGTCACCGTCAGCTACGACGATCCGGCGGTGGCCCCCTACATCGACGCCGTCAACACCTGGTACGGCCACCCTGACGTCACGATCGCCGTGATCGGGGCCAACGGAGTGGACGAAGGCCGGGACGCCTTCCACCGCCAGGTGGCCGCCGACGCCCGCTTTCCCCACGACATCACGGAATCGGCCCAGGTCGACCGGGCGCTGTCCCAGCTGCGGCGCCGGCTGGCGGCCGAGGCCGACCACAGCGTGGTGATCGTCTCCACCGGGTTCTCCACCAACCTGGCCCAGCTCCTGGCCTCACCGGCCGACGACGTCTCCCCCCTCGACGGCCACGCCCTGGCGGCGGCGAAGGTGAAGCTGCTGGCGGTCTCCGCCGGCGACGTGGTTCGGGGCCAGCCCGAGTTCAACACGGCGCGGGATCCGCTGTCGGCCCGCATCGTGTTCGACCAGTGGCCCACCCCGGTGGTGGTCGACGAATGGCACGTGGGAGCGAACCTGCCGTTCCCCACCGAGGCGCTGGGCGACTCGCCCGACAACCCGGTGCTGGCCGCCGCCGTGCACTACGGGGCCAACGCGTTGCTGGTCGACTTCCCGTACCGGCCGCCCTCGTTCGACCCCGCCACCGTGCTGGCGGCGGTGGAGCCGGGCACCTACCTCGGGGTCGGCGAGCCGGGCCACGTCACGATCGACGAGCAGCTCGTGGCCCGCTTCGCCCCCGACCCCGGCGGCAACCACCGCGTGCTCCAGCGGCCCACCGACCCGGCCGCCACCGCCGCCATCACCGCCCGCTTCGCCGAGCTCGTCTCCCACCCGTGATCGGTTGGCGGAGGGCGCCACGGGTGACGCCTCCGGACAGCAGATCGGCTCGGGGGGGGCGCGTTACGGGACGATGTTGACCGTGCTGCCCTTGACCACGATCACCCGCCGGGGGGTGGCACCGGCCAGCAGCGACACGATCTTCTCGTCGGCCAGGGCGGCGGCCTCCACCGCCGCCTCGTCGGCGTCGGCCGGCACCGTGACACGGCTGCGGACCTTGCCCTTGACCTGCACGGCGTACTCGACCGTGTCGGCCACCAGCAGCGACGCGTCGGCCACCGGGAACGGCTCGTAGCTGATCGTGCCGGTGTGGCCCAGGCGCTGCCACAGCTCCTCGGCCAGGTGGGGCACGAGCGGCGACAGCATGATCGTGAGCGGCTCGGCCACCGCCCGCACCATCGGCTCGGTGTTCTTGGTGAGATGGTTGACCAGCTCGATCAGCTTCGACACGGCGGTGTTGAACCGCAGACCGTCGTAGTCGGCGGTCACGCCGGCGATCGTGCGGTGCAGGGCGGCCAGGGTGGCCGGGTCGGCGCCGCCGTCCGGCCCGCCGTCGACCACCAGCAGCTCGCCCGTCTCCTCGCTGACGAACAGGCGCCACACCCGCTGCAGGAAGCGCGACATGCCCACCACGTCACGGGTGCTCCACGGCCGGGATGCGTCGAAGGGCCCCATCGACATCTCGTACAGGCGCAGGGTGTCGGCCCCGTAGGTGGCGCACATCTCGTCGGGGGTGACGATGTTCTTGAGGCTCTTGCCCATCTTCCCGTAGACCCGGGTGACGGGCTCGCCGTTGTGGGTCCACACCCCGCCCGGCTGCTCCACGACCTCCGATGCCTCCACGTACAGCCCGCGGCTGTCCTCGTAGGCGTAGGCCTGGATGTAGCCCTGGTTGAACAGGCGGTGGTAAGGCTCCCACGACGACAGGTGACCCAGGTCGAACAGCACCTTGTGCCAGAACCGGGCGTACAGCAGGTGCAGCACGGCATGCTCCACCCCGCCCACATAGAGGTCGACACCGCCCGGATGGCCGTTGCCCTGGGGGCCCATCCAGTACCGCTCGACCTCGGCGTCGACGAAAGCGTCGTCGTTCGTGGGGTCGAGGTAGCGCAGCTCGTACCAGCACGAGCCGGCCCACTGGGGCATCACGTTCAGGTCCCGCTTGTAGCGTCGGGGCCCGTCGCCCAGGTCGAGCGTCAGCTCGGCCCACTCCTTGACCCGGCCCAGCGGCAGCTCGGGCTCGGAGGTGGCGTCGTCGGGGTCGGCCGCCACCGGCTTGAAGTCCTCCAGCGGGGGCAGCAGCACCGGCAGCAGGTGGTCGGGCACGGCCACCGGCATGTCGTCGTCGTCCCACAGGATCGGGAACGGCTCGCCCCAGTAGCGCTGGCGGGCGAACAGCCAGTCCCGCAGGCGGAACGTGATCGTGGCCTCTCCCACCCCGTTGCGCTCCAGCCAGGCGCTGGTAAGGGCGACCGCTTCGGCCATCGTGCGCTCGCCGTCCAGCGTGAGCGTGTCGTTGGCCGAGTTCACGTACGTCCCCTCGCCCACGTAGGCCTGGGGCCAGGTGTCGCACGAGACCGAGGGGACGATGCCGTGGCCCTCGAACCAGGCGTCGGGCGGCATCTGGGTGGCCACGATGGGCAGGCCGAAGCGGCGGGCGAACTCGAAGTCCCGCTCGTCGCCCGACGGCACGGCCATGATGGCGCCGGTGCCGTAGCCCATCAGCACGTAGTCGGCGATCCACACCGGGATCTCGGTGCCGGTCACCGGGTTGACGGCGTAGGAGCCGGTGAACACGCCGGTCTTCTCCCGGCTCTCGTCCTGGCGGTCGACGTCTTTCTTGGCCGCCGCCTCCCGCTGGTAGGCCGCCACCGCCTCGGCCTGGGCCGCCGTGGTGAGCTCGGCCACCATGGGGTGCTCGGGCGACAGCACCATGAAGGTCGCCCCGAACAGGGTGTCGGGCCGGGTGGTGAACACGCGGATGGTGCCGGCGGTGGAGGCGAAGTCGACGTTGGCGCCGTGCGACCGGCCGATCCAGTTGCGCTGCATGGTCTTGATCGACTCGGGCCAGTCGAGCGAGTCCAGGTCGTCCAGCAGCCGGTCGGCGTAGGCCGTGATCCGCATCATCCACTGCCGCATGCGCTTGCGGAACACCGGATAGTTGCCCCGGTCCGACCGACCGTCGGCCGTGACCTCCTCGTTGGCCAGCACCGTGCCCAGGCCGGGGCACCAGTTGACCGGCGCCTCGCTCAGGTAGACCAGGCGGTGGGAGTCGATCAGGGCCCGCTGCTCGTTGCGGGTCAGCTGGCCCCACGGCCGGCCATCGGGTGTGGGGCGGGACCCGCTGGCCAGCTCGGCCTCCAGCTCGACCACCGGCCGGGCCTGGCCCTTCGTCTCGTCGTACCAGGCGTTGTAGATCTGCAGGAAGATCCACTGGGTCCAGCGGTAGTAGGCCTCGTCGGTGGTGGCCACCGAGCGGCGCTGGTCGTGGGCCAGGCCCAGGCGGCGCAGCTGGCGGCGCATGATGTCGATGTTCTGCTCGGTGCGGACCCGGGGGTGGGTGCCGGTGTCGATGGCGTACTGCTCGGCCGGCAGGCCGAAGGCGTCGTAGCCGATCGAGTGCAGCACGTTCTCGCCCATCATCCGGCGGAAGCGGCCGTAGACGTCGGTGCCGATGTACCCCAGCGGGTGGCCCACGTGGAGGCCGGCGCCGGACGGGTAGGGGAACATGTCGAGCACGAACCGCTTGGGCCGGCCGGCCAGCCGCTCGGCGTCGGCCAGGGGGCCGGCCGGGTTGGGCGCCTGGAACGTGCCCTCGGCGTCCCACCGGTCCTGCCAACGAAGCTCGATCTCCTGGGCCAGCGCGGCGGTGTAGCGATGGGGCGGCAGGTCGGCGCCGGTTCCGGAGGGCGGCAGGTTCGTCATAGGGATCAATGATACGGGGCTGTGCGACCATGGCCCCGTGACATTCGAGGGCTCCCACGGCACCACCATCCACCGCATCACCTGCACCCACGACTGCCCCGACGCCTGCTCGGCCCTGGTGACGGTGACCGATGGCGTGGCCGTCGACATCCGGGCCGACAGCCGCCATCCGGTGACCGGCCGCCACCTGTGCTCCAAGGTCGACCGCTACCTGGAGCGGGTCTACAGCCCGCAGCGCGTCATGCAGCCTCTGCGCCGCACCGGCGCCAAGGGCGAGGGCCGCTTCGAACCGGTGAGCTGGGCCGACGCCATCGACGAGATCGCCGGGCGGTGGACGGCCATCATGGCCGAGCACGGGGGCGAGGCCCTCCTGCCCTTCTCCTACCTCGGATCGATGGGTGCCCTGTCGGCCTTCGGTCCCACCCATACCCTGTTCCATAGGCTCGGCGCCACCCAGCTGGAGCGGGCCATCTGCGGCGGCCAGGCCCTGGCCATCAACCGGGCCATGACCACCCCGCTGCAGGCCGACCCCGAGCTGCTGGTCGAGAGCCGCCTGATCGTGTGCTGGGGCATCGACGTGGTGTCGACCTCGATCCACGGCTGGGACCTGATCCGCCGGGCCCGTAAGGCCGGGGCCCGTCTGGTGGTGATCGACCCGTACCGCTCCCCCACCGCCCGCCGGGCCGACACCCACCTGGCGATCCGCCCCGGCACCGATGGCGCCCTCGCTCTGGGCCTGGCCCATGTGATCATCGCCCAGGGCCTGGTCGACCGGGACTTCGTGGACGGGTACACCACCGGCTTCGACGCCTACGCCGAGGTGGTGGCCCCCTGGACCCCCGAGCGCACGGCGGCCGAGACCGGGCTGGCCCCAGAGGCGGTGGAGGACCTGGCCGCGGCCCTGGCCACCACCACCCCGGCCGCCATCCGTTTCGGCGTGGGCATGCAGCGGGCCGACGGCGCCGGCTCGGCCGTGCGGGCCATCCAGTGCCTACCGGCGCTCACCGGCCAGTGGCGCCACCGGGGAGGCGGCATCGTCAACGCCCGCACCATGGGGCTGCTCAACTACGAGAAGCTGTGGGGCGAGATCCCGCCCACCCGCAAGGTGAACATGATCCAGCTGGGCCGGGTGCTCACCGACGCCCACCTGGACCCACCGGTCAAGGCGCTGTTCGTGTGGAACTCGAACCCGGCGGTGATCACGGCCGACCAGAACCGGGTGCTGGCCGGCCTGGCCCGTCCCGACCTGTTCACCGTGGTCCACGATCTGTTCGTCACCGACACCGCCCGCTACGCCGACCTGGTGCTGCCCGCCCCCTCCATGCTGGAGCACGACGAGCTGGTGGGCTCCTGGGGCTTCAACTACGTGAGCCGCAACCGGCCCGCCATCGCGCCCCTGGGCCAGGCCAAGGCGAACGCCGAGGTCGCCCGGCTCCTCGCCCGACGCCTCGGGATCGACGACCCGGTGTTCGCTCTGGACGACGACGAGTTGATCCGGTACTGCCTGGACGGCTCCGGGGCCGAAGCGGCCGGCGCCGGCTACGACCGCCTGGACGACGAGGGATTCGTGCCGGTGCCCCACCCCGGAGGTGACACCCCGTTCGCCCGCGGTGGCTTCCCCGAGCCCGGCGGCCGGTTCGGGTTCGCCTCCGAGGTCTTCGACCGGGCCTTCGGCCTGGGCCGGGTGCCCCGCTACCGTCCCCCGGCCGAGAGCCCCGAGACCCGACCCGACCTGGCCCGCCGCTATCCGCTGCGCCTGCTGACCCTCAAGCGGCCCCATTCGGTCAACTCGTCCTACGGCCATCTCCCGGTGCTCCTGGGGGCCGAACCCCGCACCCTGATCGAGCTGAACCCGGCCGACGCCGCAACCCGGGGGTTGATCGACGGCGACCCCGTCACGGTCGTCAACGACCGGGGCGAGGTCACGGGCTTCGCCGCCGTCACCGACCGCGTGGCCCTGGGCACGGTGGTGGTGCCGTTCGGCCGGTGGCTGAGGGACGGCCCGGGAGCCAATGCCCTCACCGCCGACCGAATCGGCGATCTGGGCGGCGGGCCCACCTTCTGTGACGCGCTGGTGGAGGTGCGTCCGGCTACAGTCGGGACGGCATGAAACTCCTGGCGCTGCTCCCGTCGTTCCTCGAGCCGGAGTGGCTCATCGAGCGGGGCGGCCTCCTGCTGGTGGCCCTGATCGTGTTCGCCGAGTCGGGCCTGCTGGTCGGCTTCTTCCTCCCGGGCGACTCCCTGCTGTTCATCGCCGGCCTGCTGTCGAGCGACACCGGCGGCAACAAGCTGCCCCACATCGCCATCGTGGTGGCCGCCATCGCCGCTGCCGCCGTCATCGGCGACCAGGTGGGCTATCTGTTCGGGCGCAAGGTGGGCCCCACCCTGTTCGACCGGCCCCGGTCCCGGTTGTTCAACCCCGACAACGTGGTGAAGGCCCAGCGCTTCCTGGACAAGCACGGGGCCAAGGCCATCGTGCTGGCCCGCTTCGTGCCGATCGTGCGCACCTTCGCCCCGATCGTGGCCGGCATCGGTCACATGCACTACCGCACGTTCGTCCGCTACAACATCGTCGGCGGTCTCCTCTGGGGGGCCGGGGTGACGCTGGCCGGCTACTTCCTGGGCGAGATCGACGTGGTGCGCAACAACGTGGAGATCGCCCTCATCGCCGTGGTGGCCGTGTCGCTGGTGCCGATCGTGTTCGAGACGATGCGGCACCGGCGGGCCGAGGTCGGCTCCAGCCACTGAGGGGCACCCCGACCGGTCCGACCGGCCGGGGCGGTGCTCAGGCCAGGTCGCTCAAGCCACGTCGCTCAGGCGGGGCACGTCTTTCCAGAGCCGCTCGAGGTCGTAGTAGTCCCGCGCCTCGTCGCTGAACACGTGGATCACGAAGGCTCCGTAGTCCATCAGGACCCAGGTGAGGGTCTCCTGACCTTCGATCCGCAGCGGCTTGGGGCCGCCGGCCTTGCCGATCTCCTCCTCCACCGCTTCCATGATCGCCCGTACCTGCCGGGAGCTGCCCCCGGAGGTGACGACGAACCAGTCGGTGATGCCGAGGATCTCTCCCACGAAGAAGGCCTCGGTGTTCCGTCCCTGCTTGTCGTCGGCGGCCTGGACGGCAACGCGGACCCACTGCAGCAGTTCGGCATCGAGGTTCGTGGCGGTGATGGGGGTGGGGCTCAGACGAGGCTCCTTCGATCAGGTTGGTGGTTCCGTCCACAGTAGCCCCACGGTGTGACATCAACCTCTATAAAGGCGCCACCGCTCGATCAGCTCGATCACCGGGTCGGGGGTCAACCACCGGATCGAGCGGCCGGCCGCCACCAGGCGGCGCAGCTCGCTGCTCGACACGTCGAGGGCCGGGATCTCCACCGGCCGGCACCGCCAGCCCGCCGGAGGCGGCGATCGGTGCCCCGGCCGGTTCACCACCACGAAATCGTGCCGTTCCCGCAGCTCGGCGGCCCGATGCCAGGTGTCGAGCCCGGCGGCGGCATCGGCCCCCACCACCACCAGCCACTCGGTGTCCGGCTCCCGGGCCGCCAGCGCTTCCAGGGTCACCAGGCTGTAGCTGGGCCCACCCAGCTCGATCTCCACCGTCGAGGCCACCACCCCGGGGGCGGACCCCACGGCCGCCTCCACCAGGGCGAGCCGCCGGGCGGCCGAGGTGATGGTGCGCTCGCCCACCTTCTGCCACGGCGAATTGTTGACCACCAGGCGCACCTCGTCGAGCCCCAGCTGGTCCAGCACCTGGTCGGCCACGACGAGATGTCCCAGGTGGGGAGGGTCGAAGGTGCCCCCCAGGATCCCCACCCGCTTGGAACGCCCGTCCATGGACCCCGACATCGCCTCGCTACCGTATCCCGTGAGAAAAACACGCCAAAAGTGACCGATGTCACTCCACAAGCGGGATGGTTCGTAGTAGAAAGAGTGTTTGGACTTGTAGCGCTCTAGACCCGCCCGGCACGCGTTCAGAGAGATCCACCCGCATCGGCCACGGATCCACTACCACGCCGGAACAACGAGCCTAGCAAGTCGCAGCGATAGGGAAAACTTCCTTGTCCAAGCCCCCGCAAGCAATCGATCGAAGAAACACGCCCATGAGTGATTCCGTAGGACAGTACCTGAACGAGATCGGCCTGGTCCCGCTGTTGACCGCCGACGAGGAGCGCGAGCTCAGTCAGATCATCGAGAAGGGCCGAGAGGCCCAGACCAAGATCGATGCTGGCGACAACTCGGCTATGAACCGGCGCGCCGTGCGCAAGGCCGCCCAGGCCAAAGACCGGTTCATCCGTGCCAACCTCCGCCTCGTCGTCAGCGTGGCCCGCCGCTACCCCCTTCCTCCCTCGATGGAGCTTCTGGATCTGATCCAGGAAGGCAATCTCGGCTTGGAGCACGCCGTCGACAAGTTCGACTGGCGCAAGGGTTTCAAGTTCTCCACCTATGCCACCTTCTGGATCCGCCAGGCCATCGGCCGGGCGCTCGACCAGAAGGCCAGCCTGGTCCGCCTCCCCGGCGACCGGTCGGCCAGCCTCCGGGCCGCCCTCCGCCAGGTATCGGGCGACGGTGACGAACTCGACGACGAGCACGCCCGGCTCCACCGGCTCACCACCCCCACCTCGCTGGACCGCACCATCGGCGACGACGACTCCAACGAGCTCGTCGACCTCCTGCCCGACGCCACCCCCGGCCCCGAGTACGAGGTCATGGCCAAGGCCGAGGAGACGATGGTCACCGGCCTGCTCGACGTGCTCGACCCCCGGGCCAAGTACGCCGTGGAACAGCGGTTTGGCCTGAACGACGGCCGCAAGCGCAGCTACCGTGAAGTCGGCGAGGAGCTCGGTGTCACCGCCGAGGCCGCCCGCCGCCTGGTCAAGCGGGCCGTGAGCGCCGTGCGCGACCAGGCCGGCGACGTGATGAGCGACTTCGACGCCGCCTGATCGTTCCGGTTCTCCGGACAGTAATTAGAAGCCCAGCGAGAAAGCCGCCCTCGGGGCGGCTTTCTCTCTTTTACACTGTCTTGCGTGGACAACGACCTGACCTCGACCTGGGACCCTGGAACCTGGCGGGCCTTCCCCGCCGCTCAGCAGCCTCGCTGGCCCGACGCCGGCGAGCTGGAGCAGGTGGAGAAGGAGCTGGGCACGATGCCCCCGCTGGTCTTCGCCGGTGAGGCCCGGGAGCTCCGGGAGCGCCTGGCTGCGGTGTCGCGGGGCGAGGCCTTCCTGCTCCAGGCCGGAGACTGCGCCGAATCGTTCGACTCGTTCCGGGCCGATCCCATACGGGACAAGCTGCGGGTGATCCTGCAGATGGCCGTGGTACTCACCTACTCCTCGGGGGTGCCGGCGGTGAAGGTGGGCCGGATCGCCGGCCAGTTCGCCAAGCCCCGCTCCAACCCCACCGAGACCATCGACGGGGTCGAGCTGCCGTCGTTCCTCGGCCACATGGTGAACGACCTGCCGTTCTCGCCTCCCGATCGCCGGCCCGATCCGGCCCGGCTCCTACGGGTCTACCACCAGTCTTCGTCGACCCTGAACCTGCTGCGGGCGTTCACCAAGGGCGGGTTCGCCGACCTCACCCGGGTTCAGGCCTGGAACCAGGAGTTCGTGGCCAGCTCCCCCGAGGGCCAGCGCTACGCCAACCTGGCGGCCGAGATAGACCGGGCCCTCCGGTTCATGGTGGCCGCCGGCATCTCGTCCAAGCACCCGGAGATCCACGAGGCCGAGTTCTTCACCAGCCACGAGGCCCTCATCCTCCAGTACGAGGAGGCGCTCACCCGGCGAGACTCCCTCACCGGCGATTGGTACGACTGCTCGGCCCACCTGCTGTGGATCGGTGAGCGGACCCGCCAGCTCGACGGCGCCCACCTCGAGTTCCTGCGCGGGGTCAAGAATCCGCTCGGCTGCAAGATCGGCCCCTCCACCACCCCGGAGGAAGCGGTGGGGATCTGCGACATCCTCGACCCCGATCGGGAGCCGGGGCGCCTGGTGCTGATCTCTCGCATGGGCGCCGACAAGGTGGCCGACCGCCTGCCGGCCCTGCTGCGGGCGGTGCGGGACTCGGGCCATCCCGTGGTGTGGGCCTGCGACCCGATGCACGGCAACACCTTCACCTCGGAGACCGGCCACAAGACCCGCCACTTCGACGCCATCCTGGCCGAGGTCGCCGCCTACTTCGACGCCCACCGCTCGGTCGGCACCTGGCCCGGCGGCATCCATGTGGAGCTCACCGGCGACGACGTCACCGAGTGCCTGGGCGGGGGCGACAACGTCGACCACGCCGATCTGGGCAAGCGGTACGAGACGATGTGCGACCCCCGGCTCAACGCCCGCCAGAGCCTCGACCTGGCCTTCCGCACGGCCGAGCTGCTCCAACAGAGCTGAGCGCACCGAGCACGGGCTCCCGCCGGATTCTGGCGGGAGCCCGGTCAGGCCAGCGGAAGCTCGCCCCGGACCACGCTCACCCCGGAGTGGGCCGGGTTGCCGTCGTCGGGCTCGACCGACACATCGACCGTGTTGTACCGGCTGAGGTCCACCGACTGGCTGATCTTGTAGTGGCCGCTGGCATCTATGGTGCCGAGGGCCACCAGGTCCCGGAGCTCGCCGCCCTCGATATCGAGGAGCCACACCTCGTAGAACTCGCCCTGCTTGGGCTCGGCCCCGGTGAGATCCACGGCCAGGTCCCGCCCGTCGAGCTCGGCCTTCCCGCCGAATCCCTCGTAGCCGGGAAGGGCGGCCAGCTCGACCGTCTCGGGCGACGAGGAGCCCCACAGCGACAGGGTGAGCGGGACGCCGACCAGCAGCACGGCGGCGATGGCGGCCACGGCGGTGGCGATACGGAGCCGGCCCCGGCGGCGGGCGGCGATGTCGACCACATCGGCCCGCGCTCCCCCACCGCCCTCGTCCAGACTGGACTCGATGGCGGCCCACAAGGTGTCGGGCGGCGTCTCGTACACCACGTCGGACGGGCCCTTGCGCAGGATGGCGGCCACCTCGCCGAACTCGGGCAGATCGTGCTCAATCGCCACGGCTACCCTCCAACTCCCGTTGCAGCGCTTCCAGGCCACGGCGCATGTGGCTTTTGACCGTGCCGAGTGGCAGGCCCAGCCGCTCGGCGATCTCGGGATGGGTGAGCCCCTGGTAGAAGCCGAGCTCCACCACCTCACGGCGGGCCAGTGGCAGCTCCTCCAGGGCTCGGGTGAGCACCATCTGGTCCACCACGGCGTCGACGTCGGGTTCGACGCTCAGGCTCTCCCCCACCTCGGCCGACGGCACCGACGGCCGGCGGGAGCTGGCCCGGAGATGATCGATGGCCTTGAACCGGGCGATGCGGGCCAGCCACGCCCCCAGCGACCCCCGTTCGGGATCGAACCGACCCCGGCTCTTCCAGGCATCGAGGAAGACCTGTTGGGCGACGTCTTCGGCTTCGGCCCCCACGAGCTTGCGGCACAGGCCGAGCACCATCGGGCTGTAGGCGTCGAACACCTCGCGCAGCGCTCCCTGTTCCCCGGCCATCAGCCGTTGTTCAAGTGGGGACGGGTGCACGATGCGAGGATAACGCTCGGCCACCATGGTCAACATCGTCTGTTGATTCGCCGACCACCGGCCGGTGGATGCAAGGTGACTGCATTCAGGTGTTCAGCGGAGCCCAAACCGAGGAAACCGGAGCAATCCGAAGGGTTTCCGGTTGCCGGTTGCCCGGGTTCGCTCAGACCAGATTGTCGACGAACTTCTCGAGCTGACGCAGGTTGCGCACCTCGAACGTGCCGTCGCAGTAGGTGCCGTAGTCGCCCACGATCGAGTCGCCCGTGTTCCAGTACGCCTTGGGCTCGGGGTTCAGCCAGAACAGCTTGCGGGCCTTGCGCTGGATCTCCTTGCAGATCCAGGCCTGCGAGGCGTGGTAGTTGTTCCGGGCGTCGCCCAGGATCAGCACCGTGGTCTTGGGCCCGACCTCACGGCCGTAGCGCTCCCAGAACACCTCGAGGGCGTGACCGTAGTCGGAGTGGCCGTCGACCCAGACCACGTCGGCCTCGGTGTTGACCCGGTGGATGGCCTCGGTGATGTCGTCGATGCCCTCGAAATAGCTCGTGACCTCGTCGAGCCCGTCGATGAACACGAACGACCGGACCCGGCTGAACTGGCTGGAGATGGCATACACCAGGTGCAGGGTGAAGCGGGCGAAGGCGGCCACCGAGCCCGAGATGTCGGCGATCACGAAGATCTCCGGCTTGGCCGGGCGGGGGTGCTTGAACCGGGGCTCGGCCGGGACCCCGCCGAAGCTGAGGGAATGCCGCACCGTGTTGCGGAAATCCAGCGGGCCCTTGCGCCGGTGCCGCCGCTTGCGGGCCAGCCGGGCCGCCAGCTTGCGGGTGAGGGGGTAGATGGCCTTGCGGAGCATGACCATCTCCTCCCGGCTGGCGTGCATGAAGTCCACGTCTTCCGGCAGGGGCTTGCGCAGGGTCTTGGCCATGGCCTCGGCCCCCCGGTCGGCCACGAGGCGGCGCCGGATCTCGGCCTCGATCTCCTTGCGGAGCTTGTCTATCCGGGCCTCGAACTCGTCGCGCTCCAGGCGCTCCTCGAACGGCGTGAGCTGTTCCGGGGCCACGTCCTGACGGGTCTGGTCCATCAGCCGCTCGAGCACCGAGTCCAGATCCAGGTTGCGCAGCGTGCGGTACAGATAATAGGTGCCGCCCACCGGCCGCCCCGGCTCCATCCCGGCGTAGCGCTTCACCGCCTGGCGGGCGATGGCCCGCATCAGCGTGTCGTCACCCCGGAGCAGGGCCTGGAAGAGCAGCTCGGCCAGCTCCTCCTGGGTCAGCCCTCGGCCGCCACCCCGGCCCTGGCCTTCACCGTCGCCGTCCTGGTCTCCGTCCTGATCCTCGTCGGAGTCGTCGGAGTCGTCGCCGTCCCGGTCGCCATCATTGTCGTCGTTGAGGTTGTACTCGTCGCCCCGCAGGGAGAAGTAGACCTCGAACAGCGTCTCGAACGTCTTCCAGTGGGCCTGGTTCTTCACCATGGTGGCGGCCAGGGAGTACTTGAAGGCGTTGCGGTCTTCCAGCGGGATGTGGCGGACCGCCTCGGCGGCGTCGATGTTCTCGGACAGGGAGACGGGCAAGCCGGCGGTTCGCAACTCCTGGACGAAGCCCTCCAGGAGCAGGAATACCGGCTCGTTCTCGGTGATGCTCATGATGTTCTCCCTGGGCGCGGGTCGGGGCCGGGGTGAGGGCCGGGGTGGGGCCGGCTCAGGCCGGCTTGGCCTCGAAATGGGCGGCCGAGTTCGAGCTGAACTCCTTGATCGCCTTCTCGATGTCGGACCGGTACTTGAGCAGGATGTGGACGGTGTCCAGCGCATCCTTCTCGGTGATGTTCTCGATGCCGAGGATCACCAGCGTCCGGGCCCAGTCCAGCGTCTCGGACACCGAGGGGGCCTTCTTCAGCTCGAGCTGGCGGATCGAGCGCACGATCCGCGACACCTGGTCGGCCAGCTTCTCGTTGATGTCGGGCACCTTGGTGAGCACGATCTCCTTCTCCCGCTCCATCGACGGGTAGTCGATGTGGAGGAAGAGGCAGCGCCGCTTGAGGGCCTCGGACAGCTCCCGGGTGTTGTTCGAGGTGAGGAACACCATCGGGATCTGCTTGGCCTCGATCGTGCCCAGCTCGGGGATCGACACCTGGTAGTCGGACAGGATCTCGAGGAGCAGAGCCTCGGTCTCGAGCTCCACCCGGTCGATCTCGTCGATCAGGAGTACCACCGGGTCGGGGGCCGTGATGGCCTCCAGCAGCGGACGGGGCAGGAGGAACTCGTCGGAGAAGATGTCGTCCTTGACCTCGGCCCAGGAGACGTCCTGCTCGCCCCGCTCCACCTGGATGCGCAGCAGCTGCTTCTTGTAGTTCCACTCATAGAGTGCCTTGGCCTCGTCGAGGCCCTCGTAGCACTGGAGCCGGATGAGCCGGGCCCCGCTCATTTCCGCCACCGACTTCGCCAGCTGGGTCTTGCCGGTTCCGGCCGGACCTTCAACCAGGACCGGCTTGGCGAGACGGTCAGCCAGGAATGCGACACCGGCGATGGAGTCATCCGCGAGGTAGTTGACCTCGCGGAGCCCCTCCCGCACGGCATCAACGGAGTCGAATCGGTGGGTCATAGGGCACCACCGTACAAGACAGTCCATCCACGAGGTCAAAGTGAAACCGCAACGACTACGATCGGCCCTTCATGGACCATGGGCTGACCCGGGCGGTCGAGGCGTTCGTCGCCGATGTCGGCGCCGCGCTGCAGGCCGCCGGCGTGTCGGCGGCCGATGCCGAGCGCCAGGTCGTGCAGGAGGCCTACAACCTCTGCATGGCCCTCGTCGACGTGGACGGACGCCATACCGACCCTGAGCTGTGGGCCATGGTGATGCGCTTCGCCCCCCTCGGCCAGCTCCGGCCCGAGACGACGCCGGCGATGGCCCGGGAGAACGAGCTGGCGAAGGACAAGCGGCGTTGGCTGGAGGCGCCGTCAGCCCTCTACGAGGTCCTGCGGGACCTCGACGCCGCCCGGGGTACCGGGGCCTGCCGGATCTACCAGGAACGGGCCATCGACATCGGCTACGCCGTGGCCGCCCTCGACGAGTACCCGTCACGCGACGAGATCGACGCCATCACCGCCTTCCGCCGGGTGCTGGCCGACGCCATGGCCAGTCCCCGTCCCGTGCCGCCCGGAGGGCCGGCCGTGGCGCCGCCGCCGGGGGCGACCCCGGCGGCACCAGGAACCGGGCCGGCGGCGGCCGCCCAGCCGGCGCCGGGTGCGGCCCCGGCGCCCAACGAGGCACCCCTGCCCCCACCGGAGAAGCTGGAGGACCTGCTGGCCGAGCTCGACCGGCTGATCGGGCTCCAGGTGGTGAAGGACGAGGTCCACCGGCTGAGTGCCCTGCTGCGGGTCCAGAAGCTGCGGGAGGAGCGGGGACTGCCGTCGGTCGACACCACCAACCACCTCATCTTCAGCGGCAACCCCGGCACCGGCAAGACCACCGTGGCCCGGCTGCTGGCCCGCATCTACCGGTCGCTGGGCGTGGTGGCCAAAGGTCAGTACCTGGAGGTCGACCGGTCCGAGCTGGTGGCCGGCTTCGTGGGCCAGACCGCCACCAAGGTGGCCGAGGTGTTCGCCCGGGCCGACGGCGGCGTGCTGCTGATCGACGAGGCCTACTCGCTCACCCGGGGCGGCGAGCGGGACTTCGGCCGGGAGGCCATCGACGCCGTGGTCAAAGAGGTGGAGGACCGGCGGGAGACGATGGTGGTCATCCTGGCCGGCTACCCCCGGGAGATGGCCGAGCTCGTGGCCACGAACCCCGGGTTCGAGAGCCGCTTCCCCAAGACCATCCGCTTCCCCGACTACTCCGACGCCGAGCTGGTGGAGATCCTGCGGGTCCAGTTGGCCAAGGGCGGCTACGAGGCCGGACCCGACGCCCTGGCCGCGGCCGAGGCCTGGTTCGGCGCCCACCCCCGGGGTCCCGGCTTCGGCAACGGCCGCCTGGCCCGGAACCTGTTCGAGGCGGCGGTGCTGCGCCACGCCCTGCGCCTGGCCGAGGTGGCCGAGCCCACCGACGAGCAGTTGAGCACCCTCCTGCCCGGCGACATCGCCTCGGTGCCCACGGCGGCCGAAGCGGCCGAAGGCGACGCTGCCGCGCCCGGGCGTTCGTCGCCGACGGACGACGGGAACCCCGAGGGTTCCCCCTACAGCTGACGGGACGGGATCCGGGCCACCAGACGGCTCGTGAGACTGCTCAGCAGCTCGTTGATCTCGTCCACCTCGATCACCTGGGCCAGGCCCACGAACACCGCCACCCCCACGGGGGCCGCCACCAGCAGCCGCACCAGGGACGGGAGCCCGGCATTGTCCATCAGCCGGGCCGCTCCGTAGGTGGTGAGCCCGGCCACGGCGGCCACGGTCACGGCCCGGGCGGCCGAGTTGGCCACCGCCCGCAGCTCCTGGGGTGCCACCAGGTGGTGCCACGCTCCGGCGATGGCCACCGTGTAGAGGACCACGCCGAAGGTCGAGCCCACGGCCACGCCCCCGCCGCCGTACCGGTGCGACAACACCCACAGCACCGGCACCACCACGGCGGTCACGGTGGAGCCGATCAGCACCGGCGTCCACATCTGGCGCATGGCGTAGAAGCCCCGGGTGTAGACCTGGTGGGCGGCCCAGAACGGGATCGAGAGGGCGTACCAGAACAGGAACAGGCCCAGGGTGGCGACGTCGGACGAGCTCACCTTGCCGTGGCCGTAGGCCAGATCGGCGACCGGCACCGTCACCCCCACCAGCACCCCGGCGGCCAGGGCCCCCACCGCCACGGCGGTGCGAACCGAGCGGGACAGGGTGGCCCCCAGCTCGGCGATGCGGCCCTCGGAGGCCAGGCCGGCCAGGAACGGGTAGGCGGCCACGCCGGCGGCCTGGGCGATCATCCCGATGGGGAGCATGTTGAGCTGGCGGGCGTTGGTGAGCAGGGCGCTGGTCCCGTCGTTCTGGGCGAACTGGCCGAACAGGCGGGGCCACTGCTCGTCGAGGGCGACAGCCGAGATGCCGATCATCAGGGGGAAGGCGAGCACCAGGTACTCCCTCACCGCCGGGTGGAACCAGGGCACGCCCCGCACCAGGTGGAAGCCGTGCCGGCGGGCCCCCCACCACTGGAGACCGAAGTTGCCGGCGGCCGCTCCCACCAGGCCGCCCCACAGGAACCACTCGGGGCTCGGCTCGGCCACCAGCCAACCCAGCACGCCACCGGCGATGATGGCCAGGTTGTACACGAGAGGGGCCAGGCTGGGGATGGTGAAGCTCTTGCGGGCGTACTGAGCCGCCATCAGCAGGGTGCCGACGCCGAAGAACACCTGGGAGGCCAGGGCGATCCGGGTGAGCGAGATCAGCCGGGCCTGGTCGGGGCTCTGGGGGAACACGCCCCGCACGATCGGGCCGGCGGCGAAGATGGTGGCCAGGGCGAACACGGCGAACGCCAGGCCCACGAGGCGGATGACGGCGGTGAAGGTGCGCATCGCCGCCTCCTCGTCGCCCCGGCCCAGGTGGCGGGTGAGGAGGGGCACCAGCGTGATCGACAGGTACCCGCCGGCCATGAGGAACGTGAGCCAGTCGGGGATGGTGAAGGCGTAGGTGTAGAGCGAGTTCTCGGCGCCGTAGCCGAGCAGGGCGGTGATCACCGTGCTGCGCAGGAAACCCAGGATCCGGGACAGGAAGATCCCGGCCGAGACGACGAGTGCGGCCTTGCCGATGTCGGAGGACGTCCCTCGCACCACGTCAGGGTAGCGGGGCGCCGACCCTACGGCCGATGGCCAGCACCACCAGGTAGCATTCGCCTCATGATCAAGCTGATGCGCCGCTGGTGGAATTACATGGTGGCAAAGGCCACCGGCAGCTTCAACGAGCGGGCCGATCCCAAGGTCCAGCTGGAGCAGGCCATCCAGGAGGCCCAGGAGCAGCACCGCCAGCTCAAGGAGCAGGCAGCCAACGTCATCGCCAACCAGAAGCAGACCGAGATCCGCCTGAACCGGTCGATGGAGGAGTACGAGAAGGTCAGCGCCAACGCCCGCCAGGCGGTGATGATGGCCGACGACGCCCAGAACAAGGGCGACCAGGCCAAGCTGACGCAATACACCACGGCGGCCGAGGCCTTCGCCAACCGGATGATCGCCCTGGAACGGGAGATCGAGGACCTGAAGGGGATGCACCTGCAGGCCTCGCAGGCGGCCGAGCAGGCCAAGACCGCGGTCAACACGAACTCGGCCAACCTCCAGCGCAAGCTGGCCGAGCGTCAGAAGCTCCTGTCGCAGCTCGATCAGGCCAAGATGCAGGAGCAGCTCAACAAGGCCATGACCTCGCTGTCGGAGACCGTGGGCGACGATGTGCCCACCCTCAACGAGGTGCGGGACAAGATCGAGGCCCGCTACGCCAAGGCCAAGGGCGCGGCCGAGCTGAACGAGAGCTCGATCGAGGGCCGGATGCTCGAGGTGGAGCAGGCGTCGCTCAACGTGGAGGCCCAGAGCCGCCTGAGCGAGATCCGGGCCCAGCTCGGCCTGTCCGCTGGCGCCAGCGAGGCCGGAGCCCTGGGATCGGCGCCGGCCCAACCCATGAGCGAGCCCGCCGTGGCCGAGGGCGAAGGCACCCCCACCACCTGACGCTCCCCTACCGGCTACGCCGGCAAGCTGCGTATCCCTTGCCGGCTACGCCGGCAAGCTGCGTATCCCTTGCCGGCTACGCCGGCAAGATGACCAGGTTGTCGCGGTGGATGACCTCGTGGACCAGGTCGGGTGGGATCTCGGAGGTCCGGCGGCCTTGGTGGCGTTCCAGAGCCTCGCTCGACCACTGGACCAGGCCCTTGGCGAACACGTCGCCGGTCTCGTCCACCACCTCCACCGCGTCGTCGGCGGCGAAGGTGCCTTCTATCTTGCGCACGCCGGCCGACAGCAGCGAGCTCTGCCGCCGCTCCAGCGCCTCCCGGGCACCGGCATCCACCACGACCCGGCCCGACGAGGGCAGGGCGAAGGCGATCCACAGCTTCCGGGCGTTCAGCCGCTCGCTCCGGGCCCGGAACACCGTGCCCACTCCGGGCATCCCGTTCACCGCATCGGCCACCACCCGGGCCCGATCCGAGGAGGCGATCACGGTCTGCACCCCGGACCAGGTGGCGATCTTCGCCGCCGCCAGCTTGGAGGCCATCCCGCCCCGGGCCGCAGCCGAGCCCGGCCCGCCGGCCATGTCTTCCAGGTGCTGGTCGAACTCGACGATCTCCTCGATGAGCGAGGCCGAGGTGTCGACCCGGGGGTCGGCGGTGAACAGCCCTGCGGTGTCGGTGAGCAGCACCAGCAGGTCGGCGTCGACCAGGTGGGCCACCAGGGCCGCCAGCCGGTCGTTGTCGCCGAAGCGGATCTCGTCGTCGGCCACGGCGTCGTTCTCGTTGATCACGGGCACAGCCGAGCGGGCCAGCAGGGCCTGGATCGTGCCCCGGCTCTTGAGGTAGCGGTTCCGGTACCAGAAGTCGGTGGGGGCCAGCAGCACCTGGCCCGCCACCAGGCCGTTGCTGGCCAGAGCGGCCTGGTAGGTGGCCATCAGGCCGATCTGGCCGATGGCCGAGGCGGCCCGGAGCAGATCGGGGTCGCGGGGCCGGGTAGCTGGGCCGTAGCCGAGCGGGCCGAGCCCGGCGGCGATCGCGGCGCTCGTCACCACCACCACCTGATGGCCTTCGGTCATCAGCATCGCCACCTCGGCCGCCAGCTTCGCCACCGAGTCGCGGTTGATCTCACCGGCACCCGTCGTGAGCGACGAGGTGCCGATCTTCACCACCACCCGCACGGCTACAGGTCCTCCTGGTATTCGAAGGCGAACGTGCCGATGCGCACCGTGTCGCCTTCGCCCACCCCGGCCTTGCGCAGCGCCTTGTTCACCCCGAGGCGGTCGAGCCGGCCCTGGGCGTAGGCCAGGGCACCGGGATTGGTGATGTCGGACAGGGCCACGGCCCGCTCGGCCTGGCGGCTGACCACCCGCCAGCTACCGTCGTCGCCCCGGGTGATGATCACACCGGCCGGCTCGGGCCGGTGGATCACGAACCGGTCCCGCTCGGGCTCGGCCGCCCGGGCCTCCCGCACCAGGGTGGCCAGCCGCCACAGCAGCTCGGTGATCCCCTGGCGGTTGACCGAGGAGATGGCGAGATCCACCGGTGCCCCCTCGTCGCCCCAGTCGCCCGGCTGCAACTGGTCGGCCTTGGCCCCCACGATGAGGCTCGGCCTCTCGATCAGGTCGGGCCGGTAGCTGGACAGCTCGTGGCGCAGCACCTCGAGCTGGCGGCGGGGCGAGGCACCGTCGACGTCGGCCAGGTTCAGCAGGTACACGAGCACCCGGGCCCGCTCGGTGTGGCGGAGGAAGCGGTGCCCCAGCCCGTGGCCCTCGCTGGCGCCCTCGATGAGCCCCGGCAGGTCGGCCACCACGAACTCGTTCTCGTCGTCTATGCGGACCACGCCCAGGTTGGGCTCCAGCGTGGTGAACGGGTAGTCGGCGATCTTGGGCCGGGCGGCCGAGATCACCGAGATCAGCGTGCTCTTGCCGGCGGAGGGGAACCCCACCAGGGCCACGTCGGCCAGCAGCTTGAGCTCCAGGCGGAGCCACTGGTCCCGCATCTTCTCGCCCTGCTCGGCGAAGGCCGGGGCCCGGCGCCGGTTGGACAGGAACCGGGCATTGCCCCGGCCGCCCTGGCCTCCGGGGGCGGCGAGCCAGCGGTCGCCGTGATTGGCCAGGTCGGCCAGCAGCTCGCCGGTGTCGAGCTCGTAGATCATCGTCCCCTCGGGCACCTTGACCTCGTTGTCGACGCCCCGTTTGCCGTGGCGGCCCGAGCCCTGGCCGTGGGTACCGCTGGTGGCGATCCGGTGGGGATGGTCGCGAAAGGCGAGGAGGGAGGCGACGTTGCGGTCTGCTTCGAGCCACACATCGCCCCCGTCGCCCCCGTCGCCCCCGTCGGGACCGCCCCGGGGCACGTGGGCTTCACGTCGGAACGAGACGCTACCGGCACCGCCGTCGCCCCCGCGGACGCACAGGTTGCATTCGTCGACGAAGTTGGACACTCGCTCCAGGATAGGGAGTGGCTGGTAGTTCGCTTGGGGCCCGCCCCGGGCCCTACTCGATCAGGTGTACGGGGCCACCGATGACGCGGGCCGACCAGGTGGTGCGGTCGGTGACCGTGGCGCTCGACGTCGGGGTGTAGCGGACCTTCCACCAGCAGTTCGAGCCGCAGTTGTAGTTCGCCGGGAGCTGGGCCTTGACGGTGATGAACTGGTCCTGGAACCGGGCGTTGGTCACGTCGAGGCAGGGGTTGCCGGAACAGGTGTCGTTGCTCGCCGCGCTGGTCTCCGGCCATACCGAGGTGTTCGAGCACAGCAGGCCCACCGAGCAGTTGACCTTCTGCCATGTGAACGCCACCGATGTGCCCGTCGGGTCGAGGAACTGCACGTTGTTCATGCCCTCACCGGGGTCGAACATCGTGATCTCGAGCGTCTTACCGGCGTGCTCGTCGGGCACCGAGGCCAGGAAGAAGGTGGACGGGGTCCCGGCGAAGCCGCTACCGCCGAACGTGGGCCGGTACAGCGACATCCAGTCCAGGGCGTACAGCTCGGGACAGGTGGCGCTCGTCATCGAGGTGCACAGCTGGGTGTCGGCCGACCGCATGGCCCGCAGAGCGAACGAGTTCAGCTCGAACTCCTGCACGTTCTGGCGCACGTTGGCCTGGACGTACCACCGGCCCTCGTAGGCGGCGCCGGCCGGGATGGAGTACATCGTGTACCAGCGGCCGCCGCCCCCGCTGCCGCCGGTGCAGTCGGTCTTGGCGTAGAGGTGGTTGAACACCGGGGTGTCGGCCAAATTGTCGTCGGCGTAGAGCTCGGTGTCGTCGTTGGCGAACACCCGCAGGTTGAGGCGGGGACCGTTGCTGTAGTTGTCCTCCGCGCTGTAGTAGTTGTCGGCCGTGTTGGCGTCGGTGCACAGTCCGGGCTCGAAGACCTGCAGGTCGACCTGGCCGGCGTTGGGCGGCACATCGACCACGAAGGTGTAGCCGTCGGGGTTGAGGGTGGGGTTGCTGCCGAGACGGGACGAGTTGCAGGCGTCCCAGTAGTTGCCGCCGGCCGATTGGGCGCCGTAGTAGCCGACCGAGAACGGGTCACCCTGCTGATGGTCCTGGCACCAGCCGTTGAGGCTGAGCCAGATCCCGTCGGGGGTGATCCCCAGCTCACTGCTGGCCAGGTTGCCGGTGCCGAGCGCGTTGCTGGGGTTACCGAGGCGCACCGGCTTGGTGACGGCGGCCACGCTGCGTCGCTCGATGCTCACGTGATCGAGCACCACGGCGCCGAAGTACGACGGTGATGTGGTGATGATGTCGACGATCAAGCCGCCGGAGTCGGTGAGCCCGGGCACGGTGACCGAGGCGTTGGGCGTCCCGCCGTGGATAGCGGTCCACGCCGGATCCCGGAAGCCGTTGCGGGCGGCCACGTCGCGGGCCACGGTGGTGGCCTTGGCCATGTCGGGCACCCACACCGTGCCGGCCAACGCTGCGGCGTCGGACGCCCGCTGGACCTGGTCGGCCTTGATGTACCAGGCGCCCACGTCGGTGGCCAGCGAGGCGAAGATCATGAGCGGCACGAGCAACAGCGCCGTCATCGGCATCACGTAGCCCCGTTCGCGGTCCCGGGATCGGCCCGGGAATCGGCGGCGCTGGGTCATTGGACGGGCTCGATCCGCATCACGGTGCTCTCCGACATCCGGTGGGTGCCGCCACCGAACAGGCCCGTGAGGTAGTGGCGCTCCACCTCCACGTACACCCCGAGGTAGGTGGCGCCGTCCTGGGTGTTGTTCCGGGCGGTGGCCGAGCACCAGTTGCTGTCGAGGGTGCCGCAGGTCGTGCCGCTCCCCCACTTGGTGGCCGTGCCCAGCTGCGAGAACGACGATGCGTCGTACACGTTGCAGTGGGCGGCCCCGCTGTAGGGGGCGGTGGCGGTCTTGCACGCCGCCGGCATGTCGCCGTTGGCGTCGGCCTCGTAGACCACGATCCTGGTGACGGTGGACGCCTGATCCTGGAGGCTGGCCTGGACGGCGCGCAGGAGCTGGTTGTCGGACTGGGGTGCCTTCCCCAGCTGGCTGCCCACCCGAGCCCCGCTCCGGCTGGCCTGGGTGACGCCCTGATGGTCGCTCCACGCCATGCCGATCTCGAACACGCCGAGCACCAGCGTGATCAGCAGGGTCACCAGCAGCGCCATCTCAACCAGCACCGCCCCCCGTTCACGGGCCCGTTCACGGGCCCGGTCATCGTGGCGCCGCCTCATGTGGCGTCCGGTTCCAGCCGGACGATGGTGGTGTGGTCGAGGGCCCGACCGTCGCCGAACAGGCCGGTGATGAAGTGATGCCGCGTCTGCACGAGCACCCCCACGTAGTCCGTCCCGGCCGACAGCGACGTCTGGCGGGCGGTGGGGCACCAGTAGCGGTCGTAGGCGGCGGCACCGCAGCGCCAGTTCCCCGTGGGGTTGCCGGTGGCCGGGTCGTCGAGCTCCTTGAAGAACTCGCGGGCCGTGTACCGGTTGCACACATTGGCCTGGGAGGCGGTCAGGCAGGAGGCGGGCGCGGTTGAATCGGGGCCGCTGGCCTTGAACACCACCACGTAGTCGAGGTCACGCAAGCCCATCGCCTGCATCCCGTGCTCGATGGAGCGCAGGATGAGGTAGTCGGACTCGGGGGCCTTGCCGTTCACGCTGGCGGCCCGGGCGCCCTGCTCGGCGGCATTGCTCGTGGTCAGCGAGTTGCGGAACAGCAGGCCGAACTCGATGATCCCGAAGATCAAGGCGAAGAACACCGGCGTGACCAGCGCCGCCTCGATGAGAGCGGCGCCGCGCTGGCCATCGCGGCGGTGTGGACGTCCCATGCCCCACGTATCGGCGTGGCAGGGACGGAGGTTTACATCAGTAAGCCGTGCGGCCTACCTCGAGGATCGGGCTAGTCGCCGAGCACATCGACGAGACGCCGACCCTTGCGGAAGCCGAACTTCACCTTGCCGGGAGCGGTGGCGAACAGGGTGTCGTCCCCGCCCCGACCGACGTTGATGCCCGGATGGAACTTCGTGCCCCGCTGGCGCACGATGATGGCACCGGCCTTCAGCGACTCACCGTCGAACGCCTTCACGCCGAGCCGCTTGGCCTCGGAATCACGCCCGTTGCGGGTTGACCCGCCACCCTTGGTCTTCGACATGTCAGCCTCGCTTGATTCCCGTGATCTCGATGGTGGCGTAGGTCTGGCGGTGACCGAAGCGGCGCCGCTGGTTGGCCTTCGACTTGTAGGTGAACCCGTTGATCTTCGGGCCCTTGGATTCCTCGACGACCCGGGCCGACACCGTGACCCCGGACAGCTGGTTCGGGGTGGCGAGCACCGTGCCACCGTCGACCAGCAGCACCGGAACCAGGGCGACCTCGTCGCCGGGCTGGCCCAGCCGCTCGACCTTGAGCTTCTGGCCTTCCTCGACCCGGTACTGCTTGCCACCGGTGGCTACGACTGCGTACATAGGGGCTCGATTCTAGCGCCGTCTCAGGCCGATGCGGCGGGGGTCAGGCCGATGGGGTGATCTCGAGCACCGAGGTGTCCACCACCACGCCCCGGCCCTCGCAATGGGGGCAGGCGTGCGACAGCGACTCCAGGAGCCCTTCGCCGATGCGTTTGCGGGTCATCTCGGCCAGACCCAGCTCGGAGATGTCGAACACCTGGGTCCGGGTCTTGTCCCGGGCCAGCGCCGCCCGGAACACCCGCATGACCTCGTCGCGGTTCTTCTTCGACTCCATGTCCACGAAGTCGATCACGATGATGCCGCCGATGTCCCGCAGCCGGAGCTGGTGGGCGATGGCTTCGGCCGCCTCCAGGTTGTTGAGGAAGACGGTCTCCTCCAGGTTCGACGAGCCGACGTTCTTGCCGGTGTTGACGTCGATCACCGTCAGAGCCTCGGTCGACTCGATGATCAGCGAGCCACCGGAGGGGAGCCACACCTTGCGGTCGAGCGCCTTGTGCAGCTGCTCGTGCACGTGGAACCGCTCGAACAGGGAGATCTTCTCCACCGAGCGGTCGTAATGCTCCACCCGGTCGGCCAGGCCGGGCGAGATGATCGCCACGTAGTCCGACACTTCCTTGTACATGGTGGCGTCGTCGATGACGACCCCCCGGTACTCCTTGTTGAACTCCTCCCGGATCACCCGGACCGCCATGTCCGGCTCCTGGTAGAGCAGGGTGGGGGCCTTGGACCGGGCCGCCAGGGCCTCGATCTCGGTCCACTGCTGCACCAGGCCGGCGACGTCGCGCTCGATCTCGGCCGCCGTCACGTTCTCCGCCGCGGTGCGTACGATCAGGCCGTGACCCGCCGGGCGGACCCGGTCCAGGATCTGGCGAAGCCGGCTGCGCTCGTCGTCGGGGAGCCGCTTGGAGATGCCGTACGTGGAGCTGTTGGGCACGAGGACCACGAACCGGCCGGGCAGCGACACCTCGGTGGTGAGGCGGGCCCCCTTGTGGGCGATCGGATTCTTCGTGACCTGGCACAGGATGCCCTGGCGGGCCTTCAGCATCTGCTCGATCTTCGGGTTGGCGTGGTCGCCTTCGAAGTCGTCCTTGTCGATCTGGACGTCGCCCCGGTAGATGACGGCGTTCTTCGGGGTGCCGATGTCGACGAAGGCCGCCTCCATGCCCGGCAGCACGTTCTGCACCCGCCCCAGGTAGATGTTGCCGTGGATCTGGAAGATGTTGTCGTTCGGCCGCGACACGTAGTACTCGATGAGGGTGCGGCCTTCCAGCACGGCGATGTGGGTGGCGTCGGGCTGCTTGGACACCACCATCAGGTAGCGGCCCACCGGGCGCCCCTTGCGGGAGCGGCCCCGCCGGCCCTTCAAATCGTCCTCGTCGAGCTCGAGGCCGGCGTCAGCCATCACGAATCCCACGGGCTGGGGCGCTGCCGACCGGCCGCCGCCTCCGTCCCGGCCCCCGCCTCCGGCGCCGCCGCCCCGGCCGCTGCGGGAGCGGCGCTGCTGCTGGGCCTGGGGCTGGGGGGCGGCCGCCCCGCCGGAGCCCTCGCCGGCTCCTCCACCGGCCGAGCCGTTGCGGCGCCGCCGCCGGCGCCGAGCCTGGCTCTTGGCGTTGGGATCCTTGGCCTCGCTCCCGGCGTCGAGCCGGGCCTGGACCGGGCCGGTGGTGGAAGCCGGGGCCGGTCGGGAGTCTCCTATCTTCGGTTTCGCCTGGGCTGCCGGCCGGGCTGTTGCCTCGCCGGCGTTTCGGTCGGGTGTTCGGTCGGCAGGTGAGCTGCCGCTCTCGGACACGTCGGACATCGTGGGGGTTCCCTTCTCATGAGGCGCGCACCAGGGCGGGCCTGGTCGAGGAGCCGGGTGGGCTCACCGGTTCGCACCGGGCTCCGTCGACGATCATCCATTGCTTGAGCCGGCGCACACGCCCCTCGGAGAGGGTTCGCTCGCCGAGGACGGATCCCAGTAACTGCACCAGCTCCGCTGGCCGTAGGGACACGGTCTCGGTGGCGAGGTTCGCCACCAGCTCGACACCGTCACTCGTCGGCCCGGCGCACTCCATATGGAGGATCGCCGGGCGGACATCGGTGACCGTGGGCTTGCCTTTCCGGATCCGCTCCATGGGGAGCTCCGGGGCGGTCAGCACCTGGTCGATTGCGGCCGGGAGCCCGGCGTCGGCGGCGCCCAGGATCTCGATGCTCCAATCGCAGGAGGTGATGGCCTGCTGCAGGGACGGCTGACCAGGTGGGATGGCGATCGCCGCCTCGACGGTGAACCCGTCGGGCAGGGCCGCGGTCAGGCTGGCCGGCAGCGACTCGAGGTCGACCGGCGTTGCCAGCTCGACGTCGAGGTATTCGGCGTCCGACTCGCAGGCCACGGGGAGAGCGAGCCCGAAGCTGAGCTTCGGGCGCGGTGAGAAGCCCTCCGTGAACGCAACCGGGAGTCGGAGCTTTCGCATGGCCCGCTCGAAGAGGCGGGCCACATCTCGGTGGCCGACGAAACGGATCCGCCCGGCCTTGGAGTATCTGATGCGGACGATCTGGCGCCCTTCGGCCGCCGCCGTCATCCGGTAACCGCCTCGGGGCGCCGGCCCAGGAGCCGCACGGGCACGGCACCGCCAGTGCCCAGATCCTGCCCGGTGCCCTGGCTGCCACCGGCAGGAGGCACGGCCGAGGCGACCACGTGCTCGATGCCGTAGCCGGTGCAGGCGCCGCAGTCGTAGCAGGGGGTCCAGCGGCAATCGGGCAGGCCGACCTCGGCCAGCGCGTCCTGCCAGTCCTGCCACAGGAAGTCCTTGTGGAGCCCGGCCGACAGGTGCTCCCAGGGCAGCAGCTCGTCGGGACGGCGGTGGCGGTGCACCACATCGTCGATCGAGAGCCCGTGGTCGGCCATGGCCTGGGTCCAGAGCTCCAGGTTGAAGTGCTCCGACCACTCCTGGAAGGTGCCGCCGTTGCGCCAGACCTGTTCGATCACGGCCCCGATGCGCCGGTCTCCCCGGCTGGCGATGCCTTCCACCAGGGTGGCCTTGGGGTCGTGCCATTTGAGCGTGACCCCCTTCATCCCCCGGGTGGCGTCCTTCAGGAGGTTCACCTTGCGCTGCAGCTCGGCCGTGGTGTTCTGGCCGAACCACTGGAAGGGGGTGAACGGTTTGGGCACGAAGCCGCCCACGGAGGCGGTGCACGAGGCCCGCTTGTTGTGGCGCTTGCCGATCTCGGCCACGTTGGCCGCCAGACGGGCGATCCCCAGCGTGTCCTCGTCGGTCTCCGACGGGAGCCCGATCAGGAAGTAGAGCTTCACCCGCTGCCAGCCCTGGGCGTAGGCGGCGTCGACCGCCTCGTACAGGTCTTCTTCCCGCACGAGCTTGTTGATGACCTGGCGCATACGCCAGGTACCGGCCTCGGGGGCGAAGGTGAGGCCGCTGCGTTTGGCCCGCTGGAGCTGGGCGGCGATGGCCACGCCGAAGGCGTCGACCCGGAGGCTGGGGAGCGACACCGACACGGTGGGCCCACCGTCGGCCTCGCTGTCGTCCATGATGCCCTCCACCAGGGACGACACGTCGGAGTAGTCGGCGGTGGACAGGGAGGTGAGCGTGACCTCGTCGTAGCCGGTGCGAGCCAGGCCCGAGGTCACCATCGTGCGGACCTGGTCGGCCGGGCGCTCCCGGACCGGGCGGGTGATCATCCCGGCCTGGCAGAACCGGCAGCCTCGGGTACAGCCCCGGAAGACCTCCACGTTGAGGCGGTCGTGGACCACCTCGGTGAGGGGCGCCAGCTGGTTGCGGGGGTAGGGCCAATCGGCCAGATCGGCCACCGTCCGCTTGGTGACGACGGCCGGCGCGTCCGGGTGGCGAGGGGTGATCGACGCCACCGAGGGACCGTCATAGGTGACCTCGTACAGGCTGGGCACGTAGACCGATTCGATGCCGGCCAGGGCCAGCAGGAGACTGGCGCGGGTGGCACCGGGCTGGGCCTTGTGGGCCGCCACCAGCGCGGTGATCTCCCCCACCACTTCCTCGCCGTCGCCCAGCACCACAGCATCGAGGAAGTCGGCCAGAGGTTCCGGGTTGTACGTGCAGTGGCCGCCGGCCACTACCAGTGGGTGGGCTTCGGTGCGATCGGCGGCCCGGACCGGTACCCCGGCCAGGTCGATGCAGTTGACCAGATTGGTGTAGGTGAGCTCGGCCGACAGGTTGAACGCCAGCAGGTCGAACTCGTGGCCCGGGGTGTGGTGTTCCACCGAGAACAGGGGGATGCCCTCGGCCCGCATCAGGGCCTCCAGGTCACCCCAGGGGGCGTACGAGCGGTCAGCGGTGCCGTCGGGGCGCTCGTTGACGATCTCGTACAGGATCTGCAGACCCTGGTTGGGTAGGCCTATCTCGTAGGCGTCGGGGTAGATGAAGCACCAGTTGACCAGCGCCGGATCGGGTGGCTTGGCGGCAGCGCCATCTTCACAACCGATGTACCGGGCCGGCTTCTGAACCTTCGGGAGCAGGGGCTCCAGTCGAGGCCATACGGACGTCATCCCCTGATAGCGTACCGGCCGTTTTGGTCTATCTGGCGGCCCCCGAGGGGGCGCTTCAGCGTCTGATCAGGCCAGACCAGGGAAGAAGATGGCGATCTCCCGCTCAGCCGACTCGTTCGAGTCCGACCCGTGCACCAGATTCTCCGTCATGATCGTGCCGAAATCGCCCCGGATCGTGCCCGGAGGGGCGGCCGCCGGGTTGGTCGGGCCCATGAGCGTGCGGACGATGGCGAAGGTGTCTTCCGGACCCTCCACCACGGCCACGAAGGCCGGGCTGCGGCTCATGAAGGCCACCAGGTCGTCGTAGAAGCCCTTGCCCACGTGCTCCTCGTAATGGCGGCCCAGAGTCTCGGTGTCGAGCTGACGGAGCTCGGCCGCCACCAGCCGGAGGCCCTTGCGTTCGAATCGGGAGATGATCTCGCCCACATAGCCGCGCTCGACGGCATCGGGCTTGCAGATGACCAGTGTCCTACTCACGGCCGGCAGGGTACCGGGATCCGGCCCCGGGCGTGCCGGACGAACCCGAAGGCTTCCCCGTCAGCTGAACTTGAACTTCTGACGATCGCTCCCCGATGAGCACGTCTCGAGCTCGAGGCCGCTGGAGTGCTCGGCCAGGCACAGGTTGTTGTCCACGTTCTTGAACGTGATCCATCCCGACCCGTCGACGGTCACGGTGTACTGCTGGGCGTTCGCCGGTCCGCAGACGGTCATCCGGTTGGTGGTGTTGTCGGCGGTGAGGCAGTGACCGGCCGAGATGCTCTTCCAGCGGATCGCCACCTGGGTGGCGGAGCCGACAGCCTGGATCTTCTGGTTGTTGTTGCCGTTGCAGCTGTACCGGCCCGTGCTGGAGTTGACCTGGCCCGAGTTCTCGATCTGGTAGCAGTCACCGGTATGGCGCTGGCTGTACATCGGGCCGTCGTAGATCACGGCGCCCACCGGGTAGCTGGCGGCCGTGGTGGTGGTCGTCGTCGACGCGGTGGTCGTCGTGGTGGTGGCCGCCGTGGTGCTGGTGGGGTCGGCCGTGGTGCTCGTGGCCGCGGTGGTGTCGGTTGTGGAGACGCTGGTGGCCACCGTCGACGTCGTGGTGGTGGGAGCGGTGGTGGTCGTGGTGGGTGCCGGCGGTTGGGGCAGCCAGTCGGGTTCCTCGGGTAGGTCGGCGCTCATCTCGGCCGCCAGCTCCCGGGGTTGGCCCACGTCGGACCCGGTCTGCACCAGGTACGAGCCCGACTCGTCCTGCAGCTGCATGATGCCGCCCAGCGAGGCCACCACCACGAGGGCGACGATCAGCCCGTACTCGGTGAGCGTGGCACCCCGCTCGCCCCGGCGGGGGTGGTCCGGCAGCTCGGGTCGACGGGGTCGACGCAGGGGGACGGCGAGTCGGGCCATGTTCGGCGCATCGGCCGACCCCGTCCCGCCCTTGAGCGCAACGGTCCGAAGGGACTACCTCCGGTCGGCCCCCAGGGCCCGGGCCGCGGCCCGCACCTCGCCCACCACGTAGATGCTGCCGGTGACCAGGATCAGGTCGTCTCCGGCGGTGACCGCCAACGCCCGGTGCAGCGCCTCCACCGGTGACTTCACGACCTCGACCGAGAGCCCCAAGCGGCTGGCGGCCCGGGCGATCTCGTCGGCCGGGATGGCCCGCGACCAGTCGGGCTCGCAGCAGATCACGGCGTCGAACTCGTCGGCCCGGAGCGCCTCCAGCATCTCCACCGGGTCCTTGCCCGACAGCATGCCCACCACCAGGACCCAGGACCCCAGGCGGGCGAACGCCTCGGCCAGGGTGGCCGAGGCGGCCTGGGCGCCGGGTGGGTTGTGGGCTCCGTCCAGGATGATGGTGGGATCGTGGCTCACCACCTCGAAGCGCGCCGGCAGCTCCACCGTGGTCAGGGCGAACTCGATGAGATCCTGATCCGACGGGCGGCCGAAGAAGGCCTCCACCGCCGCCACCGCAGTAGCCAGGTTGTCGCCCTGGTGGGCGCCGTGGAAGGGGATGAACAGCTGGTCATAGCGGGCACCGGGGGTGACGAGGTCAATCACCCGGCCCCCGACGGCCAGCTCGTTCGACTCCACGACGAACTCCTGCCCGGCGCTCCACAGCGCAGCCGGGCCCTCGGCAGCGAAGATCGGCTCCAGCTCGCCCATGGGCGAGCCGAGTATGGCGTGGCTGGTGGGCTTGATGATGCCGGCCTTCTCCGAGGCGACCTCGATCTCCCACCCCTCCTCGCCGCTGGTGTGGTCCTTGCCGATGTTGGTCACGACGGCGACGTCGCCCGTGACGACATTGGTGGCGTCGTAGCGGCCCAGCAGGCCCACCTCCACCACGGCGACGTCTATCCCCAGCTCGGCGAACCAGGCGAAGGCGGCGGCCGTGAGCAGCTCGAAGCGGCTGGGACGGCGGGACAGGAGGGGCTCCACCCCGGCCATCAGGCCCATCAGGCGGCCGAAGTCGTCGTCGGAGATCGGCCGGCCGGCCCAGCTGAGGCGTTCGTTGACGGTCTCGATGTTGGGGCTGGTGTAGGTGCCCACCGACAGATCGGTGGCCTGGAGCAGGGCGCTCGTGTAGCGGGCGGTGGAACCCTTGCCGTTGGTGCCGGTGATGTGGACGATCCGGTACGCCTCGTGGGGGTCGCCCAGCGCCGCCATCAGCTCCCGCATCGGCTCCAGCGACAGCCCGTCGGTCTGGCCGGCCGTGGGCAGGGCCGGCGAAGCGGGCGCGAACCGGTCGCGGCGGCTGCCTTCCAGGTTGGTGTGCTGGTCGAGGAAGGCCAGCGCGCTGCGATAGTCCAACGGGGAACCGGACGCCGCTTAGGAGGCGGCCCGCCGCTGCCGCTGACGGGTCTCGTTGCGGGGCACCAGCGTGGGGTTCACCCGGTCCAGCACCGTGCTGGCGTCGAGCACGCAGCGGCCCACATCTTCCCGGCCCGGCAGGTCGTACATGACGTCGAGCAGCACCTCTTCCAGGATGGCGCGCAGACCGCGGGCGCCGGTGCCCCGCAGGAGGGCCTGGTCGGCGATGGCGCTCAGCGCGTCCTCGGTGAACTCGAGCTCCACGTCTTCCATCTCGAAGAACTTCTGATACTGCTTGACCAGGGCGTCCTTCGGCTCCACCAGGATCCGCACCAGGGCGTCCTGGGTGAGGTTGGTGACCGTGCCGATCACCGGCAGACGCCCGACGAACTCGGGGATCAGGCCGAACTTCAGGAGATCCTCGGGACGAACCCGAGCGTAGATGTCGTCGGCCGACTGGGCGGCGGAGCCGATGTCGGCCTTGAACCCCACGGAGCGGGCGCCGATGCGGCGCTCGATGATCGTCTCGATGCCGGCGAAGGCGCCACCGCAGATGAACAGGATGTTCGACGTGTCGATCTGGATGAAGTCCTGGTGGGGGTGCTTGCGCCCGCCCTGGGGCGGCACCGACGCCACGGTCCCTTCCAGGATCTTGAGCAGGGCCTGCTGCACGCCCTCGCCCGACACGTCCCGGGTGATCGACGGGTTCTCGCTCTTCCGGGCGATCTTGTCGATCTCGTCGATGTAGATGATCCCGGTCTCGGCCCGCTTCACGTCGAAGTCGGCCGCCTGGATCAGCTTGAGCAGGATGTTCTCGACGTCTTCGCCCACGTAGCCCGCCTCGGTGAGGGCGGTGGCGTCGGCGATGGCGAAGGGCACGTTCAGCATCCGGGCCAGGGTCTTGGCCAGCAGGGTCTTGCCGCAGCCGGTGGGCCCCATCAACAAGATGTTGCTCTTGGCCAGCTCCACGTCGGAGCTGGAGCCCGACTGGGCGCCGTACTGGATGCGCTTGTAGTGGTTGTAGACGGCGACCGACAGGATCTTCTTGGCCGTCTCCTGCCCCACGATCCAGTCGTTCAGGAACTCGTAGATCTCACGCGGCTTGAGCAGCTCCTCGAAGCTGAGATCGCCGCCGTCGGCCAGCTCTTCCTCGATGATCTCGTTGCAGAGATCGATGCACTCGTCGCAGATGTACACGCCGGGACCGGCGATCAGCTTCTTGACCTGCTTCTGCGATTTCCCGCAGAACGAGCACTTGAGGAGCTCGCCACCCTCTCCGAACTTCGCCACCCTCTGAGTCCCCCTGCTAGGAGCCGACGGCCCGGATCGGACCGGTGGTGTCCACTGTCTGTCGTTCGCGGAGCACCTCGTCGATGATGCCGTACTCCCGGGCCTCGTTCGCCGTCATCACGAAATCTCGGTCCGTGTCGGTGGCGATCCGCTCGATCGGCTGGCCCGTGTGGCGGGCCAGCGTCTCCTCCAGCACCTTCTTGATCCGCTCGATCTCGTTGGCTGCGATCTCCAGGTCCGACACCTGGCCCTGGGCCCCGGTGTAGGGCTGGTGGAGCAGGATGCGGGCGTTGGAGAGGGCCAGGCGCTTGCCCTTGGTGCCGGCGGCCAACAGGATGGCGGCGGCCGAGGCGGCCTGCCCGAAGCAGATGGTGGTGACGTCGGGCCGGATGTACTGCATCGTGTCGTAGATGGCGAACATGGCGTTGATGTCGCCGCCCGGCGAGTTGATGTAGAGGCTGATGTCCCGGTCCGGGTTCTCCGACTCCAGGTGCAGCATCTGGGCGCAGATCACGTTGGCGATGTCGTCGTAGATCGGCGTGCCCAGGAAGATGATGTTGTCCCGCAGGAGCCGTGAGTAGATGTCCGCGGTCCGTTCCCCACGGCTCGTCTGCTCGATGACCATGGGGATGATGGAGTTGTACATGGGCGCGGCGTGCGTCACTAGTGGTCCTCTCCGGAATCGTGCTCGTGCTCGTGCTCGGTTGGCAGTTCTAGCGCATCTGGGCTGACGGGTTGGCCATCCTCGTCGACGACGGTGGCCCGCTCGGTGACCCAGTCGAGCGCCTTGTTCTTGAGCAGATCGGCCCGCAGCGCGGGCATCCGCCCGGCCTGCTCGAAGTCGGCCCGGACCTCCTCCGGCGACTTCTCGAGGTGGCCGGCGATGTGCTCCAGCTCGTGCTCCATATCGTGGTCGGTGACCTCGAGGGCCTCGGCCTGGGCGATGGCCCGCAAGGCCAGATCGAACTTGGCCGAGCCCCGGGCGTCGGCCCGCAGACCCTCCAGCACGTCGGCCTGGGACTGGCCGGTGATCTGGAGGAAGGTGTTGAAGTCGATGCCCTGGGCGTTGAGCCGCAGGGCCATGTCCTGGGCCCGGGCCTCCACCTCGTTGTCGACCATGGCCTCGGGGACCAGCTCGTCGTCGACCAGGTCGGCCAGGGCCTCGGCCAGCTTGCTTCGCCGGGCGGCCCGGGCCTGGTTGATGCGCACCGTGGTCATGTTGGTGCGGAAGCTCTCCCGCAGCTCCTCCAGCGTCTCGAACTCGCTGTTGTCGGCGGCCCAGGCGTCGGTGGCCTCGGGCAGCACCATCTCCTGCACCTTGTGGAGCCGGATGGTGAAGTGGAGGGGCTCGTCTTCGTCCTCGTCGGGGTGATCGGCGGAGAACGTGAGCTCATCGCCGGCGGAGGCACCGGTGAGATGCTCGTCGATCTCGGCGACAACAGCTCCGCTGCCCACCTCATAAACGTAGTCGGTGGCGGTGAGGCCGGGCACAACTTCGCCCTCGTGGGTGGCCTCGATGTCGATCACGGCCCGGTCCCCGGTGGCGGCCGGACGGTCCACGTCGGCCAGCTCGCCGAACTTCGCCCGCATCCGGTCGATGGCACCATCGATCAGGTCGTCGCCCACTGCCAGCGACGGGACCTCGATCTCCAGGTTGGCGTAACCGTCGACCGAGATCGAGGGGCGGACCTCCACGACAGCGTCGAACGAGACGCCGCCGCTCTCCTCGCCGTCGGTGATGTCGATCTCGGGGGGAGCGATGACGTCGACCTCGTGCTCCTTCACCGCCTCGGTGTAGTAGACGGGCAGGGCCTCCCGGAACGCCTCCTGGCGGGCGTAGGACTGGCCGATGCGCGCCTCCAGGACCTTGCGGGGGGCCTTGCCGGGCCGGAACCCGGGGAGACGGACCTCCCTGGCCAGGCGCCGGAAGGCAGCGTCGAGATCCTTCTCGAACTCCGCCTCCTCGACCTGTACGACGACCTTGACCTTGTTCCCCTCGAGGGTCTCCACAGACGACTTCACCAACCCGAGTGTAACGAGCAGCCACAGGCGCCGCGCCGCCGATATGGCCGCTCCGAGCGGGCTGTCGGCTCAGGTGGCAGGACCCGGGTCGGCGCCGTTGCCGCTGGTCAGCGCGCTCGTCCCCAGTTGCGGCGGGTTCCACCCGACGCCATGTCCGAACGCCACGCCGGGTGGTGGCGGAGCCGGCTACCATGGACGCCGCTCCGGGATGTAGCGCAGTTTGGCTAGCGCACCTGCTTTGGGAGCAGGGGGTCGGGAGTTCAAATCTCCCCATCCCGACCGGGGAGAGGAACCCGGCAACCCCAGGTCACACCGCCAAAACACCGTGACCTGGGGTTGCAGCTGGGAAGCCGCTGGTGGCTGCCCTCAGGCGAGTAGGCCCAGGCGACGGTCCGACAGTCGAGCCCGACGAGGAACGCGTCGCCGAGGCGGTCCCGGACCGGTCGCCACCACGCGCTGCCGAAACTACCGCCGCTCGGCGGTGGCGGCGGATCGCACCCTGGCTCGATTTCCCGCGGGAAATCGCCGTCGCGTCCAGCCCCGCTCTCGCTGTCACACCACCTGCGTAGTGTCGTCTGCAGGGCCGTAGAGGTGGCCGTAGAGCAGGCACGAGGGGGATGCAGCGATGGTGACGGCAATGATGACGGCAATGATGACTGCGACGGCGAACGGTTCGCCTGAGCTGACGATCGAAGGGCTGGAGGCGGCATTGGTGGGGACCGCCGCCCTGGAGGCGGCATCGAAGGCTCGGTTCCTGGCGTTGCTCGGCGAGTTCCTGGCCCGCCAGGGATGGGAGGCGTCGGGCTGCGTCAGCGCCGTGCAGTGGCTGTCGTGGCGGTGCGGGCTGGGGCCGACGGCGGCCAGCGAGCACATCCGGGTGGCCACCGCCCTCCGGGAGCTGCCAGCGATCTCGGCCGCCCTGGCCTCGGGGGCGATCACCTGGTCCAAAGTGCGGGCCGTCACCCGCATCGCCAAGCCGGCCACCGAGATCATCTGGCTCGACGTGGCCCGCAACGGCACCGCAGCCCACGTCGAGCAGATCGTACGCACCCAGCGGCGGATCACGGGCAGCCAGGCCGATCACCAGGAGGCCACCCGCTCGCTCACCTGGCGCCAGGCCCACGACGACGACGGCTCCGTCGTGTTCGTGCTACGGATCCCGGCCGCCGAGGGCGCGGCCGTCGCCGCCGCCGTGGCGGAGCGCACCGCACCCGTAGAGGGTGTGCCGATCGCCGCCCGTCGGGCCGATGCCCTGGTTGAGCTGCTCCTCGGGCCGGAGATCGCCACGCCGGCCGTCACCATCGTCACCACTGCCGACGCCGCGGCCGGAATCAGCGACGACCGGCAGGACCCGTGCGCAACCGACACCGGCTTCGCCATCGATCCCGGCACCGCGGCCGCCGCCGCCTGCGACGGGCCGGTGATCATGGCCGACGACGGCGGGCGGTACCGCCAGCAGCGGTATCCCACCGCCGCCACCCGACGGCTGCTCGCCCTCCGGGACCCGACCTGCCGGTTCCCGGGCTGTCACCACACCGGTCGGCGGGAAGCCCACCACCTCGTCCACTGGATCCACGGCGGATCCCGTCAGCCCGACAATCTCGTCCTGCTCTGCCCCGGCCATCACCGCCTCATCCATCGGCGCAACGTCACCCTCGTTCTCCACGCCGACGGGACCGTCACGGCCCGGGCGTCGGATGGGCAGCCCCTGCACGCCCCGCTGGTGGCCACGGCACAACCAAGGCCCGAACCGACGGCGGATCCGGTGCCGAACTGGGACGGCGAGCGCCTCGACCACCACTGGATCGCCACCTGCCTGGCCGAGGCCACAGCCTGAGCCCGCACGCACGCACGGGACTTCCCGCGGGAGATTGGGCTTCCCTCCCTCGCCGGAGCCCCAGCGAAGAATCCGGATCTGTTCGAGCATGGCGTCGGCCACGACCGACAAGGACGCCTCATCGAGCACGAACAGCCCGATTGTCGCCGGGCGCCCGTCACCGCCAGATGCCTGGCAGATCGCAGTGTCTCGGGGCGCGCACCGTGACCCGGTCGCGCACGAGGGCTATGGCGGCTACCACTGCCGTGGCTCCCATGATCACCCCGAGCAGGGAGGCGACGCCGACGGCGGTTTCGACCCCACGAACGGCCACTACAACACGGACCGCCGGGCTGGTGACGTCGTCCCGGTAGGGTGCGACAATGCCCAAGGCCCCGCCGGCTGCGGCCGCCCACCCTGCCGACAGCCACGACCTCATCCGGGTGCACGGCGCCCGGGAGAACAACCTCAAGAACGTGAGCATCGCCATCCCCAAGCGCCGCCTCACGGTGTTCACCGGCGTCTCGGGGTCGGGCAAGAGCTCGCTCGTGTTCGACACGATCGCGGCGGAGTCGCAGCGGCTCATCAACGAGACCTACAGCACCTTCGTGCAGGGCTTCATGCCCACCCTGGCCCGGCCCGAGGTCGACGTGCTCGACGGCCTCACCACCGCCATCATCGTGGATCAGCAGCGGATGGGGGCGGACGCCCGCTCCACCGTCGGCACCGCAACCGACGCCAGCGCCCTCCTGCGCATCCTGTTCAGCCGGCTCGGCCAGCCCCACATCGGGCCGCCCAACGCCTTCTCGTTCAACCTCGCCACCGTGCGGGCCAGCGGCTCGATCACCGTGGACAAGGGCGGGGCCAAAACCGAGAAGGTCCAGTTCAACCGGGCCGGCGGCATGTGCCCCCGGTGCGAAGGCCTGGGCTCGGTCACCGACTTCGATCTCACCCAGCTCTACGACGACTCCAAGTCGCTCCGGGAGGGCGCCCTCACCATCCCCGGCTACACGATGGACGGCTGGTACGGGCGAATCTTCATGGGAAGCGGCTTCCTCGACCCCGACAAGCCGATCCGCCGCTATTCCAAGCGGGAGTTGCACGACCTCCTCCACAAGGAGGCGACCCGCATCAAGGTGGAGGGCATCAACGTCACCTACGAGGGCCTGATACCGCGGATCCAGAAGTCGTTCCTGTCCAAGGACATCGACGCCATGCAGCCCCACATCCGGGCCTTCGTGGAGCGGGCCGTCACCTTCACCGACTGCCCCGACTGCGACGGCACCCGCCTCAACGAGGCGGCCCGCAGCTCCCGGATCGCCGGCGTCAACATCGCCGAGGCCTGCTCCATGCAGATCAGCGACCTGGCCCAGTGGGTGCGCGGCCTCGACGAGCCCACCGTGGGCCCCCTGCTCGACACCCTGCAGCGGACGCTGGCCGCCTTCGTGGAGATCGGGCTCGGCTACCTGAGCCTCAACCGCCCGTCGGGCACCCTGTCGGGTGGCGAATCCCAGCGGACCAAGATGATCCGCCAGCTCGGCTCGTCGCTCACCGACGTCACCTATGTGTTCGACGAGCCCACCGTGGGCCTGCACCCCCACGACATCCAGCGGATGAACGAGCTCCTGCTCCAGTTGCGGGACAAGGGCAACACCGTGCTGGTGGTGGAGCACAAGCCTGAGGTGATGGCGATCGCCGACCACATCGTGGACCTCGGTCCCGGCGCCGGCACCGCCGGGGGCGAGATCGTGTTCGAGGGGACGATCGAGGGGCTGAGGGCCAGCGGCACCCGCACCGGCCGCCACCTCGACGACCGGGCCCGGCTGAAGGAGACGGTGCGGCCCCCCACGGGAACGCTCGAGATCAGGGGCGCCGACACCAACAATCTGCGTTCCGTCGACGTCGACATCCCCCTGGGCGTGCTGGTGGTGATCACCGGCGTGGCCGGTTCGGGCAAGAGCTCGCTGATCCACGGCTCGGTAGCCGCCCGGGACGGTGTGGTCACCGTCGATCAGGCCCCGATCCGGGGTTCGCGCCGCAGCAACCCGGCCACCTACACCGGTCTCCTCGAACCCATCCGCAAGGCGTTCGCCAAGTCGAACGGGGTGAAGCCTGCGCTGTTCAGCGCGAACTCAGAGGGGGCATGCCCCGCCTGCAACGGGGCCGGCGTGATCTACACCGACCTGGCCGTGATGGCCGGGGTGGCCACCACCTGCGAGGAGTGCGAGGGCAAGCGATACCAGGCCTCAGTGCTGGAGTACCGGTTCGGCGGTCTCGACATCGCCCAGGTACTGGCCCTGCCGGTGTCCGAGGCCGTCGACTTCTTCGGCACGGGTGAAGCCCGCATCCCGGCGGCCCATGCGATCCTGACCCGGTTGGCCGACGTGGGCCTGGGCTACCTCAGCCTCGGCCAGCCGCTCACGACCCTGTCCGGGGGCGAGCGCCAGCGGCTCAAGCTGGCCACCCGGATGGCGGACAAAGGCGGCCTCTACGTGCTCGACGAACCCACCAACGGCCTGCACCTGGCCGACGTCGAGCAACTGCTGGGCCTGCTCGACCGCCTGGTGGACGGAGGCAAGTCGGTCCTGGTGATCGAGCACCACCAGGCTGTCATGGCCCACGCCGACTGGATCGTCGATCTCGGACCCGGAGCGGGCCACGATGGCGGCCGGGTGGTGTTCGAGGGCACCCCGGCTGAGCTGGTGGCCGACCGGTCCACCCTGACCGGCCAGCACCTCGCCGCCTACGTGGCGAGCTGAGGGCTCAGCGGCAGACGTCGCCGTTGTCGAGGCTGGCCCCGGTCTCCAGCACCTTGTTGCCCGAACGGTGCCAGCCGTCGGTGGGGCCACCACCGTAGGCGTTGTTCGTGGTGTACCAGACGCCCCATTTGCCGACGCAGCCGTGCACGTAGGTGCTGAACATGTTGTTGGTGAACGAGATGTTGGTCACCGAGTGTCCGCCGGCCGGGGAAGCCTGGCTGGGGTGGTAGTCGTTGGCGTAGACCACCCACTCGGCCCCGGCGAACAGGTTGCCGGTGATCTGGATGTTGGTGGCGTTCTTCTCGCCGTCCCAGATGGCGATGGCGGCGTTGGCCGTGTCCTTCATGTGGAAGGTGTTGTGGGAGATGACGCCGTTGGACGTGCCTTCGGTCTGGAAGCCGTCGATGTGGCCGTTGGCGGCGTTGTGGGTGAAGCCGTGGAAGTAGCTGTTCTTGATGGTGAAGTTGTCGCCGGCCGTGGGCGAATAGGCCAACCGGGCGAAGGCGAACACCCCATCGTCGGTGCCGTGACAGTTCAGGGCGTCGATCGTGACCGACACCCCCTGGTGCCACACGCAGGAGTGGGTGTGGTCCAGCCCGTCGACCTCCACGTGGTCGATGGTGGCCGAACCCCCGTCGTTGATCACGATGGCGCCGCCGCCGGTGCCGCCTCCGCCGTCGTAGGTGACGTAGCTGTCCTTCACCGTCACGTTGGCGGCCTGGATGACCAGCGTGCCCGAGATGCGCTGGCAGCTGATGACGGTGTTGGCCGTGGTGATCTGGGTCTTGCCCGTGACACCGGTACCGACATTGGTGAACCCGTTGGGGCAATTGCCCGTACGTGGGCCGGTGTTGCCCGGACCGGGCCAACCGCAGCCCTCCAGGTTGCCCCAGGGATTGGCGCAGTTGGCCGGGGGCGTGGTGGCGGGCGGGGCCGTGGCAGCCGGCGCCTTCGTGGTGGGCGGGGCGGTGGGCTTCGTGGTGGGCGCGGCGGTGGACGCCGTTGTGCCCGCGGTGGTGCCCTGGGCGGCGGCGGCGCCGACCGACGTGGCGGCTGCGCCTTCGGCGGCCGCGCCCTCGGCCGTGGTGGTGGCCGTGATCGCCGCCTGCTCGTCGGCCGGCACGGAGTCGGGCAGGCCCGGCACGCTGCCGGGCAGCGTCGGGCTCGTGCCGATCAGATCCAGGGCGTTGGGCCGATCGGGAATGTCGGCGCTGCGGGCCACCAGATCGGGGTCGGTGACCTCGGTGGTCGTCGAGTCGCCGATGGTTTCGAGCTCCGAGCCCTCATCGTGGTTCCAGGCCACGGAGGTTGCGATCAGGGCCACGATGGCCGCCAGGATCGCGATGGGAACGAACCGACCACGAAGCAGGTTGGGACAAGAAATCACGGACTGCTGTTCCTCCGACTCGCCAGCTGCCTGCCCCGTAGCGTGTGGCCGCTCGACGATGGTACCGGTTGTAACCTTCCGATCGGCGGCAATCGGCAATTCTTGGACCTTTAGTCAGGAATTGGCGATCCGGTGTCAGGAGCCGGTGGTGAGCGTGGCGGCGAAGAGGGCCAGGTCGATGCCACTGTCGGCCGGGGTGACCAGGGCCAACACCGGATGTTCGGGGTCGGTTGGGGCCGCCTGGACCAGCAGCGCGTAGCGCATCGACCAGGTGGTGCAGCTGTTCGTGCATTCGGTGTAGGGGTGCTCGAGATAGGTCACCGGGCCGGCCGGGCTCGACAACTCCGCGACCGCAGTGGCGTCGGACACGTGGTCGGCGCCGGCGAACCAGCCGTAGGCCCCGTTGAGGAACACCGGATGGCGGCACCCGGGGCTCCACCGCTCCATCTCGATCCGGCCCCGACGATCGCCGTCCCCGATCGTGATCGAGCCGGAGCGGGTCGAGCAACCCTCTCCCCCCCGGGGGGTTTCGAGGGGTGCTCCCGGCTCCTCGACCGTCACCGTGATCGAGGAGCCATCGGGTACCGCCATCGACAGCCCGTCGCCGATAAGGACGAGCGTGGTGCCCACGCCCTCCAGTTCCAGGGCGTCGTCGTCACCGCCCCCGCCCCCCACACAGCCGCCCAGTACCAGGCCGGCCACGAGGCCGACGACGGCGTGCCGGATGATGGCGAGCGACCGACGCACGGCGGCGGATCGTTCTACGGTGTCCGTCAGGCCCGGTTACGGCGGCTGGTGACCGTGAGGTAGATGCCACCGACCAGGCCGAAGACGACAGCGAACCACAGGACGAACGCCAGCAGCCCCCCGATGACCGGGATGTACACCACCAGGAAGCGGAGCAGGAACGCCGCCACGGCCAGCACCAGCAATGCGCTTCCCGGCTCCATCAGCAGACGTCCCATAACGCCGAGTATACGAACACCCTTCTGAGCAGTGAGGTCACCCCCGTGCCCGTCCACTTCCCCCACATCAGCCCGGCGTCCTGGGAGCATCCGACCGACCGGGCAGCCTTGGCCGCGCTGCGGACCATCCCCGGGTTCGACACGGTGATCCGCAAGGTCGTCGGCATGTTCGGGGAGCGGAACATCCGGATCAACTACCAGGCCCAGGCGCTGCGGGTAGGCCCCAGCCAGTACCCCGACCTCCACCAGCAACTGCAGGCGGTGTGCGCCGTGCTCGACACCGACGTGCCGCCGCTGTACGTGTCGCAGACCCCGCTGGCCAATGCCGGCGCCGTGGGGGTGGACCGCCCGTTCATCGTGCTCAACAGCTCGCTGGTGGAGCTGTCGAGCCCCGACCAGCTGCGCTTCGTCCTCGGGCACGAGGTGGCCCACATCATGAGCGAGCACGTGCTGTACCGCACGATGCTGTTCCTGCTGCTCGATCTGGCGCGCCCGGTGTCGGGCGTGGTGGGCCCGGCAGCCTGGCCGGTGACGTTGGCGCTGCTGGAGTGGCACCGCAAGGCCGAGGTCTCCTGCGACCGGGCGGGCCTGCTGGCTGTGCAGGATCCGGCGGCGGCCTACGGCGCGCTCGGCGTGATGGCGGGCGGCATCCGGGGCCGGGAGGGAGAGATCGACGTGGAGGCGCTCAAGGCGCAGTCGGCCGAGTACCAGGACCGCAACGGCCTCGACGGTTTCTACAAGTTCATGTCCACCGTGGGCCGCACCCACCCGTTCCCCGTCATCCGGGTGGCCGAGCTCACCACGTTCCTCGACGACGGGCCCTACCGGGCGATCGTGGGCGGCGCCTACGTGCGCCGGGGGGAGGAGCCGCCACTGACCACCGATCTGTCGGCGGCCCGCAAGGGCTTCTCCGACTCGGCCCAGAAGGTGTTCACCAACGCCGACGAGTACGTGAACAAAACCCTGGTGGGCTGGGCCAACGGACTGCGCCGGCGGGGCGAGGGCCGGGCCGACGACCCTGGGGACGGGAGTTAGCCGACCTCGCGGTCCTGCCAGGTGCAGATGCAGGCCTCGTTGCCCTCGGCGTCGGCCAGGATCCACCACGCCTTGGCGTACTCGTCCGACACGAGGGTGCCCCCGGCGGCCAGGGCGGCGGCCAGTCGACCCTCGGCCTCGTCGTGGGGGACGATGACGTCGAGGTGGAACCGGTTGCGCTCGGTGCGGGGCTCGTCCATCTGCTGGAACCACAGCGGCGGCCCGATCCGCAGGGGGTCCTTGATGGCGTGGAGCGGCTCGTCCTGGCCCTCGATGACGTCGTCGACGTAGCCCAGCACGGCCCGCCAGAACGGGAGCACGGCGCCGATGTCGAGGGCGTCGAGGGCCAGCTCGCTCACCTGGGCCGCCGTCGGGTCGGGCGTGGCGTCCCGATCGGCGGCCAGGCCCGAGATGGTGCGGGCCAGAGCCACGTCGAGGTCGGTGACGGCCCGACCGGCGGCGTGGGTGGTCAGCCGCACGTGCACGACGCCGGGATAGCGCACGTCGATGTCGGGATGGTGGTCGGCGGCGTCGGCCGCAGCGGCGATGGCCGTCACCAGATCAGCGGCGGCGGCGAACCCGGACGCCCGGAACCGGGCTTCGATGGCGCCCGTGGTGAAACGCCAATCGCCCAGGTCGGGCAGGGCGGCAACCTCGGCTGCGGTGAGGACCGTGTAGGTGGGCATGGCGGCAGCGTAGGAGATGGGGCCCGGGGGCGCAGCCCCGCAAGGATTCACCGAAGCTGCCAGTTTCAGTGATCGTCGTAGTGGGCGCCGTGGGCGGCGTGGCGGTGGCCGTCGTGGAGGTAGTCGACGTGGTCGCCGTGGGGAATGGCTTCATGGCCACAGCCCGGGCCGTGCTCGTGCGGGTGCTCCCGCATGTCGTGGTGCCGTCTCCCGTGCCAGCGGCTCCGCAGCCACGACCCCACCGACGCCACCAGGAACACCCCGATGGCCAGCAGCACGATGGTGCCCCCCGACGGCGTGTTGGCGTAGTACGACAGGCCGGTCCCGGCCACGCTGGCCCCCACCCCCACGCCCACGGCCACCGCCATGCTGGAGCGGAAGCTGCCCGCCGTCACCTGGGCCACGGCGTTGGGGACGATCATCAGGGCGCTGATCAGCAGCAGACCCCCGATTCGCATCGAGATGACCACGGTGGCCGCCGTCAGCACGGCCAGCAGCACGTTCAGGCCGAGCACGTTCATGCCGCTGGCCCGGGCGAACTCCTCGTCGTTGCTCACGGCGAACAGCCGGGGGGCGAGACCCACCGCCACGGCCAGCACCACGGCGGACAGGAGAGCGAAGAGCACCAGGTCACCGGAGGTGGTGGTGGTGATCGCCCCGAACAGGTAGGCCGAGAGGTTGGCCGGCGTGCCCTGGGGCGACAGCCCGATGAGCACCACACCGCCGGCGATACCGCCGTAGAACATGACGGCCAGGGCCACGTCGGCGCTGGCCTTGCCCCGGGCCCGGATCACCTCGATGGCCACCGCCCCGGCGACCGAGCAGGCCAGGGCCACGAGGACGGGGGCCCCGCCGGTGAGCACGCCGAGGGCGACACCCGTGAGGGCGACGTGGCCCAGGCCGTCGCCGATGAGGGCCAGGCGCCGCTGGACGAGGTACACCCCCACCACGGGGGCGGTGAGCCCCACCAGCAGCGCGGCCAGCAGCGCCCGCTGCATGAAGGCGTAGTGGAGCATGCCGAGCCTGCCCGCCGCCCGCTCAGCCCGCCGCCGGCGCGCCGTGGAGGCCGGGATCGCCCAGCCATCCGGGCGGGCCGGGAGGCCCGGCCGGATCGTCGCCCACCACCGAACCTCCGGCCAACGCCACCACCCGGGTCAGGATCGGGGCCAACGGGGCGACGTCGTGGGTGACGATCAGCAGCGTCCGGCCGTCGCCGACGAGCCGGGCCAGGGTGCGGGTGAGTGCGTCGGCGCTGGCGGCGTCGACTCCGGCCGTCGGCTCGTCCATCACCAGCACCTCGGGATCGGCGGCCAGCGCCCGGGCGATCAGGACCCGCCGTTGCTGGCCGCCCGACAGGGTCGACACCGAGGCACGGCTCTGGTCGACCAGGCCGACCACGTCGATCGCCCGGCTCACGACCGCCCGATCGGCGGCCGTGGGCGGTTGCCACCAGCGCCGCCGGGCGAGGCGGCCCGACGCCACGACCTCCTGCACCGTGGAGGGAACGGCCCCCACGACCGTGTGGCGCTGGGGGACGTAGCCGAGGCGCCAGCGCTCGTTGAAGCGGCCGGCCGGCACCCCGAACAGGCGGACCTCACCCCCGACCACGGGGGCCAGCCCGAGCACGCCCCGCACGATCGTGGTCTTGCCCGACCCGTTCGGGCCCACCAGGGCCACCACCTCTCCCCGTTCGATCCGCAGCGAGACGTCCTCGACCACCGGCCGGGCGCCGTACCCGATCGAGGTGTGGCGCAGCTCGATGACGGGGGAACCTTCTGCTGGGTCCGCAGGGTGGTCGACGGCGGTCACGAGCAGGGCTGACCGGCTCTCAGAGCGGCGAGGTTGGCGCGCATCACCCCAACGTAGTCCTGTGCCGCCGAGGCAGCGCTTATTCCCTCGATCGGGTCGAGCACCGCCGTTTCGGCCCCTGTCTCGGCCGCCACCGTCTCTGCCACCGCCGGGCTCACCAGCGTCTCGTAGTAGATGGTGGCGACGCCGTGCTCGGTGACGAAGTCGGCCACCTCGGCGATCGTGGCGGCGTCGGGCTCGGCCTCCGGGTTGAGGCCGGTGATTCCCACCTGGGTCAGGCCGTAGCGCTGAGCCAGATAGCCGAACGCCTCGTGGCTGGTCACGATCTCGGTGTTGGCACACGAACCGAGACCGGCCGACAGCTCGGCGTCGAGCGCCTCGAGCTCGTGGCGGAAGGCGGCGGCGTTGGCCCTGAACGTACCGGCCTGCCCCGGGTCGACGGCCGCCAGCTTCTCCGCCACTGCATCGCCCACGTCGGCCAGACGGGTGGGGTCGAGCCAGAAGTGCGGGTCGGCGACCTGGTCGCCGGCATGCCCATCGGCGGCTGCGCCGTCGCCACCATGGCCCTCCTCGTCGACCCCGGTGAGGTCGAGGCGGGCGGAGGGAGCGACATCGAACGCCCGGTCGGCCGCTTCGCCCGCCACGGACTCGTCGACCGCCGGCTGGAAGCCGCTGAGGTACACCACCAGATCGGCGTCGACCACCGCCGCCACGTCCCGCGGGTTCAGCTCGAGGTCGTGGGGCTCAGCCCCCGGTTTGGTGAGGTTGGTGACCGACACGGCATCGCCGCCCACCTGCTCCACGGCGTACTGCAGCGGGTAGAAGCTCGCCACCACCTGCAGTGGGCCGCCGTCGCCGGACGAGCTGCCGTCAGCGGTCGTTCCCGACGACGAGCTTCCGCAGGCGGCCAGGGTCGAGCCAGCCGCCACCACCAGGGCCAGGGTCCTTCTCGGCATCAGCCGACTTTATTGAGAGTGATTCTCAAATGCAACTGATTCCCACTCTCAAACGACGGCCGCCCACCGCCCGCGCCCTCAATCGGCGGAACAATCGGCGGCGCAGTCGGCGCAGATGCCGTAGACGTCGATGTCGTGGGTCTCCGGCCGGAAGCCGACGTCGAGCGCGATCCGGGAGAAGGCGGCGTCGAGCGACCGTTCAAGCTGGCGGTCCAGCGTGACGTCCCGGATCACCCCGCAGCCCCGGCAGACGAGGTGGTGATGGTGCCCGGTCAGCCCCTCGGCCAACTCGTAGTGGGCGTGGTCGTTACCGTGGACGAGCCGGCGCACCACCCCGGCCTGCTCCATCATCGACAGGTTGCGGTAGGCCGAGCTCTGGGTGAGGTCGGGGGCCTGCTCCAACAGAGCCGGCAGGGTGAGCGGCGTGCCCGCCCCCACCAGCGCGTCGACGATGGCCTGCCGACCTCTGGTGTAGAGCTGATCGATCCGGCCGAGGCGGTCCCGGACCTCTTGGTGCAGCTCGTCGTGGGCGGCCATCTCCAAACCCTACCCAGCCGGTCAGCCCGCACAGGACGCCCACCGCTCAATCCGGGCTGCCGGCCGCCGATGGACCACGGATCTCCCGACGGGAAGGGATGGGCATGAAGGGCACGATCTTCATCCTCTTCGAGGATTTCGTGGCGGCCGAGCTGGGTGACGACGCGCTCGACGATGTCTTGGCGGCCGCCGGTCTGGCCGGCGCCGAGCCCTTCGTCGGCCCGGGCACCTACCCGGCCCACCACCTGTCGGCCCTGGTAGCGGCGACCAGCGAACGGACGGGCCGGCCAGCCGACGACGTGCTGCGGACCTTCGGGCGGTTCGCCTTCCCGGCCCTGGCCCGCTCGGCCGCCACGCTCCTCGACGGCGTGACCGGACCCCGGCAACTGCTGGAGCAGCTCGACTCGATCGTCGACACCGAGGTGCGCAAGCTCGACCCCGACGCCCACCCGGCCCGCTTCATCGTCATGGCCGTGGCCGGAGACGAACTGCTGTTGGAGTACGAGTCGAGCCACGGCTTGTTCCCACTCGTCTCCGGCGTCCTCGACGGGATCGGCGACTGGTTCGGCACCGCCATCGACCACCGCCTCGTGTCCACGCAGGGCACCAACGGGACCTACCTCATCACCTTCCCGACATCACCTTCCCGACCACCGTCCCGGCGGTGCCGGCCGGCATCGGAGCTGCGACCCGTGACCGACACCGCGGCCGCCCACGAGCTCGCCGACCGGGTGGCCCGGCTGGAGGCCCGGCTCCGCCGGGAGCGGGAACGGAACCGGATCCTCACCGACATGATCGAGGACCGGACCCGCGCCATCTATCTGGCCCAGGCCGAGATGCGGGACAACAAGGCGCACCTGGAGAGCATCCTGCGCAGCCTGTTCTCGGCCCTGTTCATCACCGACTTCGACGGCATCGTCACCTCGGTGGGCGGCGCCACCCAAACGCTGACCGGTCTCGCCGGCGACGAGATCGTGGGCCGCCCGGTGTGGGACTTCCTCCTGTTCCCCCCGCTCGACGGGACCTCGACGGGGCGCCACGAGGCCCGCAAGCCACCGACCGCCGGGCCCACGGCTCCCGACGTCGAGCGGCTGTGCCTGTCACAGCACGAGGCCGAGCTGGTCAAGGTGGGCGCGGGCACGGTGCCGGTGCTGGTGAACGTGTCGAAGCTGCGCAACGAGCGACGCAAGCAGGTCGGTGTCGTGTTCCTGGCCATGGACACCAGCGAGCGGCGCCAGCTCGAGCTCGAGCTGCGCCAGGCCCAACGGCTCGAGGCCATCGGGCAGTTGGCGGCCGGTGTGGCCCACGAGATCAACACCCCGATCCAGTTCGTGGGCGACAGCGCCCGGTTCCTGGGCGACGTCTTCGACGACCTGATCGGGCTGCTGGGCTGCTACGGCGAGCTCAAGAAGCAGGCGGAGGCGGCAGGCCTGGCCGACGCCACGGCCGCCGTGGACGCCCGGATCGAGGGGATCGACCTCGACTTCCTGGTGGACGAGGCGCCCAGGGCGGTCGAGCGCACGCTCGAAGGGGTCAACCGGATCGCCACCATCGTCAAGGCGCTCAAGCAGTTCTCCCATCCGGGCGGGGAGCACATGGCCCCCACCGACATCAACGAGCTCATCGAGACCACGCTGGTGGTGGCCCGCAACGAGTACAAGTACGTGGCCGACGTGCGCACCGAGCTGGGACCGGTTCCGGAGGTGACCTGCCACCGGGGCGACATCGCCTCGGTCCTCCTGAACCTCGTGGTCAACGCGGCGCACGCCCTCACCGATCGGTTCGGCGGGACCGACCAGCGGGGCGAGATCTCGATCCGGTCCCGTCTCGATGACGAGGGCGTGGGTGTGATCGTCGAGGTGGCCGACACCGGAGGGGGTATCCCGGCGACCATCAGGGACCGGGTGTTCGAGCCGTTCTTCACCACCAAGGAGGTGGGCAAGGGCACCGGCCAGGGGCTGGCCATCGCCCACAACGTCGTGGTGGCCAAGCACCGGGGCCGGATCACGTTCGACGTGGATGACGCCGTCCCGGCCGACGATCCCCGGGCCGGGACCACGTTCCGGGTGTGGCTGCCGGTGGACGGATGGCAGTGACCGCCCAGGACCCGCCCCGGCCCGGCGTGCTGTTCGTCGACGACGAGGAAGGAGTGCTGGCCGGCCTGCGTACGTCACTGCGCAAGCTCCGGGGCAGCTACACCTTCCACTTCGCTCTCGGCGGCCCCGAGGCCCTCGACCTGCTGGCGGCCGAACCGGTACAGCTGGTCGTGACCGACATGCGCATGCCGGGCATGAACGGCGTGGAGCTGCTCCGCCAGGTGAAGGCCTCCTATCCCGACGTGGTGCGCTACGTGTTGTCGGGCGAGGCCGATCAGTCGCTGGTCATGCAGGCCGTGCCCGTCACCCACCGCTGGCTGACCAAGCCCTGCCCCCACGAGTACCTGGTGGACGCCGTGGCCCAGGGGGTCCGCCACCGGAGCCTCCTGGCCGACCCCGACATCCTGCGCGTGATCGGCGGGATCGACGCCCTGCCGGCGACGCCGCCCCTGTACCGGGAGCTGGTCCGCCTGCTCGACGACCCCAGGACCAGCGTGGTGACCGTGGCCGAGGTCATCGGGGCCGACGCCGCCGTGTCGGCCAAGCTCCTCCAATGGGCGAACTCGGCCTTCGCCGGCGGCAACCGGGTGATCGACATCCGAAGCGCCGTCGTCCGGCTCGGCCTGACGATGGTCTCCCACCTCGTGCTCCGGGCCGAGATGGTCAGCCTGCTCGACGAGCGCCACGCCGTGCCGGGAATGGGGCTCAACGAACTGCGGCGCCACGAACGGAGCATGGGGCTCCTGGCGTCGACCCTGGCCCAGCCGGGCGACGCGCTGCCGGCCGGGACCGCGGCTGGCCTGGCCTCGACCGGTCTGCTGCTGGAAGCCGAGCACCTGCCGGATCGTCTCGCTGCGTCGTACGAGCTGGCCGAGGCCGAGGGGCTCACGATCACGGCCGCCGAGCGCCGCCTGTACGGGGTGACCCACTGCGAGCTCGGCGGGCACCTGCTGTCGGTGTGGGGTCTGCCATCGCAGCTGGTGTTGGCCGTGGAGGGATCCTACGACCTGCCGGCGCCGGCCACGGGACCGCTGGGGCTGTGCGAGGCGGTGCGGGCGGCCCGCCTCGGCGTCCAGTCGCTGCCGTACTACTCGTCGGTGGGGCGGCCTCACCGTGACCTGCTCACCCCGCCTCTGGAGGCGGCGGTGCGGGTGTGGCTGGGTGCCCTGTCCGAACGGGAGGAGTCACCGTGACCGATTTCGAGCCGGCTCCGCTCCGGCTGCCCCGCCTGTTGTGCGTGGACGACGAACCGGAGGTGCTGGCCAGCCTCCGGGTCACGCTGCGCAAGAAGTACAAGGTGACGGTGGCCGAGTCGGGCCCGGCGGCCCTCGCCCTGTTCTCCGGCGCCGGGGACGGTGGATCACCCTTCGACGTGGTGGTCTCCGACATGCGGATGCCGCAGATGTCGGGGGCCGAGCTGCTGGCCGAGTTGCGGCGCCGGTTCCCCGACATGCCCCGGCTGCTGCTGTCGGGCCAGGCCGACCTCGACTCCACGATCTCCGCCATCAACGAGGCCAAGATCGCCCGCTTCCTCACCAAGCCCTGCGACACCGCCGATCTGATCGAGGCGATCGACGACGCACTGGAGGTGGCCCGCCTGGCCCGGGCCGAGCGGGAACTGCTCGACCGGACGCTCAACGGGACGGTGGGGCTGTTGACCGAGGTGCTCGGGCTGATCAGCGTGGCCGCCTACGGGCGAACCCAGCGGCTGGAGACGTTGGTGACCCACCTGTCGGCGGCGCTGCACCGCCCGGTGCCCTGGGACCTGGCCCTGGCGGCCAAGCTGTCGCAACTCGGCTACCTGGTCGTGCACGACGAGCTGGCGAGCGACGCCGGGGCCCACGCCGCCGAGGTGACGGCCGGGCTGCTGGCCAACATCCCCCGGATGGATTCGGTGGCCTGGATCATCAGCCACCAGACCGACGCCGGGCCCGTGGCCGAAGGCGGGGATGTGCAGCGCTGGCCCCGGCGGGCGGTCAGCGCCGAGATCCTGCGTCTGGCGGCGGCGTTCGACGCCCTCACGTCGGGCGGGGCGTCGCCCCGCGAGGCCCACGCCGCCATCGCCGCCTCCCCCGCTCCCCCACCCCGGATGCTGCTCGATGCGGTGTCGGCCCTCCGCCTCGACGCTCTGGCGCTGGTGGAAGCGTGCGTGACCGTCCGCCAGCTGGCGCCGGGAATGCACCTGGCCCAGGACGTGGTGGCCGCCAGTGGGGTGAAGCTGGCGGCGGCCGGCACCGTGCTCAACGGGGCCATGATCGGGCGGATCCGTTCGTTCCAGGAGCGGGTGGGGTTGCCCGAGCCCATCCAGGTCCGGGTGCCCGAGGCCCGGATGCATCAGCTCGACGCGGCGGCCGGGCCGGGCGTGGGGGCAGGCTGAGCGTAGACCCGCGGGCGCCGGCGCAGCCCGGGTCGGTGCGCCGCCCCGGGGGTCAGAGCGGGGTCAGAGCCGGGTGTCGGTGGTGCGCAAGGTGGTGAGGGCGTAGACGGCGGTGATGTCGTCCTGGAGCATGCGCATGGCCACGAGCGAGGTCTTGCCCCGTTGGTTCACCACCTCCGCCTCCATCACGAACCGGGGGCCGACGAGGGGCTCGAAGTAATCGATCCGCATGTTGATCGTGACGATAAAGTGGCGGGGCAGGTCGGGATCGGTGCGATCCTCGCCGGCCCGGATGGCGTGGAGCGACACGAAGTCCACGTAGGTGCCGGTGTAGCCGCCGAACAGCATGCCCTGGGGGTTGCACAGGTGGGGCGGGAGGTGGGCGTCGATGCGCAGGAAGCCCGGCCGGTCCTCGAGCAGGTTCCAGTCGTAGGCCTCCAGGTGATCGGCCACGGCGAAGCCGCGGTTGACCAGGCGCCCCGGCGGTACCGGCTCCCATGCCGGCATGGCCGGCGGCGCCGCGGCCGCCCCGTCGCCTTCCCGTGCCAACTCCACCTCAGCCGCTCCTCCGCTGCGCTAGCCTGACCGACGAGCCAAGCTAGCTGCGGGCGTAGTTCAAAGGCTAGAACCTCAGCCTTCCAAGCTGATGATGAGGGTTCGATTCCCTTCGCCCGCTCCAGATAAATGACCTGATCAGCGCGTTGCCCCTCATCGGAGCCGTTGTCGGAAGCTTCCACCTGTGCCTACAGTGTGCCTAGAGCACCGGGGGA